>NZ_QEWP01000023.1 GCF_003121985.1 Marinilabilia rubra
TAGAAGTTAGAAGCTGGAAACTTTCGAAGTTAAGAAATTTTGATTCTTTTTGCGGCATATTTAAAAAACTAAGAAAATTATAAAAAACACGTTTTAAATGGTTTATGACTTTACTTAGATAAAAGATACTAGAAGATATAGGACATTATCTATCCTCTTCTAACATCTAACATCCAGCCTCTAACTTCTGATAAACTTATTACTGATCATTAACCCCCATTCTTACTTTCCACCAGTCCCCCTTCAAAAAAGATGGTTAGATAAAAAAGGACATTCTTAATGCCCTCCGTCCATTCCACCCTTTCACCATCCCACCATCTTAACCTTTCCCCCGCAAAGCCCTTTCCTTCATTCCTCATCATTCAGTAAAAATGAAACCACCACAGCTGCATGATTGGAAGGAAATTCGTATTTCCAGGTATCAATAACCATCGCAGTTGAGGGTTTAATTTTATCTCCTTTGTAAAAGATGAAATCCATTCTGCTTTGGAGGCCCTGGTTGTAGAGAGGAGACCATGTATGACCCGGGGTTTCCATTTCATCAGGATAGATCTGGCGATAAGCATCTATGAAATCTGAGTTTTTAATAAAACGGGTGGCCGGGAAGTTAACCACCAAACCATTGTGGTTTTCTTTGTTCCTTTCGGTCCAGTCGAGGTGAGAGCCACTATTGAAATCGCCCGCTATGATAATGGGGGTGTCGTCAGATTTTTGAATGAAGGGTCTGATTTCGCTTAGCAAAAAGTTGGTCTCCCGTCCGCGGGTTTCCATCTCTCTTACTTCGATGGTATCTGCCAAAGCATCATTTTTAAGAAAATAGGCCGATAAGTTAGGCCGTTGACTTAACCAGATAGGAGCGACCAGGATGTTTCGACCCTCTCCCATATCAAGTTGGATTGCTCCAAAATGCTTTGGTCGGAAGGCATTGTAGCTTTTGGACAGGGGATATCTGGATAGGATACTCAGATTTCTGCTGCGCCGGTAAAAATAGTAATCCAGTTCACCGGCCAGCATCTCACCTGAATCAAAGGTCTCCTGAACAGAAATAACATCTGCGCCTGATTTCCGCATGATGCTGGCAATATGCTTTACGCCCACATACTTGCCCTGACTGGTGCCTCCGTTCCAAATGTTCCAGGTCATCACTGTGAGGGAATCCGATACAGATGGCAGAGGTTTTAGTTTTTTGCCACTGTTGAATCTGTACAATCCGGCAATTTGGGCATCTGACAGTACTCTTGACCAGATTCCTAACTCATCAATCATCCCGTTAAACGAACTTATTCGGGGGTCGTCGGCCATCGGGTCACTTCCTATATAGAGTGAATTTGCAGGAAAAACATTACCTATCCCTTCCAGACTAAAGATGGCTTTTAGGTTTCCATCGTAATAAAAACGTGCTTCGCGGTCGTTTTTTTCTATAGAAAAACCAATCTGGTGCCAGCGCCCGTCACTGATTGGCTGGTGCTCAGCTGTGGGGGAATAGTCCAGTTGGTTTATCCCGTCGCTGATTTCCCATTTCCAACCGCCGGTTGGGGTTTTTCTGATAAGCCATCCCATGGACCGGTTTTCTTCAATAGCTCCTTTCTGGCCTGCAATGACATAACTGTTGGGGTCACCGGGAATTGTCTTTACCCATTGCATAAAAGTGATCCCTTCATAGTCGCTAAAACTATTGGCTTCTCCTTTTTCGACGATGATGGGTTTGCGATATTCTGCCGATTGGGTGAGATTCAGACAGGTGTCGGAAACTCCTTTTGCATAGGAGACATATTTTTCACCGCGGAATTCTACCGGGAGAATACCTTCGTTTCTGATTTGGTTGTTGAAGTTCAGATAAATGAGGGAAGGGCCTGGCTTGGCATATTCCCTTTCCCGGCATCCCTGTATCAATAAAGTCAGTAGTAAAAGTAGGTAGAATTGCTTCATGAATGATTTTTTGATAGATGGCAAGATATAAAATTTTTCAATTATCATTGAACAATTATCAATGAACAATAATCAGTGATCCGTTGGCAGAGGGAATGGGGCATAGGTAAAGGGACTGTCATTTTTTTACTTTTAAAAAATCCATCTCTGTGTTCCTCAGCGTCCTCTGTGGTAAAACAATTAAACCGGCGTTGCCGGTTAAGAATTTAAAACCACAGAGAACACGGAGAACACAGAGAACACGGAGAACACAGAGAGGCGCAGAGGGCAAGGGGTAAAGGGCATATTGGAAGGGACAGTAAGTTTAGTCAGTCATCAAAGGCCTGTTAGGGCTGCAATATTGGTAGAATAGTATGTTATTAATTTATGGAAGGAGTCCCTTTGCAATAGTCCGTTATCCCGATGGATCGGGATTACAATAGATTCGTAATCAATTGATTATAAGAGCATTCTTTTTGTTAATGTGCAGAATTTCAGTATGATACGAATTGTTTTTTATCTAAGTAGTGTCATAAAGCGCTTAAAATTCGATATTTAAGACTTTTCTTAGTTTTTTAAATATGCCGCAAAAAGAATCAAAATTTCTTATATTCGAAAGTTTCCAGCTTCTAACTTCTAACTTCCAGCCTCCAGCTTCCGGCTTCCGCCCGGCTGGGCTACTAACATCTAATATCTATCCCGAAGCATCGGGACTAACGATCTATTGCCTTTAGTAATACGATATAAAGATGGGTGTT
Source organism: Marinilabilia rubra (assembly GCF_003121985.1). Taxonomy (GTDB): domain Bacteria; phylum Bacteroidota; class Bacteroidia; order Bacteroidales; family Marinilabiliaceae; genus Marinilabilia; species Marinilabilia rubra. The sequence goes on from NZ_QEWP01000023.1 coordinate 2,667, forward strand.
CAGAATTTTGTGTTCAGAAGGCACGATAGTTGATCTTTTATGTTTGTTGCTTTTTTATGGTCGCAATATTCGCAATTTAAAGAATCATTAAATTGTGCCGGAAACAGATGCCAGGTAGAAAAGCATATTCTCAAAATTATCTGTCTTTTCTATAATTGAAAATTCCCATGGGTTTCATACCTTTGTAGTTCTGTTTTGTTTAGAAAAATACGATTATTGATTTATATTTCATTGAGTTAGAGTTATGGAAAAAGCAGCAATTCACACCCCTAAGGGTGTAATGAAAATTGAGTTTTATAAAGACGATGCCCCCGGGACTGTTGAGAATTTTGTAAAATTGATCAAAGACGGTTTTTACGATGGTCTGGCATTTCACCGTGTTATCCCCGGATTTGTGATTCAGGGTGGATGTCCTTATTCCAAAGATATGAGTGATCCCCGCGTGGGTACCGGAGGTCCGGGCTACAGCATTAAATGTGAGTTAGATGGTGATAACCAGTACCATGATCGGGGCGTATTGAGTATGGCGCATGCAGGAAGAGATACCGGTGGCTCTCAGTTCTTCATCTGTCATGGTCGTGAAAATACACAGCACCTGGATCGTCAGCATACGGTTTTTGGAAAAGTATACGAAGGACTTGATGTGATTGATCAGATACGCGAAGGCGACAAGATCGAAAAAATTGTAATAGAATAAATCTCCAAAATCAAATTATGGCTTTTGAATTGACAGGCAAGCTGATTGTCAAAGAAGATACTGTGAAAATTTCAGACAGATTTCAGAAAAGGGAATTTGTCATTGATGTGCCCAACGAAAAAAATCCCGAGTGGAACGATACCATTAAGTTTCAAATCACCCAGGATCGCGTGGATCTGATTGAACCTTTCAATATCGGAGAAGATGTGAAAGTGGCTTTTAACATTCGCGGGAAAAAGTGGGAACGCGATGGAAGGGTAAACTATTTTACCAATCTTGAAGCCTGGAAAATTGACAAAGCAGGGGGTGGAGCAGGAAATGCCCCTTCCGGAGCTCCAATGCCCGACCAGCTTGAGGAGTTGCCTCCCGAGGAAGGTGGGGATGACTTTCCGTTTTAGTTTAAAAAACCGGAATGACTATAATTTTTAAAAAAGGGAAAGCATGGATTAATATTTCCATTGCTTTCCTTTTTTTGTAACCGGGCATTAACAGAAATTTGCCATTTCTTTTTGGAAAGGTTCGCCATAAAAATTCCGGTAATCTCTGTTGAAACGTTTGTATGCATCCAGAGCTCTGCCATGATGTCCATTTTGGGTTAGCCAGCCTATCTCGAGTGAAAGGGCTGCTTCATTTAAAGGATCATATTGGCGAATAACATTGAGCAGGGGAGATATCAGTGATTTGGATTTTACCGCTATACTGATCGTTTGATCAGACGTGAGAATTTGAATTATTTCATTCTCAACTTCGCTTTTGCAATGGTCAATAATTTCACTTTCTGAATCTTTCAAAAAAGGTCCCCTCTTCAGCAGGACGGTAAGCGGGTTCAATGTTTCCTGTGAAGGGTTGTTTTTAAAAGCGTTAATAGTTTTTAGATAAACGGCCAGATCACAAAACATATGATCGGCCGGAGGTAGTTTAACCTGCCATTTCCGGTCTGAAGAATACAGAATGCTTATGCCGGTTTCTTCAAGGTTTTGTCTCAGATGCTGCACGTATGTGCTGCGATTGTTTTTAGCCCTTGCCGAACTCATTCCCGGCCATAAATCGTTGCTCAGTTGTTTTGAGGAAACGCCTTTTTCAAGTGTTTTTAAACTGTGCCACAGAAGGTAAATGAATAATTGTTTTTCCTTGGGAGAGAATCTCGCAGCAAGGTCTTTCCCGTTGGGAGTTACGATTTTAAAACCACCAAATGTACACAGCTTTATCAAGTCACCACCGGGGGTGGAATCCATAGATGTGTCATTTTTGACAGACGACTTATCCCCAACGATTGGCTGTTTCTTTTTGGACTTTTTTCTAATTCCCCAAAATAGTGTCAGCCCTGCCAAAACTGAAATGAGCAGTATGTATATCAATGATAATTGTGGTTTTTTGGAAGAGTTAGTTTCCTGGTTGATGATGTGATCATCTGTCTTTGCCAGGCTGGCAACTTCTTCATCCGAAAGAGCGCGGTTCCAGATCATCAGATCATCGATGTAACCATCAAAAAACTCACCCCAGATATTTGAACCGATAATAATGGAGTGGTCTGAAGCTTGAATGTCCGAAGCTTGCTGACTGCCCATTTTTCGTCCGTTTAGGTAAAGTGAAATTTTCATGCGGGGCTCAAACACTACCGCAACTTGTTGCCATTGGTTAGGGATGATGCGTGCATTTGTCAACCGGTGGTCTTTTATATCCGCTGTAGTAAAGGTTAATTGTCCTTCATGTATTTTAAATGAAAAACTTCTTCCCATGCCCGCAATCCCCCGGTTTAAATCGGTTTTTTCGGGTTTTATCCAGGCAGAAATTGATATGGGCTGATTGAAATCAATATCCAGGGAAGATCCGCAATCCAGATAGTCTTCCTGTCCGTTGAACTGAAAAGCTAGTCCACGTTCCGAATCTTTTACCATTAAAGAATCAGCCGGATGAATCAGTTTCTTAACATCCGGAGAGGAAGGGGCATATTCTTCATTAAAATGAAACCATACTACCCGGTCATCTGCAAGAGACAGCGGAAATCCGCGAAAAGTTACCTCCCGGTTTTGACTTTCCCGGGTGAAAATTAATATGTCAGGTGAAAACCTCAGCCCCCTGGTTCTGGGCGAAAAAATTATTCTGTGACCGGGGGGAGAAGGAAAACTCATCCGTCCACCGCTCCTGAAATCCGGGTTGTTGCCGGAAAAAACTGGAGCATAGGGCTTTTGATTATTAAGCGCTTTGGCCCTGTAAAATGGCATTTTATTGAGAATTCCGGAAAGTTTTATGGCTTCGTTCAGTTTGATTGGGGTGGTTAACAAAAAATGAGGGCGTTTGCCTGAGGTTTTCCAGATTTTCAGTAGCGGGATTATTTCCTGCTTTTTGTCCGGGGCATTTTGTTCGATCCAATTATTGAAATAGACATCCCGGATGGTGTCTTTGGCAGATTCTTCAAGCTTTACAATCAGTAGGTCTCTTTTAAGTTCTTCTTCTGATAAAATGGAATCTGAAGAAGAAAAATTGCTTAGATGTTCATTTTTACCAAAAGAAAATTTGGAGGCGACTTTGTTTAAAGAAATGATTTGCTTCTTTAAATATGACAGGTTGGAGTGGGTAAGGTTCTTATTATCCGCAGGTATGCAAAGAAACTTTGTGAGGCCTGATTTTTCCAGTGCATTGTCCCATTCATTGTTGTCAAAATGTTTATTGATAAGTATAACCGGGCCTTTATCAACAGCTTTAATTCCATCTTTTAATTGCTGAAAAATTTGATTGAGTGAATTGCCGGACCCTGAGGGATAGGGCACAGGACAAAAGGCCCTGACTTCTGAGTTGATGAGTTGTTTTATATTGTTGCGGGGATGGACCTCCAGCAAGGGTTGGCTGATGTCAATAAGGGATGTGCTGTCCTCGTTGCTTTGAGGGACAACCTGTATATTAAAGGTATATAGAAATATTGTAAGTGTTATTATTCTCAGTTTCATAGAAACCTGCAGCTCCTTTTTGTATTACATCTTTTTCCGGAATTGGCATAAAGATAATTGGATATTTTTAATTCTTTGAAAGGTCTTTTTGTATTTATTATTTTCTGATTGCTTTTCATTAGTTTTTAGTTGTGATAAAAAATAAACAGTTTTTTTAAAATTACACCTTTTATTACCCCTGTCAATACCCTTGATTTTGCTAAAGTTGTAGGGAGTTATTGAGAGGGTGAACTCTCCGGTTCATTCCGATAAAAAATATGCGTTATATCCGTTTCCTTTTATCGGATGATCATTTTGTCCTTTATTATAATGTAAAATATTCATAAATTCTGGATGAGCAATTTGGATCTAAACAGAACTTGCAAAAACAAATTTCAAGGATATGGGAAAAAATAAAAACGAAATCATTGGGACGAATCCTGAGTCATTAAAAGAGCGTGAAGGCCTGAAAAGACGGGATTTTCTGAAAAAGGGACTTCTGAGTGCTGCGGCACTGACCATTGTTCCGCGGCATGTGCTGGGAGGCCCGGGCTTCACCGCTCCCAGTGATCAAATTACCAAAGCAATTATAGGAATGGGGGGCATTGGTTATGGTCACCATTTGAATCGCCCGGGCCGGCTGGTGGCCATTTGCGATGTGGACCGTCATCACCTTCAGCGGGGGATTGATAAAGTGGGTAAGGGTATTAAGGCTTATACCGACTTCAGAGATCTTCTTCAACAAAAAGATGTGGATGTGGTGCACATAGCAACTCCTCCACACTGGCACGGCATTATGTCGGTTATGGCTGCAGAAGCCGGAAAGGATATCTGGTGTGAAAAGCCGATGACACGTACCATTGGAGAAGGTAAAAAGGTAATTGAAGCGGTTCAAAAACATGGTCGCATGTTTCGTTTGAATACCTGGTTCAGGTTTAAAGATCCGTTTTACGGACTGGGAACCACTGTAAAACCTTTGAAGAAAGTAATAGATAGTGGTATGCTTGGATGGCCTTTGAAAGTCACCGTGAGCGGCATCACCGGCTACAACTGGAAGTTCTATTGGAAAGGCGAACACAATCTTCCGCCAATGCCGGTTCCTGAACATCTGGACTACAATATGTGGCTGGGACCAGCACCGGTAAAACCATACAATCCTAACCGGGTGCATTCCAAATTTCGTGGTTACTGGGATTATGATGGTGGTGGTCTGGGAGACATGGGCCAGCACTACCTGGATCCGGTTCAATATCTTTTAGGCAAGGACCATACAAGTCCCATAAAAGTGGAGGTGGATGCCCCGCAACAGCATCCTGATGCCGTTGGTACCTGGCGCCGGATTACCTATACCTACGAAGATGGTTGCCAGATTATCCTTGATGGCGAAAACAGGGACAAGGATGCCGCTTATATTGAAGGGCCAAAAGGGAAGATTTACAATGGATTTCGTTCTGATATCCCGAATCTGAAGCAGACTGTCCAGGCATTGCCTGATCCGGAACCTCAGATGACCGATTTTCATGAGTCGGTACGTACCCGCCGCCAGTTTGCACTCAACGAAGAAAACGGACACCGCTCCTGTACCATCGTCAATATGGGTATTGCAGCCCTTCGGTTGGGACGTACGCTTCATTTCGATCCTGTTGCTCAGGTGTTTATTAATGATGAGGGTGCCAACCGATTGATTGATCAGCCTATGCGGGGACCGTGGCAGATATAAACAAGTTGTATAATCTTAAAAATGATACATATATTATGAATCAATTCAGAAATATAATATGTCTGCTATTTCTGGCGGTACTTATCATAAATCCTGCAATAGCGCAGGATAACAGGACTTTTGAAACCAGGATAGCAGATCTTTTGGTGCAGATGCCTGTGGATGATGCTGAACATCGTGACCGCCTCATGGAAGAGATGCTGACTCTTGAAAAAGAGGGAATGACCGATATTTGCGATCGCATAACCCCGCCGGGTGATGGCGATGACACGCGCGCCCGCTTTGCTGTGGGAAGTCTTTCCAAATATTTGAGTCAATCTGATCATGAGTCAGACCAGCAGCTTTGGGAGGGCGTTCTTCTGGATGCTTTAGAGAAAGCCCAAAACAAGGATGTAAAAGCCTTTTTTATTCGAAACCTGGAATTTGCAGGAACTGATAAGAGTCTTGAAAGACTGGCAGTTTATATTGATAATGCAGATTTGGTTGCGCCTGTGATTAAAACCATTTTGCTGATTGATAAAAAAGTCGCGGCGGAAATCTTTTCGGAGAAGTTACCGGATGCATCAGAGGATGTTGCAGGAATGTTGATCAAAGGGCTGGGAAATAGTGGTGACAAAGCTTATGTGCCACAAATCGTTGAATATGCTGAGGATGCAAATGGTGAAGGCCAGCTTGTGGCCTGGGAGGCACTATCTAAACTGCCTCATCCCGATGCGGAAAAGTATCTGATGAAAGCTGCCCGATCGGACGATTACAATGGACCAGCAGCCATTGCTTTACTGGATTACGCCAAAGTTGTGGCAGAGGAATACCCGTCAGAAGCTCTTTCCATCGCAGAAAAAGTTCAGAAAAAAACCGGCGATCTTCAGGTCAGTATACAGGCCATGTTGGTGCAGTCGGCCTTATTGATAGAGCCTGCCAGAACCGCCTTTCTGGTGAACCAAATGGAAAGTTCAAATACTGAATATCGTGGGGCGATCATTCAGGAGGCTATTAGGGTGAAATCTCCGGCCAGTCAATGGGTTGATTACCTGAAGGAGTCCGATTATCCGGGAAAGCAGGCAGAAGTACTTTACCTGCTTGGTAAGTTGGGGGATAATGAAGTGAAATCTGCCATCCCACAGTATTTGAATTCTAATAACTCAGACGTGAGGAATGAGGCTGCAATGACTTATGCCCTTTTAGCAAAGGGACAAGCAGTGGAGCCTTTGTTGGACTATCTGGAATCCCAATCCGGTGTGGCAGATCAGAAAGCCGGACTGGAAGCTTTATTGGTGGCTGCTTCCCGAGACGAACTGTCACTGATGACCCAAAGATTTTCTTCTTTACCGGCAGAAGCTCAGGTTGCAGTGTTGAAGTGTTTTGCTGCAAGAGGCGATGCCCGGGCTTTTGATACTGTTTATAAAGCTGCCGATTCTGAGGAAGGTCAGGTTCGCCATGAAGCACTAAAAACTCTGAAGGAAGTTTCGGAAGAGCAAAATTTAAGAGCTCTGTTAAAGCTTTTCAATAGAATAACCAAAAAAGAGGTCATAAACTCTGTTGGAGAGGCTATTGTGGCAGCTGTTGAGTCGGCGCCGGATAAAGTGGCGGCTGTTCAATTGGTTTATCAGGCGGCTTCTTCTGATGATGAATCTGAAAAATACCTATCGGTCTTTAGCGGCATTGGAGGACGTGAATCGGTTGATGCCGTTTGGCAGGATTATAGTAAAAACAGTTCTCAAACCTCTCTGGAGGCACTAATAAATTGGAATGATCACTATGCCACTACTGTCTTACATCATGTTATTACAGGAGATTTTCCCCTCAGTCACAAAAGCAAAGTCTTTTATGGTTATGTGAATATGGTGGATGATGCGAACCTTCCGGATGACCAGAAGTTGTTGCTGCTTCGGAAAGTGATGGCTGAAGCGCAGGATGATGATCAAAAAGCGGCAGTTTTGGAGGCGGCAGGTGATTTGGATACTTTCCTGGCTTTTGTCTTCGCCCGTAAATTCCTTGATGAAGAAAATCTGGCCGATTATGCTGCTAATGCCATGGCCAATATTGCTATGCCTGCCCCCGGCAAAGATACAGGACTTTCAGGGGATTTAATCGAAGAAGGATTGAGAGAAGCCAAAGAAAAAATCACCGGTCAGGATGCTCAGTATCTTAAAATTGATATTGATAATTATTTGAAAGAGATGCCCGAAGGAACGGGTTATGTTTCCTTGTTTAACGGCAAAGACCTGAGTGGCTGGCAGGGTTTTGTGGCCAATCCCATAAAGAAAGCACAGCTTTCAGAAAGTGAGTTGGAAAATCTTCAGGAGAAGGCCAATGAAGAGATGCATGAAACCTGGTCCGTTCAGGATGGAAAGATTGTTTTCAACGGGAAGGGTGCCAATTTGTGCACAGTTGAGGAGTATGGCGACTTTGAAATGATCGTGGATTGGCGCATCACCAAAGATGGCGACAGTGGTATTTATCTGCGCGGTACGCCCCAGGTTCAGGTTTGGGACACATCTCGTGTTGAAGTTGGTGCCCAGGTAGGTTCCGGCGGATTGTACAACAACCAGAAGCATGAGAGTGACCCGCTGGTTGTGGCTGATAACCCCGTGGGTGACTGGAACACATTCCGTATAAAAATGGTGGGTGAAAAAGTAACCGTCTATCTTAATGGACAACTGGTTGTGGATAATGTGGTGATGGAAAATTACTGGGACCGCAGTATGCCCATTTTTCCCGAAGGACCTGTTGAATTGCAGGCCCATGGCACGAATCTGGCCTTCAGGGATATTTATGTAAAGGAAATCGACAGCAGTGCACACAATCTTACTGAAGAGGAGCAGGAAAAGGGTTTTGTAGCGTTGTTCAATGGCTCTGATCTTTCAGGCTGGCAAGGCAATAAAACAGATTACCTGGTGGAAAAAGGACAAATTGTTGTTAAGCCTCAGGGAGGAGGTCATGGCAATCTGTTTACTGAAGAGGAGTATGATAACTTTATTTATCGCTTTGAATTTAAGTTAACTCCCGGCGCCAATAATGGGCTGGGGATTCGGGCTCCGCTTGTAGGTGATGCTGCTTATGTTGGTATGGAGCTGCAAATACTGGATAATACTGCGCCCGTTTATGCCAATCTCAAACCCTACCAGTACCATGGTTCGGTGTATGGCGTGATTCCAGCAAAACGCGGATATCTGAAACCTGTGGGAGAATGGAACAGTCAGGAAGTGATTGTGGATGGAACTCATGTTAAAGTTATTTTGAATGATCAGGTTATTTTGGATGGAGATATAGAGAAAGCTTCGGAGAATGGAACCCTTGACGGAAAGGATCATCCGGGGTTGGATCGTATGTCCGGACATATTGGATTCCTTGGTCATGGATCGGTGGTCTATTTCCGTAATATTAGAATTAAAAAACTGTAGCTTCTTTCATTGATTATCTGTGAGGTTCTCCGGTGTCTTTACTGGAGAGCCTCTTTAATTGATTGAAATGTGTTTTGTTGCGATTTTTTGAAATTAGAGTGATGGTGGTATTGGCAACTGTAGAAAACTTTTTTATATTTGTCCATATGTTTGAACAAAGGTTTTTATGGATTTGAAAGTTGATCATAACAGTCCGGTGCCACTTCATGCGCAGGTGGAAAAATTACTTCGGGAGTTAATAAAACAATCTCCCTTTCGTGAGGGTGCTTTTTTACCAAGGGAGGTTGAATTGGCCAAAGAGTTGGGGATTTCCCGAAATACACTTCGTCAGGCCACCAATAAACTTGAGTATGAAGGACTGCTGATGCGAAAGAAAGGGGTTGGTACTAAGGTAGCAGAACAGAGCGTGGTGACACATCTTCAACAATGGCAGAGTTTTACTCAGGAGATGAATGAGCAGGGAGTGAAATTCAAAAATTACAAACTGGTCACTGAATGGGTTGAAGCCGGTGAAAAGGTAGGTCGTTTTTTTGAATTGCCTGAGGATGTACTTGTATTAAAAGTAAGTCGCTTACGTGGAGATGATGAAGGACCTTTTGTGTTTTTCGAGAGTTTTTTTCATCCGAGGATTGGACTTACCGGTGAAGAGAATTTTTCCCGTCCCCTTTACGATATTCTGGAGCATGATTGTAATGTAATTCCATCACTTTCAAAGGAAAAAATTAAAGCCAGATTGGCTACCTCTATTACTGCCGGACGTTTAAAAATAAGTCAGGGCGAACCGGTATTGGTGAGGGAGCGATTTGTTTATGATGCAGGGGAGTTACCCCTGGAATACAATCTGGGCTTTTACCGGGCAGATAAATTCACTTATACCATTGATATCAGGAGGTGAGAAACATCCGGTCTGATTCATTTATAGGTCATATCAGTCTCCGGTAAGTAATTAACTTTTTAATTGTAAAAGCAATACTTCGCTAAACCTTTACAATAGGCTTGTGATCAGCTTTTTATGTTTAAGTGAATATTTGAGTTTACATGCACATTTTCAATATCATACGATTCATCTTACATCTAATCCCGATGCTTCGGGAAAAATCTAACGATCTATTTTTATTGATGATCGCCCTGAACAATGACTTGAAAAACCATAAAAACTATGAACAGGATTGCAATTGGAGTTGATGTTGGAGGCAGCCATATTAGCTGCATGGCCTTCGATCTGGATAAAAGAACTTTTTTGAGAGATTCATTTTCCGAAAACGATTTGGACAATCATGCCCCTGCCAATGAAATTATTGATGTGTGGGGGCGAACTCTCAGTAAGACCATCAGAAAGGTGGGGTTGGGACGTTTGGAGGGGGTTGGATTCGCCATGCCCGGACCATTTGATTATGTGAAAGGTATTCCTCAGTTTACAGGTGAAAATCAAAAATATGAAAATATCTACGGGATTAATATCTCTGTGGCTTTAAGAAAGTACCTGGAACTACCCATTGGTTTTCCTATCCGGTTTATCAATGATGCCACGGCTTTTGCCATAGGGGAGGATTGGATGGGAAATGCGGAAGGATTTGACCGTTCTCTTGCGATTACATTGGGAACTGGTTTTGGAGCGGCATTTTTGGAGAATGGATTACCGGTGGTTTCAGGGGATCGGGTTCCGCAGATGGGATGTCTTTATCACCTGTCATTTGAAGATGGTACAGCCGATGATTATTTTTCAACTCGCGGACTGGTTGATCGCTACAACCGTAAAACCGGGAAAGAAGTGGAGGGGGGGCGTGAAGTGGCTGAAGCTGCTATGAGTGAAGAGGCTGCAAAGGAAGTGTATCATGATTTTGGAAGCAAACTGGCAGATTTTCTGGAGCCATGGATGAATAAATTCGGGGTTCAGGCACTGGTTATTGGCGGAAATATTTCAAAAGCTTTCGATTTATTCGGGCCTGCTCTTAAAGATGCTTTCCAACAAAAGGGAATCAATGCAGAGGTCCGCATTTCCCAGCTAAAAGAGTCAGCAGCCATGGCTGGTGGTTCTCGTCTGGCTGATTCAAAATTTTGGAGACGGGTGTCCCCTTTTCTGAAAGAGATGTAGCAGGGGGTATAGTGGATAGTTATAGTCATTAGATAATTGAATAGAAGTTGGAGGATAGAGGCTGGAAGCCAGATGTTAGAGTCTAAGATGTTAGAAACTATACTTTGAAACACATAAGACATAACTTGTCCCGCCACATTCGGGATAAGAAAACAGAAGATTTTTGAACCATAACTTGTTTTGGGGCCCTGAAAAGGGTCCAATCTGGATAACCCCGGGTGAAAACCCGGGGCGAGAAGCCATAAAAACACTGGGTCCCCGAATGGGGGCCAACTATTAATTCTGACATAAAAAAGAAAACATTGCATCGTAAATTGACAAAGTCACCCGCTGCTGGTGCGGATTTGAAATCCGCACCTCCTTAGCCATGGATTTGAAATCCATTTTAATTAGTGCCCGTCTATAAAGTCGGGAAAGTTTGTGAAAAGTCATGGGGCTGGTCAGAGAGTTCCAGTTGCAAGGCCTGCCCCGATTTTTTCTTCGGGGGCTTGCGAGGCTCCCCAAAATTCGCAGTCCCGATCCTTCGGGATGAGTATTTTGGGAGCAAGCCTAACAATGCACATGGTACTTTATGGACAGATGCTATTTTAGGAAATTTTGATGAAGTATAAGAGCTCAAGACCAGAAAACATCTCAAAGGATAAAACTTAAACAGTTTCTTAACCATCATCTTAAATCTAATGTCTAATAATCTAACAATCTATTGGTAATGTTACATTTAAAAAAAACAATTTTCCCCGTTTGGGGAGCCGCTTTGCTTTTAGTTTTAGCCGCTTGTTCATCAGTCAATAAGGAGAAAGAGGAGCTTGCGGAGAAAATATCTTCCGAAACTTCCATTCCTTTTACAAAAGAGAAAGCACTTGAGATTGTAAAAACAGGTTTCAATGCAGGTGATAGTTATGGCGAGGTGTGGATCAGGGATTACAATACCTTTATTGAATTGTCTGCAGAAGTTTTTCCTGCTGAGGTTTTGAAAGAAAATCTGTTGGTATTCTTCCGGCTTCAGGGTGAAGATGGAAATATTGTTGATGGTTTTATACCCACCGAAAAGGCCGGGGCCGGGTATGATTACATTTATTCCGATCTGGAACCACGTTATGCGGGACACAAAAATACGGTTGAAACCGATCAGGAATCCTCATTGATACAATCGGTCTATAAATATATTCAGGCTACAGGTGATCAATCCATTTTGGATGAGGAAATCGGTGGGCGATCTGTTGCTCAGAGAATGGAAGATGCCCTTAATTTTCTTTTGGAAGAGCGTTACTCTGAAAAATACGGGTTGCTTTGGGGTGCTACCACTGCCGATTGGGGCGACGTGCAACCGGAGCACGACTGGGGTGTGTTTTTGACCGATGATTCGCACTTATGTGTGGATATTTACGACAATGCCATGTTTTTGATTGCCATTGAAAACTATATGGAAATGGTTCCGGGGAAAAAGGCAGTCTGGACTGAAGTGCACAAAAAGTTTGCTGCCAACAGCCGCAAGGTTCTATGGGATGAGAAGAATCAAAAGTTCTATCCCCATCGTTATCTGGATGATTCTCCTTTTCCGAACGATTTTAATGAAGACCAGATTTTTTACCATGGCGGAACCGCTGTGGCTATTGAAGCAGGCTTACTATCAAAGGATGAGATTCAGGCTTCATTGATGCAGATGAAAGCAAATGTGAATGCCATAGGTGCAGGTTCCATCGGATTGACACTTTACCCGGCCTATCCGGAAGGGTTCTTTAAAAATAAAGGTATGTACCCCTATGGTTATCAGAATGGGGGAGACTGGACCTGGTTTGGGGCCCGCATGATTCAGCAACTGATTCGTTATGGTTTTTTGACCGATGCTTATGAACAGCTGTTACCTATGACCCGACGTGTGGAGGAGAATAATGGTTTCTATGAGTGGTACACTGTTGAAAATGAGCCCAAAGGATCCGGTACTTTTCGCGGATCGGCCGGAGTGCTTTATACAGCCATTGAAATGCTTGAAGATGAACTGAAATAATTTTTTTGATTACCCGCCTACCGGGAGGCAGGCTTTTTTGTGTCAAGACAAAAAAAGAATTGGGGTGAAAGGGGCAAAGCCCCTATATCTATTGGCCTTGGGAATATAATTGGCTATTCATAAATGATAATAGGGAATGGAAAAGTACAGAGAAACTGAGCAGTATTTATTGCCGGAAGAAAAGGAGACCCCCGGTCTCGGGCACTACGATATTTATCCTTCAATTAGACTACCCGAGGGAGCCATCAGTGAAGGTGTAGATGCTTTGGCGCGGTTAATTGCCAATCATAACAGAGTCATTATTGATGGTTTTGAAGGGGTGTTTTTCAAAGAGCTGGAGACAGCATTAAAACAGGAACTTGAAAAGGCGGGGCGCACTGTGAAAATTTTCCATGTTGCCGATGCATTAAAACCTCAGAAAACGATTGATGAGATGGTGGAGCCTTTTCTGGGGGGCGATGATCCGGTTTTTGGCACCAGAACAACACTTTCTCTTAATGATTTCTTTGACAACCATAAACTTTCTGCATTAGAGCCTGATAAATCAACAGATATAAATATTCTGACCGGGCCGGGTGCTGCGCTTGCGGGATGGGATGGTTTACTGGTGTATGTGGATTTACCCAAGAATGAGCTCCAGTTCAGGGCCAGGGCCGGCAGCGTTACTAATTTGGGCGTTCATCAGCCGGAGGCCCCCAAAATGATGTATAAAAGATTCTACTTTGTTGATTGGGTGGTGCTGAACAAACACAAACAGACCTTACTGTCTGAGGTGGATGTGTTTGTGGATGGTCAGGGACCTAAACGTTACAATTTGGCAATTGGCGACATTATTCGTAAAGCCCTCAGGCGGATGGGGCAAAATATGTTTCGTGTGCGCCCTTGGTTTGAGCCTGGAGCCTGGGGCGGACAATGGATCAGAAACCGGATTGGTGGCCTGAATAAAGATGTTATTAATTATGCCTGGTCTTTTGAGTTGATTACCCCTGAAAACGGACTGCTTTTTGAGAGTGACGGCCACTTGCTTGAGTTGTCATTTGATGTGCTTATGTTTCAGGAATCGGATAATGTTTTGGGACAACATGCCGCAGAATATGGGGTAGAATTCCCCATTCGTTTCGATTTTCTCGATACTTTCGACGGCGGAAATCTGTCTGTTCAATGCCATCCACAAAAGGAATATATAAAAAAGCATTTTGGCGAGAATTTTACCCAGGAGGAGACTTATTACATTCTGGATGCCGGAGAAAGCGCAAAATGTTATTTGGGGTTTCAGGAGGATATTGACCCTGATAAATTTGAAAAAGACCTCAAATTCAGCGCTCAAAAAGGTGAGACTATTGACATCACCCGTCATGTTCAGGTGCTTGATTCTCATAAACACGACTTGTTTTTGATACCTCCCGGAACCATTCATGGGTCTGGAATTGACAATCTTGTTCTGGAAATAAGTACTACGCCTTACATTTTTACTTTTAAAATGTACGACTGGATGCGGTTGGATCTGGACGGGAAACCCCGCCCTTTGAATATTGATCGGGGGATGGAAAATCTCTGTTTTGACCGTAAGGGAGAGTATGTAACGAATAAGCTGATTTCGCATCCGGTACTGTTGGACGAGGGAAGTGACTGGCAGCTTTATCATCTGCCCACTCATGAAAAACATTCTTACGATGTACACAGATATCATTTCGATTGGGAGGTGGAAATTAGTACTGAAGGCAAATGCCATGTCTTGTCACTGGTAGAGGGTTCATCCATCGTTGTTGAAACAAAAAACGGAATGAAAAGTCGTTACAATTTTGCAGAAACTTTTGTGGTGTCAGCTGCTGCCGGTAGTTACAGAATTATTAATGAAGGAGAGGGAAGTGCCATTGTGGTAAAAGCCTTTATGAAATAAGATTTCCGGGTAATGCAAAAAATCTACATTCATGTCAACATTCAAAACATCTTTTCTTTCAGGCCTCATCTTTATGTTAGTGGCCTTGAATTCATGCTCCAATTCTTCCCCACAGGTGCTTTGGAAAATCGGAGATGCCAATGACAGTCCCTCAGAGTTTGCTTTAGCTCCGGATGGTTTTGAGGCTTTCCTTGAGAAGGATTTCGGCTTTGAGGACCGGGCTTTTTATGTTGGGCTGTCAGAGGTAAAGGAAGAGTGGCCTTATACGCTTCCCGGTCCTTCCGATGCCTGGGGCGGCACCTCGGGTACCGCAGGCTGGCGCTCTCATCAGTTAAATTTGTTGTTTGCTGTTGATGAGTTTCCTGAAAATGCCACCGGGCAGCTTGTTCTGGATCTTTATAGTTACAACCCCGGACAGGCTCCATTGATCAAAGTATCGATTAATGATTATGCTCAAAAATTTCAATTGCCCTTTTCTGCAGATACTCTTGAATTTCCTGATGCTCATATTAAACCTCGTGAACAAGTTCTTGATGTAGATATTCCTGAAGGGGTATTCCGTAAAGGAGGGAATCAGGTAACTGTTACCATTTTGAGGGGCTCATGGGTGGTTTTTGATCAGGTTTATCTTGAAACAGATACTTCATTGGAATTAAAACCTGCTAAAAAAGCATTTGTAAGGGAAGTGTTTCCGGCTCATTATGAGGTGGAGAAGGATGGTCGTCATTTTCAGCCTCTCATTGTGGATGTTGATCATCTGGAAGGAAAGCCCGAATTGTCAATTTTGCTGGATGAGAGTGAGGTGTTTCGTCAGATTTTGGAGGCCGGGAGGTATCAGTTTGAAGTACCTATGCCTGCCGTAGAAGATGATAAACAAAGTCATTACGAAATATTTGTGGATGGGAATCTTTATGAAGAGGGGATGGTAGAAAGGAGCCCTCAACACAAGATTTCCCCCTCAGGTTATGTGGACACCAAAATGGGTACGGCCCATTCGCGGTGGATGATTGCGCCCGGTCCCTGGATGCCTTTCAGCATGGTTAAGTTGAGTCCCGATAATCAGAATAAAGGCTGGCAGGCTGGTTATGATCCAATTTTTGAGAGTATTCACGGATTCAGTCATATTCATGAATGGACTCTGAGCGGACTGCTTTCTATGCCGGTGACAGGACCGTTGGTCACTCAACCGGGTGATCAGGATAAGCCGGATGAGGGGTTTCGTTCGCGCATTGACAAAAACAGTGAGGAAGCCCCTCTGGGACTGTATAAAGTCCACCTTACCGATTACGATATTTGGGCAGAGGTTACCTCCACTACACGGTGTGGTTTTCAGCGTTACACCTATCCCAAGGGGGAAAAGGCAAGGGTGATGTTAGATCTTTATTTCCCGTCGGAATATGACTTTCTGCTGGATGAGGTGAAGATCGAGAAAGTTAGTGACCATCGCATTGAGGGCTATAGCAAACAACGTACGCCAAACACATGGGCTGGTGGAATAACACAGGAATATGCGATCCATTTTGTGGCAGAGTTTAACCAGCCGATTGCCAAAACCGGGGTGTGGACAGATCAAGGCGTCTCTGATGATTCTTTTTTGGAGGCTAAAAAACCCAAAGATGCAGGGATGTTTGTGGAATTTGATACAAAAAAAGACTCTGTGGTATTGATGCGGACTGGGATTTCGTATGTGAGTATTGAGAATGCTTCTGAAAACCTGAGTGAAGAGATTGCCAGGCCTTTTGAATGGGACTTTGACGAAGTGGTGGATTTTCATCGCCGGACATGGGACCAATTATTGGGGCGCATCAGCATTGATAGCAATGATCGCCGTGAAAAGAAACGGTTTTACACCAATATGTACCGTTCATTTTGCAGTCGCAACACCTACAGCGATGTGAATGGAGAATGGGTGGATGCCAATGAAACAATTCAGAAATTTGAAGATGCAGATAAAGTAGCTCTGGGTTGCGATGCTTTTTGGAATACTTTCTGGAATTTGAATCAGCTCTGGAATCTGGCGGCTCCTGAATGGAGTAACCGCTGGGTAAACTCCCAGCTGGCCATGTACGATGCCAATGGGTGGCTGGCTAAAGGACCTGCCGGAATGGAGTACATTCCCGTTATGGTGGCAGAACATGAAATACCGTTAGTTGTGGGAGCCTGGCAAATGGGAATCAGAGACTTTGATGGTTCTAAAGCATTGGAGGCTGTTACCAAAATGCAGACTAAACCCGGTCAGAACGTGGCCGGTGGATTTGCCGGTAACAGAGATCTTAAGACTTATTTAAAACACCAGTATGTGCCCGCTGATGAAGGACGTTTTTCCAATTCTTTGGAGTACTCTTTCGATGATTGGGCCGTGTCTCAGCTGGCCAAATCTCTTGGTAAAAATGATGTTTATTCACAGTTTATTGACCGTGGTTATTGGTGGAGAAACGTGATTGATCCGGAAACCGGTTTTGCCCGCCTGAAGAACAGTGACGGAAGTTGGGAAGAGGACTTTGATCCTTTTAAAAGCGGAGCCAATCATCATTACGTTGAGGGTAATGCCTGGCAGTTGACGTTTTACGTGCCTCAGGATATACCCGCATTGGTTGATGCCATTGGGCGTGACCGTTTTCTGGACCGCCTGGAATGGGGCTTCGGGGAAAGTCAGAAATGGCGGTACAACGCTCCCAACGATCAGTACTGGGACTATCCGGTGATACAGGGAAATCAGCAGTCTATGCATTTTGCTTTTCTGTTTAACTGGGCCGGAAAACCATGGTTGACACAGAAATGGAGCCGGTCAATAATGGAACGCTACTATGGGTATGGCATTGCCAATGCTTATCTGGGAGATGAAGACCAGGGGCAGATGAGTGCCTGGTTTGTGATGGCTGCGCTGGGCTTGTTTCAAATCGATGGCGGTTGTCGTACCGAGCCGGTTTATGAAATTGCCAGCCCATTGTATTCCCGGGTGGAAATTGACCTGGGGCAGCGCTTTGGCCGTGGCGAAAAGTTTGTCATTGAAGCTGATAATGTGTCCCGCATCAATAAATACGTGCAGTCAGCCACCCTTAATGGTGAGTCCCTGAATACTTTTCAATTTCCGGCATCTGAGCTGTTAAAAGGCGGAACCCTGAAGTTGGAAATGGGGCCTGAACCCAATAAGGAGTGGGGTATCAACCAATAAAAAACTTAAAAGATGAACATTAAATTTGTAATAAAGGGTGTTTTTTCTGCTGCTGTTTTTTTTTCAGTTAGTTCACATGCTCAGCAACAACTGGCAGATCGAATCCTTAAAGATGAAAGGTTGCAGCGAGTTAAAGAGATGGGATACGAAATCCTCAAAACAGGATTTAATGCCGGAGATGGCTATCAGCAAGTATGGGCTAGGGACATGAATACATTTGTGACTCATTCGTGCGATGTGATGCCTCAAAATGAGGTTAGGGAAGCTTTGCTCGGGTTTTTAAAATTCCAGGGATTTGATGGAAATATGCCCGGTGGATACGAGGCGGTTCCTGCTACTCGAAAAGCCGACAACTACCATACTCAGAGTCGTTATGATATGCCCGGGTTTCTGTTTCATAAAAACACGGTTGAAACCGATCAGGAAACCTCGGTAATTCAGGCTTTTTATAAATACATTCAGGCGACGGGAGATAAGTCGATTTTGAATGAAGTGGTTAATGGGAAAACTGTTTTCGAGCGTCTGGCCTTTGCTTTGGATTACCTTATGAAATGGAAATTTAATGAATCCTATGGATTACTTTGGGGGGCTACCACCACTGATTGGGGTGATGTTCAACCTTTGCACGATCCTTCGGTAAACGGCACCAAGTATGATGAGTACAGTGCCCCGGCCATTGATGTATATGACAATTCTATGTTTTTGATTGCATTGGATAATTTTATTGAAATGAGTTCCGATTCATTACAGAAAAAGTACTGGCGTGATATTCATGAGAAAGTCAAAGAAAATATAAGGAAACACCTTTGGGATGAAGAGCAACAAAAATTCATCCCTCACATATACATAAATTTCGATCCATTTGAGGGGGAGGATTTTGACGAGTCGGAGATCTTTTACCACGGGGGAACGGCTGTGGCCATTCAGGCTGGTGTGCTCACACCTTCCGAGATTTCGGTTTCACTTGCAAAGATGGTTGCTAATGTGAAAGTTTCAGGAGCCCGGAGTATAGGCCTGACTCTTTATCCACCTTACCCGGAAGGTAGTTTTCATAATCAAGGTTTTGAACCATATATTTATCAGAATGGAGGAGACTGGACCTGGTTTGGGGGAAGAATGATTACTGCTCTTGCGGAGAATGGATTCTATGAGGAAGCTTATGAGCATTTACAGCCAATGATTGACCGTGCAATTGCCAATGATGGTTTTTATGAATGGTATTCTGTGGATGGAAAACCACATGGATCAGGGATATTTCGCGGATCTGCAGGTGTCTTGATGGAAGCCATTGATAAATTGGAATATTGGGCAAAACAACAAAGGGGAAAGGAATAATAACATTGAAAAATCACTATTGATTGGGAAATTTAAGATATGAATAAGATGGCTTCGGGGTTTTGTCCTCATCAGAAAATAATAAATTTCTTGTCATTGAAAATGAGGCGGTTCTTCAATATTAACCGGTCATCAATGTTTAAATGTAAGAACGCGTCTATAAATGTTTACACAAAAGCTATCCCCTTTTAAAAAATAAAGAGAAATGAAAAAAATATTATTGCTTGCCAGCGTCATTTTGAGTCTGGTATCCTGTCAAACCAATGAAACCCCGTCAGACTTCAACGCAATTCAATATGTTGACCCGCAGATAGGATCGGTTCATGGACGGTGGTTTTTCTACACTCCGGCTGCACTGCCTTTTGGAATGGCCAAACTGGCGCCTCACACCAATGCATATGAAAGCATCGGGAGTTGGCTTCCTGGCGGTTATGATGCACGCCATAATTCCATTGAAGGATTTGGGCATTTTCATGAATTTCAGATAGGAGGCGTGGTGGTAATGCCGACTACGGGGGAGTTAAAAACCGTCCCGGGCACTCTGGAAGATCCTGATACCGGCTATCGTTCCCGCTTTGATAAAAAGGATGAACACTCTTCACCCGGGTACTACAGTGTGCTATTGGAAGACTATAATATCAAGGCTGAGTTGACAGCTACAAAAAGGGTTGGTTTTCATCGATACACTTTTCCTGAATCTGATAGTTCCTGTCTGATTTTTGACGTGGGACACAAACAGGGCGAAAGCAGCGACGTTATTGAAGCGTATGCTGGTTTGGAGAATGAAAATGAGGTTGTGGGATATGTAGAGACCTATCCGGAATACGCCAAATTTTGTGATCCGGGAAATTACGTTAAGATGTATTTTGTGGCAAAGCTCAGCAAGGCGCCTGATGAGGTTGGGGTATTTATGGACTCTGATATTCAGAATGAACAACTGCAAACCCAAGGTACCGGGAATGGATTGTTTCTGACTTTCAGTACCCAAAAAGATGAGGTGGTGGAAATGCAGGTGGGACTTTCTTATACCAGTATTGATAATGCCAGACTGAACCTGGAAACTGAAGCAACCGGAATGACCTTTGATGAGGTAAGGGAAGATGCCGCCAGAGAGTGGAACAGTATGTTGGGGCGCATTAGGGTAGAGGATGAAAATGTGGAAAACAAGACCAAATTCTACACAGGTTTGTATCATGCTTTGCTGGGACGTGGCATTGCCAGCGATGTGAACGGGCAGTATAAACTCAATGGCCAGGGAATCGGTCAAATCCCGTTGGATGAGGCAGGCCAACCGCTATATAACCACATCAATACCGATGGTTTCTGGGGTGGCTTCTGGAATCTTAGTCAGCTATGGGCATTGGCTTATCCAGAATACCTTGCTCAGTATGTTCAGTCGAATATTGATTTCTACAAAGAAACCGGATGGTTGCACGATGGAGAAGCTGCCGGCGTATTTACCAATGGTGTTCAAACCAATTTCCAGGGGCTCTTAATTGCTTCAGCCTATAACTGCGGAATCAGGGATTTTGATGTGGAAGCCGGCTATAAGGCTGCATTGAAGAATGAAACCGAATACCGCGGAAGGACCCTTGGAAACGGGAAATACGATCTGCATTATTTTGTCAGAAATGGTTATGTGCCATACAAGGATACGACCATTTCCAATGGTTGGGTGTTCAATTTTGGAGCATCACATACGCTGGAATATGCTTTCAGTTCTTACGCTGTTGGTCAGATGGCTCAGCAAATGGGTAAAGATGATGACTATCGAAAATTAATGGAACAGGCAGGTTATTGGCAGAATATCTTTGATGAGGAAACCAAATTTATTCGACCCAAATTGCCCAACGGGGAATTCCTTCACCCTTTTGATCATATGAAAGGCTGGGATGGTTTTCAGGAAGGCAATGCCTGGCAGTTTACCTGGTTTGTTCCGCACGACGTAGCCTGGTTAATGGATCAAACCGGAAAAGACCTCTTTAATGAGCGCCTGGAAAAAACTTTTACAGAGAGTCGTAAATCATTATTTGGCGGGGGCCGGGAGATCGATAGTTTTTCAGGAGTGGAGAAGCTTTACAACCATGGCAATCAACCTTGTTTGCATCAGTCGTGGTTGTTTAATTACTCCGGAAAGCCCTGGTTGACACAAAAGTGGACAAGGTTGATCCGCGATGAGTTTTATGGTACCGGGCCTTTGCACGGCTATGGTTTTGGTCAGGATGAAGATCAGGGACAACTGGGGGCGTGGTATGTTATGGCCGCTCTTGGTTTGTTCGATGTACAGGGGCATGCTTCAGCCAATCCAACTTTCCAGTTTGGCAGTCCGCAATTTGACAAAGTAACCATTGATCTGCCGGGTGACTCAGGAAGAATACTGGTAATAAAAACGCTAAACAATGGACCTGACAATTATTACACACAAAAGTTGGAATTCAATGGAAAACCGATTGATGAATGTTGGATTGACAGGGATGAGCTGATGAAAGGGGGAACTTTGTCCTTTACCATGGATTCTCTGCCAAATCAGGATTGGGGGCTGAAAACTCCGCCGCCATCAATGAGCATAGAGAATCAGTAATGATAATTCTTTACAAATTGTAATGTTTTGATGTTGAAAAACAGGAACTGCCGGATAAGTGTTTGATTGACAAAGAGCAATTTAGCTTTCGATTTTTTTGGAACTTGTTAATTTGTGTTTACTTTTGTGAGGTTTTATTGGATGCTGTGATATATGGTAAACACGAACATAGATATTCCCGGACTCAAGAATGGCAATAAGAAAGCTTTTGAAGTTATCTATCAGGATTTTTTTGACATGCTTTTTTATTTGGCCGTTGGGTATCTTCAGGATAGAGAGCGGGCACGTGAACTGGTGCAGGATGCTTTTATGAAATTGTGGGAGCACCGGGAAACCATAAGCAATAAAACCAATATCAAAAACTATCTTTATACCATTGTTAAGAATAGCTGCCTCAATGATTTGAGAGAACAGGAAATTATTGCTCGAAATAATCGGGAGTATCTTATCCCTGAATTGAAATATCGCCAGGAAGCACTGGAAGCCTTTGCTGCTTCATATAACGAGGTGGAATCTTTACTGGAGATAGTTGAGAAATCCATAGATGATTTACCCGAAGATATTCGCATTACTTTTCGTTTAAACCGGTATGAGAATCTCACCTACAAAGAGATTTCCCAAAAACTGGATATAAGTCCAAAAACAGTGGAAGCACGTATTTCCAAAGCTTTGAAAATATTACGTTGCGACCTTAAGGAATACCTGCCTTTGGTGCAGTTGTTTTTTGTTTTTCTCCGTCTGTGAATCTGATGCCTCCTTTCGCCACTACCATCGAAGGGGTTGGTTTACTAATCCTTTTGAATGTTTACCTCATAAAATTTTTGCGCGAAATGTTTGTGTTATATTTCCTGAATAATCATCCACCTCAATAGGTCTCATTCTTAAGGCAAATATGCAAATGAGGGCGTGCCCTTTAAAAATAAACTATCTTTTTATAATTCTGATTTTCTGCCCGGTGTGAAAAAATATTAAAAAAAGTTTTGATTTTGCATAGGGTATTACCCTGGTTGTGTGTTAAGGTTAAAAAAAGAATAACATTGAAGGAACAATTTTATCATATTTTAAAAGGTCAGGTGTCCGGGAAGGAGCGAAGTGACTTTTTTCAGGAATTGGATAATAATCCGGAAGAAAGACGTGAATACATGGCATTGGAAAAGCTGTGGGTAGCACATAAAATGGCCGGAAAACGAACATCTGATAAGTTCAGAAAGCGCAGTTTTAATGAATTTTGGGATAACACCAAAAAACGGAAAGGATTTTCTATATGGTCGGCTATTAGTGGTGCAGCAGCCATCGTTGTTATCAGTTTAATGGTGGGAAAATACATATTCCCCGGAACATGGCCTTTCTCACCCGATATGGTTGAATTTTCTGCTCCTAAAGGAAGTATTTCCCAGATAGAACTGGAAGATGGCAGCCGGATTTGGTTAAACTCAGGAACCACTGCCAAAGTGATCACGCACGGTATTTTTAAAACTTCTGTTGATCTTGAGGGAGAGGCCTTTTTCGATGTGGTTCACAACGACAGACGGGAATTTATTGTGCAGGCCGGGGATTATTCCATATACGACAGGGGCACCAAATTTAATGTAGACTATGATATGGAACGGAATTCAATTACGACGGCTTTATTTGAAGGAGCCATTGAATTCAATAATGAGGAACGTTCTCTTTTGCGGGATTTGGAGCCGGGGAAAATGTTTTGTTTCAACATAGATGAAAGTCGAATATCCATTACCAATGCCGAGCAGGAGTTTATTACCGCATGGAAAGAAGGCAAGTTTGTTTTTGTTGACAAAACGCTTGCAGAAATTGCTGAAGAACTGGAGGAGTGGTATGATGTGAAGTTTATTTTTAAAGATCCGGAGGTAAAAGAGGAAGTTTTCACCGGAGTGATAAAGCGTCGCACCAGTATGGAGCATCTGCTTAAGGTTTTACGCCTTTCGTCTGAGATGCAATATAAAATAGAAACTAAAGAGGACGGCAGTTGTACTGTCATCTTTAAATAAAAAGAAACAGGCACATTGCGCCAACAACGTGCCTGCTCTTAACAGTTAAAATGAAACTGCGCCAACAGTTTCAAATGTGTAACTTAAAACATTACAAATTTATGAAAAAAAGTCGGATGACGTTGTGTCGACAGCGGCGCAACTGGGAAAAAATCTATCGTGTTATGAAACTTTCCCTCTTTATGTTGGTTCTTTTTGGCCTCACTCTATCGGCTGAAAACTCCCATGGGCAAAAGCGAATTACTACTCTTTCGGTTGAAAATGCCACCATTTTAGATGTTTTCAGAGCCATTGAAAAAGAGAGTGATTTTGGCTTCTTCTTTAAAAATGATCAGCTGGACCTTGACAAACGCTACTCGTTTGAGGTGGAAAACACTACGGTAGAGGAGCTACTGGCTTCTGTACTCGCTGATGATGCTTACTCCTTTAAAGTAATTGGGGAAAATGTTGTGATTCTTCGGGAGGATGTTCCTGCAAATCAGCAGCAGTTTACCGTTCAGGGGACTGTTACCGATACTGGAGGAGAACCCATACCGGGTGTAAACATTGTGGTGGAGGGGACCACAACAGGTACCATTACCGATATTGACGGCAACTATACTTTATCTGTGGAGGATCCCAATACAGTATTGCTTTTTTCTTTTGTTGGTTTTGAAGATCAAAGGGTTGAGGTGAATGGCCGAGATACTATTGATGTGGTTATGGAATCTGATGTTTCTGAGCTGGATGAGGTTGTGGTGGTTGGTTATGGTACCCAGCGCAAATCGGATGTGACCGGTTCTGTAGGAACGGCTTCAGGTGACGAAATTTTGGAGAAACCTTCTTTTAATGCTCTTCAGGGATTACGCGGAAAAGTTTCAGGAGTGAATATCTTTACCAATTCGGGGTCGCCTACAGGCAGCACCCGTGTTATGATCAGGGGAATCGGAACCATTAACTCTTCTTCTGAACCACTGTATGTGGTAGATGGAGTGGTAATGGAGAATTTTGACCTCATGAACCCCAACAATATCGAAAGCATCGAAGTCTTAAAAGATGCGTCGGCCACGGCCATTTATGGTGCAAGGGGTGCAAATGGTGTTTTACTGGTCACTACAAAGCGGGGGCGCGAAGTTGAAGGTGTTACCGTGAGTTATGACACTTATGTCAGTATTGGTACACTTCGTAAAAAAATGGATTTGCTGAACGCTGAAGAGTGGATGGAAGTATTGAGAAAAGGCTATGACAATGCCCCTAAATACAACAGTTATGCGCCGGGTGAAGAGCCTGTACTTACCACTAATGATCCGCGTTTGTTTGATGCTCAGGGCAATCCCCGCTATGATACCGATTGGCAGGAGGAGGCCACAAGAACAGCAGTATCGCATAATCACCAGTTGAGTGTGCAGCATGGTGGTGAGAATTCATCCTTTGGTGCTTTTCTTAATTATTCAGACAATGAGGGTATCATGTTGAATTCCTGGATGAAGCGCGTCAATGCCAAAATGGTCTACGATGCTAAAATTAAAGATTGGTTATCCTTTGGAATGAATCTTTCGGTGAATAAAACCTGGGAAAACAGTGTGGAAGAAGGTGGTGGTCACCAAATGCCACGAAGATCAATGATTGAGATGCCCCCGATTTTTCCGGTTAAGTTTCCCGATGGTTCCTGGTCCAATACTTTCAGCATATCTGATGCTTATGGCCTTGAAGCTATTCCAAACCCTGTGCATGTTTTGAAAACGCAGGAGCGTCTTAACAACAATACTCAGATCTTTGGTAATGCCTTTTTTACTTTTCATATCGCTGATGGTCTTGATCTGAAAACCCAGTTGGGAATTGACAACAATATTTATGAATGGAGATATTACAGTCCTACTGATTTGATCAATATTTCTGCACCTAATGGAAATGCTTCTATTGATAATTCCAGAAGGCTTTACTGGCAGCAGGAGACTTTTCTGAATTACGACAAAGTATTTGGAGCACATCGTCTGAGTGCTGTGCTTGGACTCAGCTGGCAGGAGCGTACTTACCGTTCCAACGGTTCCTCTACCAGTGGATTTGCTGATAACTTCTTTAAATACAATAACTTGGGAGCTGCCTCGGATCCAAATCCGCCATCGTCCTACGCTGAAAGATGGGCTATGAATTCCTACTTCCTTCGCGCCAGCTATACCTATAATGATCGTTATTTGCTCACTTTCACAGGCCGTGCCGATGGTTCTTCCCGATTTGGAGAAGATAATAAGTACGGATATTTTCCATCAGCCGGACTTGGTTGGATTGTTTCTAATGAAGACTTCATGAACAACAATTCACTGGTGAGCTTACTGAAATTACGTACCAGCTACGGTATCACGGGTAATACCGAAATCGGCACATACCGATCGCTTGCCACAGTGGGATCCGGTACAGTACTTATCAATGGAGGTCGGGAAACAAGCAGCTCGGTCAACCGTTTGCCAAACCCTGAACTGGAATGGGAAAAGACCGAACAGTTCAACGTTGGTATGGATTTGGGTTTGTTTGACAACAGAATCTCCATGGAGTTGGATTACTACTATAAGCTAACACGTGACTTGCTGCTTAATCGTCCGGTTCCTCACAGTACCGGTTTCGGGTCGGTTATCGACAATATTGGATCCGTTTCTAACCAGGGTATCGACTTTATGCTGAATACCACCAATATCCAAAATAATGACCTGCAATGGACTTCAAGTCTGAACCTGAACTTTAATAAAAACCAAATTGAGGAATTGGGTGAAAACGATGAGGACATTTTCCCAGGACCCTGGTGGGTTTCAGGTAGTCAGATTATCTTGCGGGTGGGTGAGCCTTTGAGTTCATTCTATGGTTACCGTCGTCTTGGCACCTGGAACACGGATGAGGCTGCCGAAGCCGCCGAAGTAGGCCGTATTCCCGGAGAAGCAAAACGTTCCGAAGAAAAAGAAATCATTGGTAAGGGTATTCCCGACTGGACAGGAAGTTTTATTAACCGCTTTAAATACAAAAACTTTGACCTGTCTGTCGACCTTCAGTTTGTGATGGGGGTAGATATTCTGCAGCAGTTTTTCCACTCTACGGAAGATCGCACAGGATATGCCAACAGTCTCAGTACTGTTTTGCATGAAGCCTGGACTCCAAACAATCAGAATACCATGATTCAGCAAATACGCAATGCACCGCTTAGCGGACAGAACAGTGAAATTGACGACCACTGGGTATGCGATGGTTCCTATTTGCGTGGTAACCTGATATCTCTGGGGTACAATTTCGACGATTCATTTCTTACTACCACCGGATTTAAACGCTTGAGGGTTTATGCCAGTGTAGAGAATGCTTTTGTAATCCATTCTGATGATTTCAAAGGTTTTGATCCGGAAGCTACCTCATGGGGAGGCAATCAATGGGGGCAGAATATGTTCTTCTTCCAGTATCCCAAGCCCCGGACCTTCACATTGGGTGTTAATCTTGAATTTTAAGATCTAACTTTAAATGAATTTGAAAATGAAAAAACTTATTATATTTCTTGCTCCTCTCTTTTTTCTGGCTTCTTGTGAAGACTTTCTCAAGGAGGAGCCTAAAAGCGAGATGAGTGTGGATCAGTATTTTTCTGAGCCTGCTCATGCTCAAAATGCAGTGAACAGCTTGTATCGCGATGGTTTCCCTGGTTTTTTTGGTGCCGGAAGTGCTTATCGTGGAAGTACTGTTATGCTGGGAGGTTACATGTCCGGATTATTCGATAATGAATACAAAGGCCAGGAAGTGCATGTTGAAGAATGTCATAACTTAACGTTGTCACCCATAAATATGGCAGGTTACCTGGATGATATCTGGGATCCTTGTTATACGGCCATTTCGCGTGCCAACAATGCCATAAAGTATATTCCCTCCACGCCTGGTTTAACAGAGGCTAATGCCAAAAAACTTGAAGCTCAGGCTCGTTTTTTCAGAGCCATTAATTATTTTCATTTGGTAAAGACTTTTGGCGGAGTTCCGCTGATTCTTGAGCCTTATGAATCGCTTGACGAACTATATAAAGAAAGAGCTACTGCCGCTCAGATCTATGACCAAATTATCACCGATTTACAATTTGCATATAACGAAGGTGGTTTGGGCAACAACCCCATGCCGATGAACAATTTCAGGGTTTCAAAGGGTTCAGTGGGAGCTGTATTGGCTGATGTTTATATGACCATGAGTGGTTTTCCGGTTCAAAGTGATCATTATGCCGATGCAGCAGACATGGCCCGTGATATTATTACATCAGGGAATTACGGTCTTATTGGTCACGGTGCAGACTTATCCAGTAGCGCTTACAATAAGATGAGAACTTCTGATATGGAGCAGGAATATCTTTATGTGATAGAATATGAATCAGGTATTGCTGAAAGTGGTTGGTTGCCTACTTACAGTTATCCCAACCGCGCTGCAACGTGGGGAATTTTCCAATATTCTATTACCAACAATGCCTATCGTCCGGTTGAAGAATTATTAAGGGTTTATGATCCTTCTGACGATCTGAGATTTCAGGAAAAACAATTTTTTCACTCCGAACTGACCTATACCGAGGTGGTTGATGGTGTTGAGCAGGAGATGACAAAAACTTTTGAGCCATCACCTTACTTGTGGCACGATGATGAAGCACTCTTTGAAACCGGACGTGGCGGAAATGATGTGGCTGTTTACCGTTATGCCGAGGTATTGTTGATTGCAGCGGAGGCCATTGCTCGTAGCGAAGGTGTGACTGCGGAGGCTGTTGGATATTTGGCGGATGTGCGTGAGAGGGCTTATTGGCAAACTGACAGGGCTACTATTGAAGCCGGATTGTCCGGATTATCAGTAGAGGACTTTGTTGAGGAGGTATGGAAAGAAAGATTGCGCGAACTACCGCTTGAGTATCGTGTATGGAGTGATGTACAGCGTACCCGGAAGTTTCCGGTAACAGATGAAAATACACCAGGGGAGGTGACTTTTGTTGATGTTGTAGGTCATACCAATGTTTGGGGAGCTACCTTCCAGGAAAAGCATCTTCTGTTCCCGATTTCAGAAAATGAAATGCAACGAAATCCCAATCTTGTTCAGAATACTGGTTACTCTAATTAAAAACTAAATGGAGAAGGGCAGATGCTGTTGTTCCAAAGAACCACAGTATCTGCCTTTTTAACGATTTAAACTGAAGCTATGTGCTTAATAAATAAGCTATGATATTGAAAATAAATGTTATATCAATTTTATTGGGAATTGCTCTATTTACCGCAGGTTGTACTAAAGAAAAAAAATCTGAACCTGTTGATTATGTGAACCCATACATGGGGAATATAAGTCACCTGTTGGTTCCAACTTATCCCACCATTCATTTGACCAATAGTTTCCTGAGAGTGTATCCTCAAAGGCATGATTATACCGGAGATCTTCTTCATGGGTTACCGGTTGTGGTGACCAGTCATCGAGGCAGTTCCGCTTTTAACCTCAGTCCGGTGGCCGGAATTCCCGATAATTTCCGGTCTGTTTACGATTACTCCTACGATCTGGAAGAAATTACCCCTTACGATTACTCTGTTTTTCTGGATGAACAGGGGATTGATATTAAAATGGCGGTATCTCATCAATCTGCCCTGTATCAGATTTCCTTTCCCAAAAAAGAATCGGCTTCTTTGGTTGTCAATACAGCAAATGGCAGTCTCAAATGGGACGGAAAAGCTATTACCGGCTTTCAGCAGCTTCAAAACAATACCCGGGTTTTTATTTATCTGGAACCCGAAATAAAACCTCAAAATGTTACCCTACCGGATGGTGAAGGGCTTATCACACGGGAAACGAAGCTAACCGGAGAGAACGTAGCCATGGTAATGCACTTTAACAACCTTTGGAATCCGTTAAATATTAGATACGGTATCTCTTTTATTGATGCGTCGCAGGCGAGCCGGAATGTGAAGCGGGAAATTGCTGACTTTGATATTGATAAACTGAGAACCAAAGGCCGTAAAACCTGGAATAAAGCTCTGGGAAAATTAAAAATTAAAGGAGGGACCCTTGATCAAAAATCTGTGTTTTATACTTCTCTTTATCGCACTTATGAGCGACCAGTCTGTATTTCAGAGGACGGCCGGTACTTCAGTGCTTTTGATGGCGAGGTGCACTCCGACAAGGGCGTTCCTTTTTATACCGATGACTGGATTTGGGACACCTATAGGGCTACTCACCCATTGAGGGTTTTGATTGAACCGGAGATGGAGGAGGATATCATTCGTTCATTTCTGAGAATGGCCGAACAGATGGATCATTTTTGGATGCCTACTTTCCCGGAAATAACGGGCGATAGCAGACGGATGAATTCAAATCACGGGGTTGCTACTGTTATCGATGCTTACCGAAAAGGACTGACTGGTTTTGATTTGAAGAAGGCCTATCAGGCCTGCAAAAATGCCATTACAGAAAAAACGTTAGCTCCCTGGTCGGCTAAACCTGCCGGAGAATTGGATCGCTTCTACCAAGAACATGGTTACATTCCCGCCTTAAAGGACGATGAGGAGGAATATATACCTGAGGTTCATTCTTTTGAAAGGCGGCAGCCTGTGGCTGTGACTCTGGGTACTGCTTATGACGAATGGTGCCTGGCCCAAATTGCCCAGGAACTGAACTACAGAGAGCAATATATGCATTTCATAGACAGGGCATTGAATTATCGTCATTTATTTCACCCACAAACCCATTTTTTTCATCCACGTGATAGTGCAGGATTGTTCATTGAACCATTTGATTATGTGTTCTCAGGTGGACAAGGAGCCAGGCAATATTATGGTGAAAACAATGCCTGGGTTTACCGTTGGGATGTTCCGCACAATGTGAAAGACCTGATTGATATGATGGGTGGCCCAGAAGCTTTTGATGAAAACCTTGATAGCATGTTTGCTGCTCCCCTTGGTAAAAGTAAATATTCCTTTTATGCCCAGTTGCCCGATCATACAGGTAATGTTGGACAATTCTCAATGGCAAATGAGCCTTCTTTGCATATTCCATACCTGTACAATTATGCCGGCACGCCCTGGAAAACGCAAAAGCGAATCCGTAACTTGCTTAATCAGTGGTTTCGAAATGACCTGATGGGAGTTCCGGGCGATGAGGATGGCGGAGGTATGTCTGCTTTTGTGGTTTTTTCGCAGTTGGGATTCTACCCGGTTAGTCCCGGATTGCCGGTTTACAATATTGGTAGTCCTGTCTTTGCAGAATCCGAAGTAAAACTAGGTAATGGTCACACTTTTCGTGTCGAAACAGAAAACTATGATCCGGATCATAAATTTATACAATCTGCCACCCTGAATGGAGAATCATGGGAAAAGCCCTGGTTTAGTCATGAAGAACTGATGCAGGGCGGAATTCTGAAACTGACCATGGGAAAATATCCGAATAAATACTGGGGTGCCCGTAGGACTTATGCGCCACCTTCATTTAAATGGAACGAAACTCCTTGACACACACAACTGATCTTTGAAAATTGACAAAGCGAGGTTGTCTTAAAAGTATAAAACGTCAAAAGCGTGTCATGTTGAGGGTAACCGAAACATCTGTTTATTAAACGAACAGATTCAGCGACAAGCTCAGAATGGCATCAAATTTATACTTCCGAGACAACCTCATTTTTTGGGCTTAGAATAAAACACAAAATTATGACCACGAGGCGAACTTTCTAAAAACAAACGTCAATGGCAATCGCCGGAATGGCTATGGTCATATCCTGCATATGGATGCTCCGGCCAATTTTACCCGTAGTTGGCTTGCGTGGATCAACACCAGGTTTGGAAAACTTGTTTTAAAGATAATAGAAGAAGGAAATCAATCCATTTTTAAATCAGATTTTTCTGGCTGAACGGTCTGGAAGAATTACTTTGAATAAAGTAATGTTATTAATACTTAATCCAAAAAATAAAAAAAGATGCAACTCTTTATTTAAAAAAGTGCTAAATTTGATTGCTCAATTTAATGGTAAAAACTAAAATTAAATACATATTCTATGAAGCGATTTGGAATATTGATCGTAAGTGTTTGTCTGATGGCTTTTTGGATTGGGGCAGGGATAGTGAAAGCCCAGACAACAGCCCCTTCAGCTAAAGAACCCGTTGATTATGTGAATCCACTGATGGGAACTGATTCCAAGTTCAGCATGTCCAATGGTAATACCTATCCTGCTATAGCATTGCCATGGGGGATGAACTTCTGGACACCTCAGACTGCAGAGATGGGAGACGGATGGCAATATGCCTATGATGCTGATAAAATCCGTGGTTTTAAGCAAACGCATCAACCAAGTCCCTGGATGAATGATTATGGTAATTTCGCTTTGATGCCTGTTACCGGCCAGTTGAAGTTTGCCGAAAAGGAACGTGCAAGCTGGTTTTCTCATAAAGCAGAGGTCGCCAAGCCTCATTACTACAGTGTTTATCTTGCGGAGTATGATGTAACCACGGAGTTTACCACTACTGAGCGGGCTGTTCGTTTTCGTTTTACATTTCCCGAAAGTGACAGCTCCTATGTGGTCATCGATGCTTTTGACCAGGGCTCGTATGTTAAAGTAATTCCCGAAGAAAATAAAATCATAGGTTACTCAACAAGGAATAGTGGTGGAGTGCCTGAGAATTTCCGCAACTATTTTGTTGTGGAATTCGACAAACCATTTACATACACCTCTGTATGGGATAAAGATAAGCTGAAAGAGGGCGAAACGGAATTAACCGGTGAGCATGCCGGTGCAGTCATTGGATTTTCTACTCATAAAGGGGAAGTTGTGAATGCCAGAGTTGCTTCTTCATTTATCAGTAATGAGCAGGCTGAGCGCAATCTGGAGGAGATTGGAACCGATGATTTCGATAAGGTAAAGGCTAAAGGACGCGATATCTGGAACAAAGAACTGGGGCGTATGATTGTTGAAGGTGGTACATTGGATGAAACCCGTATTTTCTATTCTACGCTTTACCGCACGCTGCTTTTTCCCCGTAAGTTTTATGAATACGATGCCGACGGGAATATCGTGCATTACAGTCCGTATAATGGCGAAGTATTGCCGGGATATATGTTTACCGACAATGGTTTCTGGGACACCTTCAGAGCAGTTTTTCCGTTTTTTAACCTGATGTATCCTTCTTTAAATGAAAAGATTCAGGCAGGATTGGTTAATGCTTACAAAGAGAGTGGTTTTCTCCCTGAATGGGCCAGTCCGGGACACCGTTCAGTAATGATTGGAAATAACTCCGCTACTTTGGTTGCAGATGCCTATCTGAAAGGCCTGCGTGGCTATGATATGGAGACTTTGTACGAAGCCGTTTTACATGGCACAGAGAATGTGCATCCCGAAGTGGAAGCTACCGGTCGTTTGGGACATGAATACTATAATGAGTTAGGTTATGTGCCTTACGATGTGGGCATCAACGAAAGTGCTGCCCGTACTTTAGAGTATGCCTTTGCCGATTGGACCATCTGGAAACTGGCAAAAGAGCTGGACCGTCCTAAAAAAGAAATCAAACGTTTCAAAGAACGTAGTCAGAACTATCGCAAATTGTTTGATCCGGAAACCAATCTGATGCGGGGAAAGAATGAAGATGGTACGTTTCAGGATCCATTCAATCCGCTGAAGTGGGGAGATGCTTTTACGGAAGGTAATAGCTGGCACTACACCTGGTCGGTATTTCACGATGTTCAGGGCCTCATTAACCTGATGGGGGGAGAAGATACTTTTGTATCGATGCTGGATTCTGTATTCACCATGCCGCCTGATTTTGATGACAGCTACTATGGTTTTCCCATTCATGAGATTCGGGAAATGCAAATTGTAAATATGGGACAATATGCACATGGTAACCAGCCTATTCAGCATATGATTTACCTGTACAATTATGCCGGTCAGCCCTGGAAGGCCCAGTTTTGGGTGCGTGAGGTTCTGAATCGTCTGTATACGCCCGAACCTGACGGGTATTGCGGCGATGAAGACAACGGTCAAACTTCAGCCTGGTATGTTTTCAGTTCCATGGGATTCTATCCTGTTACCCCCGGAAGTGACCAGTATGTATTAGGTGCTCCCTTATTTCCCAAAATGACTGTGGAATTGGAGAACGGCAACAAGATTACTATTTCAGCACCTGATAATAGTAGCGAAAACCGTTACATCGATAAAATGTACATTGATGGCAATCCCTGGAACAAAAACTATGTCAATTATTATGAATTGATGGATGGTGCCTATCTGGAATTTGAAATGAGTGATACCCCTAATAAGTCACGAGGGACAGAGGAGGAAGCATATCCTTATTCATTTTCGGAAGGGAAGTGATTGGAAAAATTAATGAGGCAGAAGGCAGAAGTTGATAAGGTACTCCCTTGTCTGGGGTTGGAGCGAAAGGAAAGTTGAAGTTGTCCATATGGAATAAAACCGTAAGCATTTCATGTTGAGCGTAGTCGAAACATCTGTTTATCAAACGAACAGATTCTTCGACAAGCTCAGAATGACGTCAAATGTGGACTTTTCCGACAGCCTCCTTGACGGTCAAACAATATAATCTGGAGATTCTTAATATTAATGAAATACAGAATATCTAAAATCTTAGATCTAAACATCTAATAATCTATAATCTGCATTTAACAAAAAGCAGCTATGCAAAAAACAATTCTTTACCTTTTAGTACTTTTTCTGGCGGCCTGTAGTGCACCCAAAGAAAAGGTTCCGGTTCACGCCTGGATGGGTGGGCCCGGTGAAGCTACCGATCAGGAAATAGCTGATCATTTTGCCGACTTGAAACAAAAAGGCATTGATGCCCTGATGTACAACGGAGGTCATGATCCTGCAACTTACGACCGGGTGGGCAAACTTGCCCATGAAGCCGGATTGGAATTTCATGCCTGGATTCCTACCATGGTTCAGGGATATTCCGAAAAGCTGGATTCATCCTGGTACGCTGTCAACGGGGAAGGAAAATCTGCTCTTACCGATCCGGCCTATGTACCTTATTATACCTTTTTGTGCCCCAACCGCGAAGGAGTTTACAACTTTTTGGAAGATCTTTATGTGAGCGTCGCAAAGGTTAAAGACATTGACGGAGTACATCTCGATTATATCCGCTTTCCGGATGTGATTCTGGCCCGTGGTTTGTGGGATAAATACGGTCTGGTGATGGATCGTGAGTATCCTGAGTTTGATTACTGCTATTGCGATTCATGTGTGGCCGATTTCAAGGAAGAAACAGGCATTAATATCCGTGAAGAGGAAGATCCTTCCCAGGTTGAGGAATGGAAACAGTTCAGATATGATTTGATCACCAGTATCGTAAACAGGTTGTCGGATGCAGTTCATAAGGAAGGAAAAGAGATCTCTGCAGCGGTATTTCCAGGCCCCAATTCTGTTGCAAAGAAAATAGTGCGTCAGGAGTGGGATAAATGGAATCTGGATGCATTTTATCCTATGAATTACAATGATTTCTACCTCGAAGACCCTGCATGGGTTGGAGAAGTGACCAAAGAAGGGGTGGATGCCATAGGGGGCAAGGGAGAGCTTTATAGCGGTTTGTTTATTTGTCCCGATCCATCCAAAAAGAGCGATGAACCCGATCCTGAAAATCATGGCCTTACACCTGATCAGTTGGAAGAGGCCATCAAAGCTTCAATGACTAATGGGGCAGCAGGTGTTTGTTTATTTACCCCCGGAAGAATGACCGATAAACATTGGAAGGTTTTTTCTGATGCCATATATGAAGACTATTCAGAAGTGAATAATGATTAGATGATTTTTCATAGTTAGGTTAGGTTAAAGGCTGTCTGGTGGTTCGGACAGCCTTTTTTTATATTGAACAGAGAAATTTTTGTCTGATATTTCAATCAGCTGGAAGTTTTTAAAAATAAGTCAAATTCAGACGTTGCGGAGCCATTGCGAAAGGGCAGATGAATTCAGCCCGGGGTAACACCCTGGGGTACCGGACCAAGCTGAGAAAGCGCCTGAAATTAGTAAATGAATTTAGTAATTGTCACACTAGCCCAATACCAATAATCAGTGAGGCCATGAATATTAAGACTGACTTTTGCAGGAAAATAAATCCTATGCCAAGGCCAACCATGGTTGTGCCACCAATGACCCACGAGCTTTTGTTTTTACGTTTCATGATATTTGTTTTTAATTGTGTTGAGAAAGCGTTTTAGCAATAACCGGGCGTGTTTTTCGTATTCTTTCCATGTTCAGGTCCAGGCCTAACGGGCCCAGAGTGTTCTGAAAGTATTGATAGATCCCTTTTACGGCTTCAAAGGGTGCCTCAACCGATTGTTGAGCTGTGGAGCCGGCATTGTTTGCTATTGATTGGTCAACACCGTTTTCTAGCAACAATTCTACAATATCGGCACGACAAAAGAAGGCTGCAGTGTGAAGTGCGGTCGATCCGTCATTGTTAGTAAAATTAATATCAGCGCCTGCATTGATTAATAAGTTTGCAATTTCAGTCCGTCCAAACAAAGCAGCTGTAATAAGTGGACTTGAACCTCCGGATGCTTCTGCGATGTTAAGGTCGGAACCCGACTTGATGTACTCAATTACAGTGTTCGTATCATCTTTAATGACGGCGGCGTGCAAGCTGATTTCGGACTGTTCGGCTTGTGCATTGACCGGCGAGGGTGGCATTTTATCGGCTTTTACAGTGCGATTGCTACTGAAGGCAAAGCCAAACAGTACTGTCACTAAAATAACTGTGGAGGCCGTCTTCACATTTACCTTTTTTTGAAGGGTTGTTTTCCAGGCATAAAGTACCAGATTAGATAAAGCAAAGGTGGTAATCGCCAGTATAAAAAACTTAACCATTGCCGGAACCGGAACTTGTATTAACATCAGTGCCACAATTCCCATCACTATCATATGGATGATGTACACGTTGTAGGAATTGCGGTTCAGTTCATTTATTAACGGATTGGTTTTGTTGAAATATCTGCGGAAAGTAAAAAGCATTACGTGCAGTATACTCAACATTGACAATAAGGCAGTGGTATGATACACCAACCGGTCTGCAACGGGTGAAATGAAATAATAATTTCTCGCGGGATCTATCAGATTGAAGAACAGATTGAGTGCAACTACAGTATAAATGCCTATTGCAATTGTAAGTGCCACATTGGACAGGATGTAGTATTTTTTACTCCATGGGCGGTCAAACACCTTAAGTTTTGCACAAAGTGTCCCCAATAGAAATGAGAGAAAATAAATCCCCAGTCTTTCGTTTTGGAAATCGAAAAGGGCCGTGTGTGTCCAACCTGTCCAGCCATTCATGGAGATGACCATTCCATAAGTGGTTCCCAAAACCAGTGTTAAAATAACCCCTGTCTTTAATGATATCCGAAGAGTATATTTTTTAAGCCTTGAAGCCAACAGGTAAATCACCTGGAAGGAAAACAAAACGGGTAGAAACCACAACCAGTTTTGTGTGGGGTTGTTTGAGAAAATGGTCAAATCACTGCCGGCTCTTTCAAAGAAATGAAAGTAGGTAAACCACTCTTCCTGAGGCAACCCTCGTGAGTAAAGAAAGATGGCCTTATAGGCAGGTATCAGGGTGGATACAGCCAGGAGCCATGGTAACATAATGCGTTTGAATTTTGATCTAAACACCTGGCCCCGGGTTTTGCGTTTTAAAGAAAAAGGCATGAAGTAGCCGGCAACAAAAAAGATGCTGAACATTATAAAGAGGTCGAGATACAGACGTATCAAACCAATAGAATTGTTCTTTACTGGATCTACTACAATCCAGCTGTTTTCAAGAACGGCCTCGTAAACCAGACCTGCGTGTAACAGGACTACCAAAAAAATCAGAAAAGTTCTGAAATTGTCCAGGAAAAGAATTCGTTTCATAAGATTACATTTTTTGTTGGTTATTTGCTTTGCAGAACTCGCCATAAAAATCTACCCTTTGGTGGCAGATTTGAAAAGCCAGAGTTCCATGCTCGTTTCATCGCTTTAAGTTTTATCAACGATGTAAAGGTCCGTTAAACCGTGATGCAGGTGTAATCACAAAAAAAGAAAAGGATATCAGGTTTTATGCGGGCATGTGAATTATGACGCATCCCTATTAATTATGACGCAAACTATGTAGAAAGTGACTGTTTATTAGTTCCAAAACGATTTATTCGTACATTTGAAAAAAACCAGCTTTTCAGACAAACAAACTTTGCAATGCCCGAATATCGTAATACCGGTCAGGATTTTCTTCAAAAAATAACAGAGATTATCGAAGACAATATTTCCAATGAACAGTTTGGTGTTGCCCAACTGGCCGGAAAAACGGGTATGAGTCGGTCCAATTTACTGAGAAAGGTAAAGAAGCTTTCGGGTTTGTCGGTAAGTCAGTTTATCCGCCAGGTAAGACTAAAACAGGCCATGGAGTTGCTGAGGGAGACTTCTCTTACAACTTCCGAAACATCTTATCGCACGGGGTTTAGTAGTCTCTCGTATTTCATCAAGTGTTTTCGCGAATATTACGGATATCCTCCTGGTGAGGCTGTTAAAAGATGGTCTAAGGAAGAGGAAAAGGGCCCTCTTCCCGATGATACCGATTTTGTGGCGCCTGAAGTTAAAGATAAGAGCCGTTTTCTGACCAGAGGTGCCTCCGTTATTCTTGCCTCCATTTTGGGTGTGATGCTTTTAGGAGTTTCTATATATTATTCCCTGATTCATGAGGGCGATGAAAACCTCCCCAACGAGAAATCCATAGCGGTTTTGCCTTTTAAGAATGACAGCAACGACTCCACTAATGTTTATATCATTAACGGACTGATGGATGCCATCCTGAATAATCTTCAGAAAGTGGAAGACCTGAGAGTTATTAGCCGTACCTCAACGGAGAAATATCGTCATCAGAATAAATCAATAACTGAAATTGCTGAAGAACTGGATGTGCAGTACTGTGTGGAGGGAAGCGGACAAAAATCTGGCAACCAATTGCTACTGAACATTCAGCTGATTGATGCCCGCAGCGATAAACATTTGCTAAGCCGTCAATATAAGCGCGATGCCAATCATATTTTCGAACTTCAAAATGATGTGGCCAAAAGTATTGCCGATGAGATTGAAGTCATCGTAACTCCTGCCGAGGCCGCAAGGATGGAAAAGCGGCCGACGGATGACCTGGTGGCGTATGACTGGTTTTTGAAAGGGCGGCATTTATTGGAAACGGGGGATCGGAATAACATACAACAATCGGTTGAATGCTTTAGAAAGGCCATTGCCGTTGATGTGGAATTTGCCCGGGCCTACGCTGCAACCGGTATTGCTTTCTATTTTCTTGATCAGAATCAGGCCGAAAAACAATTTTCTGATTCCATCAGTTTCTACTCAGACAGGGCCATGTTTTTTGATCCCCACCTGCCACAAAGTCTTATCTCTAAAGGGTTGTATTACATGGAGACCGGGGAGTATGTTTTGGCAGAGCCTTATTTTGAAAAAGCCCTTGAATACAGTCCCAATAATGATCTGGCCATTATGTTTCTCATTAATTTGTATGTGAACTATTTGCCAAATACCCAAAAATATCTTGAATACGCCCTGCGCGGTTTGGAGTTGGATTTATCAGATTATGATTCCACCGTCGCAAGTTTTAATTATCTGCACATCAGTAATGCCTTTATTCAAAACGGTTTTGTGGGGGAGGCGGTGAAGTTTATCAATAAATCACTGGATTACAAACCGGATAATCTTTATTCAGAATATACTCGGGCCTATATTTTGTATGCGCAAAACCGGAATTTGAATCAGACGCGTGACCTCCTTCAGGAAACGTTACAAAAGGATACCAACCGGGTAGATGTCCTTCAGGAGGTTGCAAAAATCTATTATTATCAGAAGGATTTTGAAACTGCCTACCACTATTACAAAAAATACAATGCCTTGAAGACTGCCTTGAAAATGGATATTTATCCGGCAGAAAATGGTCGCATAGGTTATGTGTATGCGGAAATGGGACAGGAAGAAAAGGCACAGGAATATCTGGATGCTTTCAGAAAATATGCTGAGAAAGATCAATCGGTTTACAAACATGCCAATCTGGCTTTGTATTATTCTTATCAAAATAATGTGGAGGAAGCCTTGAGGCATTTCCGGTTATTTGCCAAAGAGGATCATTTTCATCTTTGGACCATCCTCTTTTTTGATAAAGACCCACTGGCTGAAAACTTGAAAAAAACACATGAGTTTAAGAAGTTTTTCAGACAGGTTGAAAAGACCTTCTACGAACAACATGAGAAAATGAAAATGGAATTGATGGAGGAAGGGGTGTTGTGAATATGGTGAAAGGGGTGAAGGGTGAAAAGGTGAAGGGGTGTGGAGGTTTAACATACTCTATAGTTTATCAGTTGAGCTGCAAGGAGCGAGGAGCATGGGGCAAAGAGAAAAGGTGGGATGGATGAAGGGTCAGAGGACTGATCTCAATTGGGCCTTCAGCCCGCCCAAAACCATTCCTCAAATTTACCCTAAAGCGTTGCCATTGGATTTAATTCATCCTTCAGCCCGGTTATCCGTATAAATGGCCATTAAAAATAGCAAGAATGGATAAGCTCGGCATGGTTATTAAATTATATCTTTGATTAGAAGACAAATTGATGATTAAAATGGAGATTTCTATCTCTCCATCCAACAGATTGAAGGCATGAAGGAGCTTACCAAAAATGAATATCACAAATCGGTCAATCGGGTTGTTGACTATATAAACCAACATTTGGATGAGCCCGTTGATTTAAAAACATTAGCCGGGATTGCT
Source organism: Marinilabilia rubra (assembly GCF_003121985.1). Taxonomy (GTDB): domain Bacteria; phylum Bacteroidota; class Bacteroidia; order Bacteroidales; family Marinilabiliaceae; genus Marinilabilia; species Marinilabilia rubra. Next base: position 43,266 of record NZ_QEWP01000023.1, read on the forward strand.
AATATTTCCGAATTCCATTTTCATCGAATTTTCAAAGCATTCGTTGGAGAGTCCATCGGTTCATATATTTCGCGTTTGAAGCTCGAATATGCGGCTGGTAAGCTTCAGTTAAGCGGTAATACGCTTTCAGAAATTGCCGAAAAGACAGGATATAGAAGTGAATTTTCATTGTCAAAAGCTTTCAGAAAGCATTTCGGAATCAATCCATCCGCTTTCAGAAATACGGAGACTTACTTTTCGTCTCATTTTCAACAACCCAATTATGATATTCCGGAATTAAATCCTGAATACATGGAGTTACAGGATAGGGACCTTTTATATATTCGTATCATATCTAAATATGGTTCATCTTCTGATTATGATAAGGCCTGGAGTAAATTGCTAAAATATGCGTCATTAAAAAACTTGCTTAAAGCAGATAGCGAATTTATCGGCTTAAGCTTCGATGATCCTAATATTACAGCTTCTGAAAAGTGCCGGTTTTATGCTTGTATTTCTGTTGACACCCCAGTAGACCCTGAGGGAGAGTTCGGTTTGCAAAGGATTGATGGTGGAAAATACGCTGTATTCACACTTAAAGGACCGTACTCTGGTTTGAATGCTTTATATCAGGCTGTTTATTTCCATTGGTTGCCCCGGACAAATGCTGAATTACGGCATGGTATGCCCTTTGAAAAGTATTTAAACAATCCTGATGAAGTAGAACCTTCTGATTTAATTACTGAGGTTTATTTACCCGTTCAGTGACAAAGGCAACTGTTGATAATTGGGTCTTTATGAAAATATTATATGAATCCTAACCTATAATACAAGAATTATGGAAGAAATACTGAGTCTGTCTCCCGAAAATATTGATAAGGAGCATATATGTTGTGCTTTTTCTGATAAAAAGTGCAAAGAAAGCTACGAGCTGAAAAAAGACTGGCTGAAGAAGGAATTTGAAAACGGGTATGTTTTTCGGAGAATTGATGCCCGGGCAAAAGTTTTTATTGAATATGGACCGGCCGAAAAAGGGTGGGTTCCGGTGGATGCTCCCGGATATTTGTTGATCAACTGTTTTTGGGTTTCCGGCAAATATAAAGGGAACGGATATGGTAAAGAGTTGTTGCGTTTGGCTGTTGAAGATGCTAAAAAACAGGGTAAAGTGGGTTTGGTGACAGTTACGGGCACCAAAAAATTTCATTTTATGAGTGATCCTAAATGGTTACTCAGGCAGGGATTTGAAGAAACACAAAAACTGTCATCAGGCTTTAGTCTGCTAACCCTTAAGTTGGAGCCCGAAGCTGATGATCCGAAGTTTAATGAATCAGCCTTGAGTGGTGTCCCGGAGAGTAAAGACGGATTGGTGGTTTATTATTCAAACCGATGTCCTTTTTCGGAGTACCATGTAAAAAATTCTCTGAAAGAAGCCGTTGACAAAAGAAACCTGCCTTTAAGAATTGTTAAGTTGGAATCGATGGAGCAAGCCCGGTCTTGTCCGTCACCTGCAACCATTTTCAGTCTGTTTTACAACGGAAAATTTATTACCACTGATATCAGTGCTTGTATGGACTCCCGTTTTGATAAAGTTATGAGTAAAGCAATTAAACTGGCTTAGAGGATAGAGGATAGAGCATGTGGAAAGGTGGGATGGTGGAAGGGTAGAAAGGTAATATAGTGTCGGTTTCATTTACTCAATAGTAATGCCCCGGGATTAGGCAGCGAGATTGAATGAGAGCCCTGAAAGGGCAGTTGAAATCCCTCAATAAATACGGTAGAATTCTTTCCCGCATCTGTGGGAATAAAAATCCTGCGGTTGAAAACCTTAACGCATCCATGTGAGGGGATTTCCGGCCGTAAAAAAAGCCCTCGCACCGGTGCGAGGACCAAATCTGCGATAAAAAAATCCCGCGAATCTGGGGGGAGTATCAAATCTGCCGTCAAAAAGTATTGCACATCCGCGGGAACACCAAATTTACGGTAGAAATCACATTCCCCTCCGTGCGAGCACATTTTTGATCATAGAAATTGTCTTAAAATGTGTGCGGGGCAGAAAAAAAACCGTCCGAAAACACAACCCGGGGCCGTAATGCACCTTTTGAGTCGCCGGGAAACTGAACTCATCCCGGTTATTGTTTTTTTATATCCACAAACTCTCCTTTAACTCATCTACAAAGGGCATCAGATGGTCAATATGAACATGCTCCATCAGCACAATCTTATACCAGTTGGGTTTTTTGTTGTGGGAATCGGGAACCAGACCAAACTTCCTGGCCAATTCGGGCTTGATATGTTTGCCTCGTATGGCTACTATATTTGAACTGGGGTGTCGATAGAAGTCCACTTTCATTTCCTTAAGCTGGTTGCATAGCCAGGTGGTACGGTAATTAAGGATATGGATTTTTTCGAACCAGTCATGCGGACCGTAAGTTTGAAGAATCATCCACACGGCAATGGCATTGGCTCCTGAGCGGCTACCTATCAGTGTGGCATCAAGACCGCTTACGTATTGGGCTTCATCGGTAAATACATTGTCGATTAATCCTTTTCGGGCAATGAAAATGCCTGTTCCAAAGGGGGCCTGAACCATTTTATGGGCGTCCAGCGTTACGGAACTCACCATCGGGTTTTGAAAAGTCATTTCGTCGTTGTCGGTGCTGAAAGGATAAACAAAGCCGCCATATGCACCGTCAAGGTGTACTTTAAACTTAACATTGGCATCCGTCAGGGCGTCAGTATAGGTATTGACTGAATCAACCGATCCAAACATGGTGGTCATCATATTGGCAACCACAATGAAATACTTCTTACCTTCTATTTTGGCAGCTTCAATTACCTGATCGAGAGCATCCGGGATGATTTCACGGGTGTCGTCGGCTACGGGGACATATTTTACATCCAGATTCAGTACATTACCGGCTTTGGGCATTGAATAATGGGAATCTTCCGTGCAAAGGATGCACATCTCATCATATTTGGCGTCAAAGAGTTTCTTAAACTGATTGCGGTAAATCCAGATGGCCTGGATATTGGCTTCGGTTCCTCCCGAGGCTACATAACCGTCATATTCGCCATGCGGACATTTGAGAATGTCTTCAGCCACAATGCTGATTAGCTCTTCCTCTAATTTCTGGGTTCCTGCAAAAAAGGGTTCCGATTCGCCCATGGTATGGCACCCAATGTGGTTTGGATTATCAATCATGGCCTTCAAAAACGGAGCATTGTTAAGATATCCGGTATCCATATTGAACACATTTTCATCCAGATGAGAGGCCGGAATGCCTAATATGGTTCGCTCATGATAGTCAACATTCTGACTTAACGCTGCATCAACTCTTTGTTTGATCTCGCTTTTGGTGAGTTTTTTCCAGTATTGCATGTGTCCTTTTTTATGCAAATGTAAGGGATTGCCAGGTTAAAAACATTGATAAATAATAGGGTGAGGAGGGTGGGATGGTAGAATGGTGAGAGGGTGGAATGGTGAAATGGGTCATAGGGGCAAAAGATGGATCTGTTGTCTATCTATCTAATATCTATCTATCTAATATCTGATGAGGTAAGGAGGGTGGAATGGTAGAATGGTGAGAAGGTGAATGGGGATGTGGCATTGAGCATGGGGTGCAAGGCCAAAAGGTTGAAAGCGACAGCCCTGGGTGAAGTCCCGGGAATAAGAACCGAGATAGAAAGGGAGCCTGGAAGGGGCGAAAGAAACTTTACGGGCTGAAGGCCCGGTTTAATATAGCCCATGGCAACGCCATGGGTTAGGGAGAATTGAGGAGGATTTCGCCCTGAAAGGGCAGATAGGAAGAATAGTCCGTAACATTTCGATCCTATGGATCTATGTTGGTTTAAAAAAAAAGACGCACGACCCGCATTCATTGGGGGCATGCGTCTCTAAAGTTCTATTCTCTAACTTCTAATCTCTATCTTCTGGCTTCTAGCCTCTATCTTCTAACCTCTAATCTCTAACCTCTAACCTCTATTTAGCCGGCTCATCACCCAGATAAAACTTCAGTCCTCCTTCACGAATAAGCTCTTCATGCGAGATAAAGAACTTCCGTAAAGGTTTGCCGCCCATTTCCGTCTTTTGGATGTAGATGTTATCGGCTGAATTGTTTTCTGTTTCAATTACAATGCGGTCGTTGGCAAAATATTCATCATCGAGATGTATGGTCACTTTGTCGAATACCGGAGAGCTGAGTGTATACATCGGATCGCCCGGGGTAATGGGATAGAAGCCCATCATACTGTACATAAGCCAGGCACTCATAGTTCCTGTATCGTCATTGCCTGGCAGTCCGCCGGGACCGGTATGGAAGTAACGGTCCACACAATCGCGCACGGTTCGCTGGCTCCGCCACTCTTCGCCTTTTACATAGTTGAAAAGGTAAGGGTAGCCCATGTCAGGCTCGTTACCCATATCGTACAACGAGTCGCGAAATGTTTTTTCCAGTTGCTGAACAAATCGCTTTTTGCCCCCCATCAGTTTGGTAAGTCCCTTTACATCGTGTGGCACAGAGAAAGAGTACTGCCATGAATTGCCTTCATGGAAACCATGCACAGGTTCGAAGTTCTCGCCCTGCATGGGATCAAAACCGGGCATGAAAGAACCATCCTCTTCAACAGGTCTCAGCAAATCGTACTCAGGATCAAAATACTTTTTGTACCCCAATGAGCGTTCGTAAAGCATTTTGTAGTCGTCTTTTTTGCCCATGGCTTTGGCAAGTTGAGCCAGACTGTAATCCGCCACATAGAATTCCAATGCCTGCGATACCGAGTTGTCAAAACTGTCGCGGAAAGGGATGTAGTGGTTTTCCATGTAGAAGTCATTATCGGGGCGCAAAAAGTTGACACTTCCTGGCGAAGTGGCCGACTTCATCATGCCTTCGTAAGCCGTTTCAATGTCAAAATCTTTGAGACCTCTCAGGTAGGAATCGGCCAAAACTATCAATGCCGGATCGCCGTTCATTACATGTGTCTCCCGGCTGTAAAGTTCCCACTTGGGAAGCCAGCCGCTTTCCTTATACATTTCTACCATCGACCGGAGCATGTCAGTCTGTTGTTTGGGGTATACCAAGGTCAGAAACGGATGCACATTCCGGTAGGTATCCCAAAGTGAAAAGACCGTGTGACGATTGCCTTTTTCCGCTTTTAGTATTTCTGAAGATTCCATGGCCGGATATTCACCATTTACATCCTGCAGGATATTGGGGTGGATGAGTAAATGATAAAGAGCCGTGTAGAACTTGGTTTTGTCGGCCTTGGTGCCACCTTCCACTTCAATTTTTGAGAGTTGCTTATTCCAGCTGTCTCTGGCTTTTTGTGCGGTGCCTTCAAAATCAAATCCGGACTGTTCTGCATTGAGGTTTTCCCGGGCATTTTCGATGCTTACGTACGAAATACCAACTTTGGCTTGAATGGTTTCTCCTTTTTCTGTGTCAAACGTAAACCAGCCGCCAATCTGCTCTCCGGCCAATTCGCGGAAGTATTTTTCATAAATCTTAAATTTTCCGCTGGTAGATGACCATTGATGACGGGCTCCCGGAAGACGGGGCTGCTTTTTCCAGTAACCATGCTTTTTTGCAGGTTTGCTGAACTTTACAACAAAGTAAACCGGTACTACTGCATCCGGATTGTAACAAAAGGTACCCATCAGCTTGTAACCTTCCACTTCACTGTCTGAAACCATCTTCATAAAAGCTCCCGACTCGTTGGTGAGTCCATGTCCCAGGTTGAGCAGAATATTGGATTGTCCTTCCGGAAAGGTGTAACGACTCAGACCGGTTCGCGTGGTGGCCGTAGCCTCTGCTTTGATGGCATAACGGTCCAGAAAAGCGGAATAATAACCGGGCCTGGCGACTTCCTCACTAAGTGGCGTACCGTACTTATTGAAATCAACCTCAAGTTCTCCGGTAGTTGGCATAAGTATGATGCTACCTAAGTCGGGACATCCCACACCACTCAGATTAACATGCGAAAAGCCCGTCATTAGTGAGTTGTTATACACGTAGGGATTGGAACACCAGCTGTCGGTGTTGGAATATTCATTGCCTTCATGTGGCGTTACGTTGTAGGGCACTACTGATACCATACCCCAGGGGACTATGGGGCCCGGGAATGTGGCTCCGAAATTAGATGTGCCAATGAAAGGATTGACGAATGAAGCAGGATCCTGTGCTTTGGCGGGCGACAGGATTAAAGCCAGCATCACCATTCCCGATGCAAGATACCGGGCGATGGCGTGATTATTGGCTTTTTTCGGATTGTTTGTTCTGGTGTTCATCCTGATTATTTGTTTAAAAGGTTTTTGTTTTGTAAAACGCAAAGACGCGATGACGCAGAGTTTTGGTTTTTATCCGGCTTTACCGGATGTATTATTTAACCACAGAGGACACAGAGAATCGCAAAAGAGGATTTTCACAATAATCTCTGTGTCTCTCAGTGTCCTCTGTGGTTATAAATCCTTTTCGGGCAAAGCCTGAAAAATTTAAAAAGCATCCACCAAAGAGCGGATGTTTAGTTTTTCTTCAAAGTCTGTTATTTCCTCTTCGGTTTCAAAAACAACGGTTTTCTCTTCTCCCGGAATCAACTCAAAGAAATTATCTGTCCACCAACCTTCTGTTTCCGGAATCTGAAGCTGAACATTACGGGCCACTGCCTCAGAAAAAACAGTTACGGCATAGCCTTTTTCGGTTTTCTCAACAGAACCATTGATGTTGGCATTTGGCAATTTTAAGTCTTTGGGCAATGCAAAGTACAAATAATTGCTTGCCAGTATCTCGCCATCCTGCTCCAACTCTGCTTTCAAAACAGATTTGGCAGGAGTGGCTCCCTTCAGGAATTCATTTTTCGCCACATTGATCACTTCCCTGCTCGAATTGGCTGGTAGTTCAATCTTATGGTCGTTTTGATTGATGAGGTTGCCATCAAAGTCGTAAAGTGACAATTTTAAGGTCCCTGAAACAGACTTCAGCTCATCCGATACCAATGTTACTTTTACCCGGCCATTTTCTTCAAATGGCGAAACAAATATCTGACCGTAAACTTTACGTGCATAATAATGCAGGGCTTTCCAGTTGCCATAATAATCGCGGCTCGACCATGAGACCACCGGCCAGCAGTCGTTGAACTGCCAGTACAGGGTGCCCATGTTGTAAGGCTTAGCCCGACGATGGGCAGCGATGCCATCCATCATACCTTCAGCCTGTAAAATCTGACTCACATATACAAACGATTCAAAATCTTTTGGCTCCGGATACCATCGGTCCATATAGGTTTTAATGGTTTTGTTTCCTGTGGGGTGTTTTTGGTGCACCTGCATCACGTCCGACCATAAACTTCTGTCTTCCGGCAGGGAAAATGATTTAATGGTCTCCCATGGAGGAAATGCCTGAAAGCCGAATTCACTCATAAAACGGCTGACCTTCTTGCGATACATGCTGAAAGGCTCCATGCCCCACCAAACACCCCAGTAATGGTTATCGCCTGTGGTCAGGGATTCTTCATGTCCCCAGCCATAAGACGGGGAGGAGGGCCAGTAATCTCTTGATGGATCCTGGTTATCTAATACGGCAGGAATTATCTCATGAAAAATGGTTTGGTAATTTTTCCATACTTCCAGACTGTCCTCTCTTGAGTAGCCGAGTCGCTTTTGCCAGCCCCAGTCGAACCAACCGTTGCGTACCTCATTGTTGCCACACCAGATTGCCAGGGAGGCATGGTTTCTGAGACGCACCACATTGTCTTCAACTTCTTTCTCTACGCTTTTGAGGAAGGCTTCATCGCCCGGATACATGGCACAGGCGAACATGAAATCCTGCCAGACCAGGATGCCGTTTTCATCACACAAATCATAAAAGACATCGTCTTCATAAATTCCACCTCCCCATACACGCAGCATGTTGTAATTGGCTTTTACGGCATCGCGGATAGCACCCTCGTAATCGGCACGGGTTAGTCGCGACGGAAAACTCTCAAGTGGAATGAAATTGGCGCCTTTGGCAAATACCGGCTCGCCGTTAAGGTGAAATTCAAATGAGCGGCCGACTTCATCGTCCTTTTGAATCAGTTCGATCGTACGGACACCAATTCGTTCATTTCGAACTTCTTTTCCTTCAGAGGTGCTGAGTTTAATGTCAACGTTGTAAAGGTGAGGTTCACCCAGTCCGTTGCTCCACCAAAGCTTTGGTTGTGGAATCTCAAAGTCGAGAGTGACTTTATTGTTACCATTTTTAAAAGACAGGGTTTGTGATGCGCTGGTGAATTTGCCATCAGGACTGGAAATTGTTACGGTTCCCTGTGTTGGAGCAACCGCTTCAACATTGACGTCGGCTTTCAAAAGGGCTTTGTCATCATCAATGCTGAGGGTACGAATAAAGGTGTTGTTGATGCGAGCGTGATGCCACATTTTCAGGTAAACCGGTTTCCATATGCCTGAGGTGATGAGGCGCGGTCCCCAGTCCCATCCAAACTGGTAGGGTGCTTTCCGGGAGTGAATACGTTCATCTTCAGGCAGCGTATATGGAAGTTTTGCGGCTTGTTCATCGTTGTAATCTTCGGGGGACCGGAAGTAGATTTCCAAATCATTTCCACCCTCCTTTAACATGTTCGTTACATCAACCGTGAAGGTACGGAACATATTGTGCCCCTTAAGGATTTCTTTGTCATTCAGCTTTACAGTGGCATGCGTATCCAATCCCTTAAAGACCAATTCTATAGCTTGATGAGCCTTTTCTTTGGCCGTCACCTCAAAGGTTGTCCGGTAAATCCAGTCCTTTTCACTGATCCACTGCACAGAGTCTTCATTTCCCCGGTAAAACGGATCTTCAATTACTTCATTGTCCATCAGATCTGTGTGCACACACCCCGGAACTGTTGCTTTGTGCCATTCCTGAAGATCGGCCTGTTTAAATTTCCAGTTGGTATGAATTTCTTTTTGAGTAACCAATTCCTCTTGTGATGACCCGCAGCTGCTTAGTGCCATTGCCATCATTACCGGTATGATAAATAAGTTTCGTATCATTTTTTATGTCGTTAGATGTTTGATTAATTGGTTATGGAAAAGGTCTTTAATATATTCAGATGTTCTCAAATGGTTATTCTTTCGCCCATTCAGAGCTCTCATTCTAACGCACCTTCAAATCCCGGAGCTTCATCCCGGGCTATTTGCTTTCAGGCCGTTGGCCTTTTCTCTATACTGAATACTGATTACCGACCACTAACTCACTCCATGCCCATGTAAATGAGTGAATGAAGGATTGAGTGAATGAGTACCCTTCCACCTTTCATCTTATCGCCAAAGCTGCTCATTCGGTATTTCACTCATCTCAAACTTCAAAGTTCCGCCGTTTGATAGCTCCTCATGGGTAATCCATGGGCGTTCCAGTTTTTCTCCATTCAATTTTACCGATTGGATATACATGTTTTCTGTACTCACGTTGGGAGCTTCAACTGTAAAGGTTTTATTGTCTTCCACTTGTATGGTAGCTTTTTTCCAAAGTGGTGAGCCAATGTGATATTTACCATCGGCAGGATTGACAGGATAAAATCCCATTGAGCTGAAAACAAACCAGGATGACATTTGTCCGCAATCTTCATTTCCACAATGGCCATTGGGAACCGGCTTATACATATTGGTAAGGATTTGACGAACTCTCTTCTGGGTTTTCCACGACTCCCCGGTGTAATTATACAGGTAAGCAACGTGATGGCTGGGTTCGTTGCCATGAGCATACTGGCCTATCATACCGGTGCTAAAGATCGGAAGGTCGGCATCAGGTCCGGGAGAGAAGGTAAACATGCTGTCGAGTCTTTGACTGAATCGTTCATCGCCCAGTTTTTCGCGCAAACCTTCAATATCTTGTGGTACGAACCAGAAATAATGCCAGCCATTGCTTTCGCAGAAATCCTGTGTGTATTCACGTGGTACAAAATGATCAATGAATGCTCCCGAGGCTTTTTTGGGCCGCATAAAACCGGTTTGAGGATCGAAGTGGTTTTTCCAGTTATTGGCCCGCTTCATGAAATAATCGTAATCCTTGTCTTTACCAAGGGCTTTAGCGAACATGGCAATGCACCAGTCGTCATAAGCATATTCCAGAGTTTTGGAAACTGACCAGTTTTCGTGATCTTCAGAAAGTGGTACATATCCCAGTTCCCGGTATTCTTTGATGCCATGACCATCCGACATGGCATTGGACAAACATGCCTCATATGCTTCTTCTGCATCAAATCCTCCAATGCCTTTAAAATAGGCATCTACAATAACCGGAACGGCATGGTACCCAATCATCATATTGGTTTCATTGCCCTGCATCGACCACACAGGTAAAAGTCCTGTTTCCCGGTAATGGCTCAGCATCGACTGGATCATGTCAGGAACCCTGTCGGGATGCATGATTGTGTAAAGCGGATGAGCAGCCCTGAAGGTGTCCCATAAAGAGAATGTGTCGTATTTGTCGTAGCCTTCAGCTTTGTGGATTTTTCCGTCGGCACCTTTGTAATGGCCGGTTGCATCGCTGTAAAGGGTGGGGGCGAGCATGGACTGATAAAGACCGGTGTAAAAAGTTTCTTTCCAGGTTTGGTTGTCCGATTCCACTTTGATTTTATTCAACTCTTTTTCCCATTGGTTGGAAGCCGATTTACGGAGGTCTTCAAAACACCATTTTGGAGCTTCTTGTTTGATGGCAAGCCGGGCGCCTTCTTTTGCGGCACTCGATATCCCAAGTTTGACCACTACTTTTTCGTTTTCAGAAGTTTTGAAACGCAGATCCACTTTTGTGTGTTGAGCTTTAACGCTGTCTCCAACCACTTTTTTCTCATCATTGAAAAGAGTGGCTGTATCAAATGGTTTGGAGAACTTTGCAACAAACCATACCCTTTGATCGGGTGCCCAGCCTGAAGAAAACCGGTATCCGGAAATGGTTTGGTTGTCTTCGATGGTGATGCTTGTAATAACCGGACTGTCCCAGTTGAGTGCATAGCCCAGATCAATGATGAAGCCTGAGTTTTCATCCTCAGGAAAAGTGTATTGATGGATTCCGGTACGTTTAGTGGCCGAAAGCTCAGCATTAATGCCATAATCCTGGAGAAAGACCTGGTAATAACCGGGTTCTGCATGTTCATTGTTATGGGAGAACAGGGAGTAGGGACGATTCCCGTTTTCGGGAGTTGTTTTGGTAGCTCTGCTGTTTACAGGGGTGAGTAAAATATCGTATAAGTCTCCGGCCCCTGTGCCTGTAAGGTGTAAATGGCTGAAACCTGTAATAATACTATCCGGCCAGAAATAACCGGCAATCCGGTCCCATCCTGAATATCCGATATCAGGACTTAACTGAACCATACCAAAAGGAACGGTCGCCCCCGGATAAGTATTACCTGGTCCGTCGGTTCCCATAAACGGGTTGACAAATCTCGTTAATCTTTCTTCAGAATCAGTCTTTTGGCTACAGCTATTAACTGTAAACAAAAGTATAAGCAGGGTGGGCAGTAAAAGACCGGAATACCTCATGTTCTTTTTAATTGAAAATAGAGAAAAGGCATTCTCAAAAGGATGCCTTTTCTCATTTTTGATTGTTGTCCTATATATTAATTCTAAACCCTAGAAATTAATCAGTGTTTTGTGGGTGAGGGCTTAATCTTTAGCGTGTTTCCGGAAGCCTTTCAATTGGTCTGGCTTCTGGTGCAGTTCCGAATTCTTTATTGGGAGTGGCTCCCATCTCAAACTCCAGTTTGCCACCGCTCATAATTTCATCATAAGTGATATATGTGCGCTCCAATGGATTGCCATTAAGTTGGGCTGACTGGATATAGATGTTCTCTGAACTGTTGTTATGAGCTACCATTGTAAATGTTTTGCCCTCGGGTAAATCAATGGTGGCTTTGTCAAGTTCAGGAGATCCTAAAACAAAGACAGAGCTGGATGGATTGACCGGATAAAAGCCCATGGAGGAGAGAATGTACCAGGCAGACATCTGACCACAATCTTCGTTGCCAATCAATCCGTCAGGCTGATCGGTATAAAATTCCTCCATAATGTAGCGGATCTTTTCAGCGGTTTTCCATTGACTACCCACGTAAGCATACATGTAAGCTGCATGGTGACTAGGCTCATTCCCTTGAGCATATTGACCAATGAGTCCTGTTATATCTGCGGACGCTTTTTCGCCCATATCACCGGTGGCCACAAAGAAGCTGTCAAATTTTGCTTCAAAAGCATCTTCGCCACCCATCAATTCGATGAGACCATTTACATCATGGGGAACCAGCCAGGTGTATTGCCATGAGTTGCCTTCGGTGAAATCACCCACTTCGTGAACCGATTTAAAAGGATTGAATGGTTCGCGGAAGTTGCCATCGCTCATGATGGGACGCATAAACCGGGTTTCCGGATCGAAGTACTTCTCATAAGCTTTGGAACGCTTCTGGTAATATTCTGCCTTTTCTGTGTCCCCCATTTTCTCTGCAAACCTTGCAATGGCCCAGTCAGAAATAGCATATTCCAATGCTTTGGAGACCGACTCTTTTTCTTTGTCTGCTGGAATGTAACCTCTCTCTTTGATGTAGTCAAGGCCAAATTCATCATTCATGGACGTAGCCACAACAGATTCAAATGCCAGTTTCTCATCAAACCCGTTAAATCCTTTAAAAAAGGCATCAGCAACCACAGGAACGGCGCTATAACCTACCATGCAGTTGGTTTCGTTACCCATCAGGTGCCAAACAGGCAGTTTCCCCTGATGCTCATATATGGCCAACATGGAATTTATCATATCGTTAACCTTCTCTGGCTGAACAATGGTAAACAACGGGTGATTGGCCCGGTAGGTATCCCAGAGGGAAAACACTGAGTAATTGTCAAACCCGGGGTTTTTGTAAATTTTTTTGTCGGTACCGCGATAAGTGCCATCGTGATCATTGAAAAGAATGGGAGCAATGAAAGAATGATACATTGAGGTGTAGAAGGTCCGTTTTACAGATTCGTCTGAATCCTCAATCTTAATTTTCGAAAGCTCTTTGTTCCATTTTTCTTTGGCTTCAGACTGTACCTGAGCAAAGTTCCAGTGAGGAATTTCACTTTCGATGTTTTTTAATGCTGCTTCGTGGCTTACGGGAGAAATACCCACTTTCAGGTTAATGGTTTCCCCGTTTTTTGTGTTGTAAGTCAGTACGCCTGCAACATCGCGCCCTTCTGCTTCAGTTCCGGAAATCTCTTTGTCATTGGCATGCAATTCAAGTTTCTCAACGGGTTTTGAAACAACAATGGCATAATACAATTCCTGATCTTCGGCCCATCCTTTTGAATGTCTGAATCCGGCCAGGGTTGTATCATTGAGTTGAATCAGTTTGGTATTTACCGGACTGTCCCATCCAATGCCCAATTCAAGGTTAATGGCAATTCGTGAATTTTCATTCTCCGGGAAAGTGTATTGATGAAAGCTAACCCTTTCGGAAGCTGTTAGTTTTACGTTGATGTCATAATCCAGTAAATCCACTTCGTAAAAACCGGGTTCAGCCGCCTCCCGGTCGTGGGAGTACATGGAGGCATAACCACTCAACGGTTCCTTAATGTTTCCGGGGGTGAAAAACAGTTCTCCGGTGTAAGGAGTGATCAGTACATCGCCAAGGTCTCCAATTCCGGTTCCGCTAAGGTGGAGCTGCGAGAAACCTGTCATTATGCTGTCGGAATAATGATAGCCTGAACACCAGTCCCAGCCTTTGATGTAGTTCGTGGGACCGGGCTGAACGGCACCAAATGGAACATTGGCACCAAGGAAAACATGTCCGTGGTAATCTGTCCCAATGTATGGATCTACATATTTTGTGTAATCTTCATCTGCAGGGGCTGATGAGTTTTGTGGTCCGGCACAAGCCGAGAGCAGGAAAAGGGCAGGAAGGGCCCACCTCACCATCAGGGAGAATCCTAAACCGGCTTTTCTCTTTTTGTCTGCGAAGTTTGAAAGCTTAAACATGGTCGGATGTTTTTGTATGAAATTTATGAAAACTTGTCTTTATTTGATTGTAAAACTGTGCTTTAAAATGGGGGTCTCAGCATTTTGAGAAACCAGAATGGAGTAATTGCCTTTAAATAATTTCCAGTCATTCTTATCTGTATCCCATTTTTTTAACTCTGATACAGGTATTTGAATGGTAGTTTTTTCTGTTTCTCCGGCATTAATAGTTACCCTGCTGAAACCTTTCAATTCTTTAAGAGGCATTCGCTCTTCTTTGGGGTAAGTGATGTAAACCTGCACCACTTCTTCAGCGTCAAAATCACCGGTGTTTTCGATTTCCAGGTCAATGGACAGCAGATCCTCTTTAGATACCTGGGAGGCTGGTTTACTACTCCAGTTATATTCAAACGTTGAATAACTCAGTCCATATCCAAAGGGGTACAGAACATCACCGTCAAAATATCTGTAGGTTCTGTTTTGCATGCTGTAATCATCGTAAGGTGGAAGGTCATCCACGCTTTTGTAGAAAGTCAGCGGCAGTCTTCCCGAAGGCGATGTGTTTCCAAATATGAGGTTGGCCAATGCTGTTCCGCCTTGCTGTCCCGGATACCAGCCAAAAATAATGGCATCGGCAAAGGGTTCAATAGCTGAAACATCAATGGCACTTCCGCCCGTTACAACTGCTATGATTGGATGGTCATGACTTTCGCGCAGTTTTTGCATGTAGATCTCATGTGATCGTGGCATGCTTAAATCTTTTTTGTCACCTCCGTGTTTAGAAAGAAAAGCATCTCCCTGTTCTCCCTCAAGCAATGGATTAAGGCCCAGGACAGCAACAGTAACATCTGTAAAACCGGCAGCCCATATTCCTCCAAAACTGGTTGTATCGGCATAGCTACATCCCATGTCGTACTGAACAGATGTCCCCGGTCCGCCTGCTTCAACAAGTCCTTCAGCAAAAGTGACCATTTTGCCCGACATGCCATGGTAGTTTCCGGTGAGCACACTTATGGATGCAGCGTTTTCGCCAACAACCATAACGGATGAGGTTTTTTCCTGACTTAGAGGCAGTATCCCGTTGTTTTTTAGCAATACCATACTTTTCTCCGCGGCTGTTCGTGAAAGCTCCACGTGGTATGCATTGTTAACGCTGTCTGCTCCATAAGTTGAATAGGGAGATTCGTCCGGATTATCGTAAAATCCCAGTTTTATCTGTGTACGTAACGTTGGAAGCAAAGCACTGTCAAGTTGTTCCCGCGTTAGCAAATTCTGATCAATGGCTTTTTTTACATCGTCCTGAAGGATGTTGGAACAATCGAGATTGACACCGGTTTTGACTGCAGCCGCAGCTACCTCCACTCTCGTAGGGATGGTTTTGTGGCGCCGCCAAATATCATCCAGGGCCCAGCAATCTGTAACTACCTGCCCATTAAAACCCCATTCGTCACGCAGAATATTTTGAAGCAACGTTTTACCGGTACAGCATGGCTCCCCGTTAACCCGGTTGTAGGCACACATTATTGTCTCCACACCATTATCCACAAGAGTTTTGAAAGCAGGGAGATAAGTTTCTCTCAAATCTTTCTCATCTACAATGGCATTAAAGTGATGACGGTCTGCTTCAGGTCCGCTGTGAACAGCAAAGTGTTTGGCGCCGGCAGCGGTTTTGAGGTGATGAGGATCATTGCCCTGAAGACCCTGGACAAAAGCTTTTCCGGTAACGGCAGTGAGAAATGGGTCTTCGCCATATGTTTCCTGGCCCCGGCCCCAGCGTGGATCTCTGAAAATATTGATGTTGGGGGTCCAGAAACTAATTCCCATGTATTGATTATGAAATCCCTTGGCTCTGTTTAGGTTGTATTTGCTCCTGGCCTCGGTAGAAATGGCATCAGCAACCTGATGAACCAGCGCAGTGTCAAAAGTGGCTGCCAGAGCAATGGCCTGCGGAAAAACAGTGGCTTCTCCCGCTCTTGCCACACCATGGAGTGCCTCATTCCACCAATTGTAAGCAGGGACCTGAAGTCGCTCAATGGCAGGGCTGTCATAACCCAATAACGATATTTTTTCTTCCAGAGTGAGTTCCTCCAACAATGCAAGCGCTCGCGTTTGCGGATCCAGATCCGGATTTCGAAAATTCTGAGCTGCAATTTTGAAGTTTCCGGAGGAAAAGAGAAGCATCAATACTGAAACAATAGCTGTAAATGTCTTCATAGTTACCGGTTATTTGTGTTGTTAAAAAGTATCCAATATTTTTCGCATTTCTGCAATTTGCTCTTCATTACAGGTGACGGGTTGTCCAAACCCCAGTTCATCAACTTTTTTAAATATGTTGGGCTTGAAAATCCTTGCGGAGGAGTGAATTTCCACAACGCCGGTGTTTTCAATGATTTTTTGAATATTATTGGGGCGCACCCCGGACCCTGGCATGATTGAGATTTTGCCCTTAGCCAGGGTGGTTAACTTTTTGATCAGGGGCAATGCTTCCTCAGCCTTTTGCGCCTGGCCTGAGGTTAGGACTCTTTTACAGCCTGCGGTAATCAAATCTTGCAATGCTTCTTCCGGATCGGGAGTAAGGTCAAAAGCTCTGATAAAAGTTACATCCATTGGGGCTGCCAATAGAACAATCTCTTGCATTCTATCCACATCAACAGTGTTATCCGGATGAAGAATTCCTGTTGCAATGCCTTGACAACCTGCTTCCTTACAAAAAAGGATGTCTTCTTTGATCATATTAAATTCATCGTTGCTGTAAGAGAAACCACCACCTGAAGGACGAATGATCGGGAAAACATCGAGTGCTGTTTTTTCGCAAGCTGCCTTGATGAGCGCATGGTGGGGAGTGGTTCCTCCATCTCCCGGGTTGCTGCATAATTCAATTCTGTTTGCTCCAGCTTTATCAGCTTTAATGGCGGCCTCGATTGAAAAAACACATATTTCGAGTGATATTTTTTTCATTGCTTCTTTTTTCTTTTCCTGATATTGTTCCGGACCGCTTCTTTTGAATTGAATTTTGTCTAAAGCATTGTAGTCTTTAATCACCTTAAATGATTAAATTATCGAATAATTCAGGATTTTGTTAAATTTTTGTCGTTTTTAGTTCTGATAGACTTTTTTAAGTCATTAAATTTGAAAAAAATTAGGGTAAAAGGAAAGATTTTATTTTACAGCAATTAATTTTGATGTTATAATAATAAAAAAGAAATTAACCTTATACTTATGAGCGTTTATAACGCTTTCTTATAGGGTGCGAATATACAAAAATTAGAAAAAACACAATTTCTTTTATTATTTTTTTGCAAAAGTCTTGCAAGAAAGAAAAAAAAATGTGTGCTTTGTAAAGAATAATTATTTTGGTTTGAAACGAAAAATGGAAAATTATTTATTCAACAGCTATTTGCTGACGACATTGTCCGGCCTGGAGAAGAAGAAGTATCTTCTTTCAGTACGAATATTAAAGTTTCTCTACTTTAAGGGGCCCAATCCGGTGGCTGATATCTGCAGTCATCTGAAAATCAGTACTCCTAACGGGAATGCCATTCTGGCTATGTTGATGGAGCAAGATCTTATAGAGAAAAAGGGATATGGGCTATCCAAAGGTGGACGCAAACCTGAATTGTATGGTCTCAAAGATGATGCATTTTATGTTGTTAGTGTTGACATGAACATTCATCAAACTCAGTTGACTGTTTTTAACAGTGTTAATGAACAGGTTACGGATGTTCATAGCTTTTCTCTTGAGCTTGATAATGAGGTTTCTACACTGGAGGTTCTTGTGAGGGAAATCCGGAAGTTTGTTGTCGACTCCGGTGTTGATTTCAAGAGAATTATTGGAGTCGGACTTAGTTTACCCGGTTTGGTGGATTCAAAAGGGGGATACAACTATACTTATCTCAACTATGGTGATCGTCCTGTAACGAGTATTTTACAGGAGCAGTTGAGTTTGCCAGTATTTATTGAAAATGATGCTAAAGCAGTGGCATTGGCCGTTTGGCGGTTTGGAATTGCCAAAAATCAAAAAGATGTCATGGTATTGTTTCTCGACTGGGGAATCGGTCTGGGCCTTATTCTCAATGGAAAATTGTATCGCGGGTCCAATGGTTTTGCCGGGGAATTCAGTCATATTCCGATGGTTGAAGACGGAGCCTCATGTATCTGTGGCAAAAACGGATGTCTGCAGACCATTGCTGCCGGAGCAACACTCGTACGTAATGCCCGCGAAGGGATTTTGGAAGGAAAAAGCTCCTTAATGTCTCACTTTGCCAAAGGTGATGTTAACGATGTTGATTTAAGAACCGTTGTAGATGCTGCCCTTCAAGGCGATCAGTTTGCAATTAATTTATTGTCAGACATCGGTGAGCACCTTGGAAAGGGAATTTCCATCCTGATTCAGCTGTTTAACCCCGGGATGATTGTGTTGGGTGGTAAAATGGCTGAAGCAGACCAATACCTTACCATTCCTATTCAGCAATCGGTTAACAAGTACGCAATGCACAAAATTAGTGAGGGAGTGACCATCAAGAATTCTGAGCTTGGTAAAGAAATTGGCCTTAAAGGTGGTCTTGCGGTCGTTATGGAAGATGTTTTCGATGTATTGGGCAGTGTTTATACCAAGAAAAAAGCCAAACTGACAAAGTAAAAAGACCGGAAACTCAGATTCATTTTGTGGAGGCGTGTTACGGTGTTTTTAGCTTTAAAAGAGTTGAAATTTACATATATACAGAATTCACGAGATGCTAAATAAATTATTACTATCGGTCTTTTTTACCGGCGTTTTATTCAGTTGCACCAATTCCGGTGTACTGATAGAGGATGCTAACATGCAGGAGGATGTCAGACAAAGCCTGCAAAGACAAAAAGAGCTTGCCGTTCATCGTTCAGACCAATTATTCTCTCTATACGATAGTAATATTTCGAAGGCAGAAAAGGAGGCGTTGGATTTTCTTTATGCCTACATGCCATTAAGTGATCTTTCCAACCACAGCGGAACTTTTTATCTCCTGCATGCACGCTATGCTCTTAAGGCCCGTAATACTTTCCCCTGGGGGGCAAAGATTCCAAATGATATATTTCTTCATTATGTTTTGCCTCACCGGGTAAACAATGAGTATCTGGATACAGCACGTGTTGTGTTTTACAAAGAACTAAAGGAGAGATTGCAGGGGCTTAACATGAAACAGGCGGCGCTTGAAGTTAACCATTGGTGTCAGGAAAAAGTCATTTATCATTCTACCAATGAATACCGTACGAGCTCTCCTCTCAATACCGTAAAAACTGCATACGGCCGATGTGGCGAACAATCTACTTTTACTGTCGCTGCTATGCGGGCAGCTGGTATTCCTGCCCGTCAGATTTATACGCCCAGATGGCCTCACACCAATGATAATCATGCCTGGGTTGAGGTTTGGGTAGATGGCAACTGGTATTTTATGGGTGCCTGCGAACCAGAACCTGAATTGAATATGGGTTGGTTCGAAAGTCCTGCTACCCGGGCTATGCTCACCCATCACAGAACCTACGGACATATTAAAACCTATGATGAAGTGGTTGCTACCAACCCTTTCTACACCGAAGTAAATACTCTCACAAGATACGCCAGAACAAAAAAAATCCGGGTGAAGGTTAAAGACGGGGGTGGCAGTCCGGTTGAGGGAGCAGAAGTCAGCTTTCAGTTACCCAATTTTGCTGAGTTTTATGATATAGCAACGGTTCAAACCAATTCAGATGGAGTTTGTGAATTTTTAACCGGACTGGGTGATCTTATGGTTTGGGTGAATGCAGAAGGACAATATGCCTGGAAAAAACTGGCTGTTCCTAATACCGATACGCTCGAAATTGTATTGAGAGAGAAACCTGAAGCAGGGATGGTCATCAATCATCTTATTCATGCCCCGGCTCCAAGCGCAACAGCCGATCACAGTAAGGTTGACCGCAAAGGTCATTCAGAAAGACTTCAATATGGGGATTCTCTTAGAACGGCCTACGAGAATACATTTATCGACTCAACTGCTTCGGTTGATTTTGCCAATAGACTGAATCTTGATCCTGTGAAAGTTTTTTCTCTTTTTGAAGCGAGCAGGGGTAACTGGCCTGTAGTGAGGCGTTTCCTGGAATATGCAGGTGGGGCCAATCTTGAAAAGGCTATGATGCTTTTAGATGTGATTGCTATGAAAGACAGGCGAGACACCCCATTAAAGGTATTAATAGACCATCTTGATTATTCTGCCAATCCTCTTAAATACCCGGATGAAATCTATCAGAAATACGTTTTTAATCCCCGTATTCACAACGAACTACTTTCGGCTTATAAGAAAGATTTTCAGCAGTTTTTTGAACCTGCGTTTATTCAAAAATGTCAGGTTTCTCCTGTACTCTTGGCAAAATGGGTGAATGAAAACATTCAGTTGAATGAAAAAGCCAATCCCTGGGGCGTACCACAGTTGCCGGTCGGAGTTTTAGAATTAAGAGTAGCAGATAGAAATTCATTGAATATCTTTCTTGTTGCTGTCGCCCGAAGTATGGGCATTGCATCAAGAGTTGACAAAGTGCGCAAACAGTCACAGGTTTTGATTGAGGGTGAATGGATAGATATCGATCCTGTAAATGGTAAAATTGGTAACAGACCTAAGGGCAACATTTTAATAAACCTTGCAGGGAATACTCCCTCAGGGAATGTGCCAAAATATTACAAAGATTTCACCCTGAATAAGTTTGAGGGGGGAGGGTATGAAACTCTCGATTATGCATCGTCTAAAGTCTTTGAGAGTTTTCCTGCCAGCCTTGGGTTGGATGAAGGATCCTACTCATTGGTAACTGTTAAACGCCTTCCCGATGGTTCATCTAAAACACGGAGAGTCTTCTTTGATGTTCAACAGGGGAAAACAGAAGAGGTTTCATTGGTCATTCCTGACAAAGGAAATATAAAGGCTTTTGAGGGTGATTTGACCATTGATTTGAATCGCACATTTGAGGAATATTCTTCTAAAGAGGGCATAAGCCTGAACCAGCTTGCAGGTGAAAACGGGTTGGTGCTCATTTGGATAGATCCTGCAAGAGAACCATCCCGGCATTTGGTAAACGACCTGACTCGTTTGGGCAGTAGTTTTGATAAATGGCCGGGAAGTATAGCCTTGTTGCTTAAGCCGGAAAAAATTACACCCGCATTTTCCATCGATCAATACGATGGTTTGCCCAATCGTTCCGTTTTTCTAATTGATGAGTCGGAATGGTTACTTGATATTGAAAGGGAATTGGGTATAATCATGGAAGAGGAAATGCCGGCAGTTTTAGTAGTGAGTGCTTCAGGGAATTTGGTATTTCAATCATCCGGCTACCGCATAGGTATTGGCGATGATGTCCTGAACCAGGTGGCAGTTTCCTGCTCAATTCATTGATTTAGAAAGCCGGTTTTATCCTTTTACTTTTCAACGGAAAATGCGTGGCTTCCGTTTTTTATTGATCACTTTAAATTCTATGAAATGAAAAATCTTAGTTTTCTTTTTGCTTTTTTGTTGGTCGGGATGTCGTATAGCTTCTCTCAGGCCATTTATGAAGATGAACGGTATGTTCCTGAAACCGACCCCCTTGTTCTGGAAAAGCTGGAGCAATGGCAGGATTTTAAATTCGGACTGTTGATGCATTGGGGCGCCTACAGCCAATGGGGAATTGTTGAATCATGGAGTATTTGCGCTGAGGATGAGGGTTGGTGTGGACGTCCACATGAAGACTATATTGCATACAAAGAAGACTATGAGGATTTAATAAAAACTTTTAATCCCATTGATTTTAATCCGGACAAATGGGCCGATGCTGCAAAAGATGCCGGAATGAAGTATGTTGTGTTTACCACTAAACATCATGATGGATTTTGTATGTTCGATTCAAAATATACTGACTATAAAGTGACGTCTGAAGAATGTCCCTTCCACATCAATGAGCGGGCCAACATTGCCAAGGAAGTATTTGATGCTTTCCGTGCTGAAGATTTTTGGGTTGGGGCCTATTTCTCTAAGCCCGACTGGCACAACGATGATTACTGGTGGTCAAACTTTGCCACTCCCGACCGGAATGTTAATTATGATCCTGTTGCATATCCCGAGAAATGGGAGTCTTATGTGCAGTTCACCCACAATCAAATCATGGAATTGATGACCGATTATGGAGATATGGATATTTTGTGGCTCGACGGTGGATGGGTGGCTAAAAAGTCTCCTGAGTTGATAAAGGAAGTATACAAAAGAAAAATTGAAAATATGGAGTCAGGTTTCCTGAAAGCAAGAGTCATCAATCAGGATATCAGGATGGATGAGCTGGTTGAAAAAGCCCGGAAAGAACAGCCCGGACTTATTGTAGTTGACAGGGCTGTACATGGGAAAAACCAGAATTATCTGACACCTGAAAACCGGGTTCCTGAAAAACCGCTTTCTTATCCATGGGAGTCATGTATTATCTCAGGTGGAGGTTGGTCTTATACCCCGAATGCCAAATATATGTCAGGTCAGGAAGCCATTCATATGCTTGTTGACATTGTCATTAAGGGTGGAAATCTGCTCTACAATGTTGCCCCGGGACCTGATGGAGACTGGCAAATGGGTGCTTATGAATTGCTGGAAAAAATGGGTGACTGGATTAAAGTCAACGGTGAAGCCATTTATGGAACGCGTACTCTTGAACCTTATAAAGAAAGCAACATTGGAATGACTCAAAAGGAAGGCAACGCCTACTTTATTTATATGGATCAAAGTGAAGATGGAAAGATGCCATCCAAAATTGAAGTGGAATCTCATCAGCCTGTTGATGGTGCTGAGGTTACCCTGTTGGGATACGACAAGCCTTTGAAGTGGAAAGCTCAGGGAAGTGGTTTTGAGGTGTCGATTCCAAACAAACTCAGAACCAATCCCCCAAGCAAATACGCCTGGGTGGTGAAGGTTTCCGGGATTAAGTAATTAATTTCTAAAAATTTTAGCAAAACGATATACGAATGAAGAAACTGGTACTTGCTTTTATAGCCGTTGCGCTGTGGAGCTTTTCTGGCAACGCTTCAGGACAAGATACCCTGAACGTCACTACTCACGATCACATTACCATCAATACAGACCAAAAGAAGGGTGTTAATTCGTTTTACGAGTGGGGTGTTTTTCCCTCTCAATCAGAAAATATAAGACGGATAAAAATGCAGGTGACGCTTGGACATCCCGATTCAATGGCCATTGCTCA
The DNA here is from genome assembly GCF_003121985.1 of Marinilabilia rubra. Lineage (GTDB taxonomy): Bacteria > Bacteroidota > Bacteroidia > Bacteroidales > Marinilabiliaceae > Marinilabilia > Marinilabilia rubra. The sequence goes on from NZ_QEWP01000023.1 coordinate 66,410, forward strand.
TTGGGACTATCTGGATCACATTTATCTGAGAAGAGTGGGGGGTACTCAGGGGGAGTCTGAGGATATCGAACTTGGCCGTTTAATAACTCCTTATGGTAGTAGTTTTACCAGGGATTGGAGTTATACATGGGAGGTGGATGTGACTGACTTTGCCTCACTTCTTCGCGATAGTGTGGAAGTTGAATATTTGCACTCCGGCTATGAACCTGAGAAATTAGGATGGGCACTTACCGTGAACTTTGAAATTCATACAGGACCGGCAGTTGCCAATCCCATCAGCATTAAAGAATTATACAAAGGAAGTTTTCCTTATGGGGATATCAATGATCCGGTGGAGAATTATTTTACACCGGTAAAGGTAAATTACGATGATAAAGCCGATTTTGGCAGAATCCGAATTCAGCATACAGGTCATGGCTTTGGCCCTCCTGATTACTGTAGTGAGTTCTGCACCCGCTGGCGTGAAGTTGTTTACAATGATAAAGTAATTGATAAGCGTCATTTGTGGAAAGATTGTGGCGATAATCCATTGTATCCACAAGGAGGCACATGGGTTTATGACCGGGGGCACTGGTGTCCGGGAGACTTGCAAAAGCCCGATGTATACAATGTGGATGCTAAGGCAGGAGAGAATATCATCGATGTGGACATGATGCCTTACGTGGACTCGGTAAAAGAGGTAGAAGGCCGGGAGGTTGTTGCTGCTTATTTTATTCAGTATGAAGCACCCAATCATCAAAATGACGTGGCCATAGAGGAAATTGAAGTGCCCAGCCTGAAACAGAACTATGGTCGTTTTAATCCTGCTGTTTTTGAGCCGGTTATTCGTTTTCGTAATCTCGGAAGTGATCCCCTTACAGAGTTGAAAATAAAATATGGTACCAAAGGTTTTAAAACCAAAACTTTTAAATGGACAGGTGCTCTCGATTTTTGGGAGGAGACCACACTTTATCTCCCCGGAATAGTTGATTTCGAAGATGGCATGAATCTTTTTGAAGTGGAGCTTTTACGTCCCAATGGAAAAAAGGATGAATGGAAAGCTGATAATGCACTTACATCTCAGTTTAAGTCTTTAAAGGAGTTGCCATTGGAATTTGTGGTAGCATACAAAACCAACTATCGCCCCGAAGAGAATCATTTGTTTATGATTAATGAAAAGCGCGACACAGTTTATCAGCGCAATCCATGGGAGTCTGATTCTAATACGGTTTACATGGACACTCTGAAACTGGATCCCGGTTTGTATGAGTTTGAACTCACCGATTCTGAAGGTAATGGTCTTGAATTCTGGGCTGAGCCCCAGCACGGATATGGTTACCTCAGATTCCTGGATATGGAGGGCAACATTCTCCATCATTTCCTGAGCGATTGTGGTAACGGACAGTTTCTGGCTTTTAAAGCCACCGAAGATGCTAAGCAGGATACAACAGTTTCTCAAAATGCCTTCTTTATCTATCCTCGCAGAACCCGTGAGCGCCTGGAACTGGATGCTTTCCTGGAAAGTCCTAAAGACATGAAAGTTAGATTTATGTCTGATGGAGAGCCTGTTGAAGTACATGAGTATACCAACTTTAAACAAGGAACACTGGAATACTTTATCGGTTATCTTCCAAAAGGCAGATATGTTGTAGAAGTATATCTGGATGATAAACTGGTGCATAAAGACCGGATAAACCGGGATTAATAATCATTATATACTGTGTAATTGCAGCCCTTGAAGAAATGAAACGAGCATGGCAACGATTGCCTCAAAAGAGAATGCAAATAATCAACTATGCGAGTTCCCTGCCTACCGGTCAGGCAGGCATCAGACAAATAACTTAGACAAATTATTTACTGATGAAAGGGCTGTGATTTTCCTGAGGATGGGAAACAGAATTTTGGATTGATGGCCCGTAAGTTCTTAATAACATGGTGAAAGGGCCTCGCAGTTCATGCTAATAAAGAGAACAGGATAAGTTGTAAAGAGGGAGAAATGTTTAAATTGGTTTTAATTAGTGCTTTGTTTTTAGCCAGCTTGCTATGCGGGGCGCAAAATGCTGTTGATATTATTCCGGTTCCTGTTGAAATGCAGGAAACAGAAGAAACGTTTGTGATTGATGAAAGTACAGCAATTCAGTACAACAAAGACGATGTTGAATTGGTACGCCTCGCGGCTTTTCTGACACTTCAGATCAAAGATATTTCAGGGCTGGAACTACCTCATAACGTGGAGCAGAGCAAAAATATCCGTTTTGAAGTGATTCAGGACAACCAGATAGGTGATGAAGGATATCGTTTAAATGTGAGTTCTGAGGCTATTACCCTTCAGGCTAATAACCGCCGGGGACTTTTTTACGGTTTGCAGTCTCTTTTTCAGACTCTTCCTTCCGTTCGCACCAATGAGCAGCTTAAGGTTCCGGGGTTGCAAATTGTGGACTATCCACGTTTCGAATGGCGGGGCATGATGCTGGATGTTAGCCGGCATTTCTACTCCCCTGAAGCAGTAAAACATTACATTGATTTGCTGGCTAACTATAAGTTCAATGTTTTCCACTGGCACCTGGTTGATGATCCGGGCTGGCGCATTGAAATAAAAAAGTATCCAAAATTGACTGAGGTAGGTGCCTGGCGGGTGGATCATCTGGATAAAGTGTGGTCGGAACGTCCTCCTGCTAAGGAAGGGGAGAAAGCTACATATGGCGGGTATTATACCCAGGAGCAGATCAAAGAAATTGTTGCTTATGCCCAGGCCAGAAATATAACCATTGTTCCTGAGATTGAATTGCCCGCTCACTCTGTGGCTGCACTAGCTGCTTATCCACATCTTTCATGTACCGGAGAGCCTCAGTTTGTGAATACGGGGGGTGATTATCCCGAAGGTGTGCAAACAGCTTATTGTCCGGGGAAAGAGGAGGTGTTTTCATTTCTTCAGGATGTTTTGGTTGAAGTAATGGAATTGTTTCCTTCAGAATTTATTCATGTGGGAGGGGATGAAGTCGACAAGTCGCAATGGGAGAATTGTGATTTGTGTCAGAAGCGCATCCGTAAGGAAAAGCTTGAAGATGAAGATGGCCTGCAAAGCTACATGATCAAACGAATGGAGAAGTTCCTTTCATTGCATGGACGTAAGCTTATCGGTTGGGATGAAATACTAGAGGGCGGACTGGCACCGGGAGCTACCGTAATGAGTTGGCGCGGTGAAGCTGGCGGCATTAAAGCGGCCCGCATGGGGCACGATGTGGTGATGACTCCCGGCTCTCCGTGTTATTTCGATCATTATCAGGCGGGACCTGAGGGCGAACCGGCCGCTATTGGCGGGATGAATACCCTGAAAGATGTTTATACCTATGAGCCTGTACCTGAAGTTCTGGATCAGAAGGCCGCGAAGCATGTTCTCGGGGCCCAGGCCAATGTGTGGACGGAATATATTGCTACTTTATCGCATTTGGAGTATATGGTGCTACCAAGATTGCTGGCCTTGTCGGAAGTGGTTTGGTCGCCCTCTGAAAACCGTGACTGGATCAATTTCAACAGACGATTAAGAGGCTGGCACTTCCGTACTTTCGATCAGAAAGGATTCAATTACAATACCGGAAACAGCAAAGTGGTGATAACACCTGAGTCGAGTAAGGGGGAATTAAAGGTTACCCTTCAGACCGAAATTGTGGATGGTGACATTGTTTACACCCTTGATGGCTCCATTCCTGATCTTAAAAGCCATAAGTATAATGGGCCCATTGAAATTTCTGAAAGTTGTGTTTTGAAAGCTTCCACTGTATCTGACGGAAAGATTCTTGGTTGGGTGCCTGCTTCACAGACTTTCGAAATTCATAAAGCCATTGGAAGAAAAGTTGAGTATGAATACCCGGTAAGTCGTTATTACATGGCAGACGGTCCGAATAGTCTTACTGATGGTGTACGGGGGACCCTGACTGTGGGTGAGTTTTGGCACGGGTTTAATGAAACCGACATGGTCGCTGAGATCGATCTTGGACAGACAACCAAAATTCATAAAGTAATTCTGGGTGTTCTGCAAAAGCGGAAGGACTGGATCTTTCCGGCCCAAAAGATGAATGTTGAAGTTTCGCTTGATGGGAAAAAATTCACCAATGTAGCAACAGTTGATTGTCCGTTAAACCCGGATGATGTTTCTAACCAAACCATCGATTACACGGCTGTTTTAGGTGGGGTTGAAGCCAGGTATGTGAGAGTTACGGCCACCAATTTCGGGGTTTGTCCCAAAGGGCATCCCGGAGAAGGAAAGCCAACGTGGTTGTTTGTGGACGAAATTGTGGTTGAATAAAGGGGGGCACTTCAAAATTGGTTAATAATGTGAATCAAGGGTTGAAAGCATAGTTTAAAAAAGCAGCAGATAAACGACCAAAGGCATGAACTATCAATCCTTTTGTCGACCGAACCTTGCTAGCCCTTTGTATATCTGTTTTTTCGATTAGC
>NZ_QEWP01000024.1 GCF_003121985.1 Marinilabilia rubra
CGTATTTGGATTTCGTGCGGTCTCCGATAATCCCCATTACCACATCGCTGATTCCATCACTGGAACGGGCAATTAGCATCAATAACCCTACCGCAGCAGGATTGAGACCAAATACATCGGTATAAAACACAATCAGGAAAGTAGCCACCCCGCGCCAGGCAATATTGGCGGCTGCATCCCCAAGAGCGTAACCTGCTTTCTCTTTGATGGTTAGTTTGTGAGTAGTTTCAGACATTTATTTTTGCATATTATCAAGTTCTTACTATTTTTTATTCAAGGAAAAGCCATAACAGGCTTGTAGGTAAACGAAAACAACTCATCGCTGAACATGTAATATCTGGCAGGCTTATGCGATACATGATATTCCTTTTCAGTCAAGGGAATGACATATTTGGTACGAGCTATTTTTTTGCGAAAATTACGCTTATCAAATTTTCGTTCCCACAGCTCCTCAAAAAGGTTCTGCATTTGGGTAAGGGTAAAACGGAGTGGCAAAACTTCGAAACAAATGCCACTTGTAAAGCTTTTATTCCTCAAATATTTTTTAGCTTTTTCGAGCTCCTTCTTTTCATGCCCGGGCAACAGATCCAATCTTTTTTGCAAAGGTTCCCATTTACGCAATTGTTTAAATACTGAGGCAGAATCACTTCCCATTGAGAAGAGCGTCAAATAAGAAACCACCAATACATTGGTATGATCTATTACTTCATCCCGAATCTCCACCTGATAAATGTTTTGGCATGGATGCCCCAATAGCCGCTCGGCTTGCTGACTGGCACATTCCTGCAATCCATCTTTGGTCGTTAACTCTTTCATAAAACACCCTGAAGCAGAAATTCGAAAATCAGCCCCCACAGGCATATCAATCAAAATTTGAAGACTCCTGTCAAAAAAGCTAAGAGGAATTAATTCAATAAAAACTCTCATAGTCAAGCTCTTTTTTGAAAAATAGATTGAACCACATCCATTGCATGATTCCCTCCTTTCAAATTGCTAATCAAACTCACCAAATTTCCCTGGTAAAGATTCAATATATTCACTTAACTCAGCTTTTAATTGTTCAAGAACCTCATGATATTCGGGATCATCAGCCAGATTATTCTTTTCATGCGGGTCTTTTTCCAGATCATAAAGTTGATCTCTCTCTGCATAATTGGGATACCTTTTAGTGGCAAAAAACTCTGCATCACCTCCACCGGGGATAATTTGTACGTGGCCAAATGGTTCGGTCGGATCTGTATTATTGGGCTTACGTCCTCTCAATTTGAGTTTTTTATTGTAAGCTGCCAGAATTCGCTTTCTGTCTTTCTGTGTAAGTTCTTTTACCCATTCCGGGTATCTGAGTGCAATGTATTTATACCTTCCCTTGCGAATGCCTCTTGAGTAGCCAATTTCGAAGTAAAGAGATTCCCGACTTTCAAATTCTTCGGCTTCCAGAACATCTACAAAGCTTTCACCATCAAAAGAACAGTTCGTAAAATCAACATTGGCAAAATCAAGAATCGTTGGGGTAAAATCGACATTAGAGACCAAAGCATCTGTTTCATGACCAACCTTAAACCCGTCAGATTTCCAAACAATACTGGGGTTACATGTTGCTCCCTGGTAAACGGTACCCTTGGCAAACTGCCCATGATCGTTGAAAAAGAAAATGATGGTGTTATCATAGAGTCCTTCTTCTTTCAATCCCTTAATCAGAGCACCAATGGCATCATCCAGCCATAGAAGATTAGCATTGTCATTATTAACTTTTATGCCGGCCTCATTTAATCTTTCCGGGATGGTACTTTTATGTGGCAACACATCAGGCGCCTCTTCAAGTATGCCTATGGGCGTAATGCGGCGGTCAGCATTCCAGGACCGATCGGCCTCCTTTGGACCATGTGGCAATGTTGTGGCAAAATAAAGAAAGAAGGGCCTGTCATCCTGCTGTTGAAGAAATTCAAGAGCAGCTTCTGTGGTCCAGTCCAGGTTATGAACTGCCAATGCCCGGGGCCCATTGAAATCAGGGTTTTCATAAAAAATTCCATCCGCATATTCAAATCCCGTTTTTTGGAATGCCTCAACGGTCAACCTGTAGTTTTCTATTTGTTGTTCCATCACCCTATCGCTGGCTGTATCGGCAGATAGTGGGATATCTTCCCAGTCTTTTACTTCAATAACGTGATTCTTACCAACAGCTCCTGTTCTATAGCCGTTATGTTTCAATATTTTAGCAAGACTGGTATCCGAGGGTAATATATGGGTATTCCATTCGACCACCCGTTGTCCGTCATTCTTTTGGGTTTGACGAAGAAAACCAGGATTGTGCGCCCGACTGGCATACTTCCCGGTTAAAACACTGTATCGACTCGGTGTGCAAACAGTGGAACTCACATGCTGTCCCATTAGGATGGTGCCCTCTTTGGAAAGTTTATCCAGATTGGGAGTAAGATTTGCTCCTTTACTTTCAGGTAAAAAGTTAAACATATCCCGGGTCATATCATCAGCAATAAAAAAGATGACATTAGGATGTTCCTGCCCAGTTGTCTGCGCCCCGGATTTGTAAAAAGGCAACAATAAAAACAAAAAAGGGAAAATTAGTTTTATTGATCTCATAGTTGTGTAATTCAGAATATTATTGTTTGGCCTTACTGTAAATAGCATCCAGCGCAAGAACTAAAAATACTGCTGGTGCATTCCAGTTAATAGCTACCTCATTGGTGGAATAACTGCACTCTTCATCCAAATAGGAAAGCGCCGGATAGGTACCCGGATAGTTTTCCGGACCGCAATCTTTACGGGCCTGCATAGTGGGACCTCCCACCAGGAGACCGGGGATTGGTTCAGCAATCTCATCTGCATGAGACCGGCGATCATGAATGTTAACAGGTGATTTATCCCCAAACCCGGTCACAAAGCATTGTCCCAGAGGATTTGCACCCATTAGATATCCCACACAGGCATCTGCTGCTTCGAGGTATTCAGTATTTTCACTAAGTAAATAGGCATGGATAAACAAGATGCCGATATTCGAAAGCTCTCCGTTACTACCCCATGGAAATCTGGCAAGTGGCACTTTATAGGCAGATTTTTTATAGATGTTTAAAAAGCGATCTGCCATATCCAGCAGCGGTCTTTCAACATTTACGGTACTTTCGGGGGTGTTCATACCATCCTGCATGGACAAAGAAAAAAGTCCTAAAGTGGACACCCTCCCCCATTGGGGCAACGAGAATTTGACCGTGCTCTTTTTCAAAAAATCCCTGTATTTTTCCTCTCCGGTGGCAGCAAACAATTCAGCAGCAGCCCAGAACCATTCATCGCCAAGCTCCTTATCCTTATACTGGCCGGTTTTAATATCATCAGGCTGAACATATAGCACTTCGGGATTTTTCATAGCCCATTCCCAGGCATTTTCTGCCTGTTGAAGAACAGAAGGTGCATCTGGCATTTCTCCCCCGTCCAGATCTTTCAGGATGCGATAGGCTTTAGCTGCCGTAGCTGCAAAATCAAGGGTGGCAGAAGTGGTTTTCATTACCACATAGCGCTTCAGGTCATCCTCGTGAGGCATCATCATACCTGAGAATCGCTTCGAGGTCAACTTATGATAAACCCCACCATCGTTGGGATCCTGCATGCTGAGCATCCAGCGGAAATTGTAGAGTGTTTCATCCAGCAAATCTGAGATGCCATTCCCCGATTCCGGAATATTAAGATAAATATCTCTAAAGTAATATTCATACAAATCATAAAGATGAAAAAGCGTATAGGTAGAAATGCCTGAATTCACCATGTATTTGTTATAGTCACCTGCATCATACCATCCACCGGGAGAGGATATGATCATGCCTTCTTTCCGGTTTTTATCAGCTGCTGAACTATGAATAATCACCTCATCATCGGGATGACCGGCAAGACGGGCATATTCGCCGGCATAAGCCTCCTTGAGCTCAAATGAAGCCCTGGCAAAATAGAAAGATTTTAGAAGAGATTTCCCCAACTTTTTATATTGCCCATTATCAATATCAACTTTGGCCAATAATTCATCACCAACCACAACCTGATAACTCCCTTCCTGTGTAACTTCACTAAAATCAGCAAATCCGGTTTTCGTGCCTGATTCCGGCCAAAACTTAGCTTTTGAGACCTTCCCTTCAATCACGAAGTCTCCCTCCTCCGAAAGAATCATAAAATCTTTTCCACTGAAGTGTTCATCCAGGAAGACTCTTTTTACGGAATTAGGATGATAGGCCGTCTGACTGGAGTATTGCGAATAGGCAGCAGTTGTTACAAACAAGCTCAATCCCATCAGGGACAAAACCTTCCATCCCTTTTTGTATATATTGGAAAACATCATATACCTGAATTTTTAATAAAATTATTTTAGGATGAAAGGAATGGTTAATAAGTCCTTGTCACGCGAAGAACTTCCTACCATCACTAAAAACTCTCCTTTTTCAACAACCGGCGTCATATCTGGTCCGAGAAACTTCATCATTTCGGGAGTAATTGTAAACGTAACCTGCCGGCTTTCTCCCCTTTTCAGGGCAATTCTTCGAAAAGCCTTCAGTTCCTTGACAGGCCGGGTTACTGAAGCATACTTGTCTTTTAAATAAAGTTGAACCACCTCATCTCCATCGCGATCGCCAACATTAGAAACCACCACTTTTACTTTCAGTTTTTCTCCTGCCCGGAGAGAGGGTTGCGACAACTGAATGCTTTCGTAATTGAATTTCGTATAACTAAGACCATAACCAAAATGGAACAAAGGTCCGGTCTCGTCATCCACATATTTATGGAAATAGTGAGTAGGTTTATGATTGTAGATACTTAATTGCTGTCCAACAGTTCGGGGGATAGAAACGGGTAACTTTGCTGAAGGATTAATTTGACCAAACAGCAATTCGCCCATTGCCAGGCCACCCATACTACCAGGCTCCCACGCTTCCACTACCGAAGGTACATTCTCTGCAATCCAGTCAATGGCCAGTGGACGGCCGTTGATCAAAACCACAATGGTTGGGGTACCAGTATTATATATGGCTTTTACCAACTCTCTTTGAAGTCCGAAAAGCTCCAGTGATGACCGGGCTGAATTTTCTCCGGCAGTTTTTTCATTCCAATCCCATCGAAACGAATTACTGCCAACTACAACCACCGCATAATCTGCTTTTTCTGCTTTATCCGCCGCCTGTTTTATGTGCTGTTCTGTTAAATTTCTGGGGTTAATACCCACATCAAGGAAATCAATATTACAATTTACAGGAGCCACTTCTTTAATACCCTCGAGAATGGTGGTAACATTTTCATCGGGTTGCTGGTGCGACCAGTCTCCCAGCACAGTTTGATTATTGGCATTGGATCCGGTCACAAAAATTCTTTTCCCCTGGCCCTTTAATGGTAAAAGTTCCTTTTCATTCTTTAGTAAAACCAAAGATTTCCGGGCCGCTTCAAGAGACGTATTCTGATGATTCGCATTAAACAAGACCTTTTCTTTAACTTCCGGATCCACAAAGGGATTCTCAAAAAGTCCTAACTTAAATTTAGCAGTCAATATGCGTCTTGCACTCTCTTCAATTCTACTTTCAGGTATTCTTCCTTCTTTTACCAGCTCCACCACATTTTCCAAAAACCCGGGGCCATGCATATGCATATCCATTCCGGCCATTACCGTCTGATAACAAGCTTCTTTCTGGTTTTCAGCCACCAGATGTCTGGTATGTAATCTTTCAATGTCCATCCAGTCACTTACAACAAAGCCTTCGAACCCCAGCTCTTTTCTCATCACCTCTTCCATCATCCATTTATCGGCATGACAGGGGATTCCATTCAATTCATTGTGTGCCGTCATTACTGAAAAGACGCCAGCATCAACAGCAGCTTTGTAAGGAGGCAAAAACACCTCTCTGATAGTACGTTCCGAGAGATCTGTTGGCGCACCATTCAAGCCATTTACCGACTGACTGCCGGCTATCAAATGCTTGGCACATGCCAAAACATTCATTTTTTCAGGATCATTGCTGTTTTGAAGACCTTGAATCATTGCGACTCCCATTTTCGACACCAAAAAAGGATCCTCGCCAAAAGTTTCCCCAACTCTGCCCCACCGGGCATCTCTGGCCACATCTACATTAGGGGTAAAAGTCCATGTCGATCCCGCTGCTCTGACTTCCCGGGCTGTTTCCACAGATAATCTTTTCACAAGCGTTGTATCCCATGTACTGGCGAGTCCGATGGGCGTAGGATAAACCGTGGCTCCATTAACCAGGGCCGTTCCATGAATGGCATCTATCCCAATCAATAAGGGGATTCCCAGTCTACTCTGGGCCGCCAGCTTTTGAAGATAGTTGGCTTCTTCAATATCCAGAACATGCAGAAAGGAACCAATTTTGCCCTCGTCTACCATTTTCTCCACATCCGATGAATGAAGACCAGGGTAAAACCCTTGTGCATCACTTTGGGCTAATTCATCTTTGGTGAGATTCTTTTCGGCCTGCCTCATATGCTCCAGGCCTACAAACTGGCACATTTGTGCCACCTTCTCCTCAAGTGTCATTCTACTTAAGAGATCCTGAACCCGTTGCTCAACATCCAAAGAAGCATCTTTATAATCAAGACCTGCTTCATTTTGACTAACGGTCTTTTGTTGACAGGATGCCAATAATACTCCTGCCAGCATAAAAAAGGCCAGACGAACTGCAATATTCATGAGGTAATATGTTTGTATTTACAAATGGTCTCAATCATGGGAGGGGCATTTTTCAGGTATGGGTATCAAAAAGAGCAGGATGCTCCTGAACAAGGAGCAACCTGCATATTCTCCATTAATATCCCGGATTCTGATCTTCAGCGTTAATATTAGGATTAGCTGTGATTTCGGAAAGAGGAACAGGCATCAGCATATTCCTTGGATTATCGGGTAACAATACGTCGCGTTGAATTGAGAAATCATAAATCTCCGTATTGTTATGTACATCCACCACATGCTCTTTGAAATAGTCATACCCACGTCTTCTGGTGTTAAACCATGCATGACCTTCTCCAAGCAACTCATAACGGTATTCATACATAATAGAGTCGCGGAATTGCTCTTGTGACATACCACTCCAGTCCGCAGGCTCGGAAGATTCTGTCTCACCCGATTGACGAGCCCTTGCCATCACCTCATTCACATACTGGTAGGCATTATCAGGACCATTCAACTCATTTTCAATTTCGGCCAGCATCAGCAATAAGTCGCCATACCTCAATGCAATATAATTCTGATTGGTGTTGTAATTAAGCAAAGTATGGTCTTTGATGTAATATTTGAACAAGAAAGGATAACTCTTATCCTTACTACCCCTTCTTCGTGTAAAGTCAGGATAAGTATTAATTACCTGCGTGTTTCCATTCTTATACTTTATCCATTCTATGAGAAAAGTAGATTCCAATCGGGGATCGGTTGGATAGCGTGCAGCATGAAGGTCATAACACTCTACATTGGGTTTAATGCGGCCCCATACCGATTGTCCGGCATTTCCATTAGAGGGTGTAAACAGCTGATGTAAACGAAGAGTATTCTCCACGTTACCCTGCACTTCAAAAACAGATTCAACCGTATTGTTTCCGGTTTCGGCAAACCAAAGATCTCTGTAATTATCAACCAACGAATATTGTCCATACACTTTTATGGCTTCGTCATATGCTTTTTGCCAGTATTCGGTTTCAGACGCAGTCTGCCCCCCCGCCAAAGTCATATAAACTTTAGCCAAAAGCATGTTGGCCGCATAGTTGGCAGGACGACCGGGGGTTTGCGATGCAGGCTCTTTCAACAAGCCCGCTGCTGCTTCCAAATCACGAATTACCTGTTCGTAAACGGCCTCTTCAGTTGCCCGTGGCTGATTAAGAGTTTCTGTATTAACAATAGAATTAATTAAAGGTACCCCCCCATAAATACGAACGAGGTTGAAATAAGTAAGACCTCTTAAAAAATAAGCTTGTCCAAGAATATTGTTCTGCTCTGCATCATCCTCAAGAGTTACTTTCTCAAGGTTGTCGATCACATCATTGGTACGCCCAATGGTCTGAAATCCGGCCCGCCAAAGATTTTCAACATAGTTCAATGAAGGAGAAGTTTCAAGAGAAACTATTCCCGTCAAATTTGCATCTTTCCCGGTGGTAAACAAACCGGATGAAAGTTGTGTAAGGTGCAAAAAGTCGGCACCATAATAATTAAAACCTGCCAATGTAGAATAGCAACTATTCAGTACATTATTGGCTCCCTCTACATTGGAATAGAGGTTATCTGCAGAGGGGAACTTAGGATCCTCATCCATTTCGCAACTGCTGAAAAGCCCCAATGCGAAAACCAAAAGGAAATAGAATATATTATTCATCTTTTTCATCTTTCTTAATTTTGAATTCAATTAATCCTTTTCTTCTTAGAACGTAATATTCATTCCAAGAAGGAACGTGCGCACACTTGGAGAACCAACCCAATCAACACCCATAATGGTACCGTCGTAAAGGAAACTGGTGATTTGAGGGTTGTATCCGCTATAGTCGGTCAACGTAAACAGGTTGTTTCCTGAAGCGTAAATATGAACATTTGAAAATGCTTTCAACCAATCAGATGGAAGGTCATATCCAACAGTTACATTATTCAATCTCAGGTAACTTCCATCTTCTACAATTCTGTCGGTCAAATACTCATTCTCATCATAACCAATGCGTGGATAGGTAGCAGAAGTTGCATCAGGACGCCAGGCATTTACGTAGGCATCTTTGCGGATATTGGTACTCTGACCTTCAGCATAATCGAGCTCCATACTGTATCCATTTACTATTTCATTGCCATACACACCATCAAATAGTGCACTAAGAGTCAGATTTTTATATCTGAAGTTCAGATCAAAACCATAGGTAAAATCAGGATTTGGATCGCCAATGATGGTTTTATCTGATTCATCCACATTGCCATCGCCATTTTGATCAACCATAATCACGTCACCTGCCTGATTTGGGTTCCCGTTAAAAGTAGGCCCTTCAAGAGCAGTCGTCTCGTCCTGGTAAATACCATCCGTCTCCCAGCCCCAAAAAACACCAAGGGGTTCGTCTTCCATGAAGACGTTGGCGGGCTGTTTAAAATAGGTTCCTGTAGAAACTTTATTTCCAAAATAGAAAACTTTTTCCTGCTCTTTTCCGTCAATCCAAACCGTTGAAGGAGATAGACCAAGATCTTTAATAGTACTGTTATTAAAGGAAACATGCCCTCCAAGATCAAGTGACACATCCTTTTTCTCCAGAACATATCCGCTCAAAGACAACTCAACACCTTTATTTTCGATGGTTCCGCGATTGATATACATGCTGGTAAACCCATTTGAAGGTCCCAGTTCAATTTCCTGCAACAGATCCTTGGTGCTTTTGAAGTAAGCGTCAATATTGGCACTTAAACGACCTTTGAAGAAAGCCATGTCTAATCCAGCATTGTACTGCTCACTGGTTTCCCAGGTAAGATCTGGATTTGGAATACGGGCCGGAGCATTCGCTATAACAGATGAGTTGCTGGCGTCAACATAATAGGTAGTGGTATAAGTACCACGCGTTTGATAAGGTGATATGGCCTGATTACCGGTTTGCCCCCACCCCAGTCTCAATTTCAAATTATGGAAAATATTAAGGTTATCAATAAACGGTTCCTGCATCATTCTCCAGGCAACTGCCATAGAAGGAAAGTATCCCCATTGGTTCCCTTCACGAAACTTGGTAGATTGGTCCCCTCTGAAACTGGCGGTCAAAACATATTTATCGCGGAAAGAATAATTCACACGCCCAAGGAATGAGAAAATAGCCTCTTCCTCAGCCAAAATACTGAAAGGACGATAAATCAACTGTCCTGCCTGAGGATAATCTGCTCTCAGCGTCTTTAGCGGAAAACTGGCAACTTCATATACTTTATTGTCTTTAATTACACCGTCATAAGTTACACCGGCAACAGCATTAACAGAATGATGACGATTAAACTTATTGCGGTACATCAAAAGATTGTCTACTACATAAGAATACCGGTCCAGATAAGAGTAATTGGCAAGACCATCCTCTTTACGACCTTTGAAAATTTCACGGTCATAAAACTTGGTACGATCCTTTTTCCGGTAATCAAGCCCTCCGTTGACTTTGTATTTCAAGCCCTTCAACAGTTCATACACAAATGAGACCCGGGCATTTACTCTCAATTCTTCTGTTTGATCATCATAATCGGTCAGCCATGAATAGGGATTAGAAACTTCAAGATCCAGTTCATCATCATCCAGGTTATCTCCATTCAAAGGTCTGTAAGAAAGCACCTGCTTAACAAAACTTCTTTTACCACCGGAACGACTTCCCCCCTGAGCAAAAGAACCATTTTGATACATCATACTTACGCGGGAATCAAATTTAAGCCGGTCGGTAAGGTCACTGTCAAAGTTAAACCTTAAATCGCCACGTTGAATCTTAGTGGTTTCAACAATTCCCTGAGTATCGCTAAAACCGGCTGAGAAATAATATTTTGAATTATCGGTACGTCCGTTTACAGACAATCCTTCTTCATGACTGAGACTCATCTCATAAATTTCATCCTGCCATTTAACCTGCTCAATTGGGGTATCTCCAATAATGGATTCATCTCCCTCATTGGTAATGGGATATATTAGTCCATTCTCTATATGATACTTAGGATCAAACCCCTGCAAACCATTAGCCTCATTTTGATAATCCGCATACATTACAGGATCAAGAAGATCTAATTTCTTGTTGATCTGGCTCCATTCCAAAGAGCCATAAGCTTTAATACTGGCTTTTCCCTTCTCTAAATCTCCACCACTCTTTGTGGTAATCAAAACAACTCCGTTTGCCCCACGTGATCCGTAGATAGCTGTAGCAGAAGCATCTTTCAGCACCTCCACGCTTTCAATATCGCGGGGATTCAAACCGGTCAAACCATTCTGGGCCGACTGAAGTTCGTTGGCATCAGTAGAAGGATCGGACACACCTGTTCCGGCAGTACTTATTATTACGCCATCAACAACATACAACGGTTCATTATTCCCCCGAAGACTGTTGGTACCTCGTATGCGTACACTTACTGCTCCTCCCGGGTCACCAGGATTATTTACCACCTGCAGACCAGCTGCACGTCCCTGAAGAAGCTTATCAACAGAGGAATACTGACTGGCCACTTCCTCGCTTTCACGTACGCTAACTACCGCACCTGTCAAATCTCTTTTCCTAACCTCTCCGTATCCAACAACCACCACTTCATCAAGAGCCTCAACCGACTCTTCCAATACTACATCAATTTTGTTTCGATCACCAACACTCATATTCACATTTTCAAAACCAATAAATGAGAACTGAAGCGTTGTTTCGTCTTTACTAAGAACCAAATTATAATTACCCTGATTGTTTGTAATGGTCCCATTAGTCGTCCCCTGTTCTACCACCGATACTCCCGGTACAGGGCTACCACTTTCGTCTGTGACTTTTCCTGTAACCTCTTTCCCGCTTTGGGAAAAAGTATAGGAGGATATTAATACCATTAACATCCACATCAATAACTTTTTCATAGACATGCTTTTTATTTGTTTTAATTGATTTTCGATAAGGCAATTTTAACACCTATTAAGAGAAACAGGTGGGTTGAAATCGTTCGATATGGGTGGAAAAAGGATTCAACCTCAAACCAAAACACACTAACACCTATCCTTCAGTCTTTTAACAAATTCAAACAAGATAACAACTCATCCCATTACAACATTAACAATTATTACAATCTGGAAATAAGAATCGTTTTCTACAACCCTTAAGAACGATTTTTACCCCCTTTTTTCGAAACTACTTTTTTTACATAAAAACACATCCTTTTCCAATATTTTGTAATTATCTTTGATAACAGGTAAGTAAAACCAATAATTGTCTTTTACATTGAAATTCTGCACTTTGCAATTAAAATTCTTAATCCTTAGTTTTCTGATTTCCCTTGCATTTGTTTTCGAAACCAAGACTTACGGGCAATTGGAGATAAAACAATTCAATCATCTTTCTGTAGATGAAGGATTAAAGAACAGCCGGGTGGTATCTTTACTACAGGATACCCTGGGTTACATGTGGTTCGCAACCCATAGTGGCATCGATAAGTTTGATGGCCGCGAGATTCAAAACTACAGTCTTACTCCTTCCGATAATCAACTCCAAAAGGACAATATCATTAACTGCATTGCAGCTTCGCAGAAGTATGACATTCTTTGTGGCACAAAAAAAGGGAACATTTATTTCTACAACCGGGAAAAAGATGTTTTTCAGAAACTATTACCCAACGAATCAAATGACAATCTCTATAACATTTACTCAATTCTAGCATTAGATAATATTATTCTGGTCGGCACCTCCCAGGGGTTGTTCTATTTCAATTCTCAAAAAAAAGAAATAACAGCCATAAAGGAGATTTCGGCTGCGGTTAACTCAATTATACAAACATCAACTCATCATTTTCTAATTGGCACTTCAGAGGGTCTTTTTCAGTTATCGTCATCCAACAAGAAGTCTGATAAAATTCAAAGCTTTTTAAAACCATTAAAGATGGTGGAAAATGTTGATATCAGATCGCTCTATTACAACAAAAAACGCACACTGTATGTTGGGACACATGACACCCGCGTTTTAAAATACAGCCTTGATGCCAGGGACAGTATTACTTTAGTTCTCACCAGGAGTTATAGCGCCTCAAGTGAAACCTACCCTATAAACGACATCATACCTACCCCAAAAAACTCGTTGGCTTTAGCTGTCGACGGTCTTGGGTTGATTGAAACCGGGACAGATCTTGAACTCATTAAAAGATATTCCTCCAACCCAAACAATATTTCCTCACTTTCTTCCAATGGATTATACAAATTGTATTTCAGTGCCAACAACATACTTTGGGTAGCTACCTACGGGGGTGGGGTCAATTTTTCAGACCCCAATAAAAAACAATTCAATACTATTCAACACACCCCATATTTGAATAACAGTCTTCGCAACAACGCCGTAAATGCTATTCTGGAAGTAAATCCTTCTGAATTGTGGATAGGTACCAAAACGGGAATTAGTATTCTAAACAAAAACGGATGGTACCATATCCCACCCCTAAAAAGTTCCAACAAACTCCACATCATGTCTATGCTAAAATGCAATAATGGAAACATATGGTGTGCTACTTATGGAAGTGGTCTGATAAAAATAGATCCTCAAACAAAAGAAATAAGCATTGGTAATTCCGACAGCAAAGACTTCAGAAAACAAGAAACAGATTTTTTATACAAAGTATTCAAAGACTCCAAAGGTCGGATATGGACAGGAGGAATAAAGGGAGGTATCACCATCATTGACAACACCAACCAATCCAGACAGATAGTTAATATATCAAATGTAAGGTCGATGGCAGAGCATGAAGAAGCAGTTCTGGTTGGAACACTTTTCGGTTTGTTCATAGTAGATATGGAGACGTTGAAAGTCACAAGGCCCTCTCACCTTCAACTATTAAATAACCGAATCATTTCCATTTCCCTAAAACCAGACGATCCCTCTCAAATTTACCTGGGAACCGATGCCAACGGTTTATTGATATGGAATCAGAAAAAGGATTCCATTATTCGGTATACCAATAATAGTCACAGTCTTCCCTCTAATTATATTCGAGGCTTGGTCTGGGACCCTCAAAATAACTTATGGGTAACATCTACGGGCGGATTATCGTCTTTTAAAGACAGCATCTTTGTCAATTACAATAAAACCGACGGGCTTGCCAACACAGAGTTTACTGAAAATGCAGTTTGCGGCCATAGTTCCGGCCAACTGTATCTGGGTGGACACAAAGGTGTTTCGTATTTTTTCCCTGAAGAAATCACCCCTTCCGACCAGAAGGTGAAACCCATATTAAAATCCATCAAACTTTTTGGAGAAGAACTAACCATAAATCCTGACGGACCTTTATATAAAAACATCAATCTTCAAAAGGGACTGAACCTGACCTACAACCAAAACTCTCTGAATATTAACTTCGGCGCTATCAGCTACACCAATCCACACAAAATAAGGTTCATGTGGAGGCTAAAAGGGTTTGAAGAAAAATGGAATGAACCCACCACAATCAATGAAGCCATTTATTCAAAATTGCCTCCGGGCAACTATACCTTTCAAATAAGAGTAGCCAATGATGATGGAATCTGGCAATCCTCAACTAAAGAATTTAGCATTCTTATCAATGACCCCTTCTGGAAAACAGGGTGGGCCTACTTAACTTACATCGTTTTATTCATTGGCCTTTTAGCCTTAATTTTCCATTATTACCATACCATTGTTCAGGAGAAACATGCACTGGAAAAACAACAGTTCTTCATTTCTGTTGCGCATGATCTGCGAACTCCCCTATCCCTCATTAAACTGCCTATTGAAAAACTAGTTCACAATACTAAATCTGAAGATGCCGAATTTAGAAGCCTTTCTCTTGTCAAACGCAATGTTGACCGGTTAACAAATTTGGTAAACCAGCTGCTTGACTATCAGAAATCCGATTTAAAAAAGATGCAGCTCCAAATTGAAGAACATAACCTACACCATTTTCTGAAGGAAAAAATTGAGTCATTTAAACCATTGGCAGAAGAAAAAAGGATTGAAACAGAACTTACCGATTCTTGCAACAGTGTAGAGGTCTGGTTTGATAAAAACAAACTGGAAAAAGTAATTTTTAATCTATTGTCAAATGCATTTAAGTACACCCCTTGCGGTGGAAAGATAAGGATTTCGATACAACAATCCAAAAACCATGTAACCATAAATGTCTCGGATACAGGGGAAGGCATTCCAAAAGACCAGCAAAATAACATATTTCAACGTTATTACCGAGCCACGAATGCAATCAACTCTCAAGAGGTTGGTAGTGGTGTTGGATTAATTTTATCCAGACAACTTGTGGAGCTCCATCATGGAAAAATATCTTTTGAAAGCGAAGAAGGAAAAGGCTCAACTTTCACAATTGAATTACTGAAAGGGAAAGATCATTTTTCAGCCATGGATTTTGCATCTGGCAAAAACTCTTCACCGGCTCTTAAGCCAATTTTAAGATCCAATGAAAAGAAAACGGAGCCTTTAGAAAACGGACCCAAAATTCTAATTGTTGAGGATAACACAGAATTGATCGAAACTCTGGCTTCAGAACTACAAAACTTTTTCAGGGTCTTCAAAGCTTACAACGGACAACAAGGGATTGATATGGCGAATGAAATTATGCCCGATTTAATCATTTCTGATGTTATGATGCCGGTATTGAATGGACATCAACTGTGTATAAAATTAAAAAGCGACCTTAATACATGTCACGTACCCATTATTTTATTAACTGCCCTGGATTCTTTGGAGTACAAAAAAGAAGGAATTGAACGAGGTGCAGATGCTTACATTGAAAAACCTTTCGATATAAACCTGCTAATCACGCAAATAAAAACACTCTTAAGAAACCGGGAACTACTCAAAAACAAATTTTTACTGCCCTCCTCTGAAATAAAAGATACCTTTCCCTCAAATCCAGACCAGAATTTTCTGGAAAAAATTCGTGAATTTGTAGTATCGAACATTGACAATCCGGAATTATCTGTAGAAGCCACAGCTGCTGAAATTGGAATAAGCAGACCTGTTCTGTATCGAAAAATCAAATCTCTGACTAATTTATCACCTCAGCACTTTTTAATGACCATAAAACTAAAAGAAGCCGCCCGAATAATGAAACAAGAGGAAAAGAATATTAGTGAGACAGCATATATGATAGGATTTTCTGACCCAAAGTATTTCAGCCAGATCTTTAAAAAGCATTTTGGAATGACACCTTCTCAATACCTTAAAAAAAGCGAGTAACCTGAGTATGATAAAGATTGGCTTAACAATCGGATTATATAACAATGGATCGTTAGCCCTAAAGCTTCCGGATAGATATAAGATTTAAAAGAACCGATATGACTACCTGCCCCTTAACACCCCTGACTGCAAGTGCTTGATTTTTTTTGCATTGACAAGGCTTTTACGAATTGTCATATAACCAAGCATGCCAACCGGCCAAAAAGACAAATACAGGATCTCTATAACTTAATAAAGAGACGTTTTAGAAACATTACAATTAAGCCATCTATTTCATGCCTGCTCAATATATTTCTTAACAATACAAACAATATCAGCACGATTAAATGGTTTCGAGATATAATCGTTACAACCCGCTACCAAAATATTTTCTTTATCCCCTGCCAGAGCAAAGGCCGTTTGGGCAATTATTGGAATTTCGGGATTAAACGCCCTAATTTCACGTGTGGCATCAAGTCCGCTCTTCTTAGGCATTTTTATATCCATCAGGATCAATGCCAAATCAGGGTTTTCTTTGGATATTTTTACAGCATCATTGCCATTTCTGGCTATAATAACAGAATAGCCTTCACTCTCAAGTACAATACTGAGATAAGCCAAACTTTGCGGATCATCCTCTGCCAGCAATATCTTTTTACCCGACGATTGCCCATCAAATTTTTCTTTTATTGCTTCACTCATAAAATTAAGGTTTTACAGGATTATACGGAATGGTAAAATAAAAGATACTTCCTATTCCTTCCTGGGATTCTACCCATATTTTTCCACCCAAAATTTCAATATACCCTTTCACTATAGAAAGACCGAGACCTGTTCCCTGATAAGGTTTTGTCATATTCAGATCGGCTTGTACAAATCTCTCAAATACAATATCCATATGATCGGGAGCTATTCCAACACCTGAGTCTTTAACAAAAAACACTAAATTATCATCTTTTATATAATTCCCAAATTCAATTTCTCCTGCTTCAGTAAACTTTATGGCATTGGTCAGCAAATTAGACAGTGTGGCTTCTATTTTTGCACGATCTGTTTGAATTAAAGCACCCGGGTTTTCTATTTGACCTGCAATTTTTATTCCTAAATGTTTCTTCTGAACATCTGGAACAAAAAACTGCAAATAATAATCCATTATTTCAGGAACATAGACAGTTGAAATTTCTATATCAACCTGTCCGGATTCTATTTTCGATATTTCAACTAAATCATTTATTGTTCTTAATAAACGATCTCCACTCTGGTTTACTATATCAATATACTGATCTTTTACTTCATCGTTAAGTTCGGGATTTCGAAGAAGCTCAAGGAATCCAAGAATACCATTCATTGGAGTGCGTATTTCATGGCTGATATTAGCCAAAAAAGCGGTTTTTAACCGATCGCTGTTTTCAGCTTGTTCCTTTGCTTTTACCAGGTTATCGATCATTGACTTCTTCTCGGAGACATCTTCCCTGATGGCCACAAAATGAGATATTTTGCCATCTTCATGAAGCAAAGGAGATACAAAGAGTTGTTCCCAGTAAAAACTTCCGTCTTTCTTTTTGTTGATTAACTCTCCACTCCACTTATTGCCACTTAAAATGGTATCCCACAAATCCTCATAAAGTTCAATGGAGGTTTCTCCCGATTTCATAATCCGGGGATTTTGGCCTCTTACTTCTTCAAAGGAATACCCCGTAACTTTTGAAAAGGTTGGATTGACATATTCAATGTTTCCATCATAATCGGTAATTATAATACTTACCGGGCTTTGCTCTACAGAATGACTAAGAAGCAATAACTGATCCTCCGTTTTCTTTTGTTTTGTATAATCTGT
The DNA here is from genome assembly GCF_003121985.1 of Marinilabilia rubra. GTDB lineage: Bacteria > Bacteroidota > Bacteroidia > Bacteroidales > Marinilabiliaceae > Marinilabilia > Marinilabilia rubra. The sequence goes on from NZ_QEWP01000024.1 coordinate 17,714, forward strand.
AAAACAGGTATATACCTTATTTGAAGTTTTATTATCCACATCAAGAAGAGGGATCGAATCCAAAAGCAACCATTTAAAATTTTCCTTAGCCGGGTTAAAAACACCTACTACTTTCTGCTTGACTGGTCGATTCTCTTTTATTGCCACCACAGAAGGTAAATCCTCCCATAAAATCTCATTTCCGTATCGGTCAACCATCTTCCATCCATCTTCAAGCGGCCTGCTACCAACCACATCATGATTTTCAAGTCCGAGAATTTCAACAGCTGACGGATTAATGGATGTAATTATTCCTTCAGAATTCTGAAAAACAACACCCTGACTCATTGTTTCGAACAACAGATTATAGGATATATCCTCCACCGATTCCATTTTATTGGTATCATACGAAGGGGGAAATTCCTGCCCTTTTAAAGATATCCCTAAGCGATCCACCTCCTTTTCAAGAAGGGAAAAATTACCTCTTGTACTACTAAAAGAATTAAACCCCTGATTGTACATGTTTTTATTACCCGAAGATATACCCTCCAAAAGAAAGATAAACAATCTCACAGCCTTTTGCATAAATTCTAATGCAGTTTCAGTAGGCTCGTTTCCATTGACAATTTCCAAAAATCCCCAATGCTTAATTCCGCATTTTAATTCAAAAAAATGGTTGCTTCTTTCAACATCCTTTGTATAGAAAAATTCAGTAGGTTCAAAGATCTCTCCCATTTTTTGGGTGAAAGAAGCAATCAGCAAACCTTTTTCCTTTATGGTAGAAAGATCTGCGAATAGGTGAAATAAGTTTTCAGAAACCCGGGCTGTGCTTTCCATTATGTTAATTTAGAAACAATAATGCATTAATTACAAATTACGAAATAATTGCTATTAAGATTCATTTATCTGCATTCATTTAAAAAATTGAAGTTTAGTCATTCTGTAAGAGATCTTCAATCCATTAAAAACAAAGTAAAAGAATCCCTGGAAAAGTTTAAATAACAACCTTTTAAAAATGCTCCTGTTTAATTGATGCTATATTTCAAATTTCGGAACTCTATCTCAGTTTCAAAGCCGACTTTATAGACCGACACTATCTAAAGAAAAAAAAATTGATTTTTTTTTGGAAATTATTTGCCAATAATAAAAAAGGATGTATATTTGTATCGGGTTAGGGTTAAGGTTAAAGGGTTGTCGGCTTCGCTGGCAGCCCTTTTTAATTTTATCAAAACCATCATCCCCAATGCCAAACACCTCAACACACAGGACTAACAAACAGAACACTATCCATCCCAAGGCAACGTAAAACAAACTCTTTCAACGCCTCTTTTTCATATCGCAAGACTGATATTCAAACTCAAAAAATGAAAAAACTATTGCTGTAAACTCAAAATTCACTAATTTAAACTACTAAATTAGTAGCGTTATATTAAAAACAGAATCGATGACTGAATTAGATCAGGCAAAATACCATTTAGCAAAAGAATGGTTTGATAAACACCAAAAAATATTAATCGCACTCTCCGGTGGCGTAGACTCATGCCTTGCCGCTTTTCTAGCAAGGCATTTTCTGGGTAAGAACAATGCCGTTGCTATTATTGGTGATTCTCCGGCACTAAAACGGAAAGACTATCAGCAAGCTCTTGATTTCTGCGATTCTCACTTTATTCAGCACCACACAATAAAACCAGGCGAAATTGAGGATCCCAGATACAACAGCAATCCGGTTGATCGGTGTTTTTGGTGTAAAAATTCGCTATACACAGCAATGGTTCAGCTAAGGGAAAGCGTATATCCTGAATTTGAAATAATCAATGGCAGCAATAAAAGTGACCTGGGAGACTATCGCCCCGGGCTGAAAGCAGCAGATGAATACAATGTTTTTAGCCCCTTGGCAGACTGTGGTTTTGAAAAAGAAGACATTAGAAGAATGGCACTTCATTTTGAACTTAAAGAGTGGGACAAACCGGCGAGCCCTTGCATGAGCAGCCGATTCCCATATGGAGAAAACATTACCCGTGAAAAATTGAAGATGGTTGAAATGGCAGAAGAAGCGGTTAACCGGCATGGTTTTAAAGATGTAAGAGCCCGCTATAAATCTGGAAATGCCACCATTGAGGTACCAAAGGAAGAAATACCCAGGTTGATAGAATTGATGACTGATCTGAATGATCAATTTCAAAAGATAGGTTTCAAGGAAGCATTTTTGGATAAAGAAGGTTTGGTATCGGGAAAACTCAATAGGGATTTGAATTTGGATAAATAACCAGGGGCATCAAAAAAAAACGAGGATTTTTTCAATTATCCCCGGGCTTTGTCCAGAAGGCGATTAAGCTCTTTCACCTCTTCTGGATCGAGGTTAGCTAGCAGACTATCTGTCTTTTTTTCACATTCCAACATCTCATCCAGAAGTTGCAGTCCGGCAGGAGTAATTTCGATGCTTTTTTGTCTTCTATCAGCAGGATTTTCAACTCTGGTAACCATTTTTTTCTCTACCAGACGGTCAATAATCCGACTAACATCTGATACTTTATCCAGCATCCGCTCCTTTATGAAACCAATAGACAAAGGAGCTTCGGAACGAAAACCACGAAGAATTCTCAACACGTTATACTGCGGTTCGGTAATGCCAAATCGCTTAAAAGACTTTACCATTTCATAACTAAGTATATTGGTGGTGTACCGTAAGTTGATAAACCCTTTGTAATAATCGTTCCGAAAGCGACCTTTTATCTCATCTTCGATGCGCATAGCTTAACAATATCAGTTAATTATTCAAGAAACAACTGCACATTGATCGTAAATTCATCATCAATTGCCTTGTCTGCTAAGTTATCAAAGAATTTGGTAGATCCATAACGCACATCATATAATGTTCTGTCGACCACTATCTCAGCAGAATATCCTCCTGAAATTGAATTTGCTTCAAATGAAACCGGATTGGTTTTTCCTTTGATGGTTAAATCGCCTGTCACTTTCAATGAAGATCCCGATTTTTCACTACCATCAATTACAAATTTACTGGTAGCATAATTCTCAACGTCAAAAAAATCAGCCGATTTTAAGTGTCCTACCAATTTCTGGTTAGTTGACTCATCCTCAATATCGGTTACAGCAATACTCTCCATATTGATGACAAACTCTCCGCTTTGAATAAGCCCATTACTGACAACCAAACTGCCTGATTTAAGATCTATAGTTCCCGCATGAGAGCCAGTTATTTTCTCTGCCTCCCAGGTTAATTCACTTTTATTCAAATCAACATTTTGGCTATCCTGAGCTTTCAAATTAACCAAAGCAACAGCACCAATGACAACAACTAAGAACAATTTTTTCATAATCTATTCTATTTATAATTAAACAATAACTTTTTTGTTTCTAAGTCTTAAACAACAGAAACTATCTCATCAAATGACCGCCTCGGACGCCTTGGGTATAATTCTTTAGAATCATCTGCGTACCCTAAACTGATAGCCATTACCACTTCTTCTTCGTTACTAAGCCCAAAATCTTTGCGAATGCCATCGAAATCAAGTCCGCTCATCGGATGAGAATCCACGCCAAATTCTTTTGCAGAAACCATTAGCGACATGCCCATTAATCCGGTATTGCTTTCTGCAAATTTTAACTTTCTCTCCTCGCTTGAGCCATATAGAAACTTAGCTGCCTGCTTGGCCCCGTCTACAATCGCATCATGTCCCCCAACACTTTCTAGCATTTCTTCCCACACCGGGTTTTGACTATCATACCCCTCTTTGTTGCCTACCAGAACAACTGTGACCGGAGCTTCCAGAATCTTGTCCTGATTATTGGCAAGCTCGTAAAGCTTTTGTTTGCTATCGGGATTGGTTACCAATATAATTCTCCAGGGTTGAAGATTAAATGCAGATGGAGCCATAACAGCTAAATCCACAATCTCTTTCACGATATCCATTGACAAAGGCTTGCTTTTATCAAAATAATTGATTGACCGCCTCTCTTTGAGTAATAATTCTGCATTCATATCGATTCATTTTTTGATTACAGTGCAAATATATGTTATGCCTTTATTTGTTGCAACACTTAATAGAGAATTATATTATTTTAATTAAAATTCAAATTATAATACAACTACAAAATTACATGATAACGAGCTGTCCTTAAGAATAAAGGCTCAAAAACTATTCAATTCAAGAAGGATTTAGAAAAGTCTGACACAAAAAATTTAGAGTTTAGAACTCAATTTTGTAGCTAATAAAAGGAATTGCACTATCAAAAAATTCATTTTCAACCAGCTCTTTTTGCAGGTTATACCGTTTACCCTGATACTGGCGACCTGCAATATTTTTTATCTGGAGTGCAAGAACAGAGGAAGTCTTTTTGCCATTCACCCGATACGTAAGTGTAAAATCTGTAATCGCTTCCAAGTTAGAGTACCTGTCCACAAAAGGTTTGTGCTCATCATAAATCACCTCCTTTGCCATGTGGGTTGCCTCTTCATCAACAGGGTGAAACCAATAAGGGCCCCTCATCGTTATTTTCAAATTTGCCCCCAGAAGGTTTCTATTTCTTACCTTCCACTCTTTGCCCCCCAGTAAATTAAGCACATATCCTCCATCATATCTGGTGCGTCTCTCCACATCATCGCCTCCTTTATATTTTGAGTCATAAACAGAACCGGTGACCATGTAATAATACCCGTTTTTAAGAAATCGTTCAATAGTTACATCAACTCCTATATTTTTCCCGGTTCCTTCATTTACCAATTTCCGGTCAAAAGACCAATCGCTTCGGAAATTAAGCATTGAATAAGGGCTTTTGGCAACAACAGGAACATCATATAAAGCCTGATAATAAGGCTCTACTTTCACCCTGAAATAATTGGTGGGACTCCAATTGTATCCTATCACGAAGTGATGAGCACCCATGCGCTTCAGGGTTTTGTTGGGTCTGATCGATTCATCCGCCGCCTCATTTCCATTAGTCACATAATAAATAAAAAGAGGTTCAGTCTGACTATGATTTCCATACCCAAAAGAGATGAAATGCTGGGGATTTAAATTCATGCCCATGGAGAGCCGGGGCTCCAACCGAAAATCATCAGTCACCTGAAACCATGAGGCATTAACCCCTGCCGTCATATAAAAGCCATCAGAAAAGTTATATTTTCCCTGCAGATGACCTTCCATAAGCCATGTTTCTCCATCACCCTCCAGAAAATGGTCAAAACTCCCGGACTCAATATTCCTTGCTTTTCCTGTCAAATCATAAAACAAGCTATTGGCATCAAATCCTCCGCGTAAATTCAGAGAAGCATTGTATTTATGAGTTACCAATGAAGACCAGGTCACTTTTCCCTCAATATTTTCAACAAAAAGCTTTGGCGATAATTCTGAGGGATTTTCTTTATCCAATCTTAATTTTTCGGAGTAAAGATGTTGACCGGCATTTGCAGCAATTGTGGAACGCAAGAAGGTTTGTCCTGAAAGTGACTTCTTGTAAGTAATACCTCCGGCTCCCATGTTGTATTCAAAACGCATCTTTTGCCGGTTTTCAGGAAACTCCCATTTTTCAGCCTCATCGAATCCATCAGAAGTACTTTTACTTAAACCACCAATTCCCCATAGAGAAAAAGTCCCTCCGTTTGGTGACGGAAGATTCAGTTTAAATGATAAATCCTGATAAACCGGAATTTCATTCATCTCTTTAGTTTCGGGAAGAAATTTAAAAACCAGGGCCATGGTAGAGTATCGGTAATTAAACAGAAAAGACCCCTGACCATCCTTTTTCAGCGGCCCCTCTGCAGCGGCTTCAATACCCTGAACACCTACCTGTCCGGAATACTCGAAAGAGCGATTATTCCCGCTTCTGAGTTTCATATCAAAAACTCCTGCAGTACCATTTCCATATTCGGCAGGAAAAGCACCGGTATAAAAATCAGAATTGGCCAGCACCTGACTGCTAAACATGGTCAGACCTCCTCCTCCGGCAACATTAGAGCCGGCAAAATGACTCGGAACCGGAATGTCAATTCCCTCAAGTCGCCAAAGTAAGCCTTTCGGTGCATTACCCCGAACTACAATCGCGTTTACATTAATACCGGCTGTAGTCACTCCTGCAAAATTACCTGCCATACGCCCGGGATCATCCAGTGAACCGGCATACCTGCGGGCTTCTTCAACTGAAAACGTTCGGGCACTTACAGATGCCATGCTATTAATTGGGCGGTCTTTCCGGAAAGAAGATTTTACAACCACTTCCTCTATTTGAGAGACACGCTCTTCCATATCTATATTGAGCACCACTTCTTTTCCCGATCCGACCACAATTTCGGGAATTACCGCAGGATTGTAACCAACGAAACGAACCTCAAGGGTGTATCTTCCCACAGGAACTTCACTAAATTCAAAATGCCCTTCCATATTTGTAATGGTTCCCATCCCTTTTTCCCTGAGTAATACATTTGCTCCGGGAAGGGTTTCACGAGAAGAAGCATCTTTTACAACACCTCTTACAATTTGAAAAGGCTCCTGAGAGAAAACAGAAGAAACAATCAGCAAGTAAACGAACAAGAAAACAACTCGATTCATAGTTTTACTATTCCAATACAGAGACTTTGATTCTGAACGCCCAAAAATACATAAGTTCGGTTTTATTGCGAAATTGAAACAGATCAACAAACAAAAAGAACTGACTAATAGCGAAATTAGCCATATAAGTTCCGTGTATTACTATTGTACATAGGGGGCGCTGAAAAACGCTTATATTATTAAATACTAAAACCTTAAGTCACATCAACAAACTCCAAAGTGCAAGCTTATTTCGCATCACACTCAAATTTCTTTGCACTTAATCCTAAAATAACAGCTAATCAAAAGAACAAAATTTTCTTCACAATAGCCCGGCAGATCCGCAGATCAGGAGATTTAAAACAAATCGTTTTTTGCTGAATTCTGAACTTTAGAACACCATGACCCGTTAAAACAATCAATTAAAACCAAAGGCATTTCAAAAACTTAAGGAACTATTGCCATTAAAGATCTGAAAAAACTCAAAACCTCCTCTTTCACATTATCCGGCTGCTCGTGCCCAACATTTTCAAATGTCCTTATGCGGGCATTTATATTATGGGACTGATAGATGGAATCACAAGCTTCCCATCTTTTAGGTTGCATTTCTTCGCCAAGCAATCTAAAAACCTGTTTCCTTTCTTTTATATTATAACCATCCTCATATGGAATAGCATCATTATCATCGAGTTGCCCCATAAACAGAAACTGAGGCGTTTTTGCAAAAGCATCCAAAGCAAAAGGCTTATTAAAAAGAGAGTCAAAATCATTGACCCCCAATGGGAAATTCAAAGCTTCTCCTTCAACACTGTCTTCAGGCAAGATTAATAATCCGTTTACACCACCCCCTGCAACTCCTTTTACCAACTCAGGATGGATGGCTGCGAAACGATTAACAAATGACCCGGAAGCAGAAAAACCCGTAAGAAAAACCTGATCATCTACTCTGCAACCCATATCTTTTAAAGTACTACGGGCATCATCAATCATATTTATTAACTGAAGATCAATGCGCTCAAGATCATTTCCCTTTTGTAGCATAACATCCCGGTCAAGCGCGTGGGAATAAATCCGCCAGGTACTTTTGCGGCGTGGAAAAACCGGAACCAGCAGAGGACAATCTAACTCACCGGCCAGGAAATTTCCCATATAAAAATCTCTCGAAGCAATTCTTTCAGCTTTTTCAATATGTCTTTGGAAATCATCATCGGCAAATCCGGAATTATTGGGTTCCACAATTAAGACTGCCGTTTTTTCAGTTGGCATTTCATCGGGGATAAAAAGAAAGAATGGAAAATTAAATCCCTTTTGTGAATTAGCTTCGGTAAAAATCAACTTTCCATCGGGGCCCTTTTGGAAACAGGCTGACAGGAAAACAAGACCAAGAAAAAGAATTTTTTTCATAGATTGCTTTTTATGGATTGATAAAGTTAATAGAGCGTTAGTTCCGAATGCTTCGGGATAGATATGAAATGTAAGACAAATATTATAACACTGAAAACCTGTGCATTATCCCAAACAAACACATACCTGCAAACAATTGATAACAAATGTATTGTAAAAGTTAAACTAAGTATTGTAAAATAAAATTAGCATAATATTAATTCACAGGCCCATGCTCCCAAAAACAACCTGAAAACGCACATAAATTTTGGTACTGTTTGCTTAGTTTATAGACCGACACTAACTATTTAACCACCTCCTAAAACCATAAACCCTGTCAATACTAACAATCACCTCAAAACCATCATGCATGGGCGGGTTGAGTTCTACTTTTATCCTTCCCCGGGAGTAAGCCGTCATGTTTTGTATGGCTTTCATGTTGACCAGAAATTTCCGGTTAACTCTGAAAAAATGTTCCGGATCCAATATATTTTCAAGCTTATCGAGAGAAAATTCAACCGGATAACTGTTGCCTTTAAAGAGTTTCAGGTAAACCCCTTTTTCCTGGGCATAGAAATAAGCAATTTCCTCAACCTCTATCTTTTTAATTTTTTCTCCTATCTGGATGAGAAACCGCTTTCTAAAGGGAGGTTCGTTCCCTTTTAACTGAGCCACCAACGACTGCAAATCCATGCTCAGGGAATGCTTCAATGACTTAAATTTCTCCAAAGCTTCTCTAAGATCTTTTAATCTGATAGGTTTTAACAAATATGAAACACTGTTTACTTCAAAGGCTTTGATGGCATATTGATCATAAGCTGTCGTAAAAATAACAGGTGTATTTACCGATACCCTTTCAAAAATATCAAAACAGATTCCGTCAGACAATTGAATGTCCATAAAAACAATATCTGCAGAATTTTTGGAAAACCAACTTACGGACTCTTTTACCGAACCGAGTCGATCCTGCACTTGAATGGCAGGATCAATTTCCGAAAGCATATTCTCCATTTTTTCGGCTGCCACCTGTTCATCTTCAATAATAAGTACCTTCATATCAAAAATGTCAAAGACCCTGGTCTTCATTCATTACTAAAGGGAGCATCACTACATAGTGGCCGTTAACAACCTTAAAATGAGGCTCCGTATCTCCAATGAAAGCATAACGTTTTCTAAGGTTTTTCAATCCCAATCCAGTCGATTTGCTGGTGGTTTTGGGTTGGATATTGTTTCTCACAACTAACCAATCGCCCCTTGTAAAGATATCAATTTTCAAAGGATTTTCTTTATTCACAACATTATGCTTTATGGCATTTTCGAGTAAGACCTGCAAAGATAAGGGTGGCAGTAAAGCAGACAAAAGCTCTCCACCTATATTCTCAGTAAACTTCAAATCCTGTCCATATCTTATTTGTTGTAGAAATAAATATGACCGCATAAAATCCAGTTCAAGTTCAAGGGTTGTTACAGGTTGCTCAATAGTATCCAAAACATACCGGTAAATATGAGCAAACTCATCCACAAACTCCTGCGCTTTATCAGGATTTTTTTTGATAAGCCCTGAAAGCACATTAAGACTGTTAAACATGAAATGCGGATTAATCTGGCTCTTCAGCACCTCAAACTTTATCTGAGAAAGCTCTTCCTGAAGATTGCTGGCTTCTTGTTGTGCTTTTTTACTTTCCTCAAAATAGATTGCCCCTTCCAATATGGTCATAAGTATAAGGTTTACAACAGAAGCAATCAGGGAATTATAATACAACACCTCTCCCAGATCTTCTTCAAATGACTTTATCTGGTGCGACAAAAGAGTGATTCCAATCGCAACAATGGCCGCAATAAAAACAGAAGTAAATAATTGAAAAAAAAGTCGCTTAAAGACCCTCTTTCCCCAGGGTAAAAATTTATTGAAATACTGGATAAGCAAAAGATCGGGATAGGCCAGAAAAAAACTGGCCAGTAAACTTAAAGAAGTCCCCACTGCAAAGCGCGTAAAGAAATGTCCATATCCCTGAAGGATATAATAGCCGCTAAAATGAGTATAAGCAATAACCGCAAGCTGAACACCAATTGCAAGAAATATCAGCAATTTCAGCAACTTTAGGAAAGGGAAAAAATTATGTATCCGTTTGAAAAACATACTGCACAATTGGTCTTACATTTAAATAAAGTAGAAACCCGGTTTAATTGATTCAACCAGGTTTCTGAGGTAAAATATCAGAGTGATGATTTCATCCACCTTTCCAGGCATTGAAATTTGAACCGATTTAAAATTTGGTGGAAATTATCAATTATTTAATTAGGAGACTAAAATTTCTTCAAAATACCGACACGAAGAGATAAATAATTTAGATCAAGGTCCGTTGAAGTTCCGAAATAATCTGTACTGCGGGAAAGTGAATTAAATTTAAAGCCAGGCATCAGGCTCCACTTGCTGCCCAGACCAATTTCCACGCCACCCGCAAATTGCCATCCAAATCCATGACCGGTATCATCCACAATGGTTCCATCGGTAGATTCTGTCTCGATGTGATTATACAAACCGCCGGCCCTAAGATAATAGTTCAATGGAAGCTCGGATATGGGATGCTTATACTGAAGTCCAAACACATATCCCGTTTCTTCAAAATCAAGATTCTCTCCGGAAATTTTCTCTTTAGAAGTCAGCTTATTCCAGCCCCAACCGGCATATAATCCCCAGTGCTGCTGGAGCCTGTAATGAAAAATACCTTCAAACCCAAAACCAGGTTTTAGTTCAACATCTCCCAATTCAGATGTGGCAAATGAAACGCCACTGTTTAACTCAAAAGAAAAACGGCTTTTGTTTTCTTGCGCATACCCTTTGGCCAAAAATAAAAGCAATACCACTAAAAATAATCCTCTTGTCTTCATTGTTTTAATTTTTTTTGATTTTCTGAGAGACAAAAGTATTTGAGTGCCAACCCATCACCAACAAAACCATGACGAGTGTGCATCTGAGTAAGACGAAGATGTAATATCAGTGGAAGAGGAAACGGTCACCCCTTTTTCCTGGCAAAGAATGCAACGATTAATGTAGTAATTATTCCCATTATAGGCGCATATATGAGTCCCATCGAAATATAACTCGGAAGATTAAAATAAGCCTCGGCTTCTGCCCGGGTCATTTCCCCTGTTCGAGACACGTAATCAATGACATTTGGAAAATAATCCGGTGCAATAACCTCTGAAGTAAGATATTGGGATACGGGATTAAGGAGCGTTACAATAAGGGTAATTATTAAGCCTGATATGACTCCTTCTTTATAGCTCATTATACCGTTGTAATAGTTCTTACGTTTATCCAGTAAAGCTAACACATATATTGCTACCGCAGGAATAGCATATAAATTCGTAAGTATAGCGTGCTTGTCAATCAGCTCATCATGTAATCCGACAAGACGTTCCAGATACATCCACAGCAGATTGGCAATTACAAAAATAACGGCCCATTTTAATTCAATTTTAATCCCCTTCATATTATAGATCATTAGAGTTTTAGACACTTGCCTGGCGGTAGTCAGGTTAGATGAAAGACAAATCTCACAACACTGAAAACCTGTGTATTCGCTTAAATCAAAGTATATCCTCAGACAATTGATTAGGAATATATTATAAAAGTTCAACAGAGCATTGCGTCATAACAGGTTGCTATATAAACAATTAGGGATTGCTAAAAAAGTCAGCAACCTCATTTTTATTTTTTTATTGATTTTCTTTTTGGCATTGCCCCAAAAAGAAACAAATCCCGATTATGGTTTTTGTGAGTTTTTTAACTAAAACTTTACAAAACCTATATCGGGACTAGTCCGGTTAAACCTATCCACCCGCATCAGGCTTAATTTCCGGCTAGCCCGCAAGGCCTGGAAGTCGCCCATTAAGCCTTCTCGCCAACCGCCGGCCCGGAAAACGGACGGGCCCGCGCGCCTTTTAAATACTAAGATGCGTAGCTGTTTTTAAACAATCTTTCAGAACAAAAACTACTAAAATTTTATCCTAAAGAATTTCCCAAATGCAAAGCTAATTGTGATTCCAAACAAACATCCTTGCACTTCATTCTTGTTAAAGCACACTCAATGTGTTGACGCGTAGACATATAAGCATTTCTCAGCAAGCCCTAAGTAAACAAGAAAAATTAAGAACCATTACAGAAAACACCCGTCACTCCTAATCAATTGATTATATGCCTCATTATTTCCTTACTCAAAGTTATTGACATACTCTTTTTTCAGAATTCCTGAAAGATAACGACCGACTTCTTCCCCCACGAAACGATGGCCCAGATGATTCCAGTGGCCGTATTTATTTGTCACAGGCCATGCAACCGGGTCTTGTCCGGTTTGGCGTAATGAATCTAACGATTGCCCAAGGTCATAGAGCCTCACATTATTATCATGACAAAGAATTTCAAATTCTACAGGTAAATCAGAGAAACTCCTGTTAAAAACAATTATCCTGTCAGGATCGATTGATTGAATGATTTTTTGGGTTACCGGATTAATCTCATAATTTTCAGTCTCTGTTGCCTCCATTTCTTCAGATACACCAGCAGCAGGTTGCATCCATGTATAAACTTTTCCAAGTAGAATTGAACCAACAGGAATACTTTCTGCTTTCTTTCTGCCATTATTGAGCATGTTAACAATGGCTGACTCCTGCAAAAAGAATTTAGTGGTCTCAAAAAGCTTAAGTTCCTGTTCCGGAAAATCAAAATCCACCACCAGACTGTCATTTTGAATCTGCAGCTTAGGTCTTAAAGGGTCTTCATTCTTAGGCTTTAAATCTCCCCTGGTAATGAAGTAAAGAATATAGTCAGGATTAAAATTTTCTGCAAAAGTCTTATGATAGGCATAAACATTGGCCAGATCGAACCCGCTTCGACCGAAGTTGAGCAACTCAAAATCCGTATCAGAAAAACGTTCACTTAAGAATTGCTCTGCAATATTTCCAAAATAATGACGATCAAACACCTGAAGGGCTTCAACATATGAATCCCCCATGAGAATAATCCGAATGGTATTGGAGTCTTTTTCAGGAGGAATCCCCTCCCCACTGTATCTGAATTCATTAAATTCACCAATTCCGAAACCCTCGTTAAAAAATACATAATTGAAATTCTGTCGACGTGCCCTGCCAATATCTTCATAAAAATCGGTATAAGACACAGAAGCCAGATGAGTGGTTCTGATGAACACTTCAGAAATTAAAAAAGTGATAATGAAAGCTATTGCAAATAAAAATATTTCCTTTTTCATAATTACTTCTTTTAGAATTGGAAATATATAAATGGCGCGGGCTCAGCCTGAAACATATATACCAGGGTAATAAAGAACATCGCCGACAATACCCCCAATTTAACACCATGCGACCGGATTTTCAACAGATAAGTATGCCTGCGGGAAGAGTACTCCAAAACATCAAGCAAGTAAGTCATTGCCAGATAAGCCAAAGTCACCGTTACAAAAAGAAGTGTGTGTTCGCTTTGCTCCCAGTTTACCAACTTACTAATAAACAAAGTTGTAGTATCCCAGGAAGTAGATCGAAAGAAAAGCCAGGTAATAAGCACCAGTACAAAGGTGATGAATATATTAAATACATTTCTGAAATTGACAGAATCCATATTTTGAGCTTCAATTTTTTTATTGCCCAGAAACATTTTATGAACCGCCAGGTAAAGTCCGTGTAATCCGCCCCAAATCACGAAATTCCAGCTGGCCCCATGCCATAATCCTCCAAGCAACATGGTTAGCATCAGGTTTATATAGGTTTGGATATTACCTTTTCGGTTGCCTCCCAAAGAGATGTACAGATAATCCTTTAGCCAGGAGGAAAGTGAAATGTGCCATCGTCTCCAAAACTCAGTGATATTTCTTGACAAATAAGGCTGTTGAAAATTCTTCATCAACTCAATTCCCAGTAATTTTGCTGTTCCACGTGCGATATGACTGTACCCAGAAAAATCGGCGTAGATTTGAACCGAAAAGAGAATAAGAGCAGCCAGAATCTCAACCGATTTATACAATTCAAGGTTCTGAAAAATATTATCCACAAATCGTCCTGCGGTATCGCCAATCATGACCTTGCGGAACAACCCCATAACAATAAGCACTATGCCTTGTTGAATCTGCTCCCTGTTTGGTTTCAACTTTTCAGACAACTGCGGCAGCAGAGCTCTGGCCCGCTCAATTGGCCCGGCCACCAATTGCGGAAAAAAGGAAACAAATAAAGCAAAATCCACAAAATTATGCGTGGGCTTCAGTTTTTTTCGGTAGATATCAATGGTATAGGAAAGAGTTTGAAAGGTATAGAATGATATACCGACCGGAAGAATGATTGTTAAATGAAGATAATCCAGATGCAATCCCATGCGTTCAGTTAGCATTTGGAATGAATCCACAAAGAAGTTGAAATATTTAAAGAAACCAAGAATTCCCAGATTGGCCAAAAGGCTAATGGCCAGAAGGCCTTTTCTTTTTTTGACATTTGAGGTTTGATGCATTTTTCGGCCCACTAAATAATCAATAATAGTGGAGACAGCCAGTAAAGAACAAAACCGCCAATCCCAATACCCATAGAAGAAATAACTGGCAGCCACCAAAAAAATATTCTTGCTTTGTCTGGTCGGAAGAAAATAAAATATCGGAAGAACGACTCCCAGAAAGACAAAGAAAATAAACGAGTTAAATAGCATGGATTCCGTTTTTAACCTCTGAATTGGATTAAAAGAAAACTATACCAATAACAACTGTAGCTCTATTCTTTTGTTTTTAAAAAGTATCATTTTGCTTTATATTTTAGACAAATTACTCATAAACGGAGGTTAACAGACAATGCAAACAGATAAAAAAACAATGCAAATTGCCTGGAGGGGACCTACCCCTAAAACCCTCAAACTTTTCACTTTTTTAGAATTTGTTTCTCCGCTTACTTAATGAGTAAAATCAATAAGCCTGTTGCTTAAAACGAAAAAAGGGCTGCCCAAACCCGGGCAACCCTTGCTAATATATCATCGACTTAAATAAAACTAGTCGATTCCGCGCATTAGTTTTTTCAACCACGGTGAAATGGCGAACAGCAATAATGCTGCTGAACCTGAAGTGATAACCAGGAACAGGAATAAATTCATGTCGGGCAGATAGTTCTCCAGGATACCTTTCAATGCTCCTGCCAGATAGTTGGCCAAAGCTGTGGAGCCAAACCACAGTCCCATCATTAAGGACGTAATTTTCGGAGGTGAAAGTTTACTGATCATACTCAATCCAATAGGACTCAGGCAAAGCTCGCCCATCGTATGAAGCAGGTAAACCATTACCAGCCACATTGGACTTACCAGATTGTTAACTGATGCGGTAGTATCGGCAGCATACATTACCACAAATCCAAGAGACAACAGGCCTAATCCAAGTCCGAATTTCACAGGCGTATTAGGATTGCGGCGTCCAAGCCATACCCAAAGCAAAGAAAATACCGGAGCCAGACCAACAATCATCGCAGCATTAACAGACTGGAACCAGGAAGGTGGAATTTCAAAACTAAAAACCATCCGGTCAGTCATATCACGGGCAAAAAGGTTGAACGTACCACCAGCTTGCTCAAAACCGGACCAGAAAAAGATATTAAAGAAACAAAACACCAAAATGGCTCCAATGCGGCTCCATTCCGTTTTTCCCGTAGTATTTTTTATTACCATGTAAGCCACAATGGTAACAGCGGCAAGTGCTACAATTCGAACAATCCATGTAGTTAATTCCTCAGGCAATGTCCACCAGGTTTTTACAAAGAGGTAAATAAAACCAACAATTCCTGCAATCCAAACCCAGATCTCGACCCAGTCGCGGCCATTTAATGTGGCGGTCTCGGAATCAAACTTCCTTTTAGGGCCAAATCCGATAGTGCCCAGTTTCTTTTGCTGTGCCCAAAACCAAACAGTTCCAAGAACCATTCCCACGGCGACTGAACCAAAACCCCATGACCAACCAATTTCTTCTCCAAGGTAACCGGCAATAAATGGAGCCAGAAATGCCCCAAGATTGATACCCATATAGAAAATAGTAAATGCGGAGTCTTTCCGGGGATCTCCGTCTGCATACAAGCGCCCTACCATTGTCGAAATATTGGGCTTAAAGAAACCATTACCTATAATAAGCAATCCAAGTCCGATAAATAGCCAATACTCACGTAACACCTGTAAAGCATCCCCTCCTCCACCGGGAACAGCTATATATTCGGAGTAGGCCAAAGCTGCCTGTCCAAGTGCCATAATAACCCCACCAATGATGATGGATTTGCGCTGTCCTATCAGCTTGTCGGCAATGATACCACCAAGAATAGGGGTCAAATAAACCAAACCTGTGAAAATTCCATAGATTTCAAGCGCATGATTTTCGGCATAGGCAAATCCGCCGTTTACGATAGTCGAAGTAAGATACAGTACCAAAAGGGCACGCATCCCGTAATAACTGAACCGCTCCCACATTTCTGTGAAAAACAGCACCCACAGTCCCTGGGGATGTTTTTGTGATGTTGTGTCCATTCTTTTGCTTTTTAATTTAGGTTTATTTGCTATTCAATCGTTTTTTTTATTATTTTTTTCAAACATTTTAATGATTTGAGTGTCTTTTGGTTTGAAAGTGTTTGTTGTTTTTATTTAAACAACCCCCTAACTAAAACCGCAGATAACTGCGAAACAACGCATTAACCCGACTTTAGAAAAACATTTGAAAAACACAGTGGTACAAAAATACATTTTGTAACCAAAGTTTAAAGTGTTATTTCTCATATTGTGATTAAAAGGGGCAATTTTTTTTAAAATTAACACAGCACAGAAAGCTTTCTACACTTGACTTGACACTAGATTATTACATTTCTGATTTCAGATCAACACCCTGATTTCATTGACAAAAAAAATCTTTACGAAGAAAAAAAGAAAAACAGCAATATGAAAATACTTACATCAAATCAAACCGGCGAGGTTGACAGATATACAATTGAAAACGAACCTATTGACTCTATCGAATTAATGGAAAGGGCTTCATATAAAGCCTGGCGGTGGATTTCGAGAAATTATCCAAACCAAAACTTTGCCGTTTTTGTGGGCCCCGGAAACAATGGGGGTGATGCATTGGCAATTGCCCGCATGCTCATTAAGGATGGTCGTGAAGTAATTACCTGTCTGTACCGCACCGAGAAATTATCACCTGATGCTGCCCAAAATCTCCAGCGACTAAAAAACACATCCGCCTCCACAATAATTGATCTCTCCACACATCCCCTGCCGGAAGATATGCCTGAAAACACGGTTGCCATAGACGGGTTGTTTGGATCAGGATTAAACCGCCCCTTAAATGAGAAAGCTTCGAAAATTGTCACATTCATCAACAATCACTTCTCGCAGATAATCGCAGTCGATGTGCCTTCCGGGCTTTTTTGTGAAGACAACAGCGACAATAACCGTAAAAATATCATAAGAGCCACATTTACCTTATCCTTCCAAATGCCAAAGCTGGCTTTTTTATTCGCGGAAAATCAGGGACAAGTGGGCCAATGGGTTTTACTCCCCATCGGTTTGAGCAGTAAAAAAATAAAAGCAACAGCTACCCCCTGGCGAATAGTGGAGCCTTCAGAAATTAATGAAATGATGCCTGTCACCCCCAAATTCGCCCACAAAGGCACCATGGGGCATGCATTACTTATTGCCGGAAGTTATGGAAAAACAGGAGCTGCATTACTGGCGTCAAAAGCATGCCTTCGCTCAGGGGTAGGGTTACTCACCACGCATGTCCCACACAGTGCGGTATCCATTTTGCAAACCGCCATTCCCGAAGCCATGATGAGTGTAGACAGATCGGACCTTATGTTTACAGAATTCCCTTCATTGGATGCATTTGCTGCTATTGGAATTGGCCCCGGCCTGGGAACTCAGGTGAACTCGCACAGAGCGCTAAAAGACCTTCTCCCTGCTGCCCACAACAAAAAATTAGTGATTGATGCCGATGGATTAAACATTCTCAGTTCAGATCCCGAAATGCTGGATCATCTGCCTCAGGAAACGGTTCTCACACCTCATCCAAAGGAGTTTGAGCGCCTGACAGGCCCGGTAAAAGATGATTATCACAGACTTCAAGTGGCCATCGATTTTGCTAAAAAGCATAAAGTAGTGCTGGTTTTAAAAGGTGCTTACACAGCTGTAATTTCATCAAACGGGGAAGTAAGTTTCAACACTACTGGTAACCCGGGGATGGCCACAGCAGGAAGTGGCGACACCTTGACCGGAATAATTCTTGCCCTGCTGGCCAATGGCATTCGCTCTTTCGATGCAGCACGAATAGCTGTTTATGTGCATGGATTGGCAGGTGATTTCGCCTCAGCAGATGGCCAAAGAGGGACGATTGCCACAGACATCATCAAAAACCTTGGTCCAGCCTTTGCTCATGCGACATGAAAATAGTTCCGCAGCCATTCTATTTTTACTAACTTTGGTTTTTGTTAAAAAATTTGTCGAACCGGCATTAGGATTAAGACAAATAATAAAGCAGCCTTATCAACCGTTCGGTATCTAAAGAATTAGAAAAAATATCATATTAATTACAATGTCAATTCAGAGAGCCATGAAGAATATTTTTTTCTTAATAATGCTTTTTATTCTGGGGGCCTGTAGCTCTCAGCAACCGATTTCCAGAGCAGACTTCTCATTAGCTAAGGAAGACCAGTCCATTTCAGACGGAATCATTTACAATCTGCCATCAACCATAATAAAAGTTGAAATCACGGCTACCGAAACCGTTGAAAAAAAAGGCCCTTACTATCGATATTCCCAAAGATTTTTAAACCTCACGGACATCATAACCGAGGACAAAACTTATTGGACAATTAACGGAGCAAAAATATCAACCTCAAGCATCCCCGATCCTGACCGTACCTTTTATATAACATCAGAAGGCACCCCGTCAGGAGCTGCGGTTAATCTCACTCCTGATGGCATCTTAAAAGGGCTAAACCTATCAGGCATCACAAAAAAAACTCTTGAAGAGGAGGAGGTTGAACTCAGAAAACCAGAAAGCACTGATAAAGAGGATATGTCGTTTAATGACATCCCATTCACCGAGGAACAATTGATAAAAACTTCCAGTGCTGCCACTGCGGAAGAAGTAGCAGCCGAAATTTACCGGTTGAGAGATGCCCGTAGAAGATTGATCGAAAGTGATATGCAAAAACTACCTCCGGATAATGGAGCCTACGAAAGGCTTTTGAAAGAAATCGATCGTCTTGAGAGTCAATACCTCTCTTTATTCAGAGGTAAAAGGCAAACCACCTCCGTTACTAAAACATTCACTTTTCTGCCAGATCCCGGCCAACCTGCCAATCAGGTATTGTGTCGATTTTCCTCTCAAAAAGGTTTTACAAATACAATCGACATGAGTGGAACACCTGTTTACATTGAAGTTCAGGCAGACACAAAAGATAAGGAACCGGATTTACCCCAAATAGACCAAACCCAAAAAGAAGAAAAGGAACGTTCCGGCTTATACTATTGCAGACCCGCCAAGGCTACTGTTAAAATTATTGATCGCACTGTATTGCTGAATGAAAAAGAAATACTCGTCGGTCAATTTGGAAGCATGCATCAATTGCCGGCATCACTGCTTGACAACCCTGATACAGCTGTAAAAATGGATTCCAAAACCGGAGCCATACTTGAAATAAAAACCAAATAACCGTATAAAAATGAACACGAATATTGCATCATTAGAACCAAACGCGCTGTGGAAGTATTTTAAGGCCCTCTCGCAAATTCCACGACCTTCAAAAAATGAAGGCGCTGCCATCGATTTTGTCGAAAAAGAAGGGAAAAGACTGGGCCTTGAAACCATAAAGGATGAAGTAGGCAACGTGATTATTCGAAAGCCCGCTACTCCGGGGATGGAAAATGCCAAAGGAGTAGTTTTACAGGGCCATCTCGACATGGTTCCACAAAAGAACAGCGATAAAAAACATGATTTTGACAAGGACCCCATCGAAGCTTTTGAAGAGGATGGCTGGGTAAAAGCCAACGGTACAACCCTCGGGGCTGACAACGGTATGGGTGTTGCTGCAGCACTGGCAGTACTGCAAAGCAAAGATCTGAAGCACGGGCCTGTAGAAGCCCTTTTCACAGTTGACGAAGAAACCGGGATGACAGGAGCCAACGCTTTAAAACCGGGGATTCTGAAAGGAGACATCCTCATCAACATGGATTCGGAAGACGAAGGTGAACTATATGTTGGATGTGCCGGCGGAACCGATGCCAACGCGGTTTTTACTTTCATGGAGGAAGAATTCCCGGCCCAACATCAGGCCATGAAAATAAGCCTCACAGGATTGAAAGGCGGCCACTCAGGTATGGACATTGTTCTTCAGCGAGGAAATGCCAACAAACTCCTTTTCCGGCTCCTTAAACATCTGGTAATTAATGATCACGTACGACTATCATCTGTTGATGGCGGAAGTTTGCGAAATGCGATTCCCAGAGAAGCTTTTGCTGAGATTGCGGTACCCAACAAAAAATTGGAAGACGTCCAGGCTTCAGTTAAACACTTTGAAGAAATTTTTGCCAATGAATTAAAAGGCGCAGAACCTGGTCTGAGGCTTAAAATTGAAGATATCGAAGAACCTCATTTCGTCATGGACGAAATGACCCAGGACGACCTGATTAACTCAATTCAGGCATGCCCCAATGGTGTCATCCGTATGAGCACAGAAATGCCCGGGTTGGTTGAAACCTCTCTCAACCTGGCCATCGTCAAATCCCATACTAAAGAGGTAGAGGTCAAAGCACTGATCCGCTCCTCGGTGGATACTGCCAAAGAAGATGTTGAGTCTACTCTTGAAAGCATCTTCTCACTGGGTGGGGCTCATGTCTGGTTTGATGGCCAATATCCCGGATGGAAACCTAATATGGCATCAGAGATACTGAAGACCATGCAGAAAGTATATGAAGATAATTGGGGAATAATACCGGAAATTAAAGCCATACATGCCGGACTGGAATGCGGCATTTTGGGAAGCGCCTATCCTAATTGGGATATGATCTCATTTGGCCCAACCATCAATTTTCCTCACTCCCCGGATGAAAAAGTAAATGTGGAAACCGTTAAAAAGTTTTGGGACTTCCTGGTGGAAACACTGAAAAATATTCCAAACAAATAAGGTTAAGCAAAAATCTTGATTTTTAGTAAAACGGACAGTCAATACTGAAAAAGACTGTCCGTTTTTTTTGCTACCCGCGCATCTGGGGAAAACGAACATTATTTAACACAGCATTTTTTGATTATCGCTCTTCAAAAGAGTACCTTTGCGCCTTGAAAAAATAACCCCGGACAAAAAAAGCCTGCACTTTAAGCATCAACTTATTAAAACCATAAAATTTTCCGGACAAACTTAATCCTGATTGCATATTTTTTTCGTTTCCTAAACCCGGGCAAAAATAAAAACACCGGTCTCAAAACACCATCAATTTTCGCCCATATTGCCGGAATGTTTGAATGCGATTTTAAACAACCTTTTCTCCAACCTGCCAAAATATTCAAAACTCAGCAAAAAGCTGTTACATCAATAGAATCAGTCAGCTAACACCCAAAAGTTACTGACTCTCTGAGATAAGGAATTTATATAAACAACATTTTTATATCTGTTTATATTTCCGCTCAGGTTATGTAGTACCAATAAAAATAATTTAATCCAGGGGATGTCTTCATGGAAACAGCATCAAGACTTTTAGGACGCTTTCTTGTATGGCGGGTAAAAAATATTTCACCAAAGCATTTCACTCTTTTTCTGAGTTTTGTAATTGGTATTGGAAGCGGACTGGCTGCCGTAATACTGAAGAATACCATTCATCAAACCCACCAGTTGCTCACCGAGGGCTTTGCATTAGAGCATCAAAACTGGCTCTATCTGGCCTATCCACTGATCGGTATTTTTATTACCGTACTGTTTTCCAAATACTTCGTTAAAGACAATATTAGTCACGGTGTCACCAAAATACTTCATGCCTTTTCCCGTAAAGGTGGTCACCTTAAACCACACAACTCATATTCCTCCGTCATAGGAAGTACATTCACAATTGGTTTTGGCGGATCGGTTGGAGCTGAGGCCCCCATTGTGCTTACCGGTGCTTCAATTGGGTCATCGCTGGGACGAATGTTTCACCTCAACTACAAAACCATTACACTTTTGGTGGGATGTGGAGCCGCAGGTGCCATCGCCGGAATTTTTAAAGCCCCCATTGCCGGACTGGTTTTTACGCTTGAGGTTTTAATGCTGGATCTGACCATGGCATCAATTGTTCCGCTACTTATTTCAGCGGTGAGCGCCACCACCATCACTTATTTTTTCCTTGGCAAAGGGGCTGAATTTGCATTCCACCTAGAAAACCAGTTCCTTCTCAACAACCTTCCCTGGTATGCAGTATTAGGAGTGCTTGGCGGACTGATTTCACTTTATATGACATGGGGAAGCATGTATTCTGAAGAAAAAATATCAAAAATCCGCAATCCCTTTGTCAAGCTCTTAACCGGAGGACTCATTCTCAGTCTTTTAATATTTCTTTTCCCCCCGCTTTACGGTGAGGGTTATACCACCATCACAGCACTGCTAAGTGGCAACACAGATGCATTGGTAGAAAACACCTTTTTCTATCATTTAAAAGACAACAACCTCCTGATTTTAGGCTTCCTGTTATTACTCATTGCCTTTAAGGTTATAGCTACGGCGGCTACCAATGGCAGTGGTGGTGTGGGAGGTATTTTTGCCCCAACCCTCTTTACAGGAGGTGTGGCCGGATTTTTCATGGCCCGGTCACTTAACAGCTTCGGGTGGGTTAATTTACCGGAGTCACACTTTACGCTTGCAGGTATGGCCGCCTTGATGGCTGGTGTCATGCATGCACCATTGACAGCAATCTTTCTGATTGCAGAAATAACCAACGGGTATGCGATGTTTATCCCCCTGATTTTGACATCGACGGTCTCCTATCTTACCATTATGTATTTTGAGCCACATTCCATCTATACCAAGCGCCTGGCCAAGAAAGGAGAATTGCTTACTCACCATAAAGACAAAGCCGTACTAACGCTCATGCGCCTCAACAAAGTATTGGAAACAGATTTTAAAACCGTCCACCCCAATCAAACATTAGGCGAACTGGTAAAAGTAATTGCCAAAGCACGGCGTAACATATTTCCCGTTGTAAATGAAGATGGGAAACTATTGGGTATTGTACTGCTGGATGATATTCGTGAAATCATGTTCAATAATGAAATGTATAATACCACAACAGTACAAAAGCTTATGACCATACCACCTGCATTTATTGAATCGGGTGAATCAATGGACAAAGTCATGAGAAAATTTGAAGAAACCGGAGCCTGGAATCTGCCTGTAGTAGAACAGGGGCGCTATTTAGGGTTTGTTTCCAAATCAAAAATATTCTCGGTTTACAGAAGGGTGCTGATTCACTTCTCGGATGAATAATAGAGAGTAGTTTATAGATTTTAGTGAGTAGTTCATTTGATTTACAAAAAATCAGTCTGGTTGAATAGTCGCCCAAAAGATTATTTACCTAAAAATTTCAGGATAAACCTGAAATTTTATCTGAGAGGGAGTGATTTTAAGTTAAAATCTGACAATCAATTATTACCTTTGAATCAAAATTAACTAAGTAAAATATGGCCTTCTTTCAAAGCTGGTTACTTGATAGATATATAGGATTGCAGGCGCTTTTGAAAACAAAAAGCATAAAAAAAGACTCCCTCTAATCTCTATCATCTAAAACCTAACCATCTAATGTAAGGCTCCTAACTTTACGAAAAATGAAGAGAGACGACAAAATTTTTGAACTTATTGAAAAGGAACATCAGCGCCAGCTATACGGCATTGAGCTGATTGCATCAGAAAACTTTGTAAGCGAGCAGGTAATGAATGCTATGGGATCATGCATGACCAACAAGTATGCTGAAGGTCTCCCGGGTAAACGTTATTATGGCGGTTGCGAAGTTGTTGACGACAGCGAAAATCTGGCCATTGAGCGCCTGAAGGAACTTTTTGATGCAGAATGGGCCAACGTTCAGCCTCACAGTGGGGCTCAGGCAAACATGGCAGTACTTATGACTGTTTTGAATCCGGGCGACAAATTCCTTGGTCTGGATCTTGCTCACGGAGGTCACCTTTCGCATGGTTCCCCTGTGAATAGTTCAGGACGTCTCTACCATCCTATTGCCTACGGAGTAAAGGAAGAAACCGGAACCGTAGACTACGACATGATGGAAGAACTGGCTGTTGAGCACAAACCAAAACTGATTATTGGTGGAGCCTCAGCCTATTCACGTGACTGGGATTACGAGCGCATGAGAGCTATTGCTGATAAGGTTGGCGCTCTTTTGATGATTGATATGGCACACCCTGCCGGTTTGATTGCCGCAGGTCTGTTGAACAATCCGGTGAAGCATGCGCACATCGTAACCTCTACCACACACAAGACACTGCGTGGGCCTCGTGGTGGTATCATTCTGATAGGCAAAGACTTTGACAACCCCATGGGCATTAAAACCAAGAAGGGTGTCGTTCGCAAAATGTCATCATTGCTTGATTCTGCTGTATTCCCGGGCATTCAGGGAGGGCCCCTTGAGCATGTTATTGCTTCAAAAGCCGTTTCTTTCTTCGAGGCTTTACAACCCGAATATATTGAGTACCAGAAGCAGGTTCAGAAAAATGCCGGAAAAATGGCAGAGTGCTTCATCGAAAAAGGTTACAAAATCATTTCGGGTGGCACAGACAACCACAGCATGTTGATCGACCTGCGTACCAAATTTCCTGATTTGACCGGGAAGAAAGCCGAAAACACATTGGTATTGGCTGATATTACCATCAATAAAAACATGGTGCCTTTCGATGACCGATCTCCTTTCCAGACATCAGGTATTCGGGTTGGAACTGCAGCCCTGACCACCCGAGGCTTGAAAGAAGAGCACATGGCTCCGGTTGTAGATCTGCTCGACGAAGTATTGAGCGACCCTGACAACGAAGCCACTCTTAATTCAGTAAAAGAAAGAGTGAATAATATGATGAAAGATTTCCCCATGTTTGCTGACTAGTAGTGCGTTCGCTAAATAGTGTTTCAAATATTTTGCTTTCATTTATTCTTTCTGCAAGGCAAAATTTTAAAGCATAGCCATAGCTACGGTGCAAAATTTTAACGATGCATAAAGGAAAAAGGGATGTAAAATATGAAATAGTATTTTGCGATCGCACTACCAAGCAAGTGAGTGAATCAATATCATGATAACATTAAAAAGGGATGAACTGGTCAGTTACGACTAATTCATCCCTTTTTCATTCATCCGTATAAAATTTGTTTATTAAGGTAGGTTGCCTGCCTGTCCGGCAGGCAGGGAACTCGCATGGTGAATTGTTTACATTCTCTTTTAGGCAATCATTGCAATGCTCGTTTCTGACGATTTTTTCTGATATTCCAGGCTGAAAAGCAACCAAAGACTAAACTTCTATGAGTTACAGACGTCTTCGTTCAAAACTAAAGCACCCGGGAGAGAACTCCTACGAACAGCTGACCAATGCCTTTGAAGCGGAAGGACGTTCTGTACAACCTGCGTTTACCCCGGATATCAGTCATCCCAATTCTGACTATCACAAAAAGATAGAAGCCATCAGAAAACTGGATGCCAAACTTGGAAAGACCTTTGAAAGGCTAAACAAGCACCAGAGACATGCTGTTTTTCATCCGGTCCAAAATACCATCCTCTCAGCCATGGTGGGAAGCGGCAAAACCACGGTTTTGACAGCCAAGGTCTTCTTTTTACACTTTATACAGAAAGTTCCCTTCGATAAGATGATCGTGTTGACCTTTACCAACAAGGCCGCCAGGGAAATTAAGGGAAGAATAGCTGCCTTCATGGGAAAAGCCGATACTGAAATCAATAAGCAACTGCGATATTTCGGCACTTTTCATTCCGTAGCACGCCAGTTTTTGGAAGAGCACCCGGATTTGAAAACACTCGGTTTTAAACCCGGCTTTCTCATCATGGATGAGCAAGGAAAGCAGAAATTCCTGCAAAGACTCATATCTCAGACCAACCTGAATGTAAAGTATCAAAATCAGCTGGCCAAACGACAGGAAAAATACCGATCATCAGGCGAGATTATGATGGGTAACATGAAAACCGCTGATGATTTTTCACAATTGATGGTCATGGCAGAGGCCGAAAAACGGGTACTCAATACCATGGATTTTGACGACCTCATCACCCTATGCAATCAACTGCTCAATAAAAAAGTGGCCGTATCCCCCCAATGGGTTATTGTAGATGAGTTTCAGGACTGTAATGAGGCCCAGCTGGAACTCATTGAAAACATTCGCAAAGAAAATTCCAACGCTTTTGTGGTGGGGGATCAAAATCAAAGTATTTATGGATGGCGTGGAAGTAAAGACCATCTGTTTGAAGAGATTTACGCCCGATGGAATGCAACCTGGATGGAACTCCCACAAAATTATCGTAGTACAGGCTCTATTTTATCGGCTGCCGAAACATTACTTAGTGGCAGAACAGAAACGCTTGTTCCTACACGACAAAAAGGCAAGGCGATTGAACTGGTTCGGCATTTCGACGACCAACAAGAAGCCTATTATCTCCGGGAACAACTATCATTACTACAACAGGAAAATGTTCAACTTGAAAAAGTAGCCGTATTATTTCGCACCCATCAGCAAATAAAAATTGTAGAAACAGTATTATCGCAGGCAGATATTCCATACCAGTTAGTCAAGCGAAACAAATTACACGAAAACCCGGCTCAAAATTTTCTGCTGCAGGTTTTTAAGGTCTGTCTCAACCCCAATGATGTAGACGCTTGCCTGGCACTTATTTGTGATCCAACTTTTGGAGCCGTCAAGCAGAGCAAGAAATTGATAATTGAGTTCCTTCATCGACCTGCCAAAACAACTGCACTGCAAACCTTGATGCAGCATTTGAAAAATCGAAAAATGCCCCCCGCCAATCAAATCCGACTATTGGAACGGGCTGAAAAGTTCATGGTCGACTTCTTTAATGAAACAGACGCATCTGCAAAACAACTAATTGACTTCCTGGCGCTGAGAAATATATTAATGCCAACCTCAATATATCATCAGGAATATATAGCATCCGTTACAAATGCATGGGAACAAATCACCCATTACATTTATGAAAAAGGCTGGGGTGATCAACAATCCTTTTTTCCGGCAGCCATTGATCAGGTGATTCTTGAAGGTACCTTTATGATTAATGACCGTATCAAAGAGGAGAAAAATGGTGTTCACCTGCTCACCATTCACGCCTCCAAAGGGTTGGAATTTGACCGGGTATTTATCTCCGGAGCCAATAGCGGCATTATTCCTCTGGAACAGCACCAGAAAGGCAGTCAAAACCTGAAAGAGGAAAAGCGCCTGCTGTTTGTAGCCATGACCCGAGGAAAAGACCATGTGGAGATCGGCTGGCATGCCCAACCCTCCGGGCGAAATGCTAATGCAGAACCCTCCTACTTCTTAAATGCGATCCCGGATGCCTTATTAAAAAGAAAAACATCGGCAAAGGAGGAAGAGGAAAGCAATATTCCCATGGAGGCAGACCAATGGCAAACCGGCATGACGGTAAAGCACAAAAAGTATGGCACCGGAAAAATTTCATCTATTGATGAGAAAGAAGTAATTTGTTTCTTCGAAGCTTTTGGCGAAAAATCTTTCTCGAGGGCATTTGCCCAGGTTCTTTTAAAGAAAGAAGAAGATTAATTTGATTCCCCGTCCCCTCCCATCATTCGACGTAATTTCATCTCTTTTTTGGGATCAATCTCACTTGCAGATCTGAATGACAACGAAAAAGAACCAGGAACTTCAACCACCTTTGCCAACTCGGATTTTAATCCCTTTATGACCGTTTCTGAATTGGCAATTTTCATAATGCCGGGTGGCAAATACAAAACAATGGTTTCGGGGGTTTGATCCACATTGCGTACCTCCTTCAGAAACTTTGCACCAAAACGATTCTCACTATTAAATCGCCCAAGAAGATCGCCCCAGTTTTTCTTAACGTCCATCCATGCCATTTTGGGCAATTCCTGCCCTCCTGCCTGGTTGCTAATTTCATTAGAAACACCGGGCACAGGTGAAGGCAGTTCTTTGTAAAAATTACGAAGAGCCCACAATATCAAATATTTATCAATCCGGTGATCGCCCACACAAACCGGACATCCTTTTTTACAGCTGCAATTTTTCAGTAAATTACCGGCATTTCGGATAATCTCATCAATAAATTCGAATACTTTCTCTGAAAAGCCAAGTCCTCCGGGATATCCATCGTAAAGCACAACGGCATATTTGTTTCGTGATGACTCTGCATCCACAAACGAAAAAATGTCCCCTCCCAAATCACTGTCGGTGGCCATTACGCGCATGGATGCTGCAGCTTTTAAACAATGTACCAGCCCCTGACTGTAGTCGAAACCGGGCACTTTCTCTGACTGCGCATCCTGCTCCAGAGAGGGCGCCTTCCCTGTGGCAACAAAAGTGCGTACAACAATATCCGGGATTTCAATCCAGCATGCTTCAGTTTCCATTTTTGTTCTCAATATCTCAGGAAGTTCTGTATACCCCAGGTTTTGATGGCTATTAAACTCAACCATTTTAAAACCTGTTACCAATACCGTCACGCGTACATCTCCAAAAAACCGGTTTATGCGGAATTCTTTTTCATGTTCATGCTCCACCAGAACGGTTATATTGCCAGGCTTGTGGGGCTCCGTATAATAATTGGAACTAACTTCTTTTACAGAAGCTGTTTTAGTCTCCAAATCAAGCTTCAGGGATTTATACTGAACACTGTCGTGTAGATAAATAGCACCCGGATAAAACTCTTTTTTGGCCTGAATAAGATCCACTATGGTGATGGTCTCCTCCTTCTCCTCATCCACAATCTTTATGGTATCCCCGGTAATGTTGCGCAAACTGATTTCATGGGCCGGAGAAATGTCACCACTCCATTGAAAGGTATTATTCTGCTCTGCCAATTCCCCTTCCTTTACCAACAGGGGAATGATCTCTCCTAAATCGGGGAACGAGACAACATCATCGATGGTTAGCGGTAATTCAGCAGATGCAGCTCTTATGTGCGAAAGCTGGATGTACAAATTATCCCGGTCGATGATGGCATTCTCCGATCCGGCCTGTAAGAGCCAGTCGGGATGCTTGCCCACATACTGATCAAGCGGTTTCTCCTTTAACATGACAATGGCATGAGCCTCTGACTCTTTTCGACCGGCACGTCCCATCTGTTGCCAGAAACTTGCCCGGGTACCGGGAAAACCACCCATCACAACAGCATCAAGTGTACCAATATCTATCCCTAACTCAAGGGCATTGGTGGATACAACACCTAACAAAGCCCCGTCCACCAAATCCTTTTCAATTCTGGTCCGCTCAGCGGGAGTATACCCCCCACGATAGGGAGAGATTTTATCAGACATGTCTAACCCATATTGCATTGGGTCGGAAGCCAATATATCGCGACTCTCTTTGGTAACAATTTCCGACTCACGTCGCGACTGGCAGAAAGTAATGGAGCGCACACCGGACAAAATCAACTCCGGAAGAATCACTTTAAGCTCTTCACTCACGGCTTTCTTACGCTGTGCCTCTTCCAAATATTCGGGCTGATAGAAATGAATGTGCTTAGCCGGTGACGGAGATCCGTCCTGATCCACAATCTCAAAAGGTTGATGACAAATTTTCTCAGCCAGCTCCTGCGGATTGGCAATGGTCGCTGAACTGCACAGAAAACGTGGTGTATTGCCATGGTAATCACAAACTCTCAACAATCGCCGAAAAACATTAGAAACATGAGACCCAAATGCCCCGCGATAAGCATGCAGTTCATCAATAATGATGGTATCCAGATTGGCAAACATGTGGGGAAACCCGTACTTGTTATGATTTGGCAGAAAGCCCGCGTTAATCATATCGGGATTGGTAAGTATGATATTGGCCTGAGCCCTGATTCGACTGCGCTCATTGGGAGAAGTATCTCCGTCATAAACACCTGCCTGAATGCGGTTCTCACCGAAAAATGCCACAAACTCTTTGATGTTGCGGTACTGATCTTTTGTTAATGCTTTCGTTGGGTAGATAAAAAGAGCTCTTCGAGCTGGATTCTCCAGAATCCGCTGCATTACGGGGAGGTAAAATGACAATGATTTGCCACTGGCCGTTCCGGTGGTAATCACTACACTTTTCCCGGCGTGAGCCTTCTCAAACATTTCGGACTGATGAGAATAGAGTCTCCTGTATCCGTTTTCCTGCATCCATTTTTTCAGCTCCGGATGCAATTCTCCGGGAGGATCTGCAAAAACAGCGGGACGCTCTTTTATTCGCCGGGTAGCAATAATACGTTCTGAATGTTGTGATAGAATACGGGAAACAGCCTTACTCATGATTTTCACCTTTAAACTGACAGGCAAAAATACAATAATAATTTGGCCATATCCCAATTTCGATGAAGGCGCTAGTGTGATAATCACTAAATTCATTCACTAATTTCAGGCGCTTTTTTCCTTTCTGCTTCGTTGGAGCTTTTAACCATAGCTAAGGCTATGCTTAGCAAACCCCGCCTTGCATAAAGAAAAAAATCACATAAAATTCAAGTAAACCAATTTAATAAATACCACACCAGGGAAGATAGTTTATCCAATCCCCGGGACTCTCGCCAGAGCCTGTCCCGACAAATTCGGGAGGGTTATTCGGATTTGCCGCTTTCAGCGACAGGGGGGCATTCGAGGAATTTAGGGAATCGCCATTTTAAACCAGAGCCTTGAAGCTTTTGCAATCAGCTTTGAATCAATTGTTTACAGATCAATGGTTTTCCAGTATAACATGCTGACTATCGATTGTTTATGATTTATCTTTCATCTAAGCAAAATCAGAAACCGCTTAAAATGTGTTTTTTATAATTTTCTTAGTTTTTTAAATATGCCGCAAAAAGAATCAAAATTTCTTATATTCGAAAGTTTCCAGCTTCTAACTTCCAGCCTCCAGCTTCCGGCTTCCACGCGGCGGGGTTACTTAAATCTAATATCTTAAAATCTAACTATCTATTGAACCTTAGCAATATTCCAATACTCCTCCGATTGGTCGGCTTTTAAACTTTGCCCTTTTGACTTTTTCAGCAGGCTAAGTATTCCTGTTTCACGAAAAGGGGATTGTTAATATTGAAGCGATAGTATTCAACCTGTTTTTTTTATTATTTATCTTTACACTCAAATAAAAACCATTGGAGATATGAATATGAGTAATTTACATTCAAAGAATCACCAATTTTCAAGCCCTGATAATAGATGGAGTTAACAGATGCAATTATACTAATAGTCGCAGGAATGGCTGCAGGAGTTATCAACACCCTTGCCGGAAGCGGCTCACTCATCACACTGCCTCTCTTAATGTTTATGGGATTGCCGCCTGCCGTTGCCAATGGCACTAACCGCATTGGCGTTATTGTTCAGAATATTGTAGCCACAGGGAATTTCATTCAGCAAAAGGAACTACAACCGAAAAAGGAATGGTCACTGATTACCCCCACCTTATTTGGCTCACTTTCAGGCGCCTTAATCGCTGTTGAGATCAAAGAAGACATTCTAAATTACTTCATCGGAGGACTGTTGGTGGTCATGTTTTTTGTAATTCTACTAAAACCCGCTGCCTGGATTAAAGGACAAGCCGGACAGGTAAAAACCACTAAATCGCGCGTTGTAAACAGCATTATCTTCTTTTTCATAGGAGTTTACGGAGGATTTATTCAAGCGGGTGTAGGCCTGTTTCTTTTGGCAGGATTGGTGCTTGGAGCCGGTTACAATCTCATAAGGGCCAATGCAGTAAAGGTATTAATGGTTCTCTCTTTCACCCTTGTGGCACTAATAGTGTTCATATCGGCCGGTCAGGTAGCATGGATGTACGGAATACTGCTGGCGGCAGGAAATGCTGTAGGTGCCTGGTTTGCGTCACGAAATGCCAGTAAAATTGGGGCCAAAAACATTCGGTATATCCTTCTGGCAGTTGTACTTTTTTCCGGATTGAAAGTTTTGGGGATGTTTTAACCTGAATAATTCATAAAATAAGCTATTACGAATATTCATGAATTAATCAGGCTAAGTTACAATAGATCGTTAGATTTCCTGCCTGCCGGCAGGCAGGTTAGACAGGAGATCATAGGTGTCCGGTTAAGAATTGAGATTGTTTCACAAACTTACCAATGACAGGACTTTGAAATATTTTGAAGGGTGGCAGGGGTTGGTTTAAAATCTGCAGGACAGCGTCATAGCGAGCAAAGCGAAGATCACCGGTCATTGTTAACCGCCTCCTGATCAAGCAACCAGATACTTCTCTCCCTGTTTACAAGAGCTGCCGGATAACTCTCATACCCCTCTTTTTGATTGAGAATTACATCCACCTTTTCTGCCTTTTTCTTTCCGGTAACCAAAAAGACTATTTCGCTGGCATTATTAATCACCTTCCCCGTAAGGGTTATTCTTTTCTGTCCCGATTCAGGATGTGTTCCTATTTCACAAATTTCAGAAGAATCCCACAAGAAAATCTCATGTGGAAATATAGATGCAGTATGACCATCGTCTCCCATGCCCAAAACTACAACATCAAAAAAAGGCAGCCCGTTCTCTTTAGGCAACTCTTTATTCAATACCTGTTTGTAATCCGACAAAGCCTGGCGAGGGCCCAACTCCCCTTTCACCCGGAAAACATTTTGCTCCGGGACAGGCACATGATTAAACAGGTGCTGGCGGGTCATATTATAATTACTCTCTTCATGATCGGGAGCCACACATCTTTCATCTCCCCAAAAGAAACGAAGCCTGTCCCACTTTACAAGTCTGGAGTATTCCTGAGTAAGCAAATCGAAAATCGCCTCAGGGGTACTTCCGCCTGACAAGGCCACGTGCACAACATCCTTCTGATTGGTAAGCGCTGTCAGATAATCGCCAAAAAAGCGTGCCAGCTGCTCCTTGGAATAAAATATTTTAGTTTCCATAACATCTTGTTAGATTGAAAGATTATTAGATTTTCAGATATAGGATGATTATGAAATTCAGATACCACATCTTTAAATCAGAATCCTAAAAAAAGTTTCTTGGGCTTACATAAGAGCCTCCTTCTACAATTCACAGTAGAGACCATCTGTAAGGTTTTTACAGGGGTAACGCCAGGTCATATTACCCTCAATAAGGTCGTCACTAACCTCAGGTCCCCATGTTCCGGCCGGATATCCATGAACTTTAATGCATGGTTGTTCTTCCCAGGCTTTTAGTATCGGATCAATAAATTTCCAGGCTGCCTCAACCGCATCTCCGCGCGAATACAATGTAGGATCTCCCAACATACAATCCAACAGAAGTCTTTCATAGGCCGAAGGCAGATAGCTATCTGCCAACTCAGAGTAATGAAAATCCATATTAACATCCTGAACCCTGAATCCGGCACCAGGCACTTTCATGCCAAACTTAAGCAACAACCCTTCATCGGGCTGAATCCTGATCACCAACTGGTTTTGCTGTCTGATAATGGCCTGATCATCCGAGAACAAGTGATGCGGGGTTGGTTGGAAATGGATAACAATCTCGGTTACCCTTGTGGGCAACATTTTACCGGTTCTGATATAAAAAGGAACTCCCGCCCAACGCCAGTTGTCAATAAAAAATTTCATGGCCACAAAAGTCTCCCTTCTGGACTTTGGATCCACACCATCTTCTTCTCTATAGCCTTTTACATCTTTTCCCCGCATTTTGGACGATACATATTGGCCTCTGATAACATATTCATCCACCTCATCTTTGGGAATCGGTCGCAGCGACTGAAGAACTTTTACGATTTCGTTACGAATACTTTCGGCGTTGACCAGCGTTGGTGGCTCCATAGCCACAAGACTGGACAGCAACAACAAATGGTTTTGAACCATATCCCGCATAGCTCCTGATTCCTCGTAATAGCTTCCCCGACTGCCAACACCAATATCTTCCGATGATGTCACTTCAACATGGTGTATAAAATTACGGTTCCAGAGAGGTTCAAAAATACCATTGGAGAAGCGGGTTACCAACAAATTCTGAACTGTTTCTTTACCCAGATAATGGTCAATCCGGTATATTTGTTCTTCGTTGAAAAACTCCAACAAATCAGCGTTTAATTTCTGTGCACTCTCCAGATTATCTCCGAAAGGTTTTTCAACAATCAATCTCCTGAAGCCCTTCTCATTCTTATTAAGTCCCTGATCGGCCAGAAATTGAGGGACTAAGGAGTACATACTTGGAGGTGTGGCCAGGTAAAAAATAAAGTTACTCCCTGAACCTACTTCAGCATCCAGATCCTCCAATTTTTCGCGAAATCCGGCATACTCAGCCCGCTCCTTTGTATTGAATGAGTAGTAGTGAAGTTTATTCAGAAAGTCATCAATACTGCCACCTTCTTTGGAAGAGAATTCAGAAGCCCCCTCTTTCATTTTCTCTCTGAAATCATCATTTGAAAGTTGGGTACGCCCCAGGCCCAAAACGGCAAATCTATCAGGAAGTAATTGTTGTTTATGCAAGTCGGCCAGGGCAGGAATTAATTTCCTTTTGGTCAAATCGCCCGAGGCCCCAAATATAACCAGAATGTGGTTTTCAGGTTTTCTCATTTTTAACAGATCGTTAGATTTTGAGATAATAGATTTAAGATGAATCTTATTTGTTTGATATAATGAACTCTACAATACAGAATACTTTTTAATAGACCAATAGATTTTGAGATGATAGATTTAAGATGAATCGTATCAGACTAAAAATCTATATGTTAACACGAGTCATCCCTTTCTTTACTGTAAACAAGTGACCCAAAATCTATTGCAAGCAACATACGGACTATCAATTTTAAATACAAACATTTTATTTAAGCACCCTGGATATCCCAAACAATCGGGCCTGCAAAGAGTTGAATTAAAAAAATTTACTTTTTGGGGTTGTTTACCCTTTGAAAATAATGCAGAGAGTCCCCCCACTTATTAAATCCGGGAGTCCTTCCTATCATCTCCAAACGAACAGAAAGACAGTTGCTACAATCCTCAGCCCCTTCATCGGTACAGGGTTTGTTTTGATACAACAAATAATTCCGTCTGAGGTTCGATGGCGTAATGTTAGGCATAATGACATTGGCCCCTGCCTTCATAGCCTTTTCCCGACCCATAGGATCTATTGCCTGCATAGCCGTTGTAGCGGCCATATTAATATCCGGCATCATCAACCTCAGGGTGGCTACCATATTCAGAGCCGTCAAAAACCGTTCTCCCAATGGCCATAGAGATGATCTTTGGTCATAAAGAGGTGTTTCTTCATGTTCTATGTAAGGCCCCATTCCCACCATATCTACATCAAAATCCATCAGGAACTGAAGATCACGTGCCAAATGTTTTAAACTCTGTCCGGGAAGCCCGATCATGACGCCGGTTCCTGTTTGAAAACCGGCATTCTGAATGGCTTTCAGGCATTCCAGCCGCTTTGTGAAGCTGTGTTTGTCATCAGACGGATGAAGTTGCGTATAAAGCTCTTTATCAGAAGTTTCAATTCTTAGAAGGTATCTATGAGCTCCGCTTTCAAACCACCGTTTGTAGGTTTCGGGAGTTTGCTCACCTAAAGAGAGCGTAATTCCCAATTCTCCATTGGTTTGCCTTTTTATCTTTTTCAGAAGTTCATCAATGCGATTCACAAAACCCTCATCATCACGTTCACCAGACTGAAGCACCAGGGATCCATATTTATTTTCATGTGCAAAAGCAGCTGCTTCAAGAATGGCATCATCAGGTAGATCATACCGATCGGTTTCACGGTTACTTTTTCTTATGCCACAATAATAACAATCCTTTGTGCAAATATTAGAAAACTCTACCAAACCTCGATAATAGACCTCACTGCCCCGTGTTTGCAGCAAGCAATCGCCGCCCATCTTCAGCAAATCCTTCTGATCCTTCCCTCTTAACTCCAAAAGCTTCACCAGATTATCTTCTGTCCAGGCCTTATTGTCAATTATGTCTTGTAACGCTTTATCCATCTACATTTCGAATCACCATTAAAGTGTAAATATAGGATTTCAAAATTGAGCAGTGAAATTTTTAAGGTAGGAAGATGGGAAAATAGATTTTTAGACCTTTAGAGGTTAGATTTTTAGATATAAGAAATCAAGAGACAACATTCAAAGTCCCGGAGGGACGATATGTCGGTAGAATTCATCGGTGAGAACATAAACAAGTGCCGTAGGTACGGGATAATCATCTCATATCTATAGGAATTACGTCTACATCCGAACATACTTTTCTACCGATATTGCAGCCCTAACGGGCCTTAATCATAACATGTAAGACAACAACATTAAAAACACCGGTATGGAAAAACTCATCTAAATTCCCGGAGGGACGAAATGTCGGTAGAAAGGAATAGCACATAGAAAAAACGAGTGCCGTAGGTACGAAACAATTTCCATCACCTTTTACTATGACAAAACTCAAATAATATTTCCCTCAAAACGAATAACTTTGATAAGAGACGAAAAAGAAAAGACCATGATAAACGAAAGCCTGCTAAATCCTCAAAGCATCGTTGTTGTTGGAGGATCAGATGACACATCCAAGCCCGGTGGAAAAATCCTGAAAAACATTCTGGATGGCCACTTTAACGGAAAACTCTTTGTTTTAAACCCTAAAAAAGACAAGGTGCAGGGCGTCCCTTCCTGCCAATCGGTAGCAGAACTTCCTGAAACTATAGATTTGGCTATTGTTGCTATTTCTGCAGTGCATACAGTGCCGGTTGTTAAGGAGCTGGCCCAAACAAAGAACACCCGGGCTTTCATCGTCATCTCAGCAGGTTTCAGTGAGGAGACCCAGGAAGGGGCTCAATTGGAAGAGGAACTGAAAAATGCCGTCAATGAAGTAAACGGTGCACTTATTGGCCCCAACTGCATTGGCGTGCTGACACCAACATACAGCGGCATTTTCACCAGTCCTGTCCCCAAACTTGACCCGTCAGGTTGTGATTTTGTCTCCGGTTCAGGTTCCACAGCGGTTTTTATTCTTGAATCAGCCCTGCCAAAGGGCTTGACCTTCTCGTCACTCATAACGGTGGGTAACAGTGCACAGTTAGGCATTGAAGAAGTATTGGAATATTGGGACAACTCCTACATCCCGGGGAAAAGTTCGGATATAAAACTCATTTATGTTGAAAACATTAAAGATCCCGACAAGCTGCTCAAACATGCCTCTTCCTTAATCCGCAAAGGATGTCGTATTGCCGCGATAAAATCAGGCGTTACAGATGCCGGACAAAGGGCGACTGCCTCACATACAGGCGCCATGGCAAGTGCCGATTCAGCGGTTGAAGCCCTCTTCAGAAAGGCAGGTATAGTGCGATGTTTTGGCCGTGAGGAACTGACTACGGTTGCATCGGTCTTTAACTATCCAAAACTAAAAGGGAAAAACCTGGCCATCATCACCCATGCAGGTGGCGCCGGAGTCATGCTCACGGACGCTCTTGCAGGCGGCGGTCTAAACATACCCGCGATTGAAGGACAAGCACACGATGACATCCTGAACATACTGAATCCAGGCTCATCTGCCTCAAACCCCATTGATATTCTGGCCACAGGAACAGCCCAACAACTGGGGGATGTTATTGAGTATTGCGACACTCAGATGGACGATATTCACGGCATGATCGTTATCTTTGGAAGCACAGGTCTTTCAAGGGTTTTTGACGCCTACGAAACCATTCACAAAAAGATGAGCAGGTGTAAAAAGCCTGTTTTCCCAATATTGCCCTCAATCAGCAGCGCTCACGAAGAAGTGGATTTCTTCCTTTCTCATGGGCACATCAATTTCCCGGATGAAGTGGTATTGGCCAGGGCACTGACAAGCATCCATCAAACACCCCATCCTGCCGATGAAGAAATCTACAAAGAGGGAATCGACATTCAGGCCATCAGAAGCACCATTGAAGAAGCTCCTGAAGGATTTCTGGATCCTGCTACCAATAATGAATTACTGGAAGCAGCGGGGATTCCTATTGTTGAAGAAGGCATTGCTACTTCAAAGAAAGAACTTACAACACTGGCAAAAAGTCTGGGCTATCCTTTGGCAGTGAAAGTCATCGGACCGGTGCATAAATCGGATGTGGGGGGAGTGACGCTCAACATAAAATCGGAAACCCATCTCATCTCTGAATACCGCAGGATGCGAAAAATCAAAGGGGTAAAATCTGTCCTTGTACAAAAGATGCAGACCGGAACAGAGCTCTTTATCGGGGCCAAGTATGAGCCTAAATTTGGTCATGTGGTACTCTGCGGACTGGGTGGCATTTTCGTGGAAACACTGGGTGACACCTCCTACGGTCTGGCGCCGCTTACCTTTGATGAAGCCCGCTCGATGGTTCGCAGCTTGAAAGCCTACCCGGTAATTAAAGGAACCCGCGGGAAAGAAGGCATCAATGAGGACAAGTATGTGGAGATCATTGTCCGCCTGTCAACACTCCTGCGTTATGCCACCGAAATTAAAGAGATAGACCTGAATCCGCTGATTGGAAATAAAGATGAAATTATTGCCGTGGATGGCAGAATAAGGATAGAAGCCCCCTAAATCCCCCCAAGGGGGACTTTTGGAAGTATATAGGGAATGTGGAAGTTGAGACTGACAATTGAGACTGAGACTGAGGTTAAGATTGAGTAAATTTAAGCCGTTAGCTCTTGGTTCATAGCCAAAAATTCCTGTCTAAAATATGAGAATAGCTTCATGCTTCAGCATGGTGGTTATCACTTTCCTCCCCCCTCGTTTCCAAACGAGGGGGTGTATATCCGTCGTCTCCCGACGACAAATAAGACATCTTCCGCAGCTCCGCAGCTCAATCTTTACAGACCTCATTCCGGCTACCGATCTGCCACCGCTCCGCGGTTAAAATAAAGGAATCGAAACAAAATATATTTCATACAAACTATAACTCACTAAAATAGAAACCCCCAACCCCTAAATTCCATCATTAACGCAAAAAACACACAACCGTCAACACCAAACTAAACGTGTCCCGTCCTGAAATAGGTTGACCGCTTTTGAACATTTTCACTAAACATTCAAAAGACGGTTATTATGAAAAAGAAACGTTCACAATTTCAATTTAGATCAAGTCGTTATTTTAGTGAGGACTTCAAAAA
>NZ_QEWP01000025.1 GCF_003121985.1 Marinilabilia rubra
ATTAGAAATGATAAACCAAACCTTTGATTTTGTGAATATTCCACTGCATCAATCTGCTTAGCCTGACGGCTATGCCTGAAAGGGGCCAACTAATTCGGAAAGCGAGAGCTTCCTGGATGAATTCCGTAGGTTGATCGAAGAGAGTTGAATTAAGATCGATGATACCTTTTTCCTGATTGATTAAGTTAACTGACAGGGATCAAGATGCAAAGAGCTCGACCTGCAAAAGAGCTGGAGGATGTTGACCCCTTATCAGGGATCTTAGGGGGAGATAGTGCATCCAATCCCCGGGACTTTCGCCCCGGGGGTATTCGGATTCGCCGCTTTCAGCGACAGGGAGGTTCTTCTGTATGAGGGGGGCTTTTCAAGTGTTCGATGTTTCTTGTACGTTCCTGATAAGAGGCCAACTATTCCGGATATTGTAGTGGGTTATGAGATGTTGGCCTCATTCAAAAACTAATCATATCCATATATTCACCCCTGGCAGGTGTGCCCGGGGTTATTTAAATTTGCCCCCCTGTCTGCCCTGCTTACTGCCAGGCAGGCATTGGTGGAATTTAATAAAATCGCCATTTTAAACTACAGCCAAGTTTAACTAAGTAGTGTAACCTGAATAATTCATAAATAATTTAGTGCGATGGCCAACCACCTGCAAAATATGAACGTCATCTTTAAAATTGATTTGAAAATAATTCACTATTTTCCCTCATCAATTTCATCTGCGGTTGTCCATATTTCTTGCTGTTTGACCATCTCATCACAATAATTCATGAATAAATCAGACTAAGAGTGAAGGCATAAAAAAGGTGTCCTGCAACCAGAACACCATTTTGAGAATTAAGCTTTTTGGGCTTCCGCCTTCTTTTTCGATTTTTCAATGTGCCTTGGACGGCTTTTGCCGTAGGACTTCAAAAAAAGTTTTCCTTTTTTGGTTTTACTATCGCCTTTTCCCATAATCAAATTGAGCTTTAGTGATTAAAATTCGTTTTGACTTTGAAAATTGTTGACAGATTTTTGTTCAACAAACCACAAAACTAATAAATGTGTTGCGGAATTCATATTTTTCAGAAAACTAATTCAGATATTTAATGCTCCACATCAAAGAAAAGCTTGTAATAGTTCATTCCCCGATCTCTGTCAAATCCTTTTTCTATATGGTCGCGCTTTCCATGTACGTATACATGAAAGTTTTTATCCAGTTTTAGAATTGATTTGAAATGTTTTTTCTCGGTTTTAACTGCACTTTTGGAGATATCAAAATTATCATTTAAGGGCATCGCCTTTTCATCCTCAAACACCTGTTGATAATCATTAAAAGCTTCAATAACCTCTGGCTGGCGGATCACTTGCTGTTCAAAATCGTCCTTTTTAAAGTTATTGTTCTTATCGAAAAAATCGATGGAACGGTTCAGCATGTCAATCTGATCAGGCTTCGGGACTTCGTGTTCATCATTAAATACATCTGTTACAAAGTCCTTACACAAATTCAGATAATTACGGGTAAAGTAGTAATTATCCTCACGGGGCATTAATCCGAGGAAATCATCTTTCCAGAAATGAGCTTCATTCCCTTTATTCACATTATCAACCATACAAACCTTGTAACCTGCCTCTTTCTCTGTATTGAAAACAATACAACCTTTGTCCAGTTTTCGAATATTAATTCCCTCCTGAGTGCCCAGTTCAAAAGTTTGATCTTTCAGATATACTTTCAAAAAGGTCTCCTTATTCTCACTTTTGAAAATGCCAATTCCATCAGTTACTTCTCCATCAACCACACAATTACTGAAATAAGCCATATAAAACTCACCACTTCGTATTTTCGGATGATTGGATTGTTCGTACAAATGTTCAGCCGCCTGAATGGATAAATCGTAGAGCTTATCGGGGCTATCGAAAACCGACGAAACAAGTTGAAAAACCGGGTTATTTTCAGGCTGTTCATTTTCATCGGTAAAATTAAAATAGGCCTCTGTTTTAAAAGGCTTAAAGAAATAAGAGAGTAAAACATCTCCCACCACTTCATCGTCGAAAAGCCGCAACGGACTTTTGGAATATTTAACAGGTTCTCCTTCAGTGCGACTTCCGATGTGATGCACAACAATGTTTTCTATGGTAACTTGCGAGTAGTCAATCATAATTATGCGCTGATCATTTTAACCCACAAATTTAGAAAAAACATCAAATAAAAGGCATTAAAAAAGCCAATCTATCACATTCGTTTCATTTGCTGATATTTAAGCTCATATATGGAGACACTTCTTTTTCTCAAAAATCCGCCAAATCCGGTGTTCAAAGCTATTTCAGCGGGGAATTGTATCATTTTATTCATCTTCAACAAGTCCTGCCCCTCAAAATACAAACGATCATTAAGCCCTGCCATTTCAAAAAAATGGGATGGAACCTGCAAGCGGTAATCGAGGTCTTTATCCGAGAAATTAGCCACTACCAGCAATAGTTGGTTATCTATATATCTGAAAAAGGCATATAAAGAGGAGCAGTTGAAAGCCGGATTCCGAAGGTTACTCCACATGAGATCGTAGAATTCCCCCTTAGAAATAGCCGGCTCTTTTTTGGAGAGATTTAAAATTCTTGAATATAAACCTCTTAAAATCAGCGAATATTCCGGGAGTTGACCGGTCGATTTCTCAACATCACTGATCCAATTCTGAACAAGAGGTAAACCCCAATAATCATAAATAGTAGTACGACCATCAACACCACTAAATCCCTCTTCATCCATTCCAGTTTCACCCAGTTCCTGACCAAAATATATCAACAATGGATTTTGCTGCATGGCAGCCATAACTGCCAATCCGGGAATGGCATTCAATGGATCTCGGGCAAAAAAGTCACTTGCAATACGCTGCTCATCATGATTCTCCAAAAAATATAACATATGATGCTGGAACCCTTCCACGCCCTGCCAGCAGGAAGTTATTTCAATGGCCGGGCGTTTTTGCATAATTACCCCCCGCATGGTATTGTAGAACAACTCTTTATCGTAAAGAAAATCAAAGCCCCCTTTAAAAATATAGTCGTGATACTTATCCGGATTATATATCTCAGCGATGAATTGTATCGATGGGTAATGATTACGAACCTCAGCGATCATCCATTTCCAGAATTCAAGAGGCACCATTTCTGCCATATCGCACCTGAAGGCATCCACACTCTTTGATGCCCAAAACAAAACAACATCTTTCATTTTAAGCCAGGTATCAGGAATAGGGTCAAAATACTTTTCCCCGGTTTCAAAATCAATTCCATAATTCAGCTTGACGGTCTCATACCAATCTGTAATGGAGGGGGTGGCTTTGAAACAATCATTACCGGTAACCCTTGCCGGAAATTCCTCCCAGGGATAACCATCCTCTGTCTGAACCGGAGAAACAAAACTTTCGTCAGGTATATAATAAAAATTATTCTTTGGTGAAAAATCAAGTGATGGATCATCAGCTGCTCCAAAATCCTTTACCCCCTCAGGTTTGCTGTCTGAAACATAATGACGTGAAAGATGATTGGGTACCAGATCAATTACTACTTTCAGATTAGCTTCATGTGTCCGTTGCACAAGTGCTTCAAACTCTTTCATTCGTTTAGGTATGGACTCGGCCAAATCCGGATCCACATCATAATAATCCTTTATGGCATAAGGAGATCCGGCTTCACCCTTTACAATATCAGCGGAGTCACGATCTATTCTGTAATTGGAATAATCGGAAAGCTGAGCATGCTCTATCACCCCTGTATACCAAACATGTGTAGCCCCAAAATCAGAAATATCATTAAGAATAACCGGATTAATATCATTTAATTTTCCACAACCATTTTCTTCAATGGTCCCTCCTTTTATATTTTTTGTCCCTTTGTTGGCAAAAATCCGTGGAATTAATTGATATATTACCGGACGCCCAGTTTGTTTACTTTCATCCATATTAATAACTTTTTTCCTTCCCTGAAATTCGATCAAACCATTTTACTGCTCATCGGTCATTAATGGAAAAAAACTCATATCCCGATAAAACGATTATTTTTGTTTGTTGTTTACAAATATCCGCCTTTCACGAATGCTTAGTCAACTTATATGCTGAAAAAAATTTACATAACTGCTCTGTTTTTAATATTACCCCTATTTACTGTGCTTTCTCAGTATTACTCATCAGGTGCCGATCCGGCTTCCATAAAATGGAAATCTATAAACAATGAACGCTTCCGAATGGTTTTCCCGGAAGAATTCTCACGTGCTGCTACGGATTTAGCCTTCTTTCTGGACAGTATTGCTCCCAAAATTGAAGCGACACTCGATCATACTCCCCGAAAAATTGATATTCTTATTCATTCGCATTCGACTTACACCAATGGTTTTGTATCCTGGGCCCCCAGAAGAATTGAGCTGTACCCCAATCCGGATCAGGATATATACAGTACCGACTGGTTGAAACAATTGGCCTTGCATGAATACAGGCACATTGTACAAATAGATAAGCTAAGACAGGGATTTACAAGGTATGTTTCCTGGCTGACAGGAGAACAGGCAACCGGAGCAGCATTAGGAGCTTATCTTCCTATGTGGTTTATAGAGGGAGATGCTGTTGTTACAGAAACCACTTTAAGCAAAAGTGGCAGAGGCAGAACCCCTGTTTTTTCCCAATCGTTAAGAGCAAGAATAAGCAAATACGGTCCGGATAAATACGATAAAGCCTATCTTGGTTCCTACAAAGAATATATCCCCAATTATTATCAAATGGGTTATCACCTGACTGCCGAAATTCGAAAAAGATATGGGACTGAAATATGGGAAGAAGTAATAAGAAATGTGGGAAGAAAC
Organism: Marinilabilia rubra; assembly: GCF_003121985.1. Lineage (GTDB taxonomy): Bacteria > Bacteroidota > Bacteroidia > Bacteroidales > Marinilabiliaceae > Marinilabilia > Marinilabilia rubra. The sequence continues at coordinate 4,832 of NZ_QEWP01000025.1, forward strand.
AGTTGGTCTTTGATTCCTTTCAGGCAAAAGCTGCAAAAAACCGGATACAACAGTCCCAGTAAATTGTATAAGGCTATATATGACAGTCTTGCAGTGGAATGGAAAAAACACGAAGAGTCCATACATTTAACACACAATATCCCCATCGCAAAACAAGAGAATTCGTACTCAAACATTGAATACCCCGTAATCACTGACCAGGGGGATATTTTTGCAGAGATAAACGGGCCGGGCTTAAGAACCAGAATTGTGCAAATAAAATCCGGAGAAATAAACGGAACGATTGATTTTACCGGATATAGAGAAAATGGGCCCGTTGCAGCCAATGAACGATGGGTGGCCTGGGCAGAAACGAAGCCCCATATTCGCTGGCCAAATGCTGACTATTCTATCATTCGGGTATATAATCGCAAAGATGGAAAAACATTCACTCTTAAGAACGATTCCCGGTTTTTTGCCCCTTCACTGGCCCCGGCCAGCGACACCCTTGTGGTGGTTGAATCAAATGAAGCTTATTCCTTTTTCATTACATTGATTGAGATTCAATCGGGTAAAATCATTAAGCAAATCCCCATCCCAGGCAATAAATACCCCATTCATCCCCGCTGGACAGATTCCCAGGGAAGGATAGTGATGGTTCTATTGAGTGATGCAGGGAAAGAAATTGTTGAGCTTGACACTGAGCAGGAAGAGTGGAAGCAATTGCGAAAACCGGCTTTTGACGAGCCCAAATACCCCACTGTAACAGATAATAAGCTATTGTTTACAGCATCCACCCTTCATTCTGAAGAGATATTCAAAAAAGACCTGGAAACCGGTCAGACATCACAGATTACAAAATCCAGGTTTGGTGCAACCACCCCCCTTTTAGATCCCGAAAACGAAAAGATATTCTACTTAAATTATACAGCAAAAGGCTATAAACTGGTTTCAACTGAGATGGATCAAACCTTCAAAGAGGATGTAGAACCGGCAAACTTAACCAATCCTCTTGTTGAAAAACTAACTGAGCAGGAACCATCAATACCAAATAGTCACAAACAAAAGTTATTTTCAATTGAGCCATACAGTAAATGGAATCTTTTCAACCTTCACAGCTGGGCACCAGCCTACATCGATATTGATGAAACATTGATTGCCCCGGGGGTTACACTAATGAGTCAAAACCTTTTAGGCACAGCTATTACCAGAATGGGATACAATGCAAACAAGTCTGAAAGCCGGGAAAAATTTGATGCGGGATTTACTTACCGAGGCTGGTTTCCGGTAATTGATTTTGACGTAAAGTGGGGAGACTTCTCCGAAACTTTTGATGGCTATTATACAGATAACAATCAAATTTTCTCAATAAGGCAACTGGGGAAAGAAAAACAACTTAAACTGGAATCAGGTATTCGTGTGCCTTTGGATATAAGTATAGGAAAGTGGAATCGCATTATTCAACCCCGAATAAAGCTTTCATGGCAGAAAAATTCCAATCGTATTTATGAACAAACCAACTGGGATCAATACCCTGATGGCTCTCTGGTCAAGACAGGAGAGTCAGAGTTCATTGAAATTCCTGACCTGGACTACTGGGGGATGGAATACAGTCTGTATTTTCACAACAAACTCCGTGGAACATCAAGAGATGTGAATACCAGATGGGGCCAAACAATCAGTCTCATTTACCGTCATACCCCATGGGGAAATTACAACTCCGGTGATGCTTATGCTGCCAGCAGCCGCATCTATCTTCCGGGGATAGGCAAACATCAGGCACTTGTTCTGGAAAATGCCTGGCAAAATAAAACCAACGGGGACCAGGTAGATTCAGAACTTCCATATAAAGTATTCCAGAGATTTGGGGATCTGATCTCACTCCCCAGAGGATACAGCTTTATTAAAAACGATGACATGTACCTGTTTCGAAGCTCCTACCAAATGCCACTTTGGAATCCCGATTTATCATTCGGAGGGGTGGCTTATATAAAACGATTTCGTTTAAATGCTTTTTTCGATGCTGCCATTGCCAATTATGAATTGGACTATATTGAAGAAAACAACACAGAAAATTTCTCTAACTGGTTTACTTCAACCGGAATCGAACTGATGGCAGATTTTCATCCTTTCAGATTTGTTTTGCCTTTCAGTATTGGTTATCGCGGCGGGTTCAGAGATGCCGACAATACTTTCTTTCATGAGGCTATCTTTTCAACAAGTTTCAACAGTTTCCTAATCAATAAAAGAAAATGAAAGGTTCATGAATGTAGAATCAATAAAATATCAAGAGGGGAGGTTCCAAAAAATCATCATAAATTCCATCAGACTCCTTAAATCGGGAATTACGGAATGAAGTCCAGATCGGAAAGCCTTTATTAATCTCAAGTAACCTTATTGAAAAACAAAAAGCAATAGGTTATCTTTTTATTACAATTCCGAATTGAAGCACCCGTGCCTGGATGCACAGCACCAACAATTGGTATGAAACCTTTTATTTGTCATGATTTTACATTATATTTCTAATTCGAATTTAATTTAATGAAAAGTTAACAGAATACTTTTCAACTTAATCCCCTTTTTTATGCCAAAATCTTACAAACATAAGAATGAAAAGCTATTGGCTGAGATTGAAGAGCTAAAAGAAAAAGTTGCCAGACTCAAAAAGGCAAGGGGAACAGAATCCGGCAAACTGGCCGAAAACAACAAAATATATCAACAGGCGCAGGCAATAGCCAATATTGGAAGCTGGAAAGTAGATCTTAAAACCGGGGAGGTCAATGCCTCCTGGCAGTCTTATAATATTTACGGTATTGATAAAGATAAGACCTTGGATTTACAAGAAATACAAAAATTCCCACTTCCTGAATATCGCCTCAATCTTGACAAAGCACTAAAAAATCTTATTGAAAGAAACGAGGATTACAACGTGACTTTCAAGATTACAAGAAAATGTGATAAAGAAATCCGAACAATACACTCTGTTGCAGAGTACAATCAAGAGGAACAAGCCATTATCGGAACCATTCAGGACATTACGGAACAAGTGAATGCCCGAAAAGAACTTCAGAAAAGTGAAAGGAAATTCAGAAGTATTTTTAAAAAACATAAGGCTGTTCAACTCATAATAGATTCTGAGACCGGAAGAATTGTTGATGCAAATGAAGCAGCCGAGAAATTTTATGGGTGGAGCGTTGCAACCCTCAAAACAAAAAATATTTCTGAAATAAATACGCTTCCTGAGCATATCATTAAAAGGTTGATGAAGCAGGTCAGGTCTTCAGAAAACATGAACCTGGAATTCCGTCATCGCAGAGCAGACGGGTCTATTTGTGAAATTGCCTCCATATCAAGCATAATACCTATAGAGGGGAAAAAATACATCCATTCCTTTATTCAGGATAATACAACTAAAAAAGCCACTGAGCAAAAATTGATGCTCCTAAGCCGTTCTGTAGAGCAGAGTCCTGTTTTGATTATAATTACTGATAACAAAGGAAAAATAGAGTATGTTAATCCGGCTTTTTCCGAAAAAACAGGCTATTCCCTAAACGAGGTTATAGACCAGACACCCGGAATCTTAAAATCCGGAAATCAATCTGAAGAATTTTACCGTGATTTATGGGGAACAATTCTCTCCGGAAAAAACTGGACCGGACAATTTCTGAATAAAAAAAAGAATGGAGATTTTTATTGGGAAAATGCTTTCATTTCCCCGATAATAAACAGTTCGGGCGAAATCACACATTTTGTTGCAGTAAAAGAAGACATTACTGAAAAGAAAAATGCCACCCTCGAATTACAGGAGCGTGAAGCAAACCTTAAAGCTATTATAGAAAACTCTCTTGACAGCATTTGGTCTATCAATCAGGAATTCAAAATCCAATACCTTAACGATGTATTCAGGCAATCATTTTTCAATACTTTCGGTATTCTATTATCGAAAGGAGATGACATTGTGGAGGCCCTTCCAGAAACCATCAGGGAAAAATGGCGCGATCGCTATTATAAAGTTTTAAATGGTCACAGAGTTACCTTCGAAGATAAAATAACTTCAAAAAAGCAGCCTGTTTACATTGAGGTTTCGATGAACCCAATTGTATTGCATGATGAAGTTGTCGGGGCTTCAATGTATGGAAGGAACATCACCGAAACCAAGCACTATGAATTCAACCTTATTTTGGCAAAAGAAAAAGCCATTGAAAGTGATCGGTTGAAATCCGCCTTCCTGGCAAATATGAGCCATGAAATCAGAACCCCCATGAATGGAATTATCGGCTTTACAAGTCTATTGATGCAAGAAGATATTGACAATGAAGAGAGAAACCAATATCTAAAAATTATTCAGCAGTCGGGGCAACGCCTGCTGGATACCGTAAACGATCTGGTCGATATAAGCAGGATTGAAACCGGGCAAATAAGGCCCGTATACTCAAAACTGGATACCAATGAACAGATGCACTTTATTTATAGCTTTTTTAAGCCCCAGGCAAACGACAAAGGCATTGAACTCAAACTCTCCTCCCATATTACAATAAATGATGCTATCACTTATTCTGATCCTCATAAACTGGACTCAGTACTTACCAATCTTGTAAAAAATGCAATTAAATATACAGATCAGGGCGAAATTGAAATAGGATGTTTGAAGGAGAATACTCACTTTCTGTTCTATGTCAAAGATACCGGTATTGGAATCCCTGAAAACAAACAAGAAACTATCTTCAACCGGTTTGAGCAAGTGGACATTTCTGACACACGAGCTTTTGAAGGATCCGGATTGGGACTGTCCATTGCAAAAGCCTACGTGGAAATGCTTGGAGGTAAAATATGGGTGAAATCTAAAATTTTAGAAGGCTCTATCTTTTATTTCACCTTACCGGATCATAAGCCCAACTTTTCGTAAATGACTGTTTTGAAGACAAGCATAACGCAGCAATTGTCGTTTTCTTGCAAGCACAGATGAAAAACATGCGTTTTCTTACTGGCACTAATTAATTAGTGCGTTTCCATAAAGTCCCATTACCGCGTTACGCTTGCCCAAAAATTACTCATTTACAAAGGTAAACTGCGTGTTTTCGGGCTTCGCAAGCCTTGTAAATGCAACTTTCTGAACACGCAAATAAATTTTGACACTGTTTGCTTAGTTTTTAGACCGACACTAATTAGTTTTTGCAGCTGAAAGGGTGAAAACCGTAATTTCGGGAGGCATTCCCACTCTGGCTGGCATGCCAAGGTAACCCAATCCCCTGTTGACATACAAAAACTGTTTTCCAACCTGATAAAGGCCGGCCCAACGCTTAAATTTATATTTTGCAGGACTCCAGTTAAAATTACCAACTTCGACCCCAAACTGCATACCGTGCGTATGCCCGGCTAATGTCAGGTCGTAAGGCTTTTTTCCAACCACTTGCGCATCCCAATGATCAGGATCGTGCGACATCAAAATCTTAAACGTTTCACCGTTAGTTTGCTGCCATGCTTTATCTATATCACCATATTGCGGGAAGGGTGGATGTCCCCAATTTTCAACACCACTTAAAGCAATCTTAGCTCCGTCTTTTTCTATTGTTACCGATTCATTTCTAAGTAACTGAAAACCAAGACGCCGATTAGCAGATACTATGCTCTTGAAATTGGCTGCTTTACGCTCTTTTGAAGACCATGTACTGTAATCACCATAATCATGGTTTCCAAGAATAGAGTATTTACCCATTGAGGCTTTTATCTTTCCAAAAATCGCCTCCCAGTCTCTTGTTTCACCTGCAAAGTTGTTCACCAAATCTCCGGTAAAAAGTACAATATCAGGATTCTCTTCATTGATAAGGCTAACAGCCTCTTTAAGCGGAGCCCGGTTGGTTCCAAAGCTGCCTAAATGAAGATCAGAAATTTGAACAATCTTAAGACCATCAAATGCTGTGGGGAAATTTGGAAAACTTAATTTCAGATGACGTGTATAAAAAGCAAAACGCCCTTTGAATACCCCAAACAAAAGGGCAACAAAGGGAGCCGTAGCCATAATGATCCCAATCTGACTTAAGAATTTAGCTCTCGAAATTCCCGGATAATGTCTTTTTCGTTTCTTTATTGTCTTTCGCTGCAACAGAAGTGGCAACTGTCCTACCCCATAAACAAAGAGAAAGAAAACTTTGGGAAGATAAATGAAAAGAAATAATGTCAGAAAGACACTAAAAGCATTATACACCTCGTGACTGTTGGCGTCGGGAATTAAAAAACCAAAAACAAAAAAGCCGGAAAGAAAGCCAACCGGTAAAATCAAAAAACCGATAACCCCAAGGACTTTTTTTATTTTTGGCGGCAATGTATTTTTTGACCAAAACTGCCACAAAAACCAGTCAATCGCTCCTACCAACAACACTAAAACAAACAAAAAAGCCAGGTGATATCTCATTCTTATATAATTTTCTTCAAACCCCTGCTATTTACGGCAAAATAAAAAAAAGGTTTTAGGCTATCTTAATTCTAAATCAATGATTTGCAATGCAGCAAATGTAATGCCGCAAAAATAAAAGGGGCTCAAAAGAACGTTAAAGAATTTTAAAAACAATCTTATTCCTTGAAGGAATATTTTTCCCTTAAACACTTAAAAGTGACGGCCTGAATCCCTGTAAAAGCAATCAATTAAAATCTACCTGTTCAATACTGGATAAAAAAGTCTTAAACCCTTACTTTTGTGGAATAATATGCTAACAAGGCACAAGGGAAATTAAAAAGGAGAAGTTATGAAGAACAAAAACATTTTTAAGACATTGCTATTATTAATAGCATCGACAGCTATGATTTCGACACTTGCCTCTTGTGAAGACGAGAATTCGGATGATACTGAAACCGATGAATTTGAAACCTGGGAACCATATCAGCTTAAAGCCAACACATCTTATGAATACAATTTTGAGATCAGAGACAACGAAGTTGTTACCTCATCAGGAGATGTAATGATAGAAATAGGAGAACCAGATGTAGAAATCACCGGAACAATGGATGGAACTCCATTTAACTATACAAACAACAACTTCGATGATATAAACCAAAATTTCATCTCAGCGGTAAGTCAGTCCCCCATAGGCATTGTCATCTATCAACCGGTATGGATGGGAGCTTTTACAAATCAAAACCTCGAAGTAGGAAGCTCCTGGAGTTATTCATATGAAAATAATTCATTCCTGTTTGAAATTACAGGAACCGACACATATGGAGGTTATGAAGGTTATGTAATGCAAACCACTTTTACAAATGCAGAGGATGAAACCGTAATATGGAACTCCTGTGTTAAACCCGAAATCCCTCTCCCCCTTATGTCACATGTCGAATACCCGGAGGGAGAAGAATATTTTATGGAATTAACAAATTATCAAGAATAAAAGATACCTATATAAAGTGAAATCAATTCCCTTGTTGCCATAAAGCATATTTAAAGTGACTAAAAAAACCCGGTCAATTTTTGAAAAACCGGGTTAAATTATGATTTTATATAGTCTTTGCAAGAAAACTCCGATAACTGCCTTACGCTCATCTTACTTGCCAGTTATTAACAGAAGTAAACTCCTGACAATTAAGACTCGCAAGCCTTGTTCTCGAAGTTTTCTTATCAAAGCCTTCAAAAAAAGAGGGTTTTCTTGCAGGCACTATATAATTTAAACAGCCTCTTCTATAGGATTTTCGTCTGCGTGTATTGAAAAATAGGCAACAATATGAACAATCCAGCCGGCAATCATCACCAATGATCCAAGAAAGAAAACAATAATTCCGATAGCCCCAATAAAATAAAGTAATCCGGCTATACGGAACTGTTTTACCCCACTCTCTTCAGCAAGAATTTTAAGAGCCTGAAAGAAAAAGTAATAACCTACTATACTACCAGCCAAAATAATAATAAAACCAAGAATAGCTACCCCACTTTCAAATATAAGGCTTACAATTTGAGTAACATCAGGCGTTTCTCCGCTACCTGAAGATATGGAAAAAATGGCAGAGCCTACTGCAATAGCAATGATAATGCCACCGACAAAATTAGCTACAATGGGAATAATAGCCCCCATTAAAGACTTTTTAAAAATCTCAGGTTTACCATACAACTTGGAGAAGTAATTTTGGGACATTAAAATTAATATTAAAGAGGCGATGCCTGCAAAGGCATTGAGAAAAGGAATAAAGAAAGCCAGCGGTAACAAAATACCAATTCGTCCCAAGTTAATTGCTTGTTTTTTCATAGTAACTTTTTTTTAATGAGTACATGAATAATAAAAATAACTAAGTTATTTGTAATTATCAAGCAACAAACTAAATGTTAAATACCAGATTCTTGTAAATTTGGTATTGGGGGCATCTAATACTTCAGCCAATAAAGCACCAGACATATTGGGGTTTTACAAACGAAAATGCGTAAAATGAATTCAAATCTACATCAGATAAGTATGAGAGAGAAATATTTTTAGGCCCAGGCCTATTAGTACAATTCCTCCAATTATTTCCATCCCCATATTCAGTTTAGATCCAATTGTTTTTCCTAAAATGACTCCGGCTACCGAAAAAATAAAGGTTATTCCTCCAATCATCATAACTGCCAACCAAATATTAATGGAAAGAATGCCAAAACCAATTCCCACAACCAGGGCATCGATACTTGTTGCCAGGGCCATTCCGGCAAGCATCAAATGATTTGAAGGGCACAAACAAGCGGAAGCATCAGGGTCTTTTTCCTTCAGACCATCTACAATCATTTTTCCACCTATCAGCACCAGCATAAAGAGAGCAATCCAATGATCGTATGCCTGAACTACATTTTTAAAACTACTCCCAATAAGCCATCCCAATAATGGCATTGAACCTTGAAAAACAGACATAAAAGCGGCAACTTTGAGAATTTCCATCACTTTAATACGCCCCGCACATGCCCCGGTGGTAACACTTGCAGCCATACTATCTACTGAAAGGCCAATGCCTATAATCAAAAAAGAAAAGACAGTCATATTTCTAAAAATCAAGAAAGCTGCAAAAATATAACTTTATCAATAATGTAAAAAACCTCTTTTGTTCTGCCAATGTTTGTTTGTAAATTTGAGATACAATAATTTTATGATATTAATATATCGTTAGAATTTTAGATTCCTGCCTGACGACAGTCTGGTTACATGTAAGACAAATCATACAACACTGAAAAACGGCACATTAGTCTAAATCAATGAATACCTGCAAACAATTGATTGCAAAATATTAACGAAGTATTGGATATGAAGTACAGACAATTGGGAAAAACCAATCTTAAAATTTCAGAAATCTCATTGGGAACCTGGCAAGTAGGTGGAAAATGGGGTTCCGGGTTTGATGACCAAAAGGCAGAAAACATCATTAATACCGCTATTGACAATGGGGTAAACTTTATTGATACTGCCGATGTATATGAAGCCGGACTCAGTGAAAAAGCTGTAGGAAGAGTGGTTAAATCCCGCAGCGAAGAGATATTTGTAGCTTCAAAATGCGGAAGGCAAATAAATCCTCATGTCAGTGAAGGTTACCAGCCCGATGTTTTGCAAAAATTTGTGGAAGACAGTTTGAAAAGAACCGGACTGGAAACACTTGACCTTATCCAGCTGCATTGCCCTCCTACTGATGTTTACTACCGTCCGGAGATTTTTGAGAGATTCGAAAAACTCAAAGATCAGGGAAAAATAAGAAATTTAGGAGTAAGTATCGAGAAAGTAGAAGAAGGTCTCAAGGCCATCGAATACCCAAATGTATCCTCGGTTCAGATTATCTTTAACGTTTTCAGGCAACGTCCCAAAGAGCTGTTCTTTAAAGAGGCAGCCAAAAAAGATGTGGGAATTATTGTAAGGGTTCCGCTTGCCAGCGGGTTGCTGACCGGAAAGTTCGATTCTTCAACCAAATTTGAAGAGGGAGATCACCGTAACTTTAATCGCGAAGGAGAAGCTTTTGACCGTGGGGAGACCTTTGCAGGCCTTAATTTCGAAAAGGGATTAAAGGCTGTTGATGAATTAAAAGCGCTGTTCCCGGAACAACAAAATCTTGCTCCCCTGGCCCTTCAGTGGATATTGCAATTCAGTGAAGTAAGTTGCATCATCCCCGGAGCTTCATCGGTTGATCATGTAAAATCTAATTTATCAGTTTATGATCTTCCACCACTTTCGCAAAAGAAAACAGAAAAGATGAATGAAATCTATGAAAAATACATCAAACAGGATGTTCATCAACGATGGTAAGAATAGCCGGTAAATGGAGTTGGATGCTAATGTCTTTTAACTAACAATCTAATGTCTGTTGTAGGTGAGAAGGTGGAAGGGTGGAAAGGGAAGATGGTGTTTCTTTCTGACACACTTGATTTCTCCTCATTTTATCAGGTCTACAAGTAAATTGACACGGGGCAAAGAGCATGAAGTTATCAAAAAATAATTTATCGATACCATTATCCATCAATTGTTTTTCTTCTGCCTGTGGTTACTAATAAAAAATCCCTGCAAGAGCCTTCTTACAGGGATTTTTTATTTCTTAGTTCATTGCAACCTCATTTAAATCGGCCTCAACTTCAAATCTGTTTAAACTCACATCTCCATTGTTCAGATCAGACCCCATCAATTTTACAAAAACTCTTAATATGTGCTCTTCATTTTCATCAAGGTGCATAACAAAAACCCTTAGGTCTTCACCAAAATCAACATTTAATTTTTCTGCACCTGAATCAATCTGGAAGCTTCGTATTAGAAAAGACGCAGGTCCCCCAAGGCGTTTTGGGACAATTTCACTAATTCGTAGTTTGGTTTTGCCAAATTCAGGATCCATCCATATATATCCGGCATCAAGATTGCCGCCTGTCATTTCAAACTGAAGAAATGCACCCTCGAGTGCTTTATCTGTTTCAGCCTCGCTCCTGACTTTTATTGAAGCAAATCCATCACCTTTATCTTCCACTTCTTCGACAAATTGCACCCCATCTACTGTGGTTTCTATGATATGCTTTCCTTCCTCCATCGAGTAGGTCGAATGCTCAACATCCTTGCCACTGGCAATAGTTTTCCCCCAACCTGCCTCGACGACACAAAGCCGTGTCGTAAATTCGACCAATTGGTCGTCAACCATAATACCGGTTACATTGCCAGTTGGTGCAACCTTCACCTGTCCGTTAAGGGATGATAATCCCAGACCGGGCAACAGCACAAGTAATAAAACAAGAATTTTTCGATTTACGGTAAAACTTAATCTGTTTTGATTGTCCATAATATTTCTCATTTAAGTTTTGCAATATCCGATTGTCACATATAAAATAACAAAGCTGGATTACAATGGCAAATACAATTACGGGCGTCTGCTATTAACAATACTCCGTTAAACTTTCACAATAAATTCATAATCAATTGATTATGCGAGCACCCTCTTTTGTATTAATGTGCAGAATTTCAGCATGATACGAATTATCTTACATCTAATATCTAACAATCTATTGATTAAGTTTAAATTTCTCACCGAAGTCACTCAAACCACTGGGGAGTATATCCTCCCTCAATAATGCATTTACGACTATCACCATTTAGATCCATTACACAAACCGAGGGCGTAGCCGAGAGTGTGTTTCGTGAATTTGTGAACACTATACTGCCTCCATCCGGAGAATAAGAGGCACTAAGATCATTTGTCCCGGCAGGTTTATGATCAGATAAATCCACCGCTGCACCGGAAGATATATTCAACTCAAACACATGTGCGTTTAACATCCTGCCGGTGGTTGAGACATGGCCACTCAAATCTTTGGAAAACAATAATGATTTTAGATCAGGACTTACGTCCAAATTTGCCAGGGCATAACCCGGATCTTCATAGAGAAGTGACAAATTATCACCATTTCCGTCCATCTGATAAATCTTCCGGTCTAAAACATCACTGCTTAATACAATGACATAAATATTCTCACCATCCGGACTATATACTACCTCACGGAAATGATAATCTTCAGGAGCTTTAGCCAAAACTCTTAACCCGGTACCGTCCGGATTGATAGAATATAGATTGTCATAACTTGAAAATATGATGTGGGTTCCGTCCGGTGCCCAATCGTACTCAATTTTTTTGTGGAAATAGCCACCTACATGAAAATCAGTCAATCTCCTAACATTGCCTCCGTCCAAATCCATTATATATAAGCTTGACTCAACATCCCGGGTGGATTGAAATGCAATGGCCGTTCGTTGGTGATTTATTTTGGCATTCCAGGTGTGGTGTTTGCCAAAGGTTATTTGGGAGTTTGTTTCTGCAAGCGAATCGGTAACAAACAATTGTAATACGTCATCGTTTTGTCTGGCATGCAAAATTTGGTTTTCGGGAAAAGCGGAGGTATTAAATCTGCGTACCGGAGAATAAATTTCACTTGAATTGTGGTGCGCAATAATTTGCCAAAGATAACCTGTATTATATTTCAGCCCATTAACTAAGTAGGCGGTATCTTGAATATTCTCAAAAATCATTGGAGAGGAGTCAGCTCCATTTTCGTATAAAAACAAATCAAACGAAATTGAGTCAGCTCCTTCAACACCCCAGGCAAATAAAACTTCCAAACCACTGACTGTCTCTTTTTCGGTAGGTAGAAACGATTCGATGAATTCCAAATCAGAATAGGATTCCACACTCTCAGAAAGCACCATTTCAATCTCGGTGGTTTCATTAAAAAAGATAGTCACAGCAACACTTTCAGATTTATACCCGGATTTTGTTGCAATTACATTATATTCTCCTGTTTTTATACCTTCAATTATAAAATGACCGACACTATCTGTTTCAACAACCTCACTATAAGGATTAGTGGATATACGTATTTCCGTTAATGGCAGCATGTCTTCCTGGCCTAAAACGCGTCCGGATAAGGTTCCAGAGAGAGAGGACTCAATTTTATCTTCGCATCCTGTGAGGAGAATCAAGCCTGTGAATGCCAAGAACAATAAAAGATTACAATTAGTAAGTCGCATATTTATTGCTTTTTAGATAAATTAAATCGGTATTCAAATCCTAAGGAGAAATACCATAATCTATCACTATAATTGCCATAAGAGAAATCATCGAAATCGTCATTTAGAAATATTTGACTATCGACTCCCATCTTAATATAAAAAGGCTTATTCTTCACTTTCCACTGGTAACCCATTCCCAATTGGAGGTATTGAAATATATTTTCATTCATCTCAGGTTTTGTATCAAACAAATTTTCAGCATCTTGATATAGCATACCATAACCAAAGCGGAAATAGGGTGTAGATGATAAATTCCTGAATACGTCATAATGAAATAGAAGACTAGTACTTGCGACGTAACTGTCAAATTCATTTCTACTGGCAGCCTTTCCGACATTTGTATTAAGAATTAATTGAAACGGCTTTTTCCTGAAAAATCCTAATTCGAGAGTCCCTCCTGACTGTAATTTACCTTCGCCCAGATCTCCATCATAAAGAGATGGAGAAAAGCCTAATCCTAAACTAAAATTCTTTTGGCTTTCAAGAGTAATATTCCCAAGATAATCCGTTTTTGATGCTTCCTCTTTTTCTTTAAAGTACTCACTAAAAATTTCGCTATTAACATCTTCCGAATCGCTTAAAGCCCATAAGTTGTCTTGTATCCCTTCAATGATGAGGGCTAATACAGCTTTATCAATAGCTGCCTGAACTGCCACAAAGGAGGGTTCATTATACGTATATCCCGTTTCGGCCTCCAGAAGACGTTTTAAGGAGACATACCGAAACACTCCCATATCAAGTTTTTGGGAAAGCAGAGTCTTTGAGGAATGTACTGTTTTTAGAATACTGCCACTACTCGTTGAAACAGCTCTTAAGTAAATAGTAACCTGATCTTCACGGTATTCTCCGGAAGCACCGGTTCCAAAATATCTGGCGCCAACTCCTCCCGTGCGAATGTTTGATTCGTAAGCAATAATTCCACCTTCTATGATTATCCCCGCATATAGCAACGGAGACAAATTGGTTCCATTGCCTTTATATTGTTGCTGGGTCTGCCGAATGATTCTCCTTTCATTTAACAAATTTGATAACCCTTCTCTTTCAATAGTGTTAAACCAGCCTGACTCTTCTAATGATTGCAATAAGACAGATGTCGCTCCCTGAGTAACAGCTGTTGACCAATTAGACACAGACTCGGAGAGTTTATACTGCCCGGTTTGGTCACGAAAACTATAAACGGCGGCATAAATTTTTTCTTTTGGAGTAGGAAGTCGTGACAATCCTTTTTTATATACATCAGAAAATTCCCCTAACCTTGCCGGTTGTGGTTGAATTGGATGTTTAAAAGTGCTTATACACCCACTCATAAAAAAAAGAAAAGGAAAAATAATCAGTCCGAATCTAAACCGATTTCGATAAAAAGCCTCAAAAGACATATAAGAAAGTTAGATGTGAAGCAAAATAAAAACCCGGATTAATAATATGGAACAGTAACTGTTGTTTTATCTCCTGTGGAAGTATCAAAGATTACTACCTCCAAACCCTCATTACCGGGTGCCACTTCAATCTCATAATCCCCAATGGTATATTGACCTTCTGACAATCCTTCCCCAAAATAATCCCCCATGAGGTTACGTGATAGCTGACTTAAAATCTGACGGTTAAGACTACTTTCGAAATCTGCAAGGGGATCCTGATTCCATCTTGAAGAAGTAGACTGTTCCTCATGAGTGTTTTGAGCATTTGCACTCTGGAGCAGCCATGAATAATTTAGATAACTTCCTCCAAAAGCGGGATTAACAGGTTGGTATACGAAATCCTGCCCATCTATAGCTAAAGAAAGAAAAAATAAAAAAAACACGGATGAGAAAATAGATTTTTTCATTAGTCAAGAGATATTATTAAACAAAATTTAAACAGCTTCTAAAGTATTCCTTAATAAATACCGTTCCCACTATAATCCTGGGATCCCAATTGCTTTTGTATAGTTTCATAGTTGATAAAATAATTTCGTGTCATAGCCAATGCTTTTTCTACCTCTTTCTTCATTTTCTCTGGATTGGGTCTCAAAACAGAACGATAAACAATTCGTTCTCCAACTTTTATCCAAATTTGGGTCCCCATTCCAGGAATAGGTTTTTCTCCCACATAAACAGATACCCCTGCTATATTTACTGGTGCATCCCATTCACTATGAAATTCCCTGGAGAAGTCTGCCCCTATTTTGGTAATTGTTTCATCAAATAAAAAACTCAAATCTTCAACCTGGATATTGGATGCGGTATCAACAACATTTATGTTTTGGGCCTTAATATGCAGCAAGGAAAAAAAAACTGCAAAAAAGAAAACAATTAAACGAGCATTTTTCATAAACAAACCTAAGCTTTACTTATGTTAGCTTTCTAATAGATTTTTCTTAAAACCTATTTACTATATTAAATGTCCCTTTTTCCATGAAGAAAGGAAATCAAATAATTGTAAACTGCAGAATTATTTGTGTGAACGACAAGAATAATTAAGGAATAGTAGTTTTTAAGGAAAGGTCAAGTTGTGAGGAACAATCTATATTTATACTATCTTTTGCAATTAACATATCTTGACACCAAACCTTTAATGAAACAAAGCAATAATCATTTTGACCAACATTGACTGAAGATTTGCTTAAAAGAGTAGCTACTTCTGGCTTTGCATTGGCCATTCCTCTTTGGATAGATCGGCTGGATCCGGATTTCCCTTTTCTTAATACACTTAACTCGTAAGAACATTTAATTTCTATCTCTGTATGATTTAAAAAGGATCCAACAAATTCAGATTTACAACCCATATTTTTAAATGTAATTTGAGCTTCATAAAGCGGCACATCAGAAGAAAAATCATCCCTGACAGAAAAAACTGAAGCTCCTTGCTGCAATAACAGTAATATAGAAAACAAGAATTTAAGCATCAACATTTGAGACTACCAAGTGAATATTGAAATTTATATTAAAAAAAATACAATAGCCTTTAGAGTTATTCAAATCAATTTTCAACGAAAACCATTTAAACAATCAGGCAACATTCCTATAATAAATTAATATTGCTGATCGTGTTCAACAATTACTGTCATTCCATGATTTCCTTGTTGGTGGATTTTATAATTTGGAATACTTACCGCATCACTTTTCTGAATAAAAACATGATTCATCCCACTCTGTGTAATTTGTATCTCCTGGCCATCATACATCAATTCCTGGCCCACAAAATTTCCTTTACCGCGTTGCCGAATATCTATTACATTCTCATCACCAATAAGATAACCAGAAATAACATTGCCATTCCCATTTTGCCTCAAATGTATCCAATTATTCTGGCCTTTTTGCTCCCAGTCAATATTGTTGTTGTGCCCCATCTGTTCAATATAAACCTTGGTTTCAGCCCCTGACTGACTGCCGTTTAAATCAGAATTCTCCAGAGGATTCTTCCACGTACTACTACCAGTTTTTGACACATTGCCTCCAGAATCAATAATGCCCATTTCTATCCATTCTTCATCAGCCTGGCTGCCATCATCCTGACCATTTATCGTACTTGAAAAGAAGAAAAGACATATTAACAAAACAGAAAAAACAAGATTTTTCATCATTTTGAAATTTTAATAGAATAAGTTTGAGATCTTAAAACAGGCCTGCAGAGTTTAACAGTTTACCCCCTGCAGGCTTAGAAATTACAATTCATTATTGCTGAATAACAGTTGCTGAATTGTTTGATCCATTCTGAACAACTTCGGCTACATCACCACCAGCTTCCTGCCATACTAGAGCTTTGTTAAAATCTCCCATTTGTTGAATCAAAGCCCTGGCATTATCCTGATACAATCCAATGGTATTATTATCTCCATCCTGTATACTGGTAGGATCTAATATCGAACCATTGTACTGCCTGGCATAATCATTCTCGCTGTAAAATCCGGCAAATGTATTGCCATTGCCATTTTGCATAAATGGATTATCGCCGTCCAGTCCAACCTGGTTATTACCTTCTTCCTGTCTTAAACGAAAAACATTCTCATTTCCATTCTGACGGAAGTATGTGTGTTCCTGATTGCCCATTTGCTTTATTTGCGCCACATTATCGGAACCATAAATTTGATCAATAATAACTTTGTTATTATCGTTAACCTGAACAACTTCAGCACTGTTCCGGTTGTGTTCCTGAATAATATCCGCCTCATTATTTTGGCCTGTTTGCTCAATCATAGCTTCATGCTCATCACCGGTCTGGGTAACAGTTCCAGTATTCTGTGAAAAAGTTACAGTGATGGATAAAGTAAACAGAGCAAATATTGAAATTAGTTTTTTCATATTTGATGTTATTTTAAGATGAATGGGAAAGAAAGGAACTTATCATTCCTCTCCCCCCCCTTTTGAATTAAAGAGATGACTTTATGGATTTTGAGTAACTGAGGACCAGTTTCCATCTCCAGCCTGGTTAATATTTCCAGTATTGAGATCACCTGTCTGGCTCATGTAGGCATCGTTGGAAGATCCATCTTGAACAATGATACCTACACTTCCTTCACCTGTAGAAACTTGATCAGCAAAGTTCATATTACCAGTTTGTGTAATCTGAAGATCGAGGTCACGTCCATCGGCAACTTGAAATGCATCATTCTCATTACCTGTTTGTACAATGGTACCATTGTTTTTATGACCTAATCCGCCTGAACCATTAAAGTCTTGCTCAGCTTCATTTTCATTACCGGTTTGAGTAATTTTCAGGTCAGCTCCCATGTAACCATTATTATTTCCGGAAAGCTCCTGCTTGGCGTTGTTGTCATCACCAGTTTGAATTATCTCACCATGATTATGTCCACCACCTGTAGCCATCTGCCTGGCAACATTGCGGTTACCCATTTGCTCTACATAAAGTGATTCGGTATAGCCACTTAAAATGTATTGTTTTGCATCATTTTCATTGCCGGTTTGATAGGCAGTAACAGTCTGACCGCTGTTATATCCCGGAGCATTCACTTTCTGGTCAGATTTATTCATATTACCAACCTGCTGAACAAAAGCAGTGTTTAAAGTAGTATTACCAACACCGGTTTGGTTCATTTCAACGGTGGCTACATTTTCTTCACCATCCTGCAGAACATCGGATACCTGAGGACCAAAATTATCAGTAAACTGTTTTACCTTTGCCTTATTCAACATTCCTTCCTGCTTAACAAATGCAGTTTGGTTGCCGCCTTTTTGGTCTATTTCAGCATGGTTGTCCCATCCTATTTGACGAATTCCGCCTGTAGCAAATTCCCCGGTTGTATTTTCATTACCAATTTGCTTGATAGTACCTGTATTCTCATTTCCAGTGGCCCAAACATCACCATAGTTGTAGTCACCTTCCTGGTAAATGAAATGATTGTTTAAGTTTCCGTCCTGATCAAACTGTACTTCATTGTTATTTCCCACCTGTTCAACACCTTTTTCGTCTGTCCAATAAGGAACATTCCCGGCATTATTCGCATTTCCAGTTTGGTTTACCCGCAAGAAGTTGCCATCACCCGATTGATTGGCAGTAGCAATGTTTTCATCTCCTATCTGAGTAAGTTGTGCATCATTAGCTCCGTTACCCTGAAAAGAGAAGGTGTAATTATCATCACCTTCCTGATAATGAGTAGCTACATTACCATTCTGAGCTTGCTGAAGCAATGACCAGTTACCATCTCCATCTTGTGTTTGTGAACCAGTATTATCGCCGTTAAAAGCATTGGCCTTTGCGGTGTTGGAGTTCCCAGTCTGAGTTTGAGTATGATCGTTACCTGGAGTAGCTGCTCCCCAAGGATTCCGCTGCATAATTGTGGCAGTATTATCATCCCCATTTTGCGTTTGTGAAGCAACGTTATCTCCTTTTTCTTGTTGATCAATGGATGCTGAATTATTATCTCCCATCTGAGTTTGATCTGCCTCATTATCATAGGTATTAACATCAGTAGATCCAGCTCCAGACTGAATAATGTCAGCAACATTACCTGCACCATTCTGATCTTGGGTAGCAGTGTTTTCGTCACCCATCTGAGTTACTGTTGCGTCATTAGACCCGGTTTGTGTTGTTGTGGCCTGGTTATCATCGCCTGTTTGATCATGTACAGAAGTATTTTGCGCAAGAGCTACTCCTAGGGATAGAGAAAGAATGCAAAATAATAAAAAAATCTTTTTCATAACTGCTTAATTTAAAGGTATTCTTTTGAATATTAGGCTAAAAAATCGAGAAAAGTTCATAATCAAACTTTTCTCGATTTGTGTTATCAATTCAATTAAAAAGAGGTTTGAGTAACGGTAGCACTATTATTGTCTCCCATTATATCTACAACTGCATTATTGGAAGTACTTACCTGACTAACATTAATTGTATTAACATCACCTACTACATCCACATCTGCAGTATTAAACAGCGTTTCATCAAAATTAGCTCCAGCCATTTGCCATAAGGAAACAGTGTTTTCGCCACCGGTAATATCAATGTCGGCATCGCCAAATTCCTGGGCTGCAGCAACATCATTATCACTTCCTTCGATATCAAGTGTTAAATAGTTCTTGTTTTTCTGAGCCTCTGTTCTTAAAGAACGAAGAGTGTTACGATCGCCTTTCATCCAAACATCTAATAAGCCACCAGTCTGGTTCTGATACCAGGCGTCTCCTTCATTAACACCCATAACGGTATTGTCATCTCCAACTTGATCGATGAGTGCTTCACTATTCACAGAACCATAAAATGCTCTTTGGTTTAAATTTACGTAGTTCGCATCCCCTTCTTGATAAATATCTGCAACGGCCACAGTTCCATCGGGTGTTTCAGTTCCTTCTGTTTGAACAACAAAGGACTCATTCATACTTCCAACCTGTTCGATTGTAGCACTATGGTCATCACCAGTTTGGTCAATGGATGCATCATTTCCCTGAGCAAAAACAACTCCCGCAGACATTGCGAGTACACCAACAATTAAAAATAATTTTTTCATGACTAACTATTTTTAGGTTAAATAAATTAAAACTTTATTTTTTCTCATAAATCGGCAGTTCAAAAAAACCATTTGATATCTTATTGTTTTTCGCTCAATAATAGAAGAAAAAGAAGTCAAAATCAATTTGAACAAGATCTACGATCTATCAGAAAAAATAATTAACTATAAAATGAACAAGGGCCCTGAATAATTCTAAAAGCAAATTAGAATCCTTTAAAAGCAAATGCCGGAAAAAATTGCTAACTGCAAAAAAGTAATGGTGAAAAGTAAAATCAGTTTTGAATCTCTTCTCTGAATTTCTTCATAAAAGTACGGCCAATGGGGATTACAGAATCATTTATATGTATCTGATCTCTTGAGAAATAATCAATATGATTAAGAGATACGATATAGGATTTATGGACCCGCATAAAGTTTCTTGAACACAAATGACCTGCCATGGATTTCAAATTTCTCAGAGTCATATAAGTTTTTTGAGTAGTATGTATTTTTACATAATTATCCAAAGCCTCAATGAATAAAATATCTGATAACTTAATTTTCACATTTTGATAATCTTCTTTTATGATAATATAATCATAATCGGCTTCAACCTTCTCTTTCAACTCAAGAAAGTCTTTGTGTTCCTTGGCTTTGGAAATTGCCTGATAAAAACGGTCGAATTCAATGGGTTTGAGAAGAAAATCTACAGCATCCAATTCAAAACCTTCATGAGCAAAATCCTTATGGGAAGTGGTAAAAATAACCATACTCTGGCCTTGAAGTTTTCGGGCGATAGAAATCCCTGAAACCTCCGGCATATTAATATCCAGAAACACCAAGTCAGGTTGATTATTTTTTAAATGATTGAGCGCCTCAAGAGGATTATCAAAAACCTCTTTCAGAGCCAAAAAAGGAAGTTTGGAACAATGCTTTTCCAGAACGGATAATGAAAACGAATCATCATCAATAGCAATACAACTTAATGGGGCTAATGGTTTTCGGTTATTCCCATTATAATCTTCTTTTGACTTTAATTGTAATTCTCTCTTCATATATATCAATCAAGTTGTTTTCCAGGCACACTATATTTTTATTTCAACCTCAATCTATTCATTTTAATTCCAGAAATCAACAAACATAGTTTTGAGCACTTTTATCCAATTACAATTCATAAATTAACATTAAAATTGACGCAATGGGGGATTAATTTGTGAATGACCGTAAAATATAGGTTAACTACACATTTTAAGAGGTAAACAAAACACTCAACAATTTAAATTTTAACTCTTTAGAATCCCATTTCTTACACTTTAAAACATTACCAATTAAAAAATTCTGTTCTTGCGAGATGCTAAAAAATGTTATTTACTTTGATCAATAGCATTTGTAATGCAATAATTATCAGAAAATAAGACCAAAACTAACCACTCAGTAATAAAAAGTCTTTTCAGGCAGTTCCTAGTGGTATTTTGAAAACAAAAATGATAACTTGTGAGACATTATAAGATCGGTAGTCCCGAAGCTTTACTTAAATAGTGCCTGCAAGAAAACCCTCTTTTTTTCGAAAGCTTTGATAAGAAAACTTCGAGAACAAAGCTTGCGAGTTTTAATTGTCAGTAGTTTACTTCTGTAAATGACTGGCAAGTAAGATGAGCGTAACGCAGTTATCGGAGTTTTCTTGCAAAGACCATAAAAGATCTAACCAGCATGAAAAAAGAAAAATACGATAAATACTATGTTCCGGAGGAAGAGGATAAGGATGTTATATTACACAACAAAAAAGGCATCACTGACCCTAGGCAACTTCACCAACTGGAATTCTCAGGGTTTCTTAAAACCCAGTTTCGGCTATTGGAGGAATTAACCGATACCACAAGGTTTAATGTTGCTTATATTTTAAAAATTCATCGTCTGGCTTTGTCTCATATTTATGATTTTGCCGGCAAGTTACGACATGTTAACATGGCCAAAGGAGGTTTTATGTTTCCAACTGCCAGATTTCTCCCACAAATAATGGACGACTTTGAAGAAAGATTTCTTTCTCCTTTGCCTCTATCCTATAATTCTGATGATGATTTAATAAAAGACATTGCCAAGATACATGCTGAATTGCTTTACATACACCCTTTTCGGGAAGGAAATGGACGGACAGCTAGGGTTTTAGCCAACTTAATGGCAGCCAGGCAAGGCCATGATTTTTTGGATTTTAACAAAATCATGGAAAACAATTTTGAAGCTTACATCAAGGGTGTTCAAGCTGCAGCAAACGAGAACTATGTTCAAATGGAAAAAATTATTCGACTCGTATTTTGATTTCTTCCCGGAAATCAGCAATCAGTTTTCTTAGTTCTTCTTCTGAAAAAACAATTCCTTCAATAGCAAAGGATTCCACCACTGAATCTACAACTTTTGAGACTCTGTCATCAGTATCCAAAAAGTTGTTATTGGTTTCAATTACTTTCTTTTCCATTCTTCAAATTTACAAAAAAAGATTGAAAAAAACCAATTTCCAGGCTTTCAAAGAACCCATTTAAACATCAATATTTCAGCTGTTTGACAAACTCACAATCTTAAATAGAGAGAGGATAAATATAGCCATATTCTCTACATAAATCTAATCGGTTTCATGCCAATATTTTGTTTATTTTTGCGTTGTTCGTAATACCCTTAAAAAGCCATTTAATTAATCGACCGTATAAGTTTATGCAGCTAAAACCTATTCTTCTTTCCATATTTATTCTGCTCCTCAGTACTATCAAGGGTTACGGCCAGGATAATTTCAATATTAAGGGACAGATTTTGTCGGAAGCAGGAGATCCCGTAGAATTGGTCAATATCATTGTTGCAGGTAGATCTTTGGGTACCACATCGGATGAAAACGGGGAATTTCAAATCCTGGTCACCCCCCCCTTTCCTGTTTTGCTGCAATTCTCGCACATTGAATACATCCCTAATGAAACATCTGTCACCCCTTCTGAACTTCAAGAAAGCACCTTGAAAGTTACCTTGAAAGCACGGGTACGGGAGGTAAAGGAAGTAGAAGTAAAAGTTGATGCAGGAGACGATCAAACAGTTCAAAAAATCACACCTGATTTATCAACCAAATTACCGTCACCTGCGGGATACGCCATCGAAGGACTGGTGCGCTCGCAAATGGGTGTATCATCCAATAATGAGTTGAGCACCCAATATCGTGTGCGTGGAGGAAACTTTGATGAAAATCTGGTTTACCTGAACGGATTTGAAGTGCATCGCCCACAATTGGTTCGAAGCGGCCAGCAGGAAGGATTGAGCATAGTGAACCCCGACCTGGTAAAATCTGTATACTTTTCATCCGGTGGTTTTGGGGTTAGTTACGGTGATAAAATGAGTTCCGTTTTGGATGTAAACTATAAAACACCAGATTCTACGGCAGCAAGTGCCAACATCAACTTACTGGGTATGAGTGCTCATGCAGAAGGCACATTAAAAAAAGGCAAAGTCACCTGGCTTACAGGAATTCGCCATAAAACCAACCGTTATCTGCTTGGATCTTTAGACACAAAAGGAGATTATAATCCTTCCTTTATAGATGCGCAAGCCTTTGTCACGTACCATATCAACTCAAAGTTTTCAATAGAGGGCTTGGGGTACTATGCACTCAACCACTACCAATTTAAACCTTCCGATCGGGAAACCGATTTTGGAACTATGAGTGATGTTAAACGACTGAAAATCTATTTTGCGGGTCAGGAAAATGACCGGTTTAAAACAGGTATGGGCGCCGTTAAACTGAACCTCACTCCTTCTAAAGATCATAAATATAAATTACAGGCCAGCCATTACCGGGCACTTGAAGAAGAAGCATTTGACATTGCAGGAGCATACTGGCTTCAGGAAATAGCGGGGTTAAACGGAGAAGAATCAGCCACAAACATCGGAGTTGGAGAATACCTTCAACATGCCAGAAATGACCTGTTGGCAACCGTCACTTCAATTTCCTTAAAAGGAGACCATGTATTCAGTAAAAACAACGCACTCAACTGGGGAGTAGATCTTAAAAGCGAAAATTTTAAAGATCGAATAAATGAATGGGAACTGATTGATTCGGCTGGTTATTCCATTCCCCGGAATCCAGAACTGGAACTCAGCTACAGCCGCAATGCAGAAATTGAAATGCAAACGCAACACATAAAAGCATATGCAGCTCATCAGACAACCTTTTCACCAGAATGGGGAAAAATACGCCTCAATTATGGCAGCCGCTTTATTTATTCCGATAGAGAAGAAAAGCTCCACATTACGCCCAGATTTCAGGTAACCCTACTACCTTTTGCAACCCCCAATACGAGATTCCGGCTCAGTGGCGGATGGTATTATCAGCCTCCCTTCTATAAAGAATATCGTCCACCAAAATCGGGTGAGGTTAATACTCTTACTGCTCAAAAATCCAGACAAATACTGGGGGGATTGGACCATTACTTTTCCATTTTCGACCGCCCTTTTAAATTCTCCACAGAAATTTATTACAAACACATGTTTGACCTGACACCCTACAAGGTAGACAATGTGCGCATTCAATACACCGGAAAAAATGAGGCAAAAGGCTATGCGGCAGGTATTGATTTCAAACTTCACGGTGAATTTGTTCCGGGCACAGAATCCTGGGCGACGTTATCTCTCCTGAAAACTGAAGAGGATCTGGAAAGCGACACCTGGGAAAAGCCGGGCGAGCCTGGATACATACCAAGGCCTTCAGATCAGAGAGTTAACTTCTCCCTTTTCTTTCAGGATTACTTTCCCAATAATCCAACCTTTAAAGTACATCTAAGCCTTTTCTATGGCTCGGGTTTGCCGTTTGGTCCTCCCCGGTCACCCCGCTATTTGGCCACTTATCGAATGTCTCCTTACCGCAGGGTGGACATTGGATTCTCTAAAGACCTGATGCCCTGGCTCAGAAGAAATACGCAACAAAAAATCATCAAAGACTTCTGGGTTGGTCTGGAGATTTTCAATTTGTTTGACATCAGCAATACCATTTCGTATTACTGGGTCAGTGATGTAGAAGACAGGCAATATGCAGTTCCCAATTATCTCACCGGAAGACGGATAAACCTCTCTCTCAACATGGCCTTTTAATTTGTAAGCGCGGTTACAAATTATTCACATCAAAAATCTGATCACACACTGACTATTATACAAGTAGAAAACTAACAATTTAACATCCTCACTGATAAATTTCAGCTTTTTAGTGGCACAGAATTCCTTATTTTAGTGACCAGTGAGCAATCAAAAAAATCTACATTATTAAAAAGTCTGCGTTTATGAAAACACCAATGAGCACAAACGATTACATCGCACGCGAATCAAAATATGGCGCCCATAATTACCATCCTCTTCCAGTTGTATTGGAGCATGGAGAAGGAATTTTTGTGTGGGATGTAGAAGGGAAAAGATATTTCGATTTCCTGTCTGCATATTCTGCCGTTAACCAGGGCCATTGCCATCCAAGAATCACTAAAGCACTTAATGAACAGGCCTCAAAACTCACACTAACCTCCCGGGCATTTTACAACAATGTATTGGGCGAATTTGAAGAATATATAACCAGGTATTTCGGTTACGACAAAGTCCTGATGATGAACACAGGTGCGGAAGCGGACGAAACAGCTCTTAAGCTTTGCCGTAAATGGGGCTACGATAAGAAAGGTATTCCTGAAAATCAAGCAAAAATAATAGTTTGTGAAGGTAATTTCCATGGGCGTACAATCACCATCGTAAGCATGTCGACAGACCCGGACAGTTATAAAGGTTACGGACCATACACACCCGGATTCGTCACAATCCCATACAACGATACTAAAGCATTGGAACGAGAACTAAAGGATCCAAATGTGGCAGGTTTCCTGGTAGAACCCATTCAAGGTGAAGCCGGCGTTTATGTGCCCGATGACGGTTTTTTAAAGCAAGCATATGAAATGTGTAAAGCCAGCAATGTTTTATTTATTGCCGATGAAGTTCAAACTGGGGTTGCGCGCACAGGGAAAATGCTTGCATGTGATCATGAGTGTGTTCGGGCCGATGTTCTGATTCTCGGAAAAGCCATCTCGGGAGGTGTTTATCCGGTATCAGCGGTATTAGCTGATGATGACATAATGCTGGTTATCAAACCCGGCGAACATGGATCTACCTACGGGGGCAATCCCGTGGCCTGCAAAGTAGCCATGGAAGCTCTTCAGGTCATTAAAGATGAAGAACTGGAAGAAAATGCTGAAAGGCTGGGTAAGATCTTCAGGGAAGAAATGAAAAAAATCGATTCAGAAATGGTGGATTTGGTAAGAGGCAAAGGCCTTTTGAATGCCATTGTCATCAAACCTAAAGATGGGAAGGAAGCATGGGATGTGTGTGTTGCCATGAAAGAAAATGGCTTAATTGCCAAGCCAACTCATCAGCACATTATCCGTTTTGCTCCCCCCCTCGTTATCAATGAAGAGGAACTAAGAGAGGCAATAGAGATCATCAAAAAGACCATACTTGAAATGGATTAGTTGGAACAAAAAAAAAAGGGAAGATCAGGCAACTTGCAATTCACCTGACCTTCCCTTTAAGTTCATGGTATGGACTTTATGAAAGAGTCTCCCCCAATGCTTCTTTTGACCACTCCTGAAAGCAAATCCACATTAGCTCAATTTTTATTCAGTCCCGGCTGTTTTCTCATCATTCCGGGAAGAGCCATGCATTGTAATGTCAAGTCAAGCCTAATCTGACAGCCCAAGCCTTACTTTTTCTAACCTGTGCCTCTCAAAAAAAAGACTCCCGTAGCTACGGCTATGCTTACTTTTTTGTTGATTTTCACAAGGAGAAAATAGCGGCAGCCTACCTGACATTCTTCACTTAACTCGAAACCAGGAATCTTTCAAATTCCTGGCAAAAAAAAAGGGGTAACTCCCTAAGAAATTACCCCTCTTAACAAATATATCAGTACCTGATTATATCAGATCAATACTTCTTTTTACAAAACGATTGAGAGCTTCACCTTTCAACATATTATTGGAAAGTAATGCGAGATCAATAAGCTGAGAAACCAGTTTATTTTTGGAAGCAAATCCCTGAAGAGCTTCATCCTTTTTACCGCGCAATTCGGTAACTTTCTTTTCTACATCTTCAAGTTCCTCTTTTTCTGCCTGAGGTACTTCTTCCTCTTTCTTGTCTTCCTTAGATTTTTCCAGTTCGCTTTTACGACTTTCCAAACTTTCCATTTTACCGCGCAAACTGCTCACGCTTTCTCCTACTGCCTCTTCGCAATCTTTTACAACACGCTGAATCAATTCATGGTTTCCGTTAACAACCAAATTGTAGCTGTCGGGCATTTCACCATAGAAAGCCATTGGTCCGCCACCATTTTGACTCATCTCTTTCATACGACGCATAAACTCCTGCTGTGTAATCATAACAGGCTTATCATCGGCTGCAAGCGCTTCAAAGGAAACTACGAAGTTAGCTTTCTCCATATTGGGAACCTGAGAGCTGAAGATGGTTGTCAGATTGTCTTTTTCTGCCTCAGTAAGCTTTAACTCGGTTTGTTCCTCTTTTGGGATAAGTTTTTCAGGCACATCGCTGTCAACACGTACAAAGCGGGCACCTTCAAACTTCTGCTCCAAATGGTTTATGTAATGGGTATCCAATTGACCATCCATCAGCAACACATCATAACCTTTGTTTTTAGCTGCCTCAATGAAGGAGAACTGATCCTGAGCATCGGTAGCATAAAGATATACAAGCTGATTGTCTTTATCAGTCTGACTATCCTTAATGATATTCTTGTACTCGTCGAAAGTAAAGAATTTGCCATCGGTGTTTTTCAGAAGAGCGAATTTCTGAGCACGATCGTAAAATTTCTCATCGGTCAACATACCGTATTCAATGAAAATTTTCAGATCATCCCATTTGTTTTCAAAAGACTGACGCTCTGTTTTGAAAATCTCATCCAGCCGGTCAGCAACCTTTTTGGTAATGTGGCTGGAAATTTTCTTAACGTTTGAATCACTCTGAAGATAAGAACGCGACACGTTCAAGGGAATATCGGGAGAGTCAATAACACCGTGAAGCAATGTCAGGAATTCAGGAACGATTCCTTCTACCGAATCAGTAACATAAACCTGGTTACAGTAGAGCTGAATCTTGTTGCGCTGAACCTCAATATTGTTTTTAATCTTTGGGAAATAAAGAATTCCTGTCAGATTAAAAGGATAATCCACATTCAGGTGAATGTTAAACAATGGATCCTCGGCCATTGGATAAAGATCACGGTAAAACTTATTGTAATCTTCATCCTTCAGGTTTGAAGGAGCCTGTGTCCATAACGGATTGGTATCATTGATGATATTCTCTTCATCAGTTTCAACCTCTTTTCCGTCTTTCCACTCGGTTTTCTTACCAAATGCCACAGGAACAGGGAGGAATCCACAATATTTCTTCAACAGGCGATTGATCTCATCCTTGCTGACAAAGTTTTTGTTTTCGTCGTCAATATAAAGAACGATATCTGTTCCTCTCTCCTTCTTGTCGATTTCTTCAATAGTATACTCAGGACTTCCGTCGCATTCCCATTTTACCGCCTGAGAACCTTCTTTATGTGAAAGCGTATGGATTTCCACTTTTTCGGAAACCATAAAAGAAGAATAGAATCCCATCCCAAAATGCCCGATAATGGCATTGGCATCATTCTTATATTTTTCCAGGAATTCATTAGCACCGGAAAAAGCCACCTGATTGATATACTTCTCAATCTCATCAGCTGTCATACCGATTCCACGATCAGAGATAGTGATGGTATTTTTCTCTTCGTCTACTGAAACACGGATAGTGGTATCGCCTACTTCTCCTTTGTAGTCGCCAATACGGGCCAGAGTATTCAGTTTTTGAGTAGCATCCACAGCGTTGGAAATCAACTCACGCAGGAAGATCTCATGATCTGAGTAGAGATATTTTTTAATAATCGGAAAGATGTTCTCGGTACTAATACCAATTTTCCCTTTTTGCATAGCTATTTTTGTTTAAATTGATTATACAGAATTTCCATCCCGGAAAAAACAAAGGCTGTGCCAAAGGGACAGGACTGACAGATAGACAGCCGTACGTACTAATCTGTCAGAAAAGTAGCTTCTTCATGATCCAATTGTGCCAGCAAGTCTTCGATGGTGCGTAATTTATGAGTTTTTCCCGAAGGACCTGTGAGCAAGTATTGCCGTTGTCCATCAGATTTGATTTCCACCTGAAAACCACTAAATGGTTCATCCGAGGCAGCAAAACCACGACGCGCCAGGGCTCTGCTGACCCATTTGTATTCAACACCGGTACCCACAATGCGAATGGTCTTTACTTTTTGTTTCTCAATGGTAAACTGTCCGGTATCATTATCAAATAAAATTCCCTCCCGTTCAAAGAAATGCCTGAACTCATTGGTAAGTACCAGGTCTTCTGGTGTACCTGTTTCCATATCACGCCCTTCAGCCAAAAGCCAGACTTTATCAGCCATTTGGAGCGCTAAATCAAGATCATGAGTGGATAATAAAATGCCTTTATTTCGTTCATGAGCCAGTTTCCGAAGTAGGTGCATAATTTCAATACGGCTGGGTAAATCAAGGAAGGCCGTAGGTTCATCAAGCATGATAAGGGGAGTTTCCTGAACGAGCGCCTTGGCAATCATGGCTTTTTGACGCTCCCCGTCACTCATATTGGTGACCAATCGATCTTCAAACCCCTCAAGGCCAACAGCTTTAATACTCTCTACCACCAATTGATGGTCACTGCTTTTCAACCGGCCAAAAAAACCAGTATAAGGAGTACGTCCCAGTGAAACGAGATCTAAAACAGTCATATTCGACACAGCAATCCGTTCAGTAAGAACAACACTTGAAAGAAATGACATCTCACGATTAGAAATAGTGTCGATTAATCTGCCATCGATAAAAACTTCTCCTCCCAAAGCAGGATTAAAGCCACAAAGGGTTTGTAAAAGAGTTGATTTGCCGGAACCATTTGGACCTAAAAGACATGCAAATTCTCCGGCTCCCAGTTTTACATTAATATTGGAATGAAGTACCTTGATTCCCTGACGGGCATTATTGTACCCAATCGAAAGAGATTGTGTTGATATTAATGATTGACCTTTAGGTTCCATACTGACTAGATGGTTAGATATTAGTATATGAGCCAATAGACATGGTGATTAGTATAAATTTTGTTTCAGGGCTTCTATTTTAAAACGAACAATTTCACATTCTAATTCAGACACCGGGAGTTCTCAAATTTCGTCCTTTCAATATTACTGAAATCACTACAGGCGCACCAATCATGCTGGTTACTGCATTAATAGGTAAAGCTCCGTCAAATCCGGGGAGACGAGCAATCAAATTGGAAAAAAGTGCTACTGTCATCCCTGCAAAGACAACAGCCGGCAATAAGACCTTATGATCGGAGGTGCGAAACAGTCCCTTCGTTAAATGAGGTACTGCTAAGCCCAAAAATGCAATGGGCCCGCAAAAGGCTGTTATAGTTGCGGTTAATAGACCGGTACATAATATAATCAACAATCTGGAAAGTGAAATGTTAATTCCCAAATTGCCGGCATACTGCTCTCCCAAAAGCATTACGTTCAATGGCTTTACCAGGAAAAAAGAACCAAATAACCCAAGCACAACAATCGGGAAAAGCACCCACATTTGCGACCAGCTAACCGTTGAAAAACTTCCCAGCCCCCATATTACGTAAGCATGAACATCTTCCTTCATACTGTAAAATTTCAATATCCCCACTAAGGCAGAGGCAGCATAGCCAACCATAATGCCGACAATGAGAAGCATGGCATTATCTTTTAAATGCCGGGACAAAAACAAAACCAGTGTCAATATCAACGAAGCCCCAGCAAAAGCAGCGAGCGCAACAGATAAATGGCCCGTCCAGCCTAAATGACTCAAAGCAACGCCTCCTATTTTGCCGGCCAGTAACAATACCAAAGCCACGCCCAGGCCCGCTCCCGAACTAATTCCCAAAATGGATGGGCCGGCAAGAGGATTTCTGAACAAAGTTTGCATCTGAAGTCCACCAACCGCTAATCCGGCACCAGCCAATATTGCTGTAACCGTCTGTGGTAAACGACTCTTCAGTACAATTAATCTCCAACTCTCCTCCGTTGATCCATTACCCAAAAGAATTTTAACCACCTCATTGATCGGAATATTAACAGATCCAAAAATTAAATTGAGCAGAAATAAGGCAATGGACAGAATAATTAATCCGGAAATTAAAAAAAAAGTCAGTTGCCGCCCTTTAAGAAAATATATATAAGGCTTCCGCATCAATTATTCGTTTAAAAATTCAAAATATACTGCTTCATAATTGGGGTATAGATTGGGATGCAGAGAAGCTGCCAAATCCTTTAAAACAACATCTGGTTCGATAATCCCTTTTTCATAAAACAGAGAGTGATGGGTATTACTAAATATGATCTTGCCATCTTTAAAGGCATGGAAATCACCATAACGTTCATCCATTTGCAGAAGATCATCCCTGGTAAACTGTCCGGCATGATTAACAGTGAAAATCCAATAATCACTGTCATGAAAATCATTAAAAACCGTTTCAAAGTCTAATCCCAAAGACCCGGTTCCTTCCCTGTCAGAGTATTCATAGGACGTTCCGGCATCATTAAAGAGACGAGCCATGTAACTCTCTCCGGCCGGCATATACCATATAGCATTAAAAAGTGTGCCGGTTACAACCGTAGGTCTGATATTTGTTTCTGATACTTTGCCGGTAATCGAATTATATCTTTCAGATATTTCTTTAAATATGGAGACTGCTTCTTTTTCTTTGTCAAAAAAAGCACTGAAAAACACAAGCCATTCTGCTCTGCCCAAAGGACTTGTCTCAAGATAACTGGCATCATTGATTAGTAAAAGTCCCGCATCCGCAAGATGGCTGTATCGGTTATCTTTAAAGGGAGACACGAAGATAAACTGAGGTGAAACTTCCAATAAGACTTCAACATCCGCTGCATTAGCCATTCCAACATTCCTAACCTCATCCTTTTTAAGGCGTTCCTGAATATAAGAATTGGAAATATATTGAGGCTCAGCAACACTTTTCAATGTTTCAAGCATCCCGATTTTCTCGGCAAAAACAACTTGCGTGGATGAAAATGCCGCCCAATTGGTTACAGGGAATTCGATGAAAGGAATTTGCGAGTTTCTGAATTTTTCAGGAGTCGTTTCATCTCCCACCACAAATAGAGAACCTGCCCGTGTAGAATCCCAGGGGTCATAAACTTCAATTAACTTATTATCACCAAAATATGAAATTGAGAAACCTTTGGCATAAAAAGGAGTGTAAACCGAATCCGGTTCTTGATTTCCAAAAAGATTTTTTACCGGATCTTGTTTTTTATCTGAATTGCAAGCGGATAAAACAATTATTACAAGGGCCAACACCCACAAGAAAGTTCTTTGTACCATCACTTTTTCTCCCGAAAGCTTTTATTGGTTAAATATTTCTTGATCAGGCAGGTCTTCTGGCTCTCCCAAACTGTAACGCCTTCCCGTCTTTTTCAATGATCAATAACCAATTAACAATTATCAGTAGGTTAAATAACTGATATTCTAATTGACAGTGGCGTGAATGTTACAGTAATAAAAATGGGATTACAGCTGCGGGTACAGCTCCGGAATTTAACCGGATTCCCTGTTAGGCACAACAGCACCTGTATCAATGCTTGCAAAATTACATTAATTCAAGACAAATGCAATACAATTAGCGATTCCTCAGTTCAACATTTTCAATCAAGACCCATTTTCCCTTCTTAAACTCCAGAGCATCGTATGAAAAATCAGGTCCGTAATAACTTCTGTCACCTTCATACATAGGCTCCATAGGTGCAAGATGATCCAATACGATAAGCTCTTCTCTTTCATCGAAGCGCAACATCATATTAGCCTGATTGCTGTATTCATAAACCAGTCTTCTTTTGGTGCGGCCATTTATTTCAAATATAGAACCGCCGAACTTAGGTGTTCCTCGTTTGGAAAAACTTAAGACGTCCACTATTCTTAACTTCGAAAAAGCATCATTTCCATTATGGCCCAAAAGTGTGTAGTACATATCGCCTTTATACTTTTGAGAAACCATCTGATAGTAGACTGCTCCAAACCATTTGGAAGTGTTCAAAACAGCATATTCAGGAGTAGAAATATCCTTGCGCCTGTCTTTGAGTTGAAAAACGTTTACCATTCCACCATCTTCATTCTTCACTGCCAAAACTCCATAAAAGAAGTGCTCTCCCATTCTTTCTTCCACATTCCAGGTCACAATTTTCACTCGCTGATCGGATGAAATTAATGTGGATAATCCTTCCAGACCTGAAAAATCATTTCCGAATAATTCTGAATTGGAAAGTAAGGCAGAAACTCTGTTTTCCAATGAATCAGAAACCTCGAAAGCAACCTTCCCGCCCCTCTGCTCAGACAAACGCCTGACTAAAAGAGCGGTTTTAATATCAGGTATATTGAAGAGTAATTCTTTGCCATGCTTTATTTCTACTGATGCTATGTCAGAATCAGTCACATCCATATTATTCAAAACAATCTGGGCATGCTCCTGGTCAATATCAATAGTCGACTCCTTAACCAATGCCCGGGCATTGCCATTAGCCGTGGAACAAAGACAGTAATAAATTCGATCGGGACGGTATTCGAAAGAAACATACGCGGCGAGCAGCGAAAAACCTCCATTGGTATCAATTCTTTGCCATTCGGGCAACTCCTCAAGATGGTCTATAAATGCTTCATTGTGCTGAAGTTCCTGCTCCAGATAATTAAGGAATGAAACGGATCTAAAATCCTTTTCATTATCATCTGCGTTAATAAAACGGTTCCAGACATCTTGCAATTTTTGAAATTCTTTGCTTTGCCCTTTAAGAGAACCAAAAGTTATTGATAACAGAATAATAATAAAATACACCGTCCTGACCATAAGAGACTATTTTAAATATCTATATTTTTAAATATATTTGTAAAATCAAAATATAAGAAAACAGCAAAATTTCTTATTATTTTTTGTTTACAAATAGCATGCAAAAGAAAATAATAAAAATGGAAAACAAAGAAAATAAAAAAATACCAAGGTGGGCGCGTATTGCGATTGGAATAGTTGCGGGAGCTCTTTTGGGTTATGGTTATTATTATTTTATAGGATGTAACGGGGGTACCTGCCCGATTACCAGCAACCCGTGGAACAGCACATTCGGTGGAATGGCGTTGGGAGTCCTTTGGACAGTAAAATAAAACCTTTGAGGATAAGGTTGAGATTGAGGTTGAGAAATTCGATACTTAAACTCAACCTTAACCTCGACCTTAATCTATAAATTTATTCAATCCCAATTTAAGATAACTTTCCCGCAATTACCCTCTTCCATTATTTCAAATCCTTTTTGAAAGTCATCAACATGGAAACGATGGGTAATCATAGGCGACAAATCGAGTCCTGACATCAGCATTTGCTCCATATGATACCAGGTTTCGAACATTTCACGACCATATATACCTTTTAACATCAATCCTTTAAAAATAATGGTATTCCAGTCGACTACGGTGGAAGGAGGCAAAATTCCCAACAGCGAAATTTTACCCGAGTTATACATATTGGCAAGCAATTGATTGAAAGCAGCGGGAGCTCCCGAACACTCCAATCCGATATCAAAACCAATCATCCCCAACTCATTAGTAACATCCTCAAGGTTTTCTTTTTGGGGGTTAACAACGCGATCGGCTCCCATTTTTCGGGCAAGATCGGCACGGTATTCATTCATTTCAGTAGCTACGACATACCTTGCCCCTGCAAATTTTGCAATTGACACACACATACTCCCAATTAACCCGGCCCCGGTCACCAATACGTCTTCTCCAATAAGGGGAAAAGAAAGAGCAGTATGGGTGGCATTCCCGAAAGGATCCATAATGGAAACAATCTCATCAGGAATTTTGGAATTAATTTTCATAACGTTATTAGATGGAACTTTGACATACTCAGCAAAGGCCCCATCAATATTTACTCCAATTCCAACCGTTTTTTCGCAAATATGCTGGCGTCCGCGTCGGCAGTTTCGACAATGTCCGCAAGCGATATGACCTTCTCCGGTAACCCGGTCCCCCTCTTTAACATTGGTCACTTCTGACCCCACAGCCGCAACATATCCCACATATTCGTGTCCAATGGTCATTGGCGTTTTTATGGTTTTCTGTGCCCAATCATCCCACTTGTAGATATGTAAATCGGTGCCGCAAATAGAAGTCTTTGTGACATTAATAATAACATCGTTATGACCGGGTTCTGGAATTGGAACTTCTTTCATCCAAATGCCTTTTTCAGGTTTGGCCTTTACAAGAGCTTTCATTGTTTCCATACAGTTGATAGTTTTATCCTGACCGATGATAAAATCAGATTTATAACCTATAAAAAAATTGACAGATCATTAAAAAAGGAAAGGGGCCCAAATACAATCTTGCTTGGAATCCCCCTTAACTTTTAGTACAAAGTTACAATGAGCATCTTCTGTAAAAAACAACAATCATCAGGTTTTGGAAGCCGTTTCTTCAATTTTTTCAATATCCGGTTCAAGATGTTGGTTTATATTGCTCAGGTATTTGTAAAATTCAATTTGCGAACGAAAAGGTTTCTCTCCGTCAACAGGCTTATTAAGATGATTATTTAATTCATTATCAAGAATTCTTGCTGCACTGGTATCGTTCCACTGAATTTTAAACATGTCTCTTAATTGCTTTTTAAGTGACTTGTCATAAATAGGGCAAGCCACTTCAACCCGCCTGTCCATGTTACGTGACATAAGATCGGCTGATGCAATATAAATTCGCTCTCTTTCCCCTTTTCCTATCACATAAAAGCGACTATGTTCGAGAAACCGATCAATAAGACCAATGGAAGGTATAGGTTCTGAGTTTTTATCAAAATCAGGCATCAGACTAAACATTCCTCTCACATTCAGCCTTACATCCACTCCTGCCCTTTTGGCCTGATAAAGCTTCCTGATGGTACGGTAATCGGCAAGGTTGTTTACCTTAATCCAAAGCCGGGCCTCGCCACCTTCCTTTGCAATACGTATTTCTTTATTGATAAGCTCATTGAATTTCTTTCTCAGATAAAACGGGGATACCCATAAATGACTGTAACGGGCAATCCGATAGTTCTTATCAAAGAACTCAAAAACAGCAGCAACCTCACGGGCAATGCCATCGTGTGCTGTCATCAACAAGTGATCACTAAAGACTTTTGCTGAATCTTCATTGAAATTACCGGTTCCTACACATGCATATGTTTTATAGTGGCTTCCCTCCTTTCGGACAACCGAACAAAGTTTGGAGTGAACTTTAAGCCCCTTAACGCCATATATCACCTTAACTCCGGCGTCCTGAAGTTTATTGGCCCATTTAATATTATGAAGTTCATCAAATCTTGCCTGAAGTTCCAACACCACAGTTACCTTTTTCCCATTGCGCGCAGCATTGACAAGAGCATCCATAACATTAGAGTGCTTGGCCACACGATAAATGGTTATTTTTATATCACTTACCAAAGGATCTATACTTGCCTCCCTTAAAAAATCAATAAAATGCAGAAAGGAATGGTACGGGAAATGCAAAAGAATATCTCTTTCATGTAAAACCGGAAAAACAGACTGACCATTTGGGTAGGATTCGTGACGAATAGGTGGCAAAGGATTGTACACCATGTCAGTTCCTCCTATTTTGGGAAAATCCATAAAGTCTTTGAAGTTATGATATCTTCCTCCCTGAATAATGGCATCATCCCTGGTAAAATGAAGCTTTCGCAACAGAATCTCCAAAAGATCTTCGGGCATCTCCTTGTCAAATACAAAACGAACCGGCGGAGCATCTTTTCTTCGTTCCAGACTTTGCGCAATAGCACTAACATAACTTTCCGAAATGTCATCGTCTATATCCAGCTCTGCATCACGGGTGAGTTTAAAAGTGTAGGCACCTATCTCATCAAATTCAAACATGTAGAAAATGTCTTTTAACTCGTAACGAATAACATCGTCGAGCAAAAGCATGCAAGTAGAACGTTCACTTGAAGGCACAATAAAAAAACGCCCTAACGCATCCACCGGAACCTCTACTAATGCATAAACAGATTTTCCGGTATCTTTTTTTCTCAATATTACACCAAGATAAATGGCATCATCTTTCAAATCAGGTAACGGTCGTCTTTTTGAAATTATGATAGGCATTAATTTTGGACGGACTTTATGCTCAAAAACCCTTCTTACATATTCTCCCTGCTTTTCGTTCAGAGATTTTTCATCCAGCATATAGACATTGTGAGCTTCCAGTTCTTTTATGATCTGCTCATAAATCCGTCCAAATTCAATTCCCTGCTTTCTAACGAGACGATTGACTTCCTTAAGTGTTTTTCTTGGTGAGGTGCCATCAAATTCAGTGTCTTTACCCAACTGAACAAGTCGCTTTAGCAAAGCCACACGCACCCTGAAATATTCATCCAGATTATTGGAGTAAATACCCAGAAACTTAATCCGCTCAATCAGAGGCACCTCCTTTTTTGATGCCTCTTGCAGTAAACGTTCGTTAAAGAAGAGCCAACTTAATTCTTTAGACCTGTATTTGGAGTATATCATTTCTGAAACTTAAAGATTATGCATTAACAAAACTAAAATTTATACAATTTGTTGACGTTTTCCAAATATTAATTTTTCAAAAAAGATCTCTCCTTTGTCTGTTTTCCTAACATTTTATTGGGATACAGCATCATGCATCTTTCTTACATGGTCTTTTCGGATTTTTTTATCCGCTTTCTTGAACCATTCTTCCTTCAAGCGGTTTCCTTAAAAATCAAATCAAAAACAAAAACTATGGAAGTATCAGAAGCCAATAAAATATCTACAAAGCTTCATGAGATCGTCGATATGCTTCACCTAAACGATTCCACTTTTATTGTCAGACTGGAAAAGAACGGGGTTAATTTCAAAGCGGGACAGCACATTAATGTGGGCCCCGCTAACAGCATTCATACAAGAGAATATTCGGTTTACAGTGGAGAAAATGATGAATATCTTGACATTCTTGTAAAAGAAGTTACCGATGGTTTTATATCCCCTGTTCTAAAAAAGCAAAAGCCGGGAAATATGCTAATTGTTGAAGAACCCGTTGGTTACTTTTCATTACCTCAAAATATAAAACCAGACCAAAAACTATTATTAATAGCCAGTGGAACAGGTATTTCCCCCTTCCACAGTTTTATAAAAACTACTCCCAACCTCAACTATAAATTGATCCATGGAGTAAGAAATTTATCAGAAAGATACGATTTTGACTTTTACGAACCATCAAGGTATATTGCTTGCACTTCACGTCAAAAAAGCGATGAATCCTATTTTGGCCGTGTAACGCACTACCTTGAAGAGAACCCTGTAAGTCCGGAAACACAGTGTTACCTTTGTGGGAACTCCGGCATGATTCATGATACTTATGACATCCTTGAAAACCAAGGGATTGCCTCAGAAAACATTCATGCTGAAGTTTATTTTTAGCGCCCAACGAAATAGGTTCCTGCCAGAAAGGGTTTTGGATTCCTTACCAATCAATAGATCGTTAGATTTTTAGATACCTGCCTCCTCACGGCAGTCAGGAAAGATTTAAGATTAGAGACGCACGGCCGAGCATCTTTACAACCTCCCTTTAGGAGAAACGGAACCGTGCGTCTTCAAACTTGTTATAGAAAATCCATTACCGGACGTCTTCTTCCTTTAATTACATTTTACTTCTTCTCTTCGATCCACTTCCTGGCGTTTACAAAAGCTTCCATCCATGGGGTCACCTGATCAGATTTTCTGTCTTCAGGATAATATGCCCATTGCCATGGAAAAACAGCCCGCTCCAGGTGAGGCATCATTGCCAGATGACGACCATCTTTAGAGCAGATAGCAGCAGCATTATAGTCACTCCCATTAGGATTGGCCGGATAAACGTCATAACCATATTTGCCGGGGATCTGATAAGCACTTTCTTCCATAGGCAAATTGAATTTCCCTTCACCATGTGCAATCCAGACTCCAATCTGAGAGCCAGCTAACGACTTGAGCATAACAGAATCATTTTCCAGAACATGCATGGTCACAAAGTTTGATTCAAATTTATGGGAATCATTGTGAAGCATTTTGGCTTTTTTATTGTGTTCGGGATTGACAAGATCCAGATTAACCATCAACTGACATCCATTACAGATTCCAAGGCTCATCGTATCGGGACGGGCATAGAAATTATCCAAAGCTTTTTTTGCTTTTTCGTTGTACAAGAAAGCACCAGCCCACCCTTTGGCAGACCCCAAAACATCAGAATTTGAGAATCCACCTACAAATACTATAAAATCAATCTCTTCCAAGGTTTCACGCCCTGATATAAGGTCAGTCATATGGACATCCTTAACAGCAAATCCGGCTTTGTAAAGCGAAAAAGCCATTTCACGGTCTCCATTGACTCCTTTCTCTCGTATAATGGCAGCTCTGGCAGTTCTCTTTGGGTTCTCAATATCCAGGGATTTTTCAGTGCCTGAAAAATTATTTGGAAACTTAAACTCAAGAGGTTGTGATTTATAGTTTTCAAAGCGCTCTTTGGCTTTCTCTGCTCCACTCTGATCACGATCCAGCAAGTATGAAGTGCGGTACCAAACATCACGCAGGTGATCAATATCAAAACTAAAGGTTTTGGCTTCCGTTTTAACGGTTACATTTCTGTTCTGTGAGGGTTTACCAATTACACTAAATTGAATTCCGGCATCATCCAGAATTTTTGACACTGTCGCCAATTCAGCCACCTGAATCACAACTGAAGGATTCTCGCTGAAAAGCAGCTTGACAGGATCTTTCTCTTCCATCTCCGAAAGATCGGCATCAACTCCAAATTCTTTGTTGGCAAAACACATTTCAAGTAAGGCAGTCACTAATCCTCCGGCAGAAACATCATGACCGGCAAGAACAAGGTCTTCCCTGATCAGTTTTTGAATGGCTTCAAAACCATTTTTAAAATATTCTGAATCAGTTACTGTTGGAGCTTCATTGCCAAGCTTGTTAATAACTTGAGCAAAACTGCTACCACCAAGCTTCAAGCTGTCAAAAGAAAGATCAATGTGCAGCAAGTGAGTATTTACATCCTTTTTAAGTAAAGGTGTTACAATCTTTTTAACATCCTCTGTTTCCCCGGCTGCGCTGATGATAACGGTCCCCGGGGATACCACTGATTCCCCGTCGGGATATTTCTGGGTCATGGACAAAGAATCCTTTCCGGTAGGGATGTTCATTCCCAGATCACAGACAAAGTCACTTACAGCCTCTGCTGCTTCATATAAACGAGCATCTTCTCCTTTATTCCGACAAGGCCACATCCAGTTAGCACTCAAGCTAATACCCTTAATGCCATGTGTTAATGGCGCCCAAACAATAT
This sequence comes from Marinilabilia rubra, assembly GCF_003121985.1. GTDB lineage: Bacteria > Bacteroidota > Bacteroidia > Bacteroidales > Marinilabiliaceae > Marinilabilia > Marinilabilia rubra. Next base: position 45,289 of record NZ_QEWP01000025.1, read on the forward strand.
TGGTTAACGATTCGGCCACTGAAATAACAGAACCTGCAGCAGCATCAACAAGAGCTACTCCGGGAGCATGACCAATGGAAGTAGCCATTCCTTTTGTGCCGGTATAATCAATGGAAGTAGCTCCCAGGTTGCTCAAAGGCAACTGCATTTCTCCAATACACTGTTGACGGGCTACTTTTCCTGTCACAGAGCGATCCACTTTATTGGTCAGCCAGTCTTTACAACCTACAGATTCCAATTGTAAAACAGACTCAAGATATTTCTCAACCTGATCAACCGAATATTCTATTTCCTCAAACTTATTATTAACAGTTTCATCATTCATGACAGTCTTTGGCGGATTACCAAACATATCTGCCAATTGAAGATCGATAGGCGCATTGCCCTTGTCATCTTCAAACTTAAACTGCATATCACCGGTGGTTTCACCAACCACATACATTGGAGACCTTTCACGGTCAGCAGCCTTTTTGAGGTTCTCAACATCCTTCTCGTGCATAACCAGTCCCATACGTTCCTGGCTCTCATTACCAACAATTTCTCGTGCAGATAAAGTGGGGTCTCCAACAGGTAACTTATCCAGATGAATGGTTCCGCCGGTTTCTTCAACCAACTCAGACAAACAGTTAAGATGCCCTCCGGCTCCATGATCATGAATAGAAACAATTGGGTTTTCATCCCCTTCAACCATGGCACGGATAGCATTCATGGCACGTTTCTGCATTTCGGGGTTGGAGCGCTGAACAGCATTCAATTCAATGGCATTGGCATATTCTCCGGTAGCCACCGAAGATACAGCTCCTCCCCCCATTCCAATCCGGTAATTATCACCACCAAGTACAACCACCTGATCGCCTTTATCAGGTGTGGATTTCAAACTATGCTCTTTTTTGGCGAAACCAATACCTCCTGCAAGCATAATAACTTTATCGAAAGCAAACTTGTGGAAATGTTCGAAATGCTCAAAGGTAAGTACAGAACCACAAATAAGCGGTTGCCCAAATTTGTTGCCGAAATCACTGGCTCCGTTCGATGCTTTTATGAGTATTTGTTCAGGAGTTTGATAAAGCCATGGTCGGGCTTTAAACTTTTCCTCCCATTCGCGTCCTCTTTCCAGACGACTGTAACTGGTCATATAAACAGCGGTTCCGGCAAGGGGCAAACTTCCTTGCCCACCCCCCAGTCGGTCACGGATTTCACCTCCCGAACCCGTCGCAGCACCATTAAAAGGCTCAACAGTAGTTGGAAAGTTATGCGTTTCTGCTTTCAGTGATAGTACGGTATTAATGTCCTTCTCTTCAAAAAAATCAGCGGTATCCTGACGCTTTGGAGCAAACTGTTTGGCAACAGGACCTTCAATAAAAGCAACGTTATCTTTGTAAGCCGAAACCAAATAATTAGGATTGACCTTTGAGGTCTTTTTAATCAACTGAAAAAGAGAACTATCTTTCTCCTCACCATCAATAATGAAGGTGCCGTTAAATATTTTATGTCGACAATGCTCCGAATTAACCTGGGAGAAACCAAATACTTCACTATCGGTCAATTTTCGTCCAAGCCTGATGCTCAATTCATTGAGATATTGAATTTCTTCAGCATTAAGAGCGAGACCTTCTTTTTGATTGTAAGCCTCTATATCCTCAATATACACGATTGGATCGGGCTCTTTATTAATGTGAAAAATCTCCTGATCAAGCCCCTTATAAAGTACCTGAAGCATAGGATCGAATTCGGCATCTTCATCATCGGTACAAAAAAACTCTTCGATGCGCTCAATGCCTTTGATCCCCATATTTTGGGTGATTTCAACAGCATTTGTACTCCAGGGGGTGATCATCTCCTGACGTGGCCCAACAAAAAAGCCATCAAGTTTTGGTTCATCCGCCAAACGAGCACCTTCAAAAAGCCAGTTTAATTTTTCCAAATCAGGTTGAGAAAGGGGGGCTTTACTACCAACAGCCAATATTTGGCGGTTATCCCCCTGAAAGAAAAGGACCATGTGATTTCAGTTTTATGCAGTTTGTACTTTGAAGCTGCAAAATTAACACATTTGGGGGAAATATCGCAGTAAATTGTCCTCAAGGAAGAACAACTTAAACTTTGACCACCATTTTCCCTTTATTCTTACCATCAAAAAGATCTATAAACGCTTGTGGTATATTGTCAAATCCTTCAACAACGGTTTCGGTATAATTCAGCTTTTTCTCTTTTAGCCATTGTGACAACTGACCGATGGCTTCCGGGAATTGAGAAGCATAATCCATAACAATAAAACCCTGCATCAGAGCCCGTTTTTGAATCAAAAAAGGTTGAACACTAATACTGTGAGGCATCTCAGTGGCATTGTATAATGAGATAGCACCACAATTAACAATCCGTGCAAAGTTATTGATGTTAAACATTACGGCATCTGAAACAGAGCCACCCACATTATCAAAGTAAACATCAACTCCTTTGGGACAAGCATCAGCAATGGCTTTGGTTATATCCTGTGTGGTTTTATAATTAATGGTTTCATCAAAACCAAAGTCCTGCTTTAGCATTTCATTTTTCTCATCAGAGCCGGCAATACCAACAACATGTAAACCCAAAATTTTTCCAATTTGACCAACGATACTCCCAACAGCGCCTGCAGCACCGGAAACAACAAGTGTTTCATCCTTTTTAGGTTTACCGATATTCATTAACCCTAAATAAGCCGTTAAACCAGTCATTCCCAGCACACCCAGATATGCTGAGAGCGGTGCTTGATCAGGATCTACCCTCATCAGATCTTTGCCATCGGAAATCTGTTCTTTTTTCCAGTCCAACAAACCAGTTACAATATCCCCTTCACTGAAGTTCTTGTTCTCAGAACCTAAAACTTCTGCCACAATAGCTGACTCAATTGGGTGGTTTAACTCAAATGACGGAATATATGAATCAGCATCTGTCATTCTGCCTCGCAAATAGGGATCCACTGATACGTACATGGTTTTCAAAAGCATTTCACCTTCCGAAAGCTGTTTTTCAGATTCGGCTGAAACAATTTTAAAATCTTCAGGTTTGGGCTTGCCCACAGGGCGACTGTTTAATAGAATCGTTTTATTCATGTGAATCAAGGGTTGAAAGCATAGTTTAAAAAAGCAGCAGATAAACGACCAAAGGCATGAACTATCAATCCTTTTGTCGACCGAACCTTGCTAGCCCTTTGTATATCTGTTTTTTCG
>NZ_QEWP01000026.1 GCF_003121985.1 Marinilabilia rubra
TTTTTGAAGTCCTCACTAAAATAACGACTTGATCTAAATTGAAATTGTGAACGTTTCTTTTTCATAATAACCGTCTTTTGAATGTTTAGTGAAAATGTTCAAAAGCGGTCAACCTATTTCAGGACGGAACAGGGCTGAAGGCCCGGATTAACCCAGCCCATGGCAACGCCTTGGGAAACTGTGGGTTTTATGAGATTGAGCGCCCCGGAGGGGCAGATAAGGAAAGTGGTCAGCAGGCAATTATCTGTAAACAGTGATCAGTAGTCCGTTGACAACCGCAGAGCGGCGGCAGATGGGTAGAATAATATTACAGAGCATTAGTGAAATAAAAAGTACAAACCGCGGATTTTGCGAATTGAACGAATGAAAATTCAAAAACCCCGGCTCTGCCGCATTGGTCACCAAAGAACCAGGCCTCCAATACAATCTAAACAACAGAAAACCACCCAAACTACAAGTCGGAATATCAAATCCTCACCGCTCATCTCCCCTTCACGTGTAAAAAATTGTTCACTCTTTTTTCTATCTCCACAGAAACTTCTCTATTTTTGCACCGTAGTAAAAAGATGATTTTTCGCAGGGGCCACAGGAAAATGATATCTCATATCATATATAAAACTGTGAGTCACCTTGCCGGAGGCGTGGAGGAAACGCAATGATCAGTATTCAGTTTTCAGTAGTCAGTGGTCAGTATTCAGAGGTCAGTAAACAGTAAGCAAAAGATTCTTCGTCGTTACTCCTCCCCGATTTAAATCGGGACCAGTTGAAGCTCAGCTCTGCTGTTTTGCCACACAAATTTCTGGCAGAATGACGGTAATCTATGTGTCATTCTGAACGAAGTGAAGAATCTCTCAATAAGACAATAAACAGTGAGCAATGATCAATGACCAGTAACCAATTATCAATAAATCTGCGCCCATCTGCAACATCTGCGGATAACAAAAGTTGCGAAGCAACATGCCGCACGCAGGGCAAATTAGAGTTAATTAGTGATAATTCGATGACCAAACGTTGCGAAGCAACCCCAGTCCGCTGGGCAAAAACAATTAGTTGACCATAAAGCAAATAACATAAACACCCCTTCCGCGTACCCCCTAACCCCCTGAAAGGGGAACCTCAAACCCGCAATGCACAACGATCAATAGACAATAACCAGTGATCAGTAGTCAGTGATCAGTATTCAGTTATCAGTTGTTAGATGCTGGAGAAGATAAATGAACATAAAGCACACTAAAAGGGCCAACGGCCCGGAAGCAATAGCCCGGGGTGAAGCCCCGGGATTAAATAAACCAACCATTATTCAAGCCCTGAAGGCGCAATAAATTATCAGTAACCATTGATCAGTAGTCAGTAGACAGTAATCAGTCAGGTTCGGGACAGTCAACGTTGCACAAACAATAATCCAGTAGAAAAAACCGCTTCATTATACAGACATCTATGAACAAAGATTTACGGTGGCAGCAAAGATTTTAAAATTTCCAAAAGGCATATAACCAATTAAAAAATGGGTTGGAAAGACTGGGAGAATTGGACGATCTGGCCAAAGAAGGAATTGTTCAGCGGTTCGAGTATACCCTGGAACTTGCCTGGAAAACACTAAAAGACTTTTTGGAAGCCAATGAGGTAATGGCTAACTTTCCTAAAGAAGTAATAAGACAGGCATTCAAAACTAAAATTATTGAGGACGCCGAAACATGGATGGAGATGCTACAAAGTAGAAATCTTCTTGCTGCTCACACCTATGATGAGAATATTTTCAATACTTCCATCGATAAAATATCAAACATCTATTTCAGTGAGATAGAAGCACTGTACGAGTTCTTTGCAGATAAAATCAGTGAAAACGATTAATAACTACACGACATTCGGACTTTCTGAAAAGTCATTCTCAGAAATTATAAGTTTACTCAAAAATTTTCCGGAAATTGAGCAGGCTAAAATCTTTGGGTCCCGGGCAACAGGCAACTACAAAACCGGGTCGGACATTGACATTGCCATTTTTGGCAAAAATGTTAATCAAAAATCGATATTAAACCTAATGGATGCCTTTGAAGATTCAATACTGCCCTACTTCGTTGATGTCCTTGACTACAAAACAATAAAAAACATCGAGCTAAAAAAACACATCGATGAAGCCGGAGTGGAATTTTACAGAAAAAAGACTAATTATCAGTGATTAGTGAGCAGTATTCAGTGATCAGTCGTTTTAGGCCCGTTAGGGCTGGAATATCGGTAGATAAATCAACCTCACATATATAAAAAAGTCCCGTTAGGGATGAGATAGAAGTCAGTTGTTAGAAGTTAGATGATAGATGTTAGATGCCAGAGAAGAGAAATGAGCAGAGAGCATAAACTACAGTAAAAGGGCCAACGGCCTGAAAGCATCAGCCAGGTGTGAAGCCCGGGATTAGATTAAACCAACTATTTTTCAAGCCCATAGAAAGGGCTCAATAAATTATCAGTGAACCAGTTAGCAATGATCAATAAACAAGTTTCAGCTAAGTGTCATTCTGAGCCTGCGAAGAATCTCTTAATAATATAATTAATCAGTAGGCAGTGGTCAGTGATCAGTAGGCAGTGGTCAGTAGGCAGTGGTCAGTAGTCAGTAAGCAAAAGATTCTTCGTCGTTCATCCTGACAATGACGTTCAGCTATGTGTCATTCTGAACGAAGTGAAGAATCTCTCAATAATACAATAACCAATTATCAATAAATCTGCGCCCATCTGCGCCATCTGCGGATAAACCCAACGTTGCGAAGCAACCCGCACGCTGGGCAAAAAACATTAGTGGAATAATAAGGAGTGACACAGTAATCAAAACCGAAAACCTCTCAAAAATCTACCGCCTGGGAAAAACAGGCACTGGCAGTTGATAAAACCATTCCATCCGATTAACTTTACCTAAAACCCATAAAAATTAAGATTTGGGCTAAATCAATTTAAGATAAAAAATACCATGCCAACGAAAACAAATAATATCAACCAAATATTATCCCAAATAGAAAGGCTTAGTTATGATGAAAAAGTTGAAGTCATGGACAAAATCATACATAGCTTCAAGAAACAAAAATTAACTTCCAGACAAGGACTAACCAGCCTTAAAGGCCTGGGTAAAGATCTTTGGAAAAACATTAACGTGGATGAATACATAGATTCTCAACGAAAAACATGGGATTAATTAAGAAATTTACAGGGAAAAAGTTTTTCTTGATACAGCGCCTGTCATTTACTATATCGAAGAAAATCCAACATACATTACTCGTTTGGAAAAACTATTTAATGCAAATACCGAAGGATCATTTATTTTCAGCACCTCTGTTATAACTCTTATTGAAGTCCTGATACACCCTTAAAAAAATGACCAGACCGAGCTATCTGAGCAGTACTCAAACATCCTTTGTTATTCACCATCAATAGAGATGCTTGACATCAATGCAGACATTGCCAAAAAGACTGCTGAAATCAGAGCTAAATATGGCTTTAAAACTCCCGATGCAATCCAGCTGGCATCTGCATTACATTCTGGTTCAGATTTTTTCATAACCAACGATAATCAGCTTAATAAATTCAAAGAATTAAAAGTTATCCTGGTTGATCAATTATCCTGAAGCTTTTATAGAAACAATATTTTTCAAACAACAATAACCAATTATCAGTGATCAGTAGTCAGTGGTCAGTAGTCAGTAATCAGTGGTCAGTAATCAGTAAGCAAAAGATTCTTCGTCGTTCCTCCTCAGAATGACGTTCAGCTATGTGTCATTCTGAACGAAGTGAAGAATCTCTCAATAATAAAATAAACAGTAACAAATTACCAATAATCTGTGCCCATCTGCGCCATCTGCGGACAAAAAAAGTTGCGTAGCAACAAGCAGCACGCAGTGCAAATTAGCGATAATTAGTGAAAATTCGATGACCATAAGTTGCGCAAGCAACGTCGCCGCACGCAGTGCAATAATTCGTTAAATTCGCGGTTCCTAAAAAGTTGCGCAGCAACCGCCGCCCGCAGAGCCAAAACATTAGTGGAATAAAATGAGCAACACTGTAATCAAAATAGAAAACCTCTCAAAAATCTATCGCCTGGTTAAGACCAGCTCCACAAAAAGTATTTGAATAAGTACAATTATACCTTAACTTTAATAAATCATACCTGATGGGACGCACATATCAATATTGTGATATTTTTGAAAAAAACAATTATGAGAACAGTTCAATTAAATATTCCTGATGATCTTGATTTAAAAGATTATGACTTTTCAATGATAGTCGCTTCAAAACTTTATGAGGAAGCCAAATTATCAGCAGGGCAGGCAGCAGAAATAGTTGGTTTATCCAAAAGAGCTTTTATTGAAATGCTTGGGAAATATGGAGTATCGGTTTTCAGCGATTCAATAACTGATTTACATTCAGATATAACAAATGCATAGAATTGTGATTTCTGATAAATGATAAATTCAGAAAAACAAATAGAATATTGGAAAGCAGGAGCCATTGATGACTTCCTATCTGCAGAAATTCTAATTGATCGACAACATTATCTGCATGGACAGTTTTTCTGCCATTTGGTTATCGAAAAAATCATTAAAGCTCACATAGTCAAATCAACAAAAGAATTTGCACCAAGATCCCACAACCTCTTTTACCTCTCCGATAAAGCCAATTTGCAATATTCTGAGGATGAAGAAATTTTCCTTGGTATTTTAAGACAATATCAATTACAGGGAAGATATCCGGATTACAACCCTGTAATCCCTGACAAAAACAAAATTGAGGACTATTTACTTAAACCCAAAAACTTACTGGAATGTCTAAATCGGAAACTATAGATATATTAAAAAAATACATTGCTCTTCTAAATACAGAAGGCTTTGATGTAAGTCAGGCTTTTTTGTTTGGAAGTTACTCTACCGGCGAAGCAAAAGAAGATAGTGATATTGATGTATTAATTGTTTCAGACAAAATGAGCAAACCGGATGAGCAAACCATTGGCAAAGCATGGATGCTGACAAGAAAAATAAATTCCCGGATAGAACCCCTTTTCATAAACTCTGACCGTTTCTATAGCAATGAGAATTCCCCTCTGATTGAGAATATCAAAGAAAAGGGTATTGAAATTGTTTAGCGCTCCCTATTTATGACCCTAAACAAAGACCTGAATTACATCAAATTGAAATTCCTTGCCGAAATAAATGTTTGCTCTTTTTTCTATCTCCACCGAAACTTCTCTATTTTTGCACCGTAGTAAAAAGATGATTTTTTGCAGGGGCCACAGGAAAATGATATCTCGTATCATATATAATACTGTGAGTCACCCCGCCGGAGGCGTGGAGGAAACGCAATGAGCAGTTATCAGTGGTCAGTATTCAGAGGTCAGTTATCAGTAATCAGTGGTCAGTTATCAGTGATCAGTAGTCAGTTATCAGTAAACAGTAAGCAAAAGATTCTTCGTCGTTACTCTTACCAATGACGTTCAGCTATGTGTCATTCTGAACGAAGTGAAGAATCTCTCAATAATACAGTGAGCAATAAACAATGATCAATAACCAATAATCTGTGAAATCTCCCGATGGAGCGGGACAGGCAGGGACAAGTTGCGGATAAACTATAAGTTGCGCAAGCACCCAATCGGCACATACCCCCTAACCCCCCTGTAGAAAATATCACAGGGTAAACCTGAAAGGGGAACCCCAGACCCGCAATGATCAGTAATCAGTAGTCAGTAAACAGTAAGCAAAAGATTCTTCGTCGTTCCTCCTAACAATGACGTTCAGCTATGTGTCATTCTGAACGAAGTGAAGAATCTCACACTAATACAGTTAATTAGTGGTTAGATGATAGAGGTTAGAGAAGGGTAAAAGGGCCAACGGCCCAAAAGCACCATCACGTCGCATACCCCCTAACCCCCTGAAGGGGGAACCCCAAACCCGCAACTCACAGTGATCAATAAACAAGTTTCAGCTAAGTGTCATTCTGAGCCTGCGAAGAATCTCTTAATAATATAATTAATCAGTGGTCAGTATTTAAAGAGTTATCAATAAATCTGTGCCATCTGCGGATAACCAAAGTTGCGCAAGCAACAAGCATCACGCAGTGCAAATTAGCGTCAATTAGTGAAAATTCGATGACCATAAGTTGCGCAAGCAACGTCGCCGCACGCAGTGCAATAATTCGTTAAATTCGCGGTTCCTAAAAAGTTGCGAAGCAACCCCAGCCCGCAGGGCACAAACAATGAGTGGAAAAACATGAGCAATACAGTAATCAAAATAGAAAACCTTTCAAAGATTTACAGATTAGGTGAAATAGCCCCAACTCCAAGGGCATAGGACAGAATTAATACAATTGACATTTTACCTGTTTCTAACGAACTTAACTTCATAAAAACTCGAAAAACGTTTAAAAAATTGGTAATTTGTCCAAATTTTGATACATGCAACCTAACAAAGATTACATATTAACCCAAATAAAAGAGATTATTAAACAGCGTGCCCCTGAGGCAAAAGTCTATTTGTATGGATCCCGATCAAGGGGGACTTCAAAAAAGCACTCGGACTGGGATCTATTGATACTCTTAAATAAAGATCACATTTCTCCTGATACTGAACAGCAAATTACATCTCCCCTGTATGATCTGGAATTTAACACAGGTGAAATAATAAGTCCAATGATATACAGCCAACAGGAATGGTATAACAAATACAGGCAAACACCATACTTCAAAAATGTAATGCGTGACGGGATATTATTATGACTCAATATAAGGAGGAAGATTATATCAATTACAGAATTGAGCGTGCCAGAGAAACCATTCTGGAAGTTCAAACTCATATTGAAAACGAATTTTGGAATACTGCCATAAACCGTATGTATTATGCATGCTTTTATGCTGTAAGTGCACTTCTATTCAAAAACAATATTGAAGTTGCAAGCCATTCAGGAATAAGAAACAAGTTTGGAGAAGTATTTGTTAAAACCGGGATTATCAATAGAGAAATAGCCAAACATTATACTGATCTTTTTGAAAAAAGACAAAAGGGTGATTATAACGATTTCTTCGACTATGATGAAGAAACTGTATTAAGATTATTCCCTAAATCTCAACAGTTCATCGATATTATTGAAAAGGCTCTACAGCAATAAATATTTGAAGATGACAATCTTTAATTCGCGGACAACCGAAAGTTTCGGGAGCAACCCCCGGAAAGCAATATCAGTGATCAGTAGTCAGTAAGCAGTGGTCAGTAGACAGTAAGCAAAAAATTCTTCATCCTTCATCCTTACAATGACGTTCAGCTTTGTGTCATTCTGAACGAAGTGAAGAATCTCTCAATAATACAGTTAATTAGTGGTTAGATGATAGAGGTTAGAGAAGGGTAAAAGGGCCAACGGCCCAAAAGCACCATCACGTCGCATACCCCCTAACCCCCTGAAGGGGGAACCCCAAACCCGCAACTCACAGTGATCAATAAACAAGTTTCAGCTAAGTGTCATTCTGAGCCTGCGAAGAATCTCTCAATAATACAATAACCAATTATCAATAAATCTGCGCCCATCTGTGCCATCTGTGGACAACAAAAGTTGCGTAGCAACAAGCAGCACGCAGTGCAAATTAGCGATAATTAGTGAAAATTCGATGACCATAAGTTGCGCAAGCAACGTCGCCGCACGCAGTGCAATAATTCGCTTAATTCGTTAAATTCGCGGTTCCTAAAAAGTTGCGAAGCAACCCCAGCCCGCAGGGCAAAACAATCAGTTGACCAATAATGAGCAATACTGTAATCAAAATAGAGAACCACCTCATACACCACCGATATAAAAGTATAATTAGATTCAATGCCTAACTTATATATCATAGCCGGTTGTAACGGTGCTGGAAAAACCACAGCATCTTTCACTGTTCTTCCGGAAATGCTGAATTGTGAAGATTTTGTTAACGCGGATGAGATAGCAAGAGGGCTTTCTCCTCTAAAACCTGAAAATGCTGCAATTGAAGCTGGCAGAATAATGCTTCAAAAAATTGATAACTTTATCGAACAAGGAAAGGATTTTGCATTTGAGACAACACTTGCTACCAGAAGTTATATCAATACAATCCGTAAAGCTCAGAAAAAAGGATATGGGGTAACTCTTTTATTTTTTTGGCTGGATTCAACCGACCTTGCCATTGAAAGGGTCAAAGCCAGAGTAAGTGAAGGAGGGCACAATATTCCATCAAATATCATTGTAAGAAGATATTTCAACGGATTGAAAAATTTATTCAACCTCTATATCCCTCAAACCGATTATTGGATGGTGTTTGATAACTCTAACATGGCAGCTGCACTAATCGCTGAAGGAAATACCGATCAGGAATTGTCCATTCAAAATATGATTATATTTGAAAGATTAAAAAAACTTGGCAATCATGAAAAATAACATCATAAAAGATAAAGTATTAAAAGGCCTGCAATTAACACATGAGCGACTAATCAAAACCAAAAAGGCAAGAAACTTTAACCTGGTCATTTCCCAAAATGGTCAAATCGTTAAAATCCACGGAAAAGATTTATCTAAATATGAAGCAAGTAAGAAGTAATTATTAGTGGGCAAGTGATCTGCTTTCAATAAAAAGGCCAACGGCCCGAAAACAACACAGCTACCGCATACCCCCTACCCCCGAAAGGGGAACCCAAACCCTCAGTAATCAGTAGGCAGTGGTCAGTGATCAGTAAGCAAAAGATTCTTCGTCGTTACTCTTACCAATGACGTTCAGCTTTGTGTCATTCTGAACGAAGTGAAGAATCTTCCAATAATACAGTAAACAATTATCAATAAATCTGCGCCCATCTGCGAACAACCAACGTTGCACGAGCAATAAGCCACACGCAATGCAAAACCAATCAGTGGAAAATATAGTTTGATAAATTGTGCGATTCACTTAAATCACCTATATTGTTTTAATAAAACAGATACCGATGATAATTGAAAGAGACAAGAACGAACTTAAAATCCGGATTCAAACAAGCAGAAATTCAAATCGTATTCAATCAATAATTGATTACCTAAAGTACGAAGAATTAACGGCCAATAGTAATGCATCTCACGAAGATGCAGACAAAATCATTGCATCTGCTAAAAAAGGGCGTTGGAGTAAAATCAGTAAAGAACTCAATTTAGACAAATAATTTGTGACCTTAACTTTTGTCTAAAAAAATGATTGTCATAGTCGACACAAATATCATTTTCAGTGCTATTCTTAATACAGACAGCAAAATTGCACAGATTCTAATAACCCGATTTCCTGTTTATGATTTTTATGCTCCCAAGTATGTCAGAGATGAATTGTTAGAGCATAAAAGCAAACTGAAAAAACTGGCAAACCTTAAAGAAAACATCTTCCTCGAAGTATATGAATTGGTGCTAAAACACGTTACGATACTGGATCATCATCTGGTTCCCGTTAGATTTTATCGAAAAGCGATGACCTTACGCCAGAATATCGATGAAGACGATGTCCTGTTCGTAGCCCTTACCCTCTTTCTGAAAGGGAAATTATGGACGGGAGACAAGAAACTGACTGCCGCATTAAAAGAAAAAGGCTTTAAACAATTTATAAAAACATCAGAATTATTTTAATGTGTTTCCCTTTAGGACTTCACCGGAACACTACCCCAATAAGTACATAAACACCCTGGCAATGCCAGTTAACAATTATCAGCTTTCAGCAAAGGGCCAACGGCCTGAAAGCACCAGCCCAACCGCATACCCCCTAACCCCCTGAAAGGGGAACCGCAAGCCCGCAATGATCAGTAGTCAGTGATCAGTGGTCAGTAAGCAAAAGATTCTTCGCCGTTCATCCTTACAATGACGGTCAACTATATGTCATTCTGAACGAAGTGAAGAATCTCTCAATAAGACAATAACCAATTACCAATAAATCTGTGCCCATCTGTGCCATCTGTGGACAACAAAAGTTGCGCAAGCAACGTCGCCGCACGCAGTGCAATAATTCGCTTAATTCGTTAAATTCGCGGTTCCTAAAAAGTTGCGAAGCAACCGCCGCCCGCAGGGCAATAATTCGTTAAATTGACAACATCACAATCGTCGTTTTAAGGTGTTATCGAACTCCTTGAAGTCGTTTCGTGTAATTGACAACATCATAATCGTCTTTTTAAGGTGTTATCGAACTCCTTTCAGTCGTTTCGTGGACAGAAAAACGTTGCGAAGCAACAGCCCGCAGGGCAAAATCAGTGATCAGTAATCAGTAGGCAGTGGTCAGTATTAACCAATTACCAATAAATCTGTGCCCATCTGTGCCATCTGTGGACAACAAAAGTTGCGTAGCAACGCCGCCGCCCGCAGGGCACAAATTCGCATCGCTCGGCTCTGCCGCTTGCTTGCAAGAAATCAGGAAAATTCGATGACCTAACGTTGCGCAAGCAACCCCACTCATAAAAACCAATGAACGAAAATTACGACCTAATCATCCGCCCCAAGAGGCACGCATTCGACATTAACTTTAAAGAAATCTGGCAGTACCGCGACCTGCTCTACATGTTCGTCAAGCGGGATGTCATTACCATTTACAAACAAACCGTTCTGGGTCCCATCTGGTTTGTGGTGCAGCCCATCCTCACCACCGCCATTTACCTCCTGGTGTTTGGCAACATCGCCAAGATCAGTACCGATGGCGTTCCCGGAACTTTGTTTTATCTGGCAGGTGTCACCCTCTGGAACTACTTTGCAGAGAGTTTCAACACCACCTCCAAAACGTTTAAGGAGAATGCGGATATCTTTGGGAAAGTCTATTTCCCCAGGCTCATCATGCCCTTTGCCAAGGTATCCTCAGGACTCATAAAATTCGGTATACAATTCGTCTTTTTCCTGGCGGTATATGCTTATTATCTCATTATTGGGGATGCCTCCGTACAGCCCAACATGCACATCCTGTTACTGCCGCTATTGGTAGTTCTCATGGCCATGTTTGGATTAGGCGCCGGACTCATATTCACCAGTATGACCACCAAATACCGCGACCTCACATTCCTGTTGCAATTTGGGGTACAACTGCTGATGTACGCCACCCCGGTGATCTACCCGCTCAGCACCATACCCGATGGCAAACTGAAAATGCTCATCCTGGCCAACCCCATCACCCCGCTCATGGAAACATTCAAATATGCCTTCCTGGGCGCCGGCCATTTCAGCTGGCTGAGTTTAGGGTACAGTGTTGCTTTTGCCACTATATTACTAACAGCAGGTATTGTGGTGTTTCATAAAACGGAGCGGAACTTTATTGATACTGTGTAGTCCACAGATTGACTCAGATTACTCAGATTAAATTTTTCTAAATAATGCCTAGCCCAACGGAAAATAAATTTCCCTTAAAAAAGGAAACATATGAAATAATAGGAGCGGCAATGGATGTTCACAGGACCCTTGGAAATGGGTTTCTGGAAGCTGTATACCAAGAAGCACTAGCCATTGAATTCAATGAGAAATTCATTGACCACATAAAAGAAGCACCATTAAACATCCAATATAAAAACCAGGTATTATCTAAAAAGTATATTGCAGACTTTATTTGTTACGATAAGATAATTGTAGAACTTAAGGCCTTAAATGAATTATGTGGAGATCATGAAGCACAGGTATTAAATTACCTGAAAGCCACAAATTTCAAAGTAGGTATTTTATTAAACTTTGGCTGTAAAAGCCTTCAATACAAAAGGATTGTATTATAGCCATTATATTTACTTTTTCACAATCCTTCATTCAAAAATAATCTGTGCCCATCTGTGTCATCTGTGGACAGAAAAAGTTGCGCAAGCAACAACCCAACCGCATACCCCCTAACCCCCTGAAAGGGGAACCGCAAACCCGCACCCCCTTTAGAAAAAGTTATTCACAGGATAAAACACAATAATCTGTGTAATCTGTGGACAACCCATGTTGCGAAGCAACAAGCCGCCCGCAGGGCAAATAACCATTAGTGAAAAAAAATGAGTGATACAGTAATAAAAATAGAAAACCTTTCGAAGATTTACAGGTTAGGCGAAATAGGCACCCTCGAATAAGTTCTACTAAGCTTTTAAAAAGCTAAGTATCCCTTGATCGGGACGGCAAAGAAAACCCCTACGTCACAATTGGCGGCGTCAACGACCGCACCGCCAAGGCCCGCAAAGGGGAGCACATCGACCGCCCTCAAAGACATTAGCTTAGAAGTAATGCACCAAAAAACTAACCAATGCTCGTTCCGTTCACAATACAACAATCATTATTTTTGCAACGATACGGTAACTCGCTTTGGGACTTACCGTGCCGTAGGCGTACCCTATAAAGCTGTCTTAAAAGAATTAAATAGCAGGAAAAGTTAAACAACCCGTAGAAGCCCAACCAACAACCTCATCAAATGAATTCCGAAAATATAAATAACCTCATTTTAGAAGGAGAAAATGAAACCGTCGAATTTAAAACCAGTTTTAACAACGAGGTTATTGAAACATTAGTTGCATTTGCTAATACAAAAGGAGGAAACATTCTAATTGGGGTCAATGCACGAAATCAGATTAAAGGAATTCAAATTAATGCGGAATCCTCTCAAAACTGGATAAATGAGATTAAAAACAAAACTCTACCATCTCTCTTACCAGATGTTGAAATTGTAAATATCGAAAACAAAAATATTGTTGTTCTGTCAATTCAGGAATATCCCGTTAAACCGGTTTCTACCAGAGGAAAATATTTCAAGAGATTAAACAATTCAAATCATATAATTGAAATTTCTGAGGTTGTAAACCTTCATTTACAATCGTTCAATACAAGTTGGGATTTTCATATAAACCATGAATTCAAAATTGAAGATATCTCCTTTGAGAAAGTACAAAAATCAATTGATATTCTTCATTCGTCAGGTTCAAAAATCATTGACGATCCTTATACTTTTCTTATTAAAAATGATCTGGTACGAAATGAAGCCCTGACAAATGCGGCATTCCTGCTTTTCTCTAAAAAAGACACAGTGCTAACAACCATTGAATTAGGACGTTTTCAAACAGATACCATATAAAGGACAGCCAACGAACCAAGTCTGATATACTAAATCAGATTGATGAAGTTATGGATTTTGTTAAAAAACATATTAATAAAGAGATAATTATTACAGAAGCACCGCGTAATACTCAAAAATGGCAATACCCTTTAGAAGCAATAAGGGAAATCATTATAAATATGGTGGTTCACAGAGATTACCGGTCATCGTCCGATTCAATTGTAAAAATATTTGACAATAAAATTGAATTCTATAACCCAGGGAAACTGCCCGATTCAATTACAATAGATGACCTGATAGCTAACAACTATAAATCAACTCCTCGAAACAAACTCATTGCTGATTTCTGCAAAAGCATTGGGATAATAGAAAAATACGGTTCCGGTATTCAAAGGGTTATCAGGTATTTTAATGATGAAGGACTTCCTTTGCCTCATTTTAAAAACATTTCGGAAGGATTTTTGGTCACAGTTTTCACAAATGAGAAGACCAATGTCACAGAAAATGTCACAGAAAAAAGAGAATTTCAAATTTTGAATATTTTGCGAGAAAATAACGTAATTACGACATCTGAATTGGCAAAACTTTTGAATGTAACCAGAAGAACCATAGCAAGGGATATAGAAAAACTTAAGATTGAAGGCATGATTAAACGCTTAGGACCTGATAAAGGTGGAAGATGGAGAGTCCTTTAACTACCAACTTCCGAAAAAAGAACATTTTTCAAACATCAGATCAATTTTAATGAACCTAAACGAAGACCCAACATACATAGAATTGAAATCCCTTACCGAAAAAATTGTTTACTCTGTTTTCTCTCTCCACCGAAACTTCTCTATTTTTGCACCGTAGTAAAAAACAATCTTTCTCCGGTGGGCTTACTGTGACTCACCTTGCCGTAGGCGTGCAAGAAACGCAATGACCAGTGATCAGTAATCAGTGGTCAGTAATCAGTGTCAGTAGACAGGAAGCAAATGATTCTTCGTCGTTCATCCTTACAATGACGTTCAGCTATGTGTCATTCTGAACAAAGTGAAGAATCTCTTAATAATATAATTAATCAGTCATCAGTAGGCAGTGGTCAGTTATCAGCAATCAGTAAGCAAAAGATTCTTCGTCGTCCCTCCTCAGAATGACGTTCAGCTAACTGTCATTCTGAACGAAGTGAAGAATCTCACCCTAACACAATAGAGGCATTAAAATATACAAAACCGAATATTAAATCTGTGCCCATCTGCGCCATCTGCGGATAACAAAAATTGTGCAGCAACCAACCCGGAGGGGCAAATAATAATTAATGGCAAAAAACCGTAAAACTGATTAACTTTACCATAAACCCACATTAAAGAAAGTAATTATGAGAACAGTTCAATTAAATATTCCGGATAGTCTTGATTTGAAAGATTATGACTTTTCAATGATAGTCGCTGCAAAGCTTTATGAGGAAGCCAAATTATCAGCAGGGCAGGCGGCAGAAATAGTTGGCTTATCCAAAAGAGCTTTTATTGAAATGCTTGGGAAATATGGAGTATCGGTTTTCAGCGATTCAATAACTGATTTACATTCAGATATAACAAATGCATAGAACTGTGATTTCTGATACAAGCTCGCTGATTCTTTTTCACAAAATTGATGAATTCTCTTTGTTAGAAAAAGTTTATGGAGAATTAATAACGACCCCCGAAATCGCTGAAGAGTTTGGAGAAAAACTCCCTGATTGGGTGAAAATACAATCCGTGAGTGATACAAAATACCAAAAGTTTCTTGAAACACAGGTAGACCATGGCGAAGCAAGTGCAATTGCATTAGCTGCTGAGTACGAAGATGTGACATTGCTACTGGATGACTTAAAAGCCAGAAAATTAGCAACAAAATTAAATTTTAAAGTTACCGGTGCTCTTGGTGTGATTCATAAAGCTAAACAATTGTCAGTCATCCCCAAAGTCAAACCGCTTATCAACAAATTATTGACAACTGACTTTAGAATTGCTGATAATATTATTGAGGAAATTTTGAAATTGAATAACGAATAACTCTGTGCCATCTGCGGATAACAATAGTTGCGCAAGCAACAAGCCGCACGCAGTGCAAAAGCAGTGATCAGTGATCAGTGGTCAGTAGACAGGAAGCAAATGATTCTTCGTCGTTCATCCTTAAAATGACGTTCAGCTTTGTGTCATTCTGAACGAAGTGAAGAATCTCACCCTAACACAATAGAGGTATTCAAACATATAAACCGAATTTTAAATCTGCACCCATCTCTATCATCTATGGAAAAAATGCTGCACAAGCAACAACCGGGGCATGCACCCCAATCCCTTAAGAAGGAATCCCCAACCCGCATTATTCAATAATATAATGGCTAAAACCAATCAAACCGATTAACTTTACCTAAAACCCCAAAAAAAAGAAGGCCATGGATAAATCATTAAAAAGAATTACGATCAACCCCGAAATCTGTAATGGTAAACCAATCATTCGGGGGATGCGCATTACTGTGAGCACTATTCTGGAATACCTTGCTGCGGGTGAGACAACTGAAAACATTCTGGAAGCTTATCCGACACTTGAAAAAGAAGACATTCTGGCTTGCCTGGAGTTTGCGAAAAAAATAGCTGACAAATCAATATTGGATTATGATCTCAAGGCAAGCTGAGAAAGCTTCGTACCTGGTAGATGTCAATCTTCCCAAAAAGTTCAGTTTCTTTAACTCTGTTGAATTCATCCATGTTGCAGATATTGATGCAACTCTTAGAGATAAAGATATTTGGGAATTTGCCATCGCTCATAATCTAATCATATTAACAAAAGACACTGATTTTTATGAAATGTTCCTAACTCAGGAACATCATCCAAAAGTGGTATCCTTTAAATTTGGCAATTTCAAAATTAATGACCTTCACAAATATTTCAAATCGAACTGGGAAATCATTCTAAACTTGCTTAGAAACAATGATTTTATTTTTGCCTATGAAAATAAAATTAAAGCTATCAGATCCTAATCAGTAGTTAGTCGTTAGTGGTTAGTGGTCAGTAAGCAAAAGATTCTTCGTCGTTCATCCTTACAATGACGTTCAGCTAACTGTCATTCTGAACGGAGTGAAGAATCTCACACTAATACAATAACCAATTATCAATAATCTGCGTCCATCTGCGACATCTGCGGATAAATCCAAAGTTGCGAAGCAACCGCCCGAAGGGCTATAATTCGCATAATTCGTTTAATTGACAACATCACAATCGTCTTTTTAAGGTGTTATCGAACTCCTTTCAGTCGTTTCGCGGTGCCCAAAGAAGTTGCGAAGCAACAGCCGCCCGCAGGGCAAATAACCATTAGTGGAAAAAAATGAGCAATACAGTAATAAAAATAGAAAACCTCTCCAAGATTTACCGCCTAGGCGAAATAGGAACCGGCACCTTAAGCCACGACCTCAACCGCTGGTGGCAAATGAATCCCGAATAAGTTCTACTAAGCTTTTAAAAAGCTAAGTATCCCTAAATCGGGACGGTAAAGACGACCCCTACGCCCTCGTGGGCGGCGTTAACGACCGCACCGCCAAGGCCCGCAAAGGAGAGCACGCCGCCGCCCTCAAAGACATCAACCTGGAAGTAAAACAGGGCGAAGTACTCGGATGAAAGTCCTCAGCCACGAAATATGGATTAATAAAAGTATGATTTTACATTGATAACATGATACACATAATCTTGAAAATGGCTTAAAAAATGCCTATATTTACAACACAAAACCAAAATTAAATCCCGTTGTGATGCACAAACATTTAACGTCAATAAATGAAATGAAAATAATTCCGATAGTGGCAAGAAAAGCAACATCAGAAAGCTTTAAAAATGCAATAAAGGAAAAATTATCAGTCATCTTCAAAGAAGGTAGAAACATTGTTGAAATGCGCCCTAATGGTGAAAAAATTGTTAAGCATCGATTAAATTACACGCATCGTAATCTCGAAAAAAAATTTAAGTTATTGTAATATAACCCATGGCCCAAAAACGTCTCAGGCTTTTCGCGGGCCCTAATGGGTCTGGTAAAACAACCATTATTAATAAAATTCCTGATAACATCAATCTCGGTTTCTTAATTAATGCCGATGATATTGAAGCAGAATTACGAAAAAATGGTTATTTCAACCTAAAAAATCATCAACTAAAACTTACCACCTCCGAATTACAAAATTTTATTTCAAATGAAGGTGCATCATCTGTAAAACTACCTGTCAACAAATTTATTGACCAATTTTACATCTCTAATCAAAAAGTATTTATTCCTGAAAATTTATTGAACTCTTACATTGCTGCTGACATTGCTGCTTTATTAAGAATTCAACATGCTAAAGCTGGTCATTCTTTCACTTTTGAAACGGTTTTAAGTCACCCTTCAAAAATTGATTTTATTACAACGGCCAAACAAAACGGATACCGTATTTATTTGTATTACATCGCTACTGAATCGGCTGATATAAATGTTAATCGTGTCAATATAAGAGTTACCCAAAAAGGACATTCGGTACCCGAAGCAACAATCCGGGCAAGATACAAGCGTTCTTTGGCACTTTTATATAAAACTATCAAAGTTTCAGACAGAGCTTTCCTTTTCGATAATTCAGGCAAAGAAAGTTTCTTCTTTGCTGAAATAACGGATGGCTCGGATGTGGAAATAAAATGCGACGATGAAAATATTCCGGAATGGTTCTTTTCTTATGTATTGAACAGATGATTCAAGCAGCTTTTTGTTCACTCTTTTTTCTATCTCCACCGAAACTTCCCTATTTTTGCACCGTAGTAAAATATGTTTTTGCAGGTGGGCCTTCTGTGACTCACCGTGCCGTAGGCGTGGAGGAAACGCAATGAGCAGTTAACAATGAGCAATGACCAGTTACCAATAAACCCAACATACAACAAATTAAAAACACTTGCTGAAAAGTTTCCGGAGGATGATTTTCTCCAATCCCTTCTGGAAACCTATCGTCCTTATCCCCCAACTGATATATCGGACGATGATTTGCTCTACGAAGCGCTCAAAGAGAAGTATAACCTTTAGTGGGTCTTAAATTGAGTCCACAAATAAAATATAAAACGGCTGCGCCGTTTTGTTTTTTGGGTCCACAGATGACGCAGATGAACACAGATTCTAAATTTTTTAAATTATGCCTAACTTAACTCAAAAAGAATTTCCTCTCAAAGAGGAAACATACGAAATTATTGGAGCTGCAATGGAAGCTCACAAAATTCTTGGATCTGGTTTTCTTGAAGGTGTGTACCAGGAAGCATTAAACATCGAATTTAAAACAAGAAACATTAAAAATGAAAGAGAAGTCCCTTTGCAAATTCAATATAAAGAACACGTCCTGTCAAAAAAATACATAGCTGACTTCATTTGCTATGATAAAATTATTGTTGAGCTAAAAGCTTTAAATGAATTATGTGGAGAGCATGAAGCACAGGTTTTGAATTATTTAAAAGCTACAAATTTCAAAGTAGGCATTTTATTAAACTTTGGTTGTAAAAGGCTACAATACAAAAGAATTGTATTATAGCAAATAGACCTTCTCTTTCACAAACCTAATTCAAAATAATCTGTGAAAATCTGTGGACTACCAATGTTGCGAAGCAACCATCCGAACCATACCCCCTATGAAGTTTAATCTTCACAGGGTAAACCTGAAAGAGGAACCCCTAACCCGCAAAACACAAGAATCTGTGTTAATCTGTGTAATCTGTGGACAACCTAAAGTTGCGAAGCAACCGCCGCCCGCAGGGCATAAAAACAATCAGTGGAAAAAAATGAGCAATACAGTAATAAAAATAGAAAACCTCTCAAAAATCTACCCCCGAATAAGTTCGGCTAAGCTTTAAAAAGCTATGCCTCCCTAAATCGGGGCAGGCTCCTGACATATTTGAAAATCATTAAATATAAAAGCATTAACAGTGAGTGATACTGTAATTAAAATAGAAAATCTTTCGAAGATTTACAGGTTAGGCGAAATTGGAACAGGCACATTAAGCCACGACCTAAACCGCTGGTGGCAAATGAACATCCGCGGTAAAGACGACCCATACGCCCTCGTAGGCGGTGTCAACGACCGCACCGCCAAAGCCCGCAAGGGCGAGCACATCGCCGCCCTCAAAGACATCAACTTAGAAGTAAAACAGGGCGAAGTACTAGGCATTATAGGCAAAAACGGTGCAGGAAAAAGTACCTTGCTAAAAGTATTAAGCCGCGTTACCTCCCCCACCACCGGAAGCATCAGCGTGAAGGGCCGCCTGGCCTCACTGCTCGAGGTAGGCACCGGCTTTCACCCCGAGATGACCGGCCGCGAAAACATCTACATGAACGGCACCATCATGGGCATGCGTAAGTGGGAGATCACCCGCAAGCTGGAGGAGATCGTGGAGTTTGCCGGCGTGGCCAAATACTTAGATACTCCCGTGAAGCGTTACTCCAGCGGCATGAAGGTACGCCTGGGCTTTGCCGTGGCTGCCCACCTGGAACCGGAAATTCTTGTGGTGGATGAAGTGCTGGCTGTAGGCGATGCGGAATTCCAGAAAAAGGCCATCGGAAAAATGCAGGATGTGAGTACCAATGATGGTCGAACGGTGCTGTTTGTGAGTCATAATATGGCGAGTGTAAAGAGTTTGTGTACAAACGGTATTATTCTTGAAGATGGTTTTAAAGTTCTTGAAACAGATATTGACGCATGTGTAACAAGATATTTAAAAGGTAATAGTGATATACTTAATCACAAGAAATGGGACCAGCCAGAAATTAAAAACAGTCATTTTCAACTAAAAGAAATTGGTATAAAAGCTGTTGAAAAAAAATACACAGAGCCCATTTCAATATCCGAAGCAATAGAATGTAATGTTGGTATTAATTTTACAAACACAAACCATTCAAACTTTCACGTTAATTTAAGATTTAAAAATGACCAGGGGAATTACCTGTTTGTGGTTTCTTCCAATGATGCCAAGCAAACAATAAAACCGGGTAGCAATAATATAAAAATGAAAATACCGGGGAATTTCTTTAATACAGGAAACTTTTATATGGATCTTATGGTAGTGAAAGACAAAAAAACAGTAATCTTTACCGAAAATGACATACTTAGTTTTACACTATTGAATGAAAGTAATGCCCTGGGTACGTGGATGGGAAAAACACGTGGAGATTTAAAACCAAAGTTTGATTGGGAAATTACATATTAGAATATGTTTGGAACAAAAAGGAATAAGATATTCTGCATTTCAATGCAACGTAGCGGAACAACTTCTGTTGGTGAATTTTTTAGGCATTTCAAGTATAACGTAGCAGGTTATGATATCTCGTTAAAAAACAAATGGACAAAAAGCTGGCTTGATGGAAATTACAAACAAATATTCAAGTCAAAAGATTTTCTCAAAAACCAAGTATTTGAAGATGATCCATGGTGGTGCCCTGAATTCTATAAAGTGCTTTATCATGAATTTAAAAATGCTAAATTCATCCTTCTTACGCGACCTCCTGAAGATTGGTTCAAATCTATGATCAATCATTCTGGGGGAAAAACATTAGGAAACACAGAAATACATTGTAAAATATATAGAAGAGAAAAAGATTTTGTTAATATTGCTCAAAAATTTGACCGCCACGATACAACTTACAATGACAACCTTTTAGATCTCAAGCAAAACAAAGAGCTTTACTTGGAACATTACACCCGGCATAACCATGAGGTCATTTCATTTTTTGAGCAACATGACAGCTCTAAATTGTTTTATGGGGATCTTTACGACAAAGATATTTGGCAAAAAATGGGAGCATATTTTAGCATAGATGTTCCAAAGCAATTTAACATTCATGCTAACAAATCAAACAAATGATACCAGTCACCAAACCTTTTTTACCACCAAAAAACGAATACAATGCGCTTATTGATCAGGTTTGGCAACGAAATTGGTTGACAAATAACGGGCCGTTGGTCAATGAACTGGAATTAAAACTCAAAGAAATACTGAATCTTGAGCACCTGCTTTTTACCTCAAACGGCACTATTGCCCTTCAAATGGCTATAAAAGCTCTTGAGCTAACAGGTGAAATTATTACTACACCATTTTCATATGTGGCTACTACAAGTTCTATTGTTTGGGAAAGTTGCACACCCGTATTTGCAGATATTGATCCACAACGCCTAACCATTGATCCCCACAAAATTGAAGCGCATATTAGTAAAAAAACCAGTGCTATCCTGGCTACTCATGTATATGGTATACCATGCCACATTGAAGAAATTGAAGCCATCGCTCAAAAGCATCAGTTAAAAGTGATTTACGATGCAGCCCATGCATTTGGTGTTAAGTACAAAGGTAAATCATTATTTTCATATGGAGATATTAGTGTTTTAAGCACTCATGCTACCAAAATTTTTCATACGGTTGAAGGTGGGGCAGTAGTAACAAAAAGGCCTGAACTACTAAAAAGATTAGCTTATCTTCGTAATTTTGGGCATGATGGGCCAGACCAATTCAATGGCGTTGGTATTAACGGGAAAAACTCCGAATTTCATGCGGCCATGGGCCTGGCAAATCTTTCATATATCAGTGCCATTATTGAAAAACGTAAGAAGGATAGTTTTTTATATGATGAGTGGCTATTGGACAAAGGGCTTTTGCGGCCAACTATACCGCCTGAAACCCAATACAATTACAGTTATTATCCAATAATCTTTAAAACAGAAGCCGATTGCCTTAACGTTTTTGAAGCCTTAACCAGGCACGAAATCTTTGCTCGGCGCTACTTTTATCCTTCTTTAACAGAGTTAGATTATGTATCCGGGGGAGAAACTCCTATATGCAAAGAAATGGCTCCGCGAGTATTGTGCTTACCACTTTATTACAGCCTTACAAATGCAGAGATTGATCTGATTTGCCGACTGATTATACGAACTCTAAAATATTAAGGATGCCATTTTTAAGTGAGGAAGAATTAAAAAAAATGTCCTTTAAAAGAATTGGATGCAACGTTTTGATTTCTGATAAAGCCTCAATATATAGCCCCGAAACCATTGAAATCGGGTCGAACGTGCGAATCGACGACTTTTGTATCCTTTCGGGGCATATTATGTTGGGTAGTTATATTCATATTTCAGCATATTCAGCTTTATATGGGAAATTTGGTATAGAAATGGAAGATTTCACTGGACTATCCCCGCGGTGCACAGTATTTAGTGCATCTGATGACTTTTCGGGAGAATACATGATTAGCCCCATGGTGCCGGGAAAACTAACTAACGTAACTGGAGGCAAAGTAAAAATTAAACGCTTTACACAAATTGG
The DNA here is from genome assembly GCF_003121985.1 of Marinilabilia rubra. Classification (GTDB taxonomy): domain Bacteria; phylum Bacteroidota; class Bacteroidia; order Bacteroidales; family Marinilabiliaceae; genus Marinilabilia; species Marinilabilia rubra. The sequence continues at coordinate 22,352 of NZ_QEWP01000026.1, forward strand.
AGCAGGTACAGTCATATTACCCAATGTTACCCTTAATGAAGGTACAGCTATTGGTGCTATGTCTTTAATAAAAAATGACATCCCAGAGTGGGAAATACATGGTGGATGCCCTGCTAGATTTATTAAACAACGAAAAAAAGATATACTCCATTTATATGGAACAATTAAATAATACAGACTATCCTTTAGTAAGTGTTTGCATGATTACCTATAATCATGAACCCTTTATAGCCGAAGCAATAGAGGGTGTTTTAATGCAAAAAACTAATTTTCCGGTTAAATTAGTTATTGGTGAAGACTGCAGCACTGATAAAACCCGCAATATTTGTGAAAAATATAAACAACAACACCCTGACCTGATTGAACTTATCCCTGCAACCGCTAACTTAGGCATGATGTCTAACTTTATCCGTACACTTGAAACTTGTAAAGGGAAATACATCGCTTTATGCGAAGGCGACGACTACTGGACCGACCCCCATAAGCTGCAAAAGCAGGTGGATTTTTTGGAGGAGAATGAAGATTATAGCTTTTGTTTTCATAATGTGTATATAAATCAACATGATTATCAAAAAATATTCAAAGAATTCACAGATAAAGATGGAATATATGCACTAGAAGACGTATTAAAAGAAATATGGTTTATCCCTACATGCAGTATCTGCTTTAAAAATGTTATTGACGAGTATCCTAAATGGATGCAGAATGCTGAAAACGGTGATCTCTCGTTAATTTTCCTACTTGCACTTAAAGGAAAAATTAAACGCATTGATGGCATAATGGGGTTTTACAGGCAGCACCCCGGGGGTGCAAGCAAGCAGTTTACTCGTGAAAGTTTAATTCTAAATATAAGCTACACCTATATGAACTTTAATATCGCGACAGACAAAAAATTTCAGGCATTCATTGAAGAAGGTTTTGGAAAATATATAAAATCTCAGTACCAAGCTCACTATAAGCAAACAGCTCAAATAGAATTAAAAAATTCAAATAAAATGGCAATTACCTTCACGTTTAAAGAATTAATAACTGCGATTGGTATTAAAGTAAAAAATAAAATATTAAACAGATTTAAAACAAACCAATAAAAAATAATTCTTAGTCTTTTACAGGCGTTTAGTGTAAACAATCAAACACATGGACACAGCACTAAAGCTCTCTATAATAACTGTCAACCTCAACAATGCCAACGGCCTGCACAAGACCATTGATAGTGTAATCAACCAAACTTATACCAACTTTGAGCACATTATTATCGATGGTTACAGCACAGATGACTCGGTAAAGGTAATAAAGAAATATGAAGCCCTCTATAAAAACAAACAACGTCACCTCTATTGGATTAGCGAACCTGATAAAGGCATTTATAATGGAATGAATAAGGGCATTAAAGTTGCCAAAGGAGAATATTGTTTGTTTTTGAATAGTGGGGACTGGCTGTTAAATTCAGACATTTTGAAATTAGTGTTAAAAGATAATGCTATAGAGGATATTCTTTATGGTGATATTATGCTAGAAAATGGCGATTATACATATCCAGACAGTTTAAGTTTTTATGATTTTTATACAGCCTCGATTGGCCACCCGGCATCTTTTATAAAAACGGACTTATTATTTAAATTGGGACTATATAATGAAAGGTTTAAGATCGTATCTGATTGGGAGTTTTTTTTAAAAGCCTTGTTTATAAATAGATGTAGCTACCGTCATATACGTTTATTCACAACCTTCTTCGCCCCGGGAGGATTTAGCACTCAGAAAAAAATGACGGACCTGCATAAAAAAGAGAGAACACAGGTGCTTAATGAATATTTTTACTGGTTAATAAAAGATTATTCTTTTTTTTCTCATTCAATTGAAGAGCTAAATTATTACAAAAATTCAAGACTTATCCAACTATTTCGAAAAATTCAAGCATCAAAAATTTACAAACTTTTAAGAGCATCAAAATAGAACAAATGATTCCAAAAATAATTCACTACTGCTGGTTTGGTGGTAATCCGCACAACGATTTAATCAAGAGATGCATCAATAGTTGGAAAAAATTTCTGCCCGACTATAAAATCATTGAATGGAATGAATCAAATGTTGATATTTTCACTAATGAATTTATGAGCATTTGCTATGAAGAAAAAAAGTGGGCTTACGTAGCTGATTATGCCAGACTACTTGCTTTACGTGACTATGGCGGAATCTATTTAGATACGGATATGGAAGTAATTAAACCATTTCCTGAAAAATTTAGGGAATATGAATTCCTTGCCGGTGAAGAAGTTGATAAACAAGTGAGTTGTGGTATTATCGGCGTTATGCCAAACAATATAGTAATCAAAAATTTAATTGAATACTACGACAATATCTTTTTGTTAGAACCTATTCCTGTATTATTAAAGGAAATATTAATAGAAACGAATAAGGTAAATTCAAACAATTATTTCATTGCCAAACCGAATGTTTTCTACCCCAAAGATTATAAGGGCAAAATAACGAGTATTAAAGACAGCTATACGATTCATCATTGGGAAGCATCCTGGAAATCAGAAAAAAATTTTTTCTACATTAATTATATAAATAAAAAAATAGGACAACTTACAAAAAATCAAAAGTATTATTTAATTGATCTGCACACCAATGACACAGTTAATTTAAAAACCTTAAAACAGATAAACGATATTTTAGAAAGACCCAAAGATTATGCAATAAATAATTCATATACTTATCATAACATACAGAGCGTATTTAAGAAACAAATTGAAACTTATATACTTCAAAAATTTATAGATCCTCACAAATATACACTAAATACTTTTTTTGAAGCTATTAATAATCCTTTCTTAAAAAATAATTCATTCACTTTTTATTTAAAACTACTAATTAAATCTTTATTTTTTTATAAGGTCCGCAAATAAAAGAGTATTGAAAATCAAGCTTTTTGTCTTTATTCGAAATATAACATCTTTTTAAATGAATAATTACACCCTCTGCCTCTACACCGCTCAATTCCCTTACGGTCTAGGTGAACAATTTATTGAAACTGAAATTACATATTTAGCTCAAGCTTTTGAGCGGGTTGTGATTATTCCAGCAGCTGCAGAAGGGACCCCGCGTCCTTTACCTGCTAATGTGGAAGTTCGTATGATCGATTATAGTGGTTATAGCACAGTTAAAGGCCTGAGATATGTTGGCTTCTGGATCCGTCACTGCATAAATGATGTACGCCGCAGCACCAATAAAAGGCTAGCTATAAGCACGCTTCTTCGAGTTGGCTATCAAGCCAGTGTATTGCATTCCTTTTTAAAAAGCAATCAACTACTTGGCAAGGCCCTTCATTATACCTATTGGTTTAATGAACAAAGCACCCTCCTGGCTATCATTAAAGAAAAAAAAATGATTGATAGATTTATTTCACGGGCACATGGCTTCGATTTGTACGAAGAGCGAAATTTCTTTGGCTATATTCCATTCAGAAAACTTCAGTTGCATTACGTTTCCAAACTATACCTAATTGCCGCAGACGGACTGGATTACATGCAAGAAAAATATCCAGCCTACAAGAATAAATACGAGGTATCTCATTTAGGTGTGGAGCAAAAGCACCCATTTGAGGCTAAGGTAAACCATAGCGACACCTATACCCTCGTGAGTTGTTCGCGCATGGTAGATATTAAACGCGTATATCTAATTGTGGAAGCTCTTGCCCAAATAAAAAACATCCCCATCCATTGGGTGCACTTTGGCAATGGACCTTTATTCGCCGAAATAAAAAGATTATCCCAAAAGCTACTACCCCTTAGTATTGAGGCTGAGTTAAAAGGACATGTAGATAATATCGAAATTTTTAATTACTACAGGAATTGCCAGCCGGATTGTTTTATAAATGTTTCCTCAACGGAAGGCTTACCGGTTTCGATTATGGAAGCTTTAAGCTTCGGTATTCCTGTTGTTGCGACAAATGTTGGAGGTACTTCTGAAATTGTTAACAACTTAACAGGCAAACTAATTCCAAGCGATAGTTCTGGAACTTTTATAGCAAACGCTATAATAAATATATTTAAGACCCACTCGCGTTCGTCAAAACAAAGAAGTAAAATACGTGATTTTTGGCATCAAAATTTTAATGCAAGGAATAATTATAGCACATTTACATCAATTATAAGTAATGAAAAAACACTTTAAATTTATTTCATTCATCAAACCTACCATTATTAAGTGATGTGGAGGGGGTATATTGAAATTGTTTATCCCGAAAAATACCCGGACTGTCATATTCGTTCAATTCTTCCGGAATCCCTATTAAAAACTATTGGCATTTTTATTGAAAAGGGAGCCAGAATAAAGAATACCCGTATGAAAACATATATTGGTAAATAGCAACATTACTGACTCTTGTAGAGCTAATGGTGCATTTTGCTCAATTTCATAAGATGTAAAAATCGGCATACGCAATCATACTTCACAGTTTATTAGTACTGCCCCACTATTATACAGTAATCATAGAAAGTGGGTAATTAATCGTTATTTATTAATGAAGTCAGTCCAAAAAAAACATATAAATGAAGAACAGGTGCTTATTTGGGAAAATGAAATCATAATAAACGGAGTTTTTTTAGGAAGAGGAACTGTTATTGGTCCTCTTCTGTTATTACTAAAATCTCCCCCCTACGCCATTGCAACAGAAATACCAGGAAAAGCGATAGGCTATGGTTTTTCCGACGAAATGATCGAAAAAATTGAACAAGCGAGGTGATGAGAAAAGGACAATAAAATTTTAAAATCAGCAATACAATTCGCCAACAATCTCAAATTATTTATTTCGAAAATATGACATGCTCTTCTCTTTGATAATTCCCAATTACAACTTTCAGCAAGTATATAAAGATGAACAAATAGCTTTAATGTACCCTAAATTCTTTATCAATTTTTTTCATCTTTACCCAAAGCAATAGCAGCGATGCGATATGAAAAAGTTAAAGTATCCTAAACAACACCCCTTTCAAGTTGTTTTCGATCCACAACTCAAAGAGGGTTACATACAGCTCTCCAAAAAGCTCAAAATTACTAAGAAGAATTGTAGATGTCTTAGTTTCTGAGAACCTAATATCTCTAAAAAGATAGGACATTAATTAAGTACGGCTTAAGTAAAAACCGAAAATTGTTTTATCGCCCAAACCACTCATATTATAGAATAGTTTATAACTAAAATCCCTTCTCGTCATTAAACAAACTCAAATTAACATATCAAAAACATGAAGGCATTAAAGAAAAAGATTGAAACATTTGGAATCAAGATTCTTAACGAGAAGAAATACAATGCATTAGTTTCCAATATTATTGATTTCAACAAACAATTCATACCGTACATAAAAGCATTAAAATGTTTAGGTGCAACGCATCAAAAGTTTTTGATCTTTGGCCAAGGAAGAAGTGGAAGTACATTATTAGTTAGTCTACTAAATAGTCATCCTAATATTAAGTGTGAAGGAGAAATACTTAATAATGCAACTAATTTTAGAAAAGGTAATATATTATTCCCTAAACTTTTTCTGCGTGGCAAGTTGGCAATGTATGGTAATAAGTTTAGCTATGGTTATAAAGTAAAGGTGTATCAATTGGAAGAACAAAAAAAAATACATAACATTAGCCAGTTTCTTAATAAACAACAAAATAATGGTTGGAAAATAATTTTTCTACAACGCAAAAATGTTTTTGATCACGCAATGTCGAATATAATGGCAGAAACCACCAAAAGGTATCATAGTTATAATAATCTCAATGATTATCAAGCACCAAAAATAAAGGTTAATATTAATGACTTAGATGAAAAGATACATTTCAGACATCATTATCATAAACTTGAGAACGAAATACTGGCTAATTTAAAGGGAGATTATATCACTGTCACTTATGAAGACGATTTACTTATACCAGAAAAACATCAAAAAACTGCCAGTAAAATTTTTAATTATTTAAATTTAGAAGATGCAGATGTAGCCACTCATTTAAAAAAAATTAACTCGAAAAAGTGGGATGAATTAATCGAAAATTATCAAGAAGTAAAAATACATATGGCTGCCTCTTACAATATTGACATCAATAAGAAGTAACTAATGCTCATCTCCATCGTCATTCCCTGCTACAACGTACAGGACTATATAGAAGAATGCGTACATTCCTCGTATGCCCAAACCTACCCTCATATTGAGGTCATCTGCATCGACAACAACAGCAGCGATAGTACTTGGAAAAACCTAAAGCAACTAAAACAGCAATACCCTAAACTAATTATTGACAAAGAAACCAAATCGGGTTCTCCTGCCGCACGCAACAAAGGGCTCTCTTTATCTAAAGGTGAATTGATTCAGTTCTTAGATGCGGATGATTTGCTAATGCCCGAAAAAATTGAACACCAAGTGAGCATATTTAAAGAGAACCCTGATTGCAGTTTTATCGCCGGGAGCTACCTAAAGCAAGACTTGTCGGGCAAAGACACCCCCCAACAACCAGTTGAACAAAACCCTTTTAAGAGTTTGTTTACAACCCAACTAGGCATTACTTCTAGCAACTTATGGAAAAAAAGTAGCATTAAATCAATAGGTGGATGGAACGAAAGCTTAAAAAGCAGCCAGGAGGCCGATCTCATGTTTCGACTGTTGCAACAAAACGACAAAGTGGCCCACGACAGGGAACCGCTCACCATTGTGCGCGAACGCGAAAGCGGACAAATAAGTCAACGCAACCCTCATAAAAAATGGCTGGTTTATCTGGACTGTAGAATTCAAATTGTTGACTGGCTAAAAACCAATCAGCCCGCTTATTTCAAAAAGGAGTCATTTTTTTTTCTTAGTGGGTTATTTCAGCTCATTCGTCTTTTAGCCAAATACGACTTAGAGTTAGCCAACCAAAAAAGAAAACAAATTTTCAAACAGACTTTTCCTCCTATTAAACGTCGTGGCTTTTATTATTGGGCATACCGCATAGGGGGATTTAAAAATGCAGAACGAATTGCCAGAATTTATAGTTAAAAACAAAAAACATCATTTGTGATATCCATTGTAATCCCCTATTATAATAACGCAAAACACATCGATCGAACCATTAAAAGCGTGTCAGCACAGAGTCTGCAAGATTTTGAAGTACTCATCATCAACGATGCATCGCCCGACTGGCACAAAGCACTGCCTGTTATTGAGGCTTATAATGATGAGCGCATTAAAATTATTTCTCACGAAGAAAACAAAAATGGTGCAGCCGCCCGAAATACCGGCATCAAAGCTGCCAAAGGTGATTACATTGCCTTCTTAGACGCGGATGATGAGTGGTTGCCCAATCATCTGGAAAGCGCTTTAACCACCTTAAAAGCCAAAAAAAGCAACCTCTGCTATTGCCAGGCTATAGTGTTGAGCAAAAAGGGAACATCGGTAATGCCAACTAACGGAATCAAACCTAATCAACGAATTTCAGATTACTTATTTGTTGAGGGCTCCGTGATGTTTACCCCGACTTTAGTTGTTAAATCCTCGCTAGTCAGACAAGTTTTATTTAACGATAAACTTCGACGGCACCAAGACTATGACTTTTTACTACGCTGTGAAGCGCAAGGCATAAAAACAAGTTTTGTTGATAAACCCAATGTGGTAGTTCATTGGGAAAACAATAATCCAAAATCAAAAGGAGGCACCTGGGATTTTAGTTTAGAATTTGCCAAAGATTACAAACCTTTTTTTAGCCCGCGGGCATACAGTCGCTTTATATTAACAAGCTGCGTATTACCCTTGCTCAAAGAAAGAAAACATTCAAAAGCTTTCTCTGTCTTCTTGAAATACATATTTCCCCTCCACCTGAATAAGTTAAACTACTACTTTATTCTTTCTTATTTACTATTCGGTAGTTTTAAGCACCCTTACAAATGGAAAAAATAATTAACAACAATCTTAATGGTTACCCTGAAATCAGAAATATTTTATGCGATAAGTCAAACATGTATATTGAGAAAAAAGACCTGTTTAACTATGGCTTGAAATTGGCACATATCCTTTCCGGTAAAGGCTACCATCCATTTTGGAAAGGCTTCTTCTTTAACCCCTTTACTAATAAAACCCCATGCCATTTTTTCAATACCATCAACCTGGGAAATAATCCTTTTAAAGTCCATTTCGAAACTACCATACCGCGCCTGGGAAATATGCCCAGATGGCTTTACACCCTTGGTGTTAAAAAATTAGCAGCCGCCAATTGCAAAGAGATTATTGCCATTTCTCAATGTGCTTACGATTTGCAAATTGATTACTTGCAAAAGGAATACCCTCAATACATCAAAGCCATTCAAAAAAAAATGAAAGTACAACTCCCCCCTCAACTCACGTTAATTGATGATTACTCAGAAAAAAAACTTCCAAAAGATAAAATTGCATTCACTCTTGTTGGAGGTGATTTCTTTAGAAAAGGAGGTGCTGAAATACTCACTGTTTTCAATCGGCTCATTCCTAAACACCCCGAACTGTTTTTAAATATTGTAAGCAGCCTCAATTATGGCGATTATGCTACCCATACCACTATTGAGGATAAGAAAAAAGCCATAAAGCTAATCAATAAATACCCCGACAATATTAAACATTACTCATCGCTACCCAATTATAAGGTATTGGAGCTTGTAAAAGATTCGCATGTAGGTCTCTTACCCACATGGGCCGATTCCTTCGGCTATTCCGTACTGGAAGCACAAGCCGCCGGTTGCCCTGTGATAACCACCGACATCAGAGCCCTGCCTGAAGTAAATAATAATGAGTTGGGTTGGATAATACCGTTATACGGTGCCGGGCACAATAAACAGACCAGCAATAGTTTAACGGAACAGTTAAAGAAAATAATCCAAGAAATCATACAGGCAGGTGTAAACGAAATAAAAAGAAAGGGCGAAAAAGCCCTGGAGAATATTAAGCTAAAACACAGTTATTGATGGCGAAAATCCAATTCATCACCACCATGGCCGGTCACCCCTGGGGGGGCAGTGAGGAACTCTGGGTTAAAATGGCTCATGACGACCTAAAAAAGGGGAATAAGGTACATTGTTCCATTTTCAACTGGAGAGGCGTAATCCCACAAAAAATAGAGCAATTAGGGCATGCCGGAGCCAAAATTCATAAAAGAAACCGGTTTCAGTATCCCGAACTTTTAAAAAAGCCATGGGGTAAATTTGTGGAAAAAACCATTGCTTTCAGGCAGCTAAAAAAACACACCAAACAGGCACAACCCGACAAAATAATCATCAGCATGGGTGGTTTTTGTGATCTGGAGGTTAATCCTTATAGGCAATATTTATTACAACTGGATAAGCCTTTTGAATTAATTATTCATGCAAACCCTGAGAATTATTATTTACAATATTCTAATATTGAAGAGATCATTAAAGTCTGCAATAAAGCTCGTAAAGTTTGGTTTGTTTCTAATCGACTCATGGAAATCTCTATCCGCCAGACAGGCTATTCATTCCCCAATGGAGACATCACTCGTAACCCTGTAAACATGACCGAGACGGGGATTCTTCCCTGGCCTGAACATCAAACCATGCAAATGGCTTGTGTAGGACGTTTACAGTCTTCAGTAAAAGGTCATCCACTACTATTCCAGGTTCTTTCGCAACTCCAATGGAAAGACCGCGCCTGGCACCTTAACATATACGGTTCCGGACCTGATGAAAGTTTTTATAAGCATCTGGTCAAATCCTTTCACATAGAGGACAAAGTTACATTTCAAGGCTTCACCAACGATGTCCGCAAAGATATTTGGGCAAAAAATCACATTCTTGTAATGCCCTCATATTATGAAGGTATGCCCATAGCTCTTGTGGAAGCCATGCTGTGCGGTCGTACCTCTGTTGTGACAAATGTAGGTGGCAATGCTGAAGTACTCAAAGACAACGATACGGGTTTTATTGCCGAAGGGGTACATCTTTCTTCCTTTAGTAATGCTATGGAGCGAGCATGGGAAAGAAAAGAAGAGTGGAAAGAGATGGGAGAAAAATGTTTTACTGAAGCATCCAAATATATTAGTAAAGAAGTATGAATCAATCTTTAGTTTCAATCATTGTTCCCGTTAAAAACAGAAGCGAACTATTTGTAAAGGCTTACAGTTCATTAATCGCACAAACTCATCGCCCGGTGGAAATAATTGTTGTTGATGACGGCTCTTCAAAAGAAGAATTTTTGAAAATAAATAATGCTGTAAAACACTCAGAAAAAGAACCGGAAGTATTTACACAAATAATCCGCAATACTTCAAAAGGAGCCGCTTCGGCCAGAAATTTGGGATTTAAAAATAGCAATGGCGTCTTTATTCAGTTTTTCGATTCCGATGATATACTACTTCCCCAAAAATTGGAAAATGAAATCAATATTTTAAAAAAAGATTCAACTCTTGATTTTGTCTATTCAAGGGCGCAATATATTGATGAAAATGATGCATTATTGAATGAATTCTGGGGCACAGAGCTTACAGGCACTTCTACAGACTATTTTAATTTGTCTTACCAGACAATGTGTCCGCTTTACCGTCGCTCTGCCATTGAAAAATATGGTCTTTGGGATGAAGATCTTTTAATCAATCAGGATTGGGAATTTAATATACGATACCTTTTAAGAGGAGCCAAATGTCAGTCTTTAGATAAAGTTCATTCCTACTTCAGGGTTCATAAAGCTGGAAACATAGGAAAAACCGATAGAAAACCGGATATTATTTACAGCAAGTTTCTTGGGCACAAAAGAATATATACCGAAATAATAGAAAAGAAAAAAGATGACAGTATAATAAATAAGCTTTATTTAAAGCGATTCATATACATTTTTTTGGTTACTGCTACAGTTGGAACCCCACAACAAATTAAAGAGCAAGAGCACTTTATTGCTTCCAATTTCGACGGGAAAATCAGTTTCTTTTTAAGCCTCTTCAGAAATAAGGGGATAGCCGACATGGTTTTGAGATTGTATAAACTGTCTGGTAGAAGTCAAGTACCCAAATAAAAACTTTCAGCAATGCTCTTCAATTCTCTTGAATTTGCCATATTTCTTGCCATTGTTTTTATTCTTTATTGGTTTGTTCTAAAAAACAATACAAAAGGCCAAAACTTTTTGTTGCTTATTGCAAGTTATGTTTTTTATGGCTGGTGGGACTGGCGGTTTCTGGCACTTATTTTATTTAGTTCAATTGTAGATTATGCAGTAGGTTCAAAACTGGCAAAAACCCAAAATTATCATAAGCGTAAGGTTCTGCTATTAACAAGTATTCTTACGAACCTTGGACTTTTAGGCTTTTTCAAGTACTACAATTTCTTTATCGACAGTTTTGTTGATGTGGTTTCTGTTTTTGGCTTTCATCCTACTACCAATACACTTAACATCATCCTTCCGGTTGGTATTAGTTTCTATACTTTCCAGACACTTAGCTACACCATTGATATTTACAGGAAACAGTTAGAACCCACCAAAGATACGCTTTCATTTTTTGCCTTTGTCAGTTTCTTTCCTCAATTGGTAGCTGGGCCAATTTGCCTGCCTATATGCCCAAACACTATGGGCCCATAGGCCCAAACCCTTTGGGCTTACTTACCCATATTATATGGGCCCATTGACCCGGGGATCATGGGCCTGCTTACCCAGACCCTATGGGCTATTAGCCCATGTTTGGCTGAATTTTAGAAAAATCTGAAGATATTATTTAGCAATAAAAAACCCGGCAGAGATAAACTGCCGGGCATACAAAAAAACAAAGATTAACCTGTCACCACAATGTCCTGTCCCAGGCGTCCTGTTGAAAGGCTTTTACGCTTATAGAGCACAGTCCTGATTTCAACCTGGTAAGTGCCGGGAGTCAGATCATCAGGAACAAAAAAGAGCAACTCGGAAGGCTTGTTCTTTACAATCCGAGAGGCTTTATGAGCATTACCATCCGGATCGATAAAGAAAATGCCGGCTTCAGCAGATTCGGTATCAATTTTTAATAAGCCGCCTTTAATTGAAACAATCTGCCCCACGGTCACTGATTCATTTACAGCACCCGTCTTAAGGTCAGTAACCGTTTTAAGGGTAGGTTTTGATTCACTAATTTCCACCCTTTCCACATTAAGGTCGCGGGATGATTCAATCAGCCGCTTACCTGCCCGCAGGTTTAGGTTAATCCCGTGTTTGCTGGCATTGAAGGCTTCACTTTTGCTTTCAAACACACCAGCAACTGTGGGATAGATTACAAAGAGTTCTGTGTTAACATTGTTTCCGTCTTTTACAATATCACAGACGGCCGATTTGAACTCTTCCAAAGTACCAAGTGCCTCGGCTTTGGTTACAGTTGAACCACGACTGATCATGCGTTCAACTATTTCATCAATCCCCATTGTAGGATTGTCAACAGTGACGGCCATGAGGTCGTCCGGATCATCGGTCAGTAAGTTTTCGACCAAACCATAACGTAATGGCATAATAAAAATATTTAAATAAAACATGCAGGGCCCGCCGGCCTCCTCTTCCGATAGTCGCCTAAAACCTTTGGTTGATGACCAGCCGGCGGGTTACCTGTATTTCTTTAAGCCAATAAAAAAACCCATTCCCTAACCCCAAATCAAACAGGTCACAGAATGAGTCAAACATTCCGAGTCAGGGGGTGTTTTTTGTTAACAATCCGCAATTTATAAAAATTATTTTAACATGACAAAACTCAGGTGATATTAGGTTATTAGGCCAGTAGGCTAGTAGGGAAATAGGCTAGTAGGCTAGTAGGCAAGTAGACGAGTAGATGTTTTGGACGCGGGGAGGTTCCCCCTTTAGGGGGTCAGGGGGTGTGCGAGAGGAGATTAGGTTATTAGGCTAGTAGGTCTGTAGGCAATTAGACGAGTAGATGTTTTGGACGCGGGGAGCGTTCCCCCTTCAGGGGGTCAGGGGGTGTGCGAGAGGAGATTAGGTCAGTAGGGAATTAGGCAAGTAGGTTATTAGGCAAGTAGGTCTGTAGGTAATTAGACGAGTAGATGTTTTGGATGCGCGGGGCGTTCCCCTTTCAGGGGTCAGGGGGTTTGCGATAGGAGATTAGGCAAGTAGGTTATTAGGCAAGTAGGCTAGTAGATCTTTTGAAATCATGGAATGTTGAAGGCTTTAAAAGAGACTGTTCAAAAAAGTGTGTCAAAGTTAGAAAAAAAGAAGTTGAATTTTAACTTTGATATTTATGGGACAAAGAAAGAAAAAAAGACCGCGTTTAGAGGATTTAATCCCAGACAAAGACCGCCGCGAAGAAGTATTACGGCGCATGTATAACAGAGACGCCATTGTGGGTGAAGATGGCATCTTTACCGATTTATTGCAAGCACTGGTTAATGCTTCCCTCGAAGGAGAAATGGATTACCACCTGCAAAATGAAGAGCCGGAAGGAGACACACCGAAAAACCGGCGCAATGGCCATAATAATAAAAAGGTTGACAGTCGTGTAGGGCCCATTAATGTTTCAACGCCCCGAGATCGTTATGGTACATATGATCCTGAAATGGTTAAGAAATGGGAGCGAGAATTGAGTACAGGTATGGATGAGGTCATTTTAAGTCTTTATGCTCGAGGCCAATCAGTTCAGGATGTTCAAAACCAACTTCGCGAGCTTTATGGCATAGAAGTAAGCAGTGGTGTTATTAGTTCTGTAACGGATCGGATTATGCCAGAGATTACCCAATGGCAACAAAGATCTTTAAATTCCTGTTATCCGGTTGTATTTCTGGACGCTATTCATTACAAAGTCAGGGAAGAAGGGAAAGTTCAGACAAAAGCCATATATACTGTCTATGGCGTTGATGTTGAAGGTAGTCGTGATGTATTGGGACTTTACCTCATGGAATCAGAGGGAGCCCGTCAATGGGGTTTAATTTTGGAAGACCTTCAAAAAAGAGGAGTTGAAGATGTTTTTATTTTTTGTATTGACGGATTGACAGGGTTTAAAGATATTATTGAAACAGTATTTCCTCATGCACAGGTTCAACGATGTATTGTCCATATGGTTAGAAGCTCCACTCGCTTGGTGAGCTATAAGGATATAAAAGCTGTAACAAGCAGTTTAAGGGCCATATATAGCTCATCAGATATCCAACAGGCAGAAATGGTTCTGGAAAGCTTTAAAGCCAAATGGGACAAAAAATACCCTGAAATAAGCAAAAAATGGGAAGAATCCTGGGATGAACTGATGAGTTTTATGGACTTTGGAGGAAATATCCGACGACTCATTTATACAACGAATCCAGTGGAGGCTCTTCATCGTAACATGCGAAAAGTGACAAAAACGAAAGGAGCCTGGAGCAATGAAAAAGGACTCCTAAAACAGTTATACTTAGCTTTAAAAGTCAACAGAAAATCATGGAATAAGAAGGTATTTAACTGGAATGCAATTCAACGAGAATTGGTAATGCATTATGGTGAGCGTTATGAAAAATATGTTTAAATATTTAACTTTAATGCTTTCCGCCCTCCAGCCTAAGGCTTCCGGGCGGAAAGCATTAAAAAAGGAAATGACACACTTTTTTGAACACTCCCCTTTAAAAGTCAAAAAATGGTGCTTTATTGTCATTGGTAACGTAGTGAAGAATCTCTTTATTGATGAGAAAGATTCTTCGTCGTGCCTCCTCAGAATGACATTTTGCTTTTTGTCATTCTGAGTCTGCGAAGAATCTCCAGTAAAAACAAACTTTTTTTCTACGTCGGAAAACAATTAATTCTATTTTTATTCCATCAACTAATCCAATAAATTCAAATAGCCACCCATAAATGATTAACCAGATATTATACGAAAAAAACAACTACCTCACCCTTCTGTTCTGGGTGTTGGTCGGGGCCTTTGCGGGCCCTTTGGTCTATGTGGTAGTTCCCATACACATGCTCATTTTGAAACAAAAGGGAGCCTGGCTATGGATATTACTGGGATTATGGTTAGTATTGACTTTGAGTGACAGCCGGCAGCCTGTCTTCCGTTTTGCGGTCAATCTCAAAACCGCCATGATGCTGGTGATGGGTTATCTGTTTTTGGTGATGCCAAAGGACAATGAAGACCCCATCAGGTTTATTAAACCCTTCATCCCGTTTTTTGTAGTAGCATTTGTTTCACTCATTGGCAGTCCGGTCGCTTTCGAAGGCTTTCAGAAAGCCGTTTCGTATGTATTACTGTTAACCGTTATTCCGCCTATGGTCAATCTCTTACTCACCTACGAGCGTGAACGATTCTTGTATCATCTGGTGATGGTAGGCGTAATTGTTCTTGTAACCGGAATTGTTTTAAGGTTTGTGGCTCCGGGTTTTGTCATTTTTGGAGGTGAAAGGTATTCCGGCTTGTTGGGCAATCCCAATGGAATGGGTATTTACGGGTTTATGTTTACCGCTCTTTTTACCATAGTTATCCATTTTCACCGGTATCTATTTACCCGCAATCAGATCATCTTCATTTACGCCATCATTTTTGCCTCCCTCATCATGGGCGGATCCAGGGGCGGCCTGTTTTCCACAGCCCTGTTTATAGGTGCCTGGTTTTTATTGCGTCGGGATGTGATTATTGGTTTCATCATTATGTCCGCCATCTTCATATCATACCAATACGTTGTTGCCAATTTCGAGGCCATTGTCACTTCTCTTGGGCTGGCCGACTATTTCCGGTTGGAAACACTGGAAACAGGATCGGGACGATTGATTGTGGCCAAAATAGCGTGGAAACACATTCAGGAAAACTATTGGTTCAGTCACGGTTTTGCATTCAACGAGCACATCTTGGCCCAATACAAAGATTATTTTGAACAGGAAGGTCACCAGGGAAATGTACATAACAGCTGGCTTACCATGTGGATGGATGCCGGTCTGGTGGGTCTTGTTTTGTTTGCTATTGGCTGGCTCACCAATTTCATCCGTGCCGCCAAATTTTCTCCACTGGTTTGGGCCGTATTCTTTGGTTTGCTGCTTTCCATCAGTGTAGAGTCTTGGTTGGTGGCTTCGCTTAACCCTTTCACCATTGTACTGGTGATTATATTGAGTATGATGGGTAATCCGGCCTTTTATAATAGGCGAGTAGGGGATTAGGTCAGTAGGTGAATAGATGATTAGGCCATTATAGACTGAGGCTGAGATTGAGGTTGAGGTTGAGGTTGAGGTAAAGAGCATTCTCTAATTCAATAATTTTCTCATTAGCTCAACAGATTGTTAGGTCAATAGGTCGTTAGGCAATTAGGCTAGTAGAAGAATAGATCAATAGGAAGGTAGGAAGCCGCAGAGCGGCGGCAGATCGGTAGCAATAATACAGGAAGTCCATAAACCCCGAACCGCGGAGCGGTGGCAGAATAGGCTAGTAGACGATTAGGCATATAGGCTAGTAGAAAATTAGGTCAGTAGGTCGTTAGGCCAGTAGGTTAATAGGGGATTAGGGAATTAGGCCAGTAGGGGATTAGGTAAATAGGGGATTAGGTAAGTAGGCCAGTAGGTTAAATAAGTCAATAGGTCGTTAGGCAATTAGGCTAGTAGAAGAATAGATCAATAGGAAGGTAGGAAGCCGCAGAGCGGCGGCAGATCGGTAGCAATAATACAGGAAGTCCATAAACCCCGAACCGCGGAGCGGTGGCAGAATAGGCTAGTAGGCCAGTAGGCAATTAGAAAAGGAACTGCGGAGCGATGCCAGAAGAGGGAATATAGGCGAATAGGCTAATAGAATAACCCCGCAATTAATTCCGAGAGAATAAAACCAGCCTTGGGCCTGAATAAAAATTTGAGAGATTTTCTGAGGTTAAGGTTATTCAACAAATAACTAATCAACCAATCAGTTCAACTAAGAAAATGAATAGAATTTTCTGAATTATTTTTATTTTTGCATTATGTGTAAAGAAAAATTAATAACAGGGATAAAGGTTACTCAACAAATGAGTAAGGCCAGAATTATACTGAACAATCAGGTAATACCCAAAGAAGAACTTTTCCAGATTCGAAAAAAAGAAGGAAAATTAAGTTCTGCACTTAGAAATGCCTTAAAACATAATGCCTGATTTAATTGTCATTGCAGGATGTAATGGTGCAGTTAAATCCACATTTGCATCTTCATTTCTACCCGAAGGATTAACCTCCTTTGATTATGACAGGTTGTTTTTAGAATATTACAACAGTCTTCCTGACAGCGAATTTAGAGAGACATTTGCTAAAAAGCAAACAACAGAGGCCTTTGAGAAATCTATTCAAAAAGCCCTTTTCAATATTGTGGATTTCTGCTACGAAACAAATTTTGATTCCCATCCTTTATATTGGCCCCAGAAATTTAAAGATAACGGGTATCAAATAAACTTAATTTTCTTTTGCCTGGATAATCAGGAAATTTCAAGACACCGAATTCAGGTACGCACTGAATTCAAAGGTCTTTTTGTAGATAATAACACTATTGACTTAAAATGGAAGGCCGGATATAAAAATGTAAATCTATATTTTGGTTTGTTTGATAATATTTTGTTCGTTGATAACTCAAAACAGAATGATGTCTACACCAATTTATTACAAATTGAAAAAAAAGAAGTTGTAATGATGACAGAAAAAGTCCCTGACTATTTCAAACATCGATTGTCTCAGGTTTTTCAATTAATTTCACATGAGTAACTTTTTTCATTCCAATCCCCTATTGTCCACCCCCCTAAGCTGGCTTTATCAGAGATTCTTGGCAAGCTCAGAATGACATCTCTAAAAACCTACTGGCCTACCAGCCTCACGCACACCCCCTAACCCCCTTAAAGGGGAACCACCACCGCGCAATTCTACTGCCCTAATAACCTATTGACCTAATTTCCTAATCACCTACTGGCCTACTAGCCTAATCGCCTATTTGCCTAAATTTCTAATATCATGACAATACTATTTCTATACACCGAACTCGCCTCCTACTTTCTGGCAGGCGTAAAAGAACTCACGAAAAAGGGGCATTTAGTGCACATCGTGCGCTGGCCTGTAAATAAAGAAGCCCCGTTTCAGTTTGATTTCCCGGATGGCGTAACCATTTATGAACGGAATGATTACACCCATAAAGAACTGGTGAATCTTGCCAAAGATATAAACCCGGATGTTATCATCTCCAGTGGTTGGGTGGATAAGGGTTATCTGAAAGTTTGCAGGTATTTTAAAGGCAAAATACCAACTGTTATGAGCATGGACAATCATTGGCTGGGCACACCCAAACAAAAGCTCATGCGCCTGGCAGCCCCTTTCACGCTTCTTCGCTCCTACTCCCATGCATGGGTACCGGGTATACCCCAAAAGGAATATGCACTCAAACTGGGATTCAAAGAAAAAAACATTGAGGAAGGCTTCTACTCTGCCGATGTTAAGTTGTTCTCCTCTTCTGCAAAGGACAGAACAGAGGCATCAACCTATCCTCGCAAACTGGTTTATGTAGGCCGGTATGTGCAACAGAAAGGACTCGATCTCCTCTTCCCTGCCTTTATGGAACTTCAGGAAGAATCACCCGGCGAATGGGAACTCTGGTGTGCCGGAACAGGCGAATTGTTTGATCAGCGCCCGGAGCATCCTAAAATCAAACATCTCGGTTTTCTGCAACCCGAAGAACTGAAACAAACCTTAAAAGAAGCAGGGGTATTTGTCCTCCCCAGCCGCTTTGAACCCTGGGGAGTGGTCGTTCATGAAATGGCAGCCGCCGGCTTTCCAATGATATGCTCAACCGCCATTGGAGGGGCCACCCGGTTTCTGGAAGAAGGCAAAAACGGCTTTCTTTTTGAAAATGAAGACAAAGAAAGTCTGAAGCAAGCCCTGAAAAAAATCATGAGCCGGACCGACGAGGAACTGAAAACGATGGCAAAGCACAGTCATCAGTTGGGGGTGGGTTATGATCCGGAAATGTGGGCAAATCAGGTTATTAGGTTTTAGGCTAGTAGGCTAGTAGAAGTTAGGATAGTAGAAGTTAGGCGATTAGAGTTTAGAAAAAATACTAAATTAATTAATCCAAATCTAATATCTATTTGCCTACTAGCCTAATGACCTACTCGCCTACTTGCCTATTTTCTAATCGCCTAATTAATTTGTTTTCTTTTTTGAGAGATTAATGCAGAAATCATTTTTGTTATTTCTATTGCAATACTTTCTTGTTCATCCAGAGTTTGCTTAGAAATGAGACTTTTATAATACAACAAGTTAAGTACTGTAATGGACTCATACAAAGATCCCCTAGAGATATATAAGTAATTAATGTTGTCCTTAATACTAAAGCGCCCTTCTCCCTCAGCGATGTTTTGCGGTACCGATGCAGCTGCCGCTTCCAATTGCTCAATAAGTCTGTAATGCCCTTTAATTGTTTCTGTTATATCAAGGCATTTTTCAGCAAAAGTCATGGCTTTCTGCCATACAAGCAATTTCTTAAAGCTAAAATTTTCCATAATATAAAAGTTAGGTTTGTATATAAAATCTCTATTTGCTTTATGACCTAATCACCTACTAGCCTACTTGACCTAATAACCTAATCCCCTACTTGCCTAATACCCTATTAACCTACTGGCCTACTTGCCTACTTGCCTATTGGCCTAATAACCTACTCGCCTAACCCACTAACCCATTCCTCCAGCACCACCAACGGCCAAACCCTTGAAAAAGTGACCGAAGCATCCCCCTTCAGAAAGCGACTCCAGATATCCAGAACTCCCTTTTCATTAAACATGTCCCTTTGAGCAATTGAGCGAATACGCTCGTCTGCATAGTTGTGCATCTCCCCTTTCAACCAGTCGCGCCAGGGAAAGACAAAGCCCATCTTAGGACGGTTAACGATGTAATCAGGCAGCAAGTCGGGCATACTGTCTACAAGAAGTTTCTTAGGAGTAACAGGCCGTTTTATATCATCCGGTAGCGATAAGACATACTCCACCAACTCATGATCCAGAAAGGGTACCCGTACTTCCAGAGCCTGGGCCATACTCATCTGGTCACTGTCGCGAAGCAATACATTCTGCATGTAAGTGGTCAGCTCTGCCACCGACACCCGTGATAACACATCTCCCTCCTTTTGAAGATGTTGCTTCTTAAGCCACTCCACGGGATTATGTACAGGCAGTTCCTTGCGATTCAACATTCCTTCAAGTTGTGGATCCATCAACGCCTGGCGGGAAATAGCAAATGCCTCTTCAAAACTGTAGTCTTTCATTTCCAGAAGACGCTTCACCTTTGTGGAGGCTACTCCCGGCTTTAAGGCTGTAAGACTTCTCCCGGCCATTTGCCGTAAAAAAAGCGGTAACTTCCACAAAGCTTTACGTTTTTCAAGAGCCGCCATCCGGTTAAATATGGCATATCCACCAAATACCTCATCGCCGCCCAATCCGGAAAGCGCCATGGTGATTCCGGCCTCTTTGGTCATTTTGGAAACCACCCAGGTATTGGGGCCGTCCCCACTTGGGTGATCCATGGCGGATAAGGCGTCCGGTAACAAATGCAGAAAATCATCCGGTTTTAGATGAATCTCATGATGGTTGGTTTTGTGCATTTCAGCAATATACCGTGCATAAGGAGCTTCCGAGAACTCATCTTCCGAGAAAGTGATATTAAAGGTATCAATCCGGTTGTTGGATACTTTGGCCATGGCTCCAACGACTGCACTGGAGTCAATCCCTCCGGACAGAAAAGCCCCGAACGGAACATCTGCGACCAGACGGCGTTCGACGGATTCAAAAAAAAGATTTCGTACCTTTTGTTTCACCTCCTCGTAGCTTCCGGGATTATGTGTTTTAACCTTATCAAATGAACTCCAGAAGGTATCAAAAGAGACCTGATTGTTTTTCAGGTTGTAATTGAGTATGGTTCCCGGCAAAAGCATCTGAACCTCTTTCAAAATGGTTTTGGGCGTCTGAACCGTTTGGTATCGTAAAAAATCTACCACAGAATCCTCATCCAGATTTTTTGAAACAGAGCCCGACGCCAAAAGCGCCCTTACCTCCGATGAGAAAAACAAACCATTGTCATTCAAACTCCAGTAAAGTGGCTTTATGCCCATGCGATCTCTCACAATTGCGAGATTCTGTTCCTCTCTGTCCCAAATAGCAAAGGCAAACATTCCATTGAATTGTTTCACACATTCCGGGCCCATTTTTTCCCAGGCGGCCAGTATCACTTCACTATCGGTATGCGATTGCCAGGGGTAATCAAACTTATGCCTCAGCTCCCTGAAATTGTACACCTCACCGTTAAAAACCAGCACATAGCGCCCACAAGCAGAAACCATTGGCTGATGCCCGGCAGCTGAAAGATCAATAATGGAAAGTCTTTTTTGACCCAGAGCAACAGCTTCCTCCTGCCATATACCCTCATCATCCGGTCCCCGGTGGGAGAGTCGGTGATTCATGGATTTAACCATGGATTCTTTATCCTCTATCTTTTTTGAAACAATTCCGTTGATTCCGCACATATTTTTTAGTATTGAGCTTTTTAACCTAATGAACTGATGAGTGAAATATTGAATGAGTGGGTGAGAGAATGAGCAATTGAGAGAATGAATTGGAAAATTATTGCTTGCTATTAATTTACCTCAACCTTAGCCTTAACCTCCAAGCCTAATCACCTATTTGCCTATTAGCCTACTAAAACAATTCTCCATAACGCTCCTCAAGCCCCGCTTCCAACAAATACACTTCTGCTAACTTCTTTGCATTCTCTCCCCTATTTTTAAGGTCATCAGAAGAACAATTCAGTAGTTCCTCCAGCACCCTCACAAAATCCCCTTCCTCATTCAAATCAAAAACCCACCCCGCCCCTTTTTCTTCCAAATTCTGCCAGGGCGTTTTATCACTGATCATCACCGGCAATCCAGCTGCTAAAGCCTCATAAATGGAATGCCCGAAATTCTCTCCAAAGGTCGGTAATACATAACAATGATAACCGGCGAGTATTTCTACTACCTTTACCGGTTCCACAGCCCCTTTGTAATTCACTTCAACATTCTCAGGCATTTTCTTAATAATCTTCTCACATTCCTGCCAGTAATCCGCATCCTTTACCGGGCCGTAGATGTCATAGATAATTTTTCGTTCTCCTTCATAGTCCTTTAATAGCTTTAACAATGCCAGGTGGTTTTTCTTACGCGCCACCAGGGCAATTGTCACCAGTTTTAACGCCTCTCCTTCAAAATCAGGCATCACACTTTCCTGTGTTACCGCAGGCACATTCCCCGCAACTGTAATTTCAGCCTTCTCCCCAATTTCCCTTTTTATGTCTTTTTTTTCCTGTTCATCCGTTGCATGCCAGACCACATTTCCAGCATTCATAAAAGGCTTCACCACCATCAAAAAGTATTTTTTCTTGGCAGCTTTTAACGCCAAAGCCCCTTCCTGAAACATACCACGCGGTGCAATAATCATTTTTCGCCTTTTTTTTGAATGCCATGCATTAAAAATCAGTGGCGAAACAGTGGCGAAAAGAGAGAACAATCCGTTGATATAAGCAATATCCGGACGTACCTCCTTCAACAATCGGGAAACACCAGCATAACCAGTATTTTCATCAGAAGCATAAAACACTTCTGCCTTACCCTCAAAATCAACCCATTTATCTTTTTCAACATCAAGCAAAGTGCCATCCAAATCCACATTTCGGGCCAGCACAAAAAATTCATGGCGCTCACCTAACAACCGCACCATGTTGGTAATGGATTGTATGGGCCCTCCCGCTTTGAAGGCAGGGGTGAAATAGTCGTATATGATTAGTATTCTTTTCTTCTCCTTTGTCATAGCCCCACAAAGATAACAATGAGCAATGAACAATTATCAATAAACAATGAGCAATTATCAGCGATCACTGATCGTAGATATGAGATTAATAGATTTAAGATGGTTAGATATGAGAAGTTCTCTTTGCTCCATGCAGTAATTAAATGATTGAATGAAGGAATGAGAAAAGGATCGAATATCAAAAACACCATTCTACCGTTCAACCCTACGCCCCCCCAAAGACATTAGATTTAAGATTTTTAGATATATGAACTTCCCTTTGCTCTATGCTCAATACCCCATGCCCATCTCACCTCTCTTTTTCTCTGCGTCCCCTGTGTCCTCCTTTTTCTATGCGATGAAAACCATATCTCGTCACAGACGAGAATCAAACGCCCCCCTCGTTGCAAACAAGAGGGAGAGTGGCATACGACCCACGTCGGGGTCGGGATTAACATTTAATGGTATCTCTACAAATATGCCGCCCATTCAGGGCTCAAAAAATCGTAGGTTCCCATATTCCCGGG
Organism: Marinilabilia rubra; assembly: GCF_003121985.1. GTDB lineage: Bacteria > Bacteroidota > Bacteroidia > Bacteroidales > Marinilabiliaceae > Marinilabilia > Marinilabilia rubra. Next base: position 45,599 of record NZ_QEWP01000026.1, read on the forward strand.
GCTTCACCCCGGGCTTTTTGATTTCGGGCCGTTGGCCCTTTCCCCCATGCTCTCTGCTCCTTGCACCTCGCTCCATGCTCTATGCTCAACTCTCATCTCTCATCTTGTCCCGTCCTGAAATAGGTTGACCGCTTTTGAACATTTTCACTAAACATTCAAAAGACGGTTATTATGAAAAAGAAACGTTCACAATTTCAATTTAGATCAAGTCGTTATTTTAGTGAGGACTTCA
>NZ_QEWP01000027.1 GCF_003121985.1 Marinilabilia rubra
TTTAAGCACTCATCCCAAAACTTCAAGACTCTTGATCCGGAAATTAAAATTGACTTGTTAGGATCCGCTTTTACCTTGCTTTTTGGTTTTGCATTAATAATGTCAAAGATCTTTTTTTTTAGTTGGTGGTTAGTTAATAGTTTTTGTCAATGGTTGACTCAACTCTTAACGCCCCTCCTTGCTTTGTCTTTCTTGTCTTAGCGCCTCTTTCGGCGACCGTCAGATTTTTCAAAAGCGAGTGCAAAGATAAGTGAAGTTTTTTAATCTGCCAAATTTATTTTTCAAGTTTTTTTAGTGTCGCTTTCGACTCTCAAAATTAACTATCAAATATTGTCAGTATTTCAGCTTATCTGCCCCTCGAAACCCGTTGGTCTCTCTCGCAAAGCGGGTGCAAAGATAACAGATATTATTTCGTTTCTCCAAACAAAAGGATCAATAAAAATCAAACAAAAATATAACTGCCAATTAATCAGTACAAAAAATTTTATTCTTCAGAATCCCCTTCTTCAGATTCTTCCTCTTTCCTCATTTCTTCAATACTTTCAGAAGTAATGATTGCTTTATCTTTTAAAACATTGTACCAGGCAAATACCTTTTTTATGTCGGAAACATACACTCTGTCCTCATCATAATCCGGCAAAGCTTCGCTAAAAGCTTCTTTAAGTTGCTTGGAGGATGCCTTCTTGGGATTAATATCCAGGTCTTTTTCAAAAATACTGGCAAAAACCTCAGCCAGTTTCACATCTCCGTCCAATGTAAAAATTGAGATGTCTTCCAGCGAGCTAATCTTTGATGTAGCATAAGCCGGCATGCGTTTTCCATCAAGTAAAGATTCAACAATAATGCTGTTTTTAGCATTCGTAATCAACTTGAAAAGACCGGGTTTTCCGGAAATAGCAAGAATTCCTTTCAACATTTTCCTACAGATTTAAATTAAGGCTGCAAAAATAACACAAACATTCATTAAACAAAGCGGGACCCTCAATTCATTCCCCGCTCTTTCTTTATTTTATTGTAAGCATCATTAACTTTGGCAAACTTTTCATTGGCAGACTTCTGAAACTCAGGTCCGAGATGACTGACCTTATCCGGGTGAAAACGCAGGGCCATCTTTCTGTAGGCCTTCTTTACTTCATCGTCAGATGCACTAGATGAAATTTCCAAAATTTTATAGGCAGACTCAATATTGTCGTAAAACATATTAAGAACCGCCTGATAGTCGGAAGGGCTCACCCCGATCAACCCGGCAATTTGCTCAATGGTCTTTACTTCCACAGGATTTAAATAGCCATCGGCTTTGGCCAGCCCAAAAAGCAAATGCAATAATTGAACTCTGCTGTCGTAACCCACATTAACGCGCACCTGATGGCAGACATCGGCCAGCGGAATATCCTTCTTGATTAAATCACGCAATACTCCCAATGCATCTCTGGCTTTTTCATCACCCAACATATTGCGAAGATAATTCTTTACATAATCTAATTCTGAACGCAAAACTTTGCCATCAGACTTCATGACCGCCGTCATAAGTACCAGTAATGACACCACAAAACCATCCCTGGCTGTACCTTGTGGCCTACCACCTCCAACTTTCCCTTCCATAGTTGTGGCCTGCTCTGCCTGACCACCCAAAAACATTCCAATTAAAGCTCCAATTGGCCCAAATACCCACCAACCTAAACCAAATCCAATTAATGATCCCAGAAATCCCATTATTTTATTAATTCATTATGTATATTCAACACTTGAGGAACAATTAAATGCTCATCATCAGCTATCACTTCATAATCACATAAAAGCCTTCGTTGCTCATCGGTCCACTGATTCTTCATTCGCTCCTTTACCCTTTCTTTGTCAATCCTGTCTCTTTGGATTACTCTGGATAAACGAAGTTCCTTTGGGGCACTTACCAATATTACTTTATCCAAAGTCTTATATCCTCCACTTTCAAGTAAAACAGCGGCTTCCTGAATAACATAGTCAGCTTCCTGAATGGCAATCCATGCCTTGAAATCCTCTCTTACAACGGGGTGAACCAATTCATTGACACGTCTTAAGAGAGAAGGATCCGCAAAAACCTTTCCGGCTACAAAATTACGGTCCAAAATTCCTGCGTCATAGGCTTCATCACCAAACAATTTTTTGTAGCCTTGAATGATTCTTTCATCTTTTTCAATAAGCCGGCGGGCACGTAAATCTGCATAGTAAACAGGGATTTTCATGGTTTCAAAAATCCTGCAAACAGTTGATTTGCCACTTCCGATTCCACCGGTTACACCAATTTTCTGCACCTTATCGTTTCTTTTCTAAAAGATATTCAACAAAAATAGGAGAAAAACTAAGCGATTCAACATACCTCGGCACCCGGTCTAAACGAACTTTTAGACGATCGGGTCTTTCTCCCCCAAAAACATGGGTGACATCCACGACTGCCTGAAATTGATTTTGAGTGATGCTTTCATACTTACTCATCCCCACCCTGAATGACACTTGAATTTCGGAAGGAAAAGTTTTAATGCGCAAACTATCAGGTAAGCCTTTGATTTTAAGAGGCACTTTAAGATAAAGTTCGGTAAACGGTTCAACCGGAATCGTTGCATAAACCCTTTTAGCTGATGATCTAACATGGTCGGGCAGGGTCAGAGGAACCATCGTTGAAACAGTATCGGACAGATTATCAAAGACTAGTTTTTTTCCTTTAACAAGCTGCATAGTATCTACAATTTGCTTAGGCCCGGTCACTACCACCGAATCTGGCTCAAAAAGAATATTTCCTGCCTGCAGAAATTGCTTCTCGAAACTCAACTCCGAATCAATTTTTACGGGTAATTTGGCTGAACTGGTTTCAATGAGGGGAACAAAAAGTGTATCCGGATTAACTTCTATTAATTCCATCCCTTGCGACAATTGCCCTACAATCCGGGTTTGTTCATCATTGGTAACAGCAAAAACCCCTTCCCGTCCATTTCCTGAAACGGGATTCATCTGAGAAACGTCGAATGTGAGTGGAAGAAAAGTATTGCTCAACTGGTATCTCAAGATCACAAAGCCACCTGCCCGAACTTTAATATCAATGCGACTTTTAAAGTCTTCGGGTAACATTTTTTCCCCGGGAATATTTTCCAACTTAACCGGATAACTTAATGTGGCTGTATAATCTTTGCGCAAGGCATTAAGAAACCAGAATCCGGTGGAAATAACCAAAAAGACAAGAAAAATAAACAAATTCCTGTCCTGGCGAACGCGGGCAAACCAGTTTTTAATCCTGTCCCACAGGAGAATAAAATTAGTTTTTGAGATTTTGCTGACCATGCACTAAAATTTAATGACCCCACCATTTAACCTGAATTCAAGTAAATTTATATCGGAAGCGCTGAAAAACGCCTGTTTTATAAGCTTTTAAAGCTTTAAACCATCTCTACAAACACTTAAGTGCAAGGTTATTTCACAATATACCCGAATTTCTCATTGCACTTGATAAAATGAAAATGGCTAATCATAAGCACAAAATTTACTACACCGCCTCAATCTCGAAGTATTTCAATACTCCTTCGATAGGGCGGCTTGTAAATTCTGCCCTTTTGACTTTTTCAGCGGCTCCTATCTAAAACGTCTTTTTAGAATTCGGAGAAAATATTACTCAAACAAAGCAAATAAAAAAAGGTCAATGATTTACAAATTTAATCATTGACCCGTTATAACAAAATCATAAAGTAATAACCAATAAAAATGGCTGTTATTTCTTGGCTGCGTCAGACATATCCATAATGATGCCAGCCTTGTCTACTTTTATGTTAACGTCCTGAGCTATTTCAATCACAACATGACTTTCTTTAACCTCGGTCACCTTACCGTAAATACCGCCGGTAGTGACAACCTTATCACCTTTTTTAAGGCTTTCACGATACTTTCTTAATTCTTTTTGCCTTTTTACCTGGGGGCGAATCATAAAGAAATAAAACACCACAATAATCAATAAAAAAGGCAATAATTGCATAAGCATATTGGGGCTTCCTTCGCCACCGCCAGCTTGTAAAAACAAACTCATCATAATATTACTAAATTTTGGTTCTAAATTTTAGACATCCTGAAAATATCAGGTCGCAATATAACTATTTTTTAACAACTTGAGCAACAATTGATAATCGAGACGGCTTATTCAGTCCCTGAAAATACACATTGACCTGCTGAAACTGAGCGCCATGTTTTCCCCGGCTATCAAAAATAACTTCCACAAATCCTTCGTCTCCGGGACTAACAGGTTTTTTTGAATATTCAGCAACAGTACAGCCACATCCGGTTGAAACGCGTTCAATTATAAGTGAACCTGCTCCTTTATTGGAAAAACTAAATCTCGCTCCCACCTCATCTCCCGGCTCAATTTCACCAAAATCATGCTCACTGTTACTAAACACCGGCTGTCCCGGGTTCTTGTCATCTACAATTTCCTGACCATCATTTTTCAGGGTTTTATTCCCCGGTTTCATGCCACACCCTCCCATAACCAGGGTTATGGTTGTAAAAAAAGTGCAAAGCACAAGAGTTCTAGTTTTTTTCACCATGGTTTAGAAATAGCATTTTCAAGATAAAAACAATTACTCGTCTGCTCCGGATAGCTTAATCAATTGCTCATCATTCCTTAAGTGGTTTATTATTTTATCGAGTAGTCCATTGATAAAATTACCACTTTTAGGTGTTGAATAGTGTTTTGCAATTTCAATGTACTCGTTCAAGGTCACCTTTACAGGAATTTTGGGAAACTCCATAACTTCGGCAATGGCAATCTGCATCAAAACAATATCGAGATATGCCACACGATCAAGATCCCAGTTTCTGGAAAATTTTTTAATCAGATCCTGGTATTCAATGTTATTCACAACCGCCTTTCGAAAAAGGGTTTTCACAAATTCACGGTCTTCCTGATCTTTAAACTCTCTTTGGAGAAGTTGATCCTCCCCTTTCGATTCATCAAACTCCTTGACGGTTTTGACTACGATGCTCACAACAAACTCAGCTTCATCGTTCCAGAAAATACTTTGCTCCTCAAAAAGGCCGTAAAGAGGCAGATACTGCCCTATTACCTTTTCGAAAAGCTTGGCTACAAATTTCCGGTCTGCCTCATACGAATCCTCTTCAGACTCCATATACTGCTTATAGAGTTCAGACTCGAGAACAAGTTTAAAAACATCCTTTACGTACTGCTCATTATTTTTCCAGGACAAGCCGGTTGCATCAATATAATTGAGTAGCTGTTTATTATCCTTCAGCTGAAGAATTACTCTGTTATTGATAAACTTGCGATTAGGATGAAGATCTTCATAGGTTGGCCGTTTTTTGTTCAGCCCGTTTTCTATGCGTTTTTCAGCCAAATCCCGGACATCCAGGATCAACAATAAAAGCAGGTGATAAAGTTCGTGAGATTTGGAAATACTGTGAAACAATTCCTTTTCAGTCTGTTGAACAGTGGAGCCACCTCCTCTGAAATGACTATAAACCGTTTGCATCACTTTCACTCGGAGCAGTCTTCTACTTAGCATTCGTTAAAGAACTTTTGTTACTTCAGATAATTATTCATCCACAAAAGTAGGTGTTTTTTTAATTTAGGCAAGTGTGCATCAGTTAAAATAAAGCATGTAAAAAGACCAATCAGGCAGACGGCTCAAAAAAAACTGACACCCAAAGCAATGCAGATTTGTTTTTTTAAAAAAATCCCTCTTCCTTTATAAAATCCGGGACGGGACAACGATAAAAACAGAATCAGCCGTTAAATAGTTCAAAATTTGGAATAATTTTGTAAACAATTCTTGGTTTATTCAAAAAATTATTGCCATTTTTGACCTGAAGAAACAAAATGTTTTCTTACTCAAAAAAATTTATTTTAAGATGGAAGGATTTGACAAAAAAGATGCTTTTGAAAAAAAGAGAAATGATAGGGACGATATCTTTTCAAAAGCCGTAAGAGCCGGGAAACGTACTTATTTTTTTGATGTAAAGGCCACGCGAAAAAATGATTATTACCTGACGATTACAGAAAGCAAAAAGCGCTTTGAGGAAGATGGCCGTTTTCGCTTTGAAAAACACAAGCTATTCCTTTACAAGGAAGATTTTGAAAAGTTTGCAGACGGACTTAAGGATGCCATTGATTTTATTCAGGCCGAACAAGGGGTCTACAATGAAGAAGGGCAACAAGAGGCGCCGGCAAAGGAATCAGAAGATGAACTTTCTACTGCCGAATATACCAATGTTGATTTTGAAGACTTGAGTAAGTAAAAGTTAAAGCATTTTCAGAAGAAACGGGGTTGCATTCATATTTTGCAACCCCGTTTTTATGTGATATGTTATACTCAACAGACCTTTAGATTTATAGATATCTGCCTGACGGCAGTCAGGCAACACTTGAGACGACTCGTATGGCGCTGAAAATATGCACATTAACACAAGCCCCTCATCGAATGCAAACAACTGATTCAATGCTTATTGGAAAAGCTTAAAAGACTATTACTACTGCCTGTGCTGACTATTGAACAATGTCTTCATCGCTCTCATCATTACCGAGCTGATTATTATCTATTTTCGTTAATATCTCCCCCAATTCATGGAAAGTAAGCTTCTTGACATTGGTAAGAATAAAATCATTTCTAAGGCCGCCACCCAAAAAGTTGGCTTCATCGACTGCTGCTTTAACTTTCTCATTTAATGAGACATCAATAGGCACCAACCCCCAAAAAGTAACAAATTGCCCGGAGAAGGCAATAAATTCCAGCTTTCCTTCAAACTTTTCGAACATATATTCCACCTCGCCGGATATTACTTTTTGCCTGGTTTCTTCAAAAGGTTTTCCATCTTCTGCAAAAAAAGCTCCAAAAAACCGAAGTTTTTGCCCCCTCCCCCCCAGTCCGGTTGAAATAAACATAGGTGGATGATCAAGCGTTGTTGCCTGAAACACCAACTTACATTCCTGAAGAGCCAGATAGGTCCAATCTTCAAGCTCCCTGTCAGGACCTTCATAATACTTTTGAAGGGTGCGAATGGCATCCGGGCTACCCAACGAAGCCAGTGAAGCAAGGCGTTTTCGCTTACTTTTGCGCGAGGAATTTTCATCCCACAACTCAAATTGACCTGCCACTACTTTATTGGGTTCTAAATTGCTTTTCACCTCTTTCGACATACGCATATACGCCATCTGAGTATCCAGACCAACCTCACGTTCCATGATCTGAACTTCGCCCCCATTCTCTCTTACAACTTTTTGAAAATCTTCGAATGTACCTGAAAAATCCATGGCGTCCTTTTTTTGATTACTATATCCCTTTCAATAATCTTACCAAAAGAACAACCAAAAGGTTACTTTAATGTTTTAGAGTTAATTTCTGCCTTAAAGTCACAGAAAGACAAAAGCTACTGACATTTTTACCTGATTTGTCTGTTATCCGGAATCACAAATCAACAGTTATTCCGTGACAAGGCAGGTGTCGAAAACAAATAATAACCCTATTGAAAAACAATAATGAGCGCAAACCGCTTGAAAAGCATAAGCCGGAAAAGAAGATTTTGAGTTGTTTGTGTGGCTGAGAGATAAAATACCTAAATATGGGGATTGTTGGGGAACCGATCTCTTGTTATTTTTGAGAAATTTTAATATGCAATAATTGTATTTTGACAAGAAAAGCCTGTCTCATTTAACCATCACATTAACAAGGACAAAAGGCTAATCACGTTAAACTTTAAGATCATCCCGATATATGAATCTAGCAGAACTCACAAATGGCCAGGAGGGAGTAATTGTTAAAGTAAAAGGCCATGGCGCTTTTAGGAAACGCATTATCGAAATGGGATTTGTAAAGGGGAAGAGAGTAACCGTTATCAAAAATGCCCCGCTCAAAGACCCCATCGAATACAAGGTAATGGACTATAAGGTTTCCCTGCGCCGCAGCGAGGCCAGTCTTATTGAGGTGGTCTCCAGCGAAGAAGCAAAATCGCTGGAAACCGCAAATTACCAGGGAACCACCAATGATGATATACTTACACGGCAAGCCACAGAGAGACGAAAAACCATCAATGTAGCGTTGGTTGGAAATCCCAACTGCGGGAAGACCACTATTTTTAATCAAGCCAGTGGGGCCAATGAACATGTGGGCAACTACAGCGGTGTTACCATCGATATAAAAACAGGCTATTTCTACCATAAGGATTATACTTTAAAAGTATCTGACCTTCCGGGCACCTATTCTCTTTCAGCGTACAGTCCGGAAGAAGTATATGTAAGGGAGCACATCAGCTATGAAACACCGGATATTATCATAAATGTGGTTGATGCTTCCAATCTCGAGCGCAACCTTTATCTCACCTCCCAGCTCATTGACATGGACGTGCGAACAGTAGTGGCACTTAACATGTACGATGACCTTCAGAAAAAGGGAGACAAGATTGACCACCATAATATGGGGACATTGTTGGGCATTCCTTTCGTTCCGACTGTTGGATATAGAGGAAAAGGCATCAGTGAATTGTTTGAAATGGTGGTCAACGTTTATGAAGACAAAATTGAAAAGGCCAGACGCGTTAAAATAAACTATGGAGAGCATATTGAGATGGCCATTGCAGCCATCGAAAACACCACCAAAGATTTCCCTGAACTAACCAGCAAAGTATCGCCACGTTTTCTGGCTATAAAGTTACTTGAAAAAGACAATGTTTTTCAGGAACAACTTTCAGATGCCAGATTCGAACCGATTCTAAAAGAAACCGGAGAACAAATTCATAAGCTGGAAAAGAATTTTCAGGAAGACTCCGAAACAGTCATTACAGATTCGCGATATGGTTTCATTGCGGGAGCGATGAAAGAAACTTACAAAGAAAATCCCAGGCAGCGGAGAAGAAAAACAGAAATAATTGATACCGTTCTAACACATCGATTATTCGGGTTTCCGTTTTTCTTTCTATTCATATGGATTATGTTTCAGGCAACGTTCAAGCTGGGAGAGTATCCAATGAACTGGATAGAAGAAGGAGTTTCCTATCTATCAGGATTAGCTTCTTCCACCTTACCGCCAGGCCCTTTTACCGATTTGATAGTTGACGGAATTTTAGGAGGAGTAGGAGGTGTTATCGTTTTTCTGCCTAACATCCTTATCCTTTTCTTTTTCATCTCTTTCATGGAAGACACCGGGTACATGGCCAGGGCAGCATTCATCATGGACAAGGTAATGCATAAAATTGGATTACATGGTAAATCTTTCATCCCTTTGATAATGGGATTTGGATGTAATGTTCCTGCTATAATGTCAACCCGGACCATAGAAGATAAGAATAACAGGCTGCTCACAATGCTCATTAATCCTTTCATGTCATGCAGTGCGCGGCTACCGGTTTACATTCTGCTTATTGGTGCCTTTTTTCCTGATCATCCGGGAACAGTTCTTTTTGCACTTTATGCTATAGGGATTCTGCTGGCTGTTATTGTTGCGCGCATCTTTAAGCGATTTGTATTCAAAAAAAGCGACACCCCCTTTGTAATGGAACTACCGCCTTATCGACTGCCAACTTTAAAAAGCACCAGCAGACACATGTGGTTCAAGGGTAGCCAGTATTTGAAAAAAATGGGAGGCGTTATCATGGTAGCTTCCATTATTATCTGGTTTTTGGGCTACTATCCAAGACAAAATGAAGCTACAAAAGCCATTGAAGCCCAAAAACAGGAGTTGGTTCAGAAATACGATGAAATTAAAGATGTTGCAGATGGTGAATTACAAGAGAAATTAGAAGAGGAACAATCCGAAAAGCTCAGTCAGCTTAAGCACCTGAAAGAAAAATTAAGACATGAAGGCAGTTATATTGGACAGATTGGGAAGGCGATCGAGCCGGCAATCGAGCCACTGGGTTTTGACTGGAAAATGGGAGTTAGTCTGCTAAGCGGCGTGGCCGCCAAAGAAATTGTGGTAAGTACCATGGCCGTTCTTTACCAGGCTGATGATAGTGAAACCAGCGGTAATTCTCATTTGATTGAACAACTTCAGAATGACACTTATCCGGACGGGACACCTGTTTTCACGTCATTGACAGCCTTTTCTTTTTTGATTTTCACATTGGTATACTTTCCATGTGTAGCTGTAATAGCAGCCATTAGAAAAGAGTCAGCTTCCTGGAAATGGGCTGTATTTACCATTTTTTACACAACCGGATTGGCATATTTATTGTCATTAATAATATACCAGACAGGACAGCTGTTCTAGGCTGATTGTCAGATTGCAGATTTATGAGCACAAACAGAATACAATAGATCGTAAGATTTTTGGACACCTGCCTGACAGCAGTCAGGTAAGATTTAAGACAAATCGTATAATATTAACAACCAAGGCTTAAAACAACCACACATAATTCCAAAAACTTGATTTATAGCTTTTTTGCAAAAGTTTAACGGAGTATTGAGAATATATAACACCATTAAAACAAACCATATGATACAGGAGATTTTGACAGGAATTACAGTGACAGGAGCGTTTGTTTACACGATTTATTCCTTTTGGAAAACTATGTTTGCCGGCAGCGGCAGTGCCTGCGGCGGAGGTTGTCCTTCATGCGAGGCTAAAAATCTATTAATCAAAGACATCAACCAGAGCGGCAGGAAGCCTAACTTTAATAGTTTTAAACCTTTTAAACAATGACAAACCGACGCGCAGGTGACACGGTCAATAATACTGGATTCTAAAATCCATCTCCCATGTTAACTGCGCGCCGTTTTTGCCAGGTATTCTACTGGCCTGTTTTAAGTTTCTTCTATTACTTCAGGTTTTTCAATATATCCAGAAGGTGATCCCAGAATTTACGAACGGTTTCAATATCCAATCGCTCATCAGGAGAATGAGCACCTTTGATGGTTGGCCCAATGGAAATCATATCCATATCAGGGTATTTCTGCAGGAAAAGGCCACACTCTAGTCCGGCATGAATAGCCTTCACTTCAGGTTCATTTCCAAACAGTTTTTTGTAAGTAGATACAGAAACATCCAAAACAGGTGATTCCATGTTTGGCTCCCATCCGGGATAACCGTCAGAATGCTCAACCCGGGCACCGGCCAATTCGAAAACACTGCTCACCATGTTAGAAATATCGTCCCTTGCGCTTTCCACAGAACTACGCTGACTTGTCGTTACCAAAATCTCGTCTTCCTTCAACTTCACCGATGCCAAATTGGTAGATGTTTCAACCAGTCCATCAATTTCCTGACTCCAGGCCATAACACCATGAGGACAAGCATAAATAGCATTTAACAATCTGTTCTGAAAATTAGCCGAAAAAAGCTCTTCAGGCTGATCGCAAGACCCCATCCAAAGCTTAACACCGGAATCCGTGTGTCTAAATTCCTGCTCAACATCATGCGCCAGAACATTCAATGCCACACGCGCCTCTTCTTTGAATTTCGAAGGCACCATTCCTATTGCAGAGGCTTCGCGTGCAATCGCATTTCGTAAATTACCACCATCTATACCGGCCAGTCTGAATCCCAGGTCGCGGTTTAATTTTCTGAGAAGGCGAACCAGAATTTTGTTGGCATTGCCAAGCCCTTTATGAATGTCATCACCCGAGTGACCTCCTTTCAATCCGGTTACTTTTATTTCCAGTGCAGTATATCCCTCCGGGACACTTTCATAATCAGGTTTTAGATAAGCCAGCGTATCGATTCCCCCGGCGCAACCAATAAACAACTCACCCTCATCTTCTGAATCGAGATTGATTAAAGTGCGACCTTTAAAAAAGCCCTCACCAAGGTTAAAAGCCCCTGTAAGCCCGGTTTCTTCATCCACGGTAAAAAGACATTCAAGAGGAGGATGCGGAATATCATCGGATGTCAAAAGCGCAAGTTGAGCAGCAATTCCAATCCCGTCGTCAGCGCCAAGTGTGGTTCCGTCTGCTTTAATCCATCCGCCATCCCTGACTGCGATAATAGGATCGACAAAGAAATCGTGTTGTTTATCGTTGTTCTTCTCTCCCACCATATCAACATGTGACTGCAAAACAACGGTTTTCCGGTCTTCCATGCCTGGAGAGGCCGGTTTTGAAATCAGAACATTTCCAATTTTATCACGTTTCCCTTCGAAACCGTTCTGCTCAGCAAATTCAAGTAGCCAGTCTACTATTTTTTCTTCATGCCTGGAAGGTCTTGGAACTTGACATATCTGATCAAAATAATCCCACAATTTGGCAGGATATAGTCCTTCAAAAATTTGGTTTATCATTTATTTAGGTGTTTTATTTTTATAAAGATGCAAGTGTATGCTAATAGCAGGTTTTCGCCCATAAAACGCGAAAACTAAAACATGGAATCTTCATCAATTATAGCCAGCAACTCCCTGATTTCTTCGATTTTCACCAATTGGCCTGCATGTTCATAAGCCACCATAAGGTTATTCAGCACCCTTCGAATGGTTTCAATGTTAGAGCATGGCTCATAATAAGCATAACGAGGTTCAAGCTTTTGTTGCTTAATAAAGTGCTCAATTTCTTTACGCCCCAGAACAGCTCCTTTGTTAATAGGGTTTATATAAAACAAAACAGAAGATTCTTCCCTGACCAAAATTCCGGAAGCAGGTCCGGGCTCATCCATAAAGGCCAAAATAAAATTTTTAGGAAGGTTCACGCCGTAGATCGGCAGTCCAAGACGATTGGCAATCACCGAATAAATAATGGAAAGCGAGATGGGATTTCCTTTACGGGTATCCAGCACATCACAAATAAAAGAGTTTTGCGGTGCCAGGAAATTGCTGTTGTTTCGCGAAAATCCGTGAACATCAAAAAGTATATGATTAATGATCCTTACTTTTTCAAGAGCTGTGAGGTGTTCATTCAACTCAAGCCATATGTCTTTCCGGAGTTTATTAATTGATTCATCAACATCATCAAAAGTCAGCTCGGGGTACTGGTATTTTGAAACAAGCCACGCCCCAGTCAACAAATCATCCCCGTTAAAAGTAACCCAGGCTTTGAATCGCTTTTTTACATCCCTGAATTGGATCGAGTGGATGATGTTTTCGATTCTTTCCTGAAAAAGTCCGTCAGCATGATCCTCCCAGGCCTTTTCAAGCTCGGGGACTACCTCCACATCTGCCTTCAGCAATTCATCCTCAACCGATTGAAAAATCTCATCACTTGGGTCATCCAGCAAGGTAATCAATGCTTTTATTCTGTCATTTTCCATATCTCTCAGAAACCTTATCGGGATAAACGATCCAGCACATACTGAATCAATGTTTTAATCACAGGTTTGTAATCTTCACTTGCGGTTCCGGCATTTCGGTTGGCAATAATGGCGCAAACAGTAGCTGCTTTATGTCCCAAAAGAGCCGATAAGCCATAAATGGCCGAACACTCCATTTCATAATTGGTAATTCGTTTCTCCCCAAACCTGAAGTCAGAAAGCTTTTCATTTATGTCAGCATCTTGCAAAGGCAACCGAAGCACTCTGCCCTGAGGTCCATAAAAACCCGGTGCAGAAATGGTTACACCAGTATAAACATTTTCGCCATGCAAAAGGTTGAATAACCCTTTGTCGGCCTCAACCACATAAGGCCTTGTTAGCCTTGGCGACCAGGATATATCTTCAATCAATTGCTTCTCAAATTCCAAATCAGAATTTTTTTCGCAGCCTTCATAAAAATTCAACACCCCGTCAAACCCGATCGCACTTTGACTTAACAACCAGCTGTCAACCGGCAGATCTTCCTGCAAAGAACCGGAAGTGCCTATTCTGACTATGTTAATAGATTTCTGTTGTTGTTTGACTTTCCGGGTTGCAAAGTCCACATTCACCAGGGCATCCAGCTCATTAAGGACGATGTCGATATTATCTGTCCCAATTCCGGTAGAAAGAACCGTAAAGCGGGTATCCCGGTATACTCCTGTTCGGGAGACAAACTCACGGTTATTGGAAGAAAATTCAATACTGTCAAAAAAGGCTGCCACCGTCTCCACTCTTCCGGGATCCCCCACGAGTATGACGTTAGGGGCCAACTCATCCGGCTTAATATGCAGATGAAAAACGGATCCGTCAGGATTTATTATAAGTTCAGATTCTTCTATTCTTCTCATATTTTCAGATTTTAAAATCTAAAGGAATTCAGATGAAACGATCACAGCACAGAGCTCACACAAATTACATTTATAAGTATCTCTATGCATGCAACCTCAGATCTTAAAAACATTTTTCATGCTGATAAAAACACATGACTCAACAGTTATATTCAAAATAAGCGAAAATTATTGTAATATGAAACCAGCAGGCCTTCAATTATGGAAAAATTGGGGCATCCATGAACCATATAAGAGATTTTAAATATCCACGGATGGTTAGATTTTTAGATGTAAGATAAACTCAATATCGATGATAATTTGTACTTTATTACAAATTGCGCATTGCAGATAAGTAGATAACCAACAGGCAACTATAAACGCTTAACGAAGCCCTCCGATATAGATCGTTAGATTTTTCCCGGACATCGTTATTAGAGCCAGGCAAGGATAGACAGAAGTTTTAGAGACAGAAGAAGGTAATGGACTGACAGATCATGCTACCATAATTGTCTGTCTTATATAAAAATCTGTTCCCAAAAATTCGAAGAATAGGATTCGACAAATATTTTTACTTTTGCACAAAAAAACAGAAACATTATGATTCAACGCATTCAAAGTATATTCTTACTCGTAGCAGCCATATTGAGCGGCAGCCTGTTCTTTCTGTCAATGGCAGAGATGGCGAATATGGAAGATCTTTATGAGCTTACCTGGAGAGGCATCTATGAAGTAGAAGCCGAAGGGGCGGCCCAGCTGGTTATGCCGGGATGGGCATTATCCATATTAACAGGGCTTACCACTCTGGTTTCATTAATAACCATCTTCCTCTTTAAGAAACGACTGATTCAAATTCGCCTGTGTGCCTTGAACTTAGGCTTTTTACTGGGACTATCAGGGATGATTTATTACATGGGAAAAACCGGTGCAAAAGAACTGAGAGCTACTGAATTGTCCTTCAACTGGCCGTTGGTATTGCCATTGGTGGCTATGGTATTTGTTTACCTGGCCCTAAGGGCAATTGGCAAAGATGAAGCTTTGATAAGATCTATGGACCGGATAAGATAGTGGTTAGTGGTTAGAGAATAGTAGATAGTTATTTGTTGGCTATCTACTATTCTCTAACCACTATAAACTATCCACTATTCAAAGATTCAGTAAATCTGCCAAAGGATCTCCTCCTCCATAAAGCAAATTCTCAGGCTTTTCAAGCATTTTTTTAACATCCATAAGGAATCCAACAGAATCTTTGCCATCAATCAACCGGTGGTCGTAGCTTAATGCGGTGTACATAACGGGACGCACTTCCACTTTTCCATCCACTGCCACCGGCCTCTCGACGATATTATGCATACCCAGAATGGCCGATTGGGGGGGATTTATCAGGGGGGTGGATAGCATAGATCCAAAAACGCCTCCATTGGTTATGGTAAAAGTCCCTCCAGACATTTCTTCTAAAGAAATTTTACCTGCGCGTGCTTTTTTGGCCAGCTCCTTCAGTTCAATCTCTATCTGAGCAAGGGATAGTTTATCCACATTTCGAATAACCGGCACCATCAATCCTTTAGGAGTTTGGACAGCTACTGATATATCAACATACTGAGGAGTAACAATTTCCTCTTTGTCAATCATACTGTTGACCTTAGGCCGCATCTTCAAGGCCAGCGCGGATGCTTTCAGGAAGAATGACATAAATCCCAGCTTAAGGCCGTGTTTCTCCACAAATTTATCCTGGTATTTTTTGCGAATCTCCATCACTCCCGACATATCCACTTCATTAAAAGTGGTAAGCATGGCCGTTTCGTTCTTTACACTTACGAGTCTTTGACTAAGCTTTTTGCGTAGCTGAGTCATTTTCTCCCTCTTTTCCGAGCGGTCGGGCTCTTCACTCCCTCCCATTGAAGGCTTTGCAGATACACCCTCAATAACAGCATCCACATCAGACACTGATAATTTTTTCAATCCCTCCACAATATCATCGACCGAAAGTCCTGCTGCTTTCATTTTTTCACGTGCAAGTGGCGTTGGCCTCACTTTGTCATTTTTTACATCACTTTTCTTATCTGACTGGGAAGCAGCTTTTTCTGAAGCATTGGATTCCGGCTCTTTTTTCGTTTCCTCTTTTATCTCTTCTTTGGGCTCTTCCTTCTTTTGTTGAGCTTCTTCTTCCTCAGCTTCGTCAGGCTCTTCCTCCTCATCCGGCACCTTCACAGAGGTATCAATGCGACAAGCTACATCCCCTACTGAAACGGTGGTTCCCTCTTCTACATCAATGGAAATTTTGCCGCTTTTAGGCGCATTAAGCATTAATGTAGCCTTGTCTGATTCAATTTCAGCCAGATCCTGATCTTTTTGAACCAGATCTCCATCAGACACCAGCCAATTGGCCAATTCAACTTCAGTTATAGATTCTCCCGGACTTGGTACTTTAACATCTATCATGATTGGGAATATTTTGATCTTTTTTATTCAGTTAATGATTATGCTTTAAATAATTCAAAAATAGCCCTTCTTCTAACTTCTGTCTCATAAACTTCTGCCTGTACTTACTTATATTGAAAAACGTTGCGGTGATTCAAAGTATTTATGTTGTTTGAGGATTTCAGCCCTGGTCTTCCCTTCCACACACTGCAATCCGCAATAATCGTTCTGAAGCTCACAATGGCATTTCTTAAATACTTTTCCAACAATCTCTTTTTGGCCCACCACATGCAGACCGTTCAATCCGGTCGCCGGACTGGCACTTGCCAAACGGGCCACGGGAACAAGCTTCAACTCCGGAATCTGATTTTCCACATAATACCAGGCACCCATATTCTCAGGTTCCTCCTGCACCCAAAGATTCAACAATGCATTGGGATATTTTTCCACAGTCTCCAATATCCGCTTTTTGGGGAACGGATGCAGCTGTTCTACTCGTATTAAGGCAACATCGGTGGCATTTAATTCTTCCTTACGTGCCAGGAGGTCATAGTATATTTTACCTGTTGAAAACACCACACGTTTTACCTTTTCCGGTTCTGTATTGGCATCATCTATCACCTCCTGAAAACCACCATCTGCCAGATCTTCAATGGTAGAAACACATTTGGGATGACGCAATAAACTTTTAGGCGTAAACACGACCAATGGAATTCTGAAATCCCGATGAAGCTGTCGCCTCAAGGCATGAAACAAATTGGCGGGTGTGGTACAATTCAAGACCTGCATATTGTTGCCTGCAGCCTGATTCAAAAAACGTTCAATGCGAGCACTGGAATGCTCGGGCCCCTGCCCTTCAAATCCATGTGGCAACAACATTACAAGCCCGTTCATCAACCCCCATTTTTCTTCAGCCGAGCTAACAAACTGGTCGACGACCACTTGTCCCACATTAAAGAAGTCGCCAAACTGCGCTTCCCAAATGGTCAACCCATTAGGCGCACCCAAGGCAAATCCGTATTCAAAGCCAAGGACACCATATTCGTTGAGTGGCGAATTGTAAATATTGAAAGTAGGCTGAACAGCATCAATGTGTTGTAACGGGAAATAGGATTCCGCCAGGTCTTCGAGTGTAAAACCGGCATGCCGATGAGCAAAAGTACCCCGCACAGCATCCTGTCCGCTTACCCTTACCGGATGACCTTCTTTCAGCAAGGAGGCATAAGCCAGCAACTCTCCCATTGCCCAATCCAGCCTGTTTTCGCTGACCATCTTTTTTCTGTCCTCGACCAGTTTTTCCAGTTTACGGAAGAATTTTTTATCTGATGGCAATGTATTAATTTTATCAGCCAAATCGAGTAACAGCTTTTTATCAACAGCTGTTTCCGGCGAATTTAAGAAGTCATCGTCCTCTGCATGCCGGTAATCACTCCATAAGTCCTTTAAAAACTTACGAATATGAACCACATCTGTTTTTTGAGAGGCTTCCAGTTCTTTCTCCAGGCTGTCGGAATATTCATTCTGAAAGTGAGATACATCCTTCTTACTGAGCAATTTTTCATCCTTCAACCGACCTGCATAAATATCGTGCGGATTGGGATGGGAGGCAATGGCTTTGTAAAGCGTAGGCTGGGTAAATCGCGGTTCATCCCCTTCATTGTGCCCATGCTTGCGGTAGGACAAGATATCGATAAAAACATCGGTATGAAAAGTCTGGCGATATTCAACAGCCAACTCCAAAGCATAGACAATGGCTTCAGCATCATCACCATTTACATGGAACACCGGGCTGCGGGTTACTTTGCCCACATCGGTAGAGTAAGTGCTCGAGCGGGCATCCAGATAGTTTGTTGTAAAGCCTACCTGATTATTGATCACGATATGAATGGTCCCGCCTGTGGAATAGCCATTCAGCCTGGCCATCTGCACCACTTCATATACCACACCCTGGCCGGCAATAGCGGAATCTCCATGCAGGATAACAGGAATGATCTTGTCAAAATCACCACTGTGAGTAAGTTCGGCACGGGATCTGGTTAATCCTTCAGCAACAGGTGTCACAGCCTCCAAATGAGAGGGATTGGGCACCAAATTAACCTTTACATTTGAACCGGAAAGTGTCTCAATATCATTATCATATCCCAGGTGGTATTTCACATCCCCAAGAGAGATACTATCATCGTATTGATCACCATTAAACTCATTAAAAATATCACGCACCGGCTTTTTTAGAATATTTGCCAGCACATTAAGTCTGCCCCGGTGAGCCATACCAATAGTTACTTCACGGATACCAAGTTCAGCCCCTTTCTCGATAATGGCATCCAGCCCGGGAATCAATACCTCAGTACCTTCCAGGGAGAAGCGCTTTTGTCCGACGAATTTTTTATGAATAAAATTCTCAAAACCCACCGCTTCTTTGAGCCGGTGGTAAATGCGCATTTTCTTATCTTTTGTGAATGAGGGGGTGTTGCGTACCTCTTCCATCCTCTTTTTCAACCATGACACCATTTCGGGATGACGAATATAGAGGTACTCAACCCCCACTGATCCACAATAAGTTTGTTTCAGATGGTCAACAATATCGCGAAGCGGAACACTTCCCAACCCAATATCATTACCCGCCTGAAAAACAGTATTTAAATCCGACTCGGAAAGGCCAAAATTTTCAATATCAAGTGTCGGAAAATACTTGCGTCTTGTACGTACCGGATTGGTACCGGTAAACAAATGGCCACGCTGTCGATAACTGTGAATAAGGTTAATAACGTTAAACTCCTTATCAACCAATCCGGCAGCTGACCCATTAAAACTTTTCAGGGCAAAATCAAATCCTCTGAAAAAATCTCTTAATCCGGCGTCAACTGAATCGGGGTTGTTCTTGTAATCTTCATAAAGTTTTTCAATCGCGTCTATGTCGCTGTTTCCGACAAACGAAAATGAATCCATAATTCCTGGTTCTGTGGATGAAATATAACCGACATTATACCGGTTTGAATTATTTTAAAATAATTTTTGTGCCTTTGAATGACAAAAGGATACTAATACTATTTTCAAAACCTGATTGCAATTTGACTTTAACACGGGTCATCGATTAATCTGGCTAAAAAATTTATCTTTGAAAAAATGATTTTTTATTACCAAACCTGAAATCAAAAAATATCAGGGTTTTGAACAAAAATAAAACAAACATGCGTTTTTTTCTTGAAAAACTGGCAGATTACCATCTTCAAAACTATTTAACAGACATATCAGAGTTTTGTTTTGTTTTTCCCAGCCGCAGGGCCGGTGTTTTTTTTCGTCAGTACCTGAATGACAAAACAGCGAAACCTATATTCTCCCCTGACATCCTAACAATCAACGACTTCTTTGCAAAAGTGGGCCCCAGGCCGGTCAGTGACAATATCAGTCTGGTTTTTAAGCTTTATGATTCATACAAAGCTGTTATTAATAAGGATATTTCACTGGATGATTTCATTCCCTGGGGGGAAATGTGCCTTTCAGATTTTGATGATATTGACAAATACCTGGCTGACCCGCAACAGGTTTTCAGCAATCTGGCTGATCAAAAGGCACTGGAAGATGATTTCAGCCATCTGGAACCTGATCAGATAGAAGCCATTCGCACCTTTTGGAGCTCTTTTGATCCCCGGCGATTATCTAAGCTCCAGCAATCATTTCTGGAAGTTTGGCAGAAAATGCCTGAACTGTACCGCCATTTCAATGATCAACTGGACAACGATAATGAAGCCTATGAAGGAAAGCTCTTCCGGAGTGTGGCAGATCAGATTCAGGAACGCGTCATTGGTGAAGTGCCCTATAAAAAAGTGGTTTTTGCCGGGTTAAATGCACTCAACAGCTGTGAAAAAAGGCTTTTAAACTACCTGAAGATAAAAGGCATTGGCACTTTCTTCTGGGACTATCCGCAAATGATCCTTGAAACCCCCGGGGTAAAGACAGAGAAAGGCCAGGTGCGGGGAGAACACGAAGCAGCCCGTTTTATTAAATCCAATCTGCTAGATTTTCCCATGCCTGATGACTGGGACAGTCCTCAATACGAAGGCCCTGAAAAAATCACCATTGCTACCGCTGCCAATGATTTAGGGCAAACGCAGATTGCTGCCGGTTTTCTGCAAGATGTCATTAATCAGGACAAACCCCCATCGGGGAACACTGAAAATCACACTCGAACAGCACTCGTTCTGGCCGATGAAACACTTATGCTTCCTGCCATTCATGCCATTCCGGATACCTGGAGCAAAATCAACGTAACCTTGGGATATCCCTTAAAAAACACCCCTGCTTATGGATTGGTAGAGGCCCTTATGACGCTTCAGCGCTCCATGCGTATTACCAAACAGGGCAAAGTCTGGTTTTATCACCGGCATTTACTGGCCTTGCTCCGACATCAGTACATCTCCACTATTCTTGGAGATGAGGGCCGCCAACTGGTTAATGATCTGATATCTGCCAACAGGGTTTTTATCGAGCGCAGCCAGATGCCGGAGCACGCTTTACTCAACCAGCTTTTGCAAAAAACCAACTCATCCGATGATCTCACTGATTATCTGAAGAATGTATTAAAAACCACTTACAACCAACTCAGGGAAACACCGGACACAGACCTTGAACAAGAATTTGTCTATCACCTTTATTTAACCATAAAACGCCTGGGAGAAATACTTGCCAATCAGCAAGAAAGCATAACCCCTGATACCTGGCACCGGCTATTTAAAAAACTGGCCGATTTCCAGACTGTACCTTTCCGGGGAGAGCCTTTGAGTGGTCTTCAGGTAATGGGAATACTGGAAACCCGGGTTCTGGATTTTGACAACCTGGTGATATTAAGCATGAACGAAGGGGTATTTCCACATACGGCCCCTCCCAATTCGTTTATTCCCTATAATATTCGGAAAGGTTTCGGATTGCCAACCATTGACAATCAGGATTCCATTTTTGCCTATTACTTTTACCGGCTTCTTCACAGAGCTAAAAATGTAACACTGGTATGGTCTTCTTCCGATGCCAACAAACAAGCCGGAGAGATGAGTCGCTTTCTGCATCAGATCTATTACGAATATCCGGGAATTGTGCAAAACGACACCTACATACAAACAGCCGGCACCAAGGCAGCCCCTGCGATCCATTCCGAAAAAAACAAGAAAGTGATGGAACAGCTGGCAGCTTATCTGAAAAATGGCTCCCGCGCACTCTCGCCAAGTGCCCTTAGCACTTACATTGAGTGCCCGTTGCGCTTCTATTTCAAATATCTGGCCAATGCAAAAGAACCGGAAGACATCTCAGAAGAACTGGATCCCCGAATTTTTGGTAACTTATTTCACCAAACAGTAGAAACACTCTATCAGCCCTACCTCTACAAAACGGTTACTCAGGCCGATCTGGAAGAGATTGCCCAGCCGGAAAAGATTGCCAAAACCCTGGAAACCATTTTTTCAGAGAACGTACCTTTCATCAAACAAAACCAGAGTCTTTTCTCTGATCTTCAAGGAAAAAACAGCTTGGTTTTCGAGGTATTGATGAGATATCTCAATGGTTTTTTTGCCAGTGAAAAACAAAATGCACCTTTTACGATCAAAGGACTTGAAGCTCAAATGAGAATGACCTTCGAAACTCCTTCAGGCAAAACCGTGAGGCTGGGCGGCAACATTGACAGGCTGGATGAAAAAGATGGAATTACCCGTGTTATTGATTACAAAACCGGTCAGGGAGACAATCGCATTGCTGCCATTGAGGACTTATTTGACACTTCAAAACATTCAAAAATCAAGGCCACCTTTCAAACGCTGCTTTACTCCCTGATGGTCAACAAGCTATCACCGGGCCTGACACACATTCAACCGGGAGTCGTATGGATGCGAAAGTTATTTACCGACACCGATACCACCCTATATTTACAGCCCCCAAGAGGTAAAAAAGATGCTTTGACACTGAGTTTGGCAGAAGAAGATTACCTCGAAAACCTGGGTATACTCCTTGACGAACTTTTTGATGAAAGAATCCCATTCAGTCAGACCGAACATGAGGAGAATTGCAACTATTGTGTTTACAAGGAAATTTGTCTGAAATAGAAGGGAGAAAAGGTGAGTAAGTAAAATGGCGGAAGGGTGGTCAGTGGGCAGTAGTCAGTTGACTTTGAGGTTAGAAGTTAGATATTAGAAGATGGAGATCCGTAGTGAGCATGAATAATAGCGCATGGAGCATAGGGCAGAGAGCACATGACGGGTCACCTGTCCTCAATCATCCAGCAAGTCGGGTCTCAACCGCCGGGTTCTTTCCAAGGCTTGTTCTTCCCGCCATTCTTCTATCAGTTTGTCGTTACCGGACAGTAAAACATCGGGCACTTTCCAGCCATTGTAGTCTGAAGGACGCGTGTAAACCGGCGGGGCCAGCAGATTGTCCTGAAAAGAGTCAGTCAATGCAGAGGTTTCATCACCAATGACTCCGGGCAATACGCGTACCACAGCATCCACCACTACAGCAGCCCCCAGCTCTCCCCCACTCAGAACAAAATCCCCGACGGAAATTTCGTGAGTAATATAGTGGTCACGAACCCTTTGATCTACACCCTTGTAATGGCCGCAAAGAATAATGATATTCCCGCTTAACGACAGCCTGTTGGCCTCTTTCTGGTCAAATCGGTGGCCATCAGGTGTCATGTAAATAACATGGTCATATTCCCGCTCCTCTTTCAATTTATTGATGACCCGCGCAATGGGATCAATTTGCATCACCATGCCAGCACCGCCCCCAAATGGATAATCATCCACCCGGTTGTGCTTGTCCTGAGTAAAGTCCCTGATATCGTGCAAAACTATCTCCACAGCTCCTTTTTCAACCGCTCTTTTGATGATGGATTCGCTAAATGGCCCCTGGAACATGGCCGGGAATAATGTTAATATATCGATCCGCATATCTGAGAATTTTCGGCAAAGATAATAAATTAGAAGTTGGAGGCTAGAGATTAGATTTTAGAGGTTAGGTGAAATGGTCGGAAGGTGCGATGGTGGAAAGGTTTTGGATAAATCAGCGCAGGGCATGGAGCATAGGGCATGGAGCAAAAAGCATGGGGAAACACCGGTTGAGGGTCAGTGGACTTGTCCACTGACCACTGATTACTGTTTACTGACCACTGATCATTGAGGAATGTGAGACAAGCATGGTGCATGGAGAAAAGAGCATAGAGAACCCCCGGTTGAGAGTCAGAGGAACCACTGATTACTGATTACTGACAACTGATTTATGATCATTGTGTGTAAAAACCTCATTTTGATGTAAAATTGTTTGAGGATTATAGTATATTTGATAGATTCGTAATTAGAATTAAGTGATAAGAGCCCCAAAAGCTTTGTCGCATCTTTAAAAATTAAAAAGATGGAAGCCAACGATCTAAACAAATCATCTCAGGAACAGATGAATTTGGATTCAGGAAAGACACCTGAAAAAATGAAGCAAGAGAACACTACACCTGACCGAAAGCCGGATAATCAGGAAGAGAAAACTGTAAAGACCGGCATGGAGGAAAATAACAATCAGGAAGTAAAACCTGACAAGGAAGAAGGCGACGCATCCCCAAAAGAGGCAGAAACTGCCGAGGCCTCCGAAAAAGAATCTCAAAAACCGGAGGAGGGAGATCCGGCATCTGAAAAAACTTATAAGGAAGAAAAAAGCAGTTCTTCCTCACAACCTGCCGACCACGAAAAGCACCCGGAAGAAGTGGACTATTCCCTCCTCGAACGTAAAGAACTTCTGGATCGTTATCGTAACCTACTCAACGAATTCCCCGCCTCCGCAATAAAAGGTCATGTTGAGACCATCCGCAAGGAGTTTGAGCGAAAAAGCGCATCAGAGCTGGCCCGGTTAAAAGAACAATTTGTGGCTTCCGGCGAGCCTGCTGAAGCCTTTAAACTTCCCCATGATGACCTTTCGGATGCCATGCAGGAGGCCATCCATGACTACCGTAAAAAGCGGGAGGAAGAACGCACACGCCAAGAGGAACAAAAGAAGAAAAATCTGGCTGCCAAGTACGAAGTCATTGAAGGCATCAAAGATCTTATCAACCGCCAGGAATCGTTGAACCATACCTTTGATGAATTCAGGACACTTCAGCAAAAATGGCGGGATATCGGTCCTGTTCCACAAGGAGAAGTTCATGACATGTGGGAAAATTATCATCTTCATGTTGAAAATTTCTACAGCTACATAAAAATCAACAAAGAACTAAGGGATCTTGACCTTAAGAAAAACTATGAAACCAAACTCGCACTTTGCGAAAAGGCTGAACAACTTCTTTTGGAACCATCCATTGTAAAAGCATTCAAAATCCTTCAAAAATATCATGACCAGTGGCGTGAAACAGGTCCTGTACCCCGAGATAAGAAAGAAGAACTGTGGGAACGTTTTCATGAGACCACGGTTAAAATCAACCAAAAACATCAGGAGCATTTTGAACACCTGAAAGAACAGCTTCAGAAAAACCTCGAAGCCAAACAGGAACTTTGCGAGAAAGTGGAAGCCATTCTGGAGCAGGATCCCAAAACGCCTAAAGAGTGGGAAAAGAACAGCAAAGCCATCATTGAAATCCAGCAACTGTGGAAGACCATCGGTTTTGCCCCCAAAAAAGACAATCAGGAAATATATCTGCGCTTCAGAACCGCCTGTGATAAATTCTTCGATGCAAAAAGAGACTTCTTCAAACATTACAAGGAGGAACAGCAGAATAACCTGCAGCTTAAAAACGAACTGGTTCAGCAGGCTGAAGCTCTTAAAGACAGTGCCGACTGGAAAAACACCACGGAGGAGTTGATCCGCATTCAGAAAAAGTGGAAGGAGATAGGTCCGGTTCCCCGCAAGCATTCAGACGCCATTTGGAAAAAGTTCAGGGGTGCCTGTGATCAGTTTTTCAACCGGAAATCAGAGTTTTTCAGCAAAAAGGATGAGGCACAGGAAGAAAACCTGAAAAAGAAAGAAGCGCTCATTGACGAATTAAAACAATACGAGCCGGGCGACAACAACGAAGAAAGCTTTGCCAAGCTTCAGGAGTTTCAGCGGCGTTGGTCTGATATTGGTTTTGTGCCCATCAAGGATAAAGACCGGGTTAACCAGGAATTTCGAAACCTTATCAATGCCCGCTTCGATCATCTTAACATGGACGAAGCCAACAAATCACTTCAGAAATTTCGCAACAAACTGGAAAACTGGATGAATGAAGGACAATACAATGAACGCATCATCCAGGAGCGCAATAAAATTATTGGCAAGCTGAAGCAACTGGAGAATGACATTACCCTGTGGGAAAATAACATAGGCTTTTTTGCCAAGTCCAAAAGCTCTGAGGCACTCGTTCGCGATTTTAAAAACAAAATCGAAAACGGTAAACGCAATATCAAGATGCTCAATGAAAAGCTCGATCTTATTGAGGAGATGGACAAGTAGAGAGCATAGCGCATGGAGCACAGGGCGTGGGGGAAATGGTGAGAGGGTTGAATGGTAAAAGGGCGAAAAGGTGTTGGGCTTTGATGCTGGAGGTTTGAGGTTTGAGGTTGGAAGTTAGAGGTTAGAGGTTAGAGGCTAGAGGTTAGAGGCTAGAGGTTGGAAGTTAGAGGTTAGAAAAGCTACACCCTGACTACCGGCTGATCACTGTTTACTGATCACTGTTTACTGACCACTGTTTACCGATCACTGACCACTGAACAATGAACATCCTCCCATTAACCAACAAAAGACAAGCAACTTACACTTAATTTAAAATAAGGGATAGCGGTCATAATATCGTTATCCCTCATTTTATGATTTATCAACACTAATTCCGGGTACTTTTTGCTAACTTTGTGCCTTAAAATTTTTTAGTAAAGCGCATTCGTTGAATCTTAAAATAGTGGAAAAGTGCCCGATACACGTTATGTTTTTGTCACCGGAGGTGTAGCATCCTCATTAGGAAAAGGAATTATATCGGCTTCACTGGCCAAACTTCTTCAGGCCCGTGGTTACCGAGTCACCATTCAAAAACTGGATCCCTATCTGAACGTGGATCCGGGAACCTTAAATCCCTACGAACACGGAGAGTGTTACGTAACTGAAGACGGAGCTGAAACCGATCTTGACCTGGGGCATTACGAACGTTTCCTGAACGTCCCCACCTCCCAGGCCAACAATGTTACTACCGGGCGCATCTACCAAAATGTCATCAACAAAGAGCGTAAAGGAGATTATCTGGGAAAAACAGTCCAGATTATACCTCACATCACAGATGAAATAAAACGCAACATCAAATTACTGGGTACCAAACACAAATTTGATGTGGTAATTACTGAGATTGGTGGTACCGTGGGTGACATTGAATCGCTTCCCTATATCGAGGCGGTTCGTCAGCTTAAATGGGAACTCGGACACAGAGCCACCGTCATTCACCTGACACTTGTTCCATTCCTGGCTGCAAGTGGCGAGTTAAAGACTAAACCCACTCAGCACTCCGTAAAATCCCTTCTGGAAATTGGAGTACAACCCGATGTTTTGGTACTGCGCACAGAACAAGATCTTTCCAGCGACATTCGTAAAAAAGTGGCACTTTTCTGTAATGTTGACAACCGGGCAGTGATTCAATCTATCGATGTTTCATCTATTTACGAGGTTCCGGTCAAGATGCAGGAAGAGGGATTGGATGAAATTGTGCTTGAAAAACTACACCTCCCCATAGAAGGCAAACCTGAATTAAAAGAGTGGAAAGCCTTTTTGAACAAACTCAAAACTGCCAAAAAGACCATTCGCATGGGACTGATCGGCAAGTATGTGGAATTGCCTGATGCTTACAAATCAATCATTGAATCGCTAAACCACGCCGCCACTTACAACGATCGCAAGATAGACATACGGCTAATACATTCCGAAAGCATCTCGAGTGAGAATGTAGAGAGTAAATTAAAGGATCTTCACGGTGTTCTTGTTGCCCCGGGTTTTGGTCATCGCGGAATTGACGGAAAGCTGGCAGCAGTAAAGTATGCCCGTGAAAAGAATGTTCCTTTCTTTGGTATTTGTCTGGGGATGCAATGTGCCGTTATCGAATATGCCAATAACGTGCTCAAGCTTGAAAAAGCCAACTCGAGAGAGATGGACCACAATACGCCCTATCCGGTTATTGACCTGATGGAAGACCAAAAGAATGTGACTGACAAGGGTGGAACAATGAGACTTGGGGCTTACGAATGTGAGCTCAGGCAAGACTCCAACGCTTTCAATTCCTATAAAAAGGAGATGGTTCATGAACGCCACCGCCACCGTTATGAATTTAACGATGAATACCTTGAGCAGTTTGAAAAAGGGGGAATGATTAGTTCCGGTGTCAACCCCGATACCGGCCTGGTAGAAATTGTGGAAATTCCCAAACACAAATGGTTCGTGGGTGTTCAGTTTCACCCTGAGTACAGCAGTACAGTCATAAACCCGCACCCCATGTTCCTGGCCTTTGTAAAAGCAGCCATTGAGCATGAAAAAGAGGGATAAGACAGCTTGAGGTTGAGGCTAAGATTGAGGTTGAGGCTGAGTTTGAGGTTGAGAAAAAAACAGAAAACTTAATTTGAGAAAACTAAAAATATAATGGATAGAAATTCGATAACAGGACTTTTACTGATTTTTGGCATTCTGGCCCTGTTCTGGTGGATGAACAAACCTTCGGATGAAGAGATGGCTGAACGTAAACGCCAGCTGGACTCAATAAACCGAGTTGAACAGTTGAGAGCGGAAGAAGCAGCCAAAACAAAAGAGGTTGAGGAAAGCAAAGAAGTCGCCGCGGAAGAGATTGAGAAACAAACCGCCCGCGACAGTGCTCGTCTTCAGGCAGCAGGAATCCTTGCTCCCTACATCAGGGGGAAACAGGAATTTACCACTCTTGAAAACGAGGAGATCAAGGTTACCCTTTCCAATCTCGGTGGACGCATTTACTCGGTAGAATTAAAGCAATACGAGACCCACGACGGAAAACCACTGATTCTCTTTGAAGGAGATAATAACCGTTATGGCTTCAATTTTACTTACAACACCAACATCTATAATACCAATGACCTGTATTTTGATGTTAAAAAAGCAGGCAGTAATTCTGTAACTTTCGAGATTACAGGGCCTAACCGGGAGCGACTGGCAATGAGTTACAGCCTTACTGACGATGTTCATATGGTGGAACACCATATTGACTCCAGAAACCTGGGTAATAAATTTGCCACTCCCCGGAATGCTATTGATCTGGAATGGACCCAGGAAATGCCAGCCCAGGAAAAAGGGCGCCAGTTTGAGCAGCAGTACTCCGGTATTTACTACAAGTTTTTCCAGGATGAAGTGGATGACATTTCCGGTACCGGAAGTGACTCAGAAGATCTGCGAACGCCTTTGAAATGGATCGCCTTTAAAGACCAGTTCTTCAGTTCTATTCTGATTTCGGATGATAAATTATCAAGTGGTTTTGCAGAGTCAACAGCCCTTGAAGATGAAAACAGTCCATTTCTGCGCTTCAACAAGGCAGAGGCAGCCATTCCTTTCGATTTTGAGCAAAACGATGATGCGGCCATGCGGTTTTTCTTTGGCCCCAACCATTTTTACACGCTGAACTCATATGAGGGACTGGATCTTCATGAGATATTACCGCTTGGATGGGGAATATTCGGTTGGATCAACCGCTATGTGGTCATCCCGGTATTTAACTTTCTGGATGGTTTTATAGGCAGTTACGGTATTATCATTCTGGTATTAACCATCATGATTAAAGTGGTATTGTTCCCACTTACTTACAAGTCGTACATGTCGACAGCTAAAATGAGGGTTCTGAAACCTCAGATTGATGAGATCAATGAGAAGATTCCTAAAGATAAAGCCATGGAACGCCAGCAGGCAACGATGGCGCTTTACCGGAAAGCGGGGGTTAACCCCATGGGCGGTTGTTTGCCGATGTTGTTGCAGATGCCTATTCTGATCGCCATGTTCCGGTTTTTCCCCAGTTCCATTGAGCTGCGTCAGGAAAGTTTCCTTTGGGCTACTGACTTGTCCACTTACGACAGCATCGTAGATCTGCCATTCAATATTCCGTTTTATGGGGATCACGTAAGTTTATTTACCCTTTTGATGGCGGTAACCAATATTTTCTATACCCGCATCAATCAGGAAATGACTCAGTCATCTGCGCAAATGCCGGGAATGAAAGGCATGATGTATATGATGCCCGTTATGTTTCTGTTCTTTTTTAACCAGTATGCATCAGGCCTTAGTTATTACTATTTCGTCTCCACGCTCATCACCATCGGACAAACCGTTCTGATTCGTCAGTTTGTAGATGAGAAAGCGATACTGGCAAAACTGAAGGCCAACCAAAAGAAACCGGCCAAGAAATCGAAATTCCAGGCCCGCCTGGAGGAGATGCAGAAGCAACAGGCACAGGTTCAGAAAGGAAAAGGGAAAAAGCCGGGAAAGAAGAAGTAGTGGATAGAGAATAGTTAATAGTGCTTAGAGAGTTGTACGCAGTGCATAGTATTAAGAAAGAGGTTCATCATTTTGATGGGCCTCTTTTTTTTGTAAAAACAGACTGGCTATAAGATTCATATTTCCTTATCTTTAATTGGAGGTAATAATTATCAATAGATCGTTAGACTTTAAGACACCTGCCTGATTTCAGTCAGACAAGATTTAAGGCAAATCATATAACACTGATAATATGGACTTTACACCGAAAACTCCACCCTCGCAAGAGCTTAAACTTTAGACTCTTATAAAAGTTTAACGGAGTATTGAATTACCAGAAAATTAAAAAAAAGAAATATCATGCAATCAGAAAAATGTTGCCCCAAATTTGATCCTGCCCCCTGGCAGGAGAAAAGGTTTGACTGGCATGATAAATTATTTGTCAAAGACCACGTCTTCACATTGTTTTATATGCCAATAACCTTTGGGCGAACCGTTAAGCGCATGTTAAAAAAACTTGAAGCCTCGGATGCCACATGCCAGGACAACATGATACTCTCGGATCATACTTCAAAATGGAACATGGATCTTTACATGGCTGTGGACAAACCTCTTAAAGATGCAGAAAACGTAACTTTTAACGGGCACATGCTGAGTAAAGTTTACGAAGGGCCATACAAAGATACCGGTAAATGGTGCAACGATTTTGAAACATTTGCGGGTGAGCACAAACTGAATATTAATCAATGGTTTATGTGGTACACCACATGTCCAAAATGCGCCAAAAAGTATGGGAAAAACTATGTCGCCATTCTTGGGAAAACCAATTACTTATTATGAATACGTTGTTTCCCATTAAGGTAAAATGCTATTCAGGGCACAAAGCTGACGAGACACCACTGAGTTTCATCTTTCACGATATGAAGTTTGAAATAATTGAGGTGACAGATCGGTGGTATCAAGCAGAATATTCACCCAACACCCAACCAGCCAACTATTTTAAGGTAAAGACAAAAGACCGGAAGAATTTCATGATCAAACATCAGAAAAATACGGATGAGTGGTTTCTTTTGGTTCATGGGGAGACTATCCATTTGTAGGGGGATGGTAAGGGTAGACTCCCCCTTTGCTACCCTTGCTTCATCCACTTATCAAGAATTCAACCACATACATGATTCGTCCCTGTTTCGAGACAGCGTTGCATCTGTTTCGTTATAAAGTCATATTAAACTCAATTCAAAGTCGTATTAAAGTCATATTAAATTCAATTTTAATAGTATTTAATATGACTTTGTTATGACTTAATAATGTGTAAAAAAAATATTTGAAGTTAACCTGCCCCGAAGTTGGTACAACCCGGTTCGGGAACTGACATCATGAGAAAGCGGCTTTCTCATTTTTGACCATGGAAAATACCCTAAAGAAAGTTGTGGAATAAAACTAAACAGTCCATTTGGAAAATACTCATTTTGTTAATTGTGTTTGACAAAATATTATCATATATTTGATAAAACAAACCAAAACACCTTCAACCAATTCAATGTCCCGGCTAACCATATACCCGATCGAACACCGAAACGAAAAGCGCATTGCTCTCGATTTTGACGCTTTTCCCTGTAAGGAGCTGGATCAAATTACCAGAGATTTACCGGGACGCAAGTTCAGCGCATCCAAAAAGTTATGGCACATACCTCTCGAGGAGGGTTATCAGGAAAACCTAAAAAAGGCATTTGAAAATGTTCCTCATTTGATTGAGCTTGTTTTCAGCGAAGAACAAGCTCCTGACCACAAACCTGTAAGTTCACCTCCCCCTCCCCTACTTGAAAAAATTCATTCACAAAAGGTTAACATCAGAATAAATAAAGCCGGGAAAAAATTCTATGTAGATCATGGATATTGTCCAAAGCTGTTTGAGGTGTTTAATAATTTAGAGGAAGGTTTTTGGTCGAAAAAAAACAAAAACTGGATTTTCAGTGGCGATAATCAACTTTACCTTAAAGTTGTCAAAATCATTGAGAAAAACGGTTATCAATGGGAAAAAAAGTTGGTTGGACCTGCGATCACTAACCACGAAAAGTCACAAATTGATGTTCCAAAGACTGAAAAGATTCATCTAAGTCAGACACAGCATAAAATTCTAAATCATTACAACAACACACTCCTGTTAAAGCGATTAAGCAAACGGACCGGTGAGATCTACAGAGGTTTTTTCATTCGTTTCCTGAAAGACCACGAAACCAAAGAAATTCCATCTCTCACCTATCAGGAGTTGTTTAATTATATCAAAGGACTGTCGGGTATATTGAGTGATACAGCCCTTAATCAGACTATAGCCGCCATTAAATTTTACTACGAGCGCACATTGGGAAGGGATAAAATGTTTTTTTACCTCACCGAAAAGAATCCGGTAAAAAAGAGTTTACTGTTTTTGCCTTTCCAGGAATTAGAGACACTCATAGAGCGGATCGATTCTCCCGGTGACCGGCTCTTGATTTTCCTGGTTTATCATGCCAATGCAAGATTATCGGAAATTTGTGCTTTGCCAAAAAATGGAGAGCCCTTGTTTAACAACAAATTTCGTTTGCCGGGGAATGACCCGGATGCATATCATTATCTTCACAATCTAGTTAAAGAATGTGATTTAAGGCATAAAAACCAAACCCATTTATTTGAATTCAGGAACAAGGCTCATTCCATTGAAACCCTTAAAGGCAAGCTTTACAGAATTTTGCAAAGGTACCGATTAAGGGAAATTTATGAAAAGCAGTATGAGTTGATTCTGAATAAAACCACTTACAGTGCCAAAACCAAACGAATGTACCTGGGAACTTTCATGAAGTTTCTGGCACATTTCAATTTCAAACATCCTTCCTTTATTTCAGAGGAAGAGATTAAGGAGTACATGATTTTGCATCGAGAGAAGTCCTCGTCACATCAGGATAACCTGGTTAACTCTTTCAAATTCTTTTTTGAGCGCGTACACAACCACACCCTTTCTGATAAATATGTGATGAGGCCACGCAGAGGATTTCACCTGCCCGACTATTTAAGCCGACAGGAAATCAGTGCAATGCTCAGGACCACTGACAATATTAAGCATCAACTTTTCGTGGCCATCGGATATTCCGCCGGTTTACGCCGCCGAGAGATCCAAAATCTCAAAATCGCAGATGTTGACTTAAAGAACAACCGGCTCTTTATCAAGAACTCCAAGGGTCAAAAGGACAGATATTCCCTATTCTCCCAACACCTGCATAACCTGTTAGAGACCTACCTGAAAAAAATGCAACCCAAAGTTTATCTTTTTGAGGGCAACAGGCCGGGCCTCCAATACAGTGCCACCAGCATGTCAAATGTAATGAAGAGAATGGCAAAAGCAGCCGGCATTCAACGAAAAGTTCACCTCCACATGCTGCGCCATTCATTTGCCACCCATTTGCTGGAAGATGGAAAAGACATCAGATATGTTCAGGAGTTACTTGGCCACAGAAGTATAAAAACCACAGAGATATACACACACATTATCAGCGATGCATTGTTAAATGTGTCGAGTCCATTTGACAAAATGGTTTCAGAAACTGGCTTTTTACGACCAGAAAACCGGCCACCTCCCTAATAACTGAACTGATGGGATTATAAATATCGCCTTTGAGAAAAAGGGAAACAGAAAAGTATTACCCTGACTTTTGATTTATTGAAAACTTGAATGAAAAGATTAAAATAATTAATATATTTGAATGTTATGAAATAAAAATTCACCAAACCCCACAATAAATGCCTTCTAAAAAGTACAAGATTTATCCGACAAAGGAATATAGCCTTTTTATAAATAAAATCGTTAAATCAATCACTTGGGGCTAAAAAACAACAGCAACATAATAGATATAAACACAATGTCACTATAGGGACGTTATGGGCAAGGGCAACGAAATACCTACAACCAAAAACAACTTGATTATGAAAAAGACTAAAAAAATATTGCTCTTAATTTTTGTGAAACTAATAATAGGAGCAACTATATTTCCTCTTATGGACTGGATGATTAATTCTGAAAAACCAATAATTAACGAAGGAACTTATAGTGCATATATTGGATTCGCAATTTTTATTATTGGAGAAACTATTTGGAATATTTCTAATCGAAAGAATAAAATGCTTGAAACGAGAACAAACCTTAAATAAAAGAATCTTTTTGTTTTGAGATTATGTCTATTTCATTTACAACTTAATTAACAAACGTTTATATGAGAAAAATTAATAGAATTTACTTAAAGCTCTTTCTAATTTATGGTTTAACCTTCGGATTGTTAATGACTTTATGGGATTATCTGGATGAAGGCGAAATAGATATCATAAAATTAATATTTATGACCGTATTTTTTGGTGGATTTATGTCATGGACAACTATTAAGAATTTAAAAAAGACAAAAATAAAGGCAAATGGTAAAAATGAATTGAATGAAGAGGATTTCAAGGCAACCCAAGTAAAGTATATTCCTAAAATAATAACATTAGATAGTGCCTTTGAAAGACTTAAAAAATATGACATAGAAAATAGTTGGCATTTAAAAATCAATAATTCAAGAATTGAAGGAAAAACAAAAATCTCGTGGATATCATGGGGTGAAAAAATTCTCATTAGTTTTTTAAATGATAAAATTGAGATTATGAGTAAACCAAGATTAAAAACACAGATGATTGATACAGGAAAAAATAGACAAAATATTGAATTGATTAGCCATATATTGAATGAGGAATAACCCCAGCCCATAACAAAGCTATATACGCCAGCCGTGGCATCCACAGCATATTGAGAGTTTTGTATTACCCAAAACCACGCGTTCAAGCTGATAAAGTCACAGCGGGTCTGAAACCACGCCCAGGCGCATATAGCCGGAACGTTGCCGGTCAGTTTAAGTGCGAACAGATAGAGCGATAGAATTTTTTGGTAAATTTGAAAGAAGAATATTAGAAATTTTTTAAATAATTTTGAATTTTGACAAATTTTAAATCGGACTTAAATATGAAATTTAAAAATCTGATTTTAAACACAATACAATCTCTCAAACCTAGTGGATTTTTAACGCTTCTTATTTGACGTTATAGTATCACTATTTAACCCTATAAAAAAAAGCATAATTATGAGTAAAATTCAAAAAGAATGGGCAACTGAGAAACTGAAAAAATTAAGGTCAGTATCTGTTAACTATTCAATACAAGAAAAAGAAAAAATAAAATTCATCTATTTGAGAAACCTTCTTGAAAAATTACCAAAATTGGAGATTGATAAAGATGATATCCTTATTAAGGAAATCGCAGTTTTGATTGATAAATTACCACCTTACAACTTTGAGGAACTTGATTATAAAAGTTATTTATCGAAATTCAACGATTTAGAATATTTGGTTAAGAAAAGACTCAATCTTATTCCACACAATAAACATAATATTAAATCAATAGATACATTTTCTATTGAAAGAATTGTTGGGTATATATTTATTGGGATAATTGTTTCTTTTTCTATTCTGTTTTTTAAAAGAACAATACTAATTATTGCGCTAGCAGTCCCGTTAAGCATAGTTGTTAGTAAAATGATTGATATTTACCTTTACAAAAAAGCTAAAAAAGATAATAGAGTAATATAAAACCGAACCGGCAACAAAGCTATATACGCCAGTCGTGGCATCCACAGCATATTGAGGGTTTCGTATTCCCCTCAACCATGCGTTCAAGCTGATAAATCCATAGCTGGTCTGAAACCACGCCCAGGCGCATATAGCCGGGACGTTGCCAAAAATTAAAAACCAATTAATATTGCAATTATGAATTTACACAACAATGAACTAGTAACATTATTGGGAATCTTAATCATGATTATCCCTAATCTAATCGTACTCGCATTTATTTTCATATTATACAAAAAAAGAAAGGAAGCGGACGAGAAACAAAATCAAATCTTAAACCGATTAGAGTCTATTTCTAATCAAATAAATTCAATTATAAACTCTTAAATTTTAATTTCATGAAAAAGTTTTTTAAAATTTTTCTTGGCGCATTTCTTGTGTTCGCCATGGGTATGAATGTTGTTCAAACAGTTGATTTAAGCCAAAAGACTTCATTTGATCTGAATTCTTTAATGCAAATTGCTTATGCTGATGGGGAATCGGGTAGTAGTATGAATTGTAATTGTTCTGGTGGAACAGGGGCTTCATCATGTTCTTGTAGTTCTGCAATTGCAAGTGTTAGCTCATCTTGCTCTGTAAGTTGCAATAGTGGATATTATGCCTGTTGTTCAACTGATAATATTTGCAAATGTATAAAAAGCTAAGTAGTCTTAAAACGGCCTCACTTAACATGAGGCCGTATTTATTAATTTATTAATAATTAAACTATATTATTCAAATGAGATTTTTAATTCTTACAATTTTTATTTTGTTTTTTTCATGTACAAAAAAGAAAACAAATTCAATAGATTATAGTAATATTAAAGATACTATCGAAATAGTACCAAATGAAAAACCAATAAGAATAACTGATTTAGCTGATACCATTAGTTATATTTTTTTGGAAGAAAATAAAAATTCAATATTCGGTAATATTGACAAAATGATATATACTAAAAATAATATTATCATTATAGATAAACATATAACAAAATCAATTTTTATTTTCAAAAATAATGGTAAGTTTTTAAATAAAATAAATAGAGAAGGAAAAGGACCAGGAGAATATATAAGAATTGGGGATGTTTTCTATGATAATTCTTCAGATTTAATAGTTATTTATGATGACAAATCATATAGTTTCCTTTATTATAAACTAAGTGGCGAGTTCATTAAAAAAAGCAATACAAGCTTATTATTTCTAAGCATGGCAAGACTTTCCAATAATAAATATGTTTTTCATACAAATAAAATGATAAACAAGGAAAATGGAAAACTTGTTAAACATGATATACTCATCTCAAATCTTTCAGGTGAAATTTCTCAAAGATATTTTAAATTTGACCCAAAACAAAAAACAAATAATATAAGCTATGATTTATCAACTGTATTTAATAAGCTCAATGAAAATATTATTGTCACAAAACTGTTTGATAATTATTCTTATGAAATTAACATAAATGGACTTACACCTAGGTTTTTTTGGAATTATGGGGAAAAAGGTCTTAACATTGATTATAGAAATAAACCATCATCTGAAATATATAAAATTCTTACGGAAGATAATAAATTTGCCTTCGGACATGATATAACAGCAATAACAAATGATTATATTTTCTTTTCATATGGTTATAAAAATTTTGCAAAAAATCAATTGGGAGGGGTGTACGCCTTTAATAAAAAAATGACTATTAACTTTTCAAGTATTTTTGATGAATTAAATAATTGCCATATCAGTTTGCCAATTTGTACTGATGCAAATGGTAATTTCATAAGTTTTATTGAATTAAATGAGGAGAATATTTCAAAACTAAAGGAAGATTCACAACTTATGAATTATATTCAATCCAAAGGGATTTATGGTATTAATTCAATCCTAGTTAAATATAAAATAAACTCAAAACTTTTCAACCATGAGAAAATATAAGATTTCAATTATAATACTAATTGTTTTATTAATAATTTCGTCATTTTATACATTTACACTTCTTAATGCCTTAAGAAATTATGTTATAATAAATGACAACAACGAAAAGAAAAGCATAAAATACGAAGTGTTTTATAGAAATTGTTTACGTGCTAGAACAATTAATTCAAATTTAAATCCAAATCTATTATTATTTAGTGAAAATCACGAACAGTTCTTAAATTCAATTTCTTTACGCAACGTAACCTTCTTATTTTATAACAACAAAGGTTGTTCACCTTGTTTCGACAGAGAAATAAAAAACATAAAAAAAACTTTTAATGACACTTCTAAAGTTGTAATTCTCACTTGTTTCAAAAGAAGAAAGGATTTTATATCATTTAAATTAAATAAAAAAATAAACTATAAGTTATATAACATTTCATTTCAGATTTCCGATAATAGTTTTCCCCATTTGTTTTATTTTAAGCTGAATGATAAACTTAAAATGTATGATATTTTTATTCCAAATGAAGACAAAGATTTGACAAAGGAACTACTATCAACATTCTAAAAATTAACTTTTGGCAACAAAGCTATTATACGCCAGCCGTGGCATCCACAGCATATTGAGGGTTTTGTTTTTCCCAAAACCATTCGTTCAAGCTGATAAAGTCACAGCTGGTCTGAAAGCCACGGGCCAGGCGCATATAGCCAGGACGTTGTACGCAAGCCAAACAAACATTCTGCACAAATTAAACAATGATAATAAACAACATAAAACCAAATAGATAACTAAAATGTCAGGTAAATGTCGTGTTGATTTCAGGTAAAATTCCAATATAAGTCATGGACAGTTTTTAAGTTAAAATTTAAAATTGCTAAAAAGTTTCAAAAATGATTCAACAACCAGAATTAGGTAAAAAGGTCTTGGATTTGAGAAAAGCAAAAGGAATCACTCAAGAAGAACTCGTTGAAAAATGTAATCTTAGTGTAAGGACTTTACAGCGGATTGAATCAGGAGAGGTAACTCCGAGACCTATAACGGTTAAATTGATTTTTGAAGCTTTAGGAGAATCCTTTGATAAGACAATGGAAAACAAAGGATTGACACTAAAGTGGCTC
The DNA here is from genome assembly GCF_003121985.1 of Marinilabilia rubra. Classification (GTDB taxonomy): domain Bacteria; phylum Bacteroidota; class Bacteroidia; order Bacteroidales; family Marinilabiliaceae; genus Marinilabilia; species Marinilabilia rubra. The sequence continues at coordinate 38,639 of NZ_QEWP01000027.1, forward strand.
GAGCAATTTTATATAATTTTTATTGATTTATTTAACTTAAAAACAAACACAATGAGAAAAATAATGATTTTATCCACACCATTGCTGATAGCATTTATAACGTTTTGTTTCATCGGTTCAAATGTCCAAGCCCAAAATCCAAAAGACATTGAAAATAAACTTACTAAGTTTAACTCTGACTTTACAAAATGGTTTATGGCTGGTCAGATAGATTCTTTAGGAACGTTATATCATAAAGATGCTAGTTTAATCTTTGATAATATATTTCCTATTATAAATGATTATTTGCCTGCGGTAACTAGTAGAGAAGGCATTTTATCATACTATAAATTGTACTATTCTCAAAATATGTTTTTTACAGATAGGATTTCCAAAAAAATAATTTTCGGAGATTCAATAATTATTGATATAGGTATTCTAAAAATGAGGAATGATTCGATAACAAAATCAGGAACATATTTTAGTCAATGGAAATATTATAAAAACAATTGGTGTATAGAAAACGAGATGTTTAATTTTGATTAAATGGCCAGCGTACAATCGAGTAGACTGCCGCTAGGCCATTAGCCTAGCGGAGAGCCTCTCACACCACCGTACGTACGGGTCTCGTATACGGCGGTTCCTTAAACCATGGGAAACAGTTGATTCATTTCCGTATTTTTGGA
>NZ_QEWP01000028.1 GCF_003121985.1 Marinilabilia rubra
TTTATAAGGGTTTTTAAGCACGAACTGCTTACAACAAAAGTAAAACAGTGAAAAGTAGGATCTACTGACAGGTTTCCAAACCCTGTCAGGGGCGTAGTGGTTCAGCATTGCAGAATAGCCCCGTTGGTCCGTTATATATTGGTCGAAAAATGAGTACGGCCATTGGGTGAATGCCGTAGGAATGAGATAGAATAATTTGGGTTATCCATTTTCATCAATACAATTTAGATAAAACATTTTGGAGAATAAACCAGGTCTAATCTGCCAAATGTCTATAAATTTATAATAACTGCTATTACAAATAAGGTTAGTTTCTGGGATAATATATTTTAATACAAATAGTATAGTTGAAATTTTTCTTTATTTTTGCGCCTTTAAAAACAAAGTCCTATTTTTTAAAACCGTAAATGATGAAAAGAGTTTTTATTGCTTTTGTATTTAGCCTTTTTGCCCTCTCTTCTTTCGCCCAAAACCTGCAGGTTCATTATGACTTTGGGGAAGACCGTAAAATGGTTACTACCACTTTGGAAATGTTTAAACCTGACAAGTATGGTAGCACCTTCTTTTTTGTTGATTTTGATTATAGTAGTGATAGCAGAAATATCGACAATGGCGTTTCTCTGGCTTACTGGGAGATTGCGAGAAGCTTTAAGTGGAATGAAACTCAGAAATTTGAACCTCGTATTGAGTTTAATAGTGGAAAAGCTACTGGTTTCCAGATTGAAAATGCTTGGTTAGCAGGAGGGCAGTATACTTTTAATAATGATGATTTTTCCAAAATATTAACAGTTCAGGCCAACTATAAGTACATTAAAGACAAACATGATGCTTCTTTTCAGTTGACTGCCGTTTGGGGATTACACTTTATGAATAGGAAACTATCATTCCTGGGATTTGCTGATTTCTGGAAAGAGGACATGTTTTGGGGAACAGAATATAGATTTCTAACAGAACCTCAAATTTGGTATAACATTAACCAAAATTTGTCATTGGGGAGCGAAATTGAGATCAGTAATAATTTTGCAGAAGAGGGTTTTCTGGTATGCCCCACACTTGCTGCAAAATGGACTTTCTAAAGAAAAATCACTAAGCTATGTTAGAAAAATTCTTCAACCTCAAAGGAAATAAGACCACGGTACGCACCGAGGTGATTGCTGGTATTACCACCTTCATGACCATGGCGTACATATTGGCAGTGAACCCTGACATTCTCTCTGCTACAGGCATGGATAAGAGCGCTGTCTTTTCTGCCACTACACTTTCTGCAATAGTTGGTACGCTTGTAATGGCATTGTGGGCACGTTTGCCTTTTGCGCTTGCTCCCGGCATGGGACTGAATGCCTTTTTTGCCTTTACTGTCGTTCTTGGAATGGGGTATAGCTGGCAATTTGCCTTGACGGCTGTTTTTTTAGAAGGAATCATATTCTTAATACTTACAGCCTTCAATGTGCGGGAAGTGATAGTGAATGCCATCCCAATGAACTTAAAGCATGCCATCTCTGCTGGTATCGGCCTGTTCATTGCCTTTATTGGGATGCAAAACACCGGTCTGATTGTAAACAGTGATGCTACTTTGGTTGCATTGGGAGATATGGGTTCTCATACCATCTGGATTACATTATTCGGTTTAGTTCTAATTGGCGTTCTTCTTGCTTTAAAAGTCCGTGGGGCATTGTTGATTGGCATTTTTGCAGCCACAATTGCAGGAATCCCATTTGGCGTGACACATTTGCCGGAAGGGTCATGGTTGACTTTGCCGCCATCAATAGAGCCTATCGCCTTTAAATTTGAATTCTCAAGTATCTTTACCATCGATATGATGATCGTATTGTTTACGTTCCTTTTTGTGGATATGTTTGATACGGTTGGAACCTTGATTGGTGTTGCTTCAAAAGCAGATATGATTCGTGAAGATGGAACTTTGCCAAGGGCTAAACATGCTTTATTTGCTGATGCCATTGGTACTACTGTTGGTTCAATGCTGGGTACCTCAACGGTTACCACCTATGTTGAAAGTGCTTCAGGTGTTGCCGAAGGTGGTCGCACAGGATTGACTGCCCTGACCACTGCCGGAATGTTCCTGCTGGCCTTGTTCCTGTCTCCATTGTTTTTAATGGTACCTGCAGCAGCTACAGCACCAGCCCTTATTTTGGTTGGATCATTTATGATGTCACCCATTCTAAAGATTAATTTTGACGATTATACAGAATCGATACCTGTATTTCTCACCATTATTATGATGCCATTGGCATATAGTATAGCGGAAGGAATTGTGTTTGGTATGCTGGGATATGTTGCATTAAAACTTCTTTCAGGAAAAGCAAAAGACTTGTCCTGGGTGATGTATATTCTTACTGTATTATTTGTTATGAAATTTTTCTTTTAAAATAGAAGGATTTTAAAGAGATATTTTTCAAAACCGGGTTGGAGAGTTGTTCCAATCCGGTTTTTTGATTAAAGCGGTTGCGTATTTTGGAAAAAGCTTGATTAGATTAGGAGCTGCTGAAAAAGTCAAAAGGGCAGAATTTACAAGCCGCCCAATCGAAAGAGTATTGAAATACTTCGAGATTGAGGCGGTGAAGTAAATTTTGTTCTTTTGATTAGCCAATTTCATATAATCAAGTGCAAAGAAATTCGAGTATATTGTGAAATAAGCTTGCACTTAAGTATTTGTTGAGAGGATTTAAGGTTTTAATAGCTAGTTAAATATGCGTTTTTCAGCGCTCCCTGGATTAGTTTTTCCTGATTTATAGGGAATGAGGCGTTTATCAATGCTATGTGTGCTAAGTCTGAATCTTTTGAAAATGAAAGACTATGTTTATCTGATGTCTTAGATCTTATAATCTCATCATCTATTTATATGGATTGTGTATTTCTATTTGCTTTTGTTTTAGCCAAGCGATATATTTGTAGACTTTTAAAATCGGAGGTAAAACATTATATAAATGAGCAAAAAATTTCCTGAATACAAGGGTTTAAACCTCGCTGAAGTTAATAAGGAGGTGCTGAAAGAGTGGGAGGCCAATAAAACATTCGAGAAAAGTTTGTCCAGTCGTGAAGGGCGTCCGTCTTTTGTCTTTTATGAAGGGCCTCCTTCGGCCAATGGTATGCCGGGTATACACCACGTAATGGCGCGAACCATTAAGGATATTTTTTGCCGTTTCAAAACTCAGCAGGGATATCAGGTTCATCGTAAAGCCGGTTGGGATACTCACGGTTTGCCTGTTGAGCTTGGTGTTGAGAAGACATTAGGTATTACCAAAGAAGACATCGGGAAAAGCATTTCTGTAGCAGAATACAATGAAGCCTGCCGTAAAGATGTAATGAAATATACCGATATGTGGGAAGATTTGACCCACAAAATGGGATACTGGGTAGATATGGATAAGCCATACATTACCTATGATAACCGGTATATTGAAACCCTTTGGTGGATGCTCAAAGAGCTTTACAAGAAAGGAATGCTCTATAAAGGATATACCATACAGCCATTTTCCCCTGCTGCAGGTACCGGTCTGAGTACCCATGAATTGAATCAGCCCGGCTGTTATCGTGATGTCAAAGATACCACATGTACGGGACAGTTTAAGGTTGTAAAAAACAAAGATTCTGAGTTTCTATTTGAAAATACTGATGCCGAAGTTTATTTCCTTGCTTGGACAACCACTCCCTGGACATTTCCGTCCAATACGGCATTAGCAGTTGGAACTTCCATTAAGTATGTGAAAATCCGTTCGTTCAATCCATATACCGGCGAACCGTTGGTGGTGGTTATGGCGAAGGATCTCATGAATACCCTTTTTAATCCAAAACATGCAGAACTGGCGTTGGAGGATTACAAGTCCGGAGGCAAGGAAATTCCCTTTAAAGTATTAGATGAATTCGAGGGCTCCAAATTGGTCGGATTACGCTACGAGCAATTGATTCCCTGGGTGAAACCTGACGGAGATGCTTTTAGAGTGATTTCCGGTGATTTTGTAACCACTGAAGATGGTACCGGAATCGTACATATTGCCCCTACTTTTGGTGCTGATGACAACCGTGTGGCCAAAGAAGCAGGAATTTCTGCATTGTTGTTGGAAGATAGGGATGGAAAGCAACAACCAATGGTTGATCGCACCGGAAAGTTTTTTCTTATAAAAGACCTGGATCCTTCATTTGTAAAAACGAATGTAGATCTTGATACATACAGTGAGTTTTCGGGGAGGTATGTTAAGAATGCCTACGACGAGAAACTTACGGATAATGATCCAAGCCTGGATGTGGATATTGCCGTGATGCTGAAGAAGGAAAACAAAGCCTTCAAAGTAGAGAAATACGTTCACAGTTATCCGCATTGCTGGCGTACAGATAAACCGGTGTTGTATTACCCGCTGGATAGCTGGTTTGTTCGTACTACTGCTGTCAGGGAGAGAATGATGGAACTCAACAATTCCATCAACTGGAAGCCTCAATCAACAGGAACCGGACGTTTCGGTAAATGGCTGGAAAATCTGGTTGACTGGAACCTTAGTCGCTCTCGTTATTGGGGAACCCCATTGCCTATCTGGAGAACGGAAGACGGATCTGAAGAAAAGTGTATAGGATCTGTTGAAGAACTGGTAAATGAAATAGACCGTTCCGTACGCGCCGGATTTATGGAGAAGAATCCTTTTGGAAGATTCCGTCCGGGTGATTTCAGTGATAAGAATTACGACAAAATTGACCTTCACAGACCATATGTGGATGATGTTGTTCTGGTTTCAGAAGAAGGAAAGCCGATGCATCGTGAAACTGATTTGATTGATGTCTGGTTCGATTCCGGGGCTATGCCTTATGCACAGGTACACTATCCTTTTGAGGGCCTCCCCCCAACCCCCTCCCAAAGAGGGGGAGAAGGAAGACCTGGGTATGAAACCGGAAGAGAATCAACATATAATGGTATGGTTGATAAGGTTCGACAAATGCGTAAAGAACCCACTGAGGCAGAAGATATTCTATGGCAACAGTTGCGCAATAAACAGATGGACGGATGGAAATTCAGGCGGCAGCATGTTATTGATCAGTTTATTGTTGACTTCGTATGCTTAGATAAAAAACTAATTATAGAAGTTGATGGTGGATATCATAATGATCCGGAAATAAAAGATGCAGACCAACAAAGGACAGGAGTTCTTGAGGGTTTGGGATACAAAGTTATTAGCTTTACCAATGAGGAAGTCTTAGGTGATACGGAGTCTGTGATTAAACAAATAAAGCTTAACTTGGAAGAACTTCCCTCCCCGGGTGGGGATGAGGGAGGCCACACTTCCCCCCTTGGGGGGGATCGAGGGGGGCCATTGCCCTTCCCGGCTGATTTTATTGCTGAAGGGGTCGATCAAACACGTGGATGGTTCTTTACCTTGCACTCATTAGGCACTATGCTGTTTGATAGTGTTGCATTTAAAAATATTATTTCCAATGGACTTGTGTTGGACAAGAATGGAAACAAAATGTCCAAGCGCCTGGGAAATGCAGTAGATCCATTTGAAACCATTGATAAATATGGCTCAGACCCACTTCGTTGGTACATGATTACCAATGCTCAGCCATGGGATAATTTGAAATTTGACCTGGCTGGCATTGATGAAGTTAGACGAAAGTTTTTTGGCACTCTGTACAATACTTATTCATTCTTCTCATTGTATGCCAATATTGATGGTTTTACCGGTCAGGAAGAAGAAGTCCCGGTTGAGGAGCGCCCTGAGATTGATCGTTGGATCATTTCTCTTTTAAATACGTTGACTAAAGAAGTTAATACGGCTCTCGAAAACTACGAGCCAACAAGAGCAGGGAGAGCTATTCAGGATTTTGTAACTGAGAATCTTAGTAACTGGTACGTGCGTCTTAACCGGAAACGTTTTTGGGGAGGCGCCTTTGACAGGGATAAATTAGCTGCCTACCAAACATTGTACCAGGCATTGGAAACCGTGGCCTTGTTGGGTGCCCCAATTGCTCCCTTCTTTATGGATCGCCTATTCAAAGATTTGAATAAAGTTTCCCGGAAACATTCCGATGAATCTGTTCATTTAGCCCGGTTCCCTGAATTTAATGAGAAATACATCGACACTTCTCTGGAAGAAAGAATGGGATTTGCCCAGCAAATTTCTTCAATGGTGCTGGCCTTACGCAGAAAAGTGAACATTAAGGTCCGTCAGCCATTGCAAAAGATAATGGTGCCGGTATATGATGATCATTTTGAACAGCAGATTGAAGCTGTAAAAGATTTGATCCTGACAGAGGTAAATATCAAGGAAATTGAGTATCTTAAAGATGTCACCGGCGTATTGGTTAAGAAGATCAAGCCCAACTTTAAAACCCTTGGCCCACGTTATGGCAAGATGATGAAGGCCATCAGCAAAGCTTTCGCTCAAATGTCACAGGAAGACATTGCCCAATATGAACGTGATGAAAAATACAGTCTGGACCTGGATGGCGAAAAGGTTGAATTAAACCGTGAAGATGCTGAAATCATTAGTGAAGATATTCCGGGCATGTTGGTTGCCAATGAAGGTCGTATCACCGTAGCTTTGGATATTAATATTACCCTGGAGCTAAAAGAGGAAGGGTTTGCCAGGGAATTGATTAATCGCATTCAAAACCTCCGTAAAGACAGTGGATTTGAAGTGACCGATAAAATAAAAATAAAAATACAGCAACATGAATCGCTGGCCAGTGCCATCGAGAGTCACAGAGAATATATTTCTGCGCAAACGCTGGCTCAGGAGGTAGAAATGGTAGATTCTTGTAACAGCAGCGATGCCCTTTCCGTAGAGTTGGAAGATGGCGTGAGCACGCTGCTTGAAATTGAGAAAGTTTAGCACACTCATTTTATACACATATAAATTTTGTCATTATGGCAGAAAAAACCCGATATTCAGATGAAGAGCTTCAGGAATTCAGAGAAATAATTCTTGCTAAGCTCGAAAAAGCAAAACGGGATTACGAATTGCTTAGAAACACCATAACCCTTGAGGATGGTAACGACACACAGGACACTTCACCCACTTTCAAAGTGCTGGAGGAAGGTGCAGCCGTGTTGTCTAAAGAAGAGGCCGGAAAATTGGCACAGCGTCAGCAAAAATTCATTCAACACTTGCAGGCCGCATTGGTTCGGATAGAAAATAAAACCTACGGTATTTGTCGCGAAACCGGCAAACTGATTGCAAAAGAGCGATTGCGCGCTGTTCCTCATGCCACTTTGAGCATTGAGGCCAAGAAAGCTCAGAAGTAAGATGCTTTTTATTTTACTGGTATAGTGGTTCCTTTATTTTCCGGGTAATTGTGTTTTCCGGAAAAGAAATCATGCTGAGATGATATGCCGTTTTTTTAGCAAAGGAACAGTTAATCTTTTTGTTGTATGTCATTTGTTGCCCCATGATTGTTTGTAACAAACATAATTTATGGAGAATCCAGATGATATCGCACCTGCTTCAAGATCAAAAACAATTGGGTTTTGAACGGCAGAATCCTGTGAGTTGAGTATACACGGCTCCATTGATGTTGCATTTTTCCAATATCAGGCGTTCGTTAAAGAAAGATTAAACGCAGACGCCATGATATGTTGTTTTTTAATGCTTTAATTTAAGGTGTTTTCAATCCCGAAGCTTTAGGATAACGGAGTATTGTAATATCTAAAATGTAAGAATCTAACGTCTAATTATCTATTATTAATCGGATGGGAAAATTGAAGACCCCGCTTTTTATTGTTGCAGCGATATTGATTATTGACCAGGCCCTGAAATTTTGGGTGAAAACCAATATGATGCTTGGCGATGAATTTTCAGTTTTTGGCAATTGGTTTTACATCCATTTTGTGGAAAATAACGGAATGGCTTTTGGAATGGAGCTTGGAGGTGATTTTGGCAAAATATTCCTGAGCATTTTCAGGATTGTTGCGGTTATAGGTATCGTTTGGTATTTAATTAAACTTGCCCGAAAAGATGCTCCCACAGGTCTTATTGTGAGTGTAAGTATGGTCCTGGCCGGAGCACTTGGCAATATTATTGACAGCGCCTTTTACGGAATGATCTTTAATCATAGTTATTCACAGGTTGCCTCACTTTTCCCCGAAGGCGGAGGATATGCCCCCTTTTTGCATGGAAGGGTAGTCGACATGTTTTACTTTCCATTGTTTAGTGGTGTCTATCCCGATTGGATCCCTTTTCTCGGGGGACAACAATTCATTTTCTTCAGGCCGGTATTTAATATTGCCGATTCTTCTATTACCCTTGGCATTCTCTCCATCCTGGTTTTTCAAAAGCATTTTTTTAAAGAAGAACTGTAGGGTTAAAACGAGTAATATTACTTTTAAAAGCGGCACTTGCCGTTTTTTTTATGGTCAAACCCTAAAGGAATCTCTTTCAAAAAAAATATCGGAATTTTTCAATTGATTTTGATAAAGACTTTAAAGAAAAATTGTTTTTTTGAAGAATTAATAAATGATGACATTTTGAGAAAATGGGAGTATTGCCCGGTTATATTTTAATAAATTTGCAAAAACCTTTGGGATGCAGTCTACATACTAATTGTGGTGTAAGAGCGTTCTTAATACAGAGTTATTTAAGGCGAAGGGGCAAATAATGCAGTGTAATTAGATATTAAGCCAGCCCTTTTATTTAGCTATTGATTAAAACTGCCCCATGGGAGTCAGGAAACGGTAGTGTATCCATATCACAAATTTTTCTTCAAAAATCATTTTCCAAAGATATGCGTAAAATTTTCATTTTAGTTTTTTCTCTTTTTCTGGTGTTCGCTTCTCAGGAGGGCATGGCCCAGGAAAACATTAATCCCAGAAATGTTACCATCTCTGAATTGTCGGATGGCCAAGTCCGAAGAATTTACAATGAAATCATGAACCGTGGTCTTTCAGAACAGCAAGCCACTTCTTTGGCATTAGCACGGGGATTTACCATGCAACAGGTAAACGCTCTTAAGCTGAGATTTGAAGAACTCCAAAATGGAGGAAATGGAAGCAAAGAAAGTAATGGTAGTGTTACAGCTACAGCATTTGTGGGGGATCTTTCCGAAAAGGATGAAGTACAGCCCACAAAGACTGAACAGCGCCTATTTGGATTTAACTTTTTTAACTCTGAAAGCCTGACTTTTGAACCGGGAGTTAATTTGCCTGCATCCAATGATTACATTGTGGGGCCCGGAGATGAATTCTCAATCGATATCTGGGGCGCTTCTCAGCAGAGTTTCCAATTAATGGTTGACAACTCCGGTAATATCAATATTCCAAATGCCGGTCCGGTTTCTGTTGAGGGACTCAGTCTGGAAAATGCCCGCGATAAAATCTTTGACAAGCTCACCCTTATTTACAGAGACCTTACCGGAAATCAGCCTGGTACGTTTGCCAATATTTACCTCGCGCAAATTCAGCCCCTCAAGGTACATGTAATAGGTGAGGCCTTTGCTCCCGGGACTTATACTTTACCCGGATCAGCCAGTGCATTTAATGCACTTTATTTGGCTGGTGGTCCCAATATGAAAGGCTCCTTCAGGGATATCAGGGTGATACGTGACGGAAAGATCATGAAGCATCTTGATGTATATAAATATCTTATTGATGGCGACAGTGATGTCAATATTTCTTTGAGAGACGATGATGTCATTATGATTCCATCTTATCAAAAGCGTGTAAAAATAAGTGGCGAGTTCAAGCGCAATGGTATTTTTGAAGGGAAAGAAGGAGAAACCATTGCAGATTTATTAAGATATGCAGGCGGGTTTACCGAAAGAGCGTTTAAGGAAAGACTTGAATTGTTCAGAAACGACTCCCGCCAGACCCTCTTTAAGGAAGTTAAGGCTGATGAGTTTGAAACCCTGATGGTGCAAAATGGGGACAGCATCATTGCCGGTGAAATTCTGGACCGCATTGAAAACAGGGTCATTCTTGAAGGTGCAGTTATGCGCCCCGGAAATTATGAATTGACCGAAGGGTTGACGCTTGCCGGATTGATCAAAAATGCCAATGGCTTGATGGAAGATGCTTTTCTTGAGCGTGGACAAATACTGAGATTGGATGAGAATTTTCAATTGACAAATGTTTCTTTTGATGTTAAGAAAGTCATTAACGGTAAGTTTGATGTCGGACTTCAGCGTGAAGATGTTGTAACGGTATACTCTATTGACGAATTAAGACAAAACAGGACGCTGGATATAAAAGGGCAGGTGCGTAATCCCGGGACTTTTGAATTTCGTGATGGATCTACCTTATCCGATGTTATTGCGCTGGCAGGAGGTTTTACTGAAACTGCCTCCAATTCTTATATTGAGGTAGCTCGTCGGCTAAGCCATGAGGAGGCCGGAAAATACCAGAATAAAACAGGACATCTTTTTCAGTTTACCATATCACGAGACATGGAGCTGGATGAAAAAGACAGCCAGTTTGAGTTGCAACCCTATGACCAGATTTTTGTCAGAAAGGCTCCCGGGTACAGCCAAACAGGTGCTGTGAAAATTTCCGGTGAGATTTTATATGCAGGTGATTATAACCTGGCTAATCGGCAAGAGAGGTTGTCTTCAATTATAGAAAGAGCAGGTGGGCTTACTCCTGAAGCTTATCCTGAAGGTGCTATGCTGACCCGAAAAGTAGAAATCAATCCTAAAATGAGACGATTAAGACAGCAACTGGCAGAAAGAGACAGCACCCTTGAATTTGATGATATGGGATTTGAAGTACTTGCTATTGACCTAAAATCCGTTCTTGAAAATCCAGGGACCAAAGAGGATGTTTTCCTGAAAGAAGGCGATGAGATAAGAATTCCACGTGAACTTCAAACAGTTAATGTGGGGGGAGCTGTTTTGAATCCTGTTAGTTCTCCCTTTGTTAAGGGAAAATCGTTGAAATACTATGTAGATCAGAGTGGAGGCTTTTCAAATATGGCAAAAAAAGGAAAAGCTTATGTGATTTATCCCAATGGAAAAGCTGCAGCCACGAAGAAATTCATCTTCTTTAATAATTACCCGAAAGTTTTACCCGGTAGTGAGATTATTATTCCCGAAAAGCCACAAAGAGAATCTTTGCCGGCTTCGGCATGGATAAGTATCGGAAGTAGCGTGGCTTCATTAGCATTGACAGTGGTGACTATTTCGAATGCGCTTAAGTAAGGTAAAGGCTGAGACTAAGGCTAAGGTAAAGGCTGAGAGAAGACAGGTTAAGGCTGAGGCTAAGGCTGAGAAAAAAAGGTTAAGGCTAAGACTGAGAAGAGAAAATAAAAATTCCAGTTTATTACATAGCTTCTTAACCTCAAACTCAACCTAATTCTAAGACTCAACCTTAATTTCAACCTCATTCACTATGGAAATCCGCTGGCAACACCGATACACCAACTACAAAAAAGCTTTAAATCAGCTATCCCGTTTCCTGGAGCATAAATCGCTCAACGAGATGGAGGAGCAGGGATTAATTCAAGCTTTTGAATATACTTTTAAGCTGGCCTGGAAAACTTTGCAGGATTTTCTGGAATTGGAGAGTGGATATGTAGAGTTGAAAGGTCCCAGGCCCGTTTTGAAGCAAGCGTTTAAAGACGGCATAATAACCAATGGAGAGATTTGGATGGAAATGCTCAAGGATCGTAATCGATCTGTGCATACCTATGATGAAGATATTGCAAAGGAAATCATTAATGCCATCGTTCGAAACTATTTCCCTTTGTTAACACAACTGGATGATTATTGGGGGTTACGAACATGAAAAATCAAGAAATATTTGGACTGTCAAAAACAACCATTGATAGGCTTCTGAATGTTTTTAATAAGTTTGATGTGGTTCAACAAGTTATTTTATTTGGATCACGGGCCAAAGGAAATTTTAAGGAAGGAAGCGATATTGATCTTGCCCTGATAGGAGATGGATTAAACTTTGAAACGATTAGGAAACTGGAAATTAAAATTGATGATTTGATGTTGCCTTATGATGTGGATCTTATTATTTATGATAAAATTAAGGAGACAAAATTAAAGGAGCATATTAAACGGATGGGGGTAGAGTTGATGTGAAGTGGCCCCTAAATCCCCCAAAGGGGGACTTTGGGATGTAGTTAAGTAACCAAAGAGCTCATTAGTTCAACAGCTCATTAGCTCAAAGCTATACGAACTCAGAACCCGGAACTCAAAATTCAGAACCCGGAACTCAAAACACAGAACAATGAACGAAAGCACAAACGATAAAAGCATTTCCCAAAAAACCGACGATCGGCCCATTATTAAAGACGACGAAATCGATCTTATAGCCCTTGTACGCACTATTTGGGATAACCGGAGGTGGATATTTTATTCACTCGCAGTGAGTGTTTTAATAGGTTTGATTGTTGCCTTTACCAGCCCTGATAAATATGTTGCTTCAGCCACTATTTTGCCTCAGGCTGAAAGTAAAACAAACCTGGGAGGACTGAGTGGCTTAGCCAGTATGGCAGGCATCAATTTAGGCTCCATGCTGGGGAATTCCACAGGCATTCAGCCTGAGTTATATCCCAAAGTTATAAATAGTTATCCTTTTTTAAAAGAGTTGGTTCATCAGCCTTTCGATTTTCAGGAAGAGGAAAGGCCAATTTCCATTTATGATAAGCAACTAAAAGATACCATCCCGGGTTTTGGTTCAACACTTATAAAATATACCATCAGGTTGCCGTGGACCATTAAAAATGCTGTTTTTTCAGACGATGATAAATCCTTATCAACACTGAAAACAGGCAGTTCGGCAGTAGACGTAACAAAACTTACAGAGGAAGAAATGGCAGCCATGGGAGTTTTGTCCGGAGTGTTGGTGGTTGAAGCCGATCGTGAAACCGGCCTCGTTTCCATTAGTGCCGAACTTGGAGAGCCTTTGTTAACCGCGCAGGTAGCCCAGAAGACAGTTGAGTTACTTCAAAAGTATATCATTGAATACAAAACCAAACAGGCGGCAGAGAATCTTGAGTTTATCAAAGAGAGATATGATGAAAAGAAGGCTGAGTTTGAAGCTGCAAGGGCTGCCTTTTTTGAATTTCGCGACCGCAATAGGAACGTGGTGGAAGAGCGGACCAATATTCACTATCAGGAGTTGAGAGATGCCTATGATGTGGCAGGGGAAGTTTATCAGACCCTGGGCAAGCAGTTAGAGCAGGCCGAAATTGCCATGAAAAAGGATACCCCTGCTTTTTCTATTATTGAACCGGTAAAGGTGCCTATTGAAAAATCGGCTCCCCGCCGAAGTGTGATAATGGTTGTTAGTGTGTTTTTAGGTGGTTTCCTTGGAATTGCTCTGATTTTCGCCCGTATGATATTCAGTAAATTTAAGTGTGCCTGGAGGGAATAGCTTTTTTCATACAATACCTGCACCGGGCATTTATGATAAGCAACAGGTATTTCTACCTTGTTGATTTCCCGAATGATCGTTATTTACATTGGCGGGACTTTGTAATATTTTGAGAGGTTTCAGGAAGCTGTCTCAAAGGTATAAAGCTTAAATGGCTTGTCATGTTGAGCGGAGGCGAAACATCTGTATATAGAATAACACTGTTGTCCGGTAAAACAATAGTATTTTCTTTTTTGCGCTCAAGCCGCGCTGGCTTTTCCTTTTTTTGTTCATAAATGTGTTTGCTTTAAGCGGTAATCACGATTTCCGCTTCGCTCCAATTCTACAGCAAAAAAAAGAAAACAAAAAATGCCGTCGCTTAAAGAAAATCTCTAAAAATCAGTCTGTTTTCCTAAAATCCGGAAACTCTCCCGATTTAAGTTTTGTAAGGTTTTTGGTGCCCAAAAACCAACAGAAACTAATCTCGGGATCAAACAGTCCGGATTTACCTCATTAATGTGTTTGTTTTCAAAGGCATTCAATGAACTCACAAGCTCGTTTCTTAACGGAAAACAGTCTGATTTTCTTGACGAGATTTTCTTAATGCGAAATGCAAGCTCCCACTTGAGTCAGACTTATTAAAAAAATTAACATTCTATCAACTAGCAGACCATAGAACTATTTTAACCGGACACCAATGATAAAACAAACCGATTCTTCGACAAGCTCAGAATGACATCAAATTTGGACTCTTGAGACAACCTCTCTGCAACCCGGAAAAGACCTATTAAACATGGTCATTGCGAGTGGCTACCCCATAAAAAATTGGAACATAATACGAAAATGACAAGTTTGTCCGCCCTGTTTTCCGGGCCCTGGAAGGGTCCAATTTGGATAACCCCGGGTGAAAAACCCGGGGCTAAGCGTCACCAAAATACCTGGTCCCTGAAAGGGGCCAACTGGCAACATGGTGATATTATGGTTTTTACCGGAATCTGTTATAGCGAGCAAAGTGGAGCAATCTTTATAAAATAAATCAGTTTCTCCCGATACCAATGATTTTTATCAAAAAAAAAGTGGAAGTCTGAAACACAGATTGTTATTGTGCGTTGTAGTATGAATTAATTCTAAATGAGTTTTATTCTGTTCTTATTTCAGCATAAAAGTAGTACTTTTGCGGCTGAATTTCCTGGGACTCACAGTGCCGGAGGTGTATCTTTTTGGCAAATAAACATCTGTAAATTAAAGTCATTATGCCCACTTCAGAATTGAGGAAAGTGCTTACTTCAAGACTTCTCTTTCTCTTTTTTATTTCATTTCTTACCATAACGATTTGCGGTCCTGTTGCTGCCCAGCAAAGCAGTTTGGTCAGCAGAGACTTATCAACAGTTAAGTCCGAAGACATCAGCGACGAACAATTGCAGGCTTACATTGCCAAAGGTAAGGCGCAGGGCCTGACCGAGGATGAAGTTGTGCAAATGGCCGTCCAGCGTGGGCTTCCTGCTTCCGAAGCTTCTGAGTTAAGACGGAGGGTTAAACAATTGATGCAGGATTCTACATCTGTCAAATCCACAGATATACGATCCAGAGAAGGCGTTGAGGCCAAAGATGATGGAGCAAGGACTGAAACTCAGGAAAAGTCCCTGGAATGGCTGACGCCTGAAGGCGACAATAAAGTTTTTGGTTCGCGGCTTTTTTCAAGAAATGATTTGAGTTTCGAACCTTCCCTCAGTATTCCCACACCGGTAAATTATGTTTTGGGAGCGGGGGATGAAATCATCATAGACGTATGGGGAGCTGCTTCTAATATCCATCAATTGGAGGTTAGTCCCGAAGGTACTGTGTTGCTCGATAATTTAGGACCGGTATATGTGAACGGGTTAACAATTGAGGAAGCCAGGGAGCGATTAATCGGGAAATTAAAGTCCCTTTACCGTGGATTGCGTCCGGGACAGGCCGATCAGACTACCTTTGCCAGAATTAGTCTGGGAAGGGTACGAACCATTCAGGTATCCATTATTGGCGAGGTGTCCACTCCCGGGAATTATGCCTTGTCTTCTCTTTCTACAGTGCTCAATGGGCTTTACAAAGCAGGGGGGCCGAATGAGATTGGTTCTTATCGCGACATCGAGGTGATCCGGAACAATAAGGTTGTGGCCAATTTTGATTTGTACGATTTGCTCATTGGAGGAGATCAAACCCAAAACATCCGGCTCCGGGATCAGGATATGGTTAAAATTAATCCATACAGCCAAAGAGTTGAAGTGGAGGGACAGGTTAAAAGACCTGGTATTTATGAATTGCAGGAGAAGGAAGTGCTCAGCGATTTGTTGGAATTTGCCGGGCAGTTCACCGATTCCGCTTTTACGGGTAACTTAAAAGTGTATCGCAACACACCTTCCGAAAAAAAGATTATCACGGTTTCCAATCAGGCATTTCAATCCTTTTCATTGAAGAATGGCGACCGGTTGAATATAGGAACCATTCTGGATCGTTTTACCAACAGAGTGACTATTTCGGGGGCTGTATGGCGCCCCGGTGAATATGAGCTGGAAGAGGGAATGACCGTCAAAGATCTCCTAAAAAAGGCGGAAGGGGTTCGTCCCGATGCATTCCTTTCACGTGCAGTCATTAACCGGTTGGATGAAAACTATGACTTCTCAATTGTTCCTTTCAGTGTAAGAGAAGTGCTTGACAATAATTCTGCCCATGACATCTTATTGGAGCGGGAAGATCACATTGAGGTCAAAACCCTTCAGGAAATGCGTGAGAATTACTCAGTAAGTATTCGTGGCGAAGTTCAGGAAGGCGGAGATTTCCCCTTTCAGGAAGGTATGAGACTTGGGGATTTGATTTTTAAAGCTCAGGGATTTAAAGAAGGGGCTTCTGAATCGAGAATTGAAATTTACCGCAGAGTAAACGGAGAGGTATCATCCGGGAAACGATCCAGCCAGATGGCAGAAAGTTTCATTTTTGAGGTTCCCCGTAATTTGGCGCTATCCGATGAAGACAAAAACTTTGAACTGGCACCTTTCGACCAGGTGTTTGTCAGGAGACGACCCGATTATCAGGTTCAGAAAAATGTTAAGATTGAGGGGGAAGTGTTGTATCCGGGAGCTTATACGCTGAAAAACCGCCGGGAGCGAATATCTGACCTGGTGGCGCGCTCGGGGGGATTGACCGATGAAGCTTATCTTGCAGGAGCTACCCTGATGCGGGAGCAGGAAGAACTGGAACGGGTGGAAACTGAAATTGAAACAGGTCTTGGAGAAGTACTAATAGATCCTTCAGAAAAAGAATCCTTTATTGGCATTAATCTGGAAGAGATTTTAGCAAATCCGGGATCAGAAGATGACCTTTTTCTGAAACCCGGTGATGTGATCCGTATCCCTTCTGAATTGCAAACGGTGAAAGTGACCGGGGCTGTGTTGAGAGATACAGAGATCCGTCATATAAAAGGGAAAAGTTTAAAATACTACATTAACCGTTCGGGAGGTTTTGCCGAGAATGCACTTAAAAAGAGCGCATATGTGGTTTATGCCAATGGAGATGTGGCCGCCAAAAAGAAGGTGCTCTTTTTTAATAATTATCCGTCTGTTGAACCAGGTGCCGAAATCATTATTCCTGCCAAAGAGAAACGGGAGCGGTTGAGTGCAGGTGAGAGAATCTCCATTCTTTCTTCCATTGTTTCAATGGCTGCCATTGTGACGACTGCGATTACCCGGTTTTAATTGATTGCTTCTAATTGTATTTGAGAATGGATCAACTTCATAAAGATTCCAATAAAGATAGTTCCGCCAAACAGCCACAAATCATCAAAGACGATGAGATTGATTTGGTGGCTCTGGCTAAAACCATCTGGGATGGTCGCAGAACCATCGTGAAAACAACCATTGTGGTGGTGCTTTTGGGCTTATTGTATGCTTTTTTAAGTACAGAACAATACACCACCACTGTGAAGTTAATGCCCGAGACCGGTCAGCAATCCAGCCTTGGAAGTTTGGGCAGTCTGGCCTCACAATTTGGATTTGGAGGGTTACCCTCAGGGGGGGATCTATCGGAAGGCATTCCGCCGGACTACTTTCCTGAAATCATGAAAAGTTTGCCTTTTATGAAAAGTCTGCTGAGGTACGAAACATTCATGAAAGGACCTGCGGATACCATGAGTATCTACCATTATTTTGCAGAGTATCGCTCCAAATTGTTTGTCAAACAGCTTGGGAAATATACCATCAAACTGCCTTTCACCATCCTTAGTCTATTGAAGGGAGAGGATGATGGTAAAAAGCAAAAAGGAGAGCAGGAAATCATTCAGTTCACCAAAAAGGAGTGGGGGGTTATTGAAAAGTTGCAGGATCTTATTTCAGTCGAAATAGGCAAAGAGACAGGAATTGTTTCCGTGACCGTTACCATGCCTGAAGATTACCTGGCCGCCGATGTGGCAGATCAGGTTACCGGACAGCTGGTGGACTACATCAAGGAGTACCGGACCGAAAAGGCCAAAGAAGACCTTAGTTTTATTCAGGAGCGGTTAAATGAAGCGCTCCAACGCTTTGAAAAAGCACAGGAGGCATTGGCGACTTTCCGCGATCAAAGTCACGGACAACTAACCGAAATGGCCCGCACACGCGAGCAACGCCTGCAAAGTGAATACGACCTGGCATACAAGGTTTACGGCTCCATGGCTCAGCGCCTGGAAGAGGCCAAAATTAAACTGCAGGAAGAAACCCCCGTTGTTAAAGTACTGGAACCGGCTTATGTTCCTAAAGAAAAGAGTGCTCCGAAACGTAAGTTGATATTGGTGGTGAGTGTGTTTTTGGGTGTGTTTTTGGGAATATGTGTGATTTTTGGAAAACTAGGACTAAAAATGTTCAAAAATAGACTCAATAATACAGATGATATATAGAAAAGCTGGCTGCTTTTTAGGAATAATTGTTTTGTTATTAAACTAATAGGAAATGCTAAATTACAAAAAAATCTTAATCACCGGAGGTACAGGTTCATTTGGTAAAAAGTTTACTGAAATGATTCTCCGGGAATACCCTGAAGTTAAGCGCATCGTAATCTACTCCAGAGATGAGCTGAAGCAATCGGAAATGCGCATGAAGTATCCACCTAAGGATTTTCCACAGTTGCGTTTTTTTATTGGAGATATTCGCGATAGGGAAAGGCTTATTCGTGCTTGTGAGGGAATTGACGTAATAATTCATGCAGCAGCCATAAAACAAGTGGATACCGCTGAATATAATCCCACTGAATGCATTAGAACCAATATCGACGGGGCTGAAAATGTAATTCATGCCGCACTTGCCTGTAATGTTAAACGTGTTGTTGCATTAAGTACTGATAAAGCCTGTGCTCCCATAAACCTTTATGGAACTACCAAGTTGGCTTCCGATAAGTTGTTTACCGCAGCGAACAACATAAAAGGATCACGGGATATAAGGTTTTCAGCTGTTAGATATGGAAATGTGATGGGCTCCAGAGGCTCTGTTATTCCTTTCTTTATGAAACAAAGGGAAAAAGGAATTATTCCAATAACCCATGAGGGAATGACTCGATTTAATATTTCTTTGGAAGAAGGGGTGCGTTTGGTGTTTTTTGCCATTGAAAATGCATTAGGAGGAGAGATCTTTGTGCCTAAAATACCTTCTTACAAGATTTTGGATGTTGCCAAAGCCATTGCACCGGAATGTGAAGTTAAAAATGTAGGAATTCGGCCGGGGGAAAAATTGCACGAAGAGATGATAACGGAAACCGACTCACTAAACACTATTGATTTAGGGAAATATTATGCTATTTTGCCATCCGTGTCTTTTAGCCATTCCAAGGAGGATTTTATAAAACATCATAACGCTAAATCTGTTGAGTTTGGATTTAAATATAACTCTGGCACTAATGATGAATGGGATTCCGTTGAGTCATTGCGTGAGAAAATTAGAAAATTCGTTGATCCTAATTTTACTGTATGATAGATCGAGCAATACCTTATGGGAAGCAGTCCATCGATCAGAAGGATATCGATGCCGTTGTAAATGTCTTGAAGTCTGATTTCTTAACTCAGGGACCTGCTGTTTCTGATTTTGAAAAAGCTTTTGCAAAATACATAGGTGCCAAATTTGCGATTGCAGTTTCCAATGGTACAGCTGCTTTACATTTGTCTGCATTAGCATTGGGAGTAAGTGAAGGTGATAAGGTTATTACTACTCCCATTACGTTTGCTGCTTCAGCCAATTGCATTCGTTATGCAGGTGGAGAAGTGGTTTTTGCTGATATTGACCCGGAAAGTTATTTAATAGATTTAAATGAAGTGAAAAAGCTTCTTTCTGAAAGTCCCAAAGGAACCTTTAAAGGGATTATTCCGGTTGATTTTGCAGGAAGGGCGGTTAACATGGAGAGCTTAAGAGAAATTGCGGATCAATATGGATGTTGGATTATAGAGGATGCTTGCCATGCACCCGGAGGCTGGTTCACGGATTCTAAAGGTATTAAACAATTTTGTGGTAATGGAAACTTTGCCGACCTGGCAATATTCTCTTTTCACCCAGTAAAACATATTGCGTCTGGAGAAGGCGGTATGATAACTACGAATGATGAAGAGTTATATAATAAGTTGCTGGTTCTTCGGACACATGGTATTACTAAAGATGCAAATTTGCTTGAAGAAAACCATGGTGGCTGGTATTATGAAATGCAGCAATTAGGTTATAATTACAGATTATCAGACATTCAGGCAGCGCTCGGAGCAAGCCAACTGAGAAAAGCTGATGAAGGTTTACAGCGGAGGCGGAAAATTGCGAAAAGATACAATCAAGCTTTTAAGGAGGTATCTCAAATTAAAGGTCAATCAGGTTATGTTGAAGGACACGCCTACCATTTGTTTATAATTGAGGTTGAGGACAGGTTAGGATTGTATAATTTCCTTAGAAAAAATGGAGTTTTTGCTCAGGTTCATTATATCCCGGTACATCTCATGCCTTATTACAAACAATTAGGTTGGAAAAAAGGGGATATGCGCTTTGCAGAGAATTACTACTCACAATGTTTGAGTTTACCAATGTATCCTTCTTTAAGCGATGAGGAACAAGAGTTTGTGATTAATTGTATTTTTGATTTTTTTGCATAATAAGGGAATAAATAGCCAAAAGACAAGAATCGTTTTTAGAGCTGATGGAGACCGTAAAATCGGCATGGGGCATTTCGTTAGAACCCTTGCCTTAGCAGATATGCTAAAAGAAGATTTTTATTGCGTTTTTGCCACTGTTAAGCCCTCTTCATATCAAGAAGATGAGGTTTTTAAAGTTTGTGAGGAATTAATTGTTCTACCTGAAAAGAAAACGCATTTTGAAGATCTTCTTAAGGAACTTACCGGTCATGAAATTGTAGTATTAGATAATTATTATTTTAGCACTAACCATCAAAATAAGATCAAATCTATTGGTTGTAAATTGGTTTGTATTGATGATGTTCATGATAAGCATTATGAATCTGATATTGTTTTAAATCATGCTCCGATAAATCCTGGTGGTTTTTCCCTAAGTCCAAAAACCAAACTCTTATTAGGTTTAGATTATGTTTTGCTCAGGCCTCCTTTTTTTACAAGAACCAAAAGGAAAGGACAGTTTATTGAATTTCGTCACGTATTTCTGAACTTTGGAGGGGCTGATTTTAAGAACCTAACAGGATGCTGGCTTCGAGAACTAGCAACTGTTTCTTACATCAACGAAATTTCAATTGTTGTTGGGGATGCTTTCATGCAGATGCATGAGCTTTCTTGTTTAGTTGAAAAAAATCCGCTAAAAATCAACATATATCAAAATGTCGATGCTAATAAGTTAGTTTCTATCCTACAGACTATCGACCTCGCAATTGTTCCTTGTAGTACTATCTTGTATGAAGTAATATCCCAAGACGTTCCAGTTGTTACAGGCTATTTTGTCGACAATCAAAAGGAAATAGCTAGTTGTTTAAAGGGGAGGTACGAACATGTCTATGTTTTAGGCAATCTTGAAAAAGTGGAGATTAGAGAAATACATAAATTTAGAGAAAAGGTCAAAAACTCTAAAATTATAGGACTTAATTTAAAGCATCCAGTGGGGAAATTGAAAAAAGAGTTTTTGGCATTAAACCAGCGTAATTAGATTTTATGAAAAATATTGCCATTATACCTGCAAGAGGAGGAAGCAAAAGAATACCTCATAAAAATATAAAGCACTTCCTTGGTAAGCCAATTATCGCCTATTCTATTGAAGCTGCTATTAATTCTGATTTATTTGATGAAATAATGGTTTCGACAGATGATTACGAAATAGCGGAAGTTGCAAAACAACATGGTGCAAGAGTTCCATTTCTGCGTTCAGAGGAGAATTCAGACGACTTTGCTACCTTAGCTGATGTAATTGATGAAGTAAAAAGACAGTACCTGGAACAAGGAAATTTGTTTGATAATATTTGTTGCATTTTACCTACCGCACCTTTGTTAACTGTTGATAATTTAAAAAAAGGGTATGATTTACTTAGCAACAGAAATGTTGATTCAGCACGTCCTGTTGTTCGCTTCTCATACCCCATTCAGCGTGCATTGAGATTGGATGGAAATAAAAAAATAGGCATGTTTAACGACGAATATAAAGATTGCCGATCACAGGATTTAGAAGCTGCATTTCATGATGCAGGACAGTTTTATTGGATGAAGTTTGATATTGGATTAAGAGGGAACAACAAATTTGGATTTGAAATTCCGGAAACAATGGTTCAGGATATTGATAATGAACAAGATTGGGTGATTGCTGAATTGAAATATAAAATGATTAACTTATGAATATTCTCATTAGTTCAGTCGGAAGACAGGCATATTTAGTAAAAGCTTTTATACAAGCATTAGGGAACCAAGGAAGGGTATATGCTGTTGATTGTGATGAAAAGGCAGTTGGATTAAAGACGGCTGATGATTTTTTTATTGCACCACCATTTTCCAGTTCGGAATACGTTCCATGGATTATTCAAATATGTGAAAAATATAATATTAAATTATTGGTTTCTTTAAATGTTGATGATATATTAATATTAAAAAAATCAGAAAATTTATTTTCGCATTTAGACTGCTTTATCCTTGGAGCTGATTATGAGACAATGTCCCTTTCAAATGATAAATACCAACTCCCATTATTATCCCAGAAATTAAATCTCCCAAGTGCAAAAACTTTTTTGGTTTCCCAAGATTTTGATATAGAGATGATCCACGAGCTTCCGGTCATTGCGAAACCTAGGTATGGTAAGGGAGCAAGAGGTAACTTTATCCTAAAGGAAAAAAAGGATTTAATTGAATTCCTTGAAACAAACAAAGGAGATATTCCCTACGTATTACAGGAATTTATTTCAGGAGAGGAGTATGGTTTTGATGTAATTAATGATTTAAATGGGAATTTCTTAAGATTATATGGGAGAAAGAAACTTCTACAATATAACGGAGAGTCATTTCGGGCAAAAACAGTCCATCCCAAATTTTGGGAAGAACCAGCGTTAAAGTGGAGTAAATGGTTAAAACATACTGGAACTGCAAACTTTGACGTGATTTTTAAAGATGGGAAAGGATATCTAATTGATTTGAATTTACGCTTTAGCGGTGATTATGTTTTTAGTCATATTGCTGGAGCTAATACTCCTCAATTGTTAATTGATAACCTCTTAAAACTGCCGATGGGAGAAAAAACATACCAACCCAAAATTGAGGTAATAGGTGAACGTTTGGATTATGGGGCTAAAATCATTTGAAAAGGGGAAAATTGCATTTTTGACAGAAGCAAATTTAGACATTGGATATGGCCATTTGTATCGTAGTGTTGCTTTGGCTCAGAAATTCTTTTCGAACAAATTTGATGTTGATTTTTTTTGCGATGGATTTGTGCCAGCTAAAATTATAAGAGAAAATCTTCCTGAATCAAACGTTTTTGAATTACCAAGATTTAAAGCACTAATAAATAAATATAGTTTGGTCATCCTTGATGTTTTCAAGAATTCCTGGTTAAATTATCAATGGATAGCACAAACTACTGATATTAAAACAGCAAGTGTTATAGATTATGCATTTAAGGATTATTCTATTCCAACTGATTATATTTTTCAAATAGGGTTTCAGCCATATAGGTTTAATGAAGAAGTTAAGCCAAAGGAAAATGGAGAAATTTCCAAAGTCTATTCGGGAAATGATTTTTTCATTTTTAGAGAAGAATTTGAGGGGAAAAAAGCATTTGAAATAAAAAAGAATGCAAAAAAAATTCTTGTGTCCATGGGGGGAAGTGATCCGTATGGTCTTACCGAATTTGTATCCAACTCATTAATCAATATCAAAACACCATTAATAGTAACTTTTATTTTCGGTGCAGCAATAAAAGAAAAAAGGATTACAAATATTAATTCAATATTTTCAAATTCTTGTCATGACCTTCGAGTATGTCAAAATGTTAAGATTATGTCAAAAATTATGGAAAACCATGATTGTGCAATTATTAATGGAGGAAATACAAGATTTGAAATGGCCGTTGTGGGTATCCCATTTATTTCAATTTCTTTCAATAATCAGCAAAACAACATTGCAAACTATTTACAGAATTACGGTATAGGAGAAAACTTAGGAATCTATAAAAACTTAAATTCAAAAGTGGTTGCAAAATCCATTGAAAGGTTTATCTATAATTATGCTGAAAGAAAAAAAATGTCTGAACAAATGAGAAAAAGTATTTGCATTAATGGGACCCAAAACATTTTAAATATTTTACTGGCATGATGGAGAAAAAGAAGTTAAAGGTTGTTTTGCTTACAATAGACAAAGCAGGTCAGATTTTAATAGAAAGATTACTCGGTGTATTGCCATCAAGTGTTTCTATAGAACTTGTTATTACTCGAGAAACACGAAATTATGATTTTAACGGTAATCCTGTCGTAAATGCATGTAAAAAGGCAAATATTAATTGCATTCAGCCTGATTTTCAAGAGGAAGATTATTTAGAAGAAATAAAAGCAGTACATCCAGATATTATACTAATTTCCAATTTTCATAAAATAATAAAAAAAGAACTAATTGAGTTATCTAAGATAGGCACCTTTAATTTACATTCTTCGTTATTACCTGATTTAAGGGGAGGCACATCTGTTATCTGGGCATTAAAGAAAGGATTGAATAGAACAGGGGTGACCCTTCATTATGTGACAGAAGGAGTTGATGATGGGGATATTATTACTCAGAAACCTGTGGATATTGATTTCTGGGATACTCAAGGATCTTTGTATGAGAAAATTACGGTTGCTAAATTTGAAGTGTTGATGAAATTTCTTTTTGATATTGTTGAAGGACATGAAATTGTAGCTAAACCCCAAGATCATGAAAAAGCAAAATACCTTCCGAAAAGAAAAGATTCTGATGGACTTATTGATATTAACACCTCAATGCTACAAATCTATAATCATCTAAGAAGTTTTGACCCTTGGACAGGAGCTTATTTTGAATTAAATGGACAAAAAGTAAGATTGAGAAATGTTATTCCAGTAAAAGAAAAGTTAATGACGAAAGTCGATGATAGCTTTCTTACCATCGCAAAAGAGTGTGATAGTGGCATTCAGTCAATAATAATACAATCTGTTACCGATATTGTTGAAAAACCTGTTATGTATAACAAAGAATTAGCACAAAAGATATTTGATTTCTGGAAATCCCATTATTAAGAAATGAAACAAAATAGAACATTTATAATAGCTGAACTATCGGCTAATCATAATAACGATTTTAATCTCGCAGTAAAAACCGTCCAAGCTATTGCAGAATCGGGCGCCGATGCGGTGAAAGTTCAAACCTACAAACCTCAAAGTTTGACCATTGATATAGACACTGGTTACTTTGCACCAAAAGCAGTAGGCTTATGGAAAGGATACACACCTTGGAAGTTATATTCCGAGGCTGCCATGCCTTACGAATGGCAACCTAAGCTAAAAAAAATAGCCGAAGATTTAGGACTTGTTTTCTTTTCATCTCCCTTTGATAAAGAGGGCGTTGATTTTCTTGAGAGCATTGATATTCCGATGTACAAGATTGCGTCATTCGAAATTACAGACATTCCTTTGATTGAATACACTGCTTCAAAAGGAAAACCGATGATTATTTCTACAGGCGTTGCTGAAATTGAGGATATAAATCTTGCTATTGAAGCTTGTCATAAGGCTGGTAATGAAAAAATTACATTGTTGAAGTGCACATCACAGTATCCAGCAACAATTCAACAAGCCAATCTAAGAACCATCCCTGATATGAAAGAACGGTTTGGTGTGGATGTTGGACTATCCGATCACACATTGGGGAGCCTTGTGCCTACAGTAGCTGTTTCACTAGGAGCAACTGTGGTTGAAAAGCATTTTATTTTTGACCGTAATCTTGGTGGTCCGGATTCAGCGTTTTCTATGGAACCTCATGAGTTTAAAGAAATGGTCGATTCGGTTAGAAACGCTGAAAAGGCTTTAGGAAGTGTTGATTATACTGTTTCTGATAAAGATAAAAACAGGAGACGATCGCTTTTTGTTGTGAAGAATATTAAAGCCGGGGAAAAAATCACAGAAAACAATGTTAGGAGTATTAGACCAGGTTATGGAATGCCTCCTAAAATTTTTAATGAAATTCTTGGGAAAACTGCCCAAATTAACATTGAGAAAGGGGAGCCATTTACAAATAGCATGATTGAATAGGTTTAATTTATTATTGTGCAGGAAGAAGACGATTTCAATAAAAAAAATGTCACTAAAACTTGAATGTCAAATTATTTTAAAATAGCAAAGAAAGCCTTAACAAATAAAGTATTACATTATATATTTAGCCGCTATGCGACCTACTTTATACAGTTTATAAATTCAATTATTATTGCTATTTATCTTGGTCCTTATTATTTGGGGATATGGGGCTTTATTAGACTTGTGATTCAATATGTGGAACAAATAAATCTTGGAATTGCTCACTCGGTAAACGCCATTATTTCTATAGAGAAAAAGCATCAATGGTACACAAGTAAAGTGATTGGGACCTCACTCTCGATGTTAATAGCTCTTTCCTTGTTGGTGGTTTTGTTTTTTGTTGGGGATGAGGTTTTTGAATTAAATATTGGGAAGAAGTATAATTTTTCCCTTTATTCGCCAGCTGTTATTGTGATCGGAATATTAGCTTATTTTAATACATTGTTTAGCAATGTTTTTAGGGTTTATGGGCGTGTCATTGAAATTGCCATAAATCAATCGGCATTTCCGGTTTTTATGTTAGTTGCAATTTTGTTGTTTAGAAAAGAAAATTTGCTATGGGCTTTAGTTGGAGCAAATGTATTAGCTTTTTTACTTTGCTTTCTTATGTTTTTGTGGCGAGCTCCGATTAGTTTTAAACCCTTATTTATTAGAAGATTAATTAAAACCATTCAAATTAAAGGATGGCATTTGTTTATCTATAATACTTCTTTTTATTTGATTATTATTACAACGAAATCATTTATCAGTGGATTCTACACTGTAGAAGAATTTGGTTACTTTACTTTTGCGTATAGTTTGGCAAATGTTGTTTTGTTATTACTGCAATCATTTTCATTTCTTATTTTCCCAAAATTAATAAACCGCATGGCATCTACAACGGGGGAAATGATCGATGGTCTTTTGGGAAATCTTAGGGGAATATACATCACTTCATCCCACCTGTTGGTTCATTTAGGGATTGTTTTCATGCCTTTTTTTGTTTTGCTTTTTCCTCAGTACGATGAAGCTATTAATGTATTCAGATTAACGGCCCTAACTGTTGTTTTGTATTCTAATGCATTTGGATATTCCGGTTTACTTATCGCTAAAAGAAAAGAAAGATTCTTGGGGTATCTTGCAATCTTTGCGCTTGGTTTAAATGTTAGTTTTGTTTGGATGTTAGCATCAGTCCTCCATCTTCCTTTTAATTTTGTCATTTTAGGAACTATGGTTGCTAATTTAGTCTATATTTTTTTATTGGGACTTTTTGGTAGGAAAACCCTCAATTTTAGGGTTGGAGTAATTATTGTTTTAAAGGATGTTTATCCAATTAGATTATTTATCCCATATTTTTTAACCCTTGCAATGATTATCCTGGGAGTTTCCAATGTTTGGTTTTTTACATCGATATTTATTTTCTTGATGCTTAACTATAAAATATTGATACAAGTTAAGCATACTATTAGAAAGGTTATTAATAATCCTGATTTTATTAATGTCTGAAATACAAATAATTAGGATTTTTAGAGGCTATAGCCCTAATGTGGCGCTTTTAATCCGAGACTGCTTCAGATCGCGTCTTTGCAATAATGTCTTTTTACTTTGATAAAGAGTATTTTGATAGCCGGAATAGGGTGTTTAGGCCCTATTCCCGCTGGCAACATTGTTCACATCAGTACGAAGCTCTTTTTATTGTGCGGTCATGGATCGAAGCAATCACCAAAAACACACACGCGATTTTAAACGTTATCAATACAAATAGGAATTGTTTAAATGATTATAATTTATTGGAGAGAAGATGAAAAATAAAAACTCTGGCTTGTTTATCTGCTCAAAACCAATTCAATTGATTATTCAAAATGCGGTAGTATCATCATTACCATCAAGCCATAATTCTGTTGACCTTTGGTTAGTCGGTAAATTTTATAAATCAGAGGAGCTTTATGAAGAATTAAAAAAAAACAAATCATGCTGGAAAAATATTTCGTATTTCAAGACACTTTATGCTGCTTATAAAAGTCTACTAACTACTTGTGAGTACAAGCAAATCTATATTGATTCTGATTTTGGGACGGTCAATATTGTATTGGCTTTATGCAAACTTTTTGGGAGAGATATTTATGTTGTTGAAGAAGGTATTGGGATTTACAATAAGGACTTATTAAAATCATTTGATAAAACAACAGGAATAATATACCTGCTAAAGAGGTTGTTTTTTAAAATTATCGGAAGTGGTTTATACTTTGGGAATTCTAAATGGGTAAAAGGAATTTATGTTTTTGATAAAATGAAATATGAAAATATTCATTTAACTTATAAAAAGAAAGTTATTGAAATTCCTAGAAGTCTCAAACAAGAAATATATAATAAACTTGATTATTATGAAAGAATTTTCAATCTCCAAGATGTGGTTTCAACTATTAAGGTTACAAATGTTGATTGCGTAACAATTTACTCCGCTTCTTATCATATTAGAGATTATAGACAGTTTATTGATGATGATGAGTTTTTTATAATAAAGATGCATCCGGGATATAATAATTATTCGCAATTTGAAAAAATTGATGGAAATGTAATCTTGTTAAAGAACTCTGCACCTACAGAAGTTTTAGTATTTTTAATCGGAGCTTTTAAAAAACGTGTTAAAGTGTTGCATGAAAATAGTTCCGTTGGGAATTACCTTTTTAAAGAAAAGGGCATAAAAGTTATTAACCTTTTTGAAAGAAAGTAGTTTTGAAAGTTGCATTTAGAAAAGTTGTAATATTTATATTAGTATTGTTTTTCTTCACTTTTCTGAGGGGAACATTGTTAATGCTTATTCCTCTTTTACCTGCCCTTTTGTATATTATCTTCCCTTTTCGTTTAAAAAAGCAAATAATTCCCATATTCTTGCTATCGCTTATATCATCGGGATATGGAGTCTTATTCGGGTATAATAACTTTGAAAATGTAATATTTTCAATTATATTATTATTTTCAGTTTTGATGATTGCGTTTAGTTCACCAGTAAATTTAGGGACAAAACCCATTATTAAGGATTGGAATAATCTTCTGAGTTATACACTTAAGGTTGTATTTGTGTTTATGTTTATCAATAATTCTTTGGGGATTATTCAATATTTTTTAAACCCATTTAATCATTACCCTCAAGAGGATGCATTTATTGGAATCTATGGAAGACATGGTATTGCTCATCACGGACTGGCTATTTTAAACGGATATTTTGTTTTATTCTATGTCAGTCAGCTTGTTAGTGCTGAAAAGAGGCAAGCAAAAAAGGCTAAAAACATTATTTTACTGTTATATTTCTCCCTATCACATTTTTTATGTTTTTACGGTTTGGGTCTTATTATATTGCTGTTATCTATTGTAATATATACATTAATCAAGTCTTTAAGCGTTAAGTTGTTTTTTAAATTGGCTTTTATCGGAACTGGCATAATCTTTATCTTTTCTTATTTTTTTTCCGACGTGTATTCATATATGACTGAAAATATTAATTATTTAACTGTTCTCTTTTCTGATTTCGATTACGATTCAGTCTATATTCCCGGAAAAATAAGAGCTTGGATTCGTTATTTCACTGACTTTGTAGGTGAAGAATTAGGCTTGGTTTTATTTGGAACTGGCCCTGGAGGATTTAATAGTCGGGTTTCCTTTTTGTTGAATTCTGATTCAAGTAATCTTTTTGTAAAGATATTTGGGACATCCATGCCTGCCTTCCATGATACTCTTATTCATCCTTTGTGGGATATGTCTATTATTAGTATGGATAAGTATAATGACGGTTCCAGGAATCAGCCATTTTCATCACTTCTATCATTAACAAGTGAGTATGGTATTATATTTACAATCACTTTATTCGTTATGCTTAAAAAGGAAATAAATCGTGTTAGTGAATTAATAGAGGACAATAGATTAAAAGGGTTTATTATATTGAGTGTAATATATATATTTTTAAATGTAATTTTCGATAACTTCATAGAGTTTTCTGAATTTTGGGTGTTTATTGTCTTTTTATTCTTTTTAAAAATTCATACAATTGTTAGAGAAAGTGAGAGTTCTATTCGTTCATAATAGGTATAAGCAAGCAGGAGGTGAAGATTCTGTAGTCAAAATGGAATCTCAGATGTTAAAACGTAATGGGCATGATGTGGAGTTGCTTGAATTTGATAATACGGAGATAAAGTCATTTTTATCAAAAATTAAAACTTTTTTTTCAGTTATTTATTCCAAGTCTTCAAAAAAAGGAATCAGAAGAACTCT
The DNA here is from genome assembly GCF_003121985.1 of Marinilabilia rubra. Taxonomy (GTDB): domain Bacteria; phylum Bacteroidota; class Bacteroidia; order Bacteroidales; family Marinilabiliaceae; genus Marinilabilia; species Marinilabilia rubra. The sequence goes on from NZ_QEWP01000028.1 coordinate 30,323, forward strand.
GGAAAATTCTGATTTTGACTTAATTCATGTTCATAATTTTTTCCCGTTGATTTCACCATCAATTTATGACTTAGCGAACGAATATGATTTACCAGTTGTACAAACATTGCACAATTATAGAATTATTTGTCCTGGTGCTTTGTTAATGAAAAATAGTAAAGTGTGTGAAAAATGTATTACAGGTAATTATATGCATTCTGTTTTATATAGGTGCTATAGAAAATCCTTTTTCGGGTCACTATCTTTAGCTATGATGGATTATGTTAATAGAAAAAGAAATACATGGAATACAAAAATTGATAAAGTTATTTGCTTAACAGAATTTGCAAAAAGTAAATTTATTGAAGGAGGAATATCTGAAGATCTAATAACTGTTAAACCTAACTTTATTGAATATAGAGGTGACAATTTAGAGTCAACGAGGGAGAATCTGGGATTATTTGTGGGACGTTTAAGCCATGAAAAGGGAATAGCAAAACTAATTCAAATGCATGATTACCTTGATGGAAAAGTATTAATTGTTGGAGACGGGCCACTTATTAATAAATTGAAGGGGTTAGATAAGTTTATTGTTTATGGGAAGCAAAATAGTGAACAGGTGAATCAGTTGATGAAAAAAGCTTCATTTCTAATTTTCCCTTCTATTTGGTATGAAGGACTGCCGATGACTATAATAGAAGCTTTTTCAAATAGATTGCCAGTCGTGGCAAGTAAGCTAGGTGCGATGAAAGAGATAATAAAGCATGAAGCAACAGGCTTGCTTTTTAATCTTATTGATTTACAGGATGGTATTGATAATATTAACAGGGCATTTAATAATTTTGCTTTAATGAGAGATTATGGTAACGCAGCTTATTGTCAATATTTAAATCAATATACTGATAAAGTTAATCTTAAGCAGATGTTAGAAATTTATAAGGAAGTTCTAGAAAAGAGGAAAAATTGTGAAGAATAATGTTTTAGGCTATAGGGTGTTTGATCAAAAATTGTCTGATTTTTTCAAACAAGATTTAGTGGGGACAATTGTTATTAATACCATTAATGCATATTCTTATGTTATTGCTAAAAAAGATAAAGATTTTAGTAGAGCTTTAAGAGATTCCGATGTTCTATTGCCAGATGGTTTTCCAATAACTCTAGCTTCAAGGTTACTTTGCAAAAAGAAAATTCAGAAAATTGCAGGAGAAGATATTTTTTTTCATTTATTACGAAAAATGAATCATGAAAGGGGAAGAGTATTTTTTTTAGGATCTTCTGATGATACATTGGCGAAAATAGAAGCTCGCATTAACCGTGAATTTCCTAATGTCAGTTCAGGCATTTTCTCACCTCCTTATAAAGAAAGATTCTCGGAGTTGGATAATCAAAGAATGATTGATGCCGTTAACAACTTTAAACCAACGGTTTTATTTGTAGGAATGACGGCTCCTAAACAGGAAAAATGGGTTTATCATAACCAAAACCACATTAATGCCTCCATTATTTGTTCCATAGGCGCTGTTTTTGATTTTTATGCAGGGACTGTAAAAAGACCTTCAAAATTCTGGATTAATCTCAGACTTGAGTGGTTTATACGTCTTTTAAAAGAGCCAAAGCGATTATGGAAAAGATACTTATTTTATTCACCTAAATTTCTGATTGATGTATTTAAAGCTAAACTCGGTATATAAATTTTTAAGGCCGGGTTTTTATTTGGTTTTCTCCTTGATCTTGTTTTTTGTTTTAGAATTCGTAAATAGAGGTTTTTTCTTTAACGGTTTTCAATGGAAATTAAGTCCATCTTCAGTACCAAAGTTAATTTGGCAATTAGGGCTTATGTTATATCTTTTTAAGAATAGAAAAAAGTATAACAAAATCGAGAATTTCTTCTTTCTTTTTTCATTTTTTATAATTGCTGTAGGAACTTTTAGATATTATGATAGTTTAAATAATCTTCTCTGGGGAATAAAACATCTGGATAAGTTATTTTTATATTTTTATGTCTTTTTGTTCCTTAAATATCATAATGAAATAAGACTTCCCAAAGTATTGCCCGTTTTTGATGGAATATTTTTAATAAACTCTGTTCTAATTGTGATTGGCTTCGCGTTTGATATAGAGTTTTTTAGATCCTACCCATTCTCAGAAAGATTTGGTTACAGTGGTGTTTTTCCTCGAATGTCAATTAATGATGTTTCATTGTTTTACTTGATTGGTAATGCATATCTATATTATAGGTGGATAGAGGGTGAACGAAAATTTCTATTTTTTGCATTTGTTTTCTTCTCTTCATTTCTTGTGGGAACCAAGGCAATATATTTACAAAATTTATTACTACTAGGGGTTGTTTTCTTTGAAAGAAAGCAGGTGAGAAAATTTATTGTTCCATTAGGTTTCTTCAGTGTTGTTTTTCTTTTATTCTTCTATAATTTTTCGTTTTGGGATGATATTCTAAAGCAAAAAGGATTGATTGCCGCATTAAGTTCTTTAAGATCTGAACTTTTAATCGATAATTTTTCGTTGATTTTGAACGAGTTTAGTTTGAAGTCCTTTCTATTTGGACTTGATAATCCTTATTATTTATTTGTAGAAATTGATGTAATTGACCTTGTTTTGACAATTGGATTACTTGGGTTTTTAGGAATAATTTATTTTTATAAGAGTATTCTTTTCAATTTTAGATTTAATACCATCTCTAGTTTTTTTATTTTTTCTTTCGTCCTATTGACTTGTATTTCAGGGCGTTACTCTTATAGTGGGGTGAATGCCATATATTTTCCCTTGTTTTTGTATTACTTAAAGCAAAAAGATTTAAATCATTATAAAACAGTAAATGAAAAGGAAAAAAGCCCTCATCACCGGCATTACCGGTCAGGACGGAGCCTATCTCTCCGAATTTTTAATTAAGAAAGGATATGAAGTTCATGGCATAAAAAGAAGAGCTTCACAATTCAATACAGACAGGATCGACCATATGTACCAGGATCCTCATGAATCTCATCGCAATTTAGTGTTGCATTATGGAGATCTCACCGACTCCACTAACCTAATTAGGATAATACAGGAAGTTCAGCCGGATGAAATTTACAACCTTGCGGCAATGAGTCATGTGAAGGTAAGTTTTGATACGCCTGAGTATACTGCCAATGCAGATGGTGTTGGAACATTACGCATCTTGGAGGCTATTCGACTACTTGGACTTACTGAAAAAACAAAAATATACCAGGCATCTACTTCTGAACTTTATGGATTGGTCCAGGAAGTGCCACAATCCGAAAAAACGCCGTTCTATCCAAGAAGTCCTTATGCTGTTGCAAAGCTATATGCCTACTGGATTACCGTAAACTACCGTGAAGCTTATAATATGTTTGCCTGCAATGGCATTTTGTTTAACCATGAAAGTCCGTTAAGAGGGGAAACATTTGTTACCCGGAAAATTACCAGGGCTATTTCCCGCATAGCATTAGGCATGCAAGATACCTTGTTCTTAGGAAACATGGATGCCAAACGTGACTGGGGCCATGCCAAGGACTATGTAAAAGCCATGTGGTTGATTCTGCAGCAGGATAAGCCTGAGGATTTTGTTATTGCTACAGGTATAACAACTTCTGTCCGTGACTTTGTTAAAATGGCCTTTGGAGAAGTAGGTGTTGAATTAGAGTTCAAAGGTGAAGGTGAGAAGGAAATTGGCGTTATTAAAAAGTGTAACAATCCCGATTTTCAAATTCCCGAAGGTAAAGAGGTTGTTAAGGTTGACCCCCGTTATTATCGTCCCACAGAAGTAGAGCTTTTGATTGGTGATCCTACCAAATCCAATGAGAAACTGGGATGGAAACCTGAATATGATTTAGCGGGATTAGTAAAAGACATGATGGAGTCGGATGTTAAGCTAATGAAGAAGGATCAGTATTTGAAAGATGGTGGGTATAGGGTATTGAATTATTTCGAATAGTTTTTTCTCGCAGAGGGCGCAAAGATTAAATTCTCGCGGAAGTCGCCAAGTTATATAAATGTTTATTCTATGAGGTCTGAAAATGAAATAGCTCAGATGGTCGTTGATACAGCATTTCATTTGCATAAAACAGTCGGACCTGGTTTATTGGAGTCGGCATATGAGCAGGCACTTAAATATGATTTAGAAGAGCGAGGCCTGGGGGTGAAAAGTCAGGTAGCGATGCCCTTTCATTACAAAGGTGTAAAACTGGATGTTGGGTATAGGATAGATCTACTCGTTGAAGGAAAACTCATAGTAGAAATAAAATCAGTTGAGCAATTAGCCCCTGTCCACTTTGCACAAACATTAACTTATTTGCGCCTTTCAGAGATTAAACTGGGTTTACTTATTAACTTCAATTCAAAACTACTGAAAGACGGCATTAATCGTCTGGTCAATGGCCTCTAATCTTTGCGTTCTTTGCGCAAACTTAGCGGTCCTAGCGAGAAACAATTTTTCATGGAAAAAAGCTCAAAAATATACATAGCAGGCCACAAAGGCCTCGTCGGCTCTGCCCTTTGGAAAACACTGCCAAATAAAGGTTATAACAATCTTGTTGGAAGAAGTAAGTCAGAACTTGATTTAAGGAATCCTCAGGCCGTTAATCAATTCTTTGAAGAAGAAAAACCTGATTATGTAATTCTGGCAGCAGCAAAAGTAGGAGGTATTGTAGCTAATAATACTTACAGGGGGCAATTCATCTATGAGAATCTGACGATACAAAACAATGTGATTCACTCAGCTTATGTACATGGGGTGAAGAAACTATTGTTCTTAGGATCTACATGTATTTATCCCAAAGAGGCGCCTCAGCCGATGCCTGAAGATTGTCTGTTGACCTCCCCTTTGGAATATACCAACGAACCTTATGCGATTGCCAAAATAGCCGGAATTAAAATGTGCGAGTCCTATAATTTACAGTATGGCACCAATTTTATTTCCGTGATGCCTACCAATTTATATGGTCCCAATGACAATTTTGATTTGGAGAAATCGCATGTGTTACCTGCATTGGTGCGTAAAAATCACTTGGGGAAATGCTTGGAAACAAATAACTGGAATGCCCTGAGAAAGGATTTGGACAGAAATCCTATTGAAGGCATTAGCGGAAAAAGTTCAGACGATGAAATTCTGGCGGTTCTTGACAAATACGGGATTCGCTTTAATTCAGATTTAAATTCGAGCAATTCGCGAGCATCAATAGAAATATGGGGCACCGGTAAACCTATGCGTGAGTTTTTATGGTCTGAAGAGATGGCAGATGCCTGTGTTTATGTTATGGAAAAAGTGGATTTTAACGATACACATTCAGGTGAAAAGGAGGTCAGAAATACACACATTAATATTGGAACAGGGAAAGAGGTTTCCATTAAAGAATTAGCTGAAACCATTAAGCATAAAGTTGGATTTAAAGGAGAATTGTTTTATAACACCGATAAACCCGATGGTACTCTCAGAAAGTTGACTGATCCATCCAAGATACATGATCTTGGTTGGCATCACCAAATAGATATTGAAGAAGGAATTGAGAGGATGTATGATTGGTATATTGGGCAATAATATCATTCTTGTTCTTTTTTTCTTCCTCTATGAAAAAATGAATTTTGAGAATCACATTTTTCAGACAGGCCTTTGGCCGTAAGCCTTCGGCCTCCCACGTAATGTAAAAGTAAGAATTTTTCCCAGCCCGGGGGTGCCGGTCTGGGAATTAGATTTTTCCAAGTTCTACTGGAATCTCTTAGAATTTATTGGAATCAGTTGGAG
>NZ_QEWP01000029.1 GCF_003121985.1 Marinilabilia rubra
CTTCAGGCCCGATTCCTGGTATTCTTGGTAGAGTTGCTTAAAAGTTGTCAGTGTCATCCTCATTTTTTGACAACAAAGTAACGGCTGCCGGCCGGAGGATGCAATACGTGGCAGACCGATGGCTTACATTTTATCGGGTTTTCTGGCTGACCGTGGCTTTTTGATTTCTTTTAATATCGTTGGTCTGATTTCGTTTAGGTATTCATGTAATTCCACTATTTGAAAGGGTTTTAGCTCTAAAATCCGGCTGTTTCTTCTTCGGTTTCCTGGAACATGTATTTTGCCTTCTTTGAGTTTTAAATGAAAAGTATCAGAGAAGAAAAGAATCTCAAACAAATTGAGGTGGCTACGCATATTGGCGTAGATAAATCTGCTTACAGCAAAATTGAAAAAGGAACCAGGGCCGTTTCTGTAGAATTTTGAGACAAAAAAAAGGAGTTGAGAAAACTCCCACCTCCTTTTTCTGTATTATCAGAAAATATTGTCTGAATTACATAGGTATTTTGTCTGCTTTTCTTGCAGAATAACTGATTTTCAAAGCCTGTGCTTCACGCAGCGCCTGCTTTACCTCAGTAATAATACCCATAGGCGTATCATAATCAGCCTTAATAGAAACGGTCATTTTAGACCGGTCACTCTCCCTCATCGATTCGCGCTCCTGCACAATATAGTTACGTATATCATCAACAGTTGCAAACTGATCGTTGAGCTGCAATCTGGGCTCAGAGCCAAAGGTGCTTTGATATTGTTTCTGGGGAACACCCACATAAATATAAGTCACCAATGATTTCTTTTCCAGCTTGCTCAATTCAGTAGCCTCGGGTTGCTTCAACTGAATCTTAAGCGATACCTCCTTCATAGTAGTACTTACCATAAAGAAGAACAGCAACATAAAAACGATATCGGGAAGAGAGGCTGTGTTAATGGCCTGCTGACCACTACCCTTTTTCTTTCTAAATTTAGCCATTAGTCGTTCCCTCCTAAGTTTTTAGGTTCAGCTTCGGAAATCTTCTGTGGATAGACATCCCGAATTGCTTCTTTCTTATCATCTTCCAGTTCGTCAAACTTCTTTCCGAACTTTCGTTGAGCCAGTTCATCCCTTAGTTCATTATAGGCCGCGGCCAATTCATTCTGAACAGAGAGATAGGTCTGATACTGCGTTCCCATGTCGTTTTGCAGGGAAATAACCCCTTTCGTCACCGGATAAATACCAAAGTACTCGATTTCCTTCTCCTGCTTTTCGGGAAGGTTATCCTCATTCAAAGGATTTTCAATGAATTCCTTGGCTGCATCCCGAATCTCGCTCAACTCCATGGGCTCATTCTCAACCAGTAGCCTGTTTTGGGCATTGATCAGAACCTCAAACACATTCCGGTCTTTAATTGGCGGTGGAGGCTCCTCATTCGGTGGCACCGGTGGGGGCAGCATCCGCGTCAATCCGGAATCTGTGTCCATGGTTGTAGTCACAAGGAAGAAAATAAGCAAAAGGAAGGCAATATCGGCCATCGATCCTGCATTCACTTCCTGAATATCTCTTTTTCCCATAGAATTTAATAATTTTTCAAAGCACGAGAAAGAGTATAACACTCCTTCCCTGCTTAAATGTTGTTATCTAAAAATTCGGGACACCTCAGTGTAGAGGATTGTCAACAGAACACCACCCAACAAAATGTAAGTGGTATACAGGAATGTATCACCTAAGACCAACATGCTGGGCACGTTATCACTTCCTTTGTAACCAACCAACTGCAACGGGGTTCCGTCTCCCATACTGTAGGCAACCAATACAATAACTCCCAACAAGGCAATTGAAATAAGCGATCTGACAGCACTTTGAGGATGAACAATCAGATTGAATATTTCAAAAAGAATGGAGATGACAGCAGCACCTGCCAACAACATTTTGCCCCAGTTCAGAAACGACTCAGTGTAAATAGGTGTTGTAAATGCTGCATTTTCCACTTCGCCTCCGAAGAAAAACAATCCTGCAAACACCAGCGTTACTGCCAGGAGAATGTATAAAACAATGTTCAAATATTTTGAAAGCTTAGTCATAATGACAATTATTTTTTCATGTTATACTTCACCAAAATGTCCATCAATGAGATAGAAGCATCTTCCATAGTGTTTACGATACCGTCAATTTTAGATACAAGGTAGTTGTAGAACACCTGAAGGATAATAGCTACGATCAAACCGGACACTGTAGTAATAAGGGCCACTTTAATACCACCTGCTACAGCAGTTGCAGAAACGTCACCCATTGCCTGGATACTGTCGAAAGCGTCGATCATACCAATTACTGTACCCATGAAACCAAGCATAGGAGCAATGGCAATAAACAATGAAATCCAGGTCAATCCTTTTTCTAACAGTCCCATTTGAACAGAACCATAAGAAACCACTGATTTTTCAACCACTTCAATACCTTCATCGAAACGATCAAGTCCCTGATAGAAAATGGAAGCAACAGGACCACGAGTATTACGACATACTTCTTTGGCTGCTTCGACACCACCTTCGTTAAGGGCTTCTTCAATTTTCTGAAGGAGCTTTTTGGTGTTGGTTGATGCAAGGTTTAAGTAAATAATCCTTTCAATACAAATAGCCAAACCGAAAACAAGTGCCAAAAGTACAAAACTCATAAACATGGCGCCACCTTCGATAAACTTGGCTTTAATTTGCTTGTGAATTCCCTTGGGCTCTTCATTCTCCATGGCGGCTGCATCTTCTTCAACCATCTCTTCTTGTGTTGCAGTCTCCTGCTCGGTTACCTGTTCGGTGGTGGTCTCCTCAGCTACCGACTGGTCTTCTTCCTGAGCATAAATGGATGATGCACCCATGCTTAGCATCCCAAAAACTGCCAAAAACGCAAATAGCTTTTTCATAATCTGTAATAAATTTTGATTTGTATTGGTTTGTTAATACTCAAAAATAATTCTTTTTTTCTCGTTTGAAAAGTGAGGAACAAATTTAAAATCAATTCATAAAATGACAAAATTTTTTATTCGATGCCCATTTTTCAGGGTTGCAAATTACAAAAAAAATGTCAATTACAAGTTCAGGGTTTAAATTCCTGCTAAAAAAAGTTGAATTTATGCAAGAGCCCTTGAGCCGTCAAATTCAACTAACCACACTTACCTCTTGACCTTTACATCGAAACGGGTTTCATTTCGCCTTTTAGGGATTCATTTAGATTCATTTTTAATTCTTCTTCGGTAGGGCTGTTCCCCAAAAGATACATCAACTTGGTAAGCGCTGCCTCAGTGGTGATATCATGCCCGCTGATGACTCCCATATTCAGTAAATGACGTCCGGTTTCATAGCGCCACATCTCAACATTACCGGCCAAACATTGTGTGACATTTATTATAATGACCCCCCGGTCAATCGCATCGCGAAGGGCTTTTATAAACCAATCTAAGGTTGGGGCGTTCCCCGAACCATAAGTTTCCAGCACAACACCTCTTATTCCGGGAGCTTCAAGCACCGAGCGCACCACACTTTCATTTATTCCGGGAAACATCTTTAATAATGCCACATTATTATTCATACGCCTGGCTACTGAGAATGTACCGCTTAAGGTGGTATAGCGAATATACGGGTAATTATACCTAATATGCAAGCCAACCTCTGCCAAAGGAGGATAGTTATCAGACCTGAAAGCTCTGAAATGCTCTGCATTATACTTCGTGGTCCTGTTTCCCCTAAAAAGCTTATCCTGAAAATAGATGCACACCTCAGGTACCAATGCTTGCTCATTTTTATGAGCGGCTGCAATTTCCAATGCAGTTAAAAGATTTTCTTTCCCATCGGTACGGATGGCCCCCAGAGGCAGCTGGCTACCCGTAAGAATTACGGGTTTTTGAAGATTGTGCAACATAAAACTAAGAGCGCTGGCGGTGTATGACATGGTGTCTGTTCCATGTAAAACCACAAAACCATCATAATCAGGATAATATTTCTCTATCAAGCCACTTAGTTTCACCCATGTATCCGGGGCCATTTCAGAAGAATCAACAATGGGATCAAAAGAGACACTATCCACATTAAAATCGAACCTCTTAAGTTCAGGAACTTTTCGGGAAATATTCTCAAAATCAAAAGGAACTAATGCATTGGTATCCGCATCAACGGCCATACCAATTGTTCCACCTGTATATATAATAAGGACTCGTTTGTTCATTCTCAGAAAAATTAAACTACATTATCCGCCCATTAGATTACGATAAACATTGATCAGCATCGTTGCAACCGGAATCTAAGCAATTTATGTCCTTGGAATTAAAAAAGGCTTAAACCTTTCTCCTGCACCTCTAAAACAAAATAGAAATGAGCACTCAACTGAACCTAATGAAAAACAACCATTGACTTATCTTCTTTGCAGGCAAAGGAGGATATCATCGGGATGAAGAACTACTGCACATCCAACCCAAATAGTTGAGCTGCATTCCGGGTTGTCAGTTCATCCATTTCCCGGGGTGTCATATCAAATATAGCAGCAAGTTTTTCAAGGGTATGTTTAATGAAAGCGGGCTGATTGCGTTTCCCCCGGTATGGAACCGGAGCCAGGTATGGGGCATCAGTCTCAATCATAAGTTTCTCCGGCCCCATCTCGGTCAACACTTTATCCAGATTGGAGTTCTTAAATGTTACAATGCCGTTAATTCCCAGCATGAATCCCTGATATTCAACAGCTCGTCTGGCCTGGGATTTATTTCCCGAAAAACTGTGAAAAACACCTTTCAGACTCCCGTCATGAACCTTATCCAATTCCTGAAAAACAGCTTCAAAAGCATCTCTTACATGAATGACAACAGGTTTGCCCATTTTTTTGGCCCAGTTAAGCTGGGTTCTGAAAACTTCTCGCTGCTCTCTCTCCCAGGTTTTGTCCCAGTACAGGTCAATACCAATCTCTCCAATGGCCAGAAAATCCTGTTGGCGAAGCCAGTACTCAACATTGGCAAGCTGCTCCAGGTAATCACCTTTCACCGAGGTGGGGTGCAGCCCCATCATAGCATAGCAATACCCCGGAAACTCTTCTTCAACAGATATAACTGATCGTACGCTTTGTCCGTCAATATTTGGCATCAAAATTTTCTGAACACCTGCTTTTTGGGCATTTGCGACAATCTCTGCCCGGTCTTCATCAAAATCGGGCAGGTAAATGTGTGAGTGTGTATCAATCATGTAGCAAAATTAACTATTTATCTAAGGAATAAAGATAACTTTTATTAGTTATTAAAGCCATAAACCCACAACTATCGTAAATTGCTACCCGTATTCAGGAAAAAGCCCTGCCCGGAAAAGCAAGGTTTTTTCAAACTTAATATTTAGGGCGCTGAAAAATCTTTTAACACTGAAAACCTGCACATTAGCCCAAAACACCACATGCTTGCAAATAATTGATTACAAGCATAATGCAAAAGCTTAACGGAGTATTATATAAGTAAACGGCAAATCAAAAGAACAAAATTTACTTCACCGTTCCAACCTCGAAGTATTTCAATACTCCTTCAATTGGGTTGGCTTGTAAATTCTGCTCTTTTGACTTTTTTAGCAGGCCTTTTTTACAGTTTATCAAACAACACCCTGGGCCAACATCGCTTCTGCCACTTTCACAAAGCCACCTATGTTGGCACCTTTTACGTAATTTATTTTGCCATCAAGGCCTTTTCCATATCTCACGCAATTAGCATGAATATTATCCATGATGTGGTTCAGTTTTTCATCCACTTCCTCTTTTTTCCATTCGATGCGCATGCTGTTTTGACTCATTTCCAAACCTGAAACTGCAACACCTCCTGCATTCACAGCTTTGCCCGGGGCAAACATTATCTCCTCAGCGGCATAAGCAGCTGCGTCAGCAGTACATCCCATATTTGAAGCCTCCGCAATCAACTGGCAACCATTAGACACCAATATTTTAGCATCTTCAAGGTTCAGTTCGTTCTGAATGGCACATGGTATGGCAATATCTGCCTTTTGTTCCCAGGGACGTTTTCCCCTGAAAAACTCCACTCCGTATTTCTCCGCATATGGTTCCACAATATCCTGATTAGATGCCCTAAGTTGGAGCAAATAATCAATTTTACTGCCTGAAATACCATTCGGATCGTAAATATAACCATCCGGACCGGAGATGGTAACCACTTTACCTCCCAGTTCGGTAGCTTTAAGGGCAGCTCCCCAGGCAACGTTGCCAAATCCTGAAAGAGCAATTGTTTTGCCCTTTAAGGTATCACTTTTCTCTTTAAGCATTTCCCGCACAAAATAAACCGCTCCAAATCCTGTAGCCTCGGGACGAATCAGACTTCCACCATACTCACGTCCTTTTCCGGTTAGAACACCGGTAAACTCGTTGCGAAGCTTTTTATACATGCCAAAGAGGTAACCAATCTCACGGCCACCGACACCAATATCTCCTGCCGGCACATCAGTATTAGGTCCGATATGACGGAATAATTCTGACATAAACGCCTGGCAAAAACGCATAATCTCATTGTCAGATTTACCCTTGGGGCTAAAGTCGCTACCGCCTTTTCCGCCACCCATAGGCAACGAGGTCAAACTATTTTTGAAAGTTTGTTCAAAACCAAGAAATTTCAAACCACTTAAGGTTACACTCGGGTGAAATCTGAGCCCACCTTTATAGGGACCAATTGCCGAATTAAACTCAACCCGGTAACCGCGATTAACCTGAACTTCTCCTTTATCATCTACCCATGGTACGCGAAACATCACCACTCTCTCAGGTTCTGTCATACGCTCCAATATCTTTGCTTTTTGATAGCGGGGGTTTTCGAGATAAAAATCCCATACTGTTTCAACAACTTCCTGAACAGCTTGTAAAAATTCATCTTCGCCAGGATTTTTCATCCTGACAGTGTCCATAAACGATTGAAATTTATTTTCCATATCCCTGGATTTTTAGTCAATTATTTTCATCAAAATTAGAGATATTTTTTATACGCAGTAACAATTTGAAAGTTTTTTAACACCGATCAAAAAACAACCTTAACAGCTGTTTTTCTGCATCTTAATCACCCGAAAACATGTTATTATGATAAAAATCATCTGATCAAACACCCATGTGAACACAAAATCGTAAGCAAACAAAAATACCAAAATCCTCAAAAGCCTGAATCTGGAAACTTTTTATTAAAGCCATAGCCCACAGAGTCCTTTTAATTGTCTTATCCTTTTCAGGAGGTATTGTCCAATTTTAAGCAAACCCAGGTAACAAAGCTGGCCTTCATAAATTCATCCCTTCTCTATTATTATTTTTTATAATGGGCAATCATTATTTATCTTTGTGCTTTTTAGTTCAAAAACTCAAAAGGCCTAATTTAAAAGTATTCTAAAAAACTTTTAAGCATGATATACGTAAGAAAAAAATGGATAGAATAAGCAACTCAAAACCAACCCCATAAAACACGGAAAATCAGGATCAAAAAGAGATACAGAAAACAACCAACAGTGACCATTAGCTCAAAATCAAACAAAAGTTGCATTTTTGCAATTGATTTTTTTCAAAAATGAGAAGTAAAAGCAACCAATCCTTAAAACCGGTAATTCCAGCGGAGCAATTAATGGAGATTATAAAGAAAGTAGTCTCCAGATATGTTGCCAAAGGGAGTATCCCTTCCAGGGAAGCTTCGGATGCTGAAATGTCAGTATTTGAAAAATTCTGGAACAACCGGGAAAAGATTTTAAGTGCTTTTCAAGGTAAATCGCAACTCACGACTTATTGCATTGCAGTAGCTAACCGCATGTGCTGTGAATTTATCAGAAAAGAAAAAAAACATTGGAATCAATTGCATGAAGCTATGGAAACCGTTGCTGAGATTAACAATAACACGCATCATCTAGAAACTGAAAAAGATGTGCATTTCAAGCATGAAGTCAAAAGACTTTCAAATGCCCTTCAGTTTTTTAATGGAGAAAGTGCAAAGTTAAATTTGTTCCTGAAATATTATCTCGATATCCCAATCAACGACAGGGATATAAAAGACTATCACCCTGATAGTGCAAGATCAATTTCTTCCCTCCTCAGCCAAAATGAGCCAGCTTCAAAAGGTGAAAAGTTTGAACAACTTGCCGAAGTCGTTAATGCAGTTGAAGAAAAAAGTGTAAAAAGCGATTCGGTAAGAATGTGGTTGAACAGTCGCATGACAACTTTGTTAAACAGGCTTAATGGCAATGGGATTTCATCTCACAACCACGAAAGCCTGACCATTCTCATGGAATTATTGACAAGCAAAACCAAATCAACTGAAGTTTAATAAATCATTCCTACCTTTCATCGGGGAATAGTGTTATTTCATCGATTTTAATTGGCCCTTTTATCAATTAAATAATATATTTGGGCGAGCAAAAAAACCAATTCATCAAAATGATCAAGCACCTCACAGAAGAAGAAATTGCAATGTGTGCAGAAGCTCTGGAGAATGGCAACTATCAAAGTTTGCCTCGCTATATCCGTGAGCATGTTGTGCAGTGTGATGAGTGTGCGGAAGAAATTTTGACGGTTGCAGATATTGTTCATAGTGAACAATTAAAGATCACTCCTGAAGTTGAGAAAAAAGACAAGATTCAAAAATTCATTGCATGGGGGGCTTCAATTGCTGCTGCCATTGCACTGATTCTATTACTATTTGACCTAAACGACCAGGCTACAAATAATGAAGGAGGTCTTTTGACACAGGAAACCATTTCCAACAATAAAGAAGCTTCCTCAAATGGAACTATAACTAAGAAGGACTCCGGCGCCAAAAGCGAGGCCGAAACATTAGTTACAAAGGATGATCAGTCCGGGGAAACAGATGACATTATTAATTCTGAGATAAAAAAGAAGAATACCACACCTGACACTTCCGGAGATAATATCCTCATTGCAGACAATCACCAAAAAGAACCTGAAAATACGGAAAGAAATCAAGCTTTACCCTCTTCAGGAGCACCAGCTTCCGGAGTTCCCCCACATCTTCAGGAAAAAGCTGATACTATAAGGTTTCTGGCTCATTTTGAACCTGATGAAGATCTCGAAAAATTAGTTGATCGATACAAAGGCAACTTAAGAAATTCAGGAGAAGTGAAAGTGGTTTCTCCACTAACTGTAACAAATTCAAACAACTCAATAACAATCAAATGGGAAAATCCCGGAAAAAAGAGGCTGATTATTGAGGTTTTCAACAACGAAGGCAGCAGGATTATTGAAACTGAGACCACAAAAAATGAATACACCTTAAAGAACCTGGACGAGGGTCTTTACTACTGGAAACTTATTTCAGAGAACTTTGAACTTTTGTTTTGTGGCAAGATTGTGATAAAAGCCGAATAACCGGTCCTTATTTTTAATCACTCCATTCTATTTCATCCCTGGGAATTAAGAATTCTTAAAATTCACCTAAAAACAATTACCTGCATAAAACCTCCTAAAGCATTCGCTGATTCTGCAGCATTTCGGACAAAATTCGTTTTCGTAAAAAAAACAGGGCCAAAGTCTTGTTAAATGAATTTGTATAATTCAAATTCACCCAACATCCGGCAAAACTGGTATAGGCTTGCTACTCACTAAATGCCTTTTGGCGCATCCCCCACCTATTACTCAAAGACTACGACAAAGTTAACAAGCCTG
The DNA here is from genome assembly GCF_003121985.1 of Marinilabilia rubra. Lineage (GTDB taxonomy): Bacteria > Bacteroidota > Bacteroidia > Bacteroidales > Marinilabiliaceae > Marinilabilia > Marinilabilia rubra. The sequence goes on from NZ_QEWP01000029.1 coordinate 9,641, forward strand.
TTCATCTTTACCTGAGTTGAAAAGTTTGTCGTATATAAACAGAATTTCAAACCATAAAAATTTTGTGGCTTGCATCGTTCTGTGTTATAATGGTTTGTTGCAGAACAATACTCCGTTGAAATTGGCTCTATATTTGCGATGATATTAACAATTAGGTTTTTTCTCTAAATACCTGCATAATGCATAAAATGCTAATCCATCAAGCCCCTGATAATCTTGCCTCCCGGGAGGCAGGGGGCAAATTCAGATAACCCCGGGCAGATAAGACTTAATTTCAGGGGATATTGAAGTTAGGGAGTTTTTGTCCGGAGTGGACTACAAACGCATATTCATTATTCCTTCGATTTGTCTTCTTGCAACATTCTGTCATTTCAACTTTTCCGGCAGGCTACAAAGGCACAAAAAAACACCCCCGCAGCAACCAACAGCGGAGGTGTTTCAACCTTAACCCAAAAACATAATGTTTTTTAATTTACTCTGACTATGCGCTTTCCTCTGGTCTTACGATCCTTTTTAGCACTCTTCAGGAATTCATTGGCTTTGTTCTTAAGAATGCCATCTCTTTTTTGATATTCAATTAATCCTTTTATCTCATCAATAGTATAAGCATTGGGATTGTCTTCTTTCAATTCTCCGGGGTTGGCACTGCGTTTTCCAAAACTTTTCAGAGACGATTCTACGACCACTCCGTTTTCGATTTGGATAGGCTTGCGATCTTTTCCGGTAAAAAACATAAAGTTATTCTGCTCATATTGCTCCTGAATATCATTGAATCCGTCGGCATACAGAACAAAATAATAATCGCCATCCAGGTCATCGGGAAGAGCATAGCCAAATTCGAAGTTGTATTCATACCCGTCATTTTCTGCAGCTGTGGCCACTGACATGCCGGAAGGTGTATTGATATAATTCCAGTAATTGCGATCTCCGAAAGCTTCAAGATTGACATCAACACCGGCAAAATCACCATACTGGCCTTCATAATCCGGACCTACATCATCGGTATAATAATCATATATCAGGATTCCAAAGTCATTTTCCGGATCGTAAGCGTTGTAATAGTAATACACAATATTCCAGTCATCAGAAGCAGGAACAGCACTCTCCCCGCGGTTGAAAACATTATAAGTAATATAGCGATCATCATCAGGATAGTCAGGATCTTCATTTAGGTTATCTTCAAGCTTAATGGCCATTAAATCTTTACCCTCAACGCGATAATTGGGATTAATAACACTTTCATCCATCATGTCTTCAGACAGCTTGCCTTTGTCTCCCTCAATAACATAAGCATAAGAGACCAAGCCATTACGATCTTTCCCACGTGTAAAATAATCGTAATCGGCCCAAAAGTAACCTGCATCTCCCCAATTGTCTCCCCATGAGTTGACAATCAGGAAAGCCCCGTTACTGCCTTTATTATCATCAAAACCCACACAGCACATAGCATGGCGTCCATGCTCTTCAGGATCGGCACTGTAATCGTCATCGTACATCACCTCACCATCTCTCTTATATGCAAAATCAAGCCCTAAAACACAACTAACCTGCACCGGTTGTCCCTTTTGAATATAAGATTTCACATCCTCGACACTAAGATGATCTACGGTCCTATAGCTTTCTATTTTGTAATTAGCTGCCTCGGCAGTCCAGGAGGACTTGGGGCCCTGGGAGCAATCCCCCAGGTTTTCATAAGGAGCCGTTGCTAAAGTTGCAATCCCCCTCTCCTGCATCACTTTCATGGCACTACCAGGCCAGGAGCCACCACAATTATCTGCATGACTAATGGACAGGTATATATCCAACGGGCTGAACACATTGCTGTCGTCTTCCAGATCGGTCGGCGATAAATCATTTTCACGAGCATACATAATTGTACGTGTATAATACCCTGTAGCCCATGCAGTACAAGTACCATACTGCCCCTGACTGCGAACCGGTGGTACATAATCTGTCAAAACCACCCGGTCTTGCATTTCCATGGCTGCATCGCTCAATGTCACCAGGGATAAATCTTTGGGAATACTTTTTACACTTTCGACTTCTTTGTCATGGTCGATACCGGTACCTCCGGCATCCGAAACATATTTGCTACCAATGTCCTCTATTTGTTTTTCAATTTCATTTACAATTTCCTCACATGAGGAAAAAGACAAACACAATGCTGCCAGCATTACGGTGCGTGCTGAACCTAAAATTTTATCTTTCATAAATCTGTTTTTTCAATATGATATTTGCACCTTATACCCCACCGGAATTTTCTCTTCCAGGGTTTGAGAAATTACAAACACCTATCTATTAATACATTTAAAAATCACTCCTCATTAACGCCTTTTTGACCCTCCTTAAATTCTGTATCAGAAAACTCAGGAGATTGGAAAAACACACATTTTGAAAAATCAGCCATTTTTTCAAAGTGCATATTATTAAAGATGGCATCCATCACAACATACATTCCTCCGAAATTTGACCGATCGTTTAACCGGGATTTACTCATGTTCAAATCCTGCAAAAACCGGCTTTGAGCAAATTCTGCATACCCGTCAAAAGTCGCTGCTCCCCAAAAAGCACGCCCTTTAAAAACGGCAGCCTGAAATAGAGCAGCCTTTTTGAATCCGGCTTTAAAAAAATGCGCCCGGTTTTCGAAAATTGTTTTATTGAAACGGGCATCCTGATAAAAAACCGAGTTAGAAAAAAGAGTGTTTCGTCCTTTAAACCAGGTATAATTAAAATCTGCGGGGCCCATAAACTCAGATTTTCCGGCATAAAAATCTCCGTTGACGGTCAAATAATCAAAGTTCACAGTATCACGAAAAAGGCATTCATCAAATACCAAATCCCCTTTAAATTCAACAACATATTCCTTTCCGTCTTTTTTAGCGTGGGTTACAAACTGATAAAAATTGCATTTTTCGAATACCAAATTTCCGTGCACAACAGCTTTCATTACACCCGGAACAGATGGGGAAAATTCCAATATTTCAGTTAGGTCAACATCTTCAGTAAAAGATTCACCTCTAACCACAATATTTTTATCACTTTTCAATTTTTTGGGGGAGAGTGGCCCAACAGCAACACATCCTGGTAAAACAACAAAGAGAAGAAAGAGAAAAGCGAGTCCCCTGTTTTGAAACAGTATTAACATATAATTTATTTTTGGGATTTACTGTGAAATACCTACATCGTAAATTTCTGGCCTGTTTTCACATCAACAAGTTCCCATTGCTTATTGGTATTATCATCCTTGTTCCATTGCAACACATTGCACCCGTTTTTTTGAACATCTGAATTGTTAGCATCCAAATATCTCCCTGAATAACGGTTTTTAAGGTAAAAGCGCCCGGGAGCAGTTCCTTTTTCCAATTTCCACTGCTGAGGTTCACTTCTTCCGGCACTCCAAACCTGTACATTTGCACCTTTGTCTTTCTTGTAAGTTCCGCAAAACCATTTGCCTTCAAAACATCCATGCACATCCAGATTCATTCTGGCATGTTGGGTTTGAATATGATAATACCCGTTACCGGCCGGAACGAATTTAAACTTCTGGTCAGCTCCGCCATCGAGATCCCAAAGCTGAACATTGGTTCCATTGCTTCGTGCCTTTTTGGAATTGGCAGTTCCACTGACATCTAGAAATTTTCCGGATTTAGCATTGCGGATGTGAAAAACAGTACCTTCCAATGGTATTTCAACCTTTTTGGTTCTTTTACCCCTTCTTTGGGCTTCAACATCCGATACTGAAAAAAGCATTAAACATGCTAAGGCAATCGTAAATAATGACTTCATAACAACAAAAAATTTATTCTTAAATTAGTTTGATTTGAATTAAGTGGGAGTTAAGGTTTGTTTAGTGAATTAGTTGCACCGGCAAGGAGGAATTGAAAATAATTGAAGGATATATTTGTTAAAATAACTGAGTTTTTTCTGTCTCCAATAGAATCAATAGATCGCTAGATTTTTAGATGTAAGTAGCCCAGCCGCTCGGAAGCCGGAAGCCGGAAGCTGGAGGCTGGAAGTTAGAAGCTGGAAATTCCGACTATAAGAAATTTTGATTCTTTTTGCGGCATATTCAAAAAACTAAGAAAAGTCTTAAAGATCAAATTTTAAGCGCTTTATGATTTTACTTAAAAAAAAGATTCAAGACTAATCATATAACGCTGATAACCATGACTTTGCAGTAATCACGCATATAATTACAAGAAATTTATTCATAGCCTTTTACAAAAAACCAACAGAGTATTGAGTATAAAAACAGTTGAAAACAATAAGAACCACCTCAGTCCGGAGATATAGAAACAAAAAACCCGGGGAGACCTCTTATGCAGAGGCTCTCCCCGGGTAACTTTAACGCTAAAATCCTAACTCGTGAGTTGAATCAAGTTTGAATTATGGTTGTACTTTGATGTCTAAAGTAATAGAACCTGTATAACCTGTTGTTACATCTGAAACCTTAATAACTCCTTTCTTACCATAATTATCTACAAACTCAATAACATCACCCACTTCCAGATTATTCGCAGCTTCATCGGCTGATTTTGTAATACCATCAAGATCTGAAGAACTCTGAACTGCATCGAAGTCAATTGAAGAAGGTGTGAAGTAGCAACTATTCAGTTCTTCCTGAGCTGTACCAGTTAATCCGGAAATAGCTACAAGATCTGTTGATTCATCATTGTCATGATCAAACAATGCAGGATAACTTGCAGTTGAGGCCAAGGAAGGACCGTCGTTATTCAAATAATAGTATCCAAAATCCCAATAAGAAGTATACTCTTCGTTACTCAATGCATAAACTTCACCATCTAAAAGTGAAATGAAAGTTTCAGAAGAACCATCAGCAAGTGGGGCAGCCAATAAAACAGCTGTATATTCTTTAACATCAACGGTAGCAGGATTGTCACCACCATAATCAACAGTAATGGTTCCGGGTCCGGCAACCAGGCGCTTTTCTGCATCGCGGTAGTCGCCACGTCCTGACGTTGCCCAAATTTTATACTCAACGGTTCCATCTTCAACCTCAGACAGCACCGGGAAAGGAATCTTATAGGTAAATCCGTTTCCGTTATCGCTGCTCAAGTCCAGTGATCCGTCACCTTTCTTGTCAAGACCTTCCATTTCCAGTTCGAACTTCTCAGCTCCGGCACCGGCAATATTTTGAGTCATGTACAAACGTCTCATTTTATCATCAGTGGATGAAAAAGTTACCTCTACCTCAACTACTTCAGCATCACTGGCCAGATCAGAGACATACACAGTTTCAGTAGCGGTATTATCACCTTCCTCTATGGAAATGGCAGGAGTTGAATCAGTATCATCATCTCCATCAGTATCATCATTCTCATCATCAATTACTTCGAGAAGACTCCCATCTTCTTCACAAGCAGTAAAACTAAGCCCCATAATCAGGGTTGCAACCATTAGGGTAAAAAATCTTAATTTCTTCATTTTTAATCGTTTTAAATGTTTAAAAATTTATTATTCACCTATTATTATCATTAATTATGTTTGGCAACTGCCTTATTAAAGGCCTTGTAAACTTTTCCAAGTGTAAGACGCATACCAAAGGAGACAAAAAATGCATCAGAATCGAGCCTGACTCCTCTCAGGTCATCTGCCCGGTTTGACTCATCTCCCGGTAGTGTCTTTAATATTTCATCGTGATTAAGGGTATCAAAAAACGGTGACTCATACCCCACCAACACGTAAAAAACGTTGTATCTAACGGCCACTTTTGTCCGCCACAGCAGGTTTACAGAGTTAATCTCATCGTAAAGCCTGTATTCAAAATCTTCATCAGGCAACCTGTAACGTGAGGCTTCGAAAATATATTGGCCCGAAAGTCCGGATTGAAGACTGACCCCAAAGTTTTCGCCGTTTAAAGCCAATCGGTAAGCGAGTCCCAACATCGCCGATTTCATCTTTATCATGCTATTGGTATGGTAACGATCAAATGAAGATTCGTCCGGCAACAAGTATTCAACATTATTCACAAAAGCACATGAATCGTACCTGTATCCACCTTCAATTACCAGATGATTGGCCCCATTATAGCGCCAGGCAAAATCGGCCACATATCGGGTTGATTTCATATTTTGCTTATAGCCTGTTCCAACCCGTCCTGTATTCATCAATCCCAACTCATAGCCACCGGTAATGGAAATACGTGATTGCCCATTAGCCAACCAAACGACACCTAACAAAAAAACTATGGTAAAAAAAGATTTTTTCATCATTCAGTTATTGTCAAAGTGTCATTCACAATAGCCACCGGCTTAAAAAATGTGCTGTCACTATTGAAAACATTAACCAAATTAAGGTTTTCGGGCAGATGAACACTTTTTTGCTGCTGAGGATCCATTTCAGCCCCCAGATAATAATCATCTCCCAAAAACAGTGACCACTCTGTCTGGTTATTCACAACAATTTCTTTTCGGGCGACACCACTAACTATTCGGGTCACAAAAAGTTTATTCAAATCAACATAAAACCTGGCATCTGCCTGACTTCCATCCAATTCCTCAAAATTAAGAAGATAACAACCGGGTGTTACAGGATAAATCATCGTATCACGATTGGCTATTGTGGACATGCCTTGCGTATTTTCACGGCCCACAACAAGATTTTCTATATACCTGTCGCCCATTTTAACGCTTAATGTCTCCCCATATCTGTTAACAACCATTATTGCAGCAGCATCTTCGGGAACAGCTTCAAAAGATGGAATCAGAACATCTCTGGATTTATAATTCGCATTCAATACAATGTCAGAAGTATTTTTCCAGCCAAGTGTTTGAATACTTTCCGGCGATGTGGGGTCAGACTCCCAATAATGAAACCACAACCTGTAAGTTCCGTAATCAATCCGCACTTCCTGATCTGTTCCGGGCTTCACCGAGGTAATCCTTCCACCTGTTTTGCTGTGCAAATACACATCTACATTACAGGGCAAACGGTTTTCGTCCAAATTTGAATGAGGATACGATAGCATAATAGAGCCAGAGCCCTCACCCGTTACTAAATCGCTTACAACCCAACCCAATGGCACCTCTTCATAATCAGTGGCACGAAGAACAACCACCCAGCTTTTAAAAGAACGCTGCGGAGGCGATTCAACATAATCAACATCCTCCGCCTTATAGATAGAAAGATGCGTAGTCTCACTTTTTACAGGTATATCAACCAGAAATTCCTCTGCTTTGGGAGGTATAACCCTGAGATGGGTTGATCCGGAGTATAAAAGAAGCGGTGACACGGTCTGATTAACGACCACCAGATTGCCCTCCTCATCTGTCTCACTCCAATACTCAGGCATGTAATACCGGTAACTGTCGCTGTAATCGCACTCTCCGCTATCGTAAACTGCATCGGGGTCATAATTCAATGAACGTGGATCGGTACAACCGGTTTTCTCATCAAATTGACTGTTGCATCCTGCCAGGAAACCGCCAAAGAACAACAGCATCAACCATGAAGAAAGATAAGTCGGTGTAATCCGGTTATTTAATATTCTCCGAGCCATAGTTATCATTCAAATCGGGTTTCGCTTTTTAGGAATCATTTATTCTGTTTCAGAAACACAATTTTTTCATTATGTTTCTGAAACAGACCCTTGCGCTTACTGCAAAGAATTAGTTAGAATCAATCACCCAGGTAAAGCTTTGGTCTACCGTGAGGGTGACAGTTTCATTTTTCACCGGTGCACCGCTAAGCTTTTGTGCCCTTAAGTTTAATGATACAGTTTCCTCACCATCCGGAATTGGAATATAGAATTCACCATTGCTTCCCTGACCGATTGTAGACAAATTATCTTTGCTTTCCCCATCGAGATACATAATGCTTTCAATTTTCAAATCTCCGGCATAAATCTCTACCGGTTCACTAAGTTGATTATCAACTTTCAACAATCCAAACCGGGAAATTTCTTCAAGTTCGGCGTCCAGGTGAGGGACAGTCATGCTCATCTCTTCCCTGCTGCTGTTTAAAACCAACCAGATATCCACCTCATCTTCCCCAATCATTTGGGTATCTATCCATGAAAGGTAATTTCTTCCATCTGCAGTTGTTTGATCAGAATTCCAATAATGGTAATGCAAAGTGTAATTACCAAAGTCCAGTCCTATTTGCATTTGCTGGTCACCGGGTTTCAAGGTCATTATTTTGGCCCCTTCACGTCCATTCAAATAAACATCAACATACTCCTCAGATCCTCCATAATAGTTGAAATAAATATTGGCCATTTCCTTATTATCCGGATCGTTGCTCACATGCCAGGTCACACGGTTTATTCTGTCAGTACTACCGGATATAGGCACACTCCACCTCTTGTAGATTTGTGTTGGATCAGGATTATTAATATTGCCTCTCACATCCTCCCAGTCGTAGAGCTTTAAATCGACAGCTATTTCCCCTTCAGCTGGAATATTGACCAAATAATCAGTCTCGCTGTTAGGTACAAACCTAATTGGCGTATCACCGTCATATAAGACCAATTGGCGATTAGAGCTGTTAACAATCATCAGGTTACCTGCATTATCCGAAGGATCAGCAGGAAACTCCGCGGGTGGATCATCCTTCTCACACGCGCCCAAAAAAGCAGCTATTGCAACTAAAAAGAATAACTTTCTCATAACGTTCAGATTAAAAAAGATTAATCAGAAATAACACACAATCAATTGTTATTGTATTATTTCTTATTTTTTATTTACTTATTATTTATACAATTAATATGCCAAATTGATAAGAGTCTGCAAATTCAGATTAGAACAGACAATTTCCTATTCCTCCATGATTTTTTTTGGAGTAAAAGAAAATTGCAGAAAGAAAAACTTCCCGCGTCATTTAGCATATTGGTTGCAGGTGATTTCTCAAAATGAAAAAAATGGCTGTCATTTTTTATGACAGCCATTTTTCAACAAACCTAAATGCTTAATTTCCAACACCAGAAAGCGACAACTAAAAAAGCAAATTATGGATCCGTCACTTACTTTACACGGATTATTCAAGTACTATGCCCATTTGCCGCAGACGGGAACTAACACTCAATCCCCTATCCCTGGCATTAATTTCTTTAAACTCAAACTTTATCTTTCCTTCACGAATAACAAAATTGATAGCTGCTCCCTGGTCAATCATCCCTTCCTTTTCGCCAATTATCAAAGTCGACTCTCCTCCCAGTTTATCAATTACCTGAGGCATTTCACGGCTTTTCCAGTGGCCAACAAACATAACATGGGGTTGCCCCATCTCATTGACCGACATATAATTACGAACCTCTATTGGTTGATTACCAACCTTTTTCCCGGAAACCATCTCCTTCAATTTTTCATAAACAGAAACATGCCCCAGTACTTCAATCACAAAGTTCCCGGAACGTTTCTCTACCGGCCATTCAACATACCTCGTAAAATTGAACATATAAAGAGAAATATAATTCTCCTCCTGACTGAACATTCTGACAGACAAGATTAGTAAAACTGTAATTATTAATATTCTCCTGTACATGTCTGATTAATTTTCTATAGCAAAACGGATCCTTTTTGCAGTTTCATTTCCTAATACATCAGATACCATTATCTCAATTTCATAGTTCCCGGATTCAAAGCCTCCAACCGGAATTTTGCCTGAAGGTGTTCCCCCGTTTATGGTATACTTAAGACTTTCCTCACCGGTAACATCGTCGGTTGCCCCAATATATAATTTGGTATTGGATGGATAAATCACATACTGCTCTTCTCTCACAACTTTCTCTCCTATCGGTTCAACACTAAAATGATAATGAACAGATGGCGCTTCGTTATCAACTACGAAAACAAGTTTTTGTAACGCTTCTTTATTATTTACATTATCCACAGAAATCCATTCCAATCTGTTGGCACCGTTTTTTTCAGAACTAAATGGTTTGTCATAAGAAAATTTTTCCCCATTCAGGGTATAGGAAATTTCTTTTAATCCACTTTCCTTATCTTCTCCAAGTATCCGGAGGCTGGTCTTAGATGATACAAATACTGTATCCCGGTTGCGGAAAACTGGTCCGTCAAATGAAATATTAGTTTTAGGAGCCAGACGGTCAATATAAAAGTTATGGGCTTTTTCTTCAGCAGTATTTTCAACATAGTCTACAGCGGTGTATGACAGTTCAACCGGACTATTGCCATCCGGATTAAAAGGCTCATCATAAGTCTCATTGGTAATGAATGAATTATAACTGTAGAGTATTTTTTGAACACCCGACTTATCATCAGTGGCTTCAAGTTTCACTTTGGTTCTGGCAGAAATATACTCCCGGTCACCCTCATAAAAATCTCCGTCAAACTCAAAAGTAACTTCCGGTGCTGAACGATCAATGTAATAGTCAAAAACATCACCTTCGGAAGCCTCTTTATTAGCAGAAGCCAATGTTCCGATAAAACGTGGCTCCTCTTTATTTCCAACCTGATCAACAGCATAATAAGCAATTTTCCCTTTACCATTTTGTATTAATGCCACAGGAATGGGCTTACGGTAGAGCTTAAATTCCTTATCATCTATTGCATAAAAAAGCTTTTTCACTCCCGACAAGCTGTCGTTGCTAACCAGAGAAATTTTGGCATCAGGAGCCAAAATATTATTTTGCTTCAGTCCGTCGATTTCATGCTTTGTAACAGGAGCAGATTTATCAATCACAAAATTCACTTCATGCAATTCTTCTGCATTCCCCACATTATCTACTGCATAATATTTAAATTCATATTTTCCTTCTTCTTCTATTTCCAGAGGATGATTTGAATTTGATTGGTAAGATCCGCTGTTTACTGAGTAGTAAAAATCCTGAATTCCGGACATTTCATCATCACCGGAAATTCGTAATGCAACCTTCCCACCTAAAAAAGTAACTTCATCGTTCTCATATTTACAGGAACTCCCGAAATTTAATTTCGATTTAGGTGCAATCCCATCGGCATACATGTCAAATATGACATCCTGCAAAGGATAAACCGTTTTTCGGGTTGCCGAATCAACTGCAGAGGGCGACCGCAAAGTATTCCAGCCCTCTGTATCCAAAAACATGGGATTAGAATATTGTGCTGTCTTTGAACTTTTAAGAAGGAAATTTTCAGAATCTGCATCCGGTGAAGTTGAAACTTTCACAAACAATGGCAGATCTTTATTAATGAAGAGTTTTCCCTCGGGAGAGCGGTAAATACACTTCTCATGCTTCGGAAGCTCTTGAGCCTGCAAATTACTTATTGGTCCAAACAAGACGCAAAATGTAGCGACACGTATTACCCCGCTCGTTTTTCTTATACTTTTTAATTTTTGATAGAAATTCTGAAAAGTAGTCATGGGTTCATTTTTTGTTTCACCCATTAGTACGATAAACAATTAATTTTTGAATACAGTTTTTGTTATTTATTAAAATACTGTTGACCAAAGTATCCTTTCAATAGATAAAAGACTCTTCGAACAATTTTATTCTAAAGTCTAAGCACACCAAATAACATTACTTTCAGAAACATTTAAAAATTGTGAAGTTTTTTCTATATTTTTATCTTACTAAACACATTTAGTTTGCAAAAAAATCAAAGGAGATTATGAACAGGACGACTCTTGCGAAAGTGGCCGGTAAAGCCGGGGTCTCAAAAACAACGGCTTCCCTTGTTTTAAACGGGAAAGCCGACAAGGTAAATATTGCCTCTAACACACGCCAGCGCGTAATGGAGGTGGCTAAATCACTTAATTACCATCCGGGAAAATTCAGCCCCGGTAAACTGAATGGACAAAGTGGGATTATCGGGTTATTCGCCAGTTCCTTTATTAAACCTGAAACATCTAAATGGCTGCAGCACTTAATTATGGCTGCAGAAAAAGAAGGCTACATTATTTTGCCTCAAACAGCCACAAAGGATAATACCGGATCCAAAATAAATGCCATTCCTTTTGACGCGGTAATTTTAGCAGAAAAGGAGTTAACTTTTGAGATTAAAGATCCCAATGACTTTGAACCACCCGTTCTTTGTCTGGATTTTATTCCTTCCTCGCCAGAACTGCGATATATTGCTCCCAGCAAAGAAAAACAAACCAATGAAATAATAACCCAGTTTTACCACCATAACAAAAAAGCCATCGGTTTGCTTTGCATCAATGAAAACAGTGAGGAGCAAAAACAACTGAAAAAAACTTACCTGGAAAATTATTGCGATCGTTTTGATATACCCCCTAATATAACAAGTATAACAGCTTCAAATGATACAGTAGAGTTAATTAAAGCTTGTGACCAATTGATAGAAAATGGAGCTAATGGAATTATTTTCGAAACACCCCAAATGGTTGTAAAAGCAATGAGTATCCCAAAAATAAGAAATCTCGCACAAAGAGGCATTATGCTTGCAGCTTTCGAAAGAATTGAAGGTGCTGATTTTTTGCCTGAAGGCACATTGATAACATTAGCTCCTAATTATGAATCAATGTCTGAAGAAGTAATAGATACCTTAACAAGGATCAATAATGAAATAAAATTAAAACCCCGGTAAATTTCCTATTATTTAATTTCGGGCTTATTAAACAGCAAAAATTGTTTATGGCAAAACAAATCATCAAAGTTTAAAAAGGAAATTTCCGGGGTAGAAACTATTTTCAGTATTATGAAAAGCATAATCCGGCAACAGAGGCCTTACTCTGAAACAAAAATAAAATTACACGGTCCAACCCCAATGTTCTCATCATAAGTGGCAATTTTAACTCCATTGGTTCCATAAACCTCAACAATCCCGGGGTTCTCATAATCAGGTGCAATTCCAATATACAAATCCCCATTATCAGGATTTACAGTCATCCCATTGGGGGTTACATCAGCAAAAGTCTCCTGTGGCAGTTCAGTGGCATCAACCGCCATTTCCCAAACGCCGGAAAATCCATAAGCCCCGCCAAAATAAAAACTTTGCCCATCAGCAGCCATCTCTATTCGGGTTGCTTTACCATAGACCGACTCATCCGGAAGAAAAGTCTCCTCTACTTCATATGTATCGGGATTTATTTTGTGAATACCTGCCTCCGTAGACATAACAATAGCCCAGTTTTCATCATATTCGGTATAACCGGTAGACAATACCCATACATCTCCGTTTCCATCTACCACTAAATCCTGAGGATTGTCATTCACTTCAATCTCCTCTTTAACCAATCCCTGGCTTACATCAACCACAGAAATAATAGTATCGCGTCCATATCCTCCACAATTCGCAACCCAAAGTTCACCATTAACCATGGCCAATCCTTCTGGTCCGGCTCCCACCTCAATAGTATTTATTACCTCAAGTTGCACGGGATCGATTACCGCCAGTTCCCCTCCATTGCCCCATTGAGAAACGTAAATCAAACCATTGTTAACCAGCGCGTAACGGGGATTAGAAATACTCTCTGAGATCTCCTTCACAGATTCAAAATTCTTATTATTAACCACCATTACGCTATTGGTCTTATTCAATACCAGAAAAGAAAGAGTATCAACAGAGACCATATCCTGCAACACATCACCTAATATTTGCACATCATTTCTATTGGTAAATATATTTCCGGCAACTGAGTCATCTGAAATAAAAGAAACCGAGGCATTTGCGGCATTCATCAGGCCCTGATTCAGCACAAAAACGCCATTCACAAAATCACCTTTCACCTCAAACTCATCAACCGAATTATCGTCATTTTCACAAGCAGTAAATAATATCAGCAAGGACAAACTCAAAACTTTAAGCAAGTTATTGCTACAAACAAACTTTTTAAATTGTTTCATCTCAGTCATCATTTTAATTTTTTAAATGGTTATATTCAAATTAATTCGATAATTTCGTGGTGGCATCGCATACCAGGCAACCACCTGATATTCTGCATTTATTAAATTATTAACCTTCACAGATATATCGGCACAGATACCTGATATATCCAATTTATATCCAACAGAAGCATCGAATAATGCGTAAGCATCAAGCTGGCTGTCATAGTCATAAAACCGCTCTCCGTTATAGCTCCCGGCAAGAGTGGCATAAAAACGCTTCCTGGTGTAACTAAAAAGACCATTTATTTTGTGCCTGGGCACATAAATCATCTGCCGCCCATTGTATTCGTCATTAGAAGAAAGAGTTGATTCCACATAGGTATAAAAGCCCCTTAATGCCAAATGATTGCCCCCAAAACCAGCACTCATGTGAAAACCTGCTTCAGCCCCAAGAGTTTCTCCTACCCGCTTGTTATGGGGCATCCATTTACCTCCGTTTTCCGGGAGCCAGACAATAATATCTTCTGTGCGGGAAGCGAAAAAAGCAGAGCTCAGCCTGGTTTTTATGCCGGCTGCAATAAATGAAAAATCAACTCCCAAATCTCCCGACCAACCTGATTCAGCCTTCAATTCGGGATTTCCCTTAGAATATCCGTCCTCTTTCCAATAAAGATCATTAAGATTGGGAATTCGATAATTCTTAGACACATTCCCTTTCAATTTCAATGTTTTCACCAATGGATGTTCAACCCCAAAAGAAAACACGACAGGCTGAAAGTCATTGTCTGTCATTTCCTCACGAAAACTCAAAACAATGGCCCCTCGTCCTTTTGATAATCCATAACGACCAGATGCAAATGCTGCCATTCTGTTACGTACAACATCTCCCTGATAACCATCGGACTCAGCCAATTCGTAAGTGTAATTAACTCCGGCATTTATTGAATGATGTGTTCCGAGTCTTAATTTGTATTCCCCCTCTGTTATCCACGAATATGAATTATTATCCGATTGAGGATCTGCAAGATCGGGATTTGAATAAAGTATCTTATTTCGGATAAACCCCTGTTTTAATTTCAGGGTTCCGTTTTTATAGTAATGTTTAAAATTGACCGAAGCCAGGATATTTTTGTCCTTTTGATTGGTATCTCCCGGTTGACGACTGGTCATAAGCGTTTGAAGATCTTTATCATAATCCTGATACCAAAAACCCGTTGTAAGAAGAGACCTCTCAGAAATCCGCCATTGATTCTCCTGCAATACACCATATTGTTTAACTCCTGCATTGGTTTGTCTTTCTTCGGGCTGCCCAATTCGTGAAGTATTGGTATAAGTAAAATCATTATCGGCTTTTTGCCCAAAAACGGAAAGGCGACTCGCAAACTTATTACTACCGCTCTTTATATCAGCATTCAACGACTTAAAACCATAACTACCCACTGAACCTGAAGCATCCATGTAATTCTCCAAGCCTAAAATTTCGTTCCCGGACAAATGGATAACACCTGACACAGCACCACTTCCGAATAAAGTACCTGAACCGCCGTGCTGAACTTCCACATTATTAAAAAATCCAACCGGCATAACCGAAAGGTTTACTCCACCACTCATGGGACTTTGAATATTCAATCCATTCCACATTACAGCCGTATGATCTGTTCCTCCGCCCCTTATGCTGACAGAAGCAAGACCTCCGGCTCCGTAGGTTTTTAATGAAACACCAAACGTATTAGAAAGCAGGGAGGCCAGTGATTCTTGCCTATGCATCTTAACCAACGCAGAATCCGGAGATGAAACAGTTGCTCCAACAGCGTAATCCTCAAGTCTGGAGGAAACTACACGCACTTCCCGTAGCTTAACCGGATCCTCCTGAAAGAAATCCTGAGCAACGGCAGCAAGCGAGCTTGCCATAAACAGGCCAATAAAAGCAATTCTTAAATACATAGTCACAAATGATTAAAGCTGTATTAATCATTCGCAACATCCGGTTTTAGTGAAAATAGAACGGAAATATTCATGTTCATATCTTCGCTTTTCACCCGAAAGCTACGAATAGTATCACTGGCAGGTCTTCTGGCTTGCTCTGGTTTGAAAAGCCTTCCCGAAAACATTCTTTGATCATCTGTGACAACCAAAAGATGTTTTTAGTGGCAAAAGTGTTTTTCAAACCTTAAAAAGAGCTTACAGCTGCGGGGACAGCTCCGGATTTTAACCGGATTCCCTATTATTCGAATTTTCTGAATGAAAATCACGAACCAGTTTCGGAGGACAAATGTAAGTTAAAATTATCGTAGAAAAACAAAGAAGGCACATAAAAAACCAATCCACTCTTGCAGCAGCACTGATTATCAAAGCATAACACAAATCGCCAAACCACCAATATATCTATTCTCAAAAGCCTCCACCAATCAAATATTTAGATTAAGAAACTGTTTAAATTTTGTTTTTGGAAGATATTTTTGAAGAATTGACTAAATTAACTGACAGGGATCAAGATGCAAAGAGCTCGACCTGCAAAAGAGCTGGAGGATGTTGACCCCTTATCAGGGATCTTAGGGGGAGATAGTCCATCCAATCCCCGGGACTTTTGCCAGAGCCTGTCCCGACAAATTCGGGAGGGTTATTCGGATTCGCCGCTTTCAGCGACAGGGAGGTTCTTCTGTATGAGAGGGGCTTTTTAAGTGTTCGATGTTTCTTGTACGTTCCTGATAAGAGGCCAACTATTCCGGGTATTGTAGAGGGTTATGAGATGTTGGCCTCATTCAAAAACTAATCATATCCATATATTCACCCCTGGCAGGTGTGCCCGGGGTTATTTAAATCTGCCCCTCTGTCTGCCCTGCTTACCGCCAGGAAGGCATTGGTGGAATTTAATAAAATCGCCATTTTAAACTACAGTCTATTCATCTTGAAATCAACCCTTTATTAACAGATCAAACATAAGCAACGAATAAGGTTATCCCAGTTAAAAATGAACCGAGTACCATTAGCAGATGTTTATTAAAAAAAGAAATTAAACCTGACTGTTTAATTGTAAAAAAACACTTATGTCAACCTATCTAATCATAAACATTCTGGTCATCATCATCCCCTTGTTGTTCAGCTTCGATAAAAAAGTGGCTTTCTTCAGAACATGGAAATATTTTTTCCCTGCGATGCTCACTACAGGTGCTTTTTTTCTTATTTGGGACATATATTTCACACACATCGGTGTTTGGGGATTTAATGAAGCCCACCTTATGGGGATCAACATATTAAACCTACCCATGGAAGAATGGTTGTTTTTCATCACAGTTCCTTATGCAGTAGTATTTAGCTACAGAGTACTTAACGCATGGGCTCCCATGATCGAACATCCGGAAATGCAACGGACAGTCAGTTATGCTTTGTTGGTATTATTAATTGCCGGGGCGGTACTTTACCATGACCGTCTTTACTCAGTCGTAACATTCAGCCTTGCAGCCATTTTCGTTTTAATCACGGAATGGTTTTTAAAAGTCTACTATCTCTTGCACTTTTATCGTGCCTACCTGATTGCATTGATTCCATTTTTAATTACCAATGGAGTTCTTACAGGTTTTGGCCTTGAAGAACCTGTTGTCTGGTATAATGACAGCATGAATTCCGGTATCCGCTTTATTACAATCCCCATGGAAGATACAGCTTATGGGTTTTTGTTAGTAGGCATGAACATCAGCTTCATGGAGTGGTTCGCCCCGGGGAAGGGATCAATGCCGAAGTTTCCTGGTTTTAAAAACAAACAAAAACAAAGATCCAAGTCCCATTAGAAGTGCAAGACTGTATCCCCACCCAATATCAAGGTTTAAGCCTCCATTGGCAACAGGAGCTACTAACAAATAACTGATACATACTATCGTCATGAAAGTTCCAGGCAAGGAAAGCATCCAGTGCTTTCGTCCGGATTTGGCAAGATACATCGCTCCTGTCCATAGCACAATAACTGCCAGCACCTGATTTGAAAGCCCCAAAAATTTCCAGATCTTTTCAAACTCCATCTGCGACAAAACAAACCCGATGGCAAACAAAGGCAAGCTAACCCATAGCCTTTTTTTAATGCCTGATTGATCCAATTTAAGCACGTCTGCAATGGTTAACCTTGCACTTCTAAAAGCCGTATCCCCTGTTGTAATAGGGCATGCAATAACACCGATAATGGCAAAAACCGCTCCCACAGCCCCCAGCCACGACCGGCTGATTTCATTTACCACCCAGGCCGCATTATGCCCTTCAACTTGCATGGTTTCATTCAATTCCCCAACCCCTCCGAAAAAATTCATTGCTGCCGTAGCCCAGATGATGGCAACTATACCTTCTGCAATCATGGCACCGTAAAAGACATGGCGGCCATGGCTTTCTATTTTTATGCACCGGGCCATCATAGGAGCCTGGGTGGAGTGAAAACCACTTAGAGCCCCACAGGAAATAACGATAAACATCATAGGGAAAAGAATATTTTCAGTAGGGTTATGATGCCAGTTTTTAAAGCTGTCCGATCCTATTTCCTGAATATTCAATTGTCCAGTAAGTCCAAACCAAATCATTGCACCGGCAATCCCAGCCGCCATGATCAACAAAGCTGCTCCGAAAAGCGGGTAAATACGTCCTATAATTTTATTAATGGGCAGCAGAGTTGCTATCAGGTAGTAAGCAAAAATAATGTAAAGCCAAACTTTTAACCCTCCCTGAGTAAGTGTTGACAAAAGCCCTGCAGGCCCCGATACAAAAGCTACACCAACAAATATTAAAAGCAACAACGAAAAAAGCCGCATGAAATTTTGAAATCCCGGGCCCATATATTTCCCTACTATCTCGGGTATGCTGGCTCCATTATTTCTTATGGAAAGCATTCCTGAAAAATAATCATGCACAGCTCCCATAAAAATACAACCGAAAACAATCCATATGTAGGCCGCAGGACCGTACTTAGCTCCAAGTATTGCTCCGAAAATAGGCCCAAGTCCCGCAATGTTTAAAAACTCAATGGTAAAAACCTTCCAGGTTGGCATTGGAACATAATCCACCCCGTTATTTTCTTTTAATGCAGGAGTTTGATTGGCATCATTGGCACCAAAAAACTTTTCAACAAACTTTCCATAAACAAAAAAGCCACCAATAAGGCCCAGAATTGACATCAAAAAAGTAACCATACTGCTAATGTTGCTGTTTTCAGATCACAAAGGAATATATAAAAGCCATTTAATCAAACACTCTTATAATAGTTTCGCACTATACTTTTTCTTAAGTAGTGTTTGCAAGAAAACGACAATACTACTAAAATTTTATCCTAAAGAATTTCCCAAGTGCAAAGCTAATTGTGATTCCAAACAAACATCCTTGCACCTTATTCTTGTCAAAGCACCCCCAATGTACTGATGCGTAGAAATATAAGCATTTCTCTGCAGGCACTAAACAGTATTTCAAACATTTTGCTTTCATACTATCTTCCTGCAAGGCAAAATTTTGAAGCATAGCCATCGCTACGGTGAAAAATTTTAACGATGCAGAAAGGGGAAAAGGGATGTAAAATATGAAATGGTATTTTGTGATGGCACTATTAGGGACTTAAGCATATAAAAGACCAGCTATCCTTGAAGAGAATTCATCACTTTTGTCAATAAAAAAGCCGGCTGAATGTATCAGCCGGCAATTTATTTTTATATAGGTCAGTTGAAATGTTAAAATTAGAAACCGGGATTTTGATCTGATTCTTCAATCGCATTATTAGCAGCAACTTCAGTTTGAGGTATGGGAAGCAATTCATGCTTTCCTGAAACAAATCCCTCACCGGACAATTCACTTTCAGCATCTCCCCAGCGTACCAAGTCCCAATACCTAACCCCTTCAAAGGCTAATTCAAGCTGGCGCTCATCCTTAATAGCTTGACGAAGCTGTGTCTGACTCAAACCTGATAATTCAGGTAATTCGGCCCTTACACGCACTTTATTCAATTCCGTCAAAGCTTCTGAGACCATTCCATCCTCATTATATGCCTCGGCAGCCATGAGCAGAACATCAGCGTATCGAAGCAGTCTCCAGTTGGTTGTGTAATTTAACTCGGCAATAGCTTCTGTGTTGGTTTGGGTAGCGTAGGTACCATACTTCAGCCTAAGGTAACCACCATAGTCGTGAGCATCGGAAGCGGCCATGCTTCCCCCTGCAGCAACAAATTCGTCTTCACTCATAAGAGAATTTTGATAACGAGGTCCATTATCCCCCATAGTTTCAAAAGCCAAGCCAATTTTTTCAGTGGGCAAATTAAAGCCCCAGCCGGCAATCATCCCTATGGCATCAAGATTCTCAAACAAGTTTCCACGAGGTCCCATTAACTGAACGTGGATATTGGCTTCGGCATCTCCGCCCCATCCAAAATTGCCCCAATCATATCCTTCCTGGGATGTGTACACAATTTCAAATACAGACTCGGGTCCATATTCAGAGACTCTTTTCCACACGTCTCCAAAGTTTTCCTCAAGTCCAAACTCGGTACCTTCTTTGTCAATTACATCACTCAAAACACCGTGTGCCGCAGACCATTTTTCCTGATAGAGATAAACCTTTCCAAGAATTGATTGAGCTGCTCCTTGAGAAATTCGGAATTTTTCCTGTTCCGGTAATTCGGATTTCAAAGGCAATACTGAAATTACCTCTTGTAAATCCTTCTCAATAGCGGCATAAATATCAGACTTAGGCGTTCTCGGTTTATGAAAATCAGCAGTGCTGACCGGATTCTCAAAATAAAAGGGAACGTCACCAAAAAGCGTAACCAGCTCAAAGTAATTCCAGGCCCTCAACACTTTAGCTTCGGCTACAATTTGTGCTTTAAAATCATTGGAAGGATCAGTGCTGTTTATGATGGCATTACTGGCATTGACAGCCTTATAGAATCCCTCCCATATTCCTGCAATAACAGGATTATCTGAAACATGGGCAAAATCATCAAGATTTTGATACGGCAACTGGTCACTTTCGGATGAACCTGCATTGACATCGTCAGCAGGAAGGTTCTTTACAAAGAATGCACTGTTCCAATCTCGTCCATAATTCCATTGCATTAAATCATAAACACCAATTAGAGTTTGAAAAGCTTCTTGATCACTTTCCGGGAAGTTTTCAGTTGAAGCCCTTCCAACAGGGTCAACTTTCAAAAATTCCTCACTACATGCCGACAACAGTAACAATAAAGCGGCCGACAACCCTATAAATAATATATTTCGTTTCATTTTTTCAGGATTTTTGGATTAAAAATTAACCGAAAGACCAAACATCATTTTTCTTGGAATGGGATAAACCCCACGGTCAACACCCTGGCTTTGATTATTGCTACTACCTGCTTCCGGATCCAGTCCTTTATAATCAGTAAAAGTAAAATAATCATCCAACGATATATAAATCCTGGCTTTGCTCATTCCAATTTGCTGAATTAAATCCACGGGCAGATTATATCCTAACTGAATTTGTTTGATTCGGGTATAGGATCCATCCTGCACCATATAATCACTTCGATAAACATATTCACTACTGGCTTCGGCACGTGGCATCGAAGCATTTGTGTTAGACGGTGTCCATCTGCCATCAAATAAATATTTAGGCTTATTTGATTCAGCACGATCCGGACGGAACCAACCGGTATATATTTCATTTCCTTTGGTTCCCTGCAGGAATACCCTAAGATCAACCCCCTTGTATTCGGCCGAGATACTTGCACCATACAACAAATCAGGATGGGGATCTCCAATATTGGTCATATCAGCAGGAGTAATATCACCGCTATCATCGGTATCGACGATATTTGGCAAACCTGTATCAGCATCAATTCCATCAGTTTTATAGCCATTGAAATACCAGATGGGTTCTCCCTCTGCAAACCAGGTAATATTGTACCCTCTGATATTGGCACCAGCAATTGGCGCATCCGTTTTCAGATAAGTCACCTCATTCTTGAGAGTAGATAAATTCAGGTTCGCAGAAAGATTAAAGTCACCAAATGAATCATTGTACCCAAGCTCAAATTCGAACCCGGAATTGGAAACGTCTCCCCCATTCACAAAAGGAAAATCGTTACCCACTGACAAAGGAAATGGAGCTGTAACAATCAGGTCCTTGGTTTGCTTATCGTAGTAATCAACAGACAAATTCATCTTCCTGTCTAAAAACCGCATATCAGCTCCAACAGAAAGCTGCTCGGTACGCTCCCACTTAAGATCATCATTAGTAAGTTTCTCAATTTGTGCCCCTGAAAAATAACCATCTTCATTGGCATTTGGATAAAATATTCCGGACACGGTCCACCAGGCTTTATCTTCAGTTCCTGTCAAAGCTGAGATACTGCCGTTTTGGCCCCAGCTGGCACGAACTTTAAAATAGTCCATAAATGTATCATCCCAAAAAGATTCTTCAGACATCACCCAACCAATTGAAGCGGCAGGAAATATGGCTCCTTTGTCATTTTCGGGGAAAACGCTGGCTGCATCGCGACGAACAGATGTTTGAAACATATATTTTCCCAGATAGTTATATGACAGACGACCATAAATAGAAGTCATTGTCTGCTCTTCCAAACCTCCACCTACAACATCATTGTCACGTGAGGTGGTAAAGCTGTGATAAGCATATCGATCACTCTCTTTAAGCATTGGGGATGAGTACAGAGTCCAGTTGGGATGTAACCTCTGTTCGGCTGAATATCCTCCCATCACAGTAAGACTGTGATCGTTGAATGACATGTCATAAGTGGCAAAATTCTCCCACAACCAATTAAAATACTTATCAATGTCATCATTAATGGAAGGAGTTACATTCTTATTATCATCAAAGAAATAAAAGGTTTCATTCCAATTATGATTTTGTTGATAAGTAAGATCCAAACCTAATCGGGAAGTAATAGTCAGGTTATCAATTGGTTTCACATTAGCAAAAACGGTTCCGGTCAACTGATCTCTTGTATAAACACGATTATACAATTCCAAACGGGCTACCGGGTTCCCAATCTCACCTGTCGTATTCAGCGGCACAGCATAAAAGCGCCCCTGATCATCCTTTACAAGAGGGTTGCCCGCAGCATCTAAATCCAGCAAGCTTTGAGGTGTTTCACCTTCTTCATAAAGAACAGGAGTCGTTGGATCTACCAAAAGAGCATTAACAATGGGACTGTTATACTCATCGTCCTCTAAAATCACATTTCTTTTGGAGTGAGTATAACTTAAAGTATTTCCAACCTCAATCCAATCTTTAATATCGTGAGATGAATTCAACCTAAAAGTCAGTCGCTCGTAGGCTGCTTTTTCGCCACCAACAACACCGTCCTGTTGATTATAGGAAACTGAGGCCAAAAAAGAAGATTTCTCACCACCGCCTGTAAAACTTAAGTTGTGGCGCTGCATAGGAGCTTTTTCAAATATTTCATCAAGCCAGTTGGTTCCATTTCCAACATTGCCTGGAACAGTAACATCAGTCCCTTGCTCATCCATATATTGAGCATATTCCTGAGCATCCATCAGCTCCATCTTGGTATCAACATCCTGGATACCATACTGGAAGTTATAAGAAATTTTTCCTTCCCCTTTCTTTCCTTTTTTGGTATTAATGATAACAACACCATTGCCACCCTCTGATCCATAAATTGCAGAGGAAGCAGCATCTTTCAGAACTTCGATGGATTCAATATTGGAAGGAGCAATGTTTTCAATACTTCCCACCTTCATTCCGTCTACAATGTAAAGCGGGTCGGAATTGGAGTTTGAATTGGTTCCGCGGATGCGAACTTTGGCACCTGAACCAGGAGATCCGGATGTAGGCAATACTGTCACCCCGGCGGTTCTACCCTGCATCGCCTGTTCTACGCGGCTTGCAGGAGCATTTGCCAGCTCTTCTGCATCGACACTGGAAATAGCTCCGGTGACCAAAGATTTTTGTTGCACCCCATATCCAACCACGACTACCTCATCCAGATCGGATGTCTGTTCCTGTAAGGAAACATCAATAGTTGTTTGGTCGCCAACAGGAACCTCTAACGTTTGAAATCCAATAAAACTAAACTGGAGGACATCGTCGGCAGAAGCCTGAATTTGATAATTACCGTCAACATCGGTAATTGCTCCCTGCAGGGTCCCTTTAATTACTACATTCACCCCGGGAAGAAGTCCTCCCTGAGTATCAGTCACCGTTCCGGTAACCGTTTTTGTTTCCTGGGCCAGAGATTGAATGGTGCACAGGAAAGTTGCTCCGAGAGCAATCAACAGACCGGTAAGTATCTTTCTACCACCGGATTTGACCTTTTTTAACAGGTCGCCTTCCAAAAAAGATCGAATCTTTTTCATAGATTTGCAATTTACAGGTTTTTAACAAAAAAAGTTAGAACTATTGTAGGGGATGAAATCCGGGCCAACGCCAATTTTTCCGGATTTTCATCCCTTTTTTGATACAACTATATCCTCATGATTTATTGATTTTTCATTTGTTGAGAAAACAACACTTTATCACAGTCAACTATTCCTCATTTATTTTTTTGATTTCTTTTTTGCAGTTTCTGCATTCAATACATCCTATTCTTACCATTCTGCCATTCAAAACCAGCAATAACCAAAAAATTTTCAAGCATTTTTATTAATTGTTTCAATAACACTAAGGTACAAAAAATATGTAACTATCAATTAATTTTTGTGTTTTTTTATCAATTTCACCAAATTAAATACTCATTACCAAAAACTTCCCACTCAACAAAATACATTAAATACAGCCTTAATAAAGTTTCCATATTACACTTACCAATTATAAAAAACACTAAATTCATGAATCAGCAAGCCCGGAAAATTTCCTCCGGCATCTATACAAAACTCACCCTGGAACGGGAGTCGATTTATCCCATTTCCACAACAACGTCATGTTCTTTTCCATCGAAAATCTTAACAACATTGCCTTCCGTCTCTATTCCATCAACAGTCATCCGCACTACTCCATTGGTAACAGGATTGGTGCTTTCGACCTTAATAATAAAAGTTGTTCCTCTAAGTTTCCGTTTCACCGAAAAACCACTCCACTCAGGGGGAATACAAGGATCAATCCTCAACCCGTCATAATCAGGCTGAATTCCCAGGATGTGGCGGGTAATGGCATAATAGTTCCAGGCTGCTGTTCCGGTAAGCCAGCTGTTTTTGGCTTCCCCGGGTTTGAAGGCATCTTTTCCGGCAATCATCTGGGCATACACGTATGGTTCTGTGCGGTGCAGATCGGAGATTTCTTCCAGGTAGGCAGGACAAATCTTTTTGTAGTATTCCCAGGCTCTTTCACCACGGCCAATATTGGTCTCACCGATCATGATCCAGGGGTTGTTATGGCAGAAGATTCCGGCATTTTCCTTATAACCGGCCGGATAGGTGGAAATCTCTCCATACTCCACCA
>NZ_QEWP01000003.1 GCF_003121985.1 Marinilabilia rubra
TGACTTGTTAGGATCCGCTTTTACCTTGCTTTTTGGTTTTGCATTAATAATGTCAAAGATCTTTTTTTTATTTAGTGGTTAGTTAATAGTTTTAGTCAATGCCTGACTCCACTCTTAACCTCCCTCCTTGCTTTGTCTTTCTTGTCTTAGCGCCTCTTTCGGCGACCGTCAGATTTTTCAAAAGCGAGTGCAAAGATAAGTGAAGTTTTTTAATCTGCCAAATTTATTTTTCAAGTTTTTTTAGTGTCGCTTCCGACTCTCAAAATTAACTATCAAATATTGTCAGTATTTCAGCTTATCTGCCCCCGAAACCCGTTGGTCTCTCTCGCAAAGCGGGTGCAAAGATAACAGATATTATTTCGTTTCTCCAAACCCTTTTGCAATCTTTTTTGAGCTTTTTGTTTAAGTCGCTTATTTTCAGGTACAGTTTTTGAACATTTAAAAAAGCAACAAAGAATAACTTTAGAGAAATTAGACCGCAAAGTCAAACTAATCCATTTTTATTTAATTATTACCTTTGAAGAAACGAACCAAAAAGAAAAACCGTATGAAAAACGCTTTTAAGTATTTATTTTTACTTGGTACTACTCTTTTATCAATTTCATTACTGGCTGCCTGCTCAGAAGATGAGGAACTTGTTAAAAACAAAGAAAAACCAGACGAGGAAGAAGAAGATGAAGTGACGATTGACAATGAAACCCTATTGGTAAACAGCTTTGTTGAAGATACCATGTCAATATACTATTTTTGGAATGAAGAGATGCCGGAACTTGGACCAAAAGAGATTGAAGACTCAGAATTGTATTTTGACAGCCTGCTGAAAAAGCCAGATGACAGATGGTCGTTTATAACGGACGACTATGGTGCCTTAATCAACTACTTTGCCGGAGTTCAAAAAAGCACAGGGTATTCTCTAATGCCGATATACCTCAATTCAACAAGCAATCAGGTAATTGCCTTTATTGAATATGTACATAGAGATACTCCTGCTGAAGAGGCTGGATTGAAAAGGGGGGATATGATATACAAGATTGATGGAGAAATAATCGACGACCAAAATTTTTCCGATTTACTTAGCAGGGATATATTTGAAGCTACTCTCGGTGAGTTTAACGCCAATAATGAGATTATTGAAGTTTCCAAAGTAAATATTGAGGCTATTGAAACGAACCTCCATCCCGTAATTGAGTCAACAGTTATTGATACGTTGGGTCATAAAATTGGATATCTTGCTTATTCCTCTTTTGTCGCTAATTATGACACGGCTCTTGTAAGTGCTTTTTCTGAGTTTAAAACCGCAGGCGTAACTGATCTGGTATTTGATCTGCGATATAACGGAGGCGGCGCCGTTTCAACAGCCGCATTATTAGGCGACATGATTGTTTCTCCGGGAAATGCAAGAAATACTTTTATTGAAAGGGTTTTCAATAATTTTCTAACCAATGAATTCAAAAGAGACCCAGGTTTTTCTACAGATGATTTAAAAATAAAATTTGAAGAAAACGGTTTCAACCTGGGGCTGGAAAAGTTTTATGTTTTAACTACAGCATCCACAGCATCGGCGAGCGAAATGATTATTTATGGGCTGGAGCCTTACATGGATGTCATTCAAATAGGAACAACAACTCATGGAAAATATTATGCTTCAACTACCTTTTCAGATCAGGCTAACCACAACTGGGCCATCCAACCAATTATTTTAAGATCAATCAATGCTACAAATAGCATTAATTACAGCGAGGGCCTTAGCCCTGATATTGAATTAGATGATTATTTTTACCTCTTTCCCTATGAATTGGGAGATCCAAAAGAACTATTCATGGCAAAAGCTATTTCGGAAATAACCGGAGAACCGTTTATCTATGAAGATGAAATGGGGAGTCTTAAATCAGCTAATGTAAGGTTTGATCAATCCCAAAAGCTAAAACAAAAATTATATCCAAACCGATCAAGAATGTGGGTTAATCCATCTGAAATCATGAATATCCAAGAATAACACCGATATTAATTTACACCTAAGGGCTTAGTCATTTATTGACTTCAGCCCTTAGTTTTTTTAGAAACTTTGAGGCATATATAAAATCATTCAACCTTTCATTGTCGGACTTCAATATATCATCCTTTGTTCCTTCCCAACCTTTCTCTCCCTGGGCAATAAAAACCACTTTTTCACCGATGCCCATCACAGAGTTCATGTCATGAGTATTGACGATCGTAGTCATATTAAACTCTTTAGTAATTTCATAAATCAGATTATCAATCACGATAGAAGTTCGGGGATCAAGCCCGGAGTTAGGCTCATCACAAAAAAGGTATTTTGGGTTTAAAGATATAGCCCTGGCAATTGCCACCCGCTTTTGCATCCCCCCGCTTAATTCTGAAGGGAACAAATTATTGACGTTTTCCAGGTGAACCCGTTGAAGACAAAAATTTGCACGATCCCTTCTATCTGAGAAAGACATATCAGAAAAAACATCTAAGGGAAACCTTACATTTTCTTCAACAGTCTTTGAATCAAACAGTGCAGATCCCTGAAAAAGCATCCCCATTTCCTTACGAATACCTTTTCTGGCTTTATCATGCATCCCGGTAAAGCTTCGATTGTCATAAAAAATTTCGCCCTCATCAACCTGATGAAGCCCGACAATAGATTTTAGCAGCACTGTTTTTCCGGAACCACTTTGCCCAATAATTAAATTAGTTTTTCCTGTCTCAAATGTTGCTGAAACATCTTTCAATACTCTGACCCCTTCAAATGCTTTATAAACTCCGTGTACTTCAATCATGCCAATAAAAGTTGAGTTAGAATAAGATTAAACAATAAAATCTGAATACTGCTCACAACAACAGCTCTTGTACTGGAACGCCCTACTTCGAGTGCTCCTCCTGAGGTGTAGTACCCCCAATATCCGGAAATAGAAGCTATCAAAAATCCAAAAACCAGGGATTTGATCAAAGAATACAAAACATAAAATGGAATAAAAGCATATTGTATACCGTAAATAAACTCGGCAGAAGGAACCACACCGGTGGTAACACAGGCCATCCAACCGCCAAAAATACCAATCCCCATACTGATCATAACCAAAAAAGGATTGATAAACACCATGGCAACAACTTTAGGAAGCACCAGATATCCTGCAGAATTGATCCCCATTACATCCAAAGCATCTATTTGTTCGGTAACACGCATGGTACCTATCTCGGAGGCAATGTGTGATCCCACTTTCCCGGCCAAAATCAATGACACAATGGTGGATGAAAACTCCAGCAAAATAGTATCCCGGGCAGCTAAACCTACGGTATACCTGGGAATTATGGGTAATTCAATATTGTATGCAGTTTGCAAAGTAATAACAGCACCAATAAACACAGATATTATACCAACAATCCCCAATGATCCAACTCCAAGGTCATCGATTTCATCGATAATTTGTCGAAAAAAAATCCGATGTTTGACGGGGCGTCCAAATACTCTTTTCAGGAAAAGAAAATAACGACCAGTATGAAACAAAAATCTCATTATCCAATTTTTTCTTAAAATTGTGACTAATTTAGTGCAATTAAACCGGAATGAGGCAAAAGAAACAACCATTTTCCGCTAACCATTGTTAATCAAATAATAACAACAAAGAGATAATAACATGAAAAGCAACACATTTTGTGTCATCATGGCCGGAGGTATAGGAAGCCGTTTTTGGCCTTTGAGTAAAACCGATAGTCCAAAACAATTTCTTGATATTCTTGGAACAGGGAAAAGTCTTCTTCGCCAAACATACGAAAGATTTTCTCCATTATGCCCTGATGAAAATGTAATTGTTGTTACCAGCAGCGATTACAAAGAAATGGTACTAGATCAACTACCGGAACTAAAACCCGAACAAGTCTTAACCGAACCTTTCAGGAGAAATACGGCTCCTTGCATTGCTTTTGCAAACAAATGGATTGAAGACCGAAATCCGGACGCGAACATAGTTGTGACACCTGCAGACCACCTTATCATCAATGAGTCTGAATTCCATAAAGCCATTCAACAAGGGTTAGACTTTGTAAATGAAAATGAGGCTTTGTTGACACTTGGCATTAAGCCGCACAGACCTGAGACTGGCTATGGATACATTCAGGCAGGCCAATCAGTAAATGAAGGCAGCCCATTTAATAAGGTAAAAACGTTTACAGAAAAACCAAATGCGGACTTGGCTAAAGTTTTTTATGAGAGTGGCGAGTTTTATTGGAATTCAGGAATCTTTATCTGGTCATTAAAGTCAATTAACAATGCATTTGACGTACATCTTAAAGAAGTAAAACAGCTGTTTGACCCAATTTCAACAGCCCCTGATACAGATGATGCTCAAATTAGTGATGTATACGCCGAATGCAAAAATATTTCCATCGATTACGGTGTAATGGAAAAAGCAGAAAATGTTTTTGTAGAAACCGTTAATTTTGGATGGTCGGATCTGGGTACATGGTCTTCTCTTTACGAATACTCTGCCCAGGATAAAGCCGGCAATGCTGTAATTAATGGTAAAACATTGCTTTATGATACTGACGGTTCTATTGTGAATGTTCCGGAGGACAAAGTGGCGGTGGTTCAGGGACTGACCGATTACATTGTAGTCGATTCGGGTGATGCTCTATTGATCTGTCCTAAACAAAATGAGCAACAAATTCGTCAATTCACCACAGATATCAAAACCGAATTTGGCAAAGAATAATATTCTGATTATTCACACAATAGATCGTTAGATTTATAGATATTAGATGTAAGATCATTCGTATCATGCTGAAATTCTTTACATTACCAGGAAAGAGGATGTTCTTGTAATCAATTGATTACAAATCTATTGTAAAATTTCAACGGAGTATTGTCACAAAAACTCTACAATAAAAAAACCCCGGCAAGAAAGCCGGGGTTTTTTTATTATGATGAGATAACATCTTTTATATCATTACCTAGAACTTCCAAAGGTCATGTTCCCATTGGAAAATTTCCTGTTCAATTCTTTTAGACTCCAAAATAGCTTCTTTGCCTACAGTGTAGTCTTCAATAGTTCGATTATCAAAGACATTGGCTTCTTTTACAATGTAACTTCCGAAATATCTTTTGATAAAAATATCATCAAAGCTTCTTCTTTGAGAGTCGTTCATTGGGTTAAACACCTCATGCTGAGCAAAAAGGTCTCTAACTTCAGGGAAATAGACCCAAAACGCTTGTCTCTTAACAACTCCACCATCTCCGGCGCCTTCAACGTTCTCCATTCCTTCTTCAACATACTCTCTAATAGGACATAACCCAACAATTCGAACATCCAATCGTGAATAGTTCCGGTCAAAGTACCAAATCTCTTTAACCATTACCTGTTTAACCTGGAGAGTCTGAGCTCCTTTTACAACTTCCTGTTCGATTGGGGGGCCATCTTCCTGTTCAATCAGAACAGTTTCAGTACCGGCTCCCATAGTTTCCAGAACATCATCCTCTGACTCTAAAGGAATTTTAAATTCGTCATCAGATAGAGCTGAATAAGCAGTAACATCTCCTAAAACGCCATCGCCTTGTTTTCCAAGAACCCCTTTAAGTATAAGATCAATTAAACTGTAACGATCATCCATCGGAGTAGTCGGATAATAAAGAGGGAGATTCATTTTTTCTCTTAAGTCGATAACCCGCCAGACCTTTTTTGCCCATAAGACATCGGCTTCCCTAATACTGGGATAAGGCACAGGTTCGCGATTCACAACATGTTTCTTTTCAAACAAGCCATCAATAGGGAGATTGTCGGAATTGGTCTCCTGCGCAACTGAATCAAAGGCTCCTGCCCCTAAAACAGAAATCAAAAAAAGAATAAGAAGTTGTTTTCTCATCGTAAGATATTTTTCAATTCAAAATTTTAATTCAATGTAAAGCTGATCGATCCCAAATCCCGGGTAGATCCATCAGGCCCTTTAGCCATTATGTTGTTGATCATGACAGCACTTCCAACACCGGAATTACGGATCAGTTCTTTTTGTTCCGTTGTAATTACTGCACTTTCACTGCTGACTGATTGCAAATAACCACTTTTTATGGTAGAGACCGTAAAACTTACGACCCTAAAAGTAAGGTCAAAATCGAAATTATCCATTTTGGCAATTACCGCCCTCTGGGCAAGCAACAAATTCTTGTTTATTGAACCACCGCGCATGCCTGCAACTGTTGCAACCGGGTCAGGCACGCGTTTCACGCGAAATTTCTGACTTCCAAGGCTTTGGCTCTGATCATTGATATTGGCCCTAACCGAAATAACAGCCTCACGTCCAATGGCATTAGAGTTCGGCATTACAGCGTATTGATTACTTCCTTTTTTGGTCATCCGGGCATTTGTAATTCTAACATCAAGATCTTCACTTGGTACTCCCGGAACAGATACTTCAACCGGATTCTCAACACCAACATAAAATACATTCATTTTGGTGGGAGAAATAACTACACTTGGCTGCGATACAAGAAATTCTCCTGAAACATCTCTCCGTTTGTAGGTCCCATCTGGTCCCATCACAGCTATTTCACCACTCCACTCCTTTTCGCCAGTGCTGTTTGCAGGAATCCTCAAAATTCCGCGACCGTTTTCAATAGGCAATTCTTTCCCATTTACTGTAACAACGGGAGGCTGAGTAGTATCCCTTGCAGCCAACATTATTTCTGCATAATACTCATCTCCTCTAATCACATATTCTGATCTTGGAATAACTATTGCTTCAATTTTATTAAAAACAAAAGCTCCTTCATCAATTTTACCATAAAGATATCGTACAACATCCGATTCCACATTTCGAACTTCACTTTGAAGCTGACTCATTAACGCCAATGAAGCAGAAACAGGAAGATGCTCGAATTTCTCACTCTCCCAACTTTTTTCAACACCCTCTTCCGCTGGTGGATCCTTCGGGGTCAATGTGCTGTTAATAGCATCCATCAAAGTTGTATCTTCCTCAGCCACCATGGACAATAAGGTATCACGGTAATGTTTCAAATGATTCTTCAATTCCTCGCTTCGGGCTCCACCTTTCTCAGTAATCATTTTCTGTGCTGCAATATCCTGGTTATCTATACCACTGTAATTATCGGGCGTGGCTTCGGGATTATCAACGGCACGAACAATTAAATACTTTATATCTTCAATGTGCTTTACCAGACTATCTGCTTCTTGCTGCACAGTCATGGCATCTAAATATTTTTCCTCAACCTTATCCTCATTAAACTCATATGCACTTCGGAATTCACTGTAAAGCATATCTGTTTTTTGCTCCATCGTTTCGATGGTCTTTTGGATACTCTCATCCACTAATTGAAAAGCCTTCAGCAATTCTCCGGAAACATTGAGAGCTAACATCGCCGTGAGAAAAAGATACATCATTCCGATCATCTTTTGCCTTGGCGTTTCAGGACAGTTTCCACCACTCATATCAAAAAAATTTGTTTAAGGTTATTACTTCCCGTGGTTTACGACTTACTGCTCCCCATGTTCATTGCACTGAGCATGTTTCCATATATTGTATTCAACTCGCCTATGGTCTGATTAAGCTTTCCTACTTCTTCTTTATAGGCCTTAGCATCATCAACGGACTTACCAAGTTCCTCATGAATGGCATTTAACTGTCCAGTAACATTTTTGGACGCTTCCATTTGAGCCGAGAAACTTTTCAGCTGCATTTCATAAACTGAATTTATGGCCGACAACTGCTTATTAGCTTCACCTAAATTTTGGTTATAATTTTCAGAATGACTGGCCAATTGATCTGCATTGCCTGCCATCAACTGACTCAGACTTTTATATGAGTTGGCTAATTCCTGTCCTGAGTTTTGAATATCTTTGGAAATACTACTGCCGGCATTCACCATATTTTCAGCGAGTTTAGCACCTCCTTCTGATACTTTTTGAGCAGTCTCTTTATAGCTATTGCTCAATGCCTCAACCTCCTGAACACTTTTGCTTTGAGAATTTGATAGCTTGTTTACCGATTCAGAGGCCATCTTCATACTTTGAAGATAACTTTCGGTGGCAAAGGAAGCATCACTTAAATCAGAAAGTTGGCCGGTTGTAGCGGTAAGTTTCTTAATCCCCTGGCTCAACTTCTCCACAACCTCTGGTTCGAGTGTTCCGCTTTCAATTAATGCAGCCAGATCGCTTCCACCACCAGTACCACCGCCACCCTGGTGACGACCTTCTTCCTTTGGATCAAGACCTACCAACTCCGGATACACTAAACTCCAGTCAGGCATTTCATGCGGAGGCTCAAAAGCAGAGAGAGCAAAAATAACAATCTCCGTTCCCATACCAATCAACAACATAAGTCCAGCCCCGGGATAGTGTTGTATTTTAAACAAGGCCCCAGCAAGCACCAATGCGGCACCAAAACCGTAAACCTTACCCATCACCTTCTTATAGGCCGGGCTCTGAACAAATTCCGAAAGACCCATAATCTTAACTTTTTTCTTTTCCTGTCCTTAAAAACTAACTTCCAATAAAATCTCTCACACAACGAAATCCGATGTAAGACTTGGATGAATCCTGATACTCATAAGTACGAATGCCATTCTGCAAAAAGTATCCAATATCCTTCCAGGAGCCTCCACGAATCACCTTTCTCTTCATTACTTCAGGATCATCAGGCCGAGCATTGTATTTATATGTTGGGCTCATATCGTGCATAAAACCATAAGATGATTCATCGTAAGCACTTGAAGTCCATTCTGCAACATTTCCTGACATATCGAATAATCCGAAATCATTAGGAGCATAATTTGCTACAGAAATGGTATACATTCCACCATCGTCGCCATAACGACCACGCAATGGTTTAAAGTTTGCTAAGAAACAGCCCTGATTGTTCCTGGTATAATAACCTCCCCAAGGATATTTATTCTGATCTAATCCTCCACGGGCAGCATACTCCCATTCAGCTTCACTTGGCAAGCGGTAATTCATAACAACAGGCTCTCCCTTGCTCGCCAGATAATTGTTCAAGAGCTGAGTACGCCAAATTGCAAATGCTGAAGCTTGTTTCCAGGTGACACCGACTACAGGATATTCATCAAATCCGGGATGCCAGAAATACTTTTCTGTAAGAGGCTCATTAAAAGAGTAAGTAAAATCAGAAATCCAGCAAAGTGTATCGGGATAAACCAATACCTGGTCACTCATAATAAACGCTGAGCGGTCGGTAATTTCTCTTTCCTCTCCGTACTGATCGTATGCAATACCTTCGTATTCCTTTGTTTCGTAGTTGTACCGATTGGTTTTTTTGGCAGCTTGCTGCAAGTCAACCCATTGGTAATCATAGACCAATTTTCTTGTATCAACCTCTTTTCGTCTGAAGAACCGCTCATTTTCGGGGAGGAACATTTCTTCCAAAATAGCTGAGTACTCTTCATCGTCCCATTCAATTGGGACACTCCAGTCGAGATAAGGAGGATCAATCGGATTTCCAAACTGATCTTCAGCAATAACAAATTCTTCAAATTGTTCTCCAAGTAGTCTGCGGGCAATAGAATCACGTACCCAGTATACAAACTGACGATACTCAGAGTTTGTAATTTCAGTTTCATCCATCCAGAAGGAAGGCACTGAAATAGTCCTCTTTTGAGAATTCATTGTGTAAGCAATGTCTTCATCAGCAGGGCCCATATTAAAACTTCCTTGTGGAATAAAAATCATTCCGTAAGGATCCGGTTCATAAAAGGCTGCTTTTCGAGACACACCGACCAGTTCTCCACCGCCGGATTTGCCGCATCCGCTTAAAATTGTGACTACGATGACACTCAGGGCAAGTACTTTCTTCATAGTATTTCGGATAATCTATTATGTTCGTATTTATTTACAAAAACCTGACACTTTTATATCGTTTCTTCTGCTTGTCAATATTCAAATCAAACGAATAACCTATCACAATCTCGTGCGAGCCGTTTGTTTGGGCATTTGACAACTGAGAAGTTGTTATATCATAACTATAACCTGCTCTAATTCCATTCCTTAATTTTAAGCCAGCCAATACAACAATTGCATCCTGATACCTGTATGTTAATCCGGCCCAATATTTATCTCTGAACAGAAAGTTGGTATTTAAATCAACCTGCCAACTTCCTCCTCCCTGCCTAATATAGATGGAAGGCTCAATATCAAAGATTCTTTCTTCCATATCAAATGTGTAACCAGCCGCTAGGAATAAGGAACGGTGCACATATACGTAAAAATCTTCTTTAAAGTTTGGTTCCGGAGCAAATAAATGCTGAACACCCACTCCTGCATACCATTCGTGGCTTTGAAAAAACGCTCCAACGCCAAAATCAGGCGTAAAACCACTCAATTTTTCTGTTGGCACCGATGGATCATTTTGTTGATGATAATCACTTTCCGGAATAAACATTCCTGAACCATCAAAACTCTGACTTATGATTCCGGTTGAGATTCCTAGTCCTAACTCTCCACCGGGAAACAAAAATCGTCTGGCCAGGGAAGCTCTTATCGTGAGGTTATTGAATGCTCCAATTTCGTCGTTCATAACCTCCAAACCAACACCTGCTCTTTTCCCAAAAACATTAATTGCTGCATCAGCTCCGGCAACCGTTGTAACCGGGGCTCCTTCATATCCAACCCACTGATTTCTGTTCATCAGAACAACATTCATCCGGCCGCTGCTTCCTGCATATCCCGGATTCCCATTAAGAGGATTAAACATATTCTGGCTGAACATTGGATCAAACTGTCCATAAAGACCAGAAGAAATGCAAAATAAAAGAAAAAAAACAAAACTCCTACTTTTTATTTTGTTAAAAATAGGTGAAATGCTATTGGTTCCCTCAACTTGCAAAACCTTTATCATTTTCTCAAACAGACCCTTGCAACAACAATAAGAACGTATATATTTCACGCAAAAAGCTAAATCCATATACTAATTTTGACAGGTAAAGGTTTCGTTTTTTATTCAGAAACTCCTAATTATCGCTTATTCAAGTCTACACTCTCATTGGTTTTCAAGAAGTAACGCCACCAAACCTCAGGTAACTCTTTTTCAAGCGCCAACCGATAATCATCAGAATGACATGCTACTATCTTTTCGCAAGATGAATCTGGCACTTTAATCCACCACCGTTCATTTTCTGAATTATAATAAAAACTTAAATTTTCATCAAATTCCTCGAAATAAACAACCTTCAGTTCATAATCCTCTAACGGTCGGAATGGAAAATCCCGCCATCTGGCTCCATAACCTTCAAGAAAATGCCAAAGCATTTGCGCTCCGAGAGGCCCGGAATGCGAATTTCCATCTCCTCTTGCAAGGGAAGTGAGGTTAAATAAAGCTGCTAACTTTAAGTTATCACTAGCTCCTGCATACCAAAAAATCCGGCAGGCTTCTTCATGCGAAAACCCATTGGGCATTAACATTCCTTCTACTGGGCCGGGCTCCCCCTTTACTGATGTCATATCAAAGCTCATTACAGTGGAATCTCTCAATACCACTTCGCATTGATCAATCTTTTCACCTCTAAGTTGTCTGAGCCTGTATACAGGGAAATAATGATTCCTCAAATATTCTTCCTGCTCCTTTGAGCAGTAATACAATTGATTCCCAAGAAAACTAATTTCCTCCAGACTTTCACCTAAATCCTCAACAAGTTTTGGTATGAATGAGGAAGCGGAAAAATCCTGGCTCAACACATCTACATCTAAAAACGTGTCGAATACAGCGATATTATATTTTCCCGGATAATTACTTACAAATCTACTGGCAGGCAGGCTTAAATCCTGCGAACCACCTATCAATAATACCTGAATATTTTCACGAACAAGGGCTGAAACCACATCCCCTAATGCCTGATAACGATCATTCAAAGTATTTCCGAGTACATCACCCAAATCAGCTATTCTGACATCTGATGATACATTTCGCATCCCATAAAGCCATCGTCTCACCTCAGAAGGGACATTTTCAGAATCTTTAAAATCACTGTTGCGACCTTCAGGAACTCCTAAAATAGCAACATCTATCTTTGCCCGTTGAAACCACCCCTCGGTTCCATCGAAAAAATCGACTTCTCCTCCAAGGGATTGTTGATTGGGAATCCCCGGATAAGCTATCCAGTTTTTCTTAGGAGGCTGAAGGTAATGAAATAATTCCACAACGAAATTTTAAAAATTAGAAAGCATAAATTATTTGCTTTTAGATGTTGATTTTGCTTCTGGTTTCTTTTTAGTTTTTGTGCCGGACTTGGTTGTCGATTTGGTGGAAGCTGCCTTCTTTTTCCCTTTTGTACTCTTGGTTTTTTTGGTTTTATCTCCTTCTTCAACCAGCTTGAGACACTCATCGTAACTTAAACTGGCAGCTTCTTTGTCTTTTGGAATCTTGTAATTCTTCTTTTTATAACTAATGTAAGGCCCCCATCGTCCATTAAGTACCTGAAGATCCTTGTCCTCTTCAAACGTTTTAATAGTCTTTTTATTATCACGTTCACGCTTCTCTTCAATCAGCTCTATTGCCCTCGGCAAATCAATGGTCATCGGATCATCAATACCCTTTTTCAAGGAGGCAAATTTCCCATCATGTCTTACATAAGGGCCAAAACGACCAATACCAACTACCACTTTTTTGTCTTCATAAGTTCCAAGATCCCGTGGCAAATCAAACAGCTTAAGTGCTTCCTCAAAAGTTATGGTCTCCAGATGCTGTTCTCTGGTCAAAGGAGCATATCTGGGTTTTTCCTCATCTTCAGAGCTCCCTAACTGAGCCATTGGCCCAAATCGACCAATTCGCACACTTACCGGCTTGCCGGTTTTAGGATCATTCCCCAATATACGTTCGCCGGTTTTTCTTTCCGATTTCTCCAAAGTTTCCTCCACCTGATGGTGAAATGGCTTATAAAAATCGTCAATCGCTTTTTGCCACTCTACTTTCCCCAATGCTATTTCGTCAAACTCCTGCTCCACCTTCGCAGTAAAGTCATAGCTGACCACATTGGGGAAATAATTAACTAAAAAGTCATTAACAACCATGGCAATATCTGTGGGGAACAACTTATTTCTTTCGGCATTGGCCATTTCAGTTTTTTCCTCCTGCTTCACGGTCCCGTTTTCCAACCATAGATATTGATATGGGCGCGGACTTCCCTGACGATCCTCTTTCACCACGTAGCCTCTTTGCTGAATAGTGCTGATTGTAGGAGCATAGGTTGAGGGACGTCCAATACCTAATTCTTCCAGTTTTCGAACCAGGCTCGCCTCTGAATACCTGTATGGCTTTTGTGAAAATCTCTGTCGGGCTTCAAGTTTTTTCAGATCCAGCAAGTCATTTTGCTGCATAGGAGGCAGAAATGAGGCTGACTCCTCATCCTCTTCCTGATCGGTAGATTCAATATAAACCCTCAAAAATCCATCAAACTTAACTACCTCTCCGGAAGCTACGAAGTGATGCTTTTGTCCGTCCACATCAATATTGATAGTAGTCTTCTCTATAACAGCATCACTCATTTGAGATGCCATGGTACGTTTGTATATAAGATCGTACAGCTTTTTCTCTGTTGCAGTTCCTCCCACAGAGTCTATTTCGGGATAGGTAGGCCGGATGGCTTCGTGAGCTTCCTGGGCACCTTTTGATTTGGTTTTGTACTGCCTTACTTTTACATATTTATCACCCATTTCGGATTTAATGGAGGAGACTACTGCGTTGACTGCTGACTTAGCCAGATTGACCGAGTCCGTTCTCATGTAGGTAATCTTACCTGCTTCGTAAAGTTTCTGAGCCACCGACATGGTTTGTCCTACGCTAAACCCAAGTTTACGGGCTGCTTCCTGCTGTAAAGTAGAAGTAGTAAATGGCGCGGCGGGTGTTTTGGTTGATGGCTTTTTTGTAACAGAAGCCACTTTAAAGTTGGCATCCGAGCAAGATTCAAGAAAAGCGTGAGCTTCTTCTGCAGTTTTAAACCGATGATTGAGATCAGCTTTGAATTCATTCTTTTTTCCCTTTTCTTCAACAGAAAAAATGGCAGATACCCGAAAAGCTGACTCCGCCTTGAAATCAAATATCTCCCGCTCCCGTTCAACCAATAAACGCACTGCAACAGACTGAACCCGACCTGCAGATAGTGAAGGTTTTACTTTTTTCCAGAGAACCGGAGAAAGCTCGAAACCCACCAGACGATCCAATACACGACGGGCCTGCTGAGCATTTACAAGGTTGCTGTCTATATCACGAGGAGTTTCAATAGCTCGAAGAATAGCATCTTTGGTAATTTCATGAAAAACAATCCTCTTAGTCTTATCTGAATGAAGCTCAAGCGTCTCGCTCAGGTGCCAGGCGATGGCCTCTCCTTCACGGTCTTCATCGGAAGCCAGCCATACAGTTTGCGCATTTTTTGAAAGAGATTTCAACTCATTTACCACCTCCTTTTTATCATCGGAAACTACATATTGTGGCTGATAGTTATGCGCTAAATCGATTCCAAAATCCTTCTTTGCCAAATCACGAATGTGACCAAAGCTGGACTTGACCAAATAGTTCTTTCCCAGAAATTTTTCGATCGTTTTGGCCTTTGCGGGGGACTCCACAATAACCAGATTCTCTTCTGTTGCCTTCTCTTTTTTCGCCATCTTCTAAATTTTGATATTAACCCGGAGGCTCTTTCTTATTTGGGGCCAAATTTATAAAATATTGTTAACAGCAATCAAATATATTCTTTTCTCGTCGTTTATAAATTTGTATAAACAACCATTCAGCTTAATGAAAACATATATTTGAGAATAATTTGAATCATCAGTAATTCATGGTTTTTTTTGTAATTTTAGCCCCTCTTAAACTGGTTCACTTTTTGTGGTAAAATGCAGAACAAAGGAGTCAGGTTTTCGTTTAAAGCTTTGCTAAACTTTTAATTAAAGACGTCCGATGGAACAATCTCGTTTGAAAAAATACTTACGCTGGCTTTACGGCCTGTTCATTGCTTTATTGTTTTTTTCAATTCTCTTGTTTTTCCTCATTTCTAAGGGCACATTGGGATTTATGCCCAGCTTCGAGGAATTGGAAAACCCCAAAAGCAATCTAGCGACCATCCTTTACTCATCAAACAGTGAAACTCTTGGCAAATTCTTCCACGAAAACCGGACCAATGTTGAATACGATGAATTGAACCAACATGTCATTGATGCTTTAATTTCAACAGAAGATGTTAGATTTTACAAGCATTCGGG
This sequence comes from Marinilabilia rubra, assembly GCF_003121985.1. GTDB lineage: Bacteria > Bacteroidota > Bacteroidia > Bacteroidales > Marinilabiliaceae > Marinilabilia > Marinilabilia rubra. The sequence continues at coordinate 15,219 of NZ_QEWP01000003.1, forward strand.
AATTGATGCGCGGGGACTTGCCAGGGTACTTTTCAGGACCATTATCATGGGAGAAGAGAGTTCCGGTGGTGGAAGTACCATAACTCAGCAATTGGCAAAGCTTCTATTTCATGATCCGGCTCAGAACCTTTGGGAAAGAAGTCTGCAAAAACTTAAAGAATGGGTGATTGCTGTTAAGCTTGAACGCAGTTATACCAAACAGGAAATTCTGACCATGTACCTAAATAAAGCCCCTTTCATTTATGGCGCTTATGGCATTGAATCTGCTTCCCATACATTCTTCAGCAAGCCCCTTGATTCTATTCATATTGAAGAAGCTGCCACCATGATAGGCATGCTCAAAAACCCGTCTCTGTTTAATCCAATACGGCGACCTGACCTCACACAGGCCAGACGAAATGTAGTTTTAAATCAGATGCAAAAGGCCGGGCACATTAATTCTGAAGAATACGACAGCTTAAAAATTCTGCCTCTTGATATCCGTTTTCAAAGAGACGACCACATTCATGGTTTGGCCCCTTATTTCCGGGAGTACATAAGGTTAACACTTACTGCCGACAAACCCGAAAGAGAAGATTATGCCTCATGGCAAGAGCAAACGTTTCTTGAAGATAGTATTGCCTGGATTAATGATCCGCTTTTTGGGTGGGTAAACAAGACCCTCAAGGCTGATGGGACCAAATATGATATATACAGTGATGGCTTAAGAATTTTCAGCACCATCGACAGCCGCATGCAGCAGTATGCCGAGAAGGCAATGGCCGAACACCTGGGGGAAGATTTGCAACCACTGTTTTTCAACGAAAAGGAAGGGCGAACCAGAGCACCATTTACAAGAAATATCACCGAAGAACAGTACGAAAGTATCATTTCCAGGGCCATGCGCAATTCAGACCGTTACCGACACCTCAGGAGCGAAGGCATGGAGAAGGATTCTATTATGGCCAATTTTGAGAAGCCGGTGGAAATGGAAGTTTTCAGTTGGCAGGGAAATATTGATACCATCATGAGCCCGTTGGACTCTATCCATTACTACAAGTCATTCCTGCGTGCCAGCATGCTTTCCATGGATCCGCACTCAGGGCATGTAAGGGCATACGTTGGCGGCCCCAACTATCAACATTTTAAATATGACATGGTATCCATGGGTAAACGGCAGGTGGGCTCCACAATCAAGCCATTTGTATACACTCTGGCGATGCAGGAAGGGTTGACGCCATGCGACATGGTACCAAACATACCTCAAACATTCAATCTGATAACCGGAAAAACCTGGACACCCAGAAATTCAGGCTCAAAAAGAGCAGGAGAAATGGTTTCTTTAAAATGGGGGCTGGCCAATTCCAACAACAATATTACCGCTTGGGTACTTAAGCAATTCAATCCAGAAGCAGTCGTTAACCTTATTCAGGATATGGGAATCAAAAGCCCGATGGATCCGGTTCCTTCGATTGTATTGGGAGTTCCCGAATTCGGCCTGGACGAAATGGTTTCAGCATACTGTACGTATGCCAATAAAGGAGTACATGTTGAGCCATTGATGGTAACCCGTATAGAAGACAGATACGGAAATGTGATATCTAATTTCAACCCGAGAAAAAAAGAGGTCTTGAGCGAAGAAACGGCATTCTTAATGCTCAACCTGCTTGAAGGGGTTGTCAATCAGGGAACAGGAATCAGACTAAGATACAGATATCAATTTGACGCACAAATTGGAGCCAAAACCGGAACAACACAGAATCACTCCGACGGGTGGTTCATGGGGGTAACTCCCAACCTGGTTTCGGGTGTTTGGGTTGGTGGCGAAGACAGAGACATCCACTTCGACAACATCGGACTTGGTCAGGGTGCCAATATGGCACTTCCCATATGGGCTTTGTACATGCAAAAAATTTATGAAGATGAAGAAATACCGGTCACCCAGGAAGATGAGTTTTACGAGCCGGTAAACTTCAACATAAGCCTGGTTTGTCCCGATGAAGATGTTTCTGCCAGTGAAGATGATTTTGGGGAAAATGGCCATTCAGATACCATTCAAACAGAAGAAGAATTTTTCTAGCACCCAAAAAAGGAGAGCCAAACGCTCTCCTTTTTTGTAATCACTCACCTGACATTCTACCTGATTAACAGATTCATATTCTCATACCCCTTTTAGTTAAGCAAAAAGAAAACGAAATGCCTCCTCTATTTTTGACGCCTGAACAACTTTAATATTGTAATCCTCAAAGTTGATTCCCCGGTTATACCTGGGCACTACGATTGACTTAAACCCTAATTTCTCAGCCTCGCTAACTCGTTGTTCTATTCTGGTCACCGGTCTGATTTCTCCGGAGAGGCCTACTTCCCCGGTCAGACAAACATCTCCCGGAACATTCAAATCGGTATTTGAAGAAAGAATAGCAGCAACCACAGCCAAATCAATAGCGGGATCACTCACTTTAAGTCCTCCGGCAATATTCAGAAAGACATCTTTTGCTGCCAATTTAAATCCTGCCCTTTTTTCCAAAACAGCCAACAACATATTTAATCTCCGCAAATCAAATCCTGTCGAAGAACGCTGAGGCGTTCCGTAAGCCGCTGTACTTGCAAGGGCCTGCACTTCAATCATAAATGGCCGAATTCCCTCCATCGTTGCAGCAATAGCTATCCCGCTCATTTCTTCTTCATGATGCGCCATCAACATTTCAGAAGGATTGCTCACCTCGCGCAATCCATCGCTTTGCATCTCAAAAATGCCGATCTCCGAAGTCGATCCAAAACGGTTTTTTATGGAACGCAAAATACGGTACATGTAATGGCGGTCGCCTTCAAATTGAAGAACCACATCCACAATGTGTTCAAGCACTTTTGGCCCTGCAAGATTACCCTCTTTATTGATATGCCCTATTAACAGAACAGGTATATTCTTCTCTTTAGCCACTTTTAAAACAGCAGCGGTACATTCCCTTATCTGCGAGACACTTCCAGGTGCTGATTCAATCGCTTCCCGCTCCATGGTTTGAATACTGTCAATCACCACAAAACCGGGATTCTCATTTTCAATGTGCACCAAAATCTGTTCCAGCGAAGTTTCCCCAACCAACAAACAGTGTTCGCCATCAAGGTCACTCAACCTATCGGCGCGAAGTTTAATTTGCTGGGGACTCTCCTCTCCTGAAATGTAAAGAATTTTCTGAGAAGTTAATTTCATGGCCATTTGCAGCACCAGGGTAGATTTCCCAATTCCGGGTTCTCCTCCGAGCAAAACCAGGGAACCAGGTACAATACCACCTCCCAAAACCCTGTTGAGCTCTCCTACCCTGGTGTCAATACGGGGAATATCGCTGACTTTCACCGAAGATACTGTCTGAGGCTTTTGTTTCTCGCTTCCAAGAGAAAGTGTTAATCTTTTATCTTTGGTCTTTCCGGTGATAGCTACCTCTTCCACATATGTATTCCACTCCCCGCAGGCATAACACTTACCCACCCACTTGGGAGACTCGGCACCACAATTTTGACATACAAAAACGGTTTTTGTCTTGGCCATGGAATTTTGCTTTAAGAACCTAATCTATTATGATTTTCTTTTCACTAATCATTCAAAAATAAAAAACCCCGGTTAACCGGGGCTTATTTTTTTAAAAAATTAAACTCAAAATTTAAACAAGCTTATTCGTTGGGGTGTCAGGAAAAACAAACACCGGTTTATAAGCTTTGGCCTCTTCAAGCGACATAGAGGCATAGGTAATGATAATAACAACATCACCTACAGCTACCTTGCGAGCAGCGGCCCCATTCAGGCAAATCACTCCTGAACCGGGTTCTCCCTTAATCACATAGGTTTCCAGGCGCTCTCCATTGTTGTTATTAACCACCTGCACCTTTTCATTCTCAAGAATATTGGCAGCATTCATTAATTCCTCATCAATGGTAATACTACCCACATAATTAAGATTGGCTTCAGTGACCGTAACATTGTGTAATTTAGATTTTACAACCTCAATGTTCATTACTACGCAATTTTGTAAATTACATTATCAATAAGCCGGATTTCACCGGCAAAAACAGCAATACATCCAACAATATAATTGCTTTCGGCCCAGTTGTCAACCGGCTGAAGGGTTTGACCGTCCACAATTTCAAAATACTCCAATTCAAGGTTATCATCAGAATTTATGACATTCTCAACAAACGTTTTTGCATCTGCCACCTTTTTTGACTGCACAAAATTACAAGATTCCGATAAAGTTTTGGCTATCAACGGGGCACTTTTTCGATGTTTTTTCGTCAACAACCTGTTCCTTGAGCTCATGGCAAGTCCATCGGACTCTCTAACTATAGGACATGCAACAATATCTGTTCCAAGATTTAATTGTTGCACCATATCCCTGACAATTGCCATTTGTTGAAAATCTTTTTGTCCGAAGAAAGCTTTATCCGGCTTTACCATGTCAAAAAGTCGGCTTACCACCTGAGCCACTCCGTTAAAATGCCCCGGCCGATGCTTCCCCTCCATCACTTCTTCCAACTGGCCAAAATCGAAAACCCTTGTGTCAGGTTTAGGGTATACCTCTTCAACAGATGGAGCAAAAACAAGTTCACAGGGGGATTTAGCCAACATTTCCATATCTGCATCCAAATCACGCGGATAGCGGTCCAGATCTTTGGGGTCATTAAATTGTGTGGGATTTACAAATACACTCACCACAACCAGGTCGCATCCCCTGCCGGCTTCTTCAACAAGAGACAGATGCCCCTGATGTAAAGCCCCCATGGTAGGTACAAATCCTATCGACTTTCCTTTTCCCCTTGCAGCTGAAAGCCGCTGGTTCAATTCATTTGAAGTTTTTATCAATTCCATGTTCAAACTTTCAAGGCAATCCGGTAAAACATTAAAAACAGTGTCACCGCCAAAACTATATCCAAAAAGGCTTAACAACAAAGTTTAAAAAACGGGACAAAGTAAGAAAATAAATCTCATATCGAAAAGAACCTTTCATCAGTATCTGATTTCATTTATGATAAAGAATACGAGGGTGTAAAACATCAAACCACTAATAACCTATCAGAAAAATAAAAAAATTACTATTTAAGGTCTGCTGAAAAAGTCAAAAGAGGAGAATTTACAAGCCGGCCCAATCGAAGGAGTATTGAAATACTTCGAGATTGGGCCGGTGAAGTAAATTTTTTTCTTTGGATTAGCAGTTTTCTTATTTACAAGTGCTAAGGTATAAGAGTATGCTGTGGAATAACCTTGCACCCAGTTATTCGTCGACATACCTTAAGTGTCTAATATTTAATTGAATATGCGTCTTTCAACGCACCCTATTTAGTGTCGGTCCATAAAGTACCATTTGCGTCGTTACGCTTGCTCCCAAAATACTCACCCCGAAGCATTCGGGACTCCGTTTTTGGGAGCTTCTCTCCCGAAGGGATTGCAACTGAACCTTCTGACCAGACACATGACTACAAAGCTTAAAAGCTGACTTTATAGACGGGCACAATTTAGCGAGTAACTCCCGACATCCTGGCATCGATAACCCCAATGCAAACATAGTAGATCAAACCACTTTGGGGGGATAGCATATTTTTTGTACTTTTGTGAAATATTTATCTTAATATATCCTTGAAAAATGGAAAATAACAAGGTCTTATTCATTTCGCAGGAAATTACACCTTATCTGCCCGAAAACACAATGTCCGCGCTCTGCAGGAATTTACCACAGGGCATCCAGGAAAGAGGCAAACAAATCAGAACTTTCATGCCACGATTCGGCAACATAAATGAGCGCCGGAATCAATTGCACGAAGTCATTCGACTTTCGGGTATGAACTTAATCATTGATGACACAGACCATCCGCTTATTATCAAGGTGGCCTCCATTCAGGCAGCCAGGATGCAGGTGTATTTTATCGACAATGAGGATTATTTCTCAAGAAAAAACACCATCATTGATAATGATGGCAAGGAATTTGAAGACAATGACGAGCGCATTATCTTTTTCGCAAGAGGGGTTTTAGAAACCACTAAGAAATTGAGGTGGGCACCTGATGTTGTGCACTGCCAGGGTTGGTTTACAGCACTGTCTCCGCTCTACATCAAAAAAACCATGGCCGACGACCCCTATTTTTCGGGTTCTAAAGTTGTATATTCTGTTTTCGACGATGATTTCAAAAACGACTTAGACCCAAGAATCAAAGAAAAGGCTTTGCTTGATGGCGTTTCAGAGGAAGATCTAAAAGTATTGGATCCGGCCTCATTTGTTAATCTCACCAAGCTGGCCATCGACAATTCTGACGGGATCATTCAGGGGTCAGACAAAATACACCCTGACATTGAACAGTATATCAAGGATTCGGGGAAACCGTTTTTGGAATATCAACCCGAAGAAACGTACATGGATGCCTACAACGAGTTTTACGACAAATTGTAAAACCATATTTCGAACGACCAAAAACTGATTGGATTTTTTATGTTGAAAAAAAGAAGTCTCCGGCAATTCGTGCCCATTATTGTAGCCGCTTTTGCATTTTTTGCAAGCTGTAAAGACGAGACAGGAACTTTGGGATTAGATGTTTTGCCCTCAGACGATCTCTTTTCGGGAACTAACACAGAGTCGCACCTCCCCGCTCAAAATGAAAATCCAGTTCGTGTAAGGACCGATGACGTACGTTTTGCAAAAATCGGTACAGTCACCGACCCTTATGGCGGAACCACAAAAGCATCTATTGTCACTGAAGTCACCCTTGAAACCACCAATTTTGGAAAGTTAAACAAATCAGACAACCAGTATAATTATACCGTGGATTCTCTGGTTTTAAATCTTTCTTTTTATAAAGGATGGTGGTTTGGAGACACAACAGCATACCACAACCTGCAGGTATATCAGCTTAACACACCCCTTAGTCCATCTCAGAAGTATTATTCAGACTTTTCAGTCGACGGTCTTCTTCCCGAGGAGCCATTAGGGGAAAAACTTGGCTATGCCCGGGATACTGTTCCATTCATTAATCAGTCAGAGACTATCTATGTTCCCCAGTTCCAGATCAAACTGGACCATCAACTGGCGGAAGAAATCTTCAATTTCGAAGAAGATACCATGACTGACAGAGAAACCTTTAGAGGGGCGTTTAACCCCCTCTATATAACTTCTGAACTTGTAGATACTGAAACCCGGGGGTCACTCATTGCCCTTGATCTTTTGGCGAATTCCACCAACATGACCCTTCATTATTCCAGGGAATCTTTGGAGGAAGACACCACTGTTGCATTAGACTACACCTTCCCCATCAATATTGAGTGTTTGAGAATCAACCGTTTTGAACACGATAATACCAATACCATTGATATTGGCAATACTGAAGCCGACCACCTCATTGCCCAGGGAATGGCAGGCAGTCTGGTTAAGATTGATTTCAACAATGTTGAGTTTGTAGACGAAAATGGTCAATCCCATTATCTTTTTGATTTCTGGGAATCAAAATCTGCAGATGGAGAAGAGGATCAGTTTTATGGAGTAAGTGCCGTAGATGTGTTTTTCGAAACTGATACATTATTGTACCAACAGGATGAAAAGTTTATCTCCTCAGCCCCGGACAAACTGAATTTATTTAAACTCAATGAGGACAATGAATTAGAAGTTCCATTTTACAAACCGATCCCTGACGATCCGAACACATGGGTGTCCTTTTTTATAGGAGGATTTCGCAACAAGGACACTCAGGAGTATCAGTTTCGCATGGAGAAGGAAATATTTGAAATGATGGTGGAACAACCCGAATTACGGGGGCCTTACTATCTGTCAATAGCAAATCCAGAGAACTATGAATTTAACGTCTTCCCCTGGCGAGCCATACTTTTGAATAACCAAACCGGTGAACCAAACACCCCAAGGTTCAGGATCAAGTATGTGAAAATTCAGAATTAGACATTAAAAAAAATAGAAAAAGCCCTGTGTGAGGATTTCACACAGGGCTTTTTAGTATTTTAAGTCTCCTTTTCTTTTACAGTCCCTTTCATAAGCAAACCATTTCAACAACCTGGTCCCTGCTTAGTGTCTGTTCATAAAGTCCCATTTGCTGCGTTACGCTTGCTCCCGAAAGCCTCGGACTTACAACTGAAACTTTCTGACCAGACACAGGACTACTCAGTTTCAAAGCCGACTTTATAGACCGGAACTACTTGCACTTACCCCAATTGATTTCATGTTAAGTTTTTTGGGGCAGCCCCTCCCATTTTTGCACGATAATATCGAGAATTAATCATCCCGGGAAACGATTCATCCCTAAAAAATAACATCCCGGGAAAAATCCATTTCACCCCGTTTTGAACAAAACTTTATCCGGAGATGTCTATAAACAGGCAGCTGTAGCCTGCCTGCGATAAAACCAAAATCAGGTTTAGCCTTAGGCCGCTGATAAAATGTTTGCCTGATATATCTAAAAAAACTATTTTAGAGGGTCTAAATTCCCAGAAACAATTGAAAAAAAGCCGTTTTCTACCGTATAAAAATTGAAACTATGACAAAGAAACTTCAGGACCTTACCGAAAAAATATACAATGAGGGGGTTCAGAAAGCAAAAGATGAGGCTGACGCCATTATAAAGGAAGCTCAGGAAAAAGCTTCAAAAATTGAAAGTGACGCCAAAAAGAAAGCCAAGGAAACAGTTGCTGATGCGGAAAAGAAAGCCGAAGAAACCAAGCAGCATGTAGAATCTGAAATGAAAATGGCTCTCGACCAATCAATGGCAGCCCTTAAACAGGATATTGCCAATCTGGTTACCATGGAAGCCGTTGAACCAACAACAAAAGAGTTGTTCTCAGACAAGAAATACCTTGGCACCCTGATCGAAAAAACCATCGACGGATGGATTCAGAAAGATAGCATGGATCTTGAAGTGATTCTTTCGGAGCAAGACCGCAAAGAGATGGAAGACCATATGAAAAAGCAACTTGCTCATCATCTGAACAAAGGACTGAAGTTATCCTTTTCAAAAAATGTAAAATCCGGATTTAAAGTAGGGCCTGCAAGTGGAAGTTATGTGATTAGTTTTACCGATGAAGACTTTAACAACTTCTTCAAGACTTATCTTCGCCCCAAATCAACCGAATTACTTTTTGAAAAGAAATAAACATGTCAAAAGGATATTATTGTCTTGTTGCAGGATTACCTGATCTTGTGCCCGAAGAAAAGAAATTATCCTTTTCCTCGGCAGGATTCAGGGATATGATGGAGGACGAATTGGATCCCGGGGACTACAATTTGCTAAAATTATTTTATCTCCCGTCGGACCATGAAAATTTATTGAGCCTGTTTTTTGAGGAAGATAAGGAGTGGGACGAACGTGGAAATTTCAGCAAAGAAGAATTGGAGCCCCTGACTGACCGAAAACTGGTACATACTGCAGAGCATTCAATGTTCCCTGCCTATTTCTCCGACTTTGCTTACGAAATGCACACCGAAGAAGCCGCCGACAAAAGAGTAGAAGCTGCCCGTCGGCTCAGTGCCGATTACTATATGCATTTAGATGCTCACCCCAATGAATTTGTTAAAAAGCTGGCTAAATACCAGCGTGACACGGCCAATGTTTTGACAGCCCTTAACGGACGAAAATACGATCTGAATTTTGAAAAAGCCTTAATTGGGGACGACGATGTCAGCGATTCCCTCAGAAAAAGCAGAGCGAGGGATTTCGGATTGAAATCGGAGGTGGACCACATAGAAGATCTTCTTCAGATATTTGAGATTGAAAATTTAAAAGACCGGGAGCTGAAGCTGGATGTTCATAAATGGCATTTTGTCGAAGATGCGACGTTTTTTAATTACTTCACAATTGAGAAAGTACTGGCATTTTTACAAAAACTATTCATTGCAGAACGCTGGATTAACCTGGATCCTGAAAAGGGCCGGGAAATGTTTGAAAAATTATTTAGTGAATTGAAGTCGGGTTTTGAATTCCCCGAAGAATATACATTGACCTATGGAAAAAAACGATAACACAACCGGAACGGTATCCGGAATCATTGCCAACCTGGTGGTGGTAGATGTAGATGGCCCGGTGGGACAGAACGAGATCTGCTTCATTGCCCATGGGGAAGAAAGCCTAATGGCAGAGGTAATAAAAGTGACCGGAAATCAAGCCTATGTGCAGGTTTTTGAAAGCACCAGAGGGTTAAAACCGGGAAGCAAAGTTGATTTCAGAGGTCACCTTTTGGAAGTTACCCTGGGACCGGGAATGCTTTCCCGAAATTATGACGGCCTTCAGAATGACCTTGACAAAATGGAAGGCGTTTTTTTGAAACGGGGAGATTACACAGACCCTCTTAACCGTGAAAAGAAATGGAGCTTTAAACCATTGGCTTCCAAAGGTGACGAAGTGGTTGCCGGAGACTGGCTGGGTGAAGTTGAAGAAAACGGCATGCCCCACAGGATAATGGTTCCCTTCAAACTGGAAGAAACTTATACAGTGAAGTCTTTGGTCAAAGAAGGCGACTACACAGTTGACGACGAAATCGCTGTCATTGAAAGCAAAGATGGAGAAACGATTTCGGTTACTATGGTTCAAAAGTGGCCGGTTAAAGTTCCTATAAAAGCTTTTCAAGAAAAGCCACGTCCTTTCAGGTTATTGGAAACAGGCGTTCGTTGTATCGATACCCTCAATCCTATTACTGAAGGAGGAACCGGCTTTATTCCCGGACCATTTGGAACAGGAAAAACAGTTCTTCAGCACGCTATTTCAAAGCAAGCCGAGGCAGATATTGTAATTATTGCAGCCTGTGGTGAGCGTGCCAATGAGGTTGTTGAAATCTTCAAAGAGTTTCCCGAACTGGATGACCCCCGTACCGGAAAGAAATTGATCGAGCGTACCACTATCATTGCCAACACTTCCAACATGCCGGTAGCTGCCCGTGAAGCCTCGGTATACACAGCAATGACATTAGGGGAGTATTACCGTTCAATGGGCTTGAAAGTACTTCTTATGGCCGACTCAACCTCTCGCTGGGCACAGGCATTGCGTGAGATGTCAAACCGTCTTGAAGAGCTTCCCGGTCCTGACGCCTTCCCGATGGACTTGTCAGCCATCATCTCAAACTTTTACTCCAGGGCTGGATATGTGCATTTAAAAAACGAGAAATCAGGTTCAATTACTTTTATAGGAACAGTATCCCCTGCCGGTGGTAACCTAAAAGAACCGGTTACTGAAAATACCAGGAAAGCTGCCCGTTGTTTTTACGGCCTTTCTCAGGACAGAGCAGATAGTAAACGTTACCCCGCAATTGATCCGATAGACAGTTACTCAAAATATCTTGAGTATCCGGAACTTCAGAAATCGCTTGAGAAAAATATGGGCGAGCATTGGCTTGACAATGTTATTAAAGCAAAAGATGTTCTTCTGAGTGGTAAAGAAGCCAATGAGCAAATTAATATTCTTGGAGATGATGGTGTACCCATTGATTTCCACGACAAATTCTGGAAAGCCGAGTTGATTGATTTTGTTGTATTGCAGCAGGATGCTTTCGATGATATTGATGCCTCGACACCACTGGAACGTCAGAAATACATGCTGGAGAAAGTTCTCAGCATTGTGGATACTGAATTTGAGTTTAAGAATTTTGAGCAAGTAGGTGACTTCTTCAAACGTCTCATCAACCAGCTTAAACAGATGAATTACTCAGAATTCCAGTCTGATAAATTCAATGGATTCGAAAAAGAGCTTGGGGAAATGCTCCAGGAACACGCTGTTGAAGTAAAGCAGGAAGAAGCTGTCTAATCAAAAAATTCAGAAAAAATAAAGACTATGAAAAGTCAGGCATTTCAAAAAGTATATACCAAACTGAAAAACATCACCAAAGCCACTGTATCCCTGATAGCTGAGGATGTGGGTTACGACGAAATGGCCGTAGTCAACGGACGTATGGCCCAGGTAGTAAAAATTGTGGGAGACGAAGTGGTACTGCAGGTATTCTCAGGCACAGAAGGAATTCCAACCAATGCAGAAGTAACCTTTCTGGGCAATCCACCACAAATAAAAGTTAGTGATGAACTATCAGGCCGTTTTTTCAACGCTTACGGCCAGCCAATCGACGGAGGCCCTGAGATTGAAGGCGAGATCAGGGAAATCGGTGGACCATCAGTAAATCCTGTGCGTCGGGAGCAACCATCACAATTGATCTCCACCGGTATCGCAGGTATCGACCTAAACAACAGCCTTGTTTCCGGTCAGAAGATTCCATTTTTTGCCGACAGTGATCAGCCCTACAACCAGGTAATGGCCAATGTTGCGTTGCGTGCCAAAGCCGACAAAATTATTCTAGGAGGCATGGGGCTTTCTAATGATGACTACCTCTTTTTTAAGCAGGTTTTCGACAATGCGGGAGCACTCGACCGAATTGTGAGTTTTGTAAACACCACTGAAAACCCGCCTGTTGAGCGCTTATTGGTTCCTGACATGGCCCTTACTGCTGCCGAATATTTTGCAGTTGACAAGAATGAAAGTGTACTGGTGCTGCTTACAGATATGACACTTTTTGCCGATGCCTTAAGTATTGTATCCAACAGGATGGATCAGATTCCTTCAAAAGACAGTATGCCCGGATCTCTCTATTCCGATCTGGCCAGGATTTATGAAAAAGCGGTTCAGTTTCCCTCCGGAGGTTCAATTACCATTGTAGCTGTAACCACCCTTTCAGGTGGAGATATTACCCACGCCATTCCTGATAACACAGGATATATTACCGAGGGTCAGCTCTTTCTCCGCCGCGACACCGACATCGGAAAAGTTATTGTCGATCCGTTCCGTTCATTGTCCCGCTTGAAGCAACTCGTAATTGGAGAGCAGACCCGTGAAGACCATCCACAGGTAATGAACGCAGCAGTGCGTCTTTATGCTGATGCCGCAAATGCCAAAACCAAGCTTGACAACGGTTTTGACCTTACTGATTATGATGAGCGAACACTTGATTTTGCCAAGGCCTACTCAGAAAAGCTTCTAGCCATAGATGTCAATGTTGATACAGACACGATGCTTGATATCGGATGGGAACTATTTGGAAAATATTTCTCAAAAGCAGAGGTAGGTATCAAGAAAGAGATGGTTGACAAGTATTGGAATAATAATTAGTGGCTGTCTGTTAATTGAAACGAAAGAAATCGTAACGTGGCAATAAAATTTCAATATAATAAAACCTCACAACAGGGCCTCGCCAAACAGCTAAAAATACGGGAACGCGCTTTGCCAACTCTTAAAAACAAAGAATCGGCATTGCGTGTGGAAGTAAAAAAAGCCAAGGATAAAGCAGCTGTGTTGGATGAGGCACTGAAGAAAGAGCTCAGTCTCTACGAAGATATGATGCAACTTTGGAGTGAATTTGATCCCTCTCTGGTTGAAATCAATGACGTAGAGCTAACTTCAAAGAAGATCGCGGGAGTACAAACACCTATTCTGGAGAAGGTCCACTTTGAAGTACGTGATTACAATATGTTTGATAAACCGTCATGGTTCCCCGATGGCATTGCTATTTTAGAAAAATTAGCCAAAATTGCCATTGAAAGGGCTGTTTTTGAAAGAAAAATGGAACTTCTGGATTTTGCCCGTAAAAAAACTACCCAAAAAGTAAATCTTTACGAAAAAGTGCAGATTCCCGGTTTTCAGGACGCCATCAGAAAAATAAAGCGATTCCTGGAAGATGAAGAAAACCTCTCCAAAGCAGCTCAGAAAATTGTAAAGAACCGGCAACAAAATGCGGAGGCAGAGTCATGATAGTACCCATGTTTAAATATTCCTTTCTGGTATTTCATGCCGATTATGACCACTTTCTGGAACACCTGAAGGACCTTGGGGTGGCACATATAGTGGAACATCAGGAAGAACCAACAACGGAGATGCAGGATCTCTACCGGGAGGTAAGTGACATATCAAAAACCATTAAAAATCTTGAGAGTCGCAAAAAGCATGCTGAAGAAACCTCAGAGCAACTTCACGAAACCACCGGGGAGACCTTAAATGAAAAGATTCGTGACATCGAAAGTCAGCTCGAGCAGGCCCGACAGCATCTGGCTTCTTTACAAAAAGAAGAAAAACAGCTGGCCCCCTGGGGGTATTTCTCGAAAGAGGATGTCCAAAAGCTGGGAAAAGCCGGGCTTACTTTCAGGTATTTAATGTGTTCCGAGTCAAAATTCGACCCCTACTGGAAAGAAAAATTTCCTGTAGAACTTATTTCTGAGAGCGAAGGTTACAGCTATTTTGTTCTTGTTTTAGAGTCAAAATCCAGCGAGTTGCCTGAGGAATTGACAGAGGTTGATGAAGTAACACTTCCCGAAGATAACCTGGAAGATGTGCAAAAGGAGATATCTTCAACCCGGGAGGAAATTGATTCCCTGAACAAGCAACTTGATCTTATAGCTTTGAAAGGAATAAATTTGCTGGAAAATTATAAAAGCAAGCAGGAAGAAAAGCTTTCAGACTTAAATGTGCGATTTCAGACTGTTGACGAGGTTGAAGGTAAAGTAAGGTTAATTGAAGCCTGGGTACCTGAAGTTAAAGCGCAGGAACTGGAGAAACGGGTAGATAATGAGGAAATTTACTTTATAAAAGAACCCGCAAAGAACCATGAGAAACCTCCCATCATGCTTAAAAACAATCGTTTTGCCAGATTGTTTGAGCCGGTGAGCAAACTTTTCTCACTGCCCGCTTACGTAGAGCTGGATATGACTCCGTTTTTTGCACCCTTTTTCATGATGTTCTTTGGATTTTGTCTGGGAGATGCAGGCTACGGATTGCTTCTTGTTTTAGCTGCAACCCTTTACAAACCAAAAGCCCAAAAGAACCTCCGCCCCATATTAACACTGGTTCAGTTTCTTGGTTTAGCTACCGTCATATTCGGAGCCATCACAGGTACATTCTTCGGGATTAATATGATGGAAAATCCTCCGACTTTTATGACTGATGTTAAGAACATGTTTCTGGACAATGATCAGATGTTCAACCTTGCGTTAATTTTTGGTGGAATCCAGATTCTTTTCGGAATGATTCTGAAAGCGATCAACCAGATTCGACAACATGGAATAGGCTATTCTTTTGCAACCTGGGGATGGTTCATTTTGATAGTTTCGTCTCTGGTATTTTATTATCTGGATCAAAAGAATCCGAATTCAGGTCTGTTCTTTGGCCCTACTCACATGGCTTTTGTTATTTTTGCAGCCCTGGGCATTTTGGTTTTCAACCATCCCAAGCGCAATATATTTGTCAATATCGGGGCAGGACTATGGGATGCCTACAACATGGTAACCGGTGTAGTGGGCGACCTTTTGTCATACATCCGTCTTTTTGCACTGGGATTGGCAAGTGCCATATTAGGACGGGTTTTTAACCAGTTGGCATTTGATCTGGCCCCGGATGTACCTTTATTAGGAATCTTAATTACACTGATCATCCTTTTAGCCGGGCATGGCATTAACATTTTCATGTCAGGGCTTGGATCTTTTGTTCACCCCTTACGTCTGACCTTTGTTGAGTTTTACAAAAATGCCGGCTTCATTGGAGGCGGCAAAGAGTATAAACCTTTTCAGAAAGCACAGTAACTAAAAATTAATAACCTTAAAATTAGAATAATATGACTCCAATTGTATTGGCCTATTTAGGCATTGGATTAATGATTGCGCTGGCAGGAGCCGGAAGTGCATATGGTGTTTCGTATGGTGGAAATGCCGCATTGGGAGCAATGAAGAAAAATAGTGACGCATTCGGTAATTACCTTGTTCTTAGTGCCCTCCCGGGGACGCAGGGGCTTTATGGATTTGCAGGTTACTTTGTTATTTCAGGCACCGGAGTTCTTAGTCCGGAAATCACAGCTGTTCAAGGTGCTGCCGTTTTAGGCGCCGGAATTGCACTTGGAATAGTTGGTTTATTGTCAGGAATACGTCAGGGGCAAGTTTGTGCCAATGGTATTGCCGGCATTGGATCGGGACATGATGTATTTGGCAGCACACTGGTATTGGCTGTATTTCCCGAGCTTTATGCGATCCTTGCATTTGCTGCCACATTTATGATAAGTGGAACACTGTAAGCATTTTAACAACTTATTAAAAAAGGCCTGTTCCGGTTTTCGGAGCAGGCCTTTTTTATGGAAACAATTTTTTAAATGAAATTATCAAATAATATTCATAACTTCACCATTCAGAGGCAGTTATTAATATTAATGTAAGACGTATGATCATCTATAAATTCGTCTTTCAAGTGAATTGATGGATAATTTTTAAAACAAAATAACTGGCTTTTTAAAAAAAATAGCAAAAGATCAATTCAGGAATAATTTTAAGCAAATCAACTATGAAAGATTTCAGAGCTTTAACAACCGAAGAAACGGAAAAGCTCGAAGAGCAGGGATGCATGTGCAACGACTGGAGTAAAGTACATGTAAAAGATGGTTTTGAAACTAAACACGTACGTCACAGTACTTTTAGCGGGGAGGTTCGAATCGGTTGTTTCAGTAAAGAATTTGATTTTCCGGGAGGGGTTAAAAAACATTCCGGAATCTCTTTTGCAACCATTCATAATTCGAGCATCGGTGATAATGTATATATCAGCCAGGTGCGGAATCAAATAGCAAACTATCACATAGAAGATGAAGTAATCATTGAAAATGTAGATTCTCTGACTACTGAAGGAGAGTCTTGTTTTGGAAACGGCGAAAAGATTGCGGTCCTTAATGAGGCCGG
Organism: Marinilabilia rubra; assembly: GCF_003121985.1. Taxonomy (GTDB): domain Bacteria; phylum Bacteroidota; class Bacteroidia; order Bacteroidales; family Marinilabiliaceae; genus Marinilabilia; species Marinilabilia rubra. The sequence goes on from NZ_QEWP01000003.1 coordinate 31,916, forward strand.
AGGCAGGGAAGTGCCTATCTTCAACGAATTATCAGCCCATACTGCTTATCTGATGGCATTTTATCGCCATCGGCCCAAACTCATTGAAAAACTATATTCTCTTGTAGATGAATATTGCTCTAATGTCTGTTCAACTGCAGGAAGCATCAAAAAAGGAGCAAAACTCATAAACTCCCGTACCCTGCTGAATGTCAACATTGGCCCTTCAGCAAAAGTTGAGGGTATTTACCGGCTGGTCAATGGCACAATTAACAGTTCTCCGGATCATCCAACCTATTTCGGTCCGGGGGTTATAGCCGAAGATTTCATTGCCGCAAGTGGCGCTGAAGTTACAGATGCCACTTTGATTTCCAAATGCTTTATCGGGCAGGGTTGCGTTCTTGGGAAGCATTATTCAGCTGAAAATTCGGCCTTTTTTGCCAATTGCCAGGGATTTCATGGTGAGGCCTGCAGTATCTTTGCAGGTCCCTATACTGTTTCGCATCACAAGTCCACTTTACTCATTGCAGGGTATTATTCCTTTCTGAATGCCGGAAGTGGGTCCAACCAGAGCAATCATATGTATAAACTGGGACCGGTTCACCAGGGGGTAGTGGAAAGAGGCAGTAAAACCACCAGTGATTCCTATCTTTTATGGCCGGCCAAAATAGGGCCTTTTTCACTGGTTATGGGCCGCCATTACCGTAATCCAGATACTTCATGCTTCCCCTTTTCTTACCTTATAGAAAATAAAGATGAGAGCTACCTGGCTCCGGGAGTCAACCTCCGAAGCATCGGAACCATAAGGGATGCAAGAAAATGGCCCAACAGGGACAAACGAAAAGACCCCAAAAAACTGGATTACATCACCTTTAACCTGCTCAGCCCCTATTCCGTTGAGAAAATCATCTCCGGTAAACACACGCTCTTGAAGCTCAAGGAAACTTCGGGGGCAACCTCGGAGTATTTCATGTATAACAGTGTAAAAATTGAAGCCAATGCTTTGGAACGAGGCATTCGACTTTATGAGACCGGAATCAGTAAGTTTTTGGGAAACGGGCTTTTAAAAATCCTGGAATCTAAGGAATATGATTCCATCGAAGAACTAAGAAAAGCTCTAAAACCTTCATCGGATGAAGGTACCGGACAATGGATTGATATGGCCGGCATGATCGTTCCAAAAGAAAAGGTATTGGAACTAGTTGAAGACGTTGAGAAAGGAAAAATAAACACCCTCAGGGAGATTGACAATATTTTTCAATCCTGGCAAAACAGTTATTACCAGTGGGTATGGAACTGGAGTGTTAAAGTTTTTAAAGATGAGTTGGATATTGACATTAACTCCATTACCAGAGGCGAATTACTGGATTTTATTTCCAGGTGGGAACATGCAGTGCTCTCTCTTGACCAGATGATGTTTGAAGATGCACGAAAAGAATTCACTTTAAAAGCTCAGACAGGCTTTGGTATGGATGGAGAAGATGAGATTCGAAATACCGATTTTGAGCAGGTGCGTGGAGCATTTGAAAAACACCCTGCCGTTTGTGACATCCTTGAACATTCACAAAAAAAGAAGGAACTTGCTGCCAAAGTATCAGAAAAATTAAATCGATTATAGATAACGCCATATTCGACACGAATCAGGCTAGAGAAACAGTTAACAGGAAAAGAAACTAAAGAAGAACATCATATGTGTGGAATTGTAGCTTATGTAGGAGAGCGGACAGCCTTTCCAATTTTAATAAAAGGACTTCAGCGACTTGAATATCGAGGGTATGATTCAGCTGGAATCGCTCTTATGAATGAAGAAACGCATTTGTATAAATGCAAAGGAAAAGTAAAGGACCTTGAATTGCTTGTAAAAGGCAAAGAAATTTCAGGTTCCATTGGCATCGGCCATACACGCTGGGCGACTCATGGAGAACCCAATGACATCAACGCTCACCCCCACCAGTCAATGAATAACAAATTCACAGTTGTTCATAACGGAATTATTGAGAACTATGACCATCTGAAAAAAGAACTCTCCAACAGGGGTTACGAATTCAAGAGTGATACTGATACTGAGGTGCTGGCCAATTTAATCGAGAACATCTATCTGGAGCAAAAGGTATCGGCAGAGTTGGCAGTAAGACTTGCGCTCACCAAAGTAGTTGGCGCTTACGGTCTGGTAATATATTGTTCCGATGAGCCCGGCCGGTTAATCGCTGCCCGCAAAGGCAGTCCTTTGGTAATTGGCATTGGAGAAAATGAGTATTTCATGGCTTCTGATGCAACGCCTATCATTGAATATACCGATCAGGTAGTATACCTCAATGACGAAGAAGTGGCTGTTGTCGATAATGAACACTTCGATCTTAAAAACCTGAAAAATGACATCAAAACCCCTCAGGTGCAAAAAGTGGAGCTCAGCATAGATGAGATAGACAAAGGAGATTATGAGCACTTTATGCTGAAAGAGATTCACGATCAACCCTCTTCTATAGAGGACACGTTTCGAGGACGCATATCAATGGACCACAGTAAAATATTTTTGGGTGGAATTCTGGATGTATTACCATCCCTAATAAATGCACGCCGCATTATTATTTTGGCCTGCGGCACTTCGTGGCATGCAGGACTGGTGAGTGAGTATCTTTTTGAAGAATATGCCCGCGTTCCGGTAGAAGTAGAATATGCTTCTGAATTCAGATACAGAAAACCCATTCTATATCCGGATGATGTTGTTATTGCAATATCTCAGAGTGGCGAGACTGCAGATACCCTTGCTGCCATCCGGATGGTTCGTGAGCAATCCGAAGCAACAATTCTGGGCATTTGCAATGTAGCAGGTTCGTCCATCTCAAGAGAAACAGATGCAGGCGTATACACCCACGCTGGTATAGAGATTGGAGTAGCTTCCACCAAAGCTTTTACAGCTCAGATAACTGTGCTGACAATGATGGCTTTCCTTCTCGGTCACCGCAAAAAGAAAATCTCCGATTCTGACTATGTGAAATTGGTAAATGCTTTGACCGAAATCCCCGGTAAAATGAGGGAAATCTTAAATCACGAAGGTTTTATCAAAGATGTAGCCAATAAATATACCAACGTCACCAATTCACTTTATCTGGGCCGCGGCGTTCTTTACCCCGTAGCATTAGAAGGTGCATTAAAACTCAAAGAGATCTCATACATTCATGCTGAGGGCTATCCGGCAGCTGAAATGAAACACGGGCCAATTGCCTTAATTGACGAAAACATGCCGGTTTTTGTTTTGGCTGTAAAGGATGATTCATACGAAAAAATTACCAGTAATATACAGGAGGTAAAAGCCAGAAACGGGAAAGTTGTAGCAATTGTAACTGAAGGCGAGAAAACCTTGCGTAACATGGCCGATGACGTAATTGAAATTCCGGCTTGTCACAAATCGTTATCACCTTTGCTGGCAGTGGTGCCTTTGCAGATAATATCCTATCAGATTGCGGTAATGCGCGGATGTAATGTTGATCAGCCCCGGAACCTGGCAAAGTCTGTAACAGTTGAATAACAGTCAATCATTCCACAACCATCCAATCCCTAAATAATGAAAGAGCCGTTCCTTTTTAGCAGGAACGGCTCTTTCTATTACTTCATCAGTATTTCTCACCTGTAATCGTATTGATTGGAATAATAATCTGTATAATCTCCTGAAATAACATTATTCAACCATTCTTCATTGTTAAGATACCAATTAACAGTCTTCTCAATACCCTCCTCAAATTGAAGAGATGGTTTCCAACCAAGCTCATTCATTAATTTGCCGGAGTCAATGGCATAGCGCTTATCATGACCTGCTCTGTCCTTCACAAAAGTAATTAACTGAGCAGATTCCCCATTTTTACGTCCAAGAGCTTTATCCATAACTTCGCAAAGTTTCCGGATTAGATCAATGTTTGTCCACTCATTATTACCTCCGATATTATAGGTTTCACCATCTTTACCCTCATGAAAAATCAGGTCTATAGCGGAAGCATGATCTTCAACAAACAACCAATCACGAACATTCTCTCCCTTTCCGTAAATCGGAATATCCTTCTTGTGTTTGATATTATTTACAGCTAATGGGATGAGTTTCTCAGGAAACTGATTGGGCCCGTAATTATTGGAACAATTAGAGATCACCACCGGCAAATTATAGGTATGATGCCATGCCCTTACCATATGATCACTGCTTGCTTTGGAGGCAGAATAAGGGCTTCGGGGATCATAGGATGTTTCTTCTGTAAAGAGTCCTGCAGCTCCCAAAGAACCATAAACTTCATCGGTGGAAATATGGTAAAACCTTTTTCCTGCCAGGTTATCTCCCCACAAATCACGGGCAGCATTCAACAAATTAACCGTTCCCAGAACATTGGCTTTAACAAATGCCAGAGGATCACTTATCGACCGGTCCACATGCGATTCAGCAGCCAAATGGATAACTCCGTCTGGTTGAAACTCAGTAAACACTTTGCGGATTTTTTCTTCATCTGCAATATCGGCTTTAATAAAGGTGTAGTTTAAAGCATTCTCAACATCCTTTAGGTTTTCCAGGTTACCGGCATAGGTCAATGCATCCAGATTGATGATCTTATAATCGGGGTATTTATTGACCATCAGCCGGACAACATGTGAGCCAATGAAGCCGGCGCCTCCGGTTATTAAGATGGTTCTTTCCATATTACTTAATATTTCGAACTTTCTTTTCCCACTCCCAGGCACTCTTCAGGGTTTCATCCAACGTTTTCTCTGCTTTCCACCCTAGCTCCTCGTTGGCATATGTAGTATCTGCCCAAATTTTCTCGATATCTCCGGCACGACGATCAACAATCTGGTATGGTAAATCAACCCCGTTCACTTTAATGAATGATTTTACCAGTTGCATAACCGAATACCCGTTACCGGTTCCTACATTAAAAAATTCGTAAGAAGCTTTATTATTATCTTCCAACAAACGGTTAATCGCAACAACATGGGCTTTGGCTAAATCCACAACATTGATGTAATCGCGAATAGCTGTTCCATCTTCAGTATCGTAATCCTCTCCAAAAATTTTAAGCTCATCTCTGAGTCCGGCAGCCGTCTGAGTAATAAAAGGCACCAGATTATTGGGAACTCCAACGGGCAATTCCCCGATTAATGCAGAGGGATGTGCTCCAATAGGGTTAAAGTAGCGTAAAGCAATACAATTGACACCCTCATTTACCGCGCTGAAATCGCGCATAATGTCCTCGGAAATGGCTTTTGTATTACCGTATGGAGATTCTGCAGGTTTCCGGGGTGTTGATTCTGTTACAGGCAATTTATCCGGTTGACCATACACAGTGCAGCTGGAACTAAAAACCATATTCGGAACCTGGTGCTTTTTCATATTCTCGAGAAGATTCATCAGAGAAACCAGGTTATTTCGGTAATATTCCAATGGCTTTTGTACAGACTCGCCAACGGCCTTATAAGCAGCAAAATGAATAATGGCTTCTACATTCTTATACTTTTCAAAGAATGCATCGGTTTTTTCCCTGTCGGTAAGGTTAAATTGTTCAAACCCGGGACGCTTTCCGGTAATTTTTTCAATCGCATCAAGCACCTCAATGCCCGAATTTGACAAGTCGTCAATAATAACTACCTCAAATCCCTCATTTTGCAGCTCAACTACTGTATGTGAACCAATATAACCGGTACCACCGGTCACCAGAATTTGTTTGCTCATAAGAAAAGTATTTTTAGATTAGTCAATTATTTAAGCTGGTAAAATTAAGAAAAGGAAATCAAACAAGGGTAATGATTCAGGTGATAAGTAACACAAATTATTCTGGAACAAATGAATATTAAAAAAGTGAAACCGGATTATCATTTCTCTTGGTTTACTTTTCAACATTTTATTAACAGGTGTTCAAAACAAAAATGTGCACTTAGCGTATAAATTGTTTAAATTTGCAATATGACAAGCATCGAGAAACACATATCAGATTTATTGTGCCTCCACGATTGTGTAATTGTGCCGGGGCTGGGTGGTTTTGTGGCAAATTACAAATCAGCTGTGATTATTGAAGAACGGAATCTTTTCCAACCTCCCAAAAAAGAGATTGGATTTAACCGAAGTCTTGCACACAATGATGGTTTATTGGCCAATCATATTTGCACCCGGGAAAAAACTTCATGGGATCAAAGTCTAGGTTTGATTGAAGAGTTTGTTTCTTCAACAAAGGACCGAATCAATCAGGGAGAGAGCATTGCCCTTCAAAGGATTGGGACTTTGAGAAAAGATGCTTTAGGAAACATCCAATTCTCCCCGAAAGAACGAAATGATCTGCGTCCGGATTCATTTGGACTGGATGAATATCATTTTGAACCTCTTCACCACGCTATTCAATTGGAAAAACAAGAAGAACCGGTACGTCGTTTATTGCGCAGCCGGTCACCAAAATACTGGGGATCAGTTGCAGCGATGATTGCAGGATTATTGTTTTTCTCTCCAGACTTAAAAATGCCGGAGCATCAGCAGATTGACACATCCAGCATGATATCTGCCCTATCAGAGAAGGAAAATATTACTTCAGGTACGGTCGCTAATGATCGCTCTGAATCTAAAGAAAATCCTGCCTTCATCAATACCGGTTCAGAAATACCGGAAAATAAAGCATCAAATATTGCTACCTCCTCCCCTATTATTAAACCATATCATCTAATTGCGGGTAGCTTTAAACACAAAGCTCCGGCACAACAAACATTGGATCAATATAAAAATGAAGGTTTTGGTGAGGCTCATTTATTAAAAAGCAGCAACAGTCGTTTTCGTGTTGCACTTTTCTCTTTTGAAAACAGAGATGAAGCCGTTAATAAGCTCTATGCTGTCAGAAAAGATGATGCATTAAAAAATGTGTGGTTATTGGCAGAGGAGCAGTAAATTTATGGTTATAGCCATTCGATATTAGCGAAATCAAATTTCCCGCCTCTTCCGCACAATATCAAAAACCACATACTGATATTTAAAAAAACCGCCTTAGTCAGGCGGTTTTTTTTGCGAGTACGTTACCATAATCTGCTTTTCTCAGAGAGCACTAAAAAACGCATATTTCATTAGCTATTAAAGCTTTAAACCATCTCAAAAAATACTTAAGTGCAAGGTTATTTCACAATATACTCGAATTTATTTGCACTTGATTATATGAAAATGGCTAATCAAAAGAACAAAATTTACTAAACCGCCTCAATCTCCAAGCATTTCAACACTTCTTCGATTGTGCGCTTGTAAATTCTGCTCTTTTGACTTTTTCAGCAGATCCTATCTTATCTCAGATCCAGGTTTTATCTTCGATCCGGGTGCCACAAAATCCAATCTTCCATCTGCATCCTCAGCCATTAAAATCATTCCCTGAGATTCGATACCACGAATTTTCCTGGGGGCGAGATTCACCAGAATACAAACCTGCTGACCAACAATTGTTTCAGGCTCGAAAAACTCTGCAATGCCCGAAACAACAGTGCGCTTATCAATTCCGGTATCCACCTTAATTTTCAGGAGTTTCTTTGTTTTGGCTACTTTCTCTGCTTCCAGAATGGTACCGACCCGCATATCCATTTTGGTGAAGTCATCAAAAGCGATGTCTTCTTTAGCCGGAGCAGCCTCCTTATTATCAGTTTCATTGCTGATTTTGGTCTGAGCCAAACGATCTAATTGTTCCTGAATTTTTTCGTCTTCAATTTTCTCAAAAAGAAGTTGGCCCTCATTGATTTTATGAGCGGCTCTTAATAGTTCAGTTTTACCGCATTCGCCCCAATTCATTTCATCCATCGCCAGCATATCGCGCATCTTTTTAGCTGTAAAAGGCAAGAATGGTTCCATAACCAGTGCCAGGTTGGCAGTAATCTGTAAGGAGATATTAAGGATGGTTTTTACACGTTCAGGATTGGTCTTTTTCAACTTCCAGGGCTCTGTATCAGCCAGGTATTTATTTCCCAAACGGGCAAGATTCATCGCCTCACGAACAGCCTCTCTGAATTTAAACTGATCAAGGTTCGATTCAATTCGAGTTACCAATGCCGGAATCGCCTCCAGAGTTTCGATATCAAAGGGATCTGTTTCACCCATCAAAGGCACTTCTCCATCGTAATACTTATGAGTAAGTACTACAGCACGATTCACAAAATTACCCAGAATGGCGACCAACTCATTATTATTTCTTGCCTGGAAATCGCGCCAGGTAAAATCGTTATCCTTCGTCTCAGGGGCATTCGCTGTTAGTACATACCGCAATACATCCTGCTTATCTTTAAAGTCATCAAGGTATTCATGAAGCCATACGGCCCAATTTCTCGATGTTGAAATCTTATCTCCTTCCAGATTCAAAAACTCATTGGCAGGTACGTTATCAGGTAAATTAAAAGATCCTTCCGCTTTCAGCATGGAAGGGAACACAATACAATGAAAAACAATGTTGTCTTTCCCGATAAAGTGAATCAGACGGGTTTCAGGATCCTTCCAGTATTTTTCCCAGTCATCAGTCAATTCCCTGGTAGCAGATATGTAACCAATCGGCGCATCAAACCAAACATACAAAACTTTGCCTTCAGCACCATCAAGAGGGACAGGCACTCCCCAGTTCAGATCACGGCTAACCGCTCTGGGTTGTAACCCAAGATCCAACCAGGACTTACATTGCCCATAAACATTGGGTTTCCATTCCTTATGGTCTTTCAATATCCACTTTTCAAGAAACTCCTGATGCTGGTCCAAAGGAAGATACCAGTGCTTGGTTTTTTTCATAACAGGCGTACTGCCCGAAACCATAGATTTTGGATTGATCAGATCTGTGGCATTCAAGGAAGTTCCGCAACTTTCACATTGGTCGCCATAAGCTCCGGCGCTATTGCACTGTGGACATGTTCCGGTAATATAACGGTCGGCCAAAAACTGACCTGCCTCTTCATCATAATATTGATCGGTTTCCTTCTCAATAAAGGCACCATTATCGTAAAGCTTCTTAAAAAATTCGGAAGCCGTTTTATGATGCATCTCGCTTGATGTACGTGAATAAACGTCAAACGTAATTCCAAACTTCTCGAAGGAATCTTTAATGAGATTATGGTATTTATCTACTATATCCTGAGGTGTAACACCTTCGTTTCTGGCCTTAAGAGTAATAGGCACCCCATGCTCATCAGATCCTCCAATGTGCAAAATATCCTCACCTTTCATCCTAAGGTATCTGACATAGATATCTGCCGGGACATATACCCCTGCCAGGTGGCCAATGTGCACCGGTCCGTTGGCATATGGGAGGGCTGTGGTAACAAGTGTTCTTTTAAATTTACTCATAATACTCTTTGAGATCTGATCAATTTATTATTCTGGCTATAAAAACATTAAAACCCATTGGTTTTAAAAAACATAAAAAACCAGGCAAAAAAGCCAGGTTTTGTTTAACTTCACAAAGATAACCAAAGATGTTAAAATCTTGTCCCCAAAGCAATAAGATATGTCAATAGCTTTACCGCCATTTTTAAAGAAAGGAGCTCTTTTCGGCTTGGTTGCTCCCGCAGGAAAGTTAGATACAAAATACATCGATCTGGCTGAAAAGTTTATAGAGGCCAATGGATTCAGAAGTAAAAGAGGGGCGTATCCTGATAAGGAATATTATCAGTTTTCAGGGACGGATGATCAAAGAACCCGGGATTTGCAAACCATGATAGACGATCCTGAAGTAGATGTCATCTGGTGCTGCCGGGGTGGATACGGAGCCATCAGGATTCTTGAAAATCTGGATTTTTCAAATATGCCGGAGAACCCCAAGTGGCTTGTTGGTTTTAGCGACATAACTGTTTTTCATTCGGCACTGCAAAATATCTATAATGTAGCTTCCATCCACGGTCCAATGCCCGTAAATCTGGATCATGAAAAGAGCCAGGACCGCGAACATTTAATTGATCTGCTTCTGGGGCATGATGTGGATTACAAGACCCAACCTTCCCACCTTAACCGCAAAGGCACTGCGGGTGGACAATTAATTGGAGGTAATTTATCTTTGCTTTGTAATTTAAGTGGTTCCAAATATGATTTTGATCCTGCCGGAAAAATTCTCTTTATCGAAGAGGTAGGAGAACAATTATACCACCTCGATCGCATGATGCACAACCTCAAGCTAAGTGGAAAACTGGAGCATCTTACCGGGCTGGTAGTGGGACAGTTTACTAACATGAAGGACAATCTCACCCCATTTGGCAAGTCTGCCAATGAAATAATTTATGAAGCAGTTCAACACTATGCCTATCCGGTTATTTTTGATTTTCCCTCAGGGCACAGTTCACCTAACGAACCACTTCTTTTGGGAGCCCAGGCTCACATACAGGTCAATGATGAAGGGGGCATGATGGTTTATGTATAGTCGTTAGTGGTTAGATATAGTCATTAGTTATAGTTGATAGTAAGCTGACTAAAACTAAAATCCATTCAATACCAAAACTTTCAAAATAACCATTTTAAAATCAATTAACTAAGAAATGTAATTTCCAAAAGACTTACATTCTTATTTACAGTTATTAAAATCCACCTTAAATTATGGCTCAACACAACGAACTTGGCAAGAAAGGAGAAGATAAAGCTGCCACTTATCTTTTAGATCAGGGCTACAGGATTGCCTCACGAAATTATCGGTTTGACCGAAAGGAGATTGACATCATAGCCTGGGACGATGATCAGCTGGTCATAGTTGAAGTGCGTACCAGAGATTCAGAATACCATGAACATCCCAGGGAGAGCATTACCCCGGCTAAGATAAATGCCATCGCCTATGCTGCCGAGGCTTATATACTGGAGAATGAATTGGATTGCGAAACACGTTTTGATCTTATTTGCTGGGTTCCTCATCGCGACGATGATGAGTGGGAACTGGAGCATATTGTTGAAGCTTTTTACCCAATGGCATAAAATCAGATCTTTATACTTAAATAATAGTCCGTTACCCCGATGGTTCGGGATTGCAATGAGCTTTGGATCAATTGTTTATGGGCAATTGACTTTTTAGTTTAATGCTCGGATTATCAATTGTTTATGATTTTTCTTTCATCTAATATCTATCCCGAAGCATCGGGACTAACTATCTATTGCTTAAAGATAATGAGTTGAAATAGTGAATAAGGAAACCGATTAAGGATACACATACCAAAATAAACCAACATGAATATTGAAGAACTCCGGGAATATTGTCTGTCTCTGCCGGGCACATCAGAATGTCTCCCATTTAATGAAACTACATTGGTTTTTAAGGTGGGCAAGAAAATGTTTGCCCTTACAGACCTGGAAGAGTCACTTTTTGTCAATTTGAAATGTGACCCGGGAAAGGCGATTGAACTAAGAGAACAACATCCTGCCGTAAAGCCGGGCCATCACATGCACAAAAAACACTGGAACACGATACACATTGACGGTTCGATTACCGACAAACTAATACATGAATGGATTCGAGACTCTTACGACCTTGTAATAAAAGGAATGACCCGGAAAGAGCAGGAAGAATTGGCTAATCTTTTTTCCTGAAAATATCTTTCATCTTTTCGAGGAGTGATTTACCTTTATCTTTCTTCTTTTCTTCCTTTTTATCCTCTTCTTTTTTGTTACTCTCCCTGGCTTTTTCTTTTTTACTCCTGAACAGCCTTTCGAAGAAATTCAGGTCAGGATCCTCTTCAGAAAAATCAGGGCATTCGACATCTGAAAGAAGCTCTTCCGGCAGCGGGTAAAAAGATCTTCGCCCGATACCATAAGAAGGGCCTGATGCTTCCACTTTTTGCATAAAGCGGGCAAATATGGGCAAAGCCATATGAGCACCTTGTCCCAGTGCCGTGGACCGGAATCGGATACCGGGGCTGTCTGCCCCCACCCATGCTCCCGCGACAAGTCCTGGGGTAAAGCCTATAAACCAACCATCGGCATTGTTCTGGGTTGTCCCGGTTTTTCCGGCCAATTCTGTTTTAAGCCCGTAAACAGTGCGCAGTGTTTTTCCGGTCCCTCTTTCTACCACCCCTTTCAACATATGCACCATAAACCTGGCAGTTCTCTCCTCAAAAGCAGCCTCCCGCAATTTAGCAGGTTTGGCTTCATAAAGCACTTTCCCCTTCGCATCAACAATTTTTGTGAGACTTTTAAGCTCTATCCCATTGCCATAATTGGCAAAGGCAGTGTAAGCACTTACCATCTCATAAAGTGACAAATTAGCAGTTCCCAGTCCGATAGAAGGCACATCAGGAATATCACTTTCTATTCCGGCAACGTGAGCAAGATCAGCTACATCATGCGGACCTGTTTCAATAGTAAGTTCAGCAGTAACTGTATTTACCGAATTTATGAGAGCCCCCTGCAGGGAATAAAAACCATCATGCTCTCCATCGCTGTTTGAAGGCGACCAGTCATCGTACCTTTTATAAGTTCTTTTTTCATTGCTTATGTATTCGCAAGGCTCGTATCCCTCCTCAAGTGCTGTGGCATAAACGAAGGGTTTGAAAGTACTTCCTACCTGTCTCCTGGACAAAACGTGATCATACTGAAAAAATTTAAAATTGGTGCCACCAACCCAGGCTAAAACCTGACCATCGGAAGGATCTACCGCAAAAAACCCTGAATGCAGTTGTTTTAATGCCCAAGCCACTGAATCGGCGGGTGACATCTCAACCTTTTGTTCTTTTCCATTCTTAATGATTGACATTTGAACCGGCTGCTCAAGTTTTTTGATTATTTCAGCCTCACTGATGCCCTTCTTTTGCATCGCACGGTAACGCTTGGTTTTCTTAAGAGCTGAAACATATATTTCCGGATGCCCCTCCCAGGGTTTCCTTCCGCGCCAATGTTTATCAAACTCAGACTGAAGGTTAATCATATGAGAATGCATAGCCTCATTAGCAAAATTCTGGAGTCTGGAATCTATTGTTGTATAAAGCTTCAAACCATCTTCAAACAAACTGACAGAATCTCCATACTGCTCCTCCAAAATTCGTTCTGCCTGAAGCCTTACATGCTCCATAAAATAAGGAGCCGGACCATTGTTATGATCCAGAACCCGGTAATTAAGCCCTAACGGTTTATTCTTATAGCTCTCCCCCTGTTCTCTCGTGAGAAACTGCTGGTCCACCATTCTGTCCAGGACAATATTCCTCCGTTTCTGGCTATGATCGGGATGAAGGCGTGGATTGTAATAAGTATTTGCGGCCAGCATACCGATTAAGGTTGCAGCTTCATGCGGCTGAAGTCGGGATGAAGATTTGCTGAAAAAGCGGTTTGCTGCCACCTCTATTCCATAGATATTTTCTCCAAAAGGAACCGTATTAAGATACAGGTTAAGAATTTCCGCTTTTGTGTAAATATCCTCAAGTCTGGCAGCTGTAAACATTTCCCGTGCTTTATTTACGGGAAGAGAAAGAAACTTGTAATCCTTCCTGGGATAAAGGTTTTTAGCCAATTGTTGACTTATTGTACTTCCACCACCCTGAGCCCTGTCGCCCAGTAAAACAGAATGCACAAGAACCCGGCCCATGCTTATGTAGTCAAGTCCCTTATGCTCAAAGAAGCGACTGTCCTCTGTGGCCACCAAAGCATTAATAACATGCTCGGAAATATTGCTATTCTCGATGCTTCTGCGATTCTCAACATAAAACTTACCAATCATTTCCCCGTCGGAGGAATAAACTTCTGAAGCCGAATGATTCCTGATCTTACTCAATTGGTAAGTATCCGGTATCTTTCCAAAAAGGCCGATGTAAACCAATGAAAGAAATATTGCCAGAAACGCAACGCCGGCAATAAAAAGCTTTAACAAAGATTTGAGCAGCCAATTTCGAAAACGAACTCCCCCCGATTTTCTCGGGTTCTTAGATGTTTTTCCCGGTTTTGTCTTATGCTTCATCAAGAAATTAATTTTCTGAATACCATTGGGCCGCATTCTCAACGGCTTCCTTTATTGGCCTAAATTGAAAATTGAAAGCCTTTGAAAATTTCTGGTTGGAATAGTAAGCTTTGCTATGAGCAGCTCTGGCAGTATCACTTGTAAGAGCAGGAACCTTGCCTGCAATCGAACACAGAAGATGATTGGCACGCCAACCAATCTCTGTCATCCAATTAGTGGCTTTAAAAAAAGGAGGTCGTTTATCAAGTGATTTTGCCACCATTGAAAAGAAATCCTTAAAACTCAGATTCTCTCCATTAAGAATAAAACGCTCGTTCACCACATCGCTGTGAATTAACTTTACCACAGCTTCCGAAACATCACGAACATCAACAAATCCGGTAATCCCCGTAGTATAAAAAGGCATTCCTTTGCGCACAGAATAGAAAAGGCGACCACTGCTGCGTTTCCAGTCAATAGGTCCAATCACCAAAGAAGGATTGAGAATAATCACCGGAAGTCCCTCTTTTGATGCCCGCCAGACTTCCATCTCGGCTCTGAATTTGCTATGAGAATATGCCGACCTGTTATCATCGGGTTGCCATTCCACTTTTTCATCAACAGCTTTTCCTTCGGGATGCCTTCCCAATGAAGAAATGGAGCTTACGTAACAAAATTTTGAAACACCTTTCTCCAGACAAGCGTTAACCAAATTGGCTGTTCCCTCTGCATTTACCCTTAACATACTTTGGGCTTCACGAGGATTGAAGGATACTTTTGCAGCAGAGTGAATAACATAATTCACTCCCTCAAGGCCCTCTTCTAATGCCCCGTAATCCGAGAGATCGGCATAAATCCAGTCAACCGAGTTAAATAAATCATCAGCCTCCTTTCCTGCGTAAAAACGAAAAAGCTTCCTTACTTCTTCAACGTTGCTGTTCTCTCTTCTTGTGGCTTTAACTTTTTCACCTCGGGATACGAGGGTGTAGAGGATATGTGATCCCACTAATCCGGTTGCTCCTGTAAGTAATATCATAAATACAAAGGTAATTTTTTACCAGTGAAATCGAATAGTCTGTTTTAATTTCGGAGCCAGACTAAGAGGCACCGGACTTATTCCGGCCACTTTTTCGATAATCTGCTCTTGGTCAGCAGTATATCCTCTGTCCGGAAAATAAAATTCTACTACAATCTCTGAAACTCGCCGGGGGTCACTTGCCATTATTTTTGTGACATCCACTTCAGTGCCTTCAATATCGATGTTATTGTCCATAGCAGTAATCCCCATTATAGTCATAATACAACTGCCTAAAGAAGTGGCCAGAAGATCGGTGGGAGAAAAGGCCTCACCCTTTCCCCTGTTATCCAAAGGCGCATCGGTAATAAGTTGATTGCCCGACTGCAAATGAGTGCTTTCAACTCTCAGGTTGCCCAAATAACGGCTTTTTATTGTTACAGACATAAAGTTGTTGATTTAGCAATTGGTGTTCTACGAAAATTGTTTCTAATTTAGCGAATCTGTAAATACAAAAAGCGGGAAAACTGCTTTTCTGTGTTAAAAACGATGTAAAACCAACAATATTTCATTATGTTTTCAGGAATAGTAGAAGAAGCTGCTACTGTGGTTGCGGTTGAAAAAGACAAGGGAAATGTGGATTTGACCCTTAAGTGTTCGTTCACCAGCGAACTGAAGATTGATCAAAGTATTTCGCACAATGGTGTTTGTCTGACAGTGGTAAAAAAAGAGGGCGACAACTATACCGTTACCGCCATTGGTGAAACACTAGAAAAATCGAATTTGGGGCTTTTACAACCCGGAGATAAAGTAAATCTCGAGCGTAGCATGCCCATGAATGGAAGGCTTGACGGACATATCGTTCAAGGGCACGTGGATCAAACAGCAAGATGCACTGAAGTCAAAGAAGCCGACGGAAGCTGGTATTTTACTTTTCAGTACGACATCAATAAGGAAATGGCATCCCAGGGATACATGACTGTGGAAAAAGGCTCCGTTTGTGTGAATGGAGTAAGTCTGACAGTCGTAAACAGCCGTGATAACAAATTTTCCGTGGCGATTATTCCCTATACCTACGAATACACCAACTTCCATCAAATAAAAGAGGGCACAGTAATAAACCTTGAGTTTGATATATTAGGAAAATACATCAGTCGAATCATGCATTTCCGGCAACAATAAACCAATCGGATTTAGAAACTGTTTAAGTTTTATCCTTTGGGATGTTTCCTGGTCTTGAGCTCTTATACTTCGTCAAAATCTCCTTAAATAGCGTTGCTATTCGTGTCAATTTTGACTTGTCTAAGAACTCAATTCTTCAAAAACATCCTCCAAAAACAAAATTTAAACAGTTTCTTAGTCCCCGATCAAATATTAACATACATTATTAGCACCTCTGAACATTTTTTTCTAAATTGGATATTCTTCCCTAACAAAAAACCGGGTGCTGATAATGTATGGATATCGACGAAAACTGATAGTGCTAATGGTTGTTCTGGTCGCCGTAGCCATTCTTTTGGCAGGCTTACCGGGAATTTACTTTGCACAACACAAAGCCCAGAATGATGCAGTCACTCAAATGCGTCAACTCACTCAGCTGGCATCTGAAAGCATTGAAAATCAAATCTCCGAAACGCAAGCTACATCAAAAGCCCTTGAAGCAGCATTACGAAGTTCTTTTAATCTGCAGGAAGACTTCAAAGATCCGCAATCTTTAAACCAGTTTAAAGAAAAGTTTATCCCTCAGGTTTCTGAAATCCTTCATCTTTTAAGACCTATGAGTCTTTGGATTGTTTTTGATTCAGAAAAAGTGCCGGGAGCTCATACCATAAGCTTTGTGGATAAAAACCAAAACGGGGTTTATTCAAGAATTAAAGAGTATGATATAAATCAAAAAGACTTACAACACCCCACCATGGACTGGTGGACAAATGCCCGGGCTAAAGGGCAAACCTGGACTGACCCCTATTACTGGCAAAAATGGGAAATGGAATTGATATCCTATTCACGAGCCGTAAATATCGATTCCGTCTTTATTGGATGCCTGGGTTCAGATATAAAGTTCCCGGAGCTTGGATCTTTACTGGATTCTGTGCATACTTTTGCAACAGGTCACCTTTTTCTTTTAAATGAAAACCGCGAGATTGTCTACGCATCAAATGATTCCCCGGGCGTAACTTTAAAGGACAGGGAGGCAGTAGAGAATGTGGTTAAAACCGGGAATGAGTTTGCTTTTATGGAAGACGGCTCCAACCAATGGGCCATTTCCACTGAAAGACTATCCAATAATTGGACCGTAGCTTTTTCTGTTTCGGAAGAAGAGTTTTTTTCCGGTGTGGATAACCTGATTTATACGCTAATGATCATTTTTGCACTGGGATTTTCGGTTGCTGTAATTCTGGCCATTTCCTTTAGTAATTACATTACCAATCCGGTTCAGAAATTATTAATAAAATTCAGAAAAGCCACTAATGGGGATTTAAGCGTAAGAGCAGATATACACACCAAAGATGAAATGGAGGAGCTCGGCAATCATTTTAACAAAATGATGAATGCCCTGCAGAAAAACTTTGAGGAATTGAGCCTTACTCAACAAAAGCTTCGAAGGGAAAAAGAACGGGCACAGGAATCAGACGGATTAAAATCCTCCTTTCTTGAAAATCTCAGCCATGAAATACGTACCCCTTTAATGGCCATTGTCGGTTTTTCGGAACTTATGGCAGACCCGGCTTCATCTGCAGATGAGCGGGAAAAGTTTTTTTCTCACATTGCATACAATAGTAACCAACTGGTACGTTTTATTGAAGACACCCTGCTTTTTTCGCAACTTGAAAAAGGGCAAACCCCGGTTCGGTTAAGCAGGGTAAACATCAAACAGGTTTTATGGGAACTTAATGAGGAATTTGAAAACAGACGAAAAACCGAGAAACCGCATCTGTTTTTCAGAACCCTTTCGGACTCTTGTGAGCAAAGTCTGACAAGCGACCCCTCGTTGCTAAAAAGACTTATCAGGTACCTTTTGGACAATGCTTTTAAGTTTACCGACTCCGGCGGCATAACGCTTTTATGCCAAAAAACGAACCACCATTTTCAGATAAGTGTTTCTGACAGTGGCATTGGCATATCAAGTGATAAAACCGAATTGGTATTCAAGAAGTTTTGCAAAGCCATAGAAACCAACGACCGCGTTTACGACGGGGCAGGAATAGGACTTACCAATGCCCGCGGCTTGGCGTTGCTCCTGGAAGGAACCATTGAGTTAACCTCCACACCGGGAGAAGGCACAACCGTTACCGTTTCATTTCCTTTACACGAACACGAACCTAATGCGTATTCTTAACAAACTACTTTTTCAAAACATTCGTTATTCTGGCATTTCAGCCTTTACAAGAAATACTCTCCAAAAGAGAAAAGTAACCATCCTAATGTTTCACCAACCAAATCCGGTTTTTTTTGAAAAAGCGATCCTGGAACTGGGAAAGAGGTATAACTTTATTTCTTTTGACGATTTCCTGAATTTTCAAGGTGGAAAAACAGAAGATCTGCCAACAAAATCTATGATTATAACATTGGATGATGGATGGAAAAGTAATTTTGACTTACTGCCTGTCATAAAAAAACTCCGGACTCCGGTAGCGATATTTCTGATGAGCGGGCTCATTGATACTATGTTTTTACCCTGGTTTTCATTTGTTGATAACCGCCGTAAAAAGGAGTCCTTAAAAAAAGTATCGGACTCCGGCCGGATGGCAGAACTGAAGCATAAAGGTTTTGAAGAAACCAGGGAATTCAGTGAAAGAGTCATTCTCAACAAAGATGAGATCCGGGAGATGCAAGCCAGTGGATTGGTTACTTTTGGTTCACACACCTTGTTTCATCCAATTCTGCCTAAATGCAACGATGCCAAAGCTTCAAGAGAAATTAATCTTTCGAAAGAAAATATTGAAGCCATTACAGGTATTGAATGCAATCTGTTTTCTTTCCCTAATGGGGAGTACAGCGAACGAGACATTCGACTCTGTCAGAAAGCAGGGTACAAAGCTGCCGTAACTTTAGATGTAGGATTCAACAAATCAGGATGCGACCTTTATCGTCTGAAACGCATTTCGGTGCCAGACCAAGGGTCTATCTCTGAATTACTGGTTAAATCGTCCGGTTTATGGGCATTTGTGAAAACATTTTTAGGCAGGCAAAAACGGACAAGGAGACATTCCGGCTTATAAATAAAACACCCTCAAACCGCTTTGGCTTGAGGGTATCTCCAAAATCAACAAATCTAAAAATCAGCCCTATTCATTGCTTATAACTTCTTCAACCCTTTGGTTTCGCTTTTATCTTTAACTTCCAACAGACTTATGGCATAGCCTCCCCCCGGAGCGCAACGCTGCTTCAAGTCAGACTTACTGGTAACCAAATATTTTCTGATCTCATATGCCTTAGGATTGGTCTTATAATGAGCATTTTTCTGATCTCCGTAAATAGTCGCCACATACTTTTTACCCGGTTCCAAAAAGTCGAAACTGATTTCTGAAACGCGGACTTCCTCGTCATTGGTACGTCCAACAAACCAATTGCCGGTTCCCTTCTCTTTACGGGCATAAGTAATAAAATCACCCGGTTCAGCTTCCAGCACTTTGGTATCATCCCAATCTACCGGAACATCTTTGATAAATTGAAAAGCCTCAAGATGCTTATTGTAAGTTTCAGGCAAATCAGCAGCCATTTGCAGCGGGCTGTACATGGTAACATACAATGCCAGCTGACGGGCGATGGTGGTATTTACATGAGAATTATTATTCGGATTATACTTGCTCACATCAGGTTCAAAGATGCCAGGTGTGTAGTCCATTGGTCCGCCAATCAAGCGAGTAAATGGCAAAATAGTGGTATGATCAGGATTGCTACCGCCGAATGCTTCATACTCAGTACCACGGGCCGATTCATTTCCTATAAGGTTTGGGTAAGTTCTGGCAACCCCTGTAGGACGCACAGCTTCATGAGCATTGATCATGATTTTATAGTCTGCTGCTTTTTTGAGAGCATACAGGTAGTGGTTCACCATCCATTGTCCGTAATGGTATTCCCCACGGGGAATGATGTCACCAACATATCCACTTTTTACCGAGTTGTAATTGTTGTCAACCATGAATTGGTATGCCTCATCCATATGGCGCTCATAATTGCGAACGGAACTTGAAGTTTCGTGGTGCATCATGAGTTTTACGTCTTTGCTTTTGGCATATTCACGAAGTTCAACAACATCGAAATCAGGGTATGGCGTCAGAAAATCAAAAACATAGTCTTTGGATTTTCCAAACCAGTCTTCCCAGCCAATATTCCAGCCTTCGACCAACACCTGATCAAAGCCATGCCTGGCAGCAAAGTCGATGTACTCTTTTACATGGGCAGTATTTGCTGCATGATTATCATTAGGCTCCACAGTGGAGTAATCCGTCTCACCCAGTTTTACCGAAGGAAGATTGGTATAAGCCCAGGAACTCTTGCCGGTAATCATCTCCCACCAAACACCAATGTATTTAACAGGTTTAATCCACGAAACATCTTCATAAACACAAGGCTCATTCAGGTTAAGGGTAATATGAGATAACAAGATGTCACCTGCATTTTTACTGGCAATGACCGTTCTCCAGGGAGTGGTTCTGGGAGCCTGCATGTATACCATATTGCCTACGGCATCGGGTGTCAGGTGCGATTCAAACACCATATTTTTATCATCCAAATCCAGATGCATACATGAATATTCGATCAATGCAGCTTCGTGAAGGTTGATATACAACCCTTCATCCGTTTTCATCATCAATGCGGTTTGAACACCTGTATCAGAAAAAGGTGTTTGCGAGGCATTGGGGGTAACGGCCTGATCCATCAGTCCGCGAATTTCGGAGAGCTTGGAAGTCGTATAATCATACTCCTGGGTGTCATAATCTCCCGGGATCCAGTAAGCGGTATGATCACCAGCCATGGCAAACTGGGTTTTCTCATCAGTAATTACAAAGTAAGTAAGATTATCCTGCTGAGGAAATTCATATCGAAAACCCAATCCATCGTTAAACAAACGAAAACGCACCATCATAATGCGGCCTGTCTTTTCCTGCTCAAGAGTTACAGCCAGCTCGTTATAGTGATTGCGAATTTCTTTAACTTCTCCCCAAACCGGTTCCCAGCTCTGATCGTAAGAACTTTCATCTACTTTGGTGAGTTTAAATCCATCCAAAAGATTCTCTGCATCTTTTAGTTCAAAACCCAGGCGGCTTTCGAGAACCACCGGTTGATCATTCAGGTCTAACTTATATACGGGAACTCCGTCTTTCACCTCAAATGAAAGATGAAAACTGCCATCCGGCGACTTAAGCTCAGCAGCCTGAGCCCAAACAGCCATAAAAGAGATTACCATAGTAAAAAGAAGTTTTTTCATACTAAATACTTTAGGGATTACATAAAACTTTAATTGTGTGCTATTACAAAGATACCATACTAGGTAACACAAATATCTACTGCATAGCCAGATGAAGCAATCCCCAAACATCAAAGAATCTTTACAAACACCTGACTTCCAACAAGTAAAAAACACCATCAACTACTTAAAAAATGTAAAAAAGCACGATAATATTTTTTCACCGGAGCTCCGCAAAGGTTTTCGGAAAAGTTAACTATTCTTCCAGGGCTTCTGAACAGAGACAACAAGTACAAAAAGTAATAACAACAACTGAACTGTACCCCAAATGGCATTCATTTCCAGATTATGCTGAAAAGTATCATTGGAGAAGGCAGCTTTTCCCAGTTCATCTGCAATTTTCACATTTTCATTAACCCAGGGTCCAAGAAAAAAGGTTCCAAACAGAATCTGAGCTACCGTTAAGATCCACTTTACGATCATCCAGCGAAACTTAAAAAATCCGAACCTTGTCCATACCCCATAAATGATACCGATCAAAAGATTCCCCATGGCACCGGGGATAATTATAAAATCATCGATGATTTGAATGATTCGTGATTTCATATACAACCCGTCTCCGGTTTCCGGATGAACTGAAAAAAGAACGATTGTTAAAGCAATGGCACCCCCTATCCACATCACCACAAATAAAAGGTGAACCATTTTCAGAATGTTGAGCCCTTGTTTTTTTAATTTCTGCATAAGAATTATTTTTATGCCTCCGCAAGAAAACTCCATTCTTCTCCTATTTGGCAAGCCTCGAAGATGAAGCGTTCTTAAAACAGACTTGAGATTTCTTGTTTGCACTATATTTCAGGGAGCACCAAAAAACGCCTATATCATTAGCTATTAAAACATTACCCCCTCAACAAACACTTAAGTGCAAGGTTTTTTCACAATAAACTCGAATTTCTTTGCACTTGATTATATGAAAATGGCTAATCAAAAGAACCAAATTTAATTCACCACCACAATCTCGAAGTATCTCAATAATACTTCGATTGGGCGGCTTGTAAATTCTGCCCTTTTGACTTTTTCAGCAGCTCCTGTCTTAATTCCCCAAAATTTATTTTTCCGATGATGATGGAAGACATATACACTGCGTCGACAAATTCTAAGATCGCCCCTGCCACTCTTCATAAAACTGATCAAGGTAAGTAATCATAAACTGATGCCGCCTTTTAGCTATTGATTTTCCTGTTTGGGTATTCATGAGATCTTTTAACAAAAGCAATTTTTCATAGAAATGATTGATCGTGGGAGCTGTGCTATTCTTATAATGCTCTTTAGTCATACCAACTTTGGCGGGAATTTCGGGATTGTAAATTTCCCGGTTTTTGTAGCCACCGAAATTGAATGTACGAGAAATGCCAATAGCCCCCATTGCATCAAGGCGGTCGGCATCCTGAATTATATCCAGTTCAATGGACTTAAAGCTATTGTTATTTCTTTTTCTGAAAGACACGTGGAGAATGATGTTGCGAACATGGTCAATAATATGGGATTTTACTCCCAGATTCATCAAAAATTCACATGCTACCTGAGGCCCCAATTCTTCGTTACCATCATGGAATTTGGCATCTGCAATATCGTGAAGCAAGGCACCTATCTCTACCACAAACCGATCGCAGGGTTCTTTTTCAGCAATGGTTTTGCACAAATTCCAAACACGGTAAATATGCCACCAGTCGTGACCACCTTCAGCTCCCTGAAGAGTTTCTCTAACAAATGCAACTGTAGAATCAATAATATTTTGTTGAGATTGTGTCATAATCAATAGATCGTTAGAGTTTTAGACACCTGTCAGGTTAGATGCAAGACAAATACTAAAACACTGATAACCTGTAAATTAACCTAAACCAACATGCACTTGCAAACAGTTGAACAAGCATGTTGTGAAATTTCAACGGAGTATTGATAATAATATTGACTGAAAAAAGTGGTTTACTCCGAATTTCAATGCCCAATGATACAACTTATTTGGATCATTCCCCAAATGATATTCATCCAATGGAATATAAATATAAACTTACACAGGGAGCGCTGAAAAACGCTTATATTATTATCTATCGAAACCTTAATACACCTCAACAAACACTTAAGTGCAAGGTTATTTCACAATAAACTCGAATTTCTTTGCACTTGATTATATGAAATTGGCTAATCAAAAGAACAAATGACAATATCAGCCCTGGCCAACGGTGGAGCTTTTTAAAAAGTTTTCCTTTAGCCATTGGAAGAATATAGTTGATAGTTATAGGGCGCAGTGAATAATGTTGCCCTTTTCAAAGCCCCCTGCCCCAGCAAATAGAAGGTATGAGTTCAGTGCAGGCTTAAAATCAGTGCCCCATCACACTGTTTAGCACAGCTTTACCGTCCCGGATTTTGGCAGCTAAAGACTGGATTGTCGAATTCTTCACAATCCTCTCATAACCACCCCTGACTTCCAGATATTGATCATGAAGGGGACAAGGATTATCATCGCTGCAACTCTTCATCCCGAAACCGCACCGGTGAAAAATCCCTTCTCCTTCCACACACTGAATGATTTGGAAAAGTGTTACATCCTCATCTTCCCCGGAAAAGAAAAAACCCCCACCCCTGCCTTTGGCAGAGTGGAGCAACTTGCTTTTGGTAAGCGCTTGCAAAATTTTGGCTGTAAAGGCCACCGGAGCTTCGATGTGTTCAGCCACATCACCTACTCCGGGCCTTTTATTTTCCCAGTTTTGCAACTGCACCGAAACCATTGCTCTTATGGCGTATTCCGAACTCTTTGAAAGCATGTAACTAATGTGTTGTTTATGAAGTTGTGCAAAGATAGGACTTTTTGACAAAAGCAGAGAGCAAGTAAGCAGAGAGCTTTAGACAAAAAGAATATATTGCTAAACTCCAGGGGGCTTTAGATAAATCAGGCAGAACTCAACACCCCGTCTTCTTCGTTCATAATTGGTCCAATATCCTTTCATACTCTTCACTTAGCAATCCTATCTGCAGCATACACTCTCTCCATGCACTGTGCTCTATGCACCATAGGCTACCTCCAGTTTCACCGCCTCTGGAAAAAGAATATTATTCTCGAGGTGAATGTGACGATGCAGGTCTTCCTCAAACTCCTGCAACGTGCGCATGGTCACTTCGTAGGTATTGCAGCCGTCATCCGGAACCTGATAACCTTTTGTAATTTCAGAAATCGTTTTGAAACGATTACCCTCTGCATCGTGCTCTGCAAACATCACTTGTATGGGAGAATCTACTCCCTGGAGCTGACTAAGATCTACTTTCTCACCCTTTTTTGCGGCCACCAACTTCCTAACCTGGGGGAAAAGCACCAGTTCTTCTTTCATCAGGTGCATACTCAAATTCTCTGCACTCTCGAAAAACATTTTCTTTACATCTACCAGCTCGGGATGATTTTCTCCATGAACATCGGCCAGTTTTTCCAGCTTGGCCTTCAAAAAAGGAATTTTCTCCTTTACATACGTGTGATGTCTCTTTTCAATGTAATCGGCCAGTTGATCCAACTCCAGACTTTGAATAAAACGGGCATCAAAATCCTCCTCCTGCATCAGAGTCTCCAGTTTGGGAATCAGCTGATCTACCTCCACCGAAGCATTTTTGCAAGCTTCATCCAGAGTAATGTTACCGCCACAGCAAAAGTCAATATTATGATTCTCAAGAACAGGTGCTGCTTTGTAATTCTCCTTTACAATGTCTCCTACAATGGTATTTTCATCTATTTGCATAGCGTCTTGTTTTAATGATTGATGATGCAAATATAGAGTTTTTGTTTAAAAGGACAAGGGGGTCTTTTTATCTTTTAAATATGTGTTAAGATGGGACTCAAAAAGAATACTCCCAGAAACCGGGCATAGGCCAACCTTACCGGAACAATGGCGCAACAGGTGCCGGTAGAAAATCAAATCCATTGTGTTCCGAATAAATTGTATTCCTGTTTCCCTTTAATCTAACGAACTGTTGTATCTTTCAAGCGTCAAAAAATGCAACATTTACAGGCGATGGAGACCAAACAATTTTACAAACAGCGAATAAAGGAAATTAACTCTCACCTAAATAAACTCAACAAATATTTAAGGTTTACACCGCCCGCCCGGCTGCTCTCATTTGTAGGCCTGGTGGCAATGGGACTGTGGTTGGTAAAATCAAGATTTGATGACACTTACCTTTTGCTTTCGTTATTATTTCTTGTGCTGTTCATTTTGGCAGTTGTGTGGGACCTAAAACTGGCACGCAAACAAAAAATGCTCAAAGCCCGGTTAAAAGTCAATGAAGATGAACTGAAATACCTGAATCATGAATATAAAAAGTTCGATGGCGGAGGAGATTTATCCGAGCTTAACCCCGAATTATCGGGCGATTTTGATTTGTTTGGTAAAGGCTCCCTTTTTCAATATTTGAATCGCACCATCACCCGGCCGGGACGGAATCTGCTGGCCAGTCAGCTCTCTCAACCGGAAAAATCAGCAGAGATCATTGAAGCAAGGCAGGAAGCCATTCGTGAACTTTCAGAAAAAAACACTTTTCGTGAAGACTTCAGAGCTTATGGCGCGCTTGCAGGAATTGAAACCAACGAAGCAGAGCGCCTGGAAGAATGGTTGGACACCCCCGTCGATCATAGTTTATGGATCAAATGGGCAGGTTGGCTGTGGCCGGGTTTTCTGACCGCCTTGATTATTGGAACCATCTTTGACTACCTGAATTCCTCACTGCTAATCGTTCCAATTTTTGGAGCCTTCTTTCTGACAGGCAGAAAAAGCAAAGCCACCCAACAAGCTCACGACCAATTGGGTAAAAGTGCTAAAACCCTGCGAAAATACAGCCAATTGTTGGCTCTAATAGAGAAATTTAAGGTTACCTCTTCGTTCTTGGTCAGTTTACAAAAAACAGTCAACAGTTCTGAAAAGAGATCCAGTGAGATATTGAAGAAGTTATTTTTGCTTCTGGAAAAGTTTGATTACCGCCTGAATATGATCATGGGGTTTGTTCTTAACGTGCTTTTCCTTTTCGATTTCCATATGATAATGGCATTAGACAGATGGAAATCCCAACACAAAGATAACGCCAGGAAGTGGTCCTCTAGCCTTTCTGAAATGGACGCCCTAATTAGTATGGCCACATTTGCATTTAATAATAGCAGCCATACCATCTTCCCTGAAATCAGAAACGGAGAATTTACTTTCGAGGGCAAAGACCTCAGGCATCCACTGATTCCATTATCAGAAGTTGTAGGAAATGACCTAAGTTTTTCGGGGCAACCCAATATACTGGTCATCACAGGGGCCAACATGGCCGGAAAAAGTACCTTTTTAAGAACCCTGGCTGTCAATATGATTTTGGGGATGAATGGGGCTCCGGTTTGTGCCCGCCAAATGAGTTTTACCCCATCCGATGTCCGCTCCAGCATCAACATTCGCGATTCTCTGGCCAAGCATGAATCCTACTTCTATGCCGAATTGCAACGGCTTAAAAGCATCGCAGAGTATGTGAAGAAGAATCCTAAAACTCTTGTTATCATGGACGAGATATTGCGGGGCACCAATAGCCTTGACAAGCACAACGGCTCCTACGGCCTGCTAAAAAAACTGATCAGCCTGAATGCAGTTGTTTTAATTGCCACCCACGATTTAGGCATTGGAGAGTTGGAGAATGAATATCCAGGGATCGCCACCAATTATTGCTTTGAAGTGGAATTGGTCCAGGATAAACTTGCTTTTGATTACAAATTAAAACCGGGTATCAGCCAAAAGCAGAATGCCTCATTCCTGATGAAAAAAATGGGTTTAACATCCAGTGACTAAAAAGATCTTCAACAACTCAAAAGGCCCGTTTTAAAAGCTTAAACCTACAATCGTGGATTAAAACTCAACTCTGCTTCTCCCTTCTGCCCGATTGTTTGTTACTCTTATCCTCTCCCAACAGCCACCCGTCAAGAATAGGTTTACATTGGTTGCGTTTTGGCTTAATTTTACTTTTCAGGTTGTTCACAATCTGTCATCAAGTGCCATACTTTTAAAGTCAAAATTCTATGCAATCATATACTGCTTTCAAACGGCTTCTTTTTGGAATCCTAGTGTCCCTATCGGGTTTATTGACCAATGCTCAGAATGTTTCATTAAGCATTTCAGATGCTTCAATCCTTGAAGCAGGAGGGGTTGCGACCTTAACAGCTACTTCTGACATCATTAGCTTGTCTGACATTACAGTGAATCTCTCTTTTTCAGGAACTGCCACCAACGGAACCGACTATACTTCTGATAACACAATAATTATCCCCGCCGGAGCCAATAACGGCACAACAGATATAACGGCCCAGGAAGACACCCAGAATGAATTGGAAGAATCCATAATCATTGATATTTCTTCTGTTGTAAACGGAACCGAAAATGGAACCCAGCAAGCATCAACGGTCATTACTGATAACGATCCGGAACCGACTGTTTCCATTTCTGCGAATCCTGTTTCTTTTGGCGAAAATGGAGACTCTTCCACAATCACCGCAACTTTATCCAATTCAACCTACCAACCCATTACCGTTACCATTGAGGCTGTCAACGGAACCGCTTCTGATGCCGATTATGACCTTACCAGCACGGAAATTACTATTGCTGCGGGAGAGCTGACAGGCACTACTTCCATTTCAGGATCGGATGATGGCATTTCTGAAGGCAGCGAAACGCTTTCCATTGACATTACCGCCGTTTCGGCCGGAGCTACCGAAGATGGTACGCAAACTCAGCCACTGACCATCACCGATGATGATGGCATTCCTACCGTTGCAATTTCCGCCAGTCCCACTTCTTTCTCCGAGAACGGTGGGTCGTCTATCATTACCGCTACGCTATCGGGAGTAGCTTCCCAACCCATAACCGTTACCATCGAGGCTGTCAACGGAACCGCTTCTGATGCCGATTATGATCTGACCAGCACGGAAATTACCATTGCTGCAGGGGCGACTACCGGGACGACTTCCATTTCAGGATCGGATGATGGCATTTCCGAAGGCAGTGAAACGCTTTCCATCGACATTACCGGCGTCTCTGCCGGAGCTACCGAAGATGGCACGCAAACTCAGCCACTGACCATCACCGATGATGATGGCATTCCTACCGTTGCCATTTCCGCCAGTCCCACTTCTTTCTCTGAGAACGGGGGGTCGTCTACCATTACCGCTACGCTATCGGGTGAAACTTCTCAGCCAATAACCGTTACCATCGAGGCTGTCAACGGAACCGCTTCTGATGCCGATTATGACCTTACCAGCACAGAAATTACCATTGCAGCAGGGGCGACTACCGGGACGACTTCCATTTCAGGGTCGGATGATGGTATTTCTGAAGGCAGCGAGACCCTGTCCATTGACATTACTGCCGTTTCGGCCGGAGCTACCGAAGATGGTACGCAATCTCAGCCACTGACCATCACCGATGATGATGGCATTCCTACCGTTGCCATTTCTGCCAGTCCCACTTCTTTCTCCGAGAACGGGGGGTCGTCTACCATTACCGCTACGCTTTCGGGAGTAGCTTCCCAACCCATAACCGTTACCATCGAGGCTGTCAACGGAACCGCTTCTGGTGCCGATTATGATCTGACCAGCACGGAAATTACCATTGCTGCAGGGGCGACTACCGGGACGACTTCCATTTCAGGGTCGGATGATGGCATTTCCGAAGGCAGTGAAACGCTTTCCATCGACATTACCGGCGTCTCTGCCGGAGCTACCGAAGATGGCACGCAAACTCAGCCACTGACCATCACCGATGATGATGGCATTCCTACCGTTGCCATTTCCGCCAGTCCCACTTCTTTCTCCGAGAACGGTGGGTCGTCTATCATTACCGCTACGCTATCGGGAGTAGCTTCCCAACCCATAACCGTTACCATCGAGGCTGTCAACGGAACGGCTTCGAATGCCGATTATGACCTTACCAGCACAGAAATTACTATTGCTGCGGGAGAGCTGACAGGCACTACTTCCATTTCAGGATCGGATGATGGCATTTCCGAAGGCAGTGAAACGCTTTCCATTGACATTACTGCCGTTTCGGCCGGAGCTACCGAAGATGGCACACAATCTCAGCCACTGACCATCACCGATGATGAAGGCACTCCTACCGTTGCCATTTCCGCCAGTCCTGCTTCTTTCTCTGAGAACGGGGCGTCGTCTATCATTACCGCTACGCTATCGGGTGAAACTTCTCAGCCCATTACGGTTACCATCGAAGCAGTGAACGGAACGGCTTCTGATGCCGATTATAATCTGACCAGCACGGAAATTACCATTGCTGCAGGGGCGACTACCGGGACGACTTCCATTTCAGGGTCGGATGATGGTATTTCTGAAGGCAGCGAGACCCTGTCCATTGACATTACTGCCGTTTCGGCCGGAGCTACCGAAGATGGAACGCAATCTCAGCCACTGACCATCACGGATGATGAAGGCACTCCTACCGTTGCCATTTCTGCCAGTCCCACTTCTTTTTCTGAGAACGGGGGGTCGTCTACCATTACCGCTACGCTTTCGGGTGAAACTTCTCAGCCAATAACCGTTACCATCGAGGCTGTCAACGGAACCGCTTCTGGTGCCGATTATGATCTGACCAGCACGGAAATTACCATTGCAGCAGGGGCGACTACCGGGACGACTTCCATTTCAGGGTCGGATGATGGCATTTCCGAAGGCAGTGAAACGCTTTCCATCGACATTACCGGCGTCTCTGCCGGAGCTACCGAAGATGGAACGCAATCTCAGCCACTGACCATCACCGATGATGATGGCATTCCTACCGTTGCCATTTCCGCCAATCCAACTTCTTTCTCCGAGAACGGGGGGTCGTCTATCATTACCGCTACGCTATCGGGTGAAACTTCTCAACCCATTACCGTTACCATTGAGGCTGTCAACGGAACCGCTTCTGATGCCGATTATGACCTTACCAGCACGGAAATTACTATTGCTGCGGGAGAGCTGACAGGCACTACTTCCATTTCAGGATCGGATGATGGCATTTCCGAAGGCAGTGAAACGCTTTCCATTGACATTACTGCCGTTTCGGCCGGAGCTACCGAAGATGGCACGCAATCTCAGCCACTGACCATCACCGATGATGATGGCATTCCTACCGTTGCCATTTCCGCCAGTCCCACTTCTTTTTCTGAGAACGGGGGGTCGTCTATCATTACCGCTACGCTATCGGGTGAAACTTCTCAGCCCATTACCGTTACCATTGAGGCTGTCAACGGAACCGCTTCTGATGCCGATTATGACCTTACCAGCACGGAAATTACTATTGCTGCGGGAGAGCTGACAGGCACTACTTCCATTTCAGGATCGGATGATGGCATTTCTGAAGGCAGCGAGACCCTTTCCATTGACATTACTGCCGTTTCGGCCGGAGCTACCGAAGATGGCACGCAATCTCAGCCACTGACCATCACGGATGATGAAGGCACTCCTACCGTTGCCATTTCCGCCAATCCGACTTCTTTCTCTGAGAACGGGGGGTCGTCTACCATTACCGCTACGCTATCGGGTGTAGCTTCCCAGCCCATTACGGTTACCATCGAAGCAGTGAACGGAACGGCTTCAAATGCCGATTATGACCTTACCAGCACAGAAATTACCATTGCAGCAGGGGCGACTACCGGGACGACTTCCATTTCAGGGTCGGATGATGGTATTTCTGAAGGCAGCGAAACGCTTTCCATTGACATTACCGGCATTTCGGCAGGAGCCACTGAAGACGGGGAGCAGTCTCAATCGCTCACCATCACCGATGATGAAGGCACTCCTACCGTTGCCATTTCTGCCAGTCCCACTTCTTTTTCTGAGAACGGGGGGGCGTCTATCATTACCGCTACGCTTTCGGGTGAAACTTCTCAGCCAATAACCGTTACCATCGAGGCTGTCAACGGAACCGCTTCTGATGCCGATTATGACCTTACCAGCACGGAAATTACTATTGCTGCGGGAGAGCTGACAGGCACTACTTCCATTTCCGGGGTGAATGATGAGATTTCCGAAGGCAGCGAAACGCTTTCCATCGACATTACCGGCGTCTCTGCCGGAGCATCGGAAGACGGAACGCAATCTCAGCCACTGACCATCACGGATGATGATGGCATTCCTACCGTTGCCATTTCAGCCAGTCCCACTTCTTTCTCTGAGAACGGTGGGGCGTCTACCATTACCGCTACGCTATCGGGTGAAACTTCTCAACCCATAACCGTTACCATCGAGGCTGTCAACGGAACGGCTTCGAATGCCGATTATGACCTTACCAGCACGGAAATTACTATTGCTGCGGGAGAGCTGACAGGCACTACTTCCATTTCAGGATCGGATGATGGTATTTCTGAAGGCAGCGAAACGCTTTCCATTGACATTACCGGCATTTCGGCAGGAGCCACTGAAGACGGGGAGCAGTCTCAATCGCTCACCATCACCGATGATGAAGGCACTCCTACCGTTGCCATTTCTGCCAGTCCCACTTCTTTTTCTGAGAACGGGGGGGCGTCTATCATTACCGCTACGCTTTCGGGTGAAACTTCTCAGCCAATAACCGTTACCATCGAGGCTGTCAACGGAACCGCTTCTGATGCCGATTATGACCTTACCAGCACGGAAATTACTATTGCTGCGGGAGAGCTGACAGGCACTACTTCCATTTCCGGGGTGAATGATGAGATTTCCGAAGGCAGCGAAACGCTTTCCATCGACATTACCGGCGTCTCTGCCGGAGCATCGGAAGACGGAACGCAATCTCAGCCACTGACCATCACGGATGATGATGGCATTCCTACCGTTGCCATTTCCGCCAATCCGACTTCTTTCTCCGAGAACAGTGGGTCGTCTACCATTACCGCTACGCTATCGGGAGTTGCTTCACAGCCCATTACCGTTACCATTGAGGCTGTCAATGGAACCGCTTCTGATGCCGATTATGATCTGACCAGCACGGAAATTACTATTGCTGCGGGAGAGCTGACAGGCACTACTTCCATTTCAGGATCGGATGATGGCATTTCCGAAGGCAGTGAAACGCTTTCCATTCACATTACCGCCGTTTCGGCCGGAGCTATCGAAGATGGCACACAATCTCAGCTACTGACCATCACGGATGATGAAGGCACTCCCACAGTTTCACTAACAGCCTCCCCCAACTCAATCAACGAAGGTGCAAGCACCACTATCACTGCTACTTTAAGCACTGCAGCATCCGAAGAAGTAATTATTACGCTCTCAGTTACAGATAACGAAACTGAAACCACTGATTATTCCCTGGAACCCACAACTATCAACATTCCTGCAGGGAGCTTGTCTGAAGATGCAGTCTTATCTTCTACTAATGATGACATGTTTGAAGCAGATGAATCACTGGATGTCTCTATTTCGAATGTTTCCGGAGGATCAGCTTCATTTGGTACACCTTCTTCCCAAACCATAACCATTATTAATAATGATCCTGCCCCAACAGTTTCCCTTTCTGCGGGTACAAATCCTTTTGATGAAGGCAGCAACACCATCATTACAGCAGAACTTACCAATCCTACAGAAGACAATGTAACAGTAACGCTTCTGACTACAGATAATTCAACCGAAACAGGAGATTATTCACTGAGTTCATCTACCATCACAATTACCGGAGGTCAGCTTTCCGGAACCACCACTATAAATGGTGCAACAGATAATCTCTACGAAGGGGATGAAACTTTTGATGTGGCCATATCCGATATCTCAGGTGGATCAGTTTCTGAAGGAACGAACAATTCCGTTTCACTTACTATTACCGATCTGCAGTCACCACCCACTGTTACCCTGGAGGCTAATCCGCTCACAATCGGTGAGGATGGCACCAGTACCATTACAGCCCGGGCTGACGTTGCAACAGAAGAAGGTATTTCGGTTACAATTGAAGCCGTCAATGTATCAACAGATAATCAGGACTACGACCTTACCTCTACCTCAATAGCAATTTCTGCAGAGGAAACAGAAGGCTCAACAACACTGGAAGGGGTTTCAGATGAAACTTACGAAGGGGATGAAGAGGTAAGCATTTCCATCACAGCTCTTGATGAGGAATCGGCACAGATAGGTGACCCACAAAGCGTAACCATCACCATTTCGGATGATCAGACTGCACCGACTGTAACATTAAGTGCTTCTCCTGTTGAGTTCAACGAGGGACTAAGCAGCACCATCACTGCCACTTTAAATACGGCCGCAGCTGAAGATGTTACGGTTACTCTCTCTGTAACAGATATCGATACCAGTTCGGAAGACTATTCGCTAAGTTCTACAACGATTGTAGTGCCGTCGGGCAGCATCGAAAGCAGTGTAACCTTATCAACAGTTGCGGATGAAATCTATGAGGGTAATGAATCGTTGTCCCTCGCCATCTCTGGAGTTGACGGAGGATCAGCCACTTTAGGGGCATCAACATCTGTAACATTGACCATCAACGACGATGAGGCTGCTCCCCTTGTGACAATTAGTGCAGATCCGCAGACCATCGGAGAAGGTACCTCAACAACAATTTCAGTTATACTCTCAACAGCCACCGATCAAGACGTTTCGGTTTCACTAGGTGCTGTTAATTCAACAGCGGCCAGCAATGATTACACGTTAAACGCCAACACGATCACAATTTTAGCAGGCAACCTGAATGCTTCATCAACTCTTGACGCGGCAGATGATGCTATTTTTGAAGGCAACGAATCACTGAGTTTGGAAATAACAGATGTGACCGGAGGAAGTGCCACTGAAGATGGCGATCAATCAGTCTCTATTTCAATTGAGGACAACGAAACTGCTCCAGTGGTCTCATTGAGTGCTTCCCCCCTCAACATCCCGGAAGATGGCACCAGCACTCTGACAGCCATATTAACCACCCTAACGGATCAAGATGTAACAGTTACTGTAGCACTGTCAAATGGGAGTATTGAAAACGAGGATCTTTACCTCAGTTCAAACACCATTGTTATTCCCGCAGGAGAACCATCCGGAGAATTAACGATCCAGGGAGTTTCAGACAACATTTTTGAAGGCAATGAAACATTCGATATTGAAATCACGACCACTTCAGGGGGAGGAAGCACTGAGGACGGTGATCAATCGGTAACCATCATCCTGGACGATGATGAGTTGCCCCCCGCTGTAACCCTTTCAGCCTCTCCGCTCTCAATACCTGAGGATGGAAGCAGTGTGCTGACCATTTCACTAAGTAACCCTACCTTTGAGGACGTGCTCGTAAACCTTAATGTGACAGGTGGGTCAGCAGGAGTGAATGATTTTAACCTGACTTCCGGCTCTGTGACAATCCCGGCAGGCAATATTTCTGCCACTGCAAGGTTGGACGGGTTGCCCGATGCTCTTTATGAGGGGAACGAAGATGTCAGCATTGAAATAACAGCCGTGGGCGGAGGTTCTGCCACGGAAGATGGCACACAATCGGCCTCCATATCAATTGAAGACGCACAGACGATCCCCTTAGCAAGTCTGGAACTGACCGGATCTCCATTTTCGGAAGATGCAGGGACAGCAAATCTGATTGTAAGATTGAACCATGCCTCCGTTGAAAATGTGCAGATCGAACTGCTTTTTGATGGAACAGCCTCCACAAGTGATTATTCAGGGGCCACCTCCTCGGTTGAAATTCCGGCATTTAGTACTGAAACTACTATCTCTTTGACAGGTGTCGACGATCAGGAAGCCGAAGGTGAAGAATCCATCCTGGTTTCAATTGAATCGGTTACCAATGGCGTTGAAGATGGAAACCAAGCTGTAAATGCCACCATTCTTGATGACGATGTAGTTGGCATAAAACCTGCGATCACGGGAGGCAGCACAATCACTTCTGAGGCTGGCACATTCGACAATTTTAACGTCATGCTCAATACCCAGCCGGCCTCTGATGTGGTCATTGACATAACCGGGGTTGACAATTCCGAAGGTACAATAAGTCCTTCCACCCTGACGTTTACGCCCGATAACTGGAACGAAAACCAAATCGTTACGGTCACCGGAGTGGACGACAATGAAGTGGATGGCGATATTTCTTACTCACTTACTCTTGAAGTTGTCAACAACAGTTCTGATCAGGCTTACCGCAATGTTAGCACAACCGTTGGCGTCACCAACACAGACAACGATGCAGCCGGGTTCACTCTGGGTATCACAAACTCCGGCACGCACACCACTGAAAGCGGAGATTCAGATGTGTTTTCACTGGTTCTCAACAGCCAGCCCACTTCTGATGTGGTATTTATCATTTCAGGTCTGGACACCACGGAGGGCACCCTGAGCACTGATGAAGTTGTTTTCACATCAGCCAATTGGAACCAACTTCAAAATATCACTATAACAGGCGTTGACGATGACCTTGTAGATGGTGACATAACTTATACCCTAACCGTTTTGGTAAATGATGCACAATCGGACGCCACTTACCATGGGCAAAGTCAAACGCTTGAGGTGGTCAATGGGGATGATGATTCGGCAGGTATTTCAGTGTCCACTTCCGGAGATAATACTCAAACCTCTGAAGATGGGACAACGGACAGCTTCGAAGTAGTCTTAGATAGTCAGCCTGAATCTGATGTGGTTATCGGACTTTCAGGACTGGATGTCAGCGAAGCAGTGCTGAGCTCAACCCAACTGACCTTCACTCCTGAAAACTGGAGTCAACCGCAATCAATTAGCCTGACAGGTATCGACGACGATATGGTAGATGGCAATATTAGCTATACCCTTACATTAGCAGTAGATGATGCCCTTTCCGACCCCGGATACAGTGGCCAATCTGTTAGTATTACCTCGACCAATACAGATAACGATGTGGCAGGCATTGCCATCAGTGAGAGTGAAGGAAACACCGTAACCAGTGAAGATGGCAGTTCCGATTCATTTGACGTATCACTGACCAGCCACCCTGAATCATACGTGGTTATCGACATCATTGGCTTAGACAGCTCTGAAGGAAGCCTGGAGTCTAATGAACTCATTTTCTCCCCTGCCAACTGGAACCAGGTTCAAACAGTCACAGTAACAGGAGTTGATGATGAGATTATGGATGGAGACATTAGCTATACGCTTAATCTTTCTGTGGATTATGATAATTCTGATGACACTTATGACGGCATTACAGAATCGGTTGAGATAATCAACACAGATAATGAAACCGAAAATCAGTCCCCAACACCTGTTGCCGATGAATTCTCCATGGATGAAGGAACCATTCTTCAGGGAAGCTCTCTTCTGGCTAACGACTCCGATCCCGACGGGGATGAGATCAACATAAACCTCTCACCTGTCATTGCACCTACTCATGGTAGTTTGGATATTTTTAGCGATGGTACCTTTACCTATCAGCCTGACGACGGATTTACAGGAAGTGACAGTTTCGAATATGAAATTTGTGACAGCCGCTCATCGCAGATCTGTGCTACAGCAACCGTTACCATAACAGTGCTGGAAGTTGATCCCGATCCTGACAATGATGGCATTCCAACTGACAAAGAAGGTGATGGAGATGCCGACAACGATGGCATTCCCAATTATCTGGACCCCGATTCAGACAATGACGGCATCCCTGATGCAGAGGAACCTGATTTCGACTGCGATAACGATGGTGTAACAGACCGGTTAGATCCCGATCCATGTTTCAAAGTTAAAGAAGCCTTTTCTCCCAATAATGATGGAATTAACGATGGGTTTGTTATTCCATGGACCAGCCAGTACGACAAAGTCAGTCTTGTCATCTTTAACCGATGGGGCAGCATAGTATTCTCTTCAGACAATTACCAGAATGACTGGACAGGGGAGGCCTCCTCAGGCATAAGCAAAGGCAAGGGATTGCCGGTTGGAACTTACTATTACGTAGTGACCATACACGACATTAACAAAAGAATAAGTGGCTATTTTTATCTCAACAGATAAGATAGCATGAAGCAAATTCTCTCAAAGGGTTAAAGACTAACATTATGAGTCAGATAAAAAAACAAATACCGATAATGGCTTTTTTTGCAGCTGCACTGGTGTTTCTGTTCCCCTCAGAAACAAAAGCCCAGCAAGAACCTCAGTACACGCAGTATATGTTCAATCCCGTATCGGTAAACCCGGCTTATGCCGGCACCAGAAATGCTTTGAACATGCTGTTCCTCTCCCGCCTGCAGTGGTCGGGCATGGAAGGTGCACCACGTACTTATGATTTCACAGTTCATACCCCTCTAAACAATTACAAAATGGGGCTGGGTTTGTCCGTAATTTCCGATAATTACGGACCGGTAAAAAATCTGTACATCAATGTCAGCTATTCCTACCGGGTAAATATTTCCGAAAGTATGATGTTGTCGATGGGGATAAAAGGAGGAGTCTACAATTATCACGTAGGACTGGCAGACCTTTACACCGGGATTGCTGAAGCAGATCCGGCATTCAGCAAAGACATAGAACAAAGTTTTAAACCCAATGCAGGTTTTGGCATCTATTTATATACTGATGATTTTTATTTTGGAGCATCCGCTCCCAAGTTAATTGAGACAAAATTAAATGGAGATCAAACCACCACAAGTACCGTTGGAGATTTAAAACGCCACTTCTATCTAATGACCGGAGCTGTGTTTGACCTGGGGCCCGAAGTCAGATTTAAGCCCTCTGTCATTACCCGAATGGTAGAAGGCGCCCCATTCTCAGCCGATGCAGCGGCCCAATTTCTTTTCAAAGAGAGGTTTTGGGCAGGAGGCAGTTACAGATTGGAGGATGCGGTAGCAATACTGGCCGGCTTTCAGATCAACAATCAATTGATGGTAGGCTATTCATATGACATTCCAATATCTGATCTTCAACCTTTTAACAACGGGAGCCATGAAATTGTTATAAGTTATGATTTTGACCAATTTGTAAAAGATAAACTGGCATCCCCCAGATTTTTCTAATTTGACGGTAACAGGCTTTCAATTTCCTCATTATGAAGATAACAACTCAAACAAATAAAACACTTTTTACCTTCTTTATCATTATCATTTGCTTTGCCGGACAGGGTTTTAGCCAGTCTTCCCGTGAGGCCAATACTCCCTCCGAAAACCGAAAACTTCAAAAAGCACAGGAAGCCATTAAAAATATGGCATATCAGGAAGCCATTCAGATTTTCGAAAAACTCCGGCAAAAAGGAAACCTTTCGGACTCCGGAAAAGAGGAACTGGCACTTACTTATCTAAAAACCAACAACCCGGAAAAAGCAGAGGATTTATATTTTTCCATCGGCCTCAAATTCCTGAGCACTGAACATCTTTTTAATTATGCACGGGCTCTTCGTTACAACGGCAAATATGAAAAGGCCGACAGGGTTATATCCAGGTATCTTGAAAAACGCCCCAACGACACAGAGGCTAAGGAGTTTCAGAACTCAAGTGCGGAAATTATGGAGATAAGGTCCAATTCAAGATATACCATCGAAGAAGTTGGTTTTAATAGCGAGGAATCAGACTTCGCACCACTCATTCAGAACGGAATCCTGTTTTTTACCTCTGCCCGTGAGGTCAATCCGATTATAAAAAGAAGAACCCCTCAAACCAGGTCGCCTTTTTTGAATATTTTCCGTGCAGATAAACAAGGCGACCACTTTGTTAGCCCTGAGTTGTACTCCTCCGATTTACGGACGATTTACCACGACGGCCCAATCTGCTTTAATACCACAGGAACTGAAATATTTATAACCCGAAACCGGTTCCATTCTGTATTCAAAAAAGAAGGAAAAGACGGCAATAACCCGCTTTACATCCTTCGTGCCCTTAGAAAAAACGACGGCAGCTGGAGCACGCCTACCCAGCTTCCCTTTAATTCCCCTGATTACAATTGCGCCCATCCTTTTCTAACAAGGGACGGGAAACGCTTGTTTTTCACATCAGACAATCCTGAAGGGTATGGTGGTTCAGACATCTTTTTTGTTAACAGGACCAAAGACGGATGGAGTAACCCCATAAATGCCGGGGCTAAAATCAACACAAAGGGTGATGAGATGTTTCCTTATATTGATGAAAACGGACGTTTCTATTTTGCATCCAATGGGCATCTTGGCCTGGGTGGCCTCGACATTTTTGCAGCTGAAATTGTAGATGGCATCTTAAAAGTAAAAAATGTCGGATACCCTGTCAACTCTGAAAAAGACGACTTCTCTTTTTTTCTGGAAGCTGATACAATTCACGGCTTCTTTGCATCAAACCGTCCGGGGGGAAAAGGGAGTGATGACATCTATCGTTTTAAAATTGAAAACCCCATCACATTCATAAAGCCCCCAAAAGCAATTCATTACAACGGCCTGGTAATCGATCAGGAGAAAAAAACCCGGATTCCGGGGGCCATTGTTGGTATTCTTGACAGCACTGGCACTTATATAAAGGAGGTTACAACGAACAGGGCAGGCCTTTTTCAAATTCCGGACTCCATTTCCGGGAAGATCACCGCTATTGCCGCCGTTGAACACTATTACCCATATGAAGAAACTTTTTCACTAAAAAGCCTCACAGATACCATAACCTTAGCCATGCGCCCAAAGCCGGTTTATGGCATTACAGGTACCATCTATGATAGTGAGAAAAACCGGGCTCTTTACAATGCCGAGCTTCGAATTGTCTCCCCCGGATATGAAACTGATACCGTTTTCACCAACAACGAGGGAAAATTCCGCGCCAGGTTAAATCCCTATTCGACCTACAACATCACCATTTTGAGGCGAAATTATTTTCCGAAAAAATTGTCCTATTCAACAACCGGGTTGGACCCTGGTTATGTAAATCTAGATCAATCCGTTAATCTGACTCTGGAAAGGGCGAAAATTGGTGATACCGTTCAAATAGGGGTTGACTATAATGGAATCGAATTAATGTCTGAAAAGAATCCGGGACTGGATGACTTGTACCTGTTTCTGAAAGAAAATCCCGGAATCAGAATTGAATTAGGCGCCCACACTGACTCCCAAGGTGACGCTTTAGACAATCTGAAGCGTTCAAGAAAAAGAGCTCAGTCGGCAACCGATTATCTTACAAATAAAGGCATAGCTCCTATTCGAATTGCCCCAAAAGGTTATGGCGAAACCCAGCTGAAGAACAACTGCAAAGATGGTGTTCCATGTTCAGAATCTGAACATAAGGAAAATGAAAGAACAGAAATTAAAATTTTGGAGATGTAGATTAATCAAAGGCCGGGTGTTTTTAACATGAAACAATGTCCATTAAAAACCGGGAAAAGAAAGCAGGAACTAATTACAATAGATCGTTAGTCCCGAATGCTTCGGGATAGATATTAGATGTAAGATAAATATTATAAAATTGAAAACCTGCACATTAGCCCAAATCAAAATATACCTATAAACAATTGATTTCAAATGCATTGTAAAAGTTCAACAAAGTATTATGATTAACAAATCTTTAATTAGTGCCCGTCTATAAAGTCGGGAAAGTTTGTAAAAAGTCATGTGTCTGGTCAGAAAGTGCCAGTTGCAAAGCCTGCCCCGATTTATCTTCGGTGGCTTGCGAAGCCCGAAAATACGCAGTCCCTATCCTTAGGGATGAGTAATTTTCGGGCAAGCGTAACGCGGTAAATGGGACTGTATGAACACGCACTATTTATAATAGATCGGTAGATTTCAAGACACCTGACTGACGGCAGTCAGGTAATATCTAAGACAAATTATATTTCTTGAAATTCCGACCCACAACACAAAAAACCCCACTCAAACAACTGAATTTAATCATATTGCAAAAACAACAACAAAGAATTGTCTTTATTCTGATTAAAAAAACATTATTACCATGAAAAATCTTCTTACAACTGACTTCTGGTCAGGAATATCACAAAAAGCCCTTGATTGGGGAATAAATGAGTTACCTGGGATCATCATTCTTATTCTGGCTCTTTTCATCCTGCTTAAAGCTGCAAAATACTCAGTAACCCGTTTTAAGCGGTTATTTCTTAAAAGAGCAGAAAAAGACGAAAACATAGATGTAACGGAAGCTGAAAAACGCATAAATACGCTTTCAGGAATCATTCTGGGAGGGACCCA
Source organism: Marinilabilia rubra (assembly GCF_003121985.1). Taxonomy (GTDB): domain Bacteria; phylum Bacteroidota; class Bacteroidia; order Bacteroidales; family Marinilabiliaceae; genus Marinilabilia; species Marinilabilia rubra. Next base: position 73,316 of record NZ_QEWP01000003.1, read on the forward strand.
GATTACATTAATGACCATATTTATAATAATGGTTTTGAGCAAATTTGGTCTCAACATAGGCCCGCTACTGGCAAGTGCCGGTATACTTGGTTTAGCCATTGGCTTTGGCGCACAAGAGCTGGTTAGAGATTATATCACCGGTTTTTTTATGCTTCTGGAAAACCAAATAAGAACAGGAGACGTGGCGATAATAAACGGAACTGGTGGCCTGGTAGAGAAAATAGAGATGCGAACCATCACTTTACGTGACTTCAACGGTACAATACACATATTTCAGAATGGAAAAATTAACACTCTTTCAAATATGACCAAGGAATGGTCGGCCATGGTCTTCGACATAGGTGTTGCTTACAAAGAAGATGTAGATCAGGTAATGCAAATAATGAAAGAAACGGGCGATGAATTACAGAAAGATCCGGAAATTGGGCCTGACATTATTGAACCAATTGAAGTATTCGGACTTGATAAGTTTGGAGATAGTGCTTTGGTTATAAAAGCCCGCCTGAAAACCAAACCAATTAAGCAATGGAATGTAGGCAGGGAATATCGCAGGCGCCTTAAAATTGCCTTTGACAGGCAAAACATTGAAATACCATTCCCACACACTACTGTTTATTGGGGAGAAGAGATTGATCCTTTAAAACTGAGCATGAGCCAACACTCAGAACAAGAAAACCAATAAATAAGTATTTAACAATATTTGAAAACCATTTATCTGCATTTTTCCAGGTCCGGACTTCAAACTCTTTTAAGAGTCTGTGATCCGGACCCTTTCATTCAATTAGTTTGAATCTAAATAAGAACAATTTCCATATTCTATTAACTATAAAAAGTAATTTTTCATACTTTTGATAATTAATATTAAAATTTACAATTATTCATCCCGCCCTAAGGGAAAAGTGAAACATTAAAAAACTAACCCCATGTCAAAACATTTTTTAATTACCCTAACCTTGCTCTCCGCTCTTGCCGTCTCTCTATTCGCTGCAAAAGACCCCATTAGATTCGGAAACGTTTCAAAAGAAGAATTAAAACAGGATGTTTGTCCCATCGACTCCTCCGCTGAGGCTATGGTTCTATGCAACTATGGTGAATTTCGCGGTGATGACTTTTCTTTCGTTCAAACGAGGCGCCTGAAGATCCTAAAAAAGGATGGAACTAACCGTGGAAACATTTTTGTTTACGGTGCCGATAATGCCAATGTCAGAGGTTTTACTTTTAACCTTGTCGATGGGAAGGTTGAAAAAACCCGGTTAAAAAACAAATCTGTATTCAGGGAAAGAGTTACTTCCCACCGCTACAGGTACAGGATTGCAATGCCCAATGTAAAGAAAGGCTCAGTGGTTGATGTGGAAATCCGGTACAATGGATTGCCTTCAAATTTCTATTTCCAGGAAGATATACCGGTCATGCACAGTGAGCTGATGATCTACCCATCTCAATATGTAGATTTCCGTCAAAATTTTGTAGGCTTCGAACCCCTTGAAACAAGTGAACCTAACCATTTTGTTGCCAAAAATATGCCGGCATTCAAGGAGGAACCCTATATTACTTCCCGTGAGAATTACATCACCAAAATGGAGCTTGACCTGCTTAAAATTTCATTCCCGGGTCATTACGAGTCATTCACAACCGATTGGAAAGCACTTAGAAAAAGACTAATGGAGGCTGAATACTTTGGCCAGATTCTAAGACGCAGCAATGGCTACCTAAGTGATTTGGAAGAAAAAATAAGCAAAGAACTGGGAGAAGATGCACCTGACCTGGAAAAAACCAAGGCTGCTTACGAGGCCATCAAAAAAGTAAAGTGGAATGGCGACATAAGTCTCACTCCTAACCATAACATGCTTGGTTCGGTTTTCAAAGACGGCACGGGCAATTCTGCCGAAATCAACTTCATGCTGCTTCACCTTTTGGAAAGACTGGATATTAAAGCCAGTCCGGTTGTTATGAGCACCCGGAGCCATGGCATTTTAAATCCCTTTTTCCCATCTCTTGACAAATTGAACTACGTAATTGTTTGTGCCAACATTGATGGTAAAAATCACCTGATGGATCCAAGTGATGAGTTAATGCCTTTTGGCATGTTACCCAACAGATGTATCAACGGAAAAGGAAGACTTGTCAATGAAGAAAAAACTATTAGCGTAAATTTGAATCCCGGTGGCAAAGAAAAATCCGTTGTGGTCTATAATCTGAAAATGACACCGGAAGGCCATCTCAAAGGAACCAGAGGTTTTCAAGGAACTGAATACGCTGCGTACAAATTCAGGAAACGATTCAGAAGACACAACAATGAGGACGACATCAAAAAGAGTCTTAAAGAAGACTATCCCAATCTGGAAGTGGATTCCATGGACATCTCCAATTTAAAAGAGACAGATAAAAGCCTGAAGGCCAACTACGAAATCAATTTAAAGAATCAAGTTACCGTGATGGACACACTTGGTTTCTTAAATCCATTTTGTCTTGAAAAAATAGCAGATAACCCTTTTAAGGTTAAAGACAGAAAATATCCGGTTGATTTTGCCTATAAACGTTCGAAAAGTGTGGTAGTAAGAATTCAACTTCCTGAAAATGCCAGCATCTCCGAAATCCCGCAACCACAAAAAATTATTCTTCCGGGCAATTCAGCTGCTGCCACTATATTGTACCAGGGAGCAGGTAATATATTAACCGTGCAATATCAAATGCAGATCAACAAAACCATGTTTTTGCCTGAAGAATATCCTTATCTGCAGAAGTTTTATGATGAAATCATTAAGAAACAGGAAGAACCTGTGGTCTTAACATTTAATTATTAACATCTTAACCTTGAATTCCCAAAATGAAACATCTAAAAAATACCTTAATAATTTTACTGTCCGTTTTTTCGGCACACACTGCCCTTTTTTCCAAAAATCCGGAATTTCCTATTTCAGATTTGCCGGATAAATTTCAAAGCGGATCAAAAGCGGTAGTTCGAGAAGCTTCCTTGACATTAGAAATCGAGGGACCTGATAAAGTTATTGAACACCACAAGGAGGTGCTGACCATTTTTAATGAATCCGCCTTTAGAAAGGCCTATTTTACGGCATTCTACAGCGACTTTATAAACATCTCCGACATTGATATTGAAATCTTTGATGCCAGTGGCGAGAGAGTTCGGAAAGTCCGAAATTCAGATATTCGGGATTTTAGTGCCATCGACAATGGGACCATCTTTAGTGAAGCGCGTGTAAAAGCCTATAAGCCGGACTACAAGGAGTATCCTTTCACCATTGTAAGCTCCTACCAGGTAAAAAGAAAATCGACATTCTTTCTTCCCTGGTGGACACCTCATTATGGAGAGGATGTGCCAGTCCTGAAAAATTCTTTAAAGGTTATTTATCCAAAAGATTACAATCTGCGATTCAAAGAATACAATATAACTGATATAAAAGAAGAAGCCATAACGGATGACACAAAAACCCTCGAATGGACCTTCAAAAATTATATTCCGGAAGATTCAGAACCATACGCTCCCCTCTTTCCTCAAACTCTTCCGACTGTTTATTTAGCCCCCGGCATTTTTGAGCTCGACGGAAAAGCAGGGAGTATGGAATCATGGGATTCTTTTGGACGGTTTATTGCCGGATTAAACAGCGATCGTCAGGAATTGCCTGAAAAAACCATTGCAGAGGTTAAAAAGTTAACCGCCAACCTGGAGAGCAAAAGAGAAAAAGTAAAAGTTCTCTACGAATACATGCAAGGAAGAACCCGGTATGTAAGCATACAAATGGGCATTGGCGGATGGCAGCCTTTTGAGGCCGAGGTGGTGGACGAGATGGAGTATGGGGATTGTAAAGCTTTATCAAACTACATGAGAGCACTGCTACTGGCTGCCGATATTGAGTCCAACTACACTTTGGTAAGAGCAGGCTCACGCCCCGTTCCTCTAGATCCCGGTTTCCCCTGTAATAATTTCAATCATGCAATTCTTTCGGTACCTCTCCCACAAGACACCATTTGGCTGGAATGCACGTCTCAGTATCAGCCTTTTGACTTTCTGGGCTCTTTTACCGATGGTCGAAAAGTACTAATGATTGAGAACGGAAAGGGCAAACTAACCACTACTCCTGTTTACACAGAGCAAAGTAACATCCGTAAAACCCATGGTGAAATAACGCTCGATGCAGGAGGCAATGCACAGGTAACCTCAAAAACCGTTTACAAAGGAACCTATTATGATGATGTGTCACCACTGGTTGACTATATGGATGAAAAGGACCGCAAAAAAGCCATAACAAAATCATTACATATGCGCGGTTTTTCTTTAAAAGGTTTTTCCCTGAAACAACAGAAAGAGGTTACTCCTTCCATTGAAAGAACCGTAGATTTCTCGGTAGACAACTATGCAACATCTATGGGATCCAGAACATTTCTTCCAGTCAACACTTTTAACAGGTTCACGGATGTCCCGATAAAGCTGGAGAATCGGAGATGGCCAGTATTTATTCAACGCGGATGGCATGAGACAGATTCGTGGACCATTGCCATTCCGGAGAACACAACGGTACAAGCAAAGCCTGAGAGCATAGCCATTCAAACACCTTTTGGCCTTTACCGCACATCAGTAGAAAAAAAAGAGGAACACCTCTTTTATACCAGGGAGTTCATCGTCAGAAAAGGAGAGTATCCCCCTGAAAAGTACAATGAGTTTCGCGAGTTCCTGGCTAAAGTAGCCCGGTTTGATCAACAAAAATGTTTATTGTCTAAGAAGTAAGGAATTAATCATATTTTGGAAAGTTCATAAAACATATTAACAATACTACGGTAAGCTTTTAAAACAGGCTATTAAAGACACATTTGCATTATAACCCAGGCCAACAGCATCATATGGCTTATCCATTCCGATGGTTCTGGACTAACGATCTATTGTATTAAAGTAGTTTAGCCTAAAAAAAAGCCGGAAAGTGTTTTACTCTTCCGGTTATTTCAATATTAAGGCTCACAAAATCAATACATTTAACACTAAATTTCAGTAACCTATAAACAAAAACAGTAAGTTTATCTAATTTATTAGACTTTCATCAAATGATTTCGTATAAACCTGTACATCAAAACAATAATACGCACACAAAACCCGATGTAATTTTACATTTTTTCGTATATTTGTAACAATCAGCTCAATACACAAAAACCCGTTTTCAACCCCATTAGCTTAAGAATTTAACCAAACGCCCCAACAATGAATGCCTTTTCCAAAAGATCTTTACTTCTTTTAATTCTCATTTTGTTATCCCTGGGTAAATCTTTCTCCCAGGTAGGTACCTCTTTCTGGTTCGTAGCCCCGGAAGTATCCCGGGAGCATGGAGACGACCCTGTTTCCTTCAGAATTACTGCCTTTGACCAACCTTCATCAGTTGAAATTTCAATGCCGGCCAATGGGTTCTCCGACCAAATAACAGTTCCGGCCAATTCTCAGGTGAACTACGAAGGGCTCAGCAATCTGAACCTTATAGAGAACAGGCCTGCCAACCAGGTCCTGGACAAAGGCATTTTAATCACATCCGACGAAGATATCTCCATTTACTATGATGTAGCCGACAATCACAACCCTGATAAATTTACCCTTAAGGCAGATAATGCCCTTGGAACAGAATTCTTTGTACCTTCCCAGAAAGCTTTTGACAATCATAATTACAGCAACCATCCTGCGCGTGAACACATAGATATTGTCGCTACAGAGAACAACACTGAAATCGAAATCATCCCTGCCGACGATGTTATGGGGCACAATGCAGGAGACACCATCAGAATAACTCTTAACAGGGGTGAAACATACGGGCTGGTTGCCACGAATGACGGTGAAAGGGCGGATCGCCACCTGGGTGGAACTGAGATTCAATCGAATAATCCCATTGCAGTCACCATTTCTGATGATTCGATTGAGCGGCCCACCGATCCGGGCCACTGGGATCTTATTGGGGACCAGCTTATCCCTACAGATCTGCTGGGAACGGAGTACATAGCCATGCATACCTTATATGGAGAGTCCATAAAGACAGATCAAAAAGTATTCATCCTGGCTACCGAAGATGACACCTACCTGGCAGTGGACGGAGTTTACAAGGCTACTCTTTCCAAGGGTGAACTACATGAGCTCACAATAGGCAATAATGCGGTCTATATTGAAACAGACAAACCTGCTTATGCCTATCAGGTAACCGGAATACCACCAAGTGACAATGACAATGCCACAAGAGGGACTGAACTGGGAAGTGCCATCCTTCCAAATATCACTTGTACCGGATCCTCAAGTGTTTCTTTTACCAGGGTACTGGGGGATCGCTTCTTTGTCCAGCTGATGACAAAAGAAAGTGATCGGAACTCTTTTTCAATCTCAGGCCCCAATGATTCTAACAATGCGCCACCTACCGGTTACCTCAATAATCCAAACTGGGTCCAGGTGCCGGGAACCGGTCTCAACGGTGAAGAAGCCTGGTACTCAGCCGTTATCCAAATGGGTTGGGACAACGGAGTGGGTATTGCCACGGGTAACCCTTACACAATAGAGAACAGAGGTCTTTTCCATATGAGCATCCTGGATGAGAACAGCGTAAGTATGAGTTTCGGTTACTTCTCCGACTACAGCACACTTCGCATCAACGGATTAACCATGGAATGCATGGGACAAACCGTGACATTGGAAACTGAAGATCCCATGCTTTCATATTACTGGTTTTCAAGTGCAGATCCCTACAACCATTTTTCGGAGGATCGCTCAGTGGAAATCACTGAGTCCGGTCAATATTGGGTGAATGCTGAAATTGAATCCGGTGGTTGTTTTTTAACCGATACAATTGATGTTGAATTCAGAACACCAGAGTTTACCTTGGGCAATGATACAGTGGTTTGTCCGGGAGAAACCGTAACATACGATATTCAGGCCACCAATCCCGGAGATAGTTTCCTGTGGTCACCGGGAGGCGAAACGACAAGAGACATTTCCGTTTCCCCCAATCCGGGCGAAGACCTGGACATAGCCCTTACTGTAACCGATGATATGGGCTGTTCTTCAACCGATGACGTAACTGTTTCCGGGTATTCGGCTCCATCTATAAACTGGAATATATCCGGCAATGATGTTTGTCTGGGAGATACTATTCAGACTACCGAAAACATGGCCCGGTATCAATGGACGGTTAATGGTGTTGCTGATCCTGCAGATACGTTGAGTTACATTGAAGCAAATGTAGATGGCACCTATGAACTGACAGTATGGACGGACAATCTCTGCTCCGAAACTCAAAGTCTGGATCTCACGGTTCATGACCTTCCGGTTATAAATCTCTCCGATGAATGGGCATGTCCGGGAGAAAACGGGACGTTCACGCTCTCCGGCTTTAACTCCTACTTGTGGAGCGATGGTTCCACCTCATCTTCCATGACTACCAATGTTGCCGACTCGGTGGCAGTAACGGTAGCCGATAATTATGGCTGTATTTCCACTGATTCTGCTTATTTCGGCATCTATGATCAGAACGCCTTCACCCTTTTCAATGATACCACCTCCTGCGAAAACGGGGACCTGCAACTTCAGGCAGATGCGGGCTATTTCAATTATCAGTGGACATTTTATCAGAACGGAACAGGGGCCGGGCAGCTTCTGAGCACCAACACCAGCACGCATTCAATAACATCAGCTGCCACCTTCAACGAAGGGCAATACTCCTTAACAGCTCAGGATCTGAATGGGTGCGAGGTTCAGGGTGATCTTTACCTGACCATATTGGATGTTCCCGACCTTAATATCCAGGCCGATGACATTTGCCGGGGCGACACAATAAGGATTCAAACCCCCGACCCCAGTTTCACCAGTTTTGCCTGGACCGTGGAAAGTAACCCTAACGACACAATCAGTAAACTCAGGTTTGCCAGAGTCGCCCAGGCAGGCACATATGATCTAAAAGCATGGCAGGACAATAGCTGTTTTGCTGATGCATCCACCACCATTGGCTTTTTGGATGCTCCAGATTTTGATCTGACAGATGTAAATGCCTGCCCCAACGAAACCGTAACAATTGGTGTGGAAAACTGGCAGCCTGCCAACAGCAGTGTCTCATCCCCCGCAAATTACATCTGGAGCACCGCTGGTCCCAAAACGCCTTACTCAACCAATCCAACCCTTAACAATCCTCCGGAAGGGAAATATTACCTCACAGCTTCTGACGGCCGGTGTACAAAAACAGATAGCGTGGAAATCGCTTACTATACATTGCCAACATTAGAACTCAATGATACTGAGTCTTGCGATAACGTGGACTTTAGACTTGAATTGCCAGCCGGACTTTCCTCTCAGACTGCCTCCTACTGGTGGTCACGCGACGGGACTTCTGACCAGGGACCTCCCAATAGCAGCTGGGCCGTTTCTCAGGAAGGAGATTACACATTGAGCATTACAGATAATAACGGATGTAATATTTCCGATGGTTTTTATCTTACCCGGTTAAATGTACCCACCCTGAACATAGAAGCGGACGATGTTTGCGAGGGAGATACCATCAGAATAGAAACCCCCAATCACAGTTTCACCAGCTTTGAATGGACACTTCAAAGCGATCCGGGAAATATAATCAGTGCTTTACGTTTTGCACGCGTAATCCAGGCCGGAACATATGAGCTTCAAGCCACACAGGACAATGGGTGCTCCGCAACGGCATCTACAACTGTAGGATTTTTGGACGCTCCCGATTTTAACCTCACGGATGTCGTCAGTTGCCCTAACGCTAACGTTTCCATTGCAGTGGAAAACTGGCAACCAGCCAACGGAACGCCCTCCTCTCCTGTTTCTTATGAATGGAGTACGCCCAGTCCAAGAACCCCCTATTCAACAAACCCATCAATTGACAACCCTCCTGCCGGCAAGTATTACCTCACAGCGTTCGACGACAGATGCTCAAAGACTGACAGTGTGGAGATAGTATACCATTCGGTTCCGGATATTCAACTTTCTGATGCGGAGACCTGCCTGAACGATCCTTACACTCTGGAAATTCCAGCGGCTTTGGCTCCCTCCACGACATCATACCATTGGTCCCGAAATGGCACGCCTGATCAAGGGCCAGCAAACAGAAACTGGGATGTGGCCCAAACCGGATATTATTCCCTCAACATCACAGATAACAATGGGTGTTCTTTACAGGATAGTCTTTTCCTAAATATCCTGTCTGTAGCAGGTTTAAACGTTCCTGCCGATGACATCTGTTCTGGAGATACAACAATTCTGGAGCCTGACAACTCTGCTTTCACAAAATTTGCCTGGACTTTGCAAAGCAATCCCACCGATACCATCAGCAAATCAGGTTCATTAGAAGTTTCTCAAAGTGGCAACTATGTTTTAACGGCCTGGCAGGATAACGGCTGTTTTGAAACAACCACTGCCAGTGTCAATATCCTTAACACTCCTGATTTTGACCTGACAGATGTTACAGGATGCCCCAACGAGACTGTTTCTATTGGTTTGGAGAACTGGCAACCGGCCAACGGAGCTCCATCAAGCCCCGTCTCCTTCAATTGGATTGAAGCAAGCCGGGGGGATACTATTTCAACTCAACCAACCATTGAAAATCCCCGGGCCGGAAAATACTACCTGACTGCTGCTGATGCAAAATGCAACCATACAGACAGTGTCAACATATCCTACTATACATTACCCGACATCCGACTCAGGGATGCAGAAACCTGCGACAATGAATCCCGACTATTGGAAATCCCCCCCACGTTAGTGCCTGTTACCAATACCTTTCGTTGGTCGCGAAACGGAACTTCTGATGTCGGCCCGGTTGACAGCAATTGGAGTGTCAGTCAACCGGGGGATTATACATTGACACTGACAGACAACAACGGATGTACCAGCGCTGATTCACTTTCACTCACCCACCTGGACTCGCCTTCTTTCAGCTTAGGTACAGATAGAAACAAATGTGCCGGGGATACTATTATGATAAATATCGATCCGCTTTTTGAAAGATATGAATGGAACGGCAACCACACTGATGGTCAAACTAACTTTATGGCAACCACCTTCACAGGCACATACAGCCTTCAAATATGGGGAGACAACGGTTGTTCTTCAACAGAACAGGTGGACATTGCCGTAAACCCGTTACCAGCTTTAGACCTTGGACCTGACATTGAAGGATGTGCCGGAGAAACTGCAACTCTTAATACCCCTCCCTATCCGGAAATTTATTGGTCGAACGGAGAACAAGGTGTGACCTCAGTAAAAGTTGAAAGAGGGAAACATACAGTAAGGGTGGTTGACAACAACGGTTGCTCTGCTAAAGATTCCATGAATTTAACCTGGTATCCTGTTCCTTCTGTTGACCTGGGCCCCGACCTTTTCATTTGTCCGGTTGAATACCCTTTGGATATTGAAGCTCCCTCAGGCTTTCAAAATTATAAATGGCACAATGGTCAAACAAACAGGTCCATAACCGCCAATCTGTTGGATACACTCAACAAGGTTACTGTAACTGATCAACGTGGTTGTAAAGGATGGGATACCAAAGTGGTTTCAACCTTTGCAACGCCCGGTTACACTTTAGGCAATGACACCTCGGCCTGCGAACCGGATGAGATAGTTTTAAATGCAGGAAATGAAATTCGATCAACATATGCAGGAGAAGAGCAGGTTTCGTTTATCCGGAGTTACTCATGGAGCAGCGGGACAACTCAGCAGACCGACACCGTGGACCAATCCGGAACCATGTGGGTAGAAGTTTTCGATGGTTGCTTTTATCTGAGAGATTCCATTGATATTGAGTTTTACCCTGCTCCGGAAATCACCGCCCTTGACACCACCTATTATGCCCAGGTAAGCGTAATGGCTGAAAACGGATCGGAGCCCTACTACTATGGACTGGACAATGAAACCAACCTTCAGCCCGGGAAGACTTTTAAAAATGTAGAAAACGGAGAGCATACTGCCTATGTTGAAGATCAAAACGGATGTACTGCCCTCACGGTTTTCAATTTAGATTCTCAATATGACATTGATATTCCGGATTTTTTCACGCCCAACAGCGATGGATTTAATGACACCTGGGAGATTGACGGACTGGAAAGACTTCCTGAGTCCATTGTATCCATATTCGACAGATATGGAAAATTATTAAGGGAATTCAATGCTGCGGAGACCATTTCATGGGATGGTGAATACCTGAATAAACCAGTGCCCTCGGATGATTACTGGTATGTTATTCACCTAAAACCAATTGATAAATTAATAAAAGGACATGTAACCATTAAAAGATAAAAAAACACATTGAAGGAGAAACAACCAAATTCCCCTCAACAAGCTAAAGCCCAACACTCCTTAAAAACCCTGTATTAATGAGAAAACTAATTCTGATGCTGTTCCTGTGGACATTTGTACTCCCGGCTTTTGGACAGAAATATTTTATTACTAATCAATATGTATATGATCTGTTTTTGGTAAATCCTGCAGATGCCGGTAATAACAATAACTGCATTACCTTTAATGGATTTTACCAAAAACAATGGTTTGGTGTAGACCTGGCCCCCACAACCCAGCTGTTTTCATTCCAAACCCCGGTTGTCCAAAATCTGGGATCGGGCACCTATGTATTTAATGACCGGAACGGTAACTTCAAGCGCATGGGCTTACAACAATCCCTTTCGGCAGAGGTTATATTGCGCGAAAACCGCCATGGTTTTACTTCTCTTCATTTTGGCATCTCTGCATTTTTGGAACAAAGCTCAATCAATTACAGCAACATCGATGGAGGTGTGGGGTTAGACCCAATTATTACCGCAGGCAGCGAAAACGGATCGGGCTTTAACATCAATACGGGTGTGATGCTTGAAATCAACAATCACCACATTGGCATTGCAGCCTCCAATCTTTTGGGCCAGAACAATCCGATGTACAAGTCGGAATGGGAACCTTCAAACGGTGCGGACATTCACATTCATGCAGGAACTTCCTATAAAATTCCTGACCGGGATATTTATATTGATCCCCTGGTTTATTACCGGCGCAGCTCTGATAGAGACACCCGCTTCGATGCCAACCTAAAACTGTATATGCCGACCCTGGATCCTAAATTTGCCTTTTGGGGTATTCTTGCCTACCGCCGAAGCATGGACGACCGCCTGGGAAAAGATCTGGGACTGGGGACTACCATTGGAATAGACTATCAGAACTTCTCATTTGGTATCGAACATCAATTGGGAATGACCCCTGCCCAAAAAAGGTTTGGCAGTGCTTTCATACTGGTTGCAAGCTACCGCATCTGTGCCGGAAAAAACAAGGGGGCCATGCCATGTACTCAGAAAGATGCTATCATCAAAGCGGCACAAAGGAGTAAAAAAAGAGGCCTGAAAGGCGTAAAAGATGCACATAACCATTGAAAATGTTTTTCTTTGTATTTACAATAGTTTACAAAGTAGGAAAACACTATTTTTAAAAAAGCTTTGATCCCGGAATCAGATATATTCAAATGAAGAATTTTCTTCAAAAAATCACCTTAATCGGACTCTTAATGCTCTTCACAGCAAGTGGAGGGCTAAACAGTGCATCCCTTCATTCCGCAGAGAAGGCAACAACCTCATCTTCGGAGGTAACTGCCAACCACGATTACATATCCATGTATGAAAACGGCTCATGGATTATATCTGTAACCAATAACGATTATGGGCTGAGCAAAGGCATCAGCAGCTTAGCTCTTCCCGGTAATCCCGCCCATGGAACCGCTAAAATACTGAATGATTACAGTATTATTTATACCCCAAACCTCTATTTTAAGGGGAAGGATAATTTCACCTATAAAGTTTGCAATACCAACGGAAACTGTGATGAAGCTACCGTTTCGGTAACAGTCGAAGACTTTGATTTCATGCCAGGCCCCCTAAATGACACCGTCACCTATTTCAGCGACAGCAGTTCGGTTTTTAAGGTTTTGGTAAACGATGCAGACTTATATGACTTGCCGCTTAAACTTACCATTGCCCGGGACCTTAATTTCGGGTTTTCAGAGATCACCAATAATCAGGAAATAAAAATCCATTTCACGAGTTATTTTCTTGGGAAAGATTCATTAACCTACCGGGTTTGCGATAATGAAGGTGATTGTGGAGAAGCCACCTTGTTTATCAACCGCCATCACGATGCGTCATCAGACATTTTAATACCTGAGGGGTTTTCACCCAACAAAGATGGCTTCAACGATGTATTCAGGATTCCGGACTTTGATTACTATACCAATATGTCGCTTACAGTATTTAACCGTAATGGCATCCTTGTATTTGAATCTTCCGATTACCGGAATAACTGGGACGGGATAGCAAATACAGGCCCCATTAAAGGACAGATAGTGCCCAAAGGTGTATATTTCTATATTTTAAAACCAGGTGGAAGCGAACAACAGTTTAAAGGCAATTTATTCATCAGCCATTAAAACCAGACAATACCGGAAAAAAGAATGGGCCGAAAAAAAGTCTATACAATAATCGTTTTCTTTTTCATGAGCGGACTGTCACTTACAGTCCAAGCCCAACAGTCCCCTGCATATACCCAGTATATGACCAACCCCATTCTTCTGAATCCTGCCTTTGCCGGAAACCGAAATTCTGTTGCAGTAGATTTATTTACACGCCGCCAATGGATCGGCATAGAGGGAGCCCCTTCCACCTATTACGCCGGCATACATGCACCTCTTAATCAGTCTAAAGTTTCTCTGGGAGCAGAGCTGTTCTCCAATAGTGCCGGACCTTTAATGTATAACTCCCTTTCATTCGACTATGCCTACTTATTACGGATTTCCAGGAGATCCTTTCTCTCTGTTGGATTGAGAGCCGGAGTTGATCATTTTAATCTGGACTTGCAAAACCTGGAAGTGATTGACTACAATGATCCCGAGTTTGCCAACAGCATTGAAAACGAATTCCGTCCATCTTTGGGGCTGGGCATGGTCTATTTTACGCCAAGGTGGTACTTCTCGGCTTCCATGCCGCATTACTCATTTTCGGAGATGCCATGGTCCTCCGGATCTGCAAGTCAGTTCCAAACTGATCAACAAATCAACCTTACCGGAGGGGCGAATTTCAACATAACAAGAGAGCTTAACCTCAAATTTTCCGGTATTCACAGAATGGTGCAATCCGGCATCTCATCAACCGATATTAGCATTATGATTCGTCATTCAGAGGGTCTCAAAGGCGGTCTGACCCACAGGCTCAATCTCGCTGCCGGACTCCTGCTTGGGCTACAAATCAACAACGAAATTGGAATTCTCTATTCATTTGAATTTCCTACCCATCCAAATCCAATCGTTCAGCGCGGCAGTCATGAACTGACACTTACTTTCGACTTCACCCGGTACATCAAACCCAATCGTGACCGCCGCTTCCTGCACCGTAAGAAGAAAGAAGACACTGAAGAGCAAATGAATTCCATCAGATATTTCTAATTCTCATTGATATTGGTTAAATTTTGATGTAATATGGTATTCTCAAAAGATCTTGAAATTTAAAGATTAATACTCTGATAAAATTTTACAAAAGCTTTTAATCAATTATTAAAAGCCAAAAGATGTTTTGTGTAAAAATACAGATCTTCAATGTCATACGATTCATCTTAAGTCTTACCTGACTGCCGTCAGGCAGGTATCTAAAAATCTAACGGCCTATTGAAAGATCTTACAGGATTGTAAAGAATGAAATACTGCAGCTTAAATACCAAATCCGAATCTGTTAAGTTCATAATCCAAACAGATTAAAACAATAAACAATTGTTTTCAGCAAAATGCCAAACCATCCGGTTTTTATGCTGTTTATACAAAAAACAACTTATATGTCTGAACCTGTAAAAACTTGGCCCGGCCGGCCTTATCCTCTGGGTGCCACTTACGACGGTAAAGGTGTCAATTTCGCCCTTTTTGCCGACAACGCTCATGGCGTTGAATTGTGCCTTTTTGATGCCGCCGGAAATGAAACCCGAATTAAAGTTAAAGAACGAACGCACAACAACTGGCACGCCTACCTTCCCGGAGTAAAGCCCGGACAGCGCTATGGTTACAGAATTCACGGTCCCTATGAGCCTGAAAATGGCATCCGTTTCAATCCAAACAAACTACTTCTTGATCCCTACGCCAAAGCCATTGAAGGAACCATTGAATGGAACGAAGCATCCTATGGCTATCAACCCGAAAATGAAGAATTGGATTTGTCTTTTAATGAAACCGACAATGCCCCTTTTGTGCCAAAAGGCGTGATCATCAATGACGCTTTCAATTGGGAAGATGATAAAAGTCCCGATATTCCGCACCACGAGACAATCATTTATGAAACACATGTCAAAGGGTTTACAAAACTTGCCCCCGAAATACCTGAAAAAATAAGAGGCACATATGCAGCGCTCTCCCATCCCAAAAGCATTGAATACCTTAAAAAACTTGGAGTTAACACCATCGAGCTGATGCCTGTCCATCAGTTCGTAGCTGATCACCGTTTGGTAGAAATGGGACTGACCAATTACTGGGGCTACAACACCCTGGGCTTCTTTGCCCCCGATGTGCGCTACTCCTCTTCAGGCTCGAGTGGCGAACAGGTGTGGGAATTCAAACAGATGGTTAAAGATCTGCACAAGGAAGGTTTTGAGGTAATTCTGGACGTTGTCTACAACCACACTGCCGAAGGAAATGAAATGGGCCCAACCCTAAGTTTTAGGGGAATTGACAACACCTCCTACTACCGTCTTTCAGAGGAAGACCCAAGATTTTATGTCGATTACACAGGTACCGGCAACACTCTCAATACCGTTAACCCTACCATCCTGCGTCTGATCATGGACAGCCTGCGTTACTGGGTTACAGAAATGCATGTGGACGGGTTCAGGTTTGATCTGGCCCCTGTATTGGCGCGAGAATTTGACGACGTAGACAAATGGGGCTCTTTCTTCGATGTGCTTCATCAGGACCCGGTGCTTTCGCAGGTCAAACTAATTGCGGAGCCCTGGGATCTGGGAGAAAACGGATACCAGGTTGGAAACTTCCCCGCCGGATGGATGGAATGGAATGCCAAATACCGTGATTGCATGCGCGATTTCTGGAAAGGAGAAGATGAAATGTTGCCCGAATTTGCCAATCGCCTTACCGGAAGCTCCGATTTGTATTTCGACAACTGGCGAACACCTTCTGCAAGCATTAATTTCATTACTGCCCACGATGGTTTCACCCTCCGTGATCTGGTCTCTTACAACAATAAACACAACAAAGCAAACGGAGAAGACAATAACGATGGTGAGGACCACAACCGTTCCTACAATTACGGAGTGGAAGGCCCCACAGATGACGAGAACATCAACCAAATAAGAAAACGGCAAATCCGGAATTTCCTCTCAACCCTGTTCCTTTCCCAGGGGGTTCCCATGCTGGTGGCAGGCGATGAGCTGGGGCGCACCCAGCAAGGCAACAACAACGCTTATTGCCAGGACAATGAAATTTCCTGGATTGACTGGGAGAATAAAGACAATGAGCTTTTGGAATTCACTTCAAAGCTGATTCACTTCCGCAAAAACCATCCCGTATTTTGCCGCAAAAAATGGTTCAAGTACCAACCCATCAAAGGCAAAGGGGTTACCGATATTGAGTGGTTCACAATGGAAGGTGAAGAAATGAGCGATGAACACTGGAGTTCATCCTTTGCCAAATCGCTGGGTATTTTTCTTTATGGACAGGGAATCCGCACCGTTTCCGAGACTGGGGATCTCATTGTGGATGACAGCTTTTACATCATGTTTAACTCATACCACGAACCGTTGCCTTTTAAACTTCCGGATCCCAAGTGGGGCAAAAAATGGCAGAAAGTAATGGACAGTTCTGATGCTACTTTTAATGACGAGGGTCAGGGAGAAATAAAAAATCCGGGGGAAGAAACGGAGGTAAAAGGCAGATCGGTTGTACTTTTCAAGGAGGTAAAGACATGAATCCAAAACATTTTCACCAAAGACCCGGGCTTATATTAAACCCGGAAAAGAAAAGTTGCAATGCCCTGGTGTGGGCTCCGGGTGCACAGACTGTTTCAATTGTAAGCCGGTTCAATGAGAAGCATTATTTAAATCAGTCGGCTTATGGCTACTGGGAAGCTAACGATCTTCCGTTGGTTGAGGGAGACACTTATGAAGTTTGCCTCAATGACGACAAAACATTTCCCGACCCCGCCTCTCTTTCTCAGCCCCGGGGAGTACACGGTCCCTCTATGGTTACTGATTTGGCTTCTTACTCCTGGAATGACGATGACTGGAATGGGCTTGACATCCAAAAACCCATCATTTATGAGTTACACACCGGCACTTTTTCAAAAGAGGGTACTTTTCATGGCATCATCGACCAGCTACCCTACCTCAGGGAGCTGGGCATAAACACTATTGAGCTGATGCCGGCAACTCAGTTTCCCGGGAATCGTAACTGGGGATACGATGGCGTTTATCCTTATGCAGTGCAGGACTCTTACGGAGGTGCCGGGGAGCTCCAGAAACTTGTTGACCAATGCCACCAACAGGGGCTGGCAGTTATTCTTGATGTGGTATACAACCACTTGGGCCCTGAAGGGAATTATCTAAGTCAGTTTGGGCCCTATTTCACCAACAAATATCAGACACCATGGGGCCGGGCAGTCAATTTTGACGACGAATGGTCTGATGCCGTTCGGCATTTTTTTATTGAGAATGCATTAATGTGGTTTGGTGACTTCCACATTGACGGATTGCGGCTAGATGCCGCACATGCCATCAAAGATTTTGGTGCCCGCCATTTTCTTGCTCAATTAAAGGAAGCTACCAACGAATTCAATGCAGAAAGGGGTAAAAAGCATTTTCTGATGGCAGAGTGTGACCTGAATGATGTGCGCTATATTAACACTCCCGACAAAGGTGGATACAATATGGATGCACAGTGGTGTGATGAATTTCACCATTCGCTGCATGTAATGGTCACCGGAGAAGAAAGGGGTTATTATTCCGATTTTGGGGGAATCGGTCCCCTGGTTAAATCCCTCAACCATGGCTTTGTTTACGATGGTATATACTCTCCCCACCGTAAAAAGACTTTTGGGAGTAGTACCGATGGCCAGTTTGGACATAAGTTTGTTGTCTTTGCCCAAAATCACGATCAGGTGGGAAACCGCATGATGGGTGACCGCCTGGGAACAAACATCAGCTTCGAGCTGCAAAAGGTGGTAGCAGCAACTTATTTGTTATCGCCCTTCACCCCTTTCCTGTTTATGGGTGAAGAATTTGGTGAAAAAAGCCCGTTTCTATACTTTACAAGTCATTCCGACAAAGACCTCATCAAAAATGTGCGCAAAGGAAGGAAAAATGAGTTCAAAGACTTTATGGGGAACCTGAATCCTCCGGACCCTCAGGCTGCAGAAACCTTTAAAAAATCTGTTTTAACCCTTCGTGAAAAATGGGATTCAACACAGCAAGCACTTTTTAAATGGTACAAAACCCTTATCCGGTTCCGGAAAGAGCAGCCGTTTTGGGCAGAAAATCCCCGGGAATATTTCGAAGCAGAAGCCTTAAACGAAAAGATACTGAGGGTAGCCATCCGGCACAAACAAGATGTCTTTTTTATGTTGATGAATTTTGGACCGGAAAAGATACATCTTGACCTCGAAGCTGTGGAGCCCATGCTCTGTTCTGCAACAGATGAATGGTCAGGTCCCGTAAATCATGTGCATGACCTCAAAAAAGGAAATATTCTGGAACTCCCCGGAGAATGTTTTATTTTCCTGAAAACAAAATAAATCACAACCCCGCAGTGATCAAAACGCCCTGAATTTGTTATATTGAAAAATTAGTCAATAAAAAAGGCCGATTCTAATATGTCAATAGATCGTTAGTCCCGATGCTTCGGGATAGATATTAGATTTAAGACAAATCATAACCAATTGATAATCCGAGCGTTTTTCCAGAAAACTGTCAAGATACAAACAATTGATTAAAAGCTCATTACAATCCCGAACCATCGGGATAACAGACTATTAAATATGTACAACCCTGTATCAACATACCGACTTCAATTCAATAAAGATTTTAGCTTTGCCGATGCCCGGCAACAGCTGGATTACTTTCACACTCTGGGTGCAGGCACCATCTACGCCAGCCCTGTTTTTGCAGCGTCTCCGGGAAGCAATCATGGGTACGACGTCACCAATCCTCATATGATAAATCCTGAAATCGGAACGGAAGATGAGCTCAAAAAACTCACCAAGAGTCTTAAAAACCGGAGAATTGGATGGATTCAGGACCTTGTTCCCAACCATATGGCCTTCAACAGTCATAATCCATGGCTTATGGATGTCCTTGAAAAGGGCAAAGATTCAGAATATGCCGCCGTTTTTGACATCAACCGGCAGCATCCTCAGTTCCGAAGCAAACTTATGCTTCCCTTCCTGGGCGATGTTCCGGAAAAGGTACTGGAAAACGGGGACATCACATTAGCATTCCAACAAGGTGCCTTCTTTCTCAAATACTTCGACCATCTGTGGCCGCTTCGTTTCGAATCGTTTCTTTGGATGCTGGAACAATCAAGCCAGTCTCTGCCTTCTTCTCTTAATTTATTACTCGACCAGCATCAGTTGGATGAAAAATCGCCGGACTATCTGTTTCTGAATGGAGAATGGGAGCGTTTCAAAGAAGAGCTTTTTCACCTGTGCCACACTCAAAAAAAGGTGGAAGATTATTGTCTAAGCCTGGCCAAAGAAATATCCCAAAACAACGATTCTGTAAAAGCCCTTGTTGAAAGTCAGCATTATGCCCCTGTATACTGGAAAGAGACAGAACAACGAATCAATTACCGGCGTTTTTTTACCGTCAACGACCTGATTTGTCTTCGCATGGAAGACGAAGAGGTTTTCGACCTTTACCATCGTGAACTTCGCAGATGGCTTAACAATCACCTGTTTGACGGATTAAGAATAGACCATGTTGACGGCCTCAGATATCCCGGGGAATACTTATCACGGTTAAGAAAGCTTGTCGGTCCAAAAAGGCATCTCTCCGTGGAAAAAATCCTTGAGAAGGGAGAAAAAATGCCCTCTTCATGGCCTGTTCAGGGCACCACCGGTTATGATTTTCTGGGTCAGGTTAACAACCTGTTTACCCGGCGATCCGGGATGTCTGACTTACAGGCTCTCTATTACAAGATCACACGTCACGAGCTTCCTGCCGAAGAGGTTGTCTACCAAACCAAAAAATTAATCTTAACCGAACGCATGCACGGGGAATGGGAAAACCTCATCACACTGTTTCATCAGTTGCGTTTGTTGGAGGGGGAATCGGCCCAGAAATACAACCGTGATCAGATTAAAGAAACGATAGGCGAAATTCTTCTGGCCATGCCGGTTTACAGGCTCTACCCGGAGTCGCTGCCACTGGAAGAGGACGATTTGAGAATTTTGAAAAAGGTATTTGTGGATGCGTTGCAGCGAAACAAGGACATTGAACCGGTGCTTACGACCTTTGAAGAACTGTTTTTTTCGGAAAAGCGCAGCAGAGGAGACCGCGACCACAGGATTTTACATTTTTTCAGCCGCATGATGCAGCTGGCAGGTCCCCTTATGGCCAAGGGAATTGAAGACACCGCTATGTACCGTTACAATTGCTTCATCGGTCACAACGAAGTGGGAGATGCCATTGCTTCAGAAGGCATGAAGGCAGATGAATTTCATGACCACATGGCAAAACGCCAGGAGCAGTCTCCTTTAACACTGAATACCACCTCCACGCACGATACAAAAAGAGGTGAAGATGTAAGGGCCCGGCTCAATATTCTGACCGAAATCCCGGAAGAATGGGAAGAAGCTGTTTCGCGCTGGATTGAAATGAACAAACCCTTTAAGAAACAGATAAGCGGTAACCCGGCTCCCTCTGCAAGTGAAGAGTATCTTATTTATCAAACACTGACAGGGATTACACCTGTTGAAGGGGTCATCGATGAAAGCCTTATAAAACGTTTGGAGGAATATCTGGAAAAAGCTTTAAAAGAAGCCAAGGAAAACAGCTCCTGGAGCCAGGCAGTCCCCGCATGGGAAGAGGCCGTTAAAAGCTTTATCCGTAACATTTTGCAACCATCTCACATTTTCGCCAAAGATTTCCTCGATTTTCAGCGTAAAGTAAGCCACTACGGCATTTTCAACAGTCTTTCACAACTCACCCTTAAATGTACCTGTCCCGGTATCCCCGATATTTACAGAGGCAATGAAGTTTGGGATTTCACCCTGGTTGATCCGGATAACCGCCGCCCTGTAGACTTTGAGTCATTGCACAGAACCCTGAAAAACCTGAAAGAGCATTACACCCTTCGTCCGGCCAAATTGTTCCCCTCACTCATCAAGAATCCGGAAAACGGGCACATAAAACTCTGGCTAACGCACCGTTTGTTAAGATACAGAAAAGAAAACCCGTCCATTTTTGCATCGGGGGAATACATTCCCCTCAAAACAAAAGGGATTCACAAAAAGAACATCCTGGCCTTTGCACGTCATTACAACGATGTGTGGCATGTCACCATCATCCCGCTTTATCTCTCCTCATTTGAGGAACACGGAAAGCCCGTTTTACCTTTCGAAATCGACTGGAAAAACACCAGAGTAATTCTGCCCGAAAATGCACCAACTGACTGGGTCAATGTTTTTACCGGCAGGCCTTATTCCACAGGTACCGAAATTGCAGTTTCTGAAGTTTTTGATGCAGGCCCTGTAGGTATATTTCATGCCGATACCGGACGAAAAGCGCGTACAGCCGGTGTTTTAATGCATGTAACCTCTCTCCCGGGCAAGTTTGCTACCGGCGATTTTGGGCCCAATGCCTATCGTTTTGTGGATTTCCTGAAGGAGTCGGGCCATTCCTCATGGCAGGTACTGCCCTTTACTCAAACTACCGCTTCGGGCGAATGGTCGCCTTACAGCGCCCCTTCAGCCTTTGCAGGCAACATTCTGATGATAAGTCCGCGCAAACTGGCAGAAGAATCGCTCATCAGCAAAAAAGAATTGAAGGATTATGAATCGGCATTTTCTGACAAGGCTGATTTTGCAAAAGCCTTGACTATGCGGAAGGAACTGACCCGCTCTGCTTACGAGAATTTCACTACCCATTGCAGCGCCCCTGCCAAGCAGGACTTCTTTGATTTTTGCCAAAAAGAGTCTTACTGGCTGGATGATTATGCTTTATTCCTGCTTTTTAAACGGCAATTTGATGATAAACCATGGAATGAATGGCCAGCCGATTACCGCAACAGAAAACCCGCAACTCTTAAAATTGCCATCCATGAAAATCAGCGAAAAATAGAATTGGAAAAATACCGGCAATATCTCTTCCGGCAGCAATGGAATGAGTTAAAAAGGTATGCCAATCACCATGGCATTCGTATCATCGGAGACATCCCGATTTACGTAAGCTACGACAACGCCGATGTCTGGAGCCACCCTCACTTGTTTAAGCTCAATGCTGACAAAAGTATGAACGCCGTTGCCGGGGTTCCTCCCGATTATTTCAGCGAAACCGGACAGCTATGGAACATGCCGGTATTCAACTGGAAAAATCTGGAAAAAGAGAATTTTAAATGGTGGATTAACCGAATAGCGAAAAACCTTGAACTATTTGACCTGGTGCGGCTTGATCACTTCCGCGGGTTTGAGGCATATTGGGAAGTACCCGCCAATGAAGAAACAGCCGAAAACGGGATCTGGGTAAAAGCTCCGGGAAAGTCGTTTTTCAAGACGCTTAAGAAGAAGTTCCCTGCCATGCCATTCATTGCCGAAGATCTTGGAGAAATTGATGATGAGGTATATAAATTAAGGGATATGTTTCAGCTTCCCGGCATGAATGTATTGCAGTTTGCATTTGGCGATAACCTGCCCGATTCGGTTCACATTCCTCATAATTACAACTTTAACAGCGTAGCTTATACAGGTACCCACGATAACAATACAGCCCAGGGATGGTTCCGCTTCGAACTGGATAAAGCCGCCAAAAACCGCTTGAAACTATATACCGGAAACAAGGTTAAGAGCAAAAATGTCCACCGTATCCTTACACGTCTGGCATGGGCATCACAGGCCAGACTGGTAGTTATCCCCCTGCAGGACTTGATAGGAAAAGGCCCTGAAGCACAAATGAACAAACCATCCATTGCCAAAGGGAACTGGACATGGAGATTAAAAACAATGGACGAACTGAAACAAATAGCCGGGGAAACCCGTGAGCTATTGGGACTTTTTTCACGATAAAAGAAACTTTTGTTAAGTATATCCGTTAAACAACTGTGGCCTAAACAATCGTCCTATTTATGAATAACTCCGGTGAAAGAGATATTAATACTCAGTCAGAGCTAGACCGCTTCTGCATAGACCATGCAGGAGTTGGCATTTATCGTATTTCCGATGAGAGTGGACAAATACTTAGCGTCAACAGGCAGGCATGCCTTGACCTTGGTTACAGTGAAGCGGAGTTACTCAACATGAGCATATTTGATTTAGATCCCAACTTTTCTGATCCTGGCAAGCAAAAATGGAGACTACACCGAAAGAGAGTCAGGGAAAAGGGAACCGGCACCATTGAAACGTCCCACAGGAGAAAGGATGGCAGTTTAATGCCTGTGGAAGTAACGGTTACATATCTGGAGTACCAGGGCCAACAGATATCCTTCTCTTTTGCAAAAAACATTTCGAAAAGAAAGCAGTTTGAAGAAGCTCTCGGTGAAAGCGAGGAACTTTTCAGAACCACACTTTACAGCATCGGAGATGCAGTTATCACCTGCTCCAGGGATCATAAAATACGCCAACTCAACAAAGTGGCCGAAAACCTGACCGGATGGACTGAAGCGGAAGCCCATAGCAGGCCAATTGAGCAGGTTTTCCGGATCATCAATGAAAAAACCAGAAAACCGGTTCCCAACCCTGTTGAAAAAGTTCTGAAGCAGGGACGGATCATTGGTCTGGCCAACCACACCCTGCTCATCTCAAAAGATCACAGAGAAATTCCCATTGCAGACAGCGGGGCTCCGATCTTCTCCGACGGAGGAGAGATCATTGGTGCTGTGCTGGTATTTCGCGACGCCTCAAAAGAACGTTTCTACCAACAACAACTTGAAAACGATCATAAATTTCTGACCTCTTTTCTGAACAACCTTCCGGGAATGGCCTTTCGATGTAATAACAATCTTAACTGGGACATGGATTATGTCAGCCAGGGATGCCTCAATCTTACCGGTTACACACCTGAAGAACTCGCTTCGGGAAAATGCATATCATTCGGAGATTTGATTCACCCCGATGACAGAACAAATGTGTGGGACAGCGTGCAGAAAGCCATTGCAGAACAAGCACCTTATGAAATTGAATATCGTATTACCACCAAAGAAAAAAAGGAAAAATGGGTATGGGAAAAGGGGGAATCCTTCTTGTTTCCGGACAGCGAAACCATCATTATAGAAGGCTTTATTAATGATGTAACAGGGTATAAAGAGCTGGAGAAAAAACTCAAAGAAAATGACCGCTTAAAAACAGCTTTTCTTCAGAATGTTTCTCACGAAATCCGAACGCCTCTCAATGCCATTCTGGGGTTCTCCGAGCTCATCAAAAATCCTGATATAGAACCGGCAGAGCGCAAAGAGTACATTAACATAATTGAAAGCGGAGGCCACAAACTCCTTGGCATCCTCAACAATGTCCTGGAACTCTCGCGAATTGAAACCGGCGACATAACCATAAACCGGTCAATCATACCGGCCTATGACTTTCTTAAGAACCTTCATTCCTTTTTTGAGCCACTGGCAGAGGCCAAAGGCTTAAAACTGATGATAGATAATTCTCCCAAAGAGCAGCTGGTAATCAACACCGATAGTACCAGGCTGGATCAGATATTCAATAACCTTATCAACAATGCCATTAAATACACCGATGAGGGAGTTGTCAACATTGGCTTCAAACCCGTTGATGAGAGCATTTTGTTTTACGTAAAAGATACCGGACCGGGGATCTCAAAAAAACAGCAGGGAAAAGTCTTCGACCGTTTCTACCGGTCCGATGATCCCAGGATGCTGCATCATGATGGTGTTGGTCTGGGACTTGCCATTTGCCTTGGGTTGATAAACGCCCTGGAGGGAGAAATCTGGCTTGAGTCGGAAGAAGATCAAGGCACAAGTTTCTTCTTTTCCTTACCACGTTCCTGATAATTTCCTTACTTTTAAGGTTCAACATTTCAATAGTGGACAGTTATAGTGAATGGTTTATAGTGGGTAGTTATCGTTAGTCGTCTAGTGTCAGCCATCCCACTCATCTTCGCATCCTTATCAAGAAGGCCTTAAATTCCTTGCATTTGATAAGACGGAATGTACCAGTCAACTATTGATTTATTCAATTACTGTGCAATGAAGCTGAACCGTAAACAAAAGGAAACAACCTCAAAACTCATTGATTGGTGGGAGGATCAGGGCCTTCTTCACGAAGGCCAAAGATCCACACTGAAGGAGAGCATTGAATTAAAAACCATCAACTGGAAAAAAGTTGCTGAATACCTGATGGGACTGGCCATTCTCAGCATAGTGGTCGCCTTTCTTACTCTCGTGGCTGACGATTGGATTCTGGAGATGTTCGAGCGCTTGTTTGAAATCTCCGATTTGGCCATCTTTTTATTGCTGATGGTGCTTTCCGGATTTTTCTATTTCGCCGCCTGGCGTATACAATCCAAACCAGGACGATTCAAACTCTCGCTTGAAACGCTGCTGCTTCTGGGCGGCATCTCATTTGGTGGCGGGCTCAATTACTTTGGAAGGATGTTTGGATTGGAGGGGTTTGTTGAAACGCTGCTGGTTTTGGTCTTTGCCATTCATTGTTTTCCGGTGGCCAAATTTTTCAATTCTTTGCTAATGGCAGGGATTGGTTGGTTTGGCATTTTGCTGTGGCTGGGGATTGAAAGTGGGCGCCCCAGTGAATGGAGTGGTTCCTGGATGGGAATGAACCTTGCATTGCGCTACCTTTTCTTCTCCCTCATTCCTTTGGGAACAGGACTTTTACTTAAAAAAACGGGCAAGCTCATTCATTTTGCGATGCTCTCCGAACGAACCGGATGGTTGTTTTTGTGGTTATCTCTATGGGGGCTGGCCCTCTTTGGCAATCACCTTAATCTGAACACCTGGAACGAAGCTACTTCCTTATCCCTGCTTCCCTGGGGACTTTTTATGGCTGCAGCAGCAGGTACACTCTGGTATTTGGGAAAGCAGCGTGACAACAAAGAATGGATGTGGATGGGCGGACTGGCATTAATTGCTGATGCCTACACCCAGTTTTTCCTGTTTTTGTGGGACCCCCTGCACCCGGCATTGTTTTTTGCCATTATGGGGCTATCTTTCTGGTTGTTGGGACGAAGAGCTGAAATGATTAAACGCTAATAAAAAATAACACCATGTTTTCAAAAGAAACTTACGTACATCGCAGAGTCCGTCTCAAAAAAAATGTAAAGAGCGGACTGATTCTCATATTGGGGAACAACGATTCGCCCATGAATTACCCTTCGAACGTATACCATTTCAGGCAGGACAGTACATTTCTGTATTTTTTCGGCATTGACTTGCAAGGCCTTGCAGGTGTCATCGATCTTGACAATGATAAAGAAATCCTCTTCGGAGATGATTATACTATTGACGACATCATCTGGATGGGACCGCAATCTTCTCTGAAAGAGCAAGCAGCAAGAGTGGGAATCACAGAAACAAAGCCGTTTTCAGCGCTTCAGCAAACCATTGCAGAAGCATTGAAACAAAACCGAACCATCCACTTCACTCCACCCTACAGAGGCGAGAATATTATGCTCCTGGCCGATTTGTTAAACATTCCACATGGCGAGGTAAGCAATCGCTCATCACTTGAGCTGACCAAAGCCTGCATTGATTTACGCAGCGTAAAAGAAGCCTGCGAAATTGAAGAAATGGAACGTCATATGGCCACTGCCTGCAATATGCACACCACTGCCATGAAACTGGCACGTCCGGGCATTACAGAGCAGGAAGTCACAGGAGCCATTGAAGGCATCTCCATATCGGGAGGCGGAATGGTATCCTTTCCGGTCATCTGCTCGGTAAGGGGCGAAACACTCCACAACCACTACCATGGCAATACATTAAAAGATGGTGACCTGCTCCTGGTCGATGCGGGTAGCGAGTCTCCGATGCATTATGCCACCGACCACACCCGTACTACCCCCGTTTCCGGTAAATTCTCGGATATTCAGAAATCAGTCTACCAAATTGTACTGAATGCCAATGACCTGGCGCGTGAAGCCACCAAACCGGGAGTCCCCTATCGGGATGTTCACCTTCTGGCCTGCCGCGTAATTGCCTCCGGTCTCAAAGACCTGGGATTAATGAAAGGGGACGTGGATGAAGCCGTTAATCAGGGAGCTCACGCCCTTTTTATGCCGCACGGCCTTGGACACATGATAGGTCTCGACGTGCACGACATGGAGGATTACGATGATACGCTTGTGGGATATGATGAGGAGATTCAGCGCTCATCCCTGTTTGGACTGGCAGCCTTAAGGCTCGGACGCAGGCTTCAGGCAGGCTTCACCATCACCAACGAACCGGGCATCTATTTTATTCCTGCACTCATTGATAACTGGAAAGCCGAAAAGAAATTCACCAACTTTATCAATTACGACAAGCTGGAAGCCTTCAAAGGCTTTGGCGGTATCCGGCTGGAAGATGACATCCTTGTGACCGAAAACGGGTCCCGCATCATGGGCGAGCGCATTCCTATCACTGTTGATGAAGTGGAAAAAATAGCCGGCAAGGAGCTTTAGGACCTAAGCCCCGACAGGAGGTCAATATTAAAAGGGCTGGAACACCCCCAAAGTCTGTCATGTTGAGCGAAGTCGAAACATCTGTTTATTCAACGAACAGATTCTTGGACAAGCTCAGAATGTCATCAAATCCGGACTTTTGGGACAGGCCCGGCCCGGCGTAGATTCTTTGCAGACAAAGCGGCATAGCCGGGCAGCATTCACGTGGAATGGAAATGGGGCTATTTCCAGCACATGATTTTAAATTGAACACCAAAATAGAACGCGGAGAATACAGATGTGAGAGATTAAATCGGATAATATTTACGAAAATCTTTCCTATCTGCGTTCCCTAAACGAAAAAACTTATCATCATGGAACTACCGGAAATCTCAATCAACAAAGACAAAAAGCGGTTCGAACTACAGGTAGACCATCATACCGCGAAACTCTACTACGAAGCTTACGAACCATCGGTATGGCGCCTGACTTCAACCCAGGTACCAGGCGACCTGAAAGGCCAGGGCGTTGGTTCATCGCTGGTAAAACAAACGGTGCAGTATTGCCGGAATAATCATATCCGGGTAATTCCTGAGTGCCCCTTTATTGTAAAATACATGGACAGGCACCCTGAGATGAAGGATGTGCTGTTTGAACAGGGATGAATTGTATCGCAGTCCCAAAAGGGATTTAAGAAAATCACTCCCTTTTGTTTTTGACATCATCGCCTGGCAGAAAACACCTGCCCCTGTCAATATTTTTTATGGTCCTGCCCGGCAGGAGAGGGTGATGCCCCGGCAGGAAAGCCTCTTTCTCATACTAAATTATATTATACTTAGTTTATTCCTTAATCAATCGGGTAATTATCCGGTTTCCCATTCTATTCTTGATTTCAACAAAGTAGAAACCCTTCTTTAATTCCGATATGTTCACAATTGCCTTACTACTGTTAATATGCGGTAAGTCCAGAATCTTTTTGCCGAACACATTAAATACACTGATACGATTAATCTCATTTGTAGTCTTGATATTAAATACATCGGATGCCGGATTTGGATAAATAGTTATCATGTCGGAAATACAATCATCAATTGCAGTGTCCAGATTGCCAAATACCACACCGTTATCAACAGTTAAATCTGTGTTGGAAAGTGTTAGGTCTGCCGCTGCAATTGTTACTGTGGTGTTCGAAATGTTACCGTAGTTTGATGTAGCATTACCCGTAAGTACTATTTCAGCGGTAGAATCATCAATACGATTAATTGAACCAACACTAACTCCTTCGGGCAGGTTTGTTACTGTCCAGTTTTCGGAGATCAGATTATCAACAAAACTATCGTCAGTTAAGCTTACAATGATTACTTCACCATCTTCCGAACCAGCGATGATTTCTCCATCGTCTGTAATCGAAATAGAAGGATTATACCTTTCTACGACAACATTATCGACCAGACATACCGGTAAATCTTTCGGAATATATAAGACCACTTTAAGCTGGGTAACTGTATCGGGCACCTTATACTTATCTTCAACTACTGTCCACTCAGTGGCCTTGGTGGTTTTTGATTTATATAACAATTCATTGTCTGGGCCATTTCTTAAAGTCATTTTTAGTCCCTCGTAATCTGTGGTGATCTCTTCCACCCATTTTGCAGCAAATGACAAATTTAAGAGGCTCCCCGGCTCAACATCAATGAATTGAATAAAGGAAGATTCTGTTGACAGCCTGCCGGCAAAATTGCCCTCATAGGTATCCGCTTCTTCCAGTTTTCCGTTCCACCTGTCGGCCCAGCCAATTTCCAAATCACCAGCTTCAAAATTTCCGTCAACAATCAGATTGTCAGAGTCAACAGCAGGTGGTTCAGGTGTTCCGGTTACTTTTATCGGGAAAGTGTGAGCAGATGCACTACCATTCCCATCTAAGGCGACACAATAGACGTGAAAATCTTCAGCGGTATAATTATTAGGTGCTGTTAGTTTTATAGAATTGGTTGATCCAGTTTCGAAAGGTCCGCTGGCAAGACTCTTGCGTCGCGTACTTCCATTAAAAGATTGTGTGCCACGCTCATAAGAATAAATCCACCACTTATAGGTGATTTCATCAGCATCTGGATCTGATGCAGTTACTTCCATTGTAAATTCCTCACCCGTATCAATAATTAACTCTTTGGCATTTGAGGAGGCTAATTTAAGGTTACTAATTACAGGTGCCCTATTTTCAGGATAGGAACCTCTCCAGTATTTGACCACTTCATCTGCCATGGGAGTCAACAAAGGAACCATTCCTTGATCAGCACTTTGAATTTGCAAATCGTCTGACAGTAAAAGGGAATGCCATACATAATTGTGGTTTTCGTGTACAGTCCATGTGAATGCTGTCGCCCCCTTAAATAAGGTAGAATTAGTATTATTGAAGCCGTTATGTATGGCTACTACATCCTGCACTTTTACCGAAGGGGGAATATCAATAGCGTCACCCCCCCAAGATGTTTTATCCAAACTATTGTCCCACTGTCCCCTAGTATTATATTCCGAGATATACCATGGTTTTCCCCAGTGAGTATCGAACCTACTAATTAAATTGGGCAAGTTCGCACCATACCCATTTTTTCCAATAATATCCAGGTCTGTACAGTAGGTAGCAAAATCCTGAATAGTTTCCGCTTTACTGGCATTAGTCACAAGACTTGTCAGGCGATTGGGATTGTGCGCATGAATGACCTTCGACAGTTTGTTTGCTGCCTTCATGTACTCAATATTGGAAGCACCTCCATTGACTTCATTCCCAAGCTCCCAACATAGTATAGCAGGGTGGTAATCTAGCGAGTCAAGTAATTCCTGAAGTTTATCCTCATATTTTTGATAATCATCAGGATCATTGTAGTCTACGATCCAGCCGCCATTGTCGCCCTGATAGGGCATCCAAAAGCCAAGCTCTACTTTCAGTCCAAGCGCATGTGCACTGTCAAGGAGGGCCTTTGTACTTCCATCAGTTCTTGATGACCAGGTGCGAATGGTATTTGCGCCGTATGAAGCGGCTAGTTCCAGAAATTCTTCACCTCCGGCACCTTTTATTGTAAAGTTTTCAAAGACTTTAATTCTATCCTCATGCGTTTGGGCTTGTAATCCTAAACAAGTCAATGCTATTAAGTAAATTAGTGTAAACTTTTTCATCGTTTTAATATTTAACAGGAAACATTATATTTTTTTACGGCTCAACATCAATGAAATGAATAAAGAAAGATTCTTTTACCAGTTTCCCTGAATAATAACCCTCATACGTATCAGCATCTAATTGTTGAATATTTTGAGTCATCATTGCTAATCGTTATGGATACTTTATGTTGAGAACTGGTGAAGCGAATCATTTACTCACCAATATCTTAAATGAATTTTCTGAAGAACCTGCGTAACACTTATTTTCAAACGTATATTTTTTGTTTTTATAAGGTCGTATGGAACTCCATGATGGCTATATTCATGCGTGTTTGTGTTTCTCCGCCATCATGTTCGTTTCATAACTATAAAAATAAATCCGTTTATAATTGCCCGGCCAGCGCAGTCGCGCGTGTTCTTAGTTTGTAGCCCCAGAACGCTATAAAACTAAGGACGGCAATACTTACGCCGCTTAGTATTGATATGGAATAACTCAGCCCAAATCCTTCCGGTGCAAACAAAAGGTAAGAAGTGATTACGCTGGTCATAAATACTGCCGGAATTAGTGTAATCCAGAACAATTTATTTTCGCTGGCTAGATAAACCGTAATAGCCCATAAAACCACGGTTGCCAGGGTTTGATTCGACCAGGCAAAAAACCGCCAGATGATGCTAAAATCGATTTGTGTCAGCAGAAATCCGGCAACAAACAACGGAATACTCACCAACAAACGATTTCTGATCGGGCCTTGTTTGTAATTCAAAAAATCGGCTACAATTAAACGGGCACTGCGGAAAGCTGTATCGCCGGATGTTATTGGCGCTGCAACAACTCCCAGCAATGCAAGCAGTCCTCCAAACTTCCCCAATAGAGAATTCGATATTTCGTTCACGATAAAAGCTGCATTTCCGTTATTGGTGGTCATCATATCGCTCAATTCTCTGATTCCACCAAAAAAACTCATGCTGATAGCTGCCCAAATCAGTGCCACAACTCCTTCGGTTATCATTGCCCCGTAAAATACCCTTCGTCCGTATTTCTCGTTGGTTATACACCGCGCCATTAATGGCGACTGGGTAGCATGAAAACCCGAAATGGCACCGCAGGCAATGGTAATAAACAACATTGGGAAAATCGGAAATTTATCAGAATTGATATGATGATTTTTTATTTCCAAGATATTGAGCTCGGGAATATGGTAGCCCTTGTAGAAAAGTGCCACAATCAGTCCGACTGCCATAAAAACCAAAGCAAATCCAAAAACAGGATATATTTTCCCGATTACTTTATCGATGGGTAGCATAGTGGCAAGCAGGTAGTAACCAAAAATCACCCAAATCCAAATATTGATGGATGCAAAACCCGCTGTGAATCCGGACAGAATTTTTGCCGGCCCCAGGATAAAAACAGTTCCTACCATCAGCATCAGCACAACCGTAAAAGCTCGCATAAACTGTTTGGTTCCTTTGCCTAGGTATTTTCCTACAATTTCGGTAATACTGAGCCCTCCGTGTTTTAACGAAAGCATTCCGGACAAGTAATCGTGCACAGCTCCTGCAAAAACAGATCCCAATACAATCCAAATGAAAGCAACAGGCCCCCACATGGCACCGGCAACTGCCCCAAAAATAGGCCCCAGTCCGGCAATATTTAAGAACTGAATTAAAAAGATCCGCCACCATGACAGCGGCATATAATCCACTCCATCGTTCATGGAATAAGCCGGAGTTTGCCGGGTTGAATTTACCTGAACAACTTTTTCTATAAACCGGGAGTAAGTAAAATAACCAAGCAGTAAAACTGCCAACGAAATAAAAAAAGTAATCATATTTATTGTTTTTTAGTTTATTTCAAACGACACGAATCTTTCCTGGTGCTAAGGCTGGTTCTACTTTGGGCCTGCTTAAAAAGTCAGCAGGGCAAATTAGAATGTATATTAATTGGTTAAATTGCTTTTTCCACCCAAGGGCAAGGACTGTTCACGGATGAATGTACAGTCGGAACCGTAAAAGGAATCTTCAAAAACCCTCCCGATACCATTGCCTAGACTACCCATCGAAGAGATTATCCTTCAAAATCATCTTCACTTTATGCTTACCAATAAACGTCAGGTCTGGCATGCACTTTTTCAGTGCTAAAAGCAGAACAGGTCCGGGATTCCGATTTCCGATAAAGTCAATAATCCCCCATTCTGCTGCTTCGCTAGTGCTTCCTAATAGTTCAACAAGCTTCATCTCAGGGACTTCAACATTCATTTGTTCCAGAGTATGCAGAGCCAGTTTTGCCGTATTATGGTCGGCTACTTTCAGAGTCTGAAAAATACTTTCGGACGTTACATCACTCTCTATAGCCATATGTAATGCAAAGCGTACTTTTCCCAAATCCTCAGAAGCCAGAAAACGAACCACATCGGTCTTCGTTATTTTTTGTCTGGTCTTAGCTTTCAATTGCTCCACGACATCTCCATTGGCCCAGTACCAAAGTACCCAGGTGGTATAGACAGCTCCGGGTATCACAGCCCCTTGCAAAAAGGGCTGCGTTGCACCACTTAAGGCATCAACAGCCTCATCTTTTTCAGCTCCGATAGTTTTAAGTTGGTAATGCTTTAATACGGATCTTTTATCTTGCAAGATTGCTCCCAGCAGTTTGTAGTCCTCTTCGGAAAACCTGGTCTCCTTTTCTGTTTTTGTCAACGGCCTTCCTGGTACTGGCTCTAAATTGACAAAGTCTCCTAAGCCGTTCCAGTATAGTACCACATCCATTGGCTTACAGGTATTGTCGTAGCAGGTTTGGGCAACCAGTGGCAAGCGGTATCGAATCGGTACTCCATGCTCATCACAATAAACCTGAACGGTATATGCCTGAGCATCCAAATCGGGATGAAGCGGGTCCTTTAACCAGACAGTAAACATTTCTTCATTCTGAGGCAGAACGCTACTGCAAGGCAGTACCCAAAAGACACAAAAGATGTACAAAGATGCCCTTTTGAGCACCTTTTGTACCGTTCTTGATTGAAGGAGTTTCGGTTGAAATTTCATGCCTTAATAGACTCTTACCTCAAATATTCTTGCAGCTTTGTCCCCCCAGGTTTTCGTTACAAGTACACGAATTTTGTTCGCCTTTACAGGATCCATTTTATGAATACGGAGCCGCTGGATATTGCCGGTCTCTTTCGCAATGGTTTTCCATGCTCCGTCAATCAGTGCCTGAATTTCGTAATCACTCACACGCTCCGGTACGTTCAACTCCTTAAACCATGTACGGTTCATATTGGTGTCAAACACCAGGCGTACCTCGCTAATCGTTTGTGTTTTGTCCCATGCTAACTGTACCCATTGCGGCAAGGTTTCTTCAGGGTTGGACATCCACATATTTACAGAACCATCGTTGAGCCAATACCTGGTTTTTCCATTGATTACATTACTTGCCCCAAAATCGAAGCGGTCGTCTAACGATGGAATTGCATAGAAATTGGGAACATACATAGTATGTTCAATTTCCATACCTTCCTCTACCTTATAACTGCGAATATTTGGCAAGATTTGTCGTTTGGTTTTCCAAAACACCCTAGGCGCATTTCCCTCAAATCTTATCACGAAGAACTCTCTTTTTATTTCACGGTTTACCTTTACCGGCAATGCGCCCTTGAAGCCTGCCGGAATGGTAACAGGTATTTTTACTACAGGGCTTAAGTTTTCAATACTCTCGTTTTCCGAAGATGTAGCGATAGTTAATATCACATCGACATCCTTACCCTGCTGATTATCTAGCATAAAATGTAGTGTGCCCAGGGCCTGCAATTGTCCGTTGGCACATTTAACTGTAGTTGTAGTAAGCTTAACATGTTTCGAGTCCTTCGTCAAAGCATATTCGCAATTGTAGTCGACAGGATCCATTTTGCTTGATGCCGTGGCCGTTGCTTTTAGTGCCAGGTCTGCTGCGTCTTCATTTTTTATTCGCGGGATGAACTGGTCTTCTTTAAGCAGTCGCTGCTGTAACTCTTTAATTTTTTTCTGACCTACGCCACGCGGAGTAAGATCGTATTCAGCACACATTGCCGCTGCTGTTCCGGCTGCCTGCCCTAAGGTGGCACAAGTCATCATGATACGTGTGGTACCCAGTGCATAATGGCTCACACTTACATTGCGTCCGGCCATTAGCAGATTGGAAATGTTTTTCGAGTAAATGCAGCGATACGGAATACCGCCTCCCATGCGTACACTATAATTACAGTCAAACGGTCCTTCCTTGCCCGAAAAGATACCTTTGGGGTGATGGATGTCTGTAGGCCAGCCATAGTGAGTAATAATATCATCGAACCAGCGACCTTCTATGGCCACATCATTCCAGGTTAGTATGTAGTCGCCTATCAGACGGCGCGACTCGCGTCTGCCAAGAAAGATACCTACATTGTTCAGTTTTACATTTTCGGTATCGTCCTTTTTCTTCCAGTGGTTCTTTAGGTAATCAGCATAGGCATAGGTAATGCGGAGCTGATAGTCGCGCGCAAATTCACCCTCCCAAACATCATCGACCGTGCCGGGATACTCCACCCACCACGGACGAATATTGTAACCGATAATATTACGATGAAGAGGAATCGGCAAATTAACCGCCCAATTGGGAGCTGTGTACGCTACTTTTTTATCCGTTTGAACCATAAATGGTCCGCCCTCGCTGTTCAAACTGGCACTCATGGTGATTTTGTCAGCTACTTCAGGGGCCGGTTTTTCGTTAAACTCGCTACGAGCCTCTCGACCAACCCTGAATTCCGCACCTGCATAATAGCCAAGCCACCCATCGCCAGTACAATCGATGAATGTGCCACCGAAAAATTCTGCCCTTGTACCATCAAGGGTATGTAAAGCCTTTACTCCTTTGATCTTTTCATCATTCTCCATGATAACGCCATCTACACGCGTGTTCAGAAAAAGACTCAGGTTGGGTTCTGCTTCGGCAAGCTGCATGTAGGCGGCACTAAAACTACCTTTTTTATTATCACGTGAGGTAATAAGCATTGCCTCGTTAATGATACCACCCTCAACACTGAAGGCATTTTTATTGCCGGCACCATTCATGTTCACACTGAACTCGTCGCTGCTATTGCCACCAAGTACCGGACGGTCCTGAATCAATGCAGTCCGGGCCCCCTGACGGGCAGCAGCGATTGCGGCAGATGTACCGGCCGGCCCACCTCCAACAACAATTACATCAAATCCATCATGCTTCACCGGTTTAAGTTCAAGTTCTGTGTATTTGGCACGTGCAGCTACCATTTCGTCCTGCTTCGGAGGAACAAAGCTGGCATCTTTGGTCAATACCAGCACATCACAACGACCGTAATAACCGGTTTCATCAATCAAACGCAGTTCAACATTTCCAGCCTTTAACCTAAATACACCAGCCTTTTGCCATGTCCATTTATCGCTTTCATCATTTCCGCATAAGGCACTCATTTTATCACCAACTTTCACTTTGAATGTGCCGGGTGTTTTTTCCGGATGCCAGTTACGGGAACGAATCCACAGCGTATATTTGCCGCCTTCTGACAATGTTACGTTGGTTACTGCATCCGCCACCGGTGTACCCATACCTGGAGCCAACAGATAACCTGACCCCATCAGATAAATAAATTGCGTATCGTGATACCATCCGCCGTAATCGGCAAAGTCTTCGGCATCGACCCAAAGTGTACCGGACACCACGTCGCGTATTTCCGGTCGGCTCGTCTTTTTTAATCCTTCTTTTACATGGGCATCTGGATACTGTGCAAACATTGCAACAGACAATAGCAATCCTGCTATTATTACAATTATCTTATTCATTTTTGACATAATTTTTAACCTGTACAGAAACTGTGCATTGATTTATATTTAGAAAGCTATTAATTTTTCAATAGTTATTTTCCGCTTTGATTGCTAATATTTTGCAACGTTACTTCGAGAAAGATTAAAAAAGGGGAAAACAACATTTTGTAAATATTGACTTTCTTCCTGTTTTGTGCATTCTTCATATATTTTAAATTGTTTTATTTCATCTTCTCTATTTGCAAGGTCCATATTATCGTTGGATTATGAAATTATGCTCTAGTCATAATAGCACGCTGTAATTGTCATTTTCACTATCAGACATTATCATTAACACAGGCATTTTCCATCAGCAAATCATACATTCTCTTCATTCACTACAACTTAGCCAACCACCTTTATTCCACTACAATATTTCATTATAAACTTTTCA
Organism: Marinilabilia rubra; assembly: GCF_003121985.1. Classification (GTDB taxonomy): domain Bacteria; phylum Bacteroidota; class Bacteroidia; order Bacteroidales; family Marinilabiliaceae; genus Marinilabilia; species Marinilabilia rubra. Next base: position 110,539 of record NZ_QEWP01000003.1, read on the forward strand.
ATTTTAGCGCACAACAACCTGCCAATTCAGAGAAACTCAATGCCCAAAAGAGATGAAACCTCCAGAAATAAGTTGGCCTGGATAATGTCTATTCTGCAATTACCTTTATGACTTAAGGATGGCTTTGATATTTAGGGAGCGCTGAAAAACGCATATTTTATTAAATATTAAACTTTTAAACAAAACAAACACTTAGGTGCACGGTTATTTTGCATTACAATCAGATTTCTTTGCACATAACCATATGAAAATCGCTAATCAAAAGAACAAAATTTACTTCAACGCCCAAATCTCGAAGTATTTCTATACTCCTTCGATTGGTCGACTTGTAAATTTTGCCCTTTTGACTTTTTCAGCAGTCCCTATTTAGTACTCTCAATTAACTTAATTGATTTTTGAGCAAAGCGCTCACCCATTTTAATATACCCTTCTGCCGACATGTGCAAATCATTCTTTATTTCTTTTCCTCTTCTATTTACTCCATCGTTAAGATCATCAGTATTAATCCAATCAAAGCGGGGATTAGATTCAGCTACTTTTACCTGAATATCTCGTATCATAGTCCAATGAATGTATTTTTCATTCAGCATATCAAAATCACTTAACCTTCCGATAATAAAGTTGACATCCTTTCTATCTAAATCCTGACATAGCTGATTATAAAGTCCCAATAAACTTTCTTCATACACCCCTCCATGCTTTTCCCTTGCATCTCTTTCTCCTTGCATCCAGATAAAACTAACAGTAGCAAAATTTTCTTTCTCTACTTCCGGATAAACCTTCAGCATTAAAGAATCATATAAACATGGATCGGCTTTGGGTAAATCTCCTTGTGCTGGTTTCCAGTTTCTATACCAGCGCCTAATAGATTGACTTCCCATGGCGTACTTTACAACACTCACACTTTCATTACCCAATTTTTGTTTTAGAATTGGTTCAAAAGATTCTTTTTCATTTAACCTAGCCATATTAGATTGACCAGATAAAATAAATAAGTGCTTCTCTTCACAAACTGATTTATCTAATTTTGTTATTACATTACACGAGACGCTTAACAACAGCGTTAAAACATAAAAAATAAATCTAGTCATACTATTCTTTACTTTCTTTTTTCCATGATTTTAATGCTTTTGAATTAGCAACTCTTACTTCCCTATTTAAGTACAAATCTTCATGAATCATCCAGGTAATTGTATCCCATGTATGTCCCTCTGTCCAAAGAGGCCTCATTATTTGTTCCTCCCAGTTAGAAACTTTTTGCTGCATAACATTTAACACTTCTGGCTTTGCCTGAGTTAAATCCTGATCTTCGGAGAGATTTGTTTTCAGATTATATAATCTATATCCAAGCCCTTCAACACGTATCATCTTATAATCAGCGTATCGCATAGCTGCCATCTTATCCTTTCGCCAAAATAATTCATCATGGGGATTCCCTTCTACTTTCTTTTTTAGAAAAGGAAGTAGATTTACACCATCTAAAGGCTTATTCGTCACAATCTTACTTCCTGCAACCGCTACTGATGTGGCAAATATGTCAAGAGAAGAAGTCAAACCATTGTACTTTCCTTTCTTCAGTTCTTTAGGCCAATGCATAAAAAAGTTAACCCTAATTCCTCCTTCATACTTATTTCCTTTGAATCCTTTAAGCGGATAGTTAATTGATTCATTATTGTGAGCTCCTCCATTATCGCTTAAGAAAAATATTAATGTATTATCCAATAATCCCTCCCTCTTCAGTTTATCTGTAATTTGTCCCACTGCCCGATCTAAGGCCCATGTCATAGCTGCCAATTTTTGACGGGGATGTCCTTCAAAAAGGTCTAAATCCTCCTGGGTTGCTTCCATTGGAGTATGAACAGCATTAGGAGCCCAGTACATAAAGAATGGATTTTCTTTATTCCGGTCAATAAACTCTACAGCCTTATCTCCAAGCCGATCTGTAAGATATCCTTCAAAATTAGTAAACTGGTCATTTTCACGGATAGAATGTGAATGCCCTGGTTTATCTTGTTCACTATTTGAAAAATAATGACGCCCACCTGATAGAAATCCCCAATAATAATCAAAACCTCTGGCATTGGGTTTATATGCTTCTCCATCACCTAAATGCCATTTTCCAAATGCTGCAGTTTTATAACCTGCCTGCTTCATTGCTTCTGCGATGGTAGTCTCATTTAAATCTACACCTGAAAAATCATGTGAAGGGTTACATTCAAAACCAAATCGTTGCTGATACCGACCTGTCATTAATCCTGCTCTACTTGGCCCGCATACCGATGCTGTAACATGCGCATCAGTAAAAACAATCCCATTGTTGGCCAACTCATCAATATTAGGAGTTTTTAAATCTTCACTCCCTGCAAAACCAAAGTCAGAATAACCGGCGTCATCTATCAATAAAACAATAACATTGGGTACATCAGTTTTTTCTTGCTTAGACTGTTGACAACCTACTGATGAAAAAAACAATACAATAAATCCCAATACGAAACTTAAGCTCTTCATTTTATCTTGTTTTTTCACTATTAAATATTCGTTCTAATTCAGCCTGCATCTTTTTTAGTTGCTTCTTATTTTCTGAAGCCAGATTCTTTCGTTCACGCTTATCTTTTGATAAATCGTACAATTCAGGATAATCAACAATGCCTGAATCAATACCTTTAACAAAGTTTATCCAGTTTTTTGCGCTTGCCTTAGAAGGATGAATGTATTTGTAATTACCCATCCGAAGTCCATATGAAAAGGCCTCTTCCAGCATTACTTCACGTCCGTCATGATTTCGGCCTAAAAATGCTTCCAGATGGTTTTCACTGTCCACAGCTTCTTTCTCCTTTAAAGGATGATTCAACAAGGCAGCAATCGACGCATATAAGTCAATGTGATTCATTAGCGCATCACTGGTACCTGGCTGAATGGTGCCCGGCCAATAAGTAATGGTGGGCACACGTGTGCCGGCTTCATAGGCACTGTATTTTCCTCCCCGGAATGGGCCGGCCGGTTTATGATTTCCTATTCTCTCCCTTGCCTGATCGGCATAACCATCATCCAGGACGGGGCCATTGTCGCTTGAGAAAACAATCAGTGTATTATCATCTATTCCCAATTCTTCCAAATGGTCTATCAATTGACCGGTAACCCAGTCCATCTGCACAATGGCATCGCCACGCACTCCCATGTCTGTGGCTCCATCGAAACGGTGATCTGGTAATCGGGGAACATGAATATCGTGAAAGGCAAAATACAGGAAGAACGGCTTATCCTGATTTTTATCTATAAACGCGCGCGCTTTCTCCAACATTTGGTAAGGTACTGTTTCATCGCGCCACCGGGCAGCATTCCCACCCGACATGTAACCAATTCGGCTCACACCGTTAACTATGGTTTTAGAATGCTCCCGGTCTGCACCATATCTAAGCAGATCATAATTATCAAGACCAGTAGGATCATTGCCCACTTTATTCTTATAATTAACTTCAATGGGGTCTTTTTTATCCAAACCTACCACATGGTGATTTTCGACAAGAACACAAGGCACTCGGTCACCAGTAGCCGGAATCAGGTAACTGTAGTCAAATCCGATTTCCAGAGGCCCCGGAGATACCTTTCCATTCCAGTCCACATCGCCATCGCCCAATCCCAAATGCCATTTACCAACTACAGCGGTTGCGTAACCGATTTCTTTTAGCATACCTGGTAACGTTGGCATATCTGTTTTAATCAGCATAGGTGCATCACCTGGTAAAATAGCCGCTTTGTCGCGAAAAGCATAACGTCCGGTTAATAACGAAAACCGCGATGGAGTGCAGGTGGCAGCAGAACAATGTCCATCAGTAAACCTCATACCTCCTGCAGCCAGTTTATCAACATTAGGCGTTTGCACTTCGGTAGCCCCATAACAACTTAAATCGCCATAGCCAAGATCATCAACATAGATGATGACAATATTGGGATTTGTATTCTTTTCCTGTGCATCGACTGCACTCCATGTTAAAAGCACAGCCAGTATAGTAGTTAAAATATTTTTCATCAATTTCGTTTATTTTTTGGTTTGATAAACCCTCACATAATCTACTTCGTAGGTTCGGGGGAATGTGGTTTGTGAAGGATTTCCTCCATTAGCTCCAATAGCCAGGTTTAAAAGAATATATTGTGGTTGATGAAATGGGTTAGAACCATCAGCATTAATGGTTTTACTCAAATCTATTTCATTTAACAATTCATCATCCAGGTATAACCTGATATATTCCTCAGTCCACTCCATTTTCCAAATATGGAATCTCTGTGCCCAATCAGGTTGTTTTTCTATAAAATAGCTTAATGGAATCTTTTCTGAATCCCAAACTGGTTTCATCTTGCCGTTTGCCCAAGCCGCATTGGCCAATAGTTTTGCTTCTCCCTTATGACGGTAATACTCCATCTGATCTACTTCACCATTAGCAGGCCAACGTTTATCTATACCCAAAGTCCAGATAGCAGGCCACATTCCCATGCTTGTATCAATACGTGCCCGAACTTCGAGGATTCCATATTTAAAAGAAAATTTATCCTTTGTTTTAATACAGGCCGAGGTGTATTCTGCATATTTTCTATTCTCTTTCCAACGTTGACTTTTCTTTTTATAAGCATCGTTTTTAACCTGCTCTCTTCTACCCTCTATAACTAAAACACCTTCACTTATATTGGCATTATCTTCCTGATACCATTGCAGTTCTTCATTACGTACAAATCCATTTTCGTACGACCAAAAGCTTTCATCCGGTTTTCCATCTTTGTCAAATTCATCAGACCAAATCAGTTGATATCCGTCCGGAATTTCAGGACTTAAGTTATCTGGCTTATAAGGATTTACCATTACAAATCGATCAGGATTTAATTGATTGTATTCTTTCCCCTGCGTTAAACCCAAAAACAAAGGATCTTTCATCTCCTTATTCCATAACATATAAGTATCCTTCAATAATTGATATCTTCCTCCTTCAAGAGGTAACGAATTGTTTTCACTGATATCCTCTTTCAGGTTATAAAATTCATCAACCTCAGATCTATACTTCACAACTTTATCATCTCCACTTACGATAGCATAATCATCATAATCATACATACGCCAGTATAAGTATTTATGCGGTTCATCTGTTTTTTCTCCTGTTAAATAAGGTAAAACATTTACTCCATCTAATTCATTTTTTGATTTTGCTGATGCATAATGTACCGCAGTTGCAAACATGTCTAAAGACAGAACTGGCTTTTCATAGATCATACCTTTAGGAATAGTACCCGGCCACTGCATAGCAAAAGGCACATGTATACCACCTTCGTATAAACTGCTTTTTCCATCTCGTAACACACCATTATCAGAAGCATTTTTTTCCTCAGGCCCTCCATTATCCGACAAGAAAAACACCATCGTTTTATCTGATATTCCAAGCTCCTCAAGTTTATCTAACAAAAGTCCAACACCATCATCCACAGCACTTACCATGGCAGCATAAGTTTTCCTTTTTTTATCTTTGATATGCTTAAATCTACTTAAATATTTTTCTGTAGCCTGCAGTGGCCCGTGTGGTGCATTGTACGCCAAATACATAAAAAAGGGACTATTGGCCTTTCGGTCAACAAATGAAACAGCTTCACGACTAAGTGCATCTGTAATATATTCCTTCTCATCCACTCTACCATTGTTGCGCATTAACTTCGTAAAATAACCATCGTACTGTCTTTTAATTTCTGAAACATCATTTAAAGTCCATTCTTCAGGGAAGTACTGATGACCGCCACTTAAAAAACCGAAGAACTCATCGAATCCTCTTCTCAACGGATATTGACTTTTATGTGATCCCAAATGCCATTTGCCCAATGCCATACTCGAGTAACCGCTGCGCCCCAGCACAGTGGCCAATGTTTCTTCTGTTGATGGTAAACCTTGCAAGGTATCGTTGGGTGCCAGAAGCGGATTACGTCCAAAACCAAAACGATCCTGATAACGCCCGGTTATTATTCCGGCGCGACTGGGACCGCATACTGAATAAGTTACATAGCCATTCGTAAATTTCACTCCATTATCAGCTATGCGGTCAATATTAGGTGTTGGAATATCCTTACATCCATTAAAGCCAACATCGCCATACCCCAGATCATCGGCTAATATGATAATAACATTGGGTAAATCTACTTTATTGTTTTGCGCTTTTACCGGCAAAAGTGCATAAAGCGACACTGCCAATAGCACAAGTACTTTTGAGAATATACTTTTCATACGTAAATAATTTGTTTTTTAAAGGTCGTATGGAACTTCATGATTGCTAAATTCATGGGTGTTTGTGTTTTCCTGCAATCATGTTCGTTTCATAAAATAATATACTTTAATAAATTATTTTTTTACCTGACGACTTTTCAGGTGCTTCTCCCACCATGCCAAATAATCTTCATCTGAAACATCAACCGGTAGGTTACGCTTCCTTTTCCAAACCTTATCCCTCTTAGCCATCTGCTTCGTCCAGTATTCTATTTCCTTACCATCTTCCGGATAGGTGGCCACATCTTCATGCTTTAACCACTCATCCAACTTGAAGCCTAACTCCTTCTTAATCTGAATATTATCCTCACTTGCAGCCAAATTATTTAACTCATAAGGATCATTTTCAAGATCATACAACTCTTCAGCCGGACGAAAATCACTCATAAACGATAATTGCTCAGGACGCAGCTTGTCTTGCGACTTTAGCACTTCCATCAATACAAGGGTTGGATACTTATTACGCTTATATGCATTATACTGAGTATAGGGCCGGTCCGTATAAAAATTACGTATGTATTTATACTTTTTAGTTCTGATTGCCCGGATGCGATCCACCGTTTCGTCGCGTCTGTCTCGCATGGTATACAGTTCGGCTCGCGGAGTGTGTTCTCCTAAAATATTGTTTCCTCTAATGTGTTCAGGCACCTCGATTCCAGCTAACTTTAAAGAAGTTGCTGAAAGATCAATATTACTTACCAGCTCGTCTCTGACTTCACCTGCAAATTGGTTGTTTGGATATCTGATCAATAATGGAGTATTTGTGCCTCCATCGTATAAAAACTGTTTGTTACGAACCATTGGTCTTCCCTGGTCACCTACAATAAAAATATAGGTATTATCCATCAAGCCATCTTGCTCCAATGCAGCCAGAAGCTGACCTATCTCCTGATCAACCACCTGAATGGTCTCCAGGTAAAAAGCCCAATCCTGACGGGCTACCCAGTGGTCGGGTAAATATGGAGGTAATTCCACCTTACTTTCGTCGATGGGATTAATGGTATCCTGAGTAAACGGACGGTGGGGAAAATGAATTTGAACCTGCCCGAAGAATGGCTGCTCCTCCTGACGTTGACTCCAATGCGTACCGTCATAGATTTCGTAATCGGTTGTGAAGTTATAGTCTGTTTTTCCCGATTTGTCTTTTGAACCAAAGCGGTTATTAAAGGTAAAATAGCCTGCTTCTTCAAAATACTCGGTAATTACCTTCACACTATCAGGCAGTGGCAGCATGGACTCTGGCCTTGTACGGTGCTGATGACAGTTGATACTAACAGGGTACATACCTGTTACCATGGAAGAGCGGCTGGATGAGCAAACAGCTGTTACGGTATGGCAATTCTCAAACCGAATGGACTGACCAGCAAATTCATCAAGAATTGGCGTTTGAATAAGTGGTGTTCCATAGCATCCCAGATCTGTCCCCAGATCATCGCAAACAATCCAAAGTATATTTGGTTTTGTTACAGTTTCTTTTTTCTGATTAACCGGGTTGCAGCCAATCAGTAATATAAAGAAAGCTGCAATTAGCAAATGAATCTTGTTCATAATATAATTAATGTTTATTCTAATGCAACATTTTTTAAGCGATTGCAGTGGAGTTTATCTTCTGTTACCGTATGGGAGCTATCCTGTATTTAAAGGTATAGTCTCCATTTTCTAAGCGGTAGTCTTTTCTTGGGAATGCATTCATCAACCAGCTGGTTGTTCCCCCAATACCCATCTGCTTATAATCCACATTCAGGTAAATCTCAGGTTGCTTTGTCAACTCAAAAGAGTAATCGCTTTGCTGAACAGCCTGCTTACTAAAGTGAGTTGTCCCGAATCCGATAGGTTGTTCTCCGGTAATGCGCAGGCCTTTTCCTTCTATATTAGTTAATGTAAACCAGCGCGTATCACATTTATAACCATTCTCCTGAGGCTTTGAATACTCAACCCACTCATCGGTAACTGTGGACGAATAAATGCCCATCTTTTCAACATTTCTATCCTGGTAAGTTGGTAGTTTTCCGGGGCCATACCACTGAAGCTGATCAAAGCCTGGCTCAATCACCATCTCCGTTCCCATGCGTGGCACCATTGGTAATTTCTTTTCTCCTGCAAAATACTGGCAATGAACATCTACTTCTCCGTTACCATATACAGTATAGGTTTGCATATACTTGGCCCCCACCATTGGCAAGTGTCCTTTTGCTTCTATTACAAGCGCATTGTTCTCTTCCTTAGTTGAAACCTCATCAATAATCCAGCCGTTGGCATTCTCCCAAACTCCTAACTGAGGTAGTTTCTTGTTCCCTCCTTTAACAGCGCCGCGATCATTATCGGTTGGTACGCGCCAGAAGTCCGGGTCAGGCCCTTTCTTAATTACTAATTCATCGCCCAGAAAGTACTTATCCAATAGACCATTAAGCTTATCAAATTGGATTGAGAATTCTTCGCCCCAGACATGAACAGTTCGGCCTTCTGTTCTCCAGTTAGGAGCAGTCTCTGTTTGAACCGTATTTAATACATGAATAAAGTTGTCGCTTAATTGAAATTGATCCCAGGCTAGTTCATGTCCGGCTTTAGCAAAGAAAGTATTTCTATTCAGTTTGAAGCTGAAAGTAATAAAATACTCTTTCCCCTCTTTGTACTGATAGTCCACATTTAATTGAATATTCTTACTCGAACGTGCCGGTAAATCCAGATTTGCTATAGTTCCTGATTCCACCGGCAAACCATCCTCCAATAACTCCCATTCGCCATTTACCCACTCAGCTGCATTGGAGAAATCATACCAGTTAGTCAACTTAAACTCTAGTTGCTCAACATCAACAGCTTCTAAGTGAATGTTTCGGTAAAAGTACTTGATAGTATTTAATCCCGGGTGAGGAGTCCAGTCGGAAGCCAGCAAGCCATTCATACAGAAATTACCATCGTGATGAACGCCTCTGCCATTTTCCCACCATCCACCATAGGCATAGAAGTGATCTTCTTTTGAATTCTTCTGATATTTTTCAGGAACCGGCTGCTTCAATCCCTGATCCATCCAGTCCCAAACAAATCCACCCTGGAAGTTATTATCGGCATAAACCAAATCCCAATACTCCTTTAGGTTACCATTGCTATTGCCCATGGCATGAGTGTATTCGCATAAAATATATGGCATGTGAGCATAGTCTTTGATAATTTGGGTACACTCTTCTGGTGTTGCATACATGCGTGAGTATATATCTGCATAATTTCTACCCCCTTTACGCGTGGTTCCTTCATACAAATACGGACGAGAAGTGTCTGTTTCATTTACCCACTCATATGCCTTTTTCGCATTAGGACCATCACCACTTTCATTACCCATCGACCAAATTACTACAGAAGCATGATTTCGATCGCGGTAAACCATGCGTTGAACTCGATCCAAATAAGCCTCTTCCCATTCGGGAGAGCAGGTCAGACGGTTATCGCCCTTATTGCCGAATCCATGTGTTTCAATATTTCCTTCATCAATCAGGTAGATACCATACTCGTCGCACAGCGCATACCATTCTGGTGTATTAGGATAGTGACTGGTTCTGACTGCATTAATATTATTTTGTTTCATCAGTATAATATCACGCATCATATCAGCAGTCGTCACATAATGTCCTGTTTGAGGATGATGCTCGTGACGATTAGTCCCTTTAAACAGTACTGCCACACCATTGATTAACAGACGTCCGTTTTTAATCTCCACATTGCGGAAACCCACTTTCTGAGGAATCACCTCAAGCACCTTCCCATTCTTATCTTCAAGCGAAATTAGAAGCTGATATAAATAAGGTGATTCTGCACTCCAGGCTTGCACATTTTTAAGAGTGTGCTCATCCGAATTAAAACTGACCAATCCTTTGCCGGCTTCAACAGGCACAGATCCTGAGATTTGTTCTTTTCCAGCCGCATCTAACAACTGATACTTAACTGAAACTGCCTTTTTTGCTTTTGAAACAACTTCACCTTTCAAATGAAACATCCCATCGGTATACGAATCGCCCAGCGATGCTGAGTATACAAAATCCCGGATATGAGTTTTTGGTGTCGACCATAAGTACACATCGCGGAAGATACCACTCAATCTCCAAAAGTCCTGATCCTCCAGATATGATCCATCACTCCAGCGGTATACTTCAACGGCCAGCTGATTGATTCCTTTTTGCAGGTATTTGGTGATATTAAATTCACCCGGCGTACGACTTCCCTGGCAGTAACCAACTTTCTTGCCATTCACCCAAACATAGTAGGCCGATTGTACTCCATCGAAATTAATGTACACTTCTCTTCCATCCCAATTTTCGGGCACCTCAAAGGTGCGACGATATGAACCCACCGGATTCCATTCTTTCGGAGCCCTCAGGTTATCTTTTTCAAATGGATACGTAATATTTGTATAGATAGGAATTCCATGTCCGTGAAGTTCCCAGTTAGAAGGAACCGGAATGGTGGACCATTGTGAATCATCAAAACCGGTTTGATAGAATTTATCAGGCCGGCTTTTTGGATTCTTCGACCAGTTAAAACGCCAATCACCATTTAGGCATTGATAGTAATCAGATGCTGATTTATCAAATTGTAAAGCCGACTTTGCAGAACTATAAACCATCATGGTTGTATGTGGCTTCTCCTTATTTATATGCAATATTTTTACATTATCCCACTCAGGACTTTTACTGCCATAAACCTCTAAATGCATCAGCACTAAAATGCTAATAAAAAGTAATTTTTTCATCTTTATGTCTTATTCGTTTATTCTTTTTTTTCAAGCAGCAAGTTTCAAATTTTTATTAAGCTTCATCCTTTTGTTTTATTCATTATGGTACTAAATCCTTGTCATTCTTATGGGTCATTGTTTATCGCAACCAAGGGCTTATTCAATCATTCCAAAACCCTATCTACCTATTTTTCTTTCAATTACTACTTAATATCTATTTAACTTTATAAGCACGTAAGTCGGACAAGTCTTCAATCTTATTCCCTTGTATACCGGTTTCAACCTTAAAGCCGATTAAAAGTCCAATACTATGGTTAGGCAGCGGATTAATGTCGATACCTTTGTTGTGTGCCGGTCTTATGTTCGTTGGCAGATAATCCTTCAGCTGCAGTCCTCCTGCTTTGTCAGACTCTGGATTCTTGCAAAGCGGGTTATCATCCTGAATCCGCACACCTCAACAAACTGTTGTAATTAAATCAAAATTTGAATATGCTATTAACCTGAGGTTGACCCCAGGTTAATAGCATTATTATGATTTACTTAGTAATTACCAGTTTTTGATTTTTTAGAATTCTACCGTTTCTTTGCATTCTTAAAATATAAATTCCCGCTTCTATCTCTCTAACGCTTATACTTGTTTGATTCTGCTGATTAATCCTTTTTTGCTTAACTATTCTACCCGTTAAACTATAAACTTCTATTTCAACTCCTTCAATATCAGCTCCTGATATATATATATCTGAACTAGCAGGATTTGGATATACTTTTATACTACTATCTTGTAAAACTTTTTCATTACGTGTTACTATTTCCTCTACAAAACCATTTTTCAAAGCTAACGTATCATTAGATGCAGCACTAAACGGATCAAGTTTATAAACCAGTTCAGGTCGATCACTCACATTTGTTGCTTCCTTACTATGATAAAGCACGTAATTCTCAGCCTGATAGGCATCAGAAATGAGAACTGATAAAAAGCCATCATTTTCATTGTTAACCTCTGTAGTAACATCAAACTCAATCCATTCATTTGTAGCAGGTACAGCCTGATTGGTGATAAGACTTGTATTTTGAGGCTGATTATTCCAGGTAAGACCTGTTTCAGTCCAACTATCGTCTGCTACCATTGATAAATTATGAATGGCACCGGCGTCTTCAGAATATACTTTTAATCTTACCTTTGCGTAGAATACATCACCTGTGATCTGACTTAAATCAAATCTCAAAAAGCCAGCCCGGTCATAGATATCATCTGCAGACTCTTTTACAATTATTTTTGAATCTGAACCAAAATTATTATCAGCATGAGCAATACCATTACGCACATATGCATCGGCCACAGTAGCCATTGTCTCTTCTGCATTAGGCTCTCCAAATATATATACCAACTTCGGCCAATCATTTGGATTATCTGCCTCCTTACTATGATATAGTATGTAATCTTCTGCCGCATTGGCATCGGAAATGCGTACCGACAACGTATCATTGGTTTCATCATTAACTAACGAAGTGACATCAAACTCAATCCATTCATCTACTAGAGGTACAGTTTGCTTTGATATAAAACCTGAAGCTCCGGGTTGATTATTACCTGTAATACCCGTTTCCGTCCAACTATTATCATTGATTAAATAAAGATTTTGCTCAGCACCTGGATCTTCCCTCTTTACTTTCAACATGATTTTTGCACCTGCCACCTTTCCAGCAATTCTACTCACGTCAAATTTCAAGAAGCCCTTTCTGTCATATATATCTGTCTCAGATTCTTTGACACCTAATTCTTTCTCAGTTCCATAATTTAAATCTCCCTTATCACCTTCTCTTACATAGGAATCTGCAATAGGGTTTAGCAAGCCAGTAGATGAATCTAATACATAACTCAATCCAGCAGGATTCTGACTTAACTCTGAAGCATTAAAGTAAAATAAATCGCTACCCGGCTCTGCATCTAAACAAAGAACCATGATTGAATCGCCATCTTGTATGCAGGTATTCAAGTAGTCTTTGATATCAATATTCAAATAACTCCCCAGATCACCGGCATCAATGTTAGCAGACATATATGCACTGAGGTAATTAATGGAGCTGGCTCCTACCCAATCCAATTGGTTACATGCAAATTCCGTTTCCTTAACGCCAAAAACATTGATTACTGATGAAAATTCACTTGACGAACTTGAATTTAGAAAAACCTTAAACTCACCGACTGAAACATAATTATTTAATGCACTAATATCGAAACTGATAAAAGCTTTCCTTGTCCACCCTGAAGCATTTTTCACCTCAAGTAAATTTTCCGAATAAAGGCCATCACCCTGGCGCTCCCTAACTGTACCATCACATAAAGTACTTATTTCGCCATCGGCTATATATATATTAAATTTATGTCCGGCCATTCCGTTGCCATCGACATCTGAAACTGACAAAATCTCAATATTTGTCTGCTCATTTATGGTATCTTGAAAAATATACGGAGAGACAGTAATATCAGTAACAGTTGTTTCCTGGCCATTTACAGCATAGCTTAAATCCCACGGACCTGTTCCCTTTAGGTCAACTAACACATCAACCACTTCTCCAATATTTACCATAGTACTTCCCGACGCCAACGAACAAGATGTATAATACTGATAATCTACCACTACCGCTTTAAAGTTGGATGCCACTTTTAAATTAGAAAAAGAACTATTCCTGCTTTTAGATCTAAAAGTAATGCTCGTTAAATCTGCTGCCTGCTCAATTTTATGCGATAAGTCCCACCCAGTTGTGATATTGGTATTTCCATTAGCATCAATATTTCGATATAAAAAAGGTTCTGAGTCAGGTATACCATCCTTTAATGGATATGTGATATAGCTAATGATATCTTTTTCCTGAGCAGATGCAGTGATACGACACACAACTAAGTAATCTTTCCCTTCCGTAAAATATTTCTTTGATCGGATGGTTGCCGGATACGAGTCATGTGTTGAAGCTAATTCTGCTCCCGAACTAAGCTTGATATGATTATCTGTAGTAATAGTCATAGTAGATACCTTGCCATTATCGGCATTAAGCTCAACAGAAAATTCATCAATTTGCTCTTTTTTAGCCAAAAAACTGAGATACATTATACTATCTCGACCCATATCAATGAGCTGGGTCAACAAGTGAGTAGAATCAGACTGTATAACATCAACAGTTTGAGTTGGAATCGTGATAAAATCATTTTTTCTTTTGTAAACACGAATATAATCCACTCCCATATAGCTGTTGTGTGCAGAACTATCAAGTGGGCTATTTGAAGTGCTCCAGGGCAAAGTACTAAAACAAACATTTAACAAATCTCCATTCATACCACCAAAATACTTCCAGTCGTCCTGATTATATTTACCATAAGCACGCTGCTCTTCATTGTCTAACCAGACAGGGAATTTGCCTACTCCGGTTTCCCATTGGTTGGGATAGTTATCGTCGGTTGTTCCGTCCCATTTCTCAACACCATTCAGATAAATTTTAAACCCGTTTTCTCCTACCCATAGACCCCACACCTGATAATCATCGTCAGGAAGATTATAGGATCCACCCTGTGCAATAGCTCCACCGTAAGTGCTATAGGTTTTCCAGTCGTGCCAGGCGTAATGGGCATGTATGGTACCATCATTTAGCAATCTATTTTCAGGACAATCTATCTCGTAACGATTTTGATAACTTTTGGTTCCTTCTGCTTTATTAGTTGCAGCTGACATCCAGAAAGCATTATTGACACCAGTCGCATCAGTATTACTAATTCTGGCTTCATAATAGCTGTTGGCACCATACACTTCTCTTAGCCAAACAAACCCAGCTGTCCAATCAGAACCATTAACACTTTCTTGTTTAACCAGTATTTTCATCAGTCCATCTTCCACTACTATATTTTGCTTGTCACGATGCACAACTTCGCCAGAAGCCGAAGTCTTTACTCCATCCTCCGAATCCCATACTGTCCAATCCATGCTGCTTCCATTAAATTCATCCTGAAAAACGAGTTGAAAATCATCTGAATTGGGAATATTAGGATTGGTTTGTGCTTTCATTTTACCGGCTAAACAAATCACCGATAAAAACATTAGAACGACGACTCTAATTTTGGTATTAATTAATAAGTTCTGCTTTCTAACTTCAGAATTCAAGAGTGTAAATTGTAATTCCATAATTCGTTTTAATTAACAAGTGATAATAAATGAAGAAATCCCTTACGAATAAGGTAATAAAAGGCAACGCACCCCCACATTAAAGATGCTCGTGAACCTGGATTATTTTAATGCAACACCCCTCAAAAACTTCCAGACTATCAACTGTCTTCACAACCTGATGACACAACAAACCTATGCGTTAAGAACGCTACTGTTTTTCCATTTTTTCTTTTGAAAAAGTCCTGATTTTTATAACTTAAGTTTTATTGTATATATTCTAATGCCTAATTTTGACAACATTTGCAGTAGCCCAAGCATCAGCCTCATTACCAAAAAATAATGAGGCTGATGCATTTGGCAATAAAAAGAGGTTAAGCAACAGAAATGCCACAACTAACTTACATGTACATAACTGCTTAATTATCATCTGCTTGACATTTGTCAAATTAAGAATACAAGCCCTAAATCCCCACTATAGGCTTGGCCATTTAAAGTGAGATGGGTGCCTTGTGGCATACTCGTCTTTTTTTTATTTATAAAGTTGGGGGGGGGATCCAAACTACCAAAACACGCCAATGCCATGGCTGCTAAATAATGGCATTGTTTTAATAATTCTTGATATATGCTAATATCATTTCAATACTTTAATAACAGATGTTTTTCCTTTTGCACTGATTCTCGCCAGGAACACATTATTCTTTTTTAAACCAGAAAGGTCTATCTCAAGTTTGTTTGTGTTCTTTTCCAGGTCAATAACCTTATAGCCAACGATATCGTAAATCGCAACTTGTTCAATTAAGTCAGAACTTGAGATATGTATTTTTTCTGTTGACCGATTGTAATAATAATTCAGGTCTTTTAATTCTACATTCTTTACTGAAGTTGCTGAACCTGTAATTTCTTCACTACTAGACAATACAAGTTGTCTCATTTCTTCCAGTAATTCGGTTTCAGTATTTACCAGGTTCTCAACAGAAATTGGTGTATTACGATATTTATAATGGTCGTATAACTCATAGGCAATAATGTCTTCCTTCATAGGAAAAACATCATATTCACCGCCCCAATGTTGTGTATATCGATAACCGTCTGGATTTATAATACTCAGACTAATAGCTCTTTCTATTCCTATTTCAGATAGTGACCTGACTCTTATTGTACTAATATGGGTTCTTCCGCTTACTGATGTGTTAAAAAGTACATCTGCAAAACTGATTCCATCAATATTTTCTGGGAGCGGAATACCACAAAGCTCTGATAATGTTGGATAGATATCAATTAATCCAACAATCGCTTGTGATATTTTACCATGCTCAGAAGTTTTTCTTGGATCTCTGATTAATAAGGGCACAACTGCGTCTTTTTCATGTACGGTCGATTTAGCCCATCTCTGATATTCACCCAACTTGTATCCATGATCCGATACAAAAACAATGATGGTGTTATCGTAAAGATTCTTTGCTTTAAGTTTATCAATAATATCTCCTACCAGGTAATCAGCGAAAGAAACACATGCACTGTATCCATGTATGATTTCCTTTTGCTTATCGACGGGGATATTTTCTCCGGTATACATGTAAGTATCTACGTGGCCACTAAATAATCCGTCAATCCCGTTAAGGGATAAGTCGGCATTTACCCCTTCAGGTAGAAGAATATCACTTACTTTAATCTCATCCCTGTTGTACATATCCCAAAACTGAGAAGGGGCAGAAAAAGGCGAATGAGGTTTCTTTATTCCCAAACACATAAAAAATGGATTATTACTGGCAGCATCATAGGTGTCCAGCCATGCTTTGGCGTTTTCAATTAAAGCCCCATCCCTATGTTCTGTTATAGTCCTCGTTGAATTGTCTGTAATATATGTAACCTTTTTACCATCAGGCATTGTACCTTTAACACCATCT
This sequence comes from Marinilabilia rubra, assembly GCF_003121985.1. Lineage (GTDB taxonomy): Bacteria > Bacteroidota > Bacteroidia > Bacteroidales > Marinilabiliaceae > Marinilabilia > Marinilabilia rubra. The sequence goes on from NZ_QEWP01000003.1 coordinate 127,621, forward strand.
ACACCTGCATTACTTAATACATCATCAAAATCATAAATAGCACCTGGTTTTCCTCCTACAGTGGTGTTATGATATATTTTTCCTCCTCCTACGGTTGTATAACCATTGTCTCTGAAGTAATGTGGCATTGTTTTTACATTAAAGGAAGCCGCTTTGGTTTGCGTAGCTTCATCTTTTCCTGGCTTATTCCAGGTAATTCCGGTTTTTGACGGATACAAACTCGCCTGGATAACAGCTCTTGAAGGTCCACAAAGGGGGTATTGACAATAGGCGCGATTAAAAAGAACAGCCTCATCCGCCAATTTTGACAGCCTTGGTGTTTTTATCTCCGGATAACCATAAAGCTCTGTTTGCTTCATTAAATCATCGGCAATGATGAAAACAACATTTGGCTTCTCACCATTCTGACCAACCATCTGGATATCCACTAACAAAATGATACATCCAAGCAACAGTATTTTCAATTTTAACAAATTCATCATAATATTCATTTTTATAGTTTAATTAATTCTTTTCAAGCTTTTGCATGTACCCCCCTATAAAAAAGAAGATAGACTCCCGAAACTTACAACTTGTAAGTCCCTGTAAAATAATTTTGACAAATGGGACAACACCTTATTTTGTGTCGACATATTTTTTGATAAACGCTCTGGTATATTCATCCAATTGGGGCATGATATTTTTGATAGATTGTTGATTACTTTTATCTCTCAGAATATCACCCTGTAAGTTTTTCAGGATGTAAAAATTAACAAGTGCATCCCCTCTTTTTATGAGTTCAAGAATCACATCAAAGCGACTACAATAATCCTCCTTGTTCCAATTTTTCAATGCCAAAAGCACCATGTCCGAATCGTGAGATTTTAACAACTGCTGCTCAATTTTTGGCAAATATTGTTTTATTGTGTTCTTCCTGATAATTTCCCTAACATCTCCGTTTACCAGGTTCCATAAGGTAAATGATGAAAACGAAGCGCCTTCAACTACATCTTGTTTTAGTTCCTTTGCCGTTGCTCCGCTATACCCGTCAACACCATCCTGTTTTTCAGGTTTGTTGGTCTGTACCAATTCATTTTTTTCAATCCTGCTCAACACCGAGTATTCATCCTGCAATATTGAATGGAGTTTTTCATAATCTCTGGTGACAAACAATTGATGGTCGTTCTTTGTCAATGGAAAACCGGGAACTGTATCAAAACTCAAATACTTGCCAGCCAAATTCCAATAAACATCAAGCTTTACCAGGTTACAAACCGAATCGTCGCACACAGGTGTAAATATTCTTGAATAATAAAAAGCAGAGTCCGTTTTTTGGCCAACTAAGTATAAAGGATGGGCAAATTTCTCTTCCGGAATACCTAATACCAAGTCTTTATCCTCCCTGTTTTGAGACATACCGGGGATAAGTAAACCTCCGGATATCCACAAAAAAAGACAGATATATTCCTTATAAACGCCCATCCTTAAAAAATTACTTGTGTTTATCAGAAGAAAGTACTAAAGCCATATATTCGTCCAGATATTTCTCATAAACCTCCCGGGGCTTAACATTGTACTTTTTACATATAGACGCAGCATACCCTACTGCCGCACCCATTTGTCCGGTGGTAAGCATCACGCGTGGGCCTCCCAGGCCAAGGTGGGTACAACTAAAACACCTGCCAGCCATAAACAGGTTGTTAATATTTTTGGAATACAAACTACGATATGGTACGTAATACCTTCCTGAACGATAAAAAAGAGCTTCGGACAGGAAATCAGGCTTATGTGCTTTTTCTAAATACTGTTGAAAATGTACATCTACAGCCCTTTCTTCAACAACTACCGAATCCCGAAATGCCACATTGTTTTTTACATCATTAAAGTTGTACACATGGTCTCCAACCAATCGGTACGATTCCCTTTTACCCAAAAGGAAACCAACCCACTCAAGTGACAGGCTGTCGTTACCGGCCTTTTGTTTTTCGTTGTAAAATGAACCATATATGGCTTTTAACATATGATCCCTGATTTGTTCAGCATCATCGACCTGATGCAGGTCATTATCAGAGTACTCCCACTTCCAGCTTCCTTCTTTGGCAGCATAACCACCAACAACATCCATAGCCCATGGCACTTCAGGAAAAACATAAGTGGAATCCACTTTGTGACTTCTCCATAATAAAGAAGACCCCATAACAAAATTATCAGCCTTCTCCGGGCTCCACAGTTCTCCATGTTGCTCCCAATGTTCATCATAGGTATCTGAACTTTCTCTTCCATACATGCGTTCGGCACCGGCCCAATAACCTATCCAGCCATCACCGGTACAATCAACAAAATATGGTGCTTTAAACCTTATACGCTCCCCGGTCTGGTTATGTCTTGCATCCACATGACTAATATAATTATCATTAGAATTAGCATTATGGGCCCTCCAATCGAGGTATAAGTCTATATTTTTATACTTCTGTATATTTTTCAGGCGTTTCTCATCCTCCTGAGCCGCTTTAGGTGAACCATTGGGATAATGTTCGGTATCTATCATTTTTAGAATCCGCTCGAAATGACCGTAAATTCCCAGAGTGTGCACCCTGATTTCATTGCTTGCGTTACCTCCTAAAACAGGACGATCATGTATTAAAGCCGTTTTAAGCCCTTGCTCTGCTGCAGCAATGGCAGCGGCGCATCCTGCCAGGCCTCCCCCGGTAATTACGAGGTCGTATTCCTTTTTGTCTGACGAATTTGACGATTCATTACGCAATTTTTGACGCCACTGAACCATCTTTGCATTATCTTGCTCCGGCTCCTTTTTATGTTGGGATAAGTAAATGGCATCGCAACGCCCGTTAAAACCGGTCAAATCGATCAAGCCTAAAGTATTTGTCCCTTTTTCTAATTTAATATTCCCGGCATACTGCCAACCCCATTCTTCACGAGTTCCCAATATTGTTGATAATTCCATATGGTTAACAGAAACCTTAAACTGACCGGGAGCTTCCCAATTTCCAGGTGCCCAGTCTTTTGTTCTAACCCAGACATGGTAAGTTCCTTTTTCCTCAATCATAAAAGAAGTGCTCGCATCTTCAACCTGAGAACCCATGCCATGTGCTATCAGGTAGGGAGAACCCATTTGTTCTACAAATTGAGGATCAACACTCCATCCCCCTTTTTCGTCAAAACTCTCTGCTTCAATGAGCAATGATTTTATTTCTTCTCCTGATTGACAAGAGAATAATACAATTGACAGCAATCCAATGAGTATCTTTTTCATTTTATATCTACGATTATTTTTCTATTTCAATGGCACCCATATCTGGCATTCCGGTATTGGCATCTTTCCCGATAACGGGATGTACGTAATAGTTTGTTGAGTGTGCAGTATATACCAGAAGCGTAAAAGCCATAACTAATAAGATCTTTTGCATGCTTAAGTTTTTATGTGTGTTGCCAGATTCCGAATTACCCATCTAATTTCTCTTTGCACTTGCTGGAAGAACAATTATGTTTTTATAAGCATCAACATCACCAACCATATCAATTAATTGCTGCTTCATTTCAGCTTTTTTACCGGCATGTATTGGGTCATAAGCAAGATTAGTCCATTCGTAGGGATCATCCTGATGGTTATAAAGTTCCTCCTTACCGTTCTCATAGCGCACATATCGCCAGTTTTCGGATTTGATTGAGTAATTTTGCCCTATAGGGGTTAACTCACCTGTAGGTGATTTTACAACGGTAAGTGCCACATCCGGGCCTTCCCATGAACCGTTTTCAGGATCATCTACAAAGGGCTTCATATAAAACCGCTTAAAGGCGCCCCACCATCATTCTTCATATTGCTGGCTGTTAATCCGCAATAATCTAAAACAGTTGGATAAACATCAACAAGCGACACCGGTTGAGCGACCTTTTTCCCGCCATTGCCAGGTACAGACGGATCTTTAATAATCAAAGGCACGCGGGGACTTTCATCCCAAAGTGAGTTTTTAAACAGATAATCTTTTTCTCCCTGATTGTAGCCATGGTCGCTGGTTAAGATCACAATGGTGTTGTCTCTTAGCCGACTATTATTAAGCGCATCTAAAACCAACCCCACCTGCTCATCCACAAAGTTAACACATGCCAGATAGGCTTGAACATACCTCTTTAAACCTTCCTCAAAACTAGCATATGATTCAACCATCGCCTCGTAATGGCGAATACCTTTTGAATTGCTGCCATCGAATACTGTCTTATAGAAACAATCGCTTATGTCGTTATTTTTTATATCCGGCAATTGAATAGTTTCAAGCGAAAACTTGTCGAAGTATTTTTGGGCACAACCAAAGGTGTGTGTGGACGTGTAAAGCCCACAGCTAAAAGAAATGGTTCACTTGTCCCCGACACTGCTAGCTCATTTAATTTATCTATTGCCCAATTGGCACATTTTTCATCATTCAACAGATCACTGTCATCATCACTTACATAACGGAAGGGTTTTTTTTGCATATTGTACCATCCCGTGTAACCTGGATTATCATTCTCTGCAGGCACCGATGGAACATCTGCTAAAGATGCAAAAGTACCGTCGAGTGGCCCTATATTTCGATATGATTCAGGAACTGAAGGGTGTCAGACAGCTTTAACGCCATTATATGCCAATGGCCCAAAATAGTTGGAGATACCGTACTGTGTCCATTCTGTTTTTACTTTATGATGCATCAACTTCCCTGTACCATAAGTTGAGTAACCATTCTCTCTCATGTAATATGCTAATGATTTGCAATTGGACAAAACATCGTTATGGTACCATTTAGCAAATCCATAATTTTCCGAAACATGAGGATAGATACCGGTGAACATGCTTGATCGCGAAGGTGCACACACCGGGGCGTTGGAATGAGCATTGGTAAAAATCACGCCTTTCTCTGCTAAAGCATCCATATTGGGAGTTAATGTCTGAGGATGACCACCCAAAAAGCCAACGCAATCGTTAAGGTCATCCATCATGATCAAAACAACGTTGGGATTTTCATTGTTAGAAGCTTGTCCTGAAGTATAAACCAATCCATACAAGAGATAAGTTAGGATTCTGAGTATAGACTTTTCATGCATGATTTATTGTTTTAAAAAGGTTGTTGAATTATCCCCTGTTTTTAAGAAAATTAAACCTCTTTCCCATTTTCCCAAAAATTAGTGTGCTATCAACGATCCGATATCTCAAATGAAAAATGTCTTTTAATTTGTCTTTGCAAGAAAACTCCGATAACTGCGTTACGCTCATCTTACTTGCCAGTCATTTACAGAAGTAAACTCCTGACAATTAAGACTCGCAAGCCTTGTTCTCGAAGTTTTCTTATCAAAGCCTTCGAAAAAAAGAGGGTTTTCTTGCAGGCTAATTAAGATTGGTAATCCCATCACGAAGATCAAACAACATCGTTAGCTTTATTTTTTTATTCTCATCTCAGATAGTTTTCCATTTGCTGCTGCTACAGGTTGAATAAGCTTATGACTAAAAGGGCAACAAAGACTTACGATCAATGCTGCCCTTCTTAAAATTATTTCACAAATACCTTTGAAACGGATTCGTCGCCGTCTGAAAACCTAACCTTTACCAGGTACAGTCCATTTGTTTGAGTACTTAGATCAACAGCTACATTCATCTGATCCAGTCCCATTTCTTTCTTAACCACTTGTCCTGTGGAATTATAAACCGAATAGGCTGCTATTGCTTTATCACCTTTCAGTTTAAAGATTCCGTTTGATGGATTTGGACTCACAAGCAAATCAAGCTGTTCCGCATCATTAATGGAAGTGGTTGTTGCCTTTGTAAAAGAGACATCATCAAGTAAGCACGCAGAAGTGCCATTACCTTTCCAGAGTGTTATCTTAACTGATGTAATACCTGCCGGAACAACAAATTGCTCATTAATCGTCGACCATGTAGTGGTGCTTATCACGCTAGTATTACCAAGCTTATTGTTGCTTTCATCCTTAAAAGCCATTTTGATATTACCGGCAGAGTCAATCCATTTGGCCGAAAAACTAACATCATAAGTTTCACCAGCCTCCACCGTAATCACCTGGCTTAAAGCAGAATTACCACCTTTAAGTCTTCCTGACTTTACACCCGAGTTTACATCGGTTGTTTCTTGCATAAAATTGTATCCATCCCAGCCGTCAAAAGCAATTAAATCAGCATCGAACGTTTCAAATCCACCATTAGTAACCTGGGCATTAAGCCCTAAACTAAAAGCCATAGCAATGGCCGTAAAAAGTAAAAACTTTTTCATAACTTATTGATTTAAATTAACATTAGAAATTACCGGAAGGTTAAATAACCTTCCGGTTTATTGTTTTATTCTACTTTAACACATTCTACATTATCCAGATAAAATGGAGGGAATGCTGGTTTTAATTTACCTTTGTACCACACTAAACGCACCTGCGTTTCCTGTGAAGCCGTAAATGTCACCTGGTTTTTAGTCCAACCATTTTCATTGGCTTCTATCGGTTCTTTTAATAATATAGCTTTATCACCTGTTTCCTCCTTAACTACAACGTTAAAGGTATTTTCAGAATATTCAGCCCATTGTCCATAGAAGGTTATCTCATACGTTGCACCCGGCTCAACTTCTACAACCTGATATAACGATCCATCTTTCTTTCGGATATTACCACAATACAATCCGGCATATGGTTCTATTTCACTCACTCCATTTTTAAATCCTTGCCAGGGATCAAGCACACCCGATTCAAAACCTCCATTCACAACTATGCTATTGGGATTTAGCTCATCGGGACCCACCAGGTCATCTTTACCAGGTCCGATAAGGTCGTTAGGCTCGAAATTGGCATAGAACTCTCCAAGGGGAGTTAATACCCCTTCGGCATCCCACAACGCGGATGTTTTCAATGCTATATGATCCTGTTCAGCCGGAAACCATGCATAACGGTGAATATACGATCGATCTTCCAACTCAGGCAGAAGCTCTTGCATAAAAGCAAGAACCTGTTCAGGAGTGTATTTATGTTCTTCAAGAGTGGTAGCCTTCCAGTCGCCTACTCCAAACTCAGTGATCCAAATCGGTAGGCCATACTTGGCATAAACCTCATCAAGCTTATTAAGAAAGCCCTGCGCATTTGGTCCGCCATACTTATGTACACAGATAAAGTCCACCCTTAATCCGTTGGCATCTACCTGAGCCATAAACTCCGTTAACCATTCATTATCAATTCCTACAACAGCAGGACTACCAAGAGGGACGCCAACTTCTTCAAGCAATGGCCATATTTCGATTGCTTCTGCAACGGTCATGTTGGATTGCTTCTCTCCATCAGGTTCGTTAAAACCTAACAAGAAGTTAATCTTTCCTTCGTCTCTTAGTGTTTTTAAATCGTCAACCTTTGCTTCATCAATACTGTTTTTTCCCCATATCATAGGGACGTAATCGACATTATCCGGCTCTTTGATACTAAGATTGTTTCCCCATGTATAATGCCAGTGTATTTTTAATTTTGACACTTTAGACGACCAGTCAGAATCTTTGGTTGTTTTACCAATACCCTTTTTGCCAATTTCAGGTATCTCAGGCAGTTGAGACCCTTCAGGTTCCTCATGCTCATATATCTTAAACTCCTGGCCACTATAGATGCCTTCGCAACCGGTTAGGGCAGCCATTATCATGAATATGGAAATTATTATTTTTTGCATAACGTTATCTTTTAGCAGTTAACTACCAACCCGAATTTTGTGTTAGATTCGGATTTTTATAGAGTTCGGATTGCGGTATTGGATACATGTTCATTCGCTCATCCCAGATACGACTTTCAACATGCTTCTCTTCATAAACATAACCACCAAAGGGATTAAGCGCCGCTGTAACACCCTTAATTTCGGTTGTTTCAGAACCAATCATCCACCTTCTGACATCCCAGAAGCGGTGGTCTTCGAAAGCCAGTTCAACACGGCGCTCATTTCTGAGCTTCGTTCTGAATTCGCTCTGGGTTAAACCAGCAGGGAATTCAGGCATTCCGGCTCTTAACCGCACTTCATTAATGGATTCGAGAGCAGTTTTTCCAAGGGTAGCGGCGTTTTCCGGACCATAGGCTTCATTCATCGCTTCGGCATAGTTTAGCAGCACTTCTGCAAAACGGAATAAAACCCAGTTGTGTCGTTTGGTTATTACATTACCCTGCTCAAGGTTCACACTCTCAATAACATATTTTTTAAGGTAGTAACCTGTTAAAGTAGCATTAGGCTTAGGCTCTGCATTAGCACCACCATACCATACTTCTACAGTCTTACCCTTCCAGGATGAACCATTAACAATAACTGTTTCATTCAATCGGGGATCCCTTCCTGAGTAAGGGAAAACAGGATTATATCCTGAAGATGGATCATCAATTGGTAAACCTGTTGCAACCATTTCATATGCGTTAACCAGGTTTTGAGTGGGACAAGTACCGGTATTACCACCTTCGTAACCTATTGGGAAATTAGCCTTCTCAAAAGATGCTGACTCAGCCTGACGAATACCAAAAATCAGCTCCGGGCTCAATGCATTATTAACAACATCTTTGTAATTACCTTCAAGGGTATACCACGCGGAATCAATAATTGCCTTTGAAGCAAGAGCAGCAGATTCCCACTTATCTATAGCATTTGCACTATTGTTCAACGGACTGGCAGCATAAAGAAGGGTGCGGGCTTTTAAGGCCATGGCGGCACCCTTTGTTGCCCGCCCTGTTTCTTCAGCAGTCACATCGTAAAATGATGCCGGCAGTACCTTACTCACCTCGTCACATTCTTTTACAATGTAATCAACTACCTCCTGGAATGAAGCTCTTGATACAGTATTCGCCTCTTTCTCGGTAAGTTCTGTTTCCACAATTGGTACACCACCATACCTTTTTAATAATTCAAAATAGAAATAGGCTCTTAGAAATCTTGCTTCATAAGGATACAGATTAAACTGTTCCATTATTTCATCGTAATCTTCATTCCATTTTATTTCATCCCATGTCTTACCTTTAATTTCTTTAAGAAAAGTATTCACATCACGAATTGCTGAATACATACTTTCCCATTTGGTATCTAACGTTTGGGATGCACTCCAGTTACCGTCCGTGAAAAGTCTTACATTAGAAAGATTGTTGACGTGAATAGCTTCATCCGTACCCGAAGAACGCATTGCACCATCAATAGTGCTGAAATCATCAGGAAGCTGAGAATAAATACCAGCCAAAAACTTCTTTGTTCTTGAGTACTCATTAAAAACATCTTCCTTTAGTAAATAAGATGATTCGTCATAGTCAAGGTAATCACATCCCCCCAGCATAAATGCCCAGGTAATTGCCAACATTATGATTTTATATCGTTTCATTTTCAAATACTCTTTTAAATTAAAAACCAATGTTTACTCCAAGGTGATAGGATGCCAGCGTAGGATAACTGATATCAATGGCTTCCGGATCGACTACCTCTATTTTGTCAATCGAGAACAGATTCATACCACGAACGAACACACGGGCATTGGCTAGTTTTACAGATTTAACCAGCTTTTCCGGCAGGTTATAATAAAGGTCTAATGAACGTAGTTTCAAATAGTCACCATCTGCCAGCCAGATTGTATTTTTCTGGTAGTTATTGGCATTATCATCCAGGGATAAACGTGGTAAGGTTGCTGTATTCTTTGTTTGAGGCGTCCATCTGTCAGCCGAAAAATCTGAAATGTTAGTATTGTTTCTCAATGGCCAGAATACGCTACTTGTATTCAGGTAAATCGTTTGATTAGCCATACCCTGAAGCAAGGCATCAACACCAAATCCTTTTATTTCAAATCCCAGCTTTGCCGAATAATAAATCTCAGGATATAACGACGAATGACCGATGGCAACTTCATCAAAATCATTAATTACGCCATCATCATTCTGATCTTTATATTTGATGTCGCCCGGACGCACATCTGAGAATAATTGAGCCGGGCTGTTGACAATATCATTCTCATCTTCAAAGAAACCAACTGCTTCGAGTCCATACATCTGACCTACTGCTTGTCCGGTACGCTTCATATAGTCATGCGGACGGTAAGCTTCATTTCTATTAAGCACTTTGTTCTGAACAAAAGAGAAGTTACCGCCAAGGTAGTAATTAAGGCTACCTATATTATCCTTCCACAACAGGTCTGCTTCAATTCCTTTGTTTTCAACCTCTCCGCTATTCACAAAAGCAGTTTTAACACCAACTACATTTGACACAGTGCCTTCCGAATCAACCAGAATATCGGTACGTTTTTCATAGAAAGCATCTACGGTAAGATCAAGCTTGTTGAAGAAACGCATATCCAGTCCCACATTTGTCATGGTAGCAGTTTCATAAGTCAAGCCGGTACTTGCCAGGCGTCCCTGTTGATAGCCTCTCAATCCGGAAAAGTTATCGGTATAAAAATACTTTCCTCCGTTGGAGAACTTCTGATCATATAAGTTTGGAGACATCAGGTCATTACCAGTCATACCCCATGATGCACGGAGCTTTAAAAGGTTAATTGCTGAGCTGTTATTCATAAAATCTTCTCGTGATACAATCCACGCTCCTGACAAGGAAGGGAACAAGCCAAAACGACCACTTACAGGAAGAGTACTGCTGCCACTGTAAGCAACATTAACATCGGCAAAATACTTCTCCTTGTATGCGTATTGAACTGCACCCGCTATATTCTGATGAAGAATAGTATTGTATTGACCATTATCTACCATTTTATCCTGGCTATACATCATTGAAGCAAACAAGTGATTATCTCCCCATGACTTATCATAATTGGCCTTTGCTCTAAAAGTTGCATGACGCCATTGTGTTATGGCATTGTGATTACCATCAATATCGGTAAGAGGAGACTCCTGGCCATAAAGGTTAGCAATGGTATCAGTTATGGCCCCGGTTTGCTCATCCCTAAGTACATTCACACTTTCGTACTCATATGTTTTGGTTCTTCCTTCCTGAAAAACTGCCGAATTATCAAAAGCAGCGGTTACTTCCGCCGAGAGTCCATCTAGCATTTTACTCAAATCCTGCTTAATGGTCATATCACCCAAAAGTTCTCGTTGAAAATCCTGACGATAGCCTGTTGAAGAGATCTTAGCAACTGGATTATTGTCATAGTACTCCGTTCCTCCCCAATAGTCATTAAGTGAGCGAACCGGATAAGCAGCCGAAGGAGTATTATAAATCGCTTTCATTATCCCGTTAATTCCACCAGGGTATTTTCTATCACCCATAGACGCACTAAGGTTAACTGCCAGTAAAGTTGTTGAAGTAATATCTGCATCAATATTGGCCCTGACATTAAACCTCGTATACTTTAACTGGCTATCATAACGTGAATCAAGATCCGTGTGGTTAAAAAGCCCTTTCTCCGTCTGGTAGTTAATAGATGAAAAGTACCTGACATTTTCACGACCTCCTTTAAAGCTGGTATTGAAGTTAGTTGAAATTCCAAAGTCATTCATTGCCTCATCCTCCCAGTCAACATTTGGGGAAAAAAGAGGATTGGTACCATTTTTAAAATCCTGTAAATCCCATTGTGAATATACAAACGGATTACCATCCATCGCACTGGCTTCATTCACAGCCGCTGCATATTGGTAGGCATCCAGGAATTCAGGCGTACGGAAAGCAGTGTTTAGTCCGTACTGATAGGTGGCATCCACCTTAAAAGAATCATATTCACCTCTCTTAGTAGTAACAATGATGGCTCCATTAGCACCTCTCTGGCCGTAAATGGCTAAGGCACCTGCATCTTTCAATACCGAGATGCTTTCGATATCATCAATTATGAGTGAAGACATTGGTCTTTCAATACCATCTACTAATACCAAAACAGAGTTATTATTCAGCGTTCCAATGCCTCTTACCATCAAATCCGGCCTGCGACTCCAGGGTGTTCCATCGTTCTGAAGTACAGTTAAGCCCGCGAGTTGACCATAAAGTGCATTTTCAGGATTCACCACACTCATCTTATTTAATGCCCCGGCATTTACTGTACTTACAGCAGCGGTAATACCGGCAGGTTTTTTATTGTAACCCAGCCCCATATCAATATTTTCGGCATAAGCACTAAGAGTATAATCCTTATTATCTTCCAATTTAAAAACCCTTGATACCAAACCGGCATCAATCTGAATTAGTGCTTCTCCTTCTGCTTCAAGGCTAAATTCGCCTTTTTCATTGGCCCGGACTTTATTATCAGTACCTACCAGCGTTACTTCAGCATCTTTAATGTAATTGCCGTTACTACTGATAATCCGTCCTTTATAGACCTTTGATTGTGCCAGTGCATACTGACCAAACAAGCAAGTCATCAGAAACAGAGCAATGTATTTGATATATATTTTTCGTTTCATTTGTATCGATGTTAATTGTAAAATACAACAGTTGAATTACTCCCAACCAGGGTTTTGTACTATTCCATATCCCTTAATTACTTCATCTGTCGGGAAGGCGCTCAGGTACCATTTGGGCGACCAGCTTAATTGCCAGTACCTGTCCGGTAATTCCTTCACAGTAGCTACCAGGTTTTTATTCAGGTCTGTACCATGTAGTGTTTTAGTAAAGTCAGCTCCGCTCTTCCATCGAACAAGGTCAAACCAACGTACTTCCTCATAACCAAACTCCTTTGCTCGTTCTTCCAACACTGCTTCACGGAATTCAATCTGCGATAATCCTTCCTGTAGATTTCCTAACCCAACTCTTTCTCTTACTTTATTGACATATGAATAAGCTTTAGCTGTTGGCCCGCCATTGGCTTCATTCAATGCTTCGGCGGCAGTAAGGTATATCTCTGCCAAACGCAGGTAAGGCCAGTGTATCACAGAATTAACAGACGTAGCGGTATTACGTTCCAAGAGAAATTTGCGTAAGCCGTAACCTGTTTTTGTCCCTTTGAAATTGGCATTTTTACGATCACGGCCGCCAATCCACAACTCAGCAGTACGCCCCTGGTAAGTATCTCCGTTAACCAATACCGTCTCGTACAAACGCGGATCACGGTTTTCGAATGGGTCAGAAGGATCAAAACCTGATGCCGGATCATCAATGGGTAAACCATTGGCCATACCAAACATGTCAACATATTCCTGAGTAGGACATGCTGTACCATAATTACCGGCACTCTGATAGAAATAATATGCTCCACTCCACCATCCAGGTGATTCATATCGCACCCTTGTGGAGATAAGAATCTCACCATTACCTCTTTTATAATATGCATCCTGAAAGTCCTGACGAGGGTTACCTGTATTAACCAGGGCATAACCATTTCTTTCCGCTTCTTCAATCAGGTTCTCAGCCACAGCTGCAGCTTGGCTCCATAGTGACTGGTCTTTTCCACCATACCAAACCATTTTCTGCTGTGCAGCTTCCCCGTCAAGATATGGCACATCATCGTTAAACAAGGGACTGGCAGCAAATAATAGCAAACGGGCTTTTAAGCCAAGGGCACCAGCCTTTGTAAAACGGCCATCCCAGTTGCTGGCATCTTCTATCTGCCATAGCAGGTGAGGTACTGCTTCATCAATTACTTTACTGATGGAATCTACAGTTGCCCGGGCTGTTAAACGTGGTAGTTCATTGTTATTTCCAGGCACATAAGATCTGTTTACCCAGGGTAATCCACCATAATGCCTGAACATATCGGTATAATGCAGGGCGATGACCATTTTTGCTTCTGCCTTAAGCTGCTCACGATAATCATCTTCCACATCAGGAATTTTATCGGCATTCTCGATAAAAATCCATCCATTTCTGATTCCCTCCCAAGTCTGTTCTTTTGAAAAATGAAACTTTGTTTTTGAGCTTGAATTCTCTGTAACAGCAGCATATTGCCCGGAATAATATAATTGATTAGAACCACCCCAAGCCAGATAACTATGAGCTAGATCCGTTAATGATTCCAATATATCCATGCCCAACTTATCCCCTTTATCTGACCAATTGGTATTTAAACCATAAGGTAAAGTTGTGTAAGCGCCATACAGATAGCGCTCAGCATATTCGAGGCGGGTAAATACTGTATCAACGGTGACATCCAATTCAGGAGGAGTATCCAGGGCGGCATCTCCTAATTCCAACTCTTCACATGCCGTAAAGATAAGGCCGCCTAATACTAATAATTTGATATATTTTAGTGCTTTCATTGCTTGCAGAATTAATCCTTTAAAAATTAGCTTTTACCCCAATATTATAAATCTTTACCAGCGGGTATTTTGAATCATTTGCCGTGTTGGCTTCAGGATCCGCTATTTCAAGCTTATCGAAAGTCAGCAGATTAGCACCGTTAACGTAAGCTCTAAGTTTTTTAATACCAATGCCGGATAAGAAGTTACCTTTGAAATTATAACCTATCTCGATGTTTTTCAATCGCATATATGAAGCGTCTTTCACCCAGAAATCAGAATCTGCGCTATTGTGACTGCTACTGGATAAGCTTAACCTTGGATAAGTTGCAGATTCAGCATTTTCGGGCGTCCATCGTCCATCTGCCATGTACTGCATTAAAGACTTGTCTTGCGTTGTTCCAAATGCCTGGCGATAGCCTTCACCAAGAGTACGTGTCACATTTGTAGCACCAGCCCATGACATGGAGAGATCGAAGCCTTTAAATTGAGCTCCCATATTCAAACCAAAGATATATTCAGGGAATCGTGAATAACCTAATGCTTTTATATCATTTCCATTGACAATCCCGTCATTGTTTAAGTCCTTGTACTTCATATCTCCAGGACTCGGCATTGGTAAAGTTACATGTTCTGGGTAGTTACCCGCATCTATATCATCCTGAGTAAAGAAACCATCGAACACATACCCGAAGGGTGTCTCATTAGGATGCCCGGTAACATTCATGTATGGCTCAGGCTGGTCTACTAATCCTTTTTCAATAACTTTATTTTTGGCATGAGACATGTTAGCATTAATCCAGTAATCGAAGCTACCTAGCTGGTCTTTCCATTTTAACTCAACTTCATAACCTTTGTTCTTCATTTTACCAATATTGGTTGGAACAACTTGATAAGCAACAAACTCTGGAATTCTCTGGTCAACCGTTAAAATATCTGAGCGGTCTTCCCAGAATAAATCTACATTAACAGCCAGTCGGGAATTAAGAAAGTAAGTATCAATACCGATGTTCCGTTTGTGAGCAGTTTCCCATGTTACTCCGGGATAACCAACGACGCCCTCCCTTGCTACAATCTGGTCATTAGGATTATCTATACCATAGTTATATCCTCCACCTGCTAAGTTATAGGGCCCTTCAGCGTAAAGGAATCGAGCTGTATTAAACTTATCATTACCAACCAGACCGTATGAACCACGTATTTTCAGGTAATTGATAAAACTGACATTCTGCATAAAACCTTCTTCTGTCAAGATCCAGCCAATTGACCCTGCCGGGAACCAACCGTAACGGCTCTCCTTGGCAAAATTCTCAGAACCGTTATACCCCATATTAAATTCAACCAGGTACTTGGTGTTGTAATCATAGGTTACGCGGCCAACTAGACCAACAACACCTGTTGGTATATCATGGTAATTCATATAACCACCATTTGATGATTTAGGATAGTAAGTCTTACGCTGGTTATACAGTAGTAATCCACCTAAATTGTGCGATCCAAACTTTCGATTATAGTTAAAACCAAAATCAGTGTACCAGTTACGTGCCTTAGAGTAATTTTCGTTATAGCTGAGAGTTCCATCTTGACTATTACGACGGAGGGCAATGGTTTTATCCTCCGGAACAACACCATATTGATTAAATAAATCACTTTGGGGATCGATGTGTGCCTGATAGAAAGGTTCGTAATGTGCTTTTGAAGTACTACGTGTTTTGGTGTGACCATATGTCGTATTATAAGCAAACTTTAACCTAAATTTTAAGCCTTTAGTAAGCTTTTTCAAATCCTGCTTTATATCAATATCAAAGTTAAGTGTATGATTTAAAGCATTGCTGTATCCACGGCCGTAGAAAGGTGTTAATCCTTCCTTTTTATTACCCGGAATATAAACATCGTTATTCTTGATCCATTTGCCGTCAACTATACCAGGCCCTGCAAAAGGAACTGACCAGTAGATATTTCGGAACAAATGGTTCATACCATTCTGAGTATTAGGTTCATTTTTAACCCCAACACGCCCACCAATTGTAACACCTACATTAGTCGTATTAGTGGCCTGAATATCAATATTTGAACGATAGTTATAACGCTTGAATGAAAAATTGTAGTCATAATCACTATCAAAGGTATTAAACAAACCATCCTGGCTAAGTATACCCACTGACACAAAATATTTTACCTTATCACTACCACCGCTTACATTAAGATTACCCTGATGCTGATAGGCATGTGGTTTGAGCATATAATCCATCCAATCGGTGTTTGGATACATAATCGGATCGGATCCTGTACGAAAGGCTTCAACAACATGCGGTTGAAACCTATATTCTGATTCAGATAATCCATCATTGGCCTGTGCCTCATTAAAACGCAACGCATAAGTATAACTGTCGGCAAATTTAAGCAAACGCGTTGGTTGCTGGATACCAGTTGATACTGATGCAGAAAAGCTGGCCTTGCCTTTTGTGCCTCGTTTGGTAGTTACAATGATAACACCATTAGCTCCTCTGATACCATACACTGCTGTTGCAGATGCATCTTTTAAGACTGAAATACTCTCAATTTCATTTGGATCTAGATCAAAGAAAGAGCGTTCCACCCCATCTACAATATAAATAGGACTGGCATCCACGAATGTACCTTGGCCACGAATAAATAGCTCAGGATCATCTGCTCCCGGCTGGCCTGATACCTGAATTGAAGATAGTCCGGTAACTTTACCTGTTAAGGTATTGGCAACACTGGCATTAGGTGACTTCAGCAGCTCATCAGAGTCAACCGAGCTAATTGCACCTGTAATGGACACCTTTTTTTGTGCACCATAAGCCACCACCTGCACCTCTGCAATATCCGTAACATCATCTTCTAAAACAACATTGATACTTCTTCCAGAAACAGGCAGTTCCTTTGTTTTCATTCCGATAAACGAGAATACCAGCACGTCATTGGAGGCTACTGAAATATCATAAGCCCCATCAATGTTTGTAATTGTTCCTTTTACTGTACCCTTCACGACGACAGTAACTCCTGGTAAAGGATATCCCTCTTCATCTGTAACCTTCCCGGACACCGAGGGTTCTTGTGACCATGTGAACATACCACAAAACATAACGAAACCCAACAATGTGAGAAGTCGCCTTAGTTTTTCTGGATTTTTTTTCATACTTCTTGATTTAGTCTATTATTAATAAAAACATTTCTTCTAACAGTACCAGCAAGTGTTATATGATTAATGTGACTAACACTACCACCACTAATACTGCTAAAACTATATATAGCAACACCTTGCTTTTTTTCACACTTTTAATTTGCCTCTCCAGTTCTTTAACTTCCATTTGTAATTTCTCCGTTATTTATTTTTCCTTCTGAATACTCCTTGAATTGAAAGAATTTTTCATTGTGCAAATTGATCATTTAAGACAGGAAGGCATAGGATCATACCATCATTCAAAAAGGTGATATCATTCAAAAGCAGTGCAATATCATTTTCAAAAGAGGGGGGGCACAATGGCGACACCCTTACACAACCAACTGATTTTACGGTCCTTTAACATTTGAAAACAAATCTTGGTATGTTTTAATGAAAAGACAGTAGAGTATTATTCTCATAAGGTTTTGTTAGAAAAAGTACGCAGAAATGACAAATAAAAGAACCAAATAATCCAGGAAAAATAAACCTAAATTATGACTCCATAGACCCATATAATTTCGGTGAAATTGTCAGGATAATGACCGTCTGTAAATTTAAGAAGCCGGCATATCTATTAGACATCCATATCAAACTTCTTTCTGTAATCGGTGGGAGTTAACTCGAATGATGGTTAAAAGTTGTAATGGAAGTTTTTAATATCCTGGTAACCTACACTTTCAATTATTTCAGAAACAGTAAGGTTGGTTTCTCTCAATAACTGGGCTGCTCTATTCAAGCGAATGCTTTTAATAAACTCCCCAGGTGTTTTTCCTGTCAGTTTCTTGATCTTTCTATAAAAAGCAGAGGTACTCAAAGAACCTTATAATTTAGGGAATATAAACCTAAATTATGACTCCCTATAGGAATATAAATTAGGTAAAATTGTCAGCATCATGACCGCCTATAAATTTAAGAAGCTGGCAAATCTATTAGACATTCATATCAAACTTCTTTCTGTAATCGGTGGGAGTTAACTCAAATGATTGTTTAAAGTTGTAACGGAAGTTTTTAATATCCTGGTAACCTACACTTTCAATTATTTCAGAAACAGTAAGGTTGGTTTCTCTCAATAACTGAGCTGCTCTTTTCAACCGAATGCTTTTAATAAACTCCCCAGGTGTTTTTCCTGTCAGCTTCTTGATCTTTCTATAAAAAGTGGAGGTACTCATCGCTAATTCACCAGCGAGTTTATCAGGATCAAAGCCGGCATCACCAATGTTTTTCTCAATTATTTTTATGGCCTTCTCAAGAATCTCAGCTTCTTCAGACTTTATAATAGCATCCGTAGGCTCCAATTTTACTTGTTTAGAAAATTTCTCTGATAAAAGTTTACGGCTTGCAACTAATTGCTTCACCTTCTCTATTATGAGTTCAGGTTCAAATGGCTTTGTCAAATACAGGTCTGCTCCTCTTCGGGCACCAAACAGTTGATCTTGAGGAGTCCCTTTAGCTGTTAATAACACTACAGGTATATGAGCAATTGTATCATTGGATTTTATCTTCTGGCAAAGCTCAAAACCATCCATCCCTGGCATCATTACATCTGAAATAATGATTTGGGGCTTGTGCTCAATAATCAAATCAAATGCTTCAATTCCATCTTCCGCCTCCAATATTTCAAACTCATCAGCCAGTAAATCTTTCAAATATGATCTTACTTCCCTGTTATCTTCCACAAGCATTAGCTTTGCCCCTTTGGTGCCGGTATTAACAGAGCGTGATTTTTTCATAACCGGTAACGGTTGAATGGCAACTACCTGATCTATATTATTTTCACTTTGCAAGAGTTCATCATCAGAAAAATGCTGACGGCCTTTTGGCAATATCACACTAAAAGTGGTGAATTGTCCAGGCTTACTTTCCACCTCTACCCGTCCTTTATGAAGTTCAACATAGTTCTTTACAAGTGCCAGTCCTATGCCTGAGCTACCAACAGAGCGTTTTTCTGTTGCCTGGTAAAAGCGTTCGAACAAATGTTTTATATCCTCATCGGAAATGCCTTTACCGTTGTTTTTAATCAGGATGTTTACTTCCGCTTTTGTTTCTGAAAGTAAGACTTCAACTTGTCCTGGCGTCCCAACAAACTTAAAAGCATTGGATAGTAAGTTATTAACGACAACACTTAAGCGTTCGATGTCGAAATATAATTCCGGCTCTTTAAGCTTTAACTGTTTTTTAAAAGTGATATTCCTGGTTTCCGCCAGTTCTTCAAAGGCCTCGCAAATATCTGCAACAAAACTAACAATATTGTGATTTCCGACCTGCAACTTGATTTTACCGGCTTCAATCTTTCTAAACTCAAGCAATTGATTCACCAGGTTATATAGGCGTGTAGCATGCTGGTATACCAGCTGTATTTTTTTTGAGGCAACTGCAGGTGGAACAGAAGCCAGATCTTTTTTCAACAACTCAATTATCGGCGCCAGAATGAGGGTTAATGGCGTTCTGAGCTCATGGGAAATATCTGTAAAGAACGTAAGTTTGTACTCATTAACACTTTGTTCCTTTTCACGTAGAATCCTCTGCAAATTAACAGCATTCACAAGGCGTTCCTGCTTACGGGTTACAATGGTAATTGATGCAACAATAAACAATATCAGCATAAAGTATATAATAACCGCATACCATGTGCGCCAAGGTGCCGGCAACACCCCAAGTTCAAGTGTTCGTGCCTTTTCACTCCAAACACCATTGCTATTTGTTCCATAAAGATGTAATGTGTAATCGCCCGGTTTTAAGTTGCTAAACGAAATATGCCTGCGTGTCCCAATATTTACTCTCTCTTCGCCACTTCCCTCCAACCAGTATGCATATTGATTTCGGTTTGGTGCTTTATAATCCAGGGCGGCAATTTCAAATGAAAACTCTGATTCCTTATAAGTCAGCTCAAGATGATCAACCTCATTGATTGACTTTGATAATATCCCATCTTGCTCAATCGGCACTTCCTTGTTTAAGATTTTAAATTCAGTAATCACTACCGATGGCATAGTTAAGTTTTCTTTGATCTGATTGGGATGAAAAAAAGTAACATCAGAAGAACCACCAAAATAAAGCACACCATCACTAGCTTTAAAACAGGCTGATTCGGAGAAGTTAGATCCGCCTAGGCCGTCAGACACATCGTAATTACGGAAAACATTATCTTCTAAATGTAACATAGAAATACCAGCATTGGTGCTGATCCACACATTCCCTTTCTCATCACTTAACAGTGCATTTATATAATCATCTGAAAGGCCATTGGAACGGCTGTAATCAGTAAGATCATATGCTTCTCCATGCTCAGATTTTGTAAGTTTATTCAAACTACAAGGTGTTCCAAACCAGATAGTACCATCGTTATCAATCCATGTGCACAATATAATTTTGCTCAATGGTTGCCGCTTATTACTTATCTGTTTTTCAACCGGTAAGAAGGTTGAATCTTCTGGCTGGAACTGAAAAAGTCCTTTATAGGTACCTAACCAAAGTTTTTCTTCATGATCAACAAACACCGAAGTAACCCGATTTGTTGGCAGGTAACCTTCCTTCCTTTTCGCAACATAGTTCTTTATCAACTGAAAAGTTGAATCTTTAAATTTATAGTGATAGAGCCCTCTTTGTTGAGTACCCACCCACAAATCATCATTGTTCAACAATATCTGGTGCACTTTCCTAACCTCCCATAGTTGAGGACTGTTAAAGAAAAGTGCTGCAGGTATTAATTCAAAAGAACCTTTAGGATTTTTACTTAATATATATAATCCTTCATTAGAACCAACCCATATGTTATTGTTGTCGTCCTCAAAAAAACCTCTAACTACGAGTTCGTCTTTGTTAAATAGGCGATCGTTTTTCTGAAAGCCAACTTTTAAAAGCCTTTTCCCATCATCAGAAACAAACAAACCTTGTCCTTTAGTTCCAATCAATATATTTTGATTGGCATCTTTGAAAATTGCATTAACATGAAGATTAAGTGGCTCTCCAGTTAATTCCAATCCCAATGTATTAAACTGGCTTTTATCCGAAAGACGAACAATACCTCCTCCATCCGTTCCTATCCAGATATCGCCTTCCCGATCCTGAAAAATGTCCAGAATAACATCATAATCTATTGAAGCTCCTGTATTTCTCTTAGGTTCAATATCTATTTGTTCAAAACCTTTTTGCTGCCGGTCAAATTTATAAATACCATTTCCCCAGGTGCCAACCCATAAGTCACCCAGATCGTCTTGCATTAAAGAATAAGCTTTGGGAGAAAGGGTTGACTTATTCAATGGCAATTGATATTGTTCGAAGGTGAAGTCTTGATAGTTAAACCGAATGAGGCCTAAATCCCATCCAACCAACCACAAAAAAGGCTCGCCCTGATTACCGACAATAATTTCTGTAACCTCATTGGAGCCATTTTGTAATTTAATCGTTGTGAAGGTTTCGCCCAACTTTGCATAAATCAGTCCATCGAAAGCGGCACACCAAATAATACTATCTGGAGTTTGAGCTATTGAGCTAACCCTTCGATTACCTAGCCAGTGCTGAACTGAATCCGTTTTAATATTAAGGTTATTCAAACCACCATCTCCTCCTCCAATCAACATGCTCGAATCATCTTGAGAAGCAAACGCAATTATTCGGTTTGGCAACTGTTGATTAATATCCGGAACAGTAAAGCTTGCTTTTTCTATATCATAAATACTTAATCCACCAGATTTTGTTCCAATCCATATATTTCCTTTTCTATCTTGATATAGTCGTTCAACAGAAGGGTTGTTTATACTGTTTTGTTTGTCTCTACCAGGTTTAAATAGCTTAAAATTATATCCGTCATAGCGGTTCAGCCCTCCGCGTGTACCAAACCACATAAAACCATACTTATCCTGTATTATAGTAGTTACTTCATTTTGAGAAAGTCCATTATTAGTATCAATATGTTGAATTGAATACCTATTTCCTGCACTGATATTAAGGATGTAAAATCCTGACAAAAAGAATATTGATAAAATTATTTCCTTAAACATAGCTTATAAATGGTATGACCCAAAAGTAATAAAAACAACTAAAAATGTATAACTCATCATAAAAGCTTTCTTAAAAAAATGTCCATATTTGTATTGCTCTATTTGTATTTTTGTCGGATTCCCAGCCTGTCGCGCAGCCAATCTTCTTCAGTTAATTTAAAGACTCCCCAAATAAAATGTGCAAGCTTTTTTAACATGACTGATGATTACATTTTTTGTATATTAGTTATATGTTTTTCTTTTAAAGGACGCTATACTAGCCAATGCTAACTTAAAATCCCCATTGATAATATTAGTTTTCATCTCTATCATTTCCTCACTCCCACAAACAATTAAAACTGTATCAATCCGACCAGCTACCTCCAAAATTACATTCCTGGCTGCTTTGAGGTGTCTTTTTCGAAGGTCATCATCTTTTAGTTTTTTATTTTCATTAATATAATATTTGATTAAAGAGTTGAAAGCATAGTTTTAAAAAAAGCATAATTGACTATCTGGAAAGGCATAACCAACAATCCCTCGTCGAAAAGTTTGAATTGGATTCCAACCCGGAAATTTTCACAACCAACAGCAAAAGTGTGCTTGCGCACATGAAAGAGGTTAAATGGGATAATGAATACCACTGTGCCCATACTTTTCACAATCCGGAAGAAATAGATTTCAAATGGCTTGAAGACCTCTATTATTTAGCACCGTTCAAATCTAAGTTTATCGATAATAAATACCTATGTACAAAACAAATACTTGAAGACGTTGTAAATAACTGCATATAAACAGGATTAGTGCAGTATAACACTCCAGCCAGAGAAAGTTTGCATCAACATCGAATAGAACCGATAGTTTGCAATTGCCCCTAAGCACTCTTCTGGAAACATCAAACATAAAAACAACAGGCAATATTTAACAAAAACGGGGAAGGTCATCAAAAACCATTTGCTTAATAAATTAGTTTTTATACTTTTGTAAGCAAATCTAACCTATGAGTCACATTATTAGTTCATTAAATCGAAAATCTTTTTACCGCTCAACTTACTGGAAAAAGAGTATTGGCATTAAGATATTGGTAGTTTTCTTTGTCTTTTACTTATCAATAAGTTTATTAATATTGGGATTCAACATACCTGCAATACTTCAGGAATATTTCCCGGGCCAAAATGTAATCAAAGCCTTCAACGAAAACTTATTGTTTTACTTTATTTTTAGCGCCATACTCAGGCAGCTTTTTCAGGAGATCCCAATTGTAAACAGCCTCCCCCTTCTTGTTCTTCCTTTTAAGAAAAGGAAAATAGCACAACACCTGGTCAATAAATCGTTCTTTCACATCATTAATTTTCTTCCTCTTCTATTTTTAGTCCCATTCGCATTTAATACCGTATTAGAGGAATATGAACTAATAAATACTCTTGGATGGTTAATTAACCTGGTGGGACTTATCCTGGTAAATCACCTGGTCGGAATCTGGCTCAAAAGATTCTCTTTCTACAAAGAAAAAACGTCGGCAATAATTTTGGGGTTGGGTATCGGGCTCTTTCTATTGTCATTTTTTAAGATTATCCCCCTATCCAGCTGGATTGCTCAATATTTCCATGCTGTATTGAATTATCCGGCCCTCTCCCTGGCTCCCTTTTTTCTTATCATTTTATTATACCGTTTTAATCTAAATGAAATTGCCAGGGGGATGTATTTGGATAGCAAGTTAATCCCTGCTGAAAAGGAGGTGAATATTCACTCTTTTTCCTGGACGGATAAATTCGGAGCAATCGGGAAATATATTTCTCTTGAATTAAAGATGATTACACGTAACAAAAGAACAAGAACCGCTTTTTTAAGTGTAATTTTCCTGTTGTTTTACGGCTTTATTTTGTACGGCAATTCAAGTATGGCGAACCACGATTTTTCCCTGGTATTTATCGGCATTCTAATTACAGGCAGTTTTAGTATTAGTTACGGTCAATTTACCCCTGCCTGGCATTCAAAGTATTTTCCCTTTTTAATGACCCGGGATTTTGGCTTAAAAAACATGCTAAACACCCAGTACTTTTTGTTTATGGCCTCTACTCTGATTGCCTTTATTTTTTCAACTGTGTACTTAATTTATGGTACAGAAGTGCTATTCTTTAATTTTCTTAGCGCCATCTTTAACATCGGAGTTACCAGTCATATTATACTGTGGATGGGATCGTTCAGTATTAAACCCATTGATTTATCTGAAAGTTCCTTTTTTTATTACAAAGGCACCGGGGCATCTGTTTGGATTATGTCTTTAATCATTATGCTTGGGCCAATGCTTTATTATGGGCTGTTAAGCATGCTGCTTAAAGATGTTTGGTGTTATCTTGTTTTTGGACTAACAGGTGTTGGCGGAATCGTTTTTCACGAATCAATTATGAACAGGATTCTTTTACGATATAAAAAAAATAAGCACAGGATGCTATATAGTTACAGACAATCAACTTAACCTTATTGCATATGATCACTTTAAAAAACGTAGTTAAGAAATACAATGACAATACCGTCTTAAATATTGACCAACTCACTTTTTCACAAGGAGAAATTACAGGCATCGTAGGAAATAATGGTGCAGGTAAAACAACCCTCTTTTCTGCGATTCTGGATTTAATACAACTTTCCGTAGGCCAAATTGAGAACAATCAAATTTCCGTGAGTCAATCCGAAGACTGGAAAAAATTCACAAGCTCCTATCTGGATGAAAAATTTCTGATTGATTATTTAACACCCGATGAATACTTTAATCTGGTTGGAAGCTTAAAAGGATATTCATCTAAGGAAGTTCAGGAATTTATTAAAGGCTTTAGTGATTTTTTTAATGGAGAATTGGAAAATAAAAGAAAATACATTCGAAGTCTGTCGAAAGGAAATCAACAAAAAATAGGAGTCATAGCCGCTTTAATTGGTAATCCTCAGATTATTCTATTAGATGAGCCTTTTAGCAACTTAGATCCAACTTCACAATACAGGCTGCGTCAAATCATTAAGGATTTTCAGCAAAAAAACAATTGTACCTTTCTTATCTCAAGTCACGATTTGAATCATGTTGCCGAAGCATGCAGCCGTATTGTTATTCTTGAGAAAGGAAAGGTCGTGGATGACGTAAAAACAAGTGAAGAAACCATGATGAGATTGGAGAATTATTTTGCCATCTGATTTATCTTGTCCAGAGGGATAAACGTTTCCTCATCAACATACTTACTTGAAATTCGGAAAACTAAGTCCAATTAAACCTTTGGTTTCCATGGGCCTAAAACAATTTCCTCATATTTCTGTTTAATTTTCAAACACACGAATTAAACAAATCAACATGGAATTACTCGATAAATTCGAATGGCGATATGCCACCAAGCGCTTTGACTCCGGCAGAAAACTGAGCCCCGAGCAGGTCAGTTACTTATTAAAGGCAGCCAACCTGGCACCATCATCCTTTGGCATTCAACCTTTTGCTGTGGCCATGATTGAAGATTATGGCATGAAGGAGAAACTCAGCCCTGCAGCATACAATCAGCCCCAGGTCACCGAAGCGTCACATCTTTTTGTTTTTGCCGCACGCACCGACGTCTCTGAAAAAGATGTGGATGAATTTGTGGAAAGGATCGTAAAAACCAGGAATATCCCGAAGGAAGAGGTCGCAGAATATGAAGCTGTCATGAAAGGTTCCATCAATAAACGATCACCAGACTCACGCTTCAACTGGGCTTCCCGGCAGGCTTACATTTCCCTGGGTTTTCTGTTGGCTGCAGGTGCAACACAGGACATTGATGTTTGTCCGATGGAAGGTTTTAACAAGCAAAAGTTTGATGAAATACTGGGGCTTACGGAACGGGGATTTTCATCTATTGCCATGGCTGCAGCCGGATACCGGTCGGCCGAAGATACAACCGCACAGGACAAAAAAGTTCGGAAATCGCTGGATGAGTTTGTGATTAAATTTTAATTCTGAACCTTCAACTTCTTCCATTCCGAAACCAGAAATATCGCACATACGATAGCTGAAGCAGAATCAGATATTGGGGCTGAGTTCCAAACACCGGTCAGCCCCATTATTTTTGGCAATATCAGAAGCATGGGGATTAAAACCAGCACCTGTCGCAGCAACGTGAGAAAAATGGCCTTTCCGGCTTTTCCAACCGATTGCAGATAATTCCCCACCACCACCTGAAAGCCAACTATGGGAAGTGCCAACAGGTAGGTCCGCATGCCTTCCACACCATACTCCATGATTTCAGGACTGTCGTCAATAAAAAGACTGATTACCGGCCGGGGAAAAACCTGGATAAACACCCAGGCCCCAAGAGAAATGGCAGATGCAATGAGCAGACCGATCTTCAGGGTGTGTCGAACCCGTTCGTAGTTCCGGGCTCCGTAATTGTATCCAATAATGGGTTGTCCGGCCATGTTCAACGCAACAATGCTCATGATGATGATGATCACGACACTCATGATAATACCCATGGCCCCCACTGCCAGGTCGCTTCCGTATTTTATGAGGTTGATGTTGAGTAGAGCCTGAACCACGCTATTGGCGATCTGCATGGCAAAAGGGGCGAGTCCTACCGACACGATGGAAACAATAATACTCATATCGAGACCGATGTAACGTTTTCTGAGTCTGACCACACAGCGTTTACTGCGAAAATGTATCAATACCCAAACCGACAAACAGGCCATGGAAATAATGGTGGCAAGGGCAGCTCCTTTCACCCCCATCCCCAAATGAATAATGAATAAAGCATCAAGCGGAATATTGATGCCGGCGCTGATGAGCATGCTGTACATGGCAATACGTGCATTGCCTTCGGCGCGTATGAGTGCATTCATGGAGAAGCCAAACTCATGCAGCACGACGCCCCACAAAATATAGTTCAGATAATCGTTGGCATAATCAATGGTTGTATCGGTGGCCCCGAATAACCGCAACATAGGATCTTTGATAATAAAACCCAAAGTGGTAACCAGGGCAGAAACTACAACAATCAGCACAACGGTGTTGCCCACCACTTTACGGGCCTTTTCAAAGTCTTTACGGCCCAGGTTAAGGGACAACCGCACACTGGCCCCTATCCCGATCAGCATCCCGAAAGCCATCATGATGACCATCACCGGAAAAACAGCTGTAACCCCGCTTAATGCCTCCGGCCCCACGTACTGACCAATAAAAACCCGGTCGATGATATTATAAAGTGAATTGGCCATCACCCCGATAAAGGCAGGCCAGAAATAACGCCACATCAACGCCCCCACGGGATGGTTCTCCAGTTCAAACAGTTTTTTATCTTGCATGATTGGTTTTTGCAGTTATTTCAACCATTCGTTAAAATTATCTTTGTTAATCACTTCGAAAGAGGCATTAGGATAGGCCCTTTTCCATTGTGTGGGTATTTTAACTTTGCTGTCGGTCCATTTAAATTCATACCCAAATAAAGAGCCTTCTCTCTCTTCTACCCAATCAACTTCCTGTTGCTCGTATGTTCTCCAAAAATAATTGTTAGACATGAGCCTTTGATTCTCCTGGTACTTTAACCTTTCGGCAATCATATAGTTTTCCCATAAGGCTCCAATATCATTTCTTGATTCAATCGGATTGAAATTAGCAATCACAGCATTTCTGATGCCATTGTCCAGAAAATACCACCTTGAGTTTTTAGTTATTTCTTTTCGCAAATTCCTGCTGAATCCTACGACTTTGTGAAGTATTAAAACTTTACTTAACAAATCCAGATACTTTTCAACAGTATTCTTACTTATTCCTAATTGATTTCCCAGTTCTTGCAGAGATACTTCTCCGCCAATTTGAAAGGCTATGAGACGTAATAAATTGAATATTTTCTGTGAATTCTTAATGTTTTCATAAACCAAAATATCCTTCAGAAGATATGAACTAACCATTTCGTTTAAGTAATCAATCTTATCGTTTCTATCCGGCAGTTGTAATAGCTCGGGATAGTTTCCAAAAACCAATCTTTCCCGGACTTTGTCAACTTTAGTAATACTGTTTTCAATCTGGCTATACTCATTTTCCGATAACGCAAACAAATTAAACGAATATTTTCGTCCTGTTAATGGCTCTCCGGCGTCTTTATAGATATCAAAAGCAGAAGAACCCGAAATAATAACT
This sequence comes from Marinilabilia rubra, assembly GCF_003121985.1. Classification (GTDB taxonomy): domain Bacteria; phylum Bacteroidota; class Bacteroidia; order Bacteroidales; family Marinilabiliaceae; genus Marinilabilia; species Marinilabilia rubra. The sequence goes on from NZ_QEWP01000003.1 coordinate 156,074, forward strand.
TTCAGACCTTCAATTTCATCAACCATAAGTTTCAACTTCAATCCAATCTCCGGGATTTTCTGGGCTTCATCAATGTACAGTAATTTATATGACCCTAAAATCTGCTTATAGTTTTCGACACTTCGAATGGCTAGTTTGTCATGAACGTTTATATCCTCTCCATTTAGTATTAATGCAGGTTCGTTTACCTGCTTCAGAATCTCTTTCACAAGGACCGTTTTGCCCACCCTGCGGGCCCCAAAAACGATCACAACCTTATTGGATTGCAATTTTTTAAATATAGTTTCAGATAATTCCCTGACTAAATATCTCATAATACAGTCATTTATTTGACGCAATTTACGATATTTCCGTCTAATGAACAAGTTTATGCTTTAACAGCCACTATTTATTACTGATTCCGGATATACTGAAAAAGTCAAATGATAAATTACTTTTGTCAAAGACAGTTAAAAGAGATATTGAACCATATCAGGTATATAAGAAAATAGCAGAGGAGATAAGCAACTTTCAGTGATTCGGTCTCTCCATCAAAGCATCAAACCATTCCACAAATCGCTCCAGGGTATGTTCTGCCATAACTTTTTTGCGGGCATTAGTTCCAAATTCTTTTCGAATGGTTGGTTTCGAAAGCAAAGTATAAAAAACATCGGCAATGATTTCAGGAGTTTCAGTGATCAGAAAACCATCTTTTTCAGTGACCAGCCGGCGGGTGTTGCCCACATCGGTGGCTACAATCCCGTTTTCACAGGCCATGGCTTCAATTAATGATTGACTTGGATAATTTTCCCCTTTCTGGAGAGAGGCAAAAACGGAGGATTTCTGAAGAACGTCCCATGGACGCTGGTGTAACCCGGTAAATTCAACATCCCGCAATTGATACTTCTCCACATATTGCTGCATTTCAGACAGCATAGCGCCTGTCCCCATTACAAAGAAACGAGCCTGAACTTTGGGATACTTATCCTGAAAAATTTTGACTGCTTTCAAAAACAGCATGGGATTTTTCACAGGCTCCAGCCTCCCCAGGAATACTACCCAGGGCTGTTTTTGAGGAGCAGAATAGTAACGGGTATAATCGATGAAACTGTTTGGGGTGACCACAAGTTGCCCACGGAAATGCTTTTCGCCCAGTGCCTGAAAATATTCATCAGGCAATGAAGGAGATAAAAAATCAAGCAGCTGGGCATGCCTGAGCACATAATACTGACTGTCGAAAAACTTTCTGATCGTCTTCTTCACCAGCAGTTTGCCTGTTGCATTCACACTGTAGAACAACTCCACATTGAGTAAACGACACAACATCCAGGTCCAGATGCCTCCCTGCCAGACACCATAAATCCGGGAGATCCTGTTTCTCCTGATCTGACGAATAAAGAACCATGAGAATCTCAACCAAAGAACCAGCGTTTTGAGAAAATACTTCCATCCCCCCAGGAACTGTTTTATGGAACGGCATCGATCCCTGTTACGGGTCGGAAGCTCCTTCCCTCCTTTCTTTTCTTTTGGGATCCCGTCTCCCCCGTCACTGAAAAGAATAATGCGATCGTGAGGCTGCAGAATGCCATTGTTAAGAAAAAGTCTGTAAAGTTTGGTATTGACGATCAGGTAGTAGTCTTTGTCCGAATTCATGAGACTGCGAAAAAGGGTAAGATAGCGTTTTTCGGCACCCCCGTATCGTCCCGAAAAGTTGAGCACACATAAAGCTTTATTTCCCTGATCATGCTTCATGAGTGACAGCAATTAGATTTTCGGCCAACCAGGCAGCTTTGCGTTGCCACGAAAGTTCTTTTCTGGCAAACCTGGCGCATCGCTCTTTAACCTCCTGGTTTTCCTGATATTTCAACAAGCGCTTCTGAATAGAATCGATGGGTTCACTCTCCTGCCATATTTCTCCTAACTGATGTTCATCAACCAAATCCTTTAAGGTGTGAACATGAGGGGTAATGAGTACCGGAACACCACTCGCCAGGTATTCAGAGAACTTGGTAGGAAAGGCTTCATGGTTTAGCGGCAAGTCCTCACGAATGAGAAAGGCTACATCAGCAATCATTTGATACTCATTCAAAGTTTGCTGATCAAGATAATTCATCCCCCAGGCAGAATCGGGGACTTTCCGTTTTTTCAGCTCATCAATAAATCTCTGAGATTTTACCGGAAGGTTAATCATGAAATAAGCATCAGGCCTGACCTTTAAAAATTCAGCAAAGAATTCCACCATGTGCGGAACCATCTGATAATACTTATCCGTTCCACTGTAAACAAACACAAATCGATTGTCCAGTCCCATTTCGGACCTCATCGCCCGGGCGATACCGGTGTCATACCAAAACTTCTTTTCATCGAAAAAATTGTACTTACGCAGGTGATGTTTCTCGTTCGGCAGATCATAACAATCTTTGGAAACAGTTAATACCACATCACTCTTTCTGAGACACAGGTTTCTGATTTTCCGGTAGAAACTGACCCGCCACTGTGGAGCCCCCTGAACCGCCATTTCATTGACGCGGTTGCCCCGCATATCGTAAGCCAGTTTGAAGCGGAAAAAAGTTTTTAGAATAACACCATAAAGAGTCCCCACATCATTGTATCCGTAAAGCAATTTAACGTTTGAATGGTGCAAAATCCGGGAAAGCTGTTTCAGATTGAGCAAAAACTGAATGAGTTGCGGAAAAAGTTTTCCACGTCCCATGCTTCTTTTAAAAAACCAATACCGGCATTGTTGATCCAGCCCCGATTGTTGCATGTATTGCCGGCCATTCCCCAACTGTGTTTCGGTATTACTGAGGGATACCAGTACAACATCCATCCCTTGTCTGACCAATTCGGGTAAGACAAACTCGAAAGTGGTACGAAAGTTTTGTGTTTGCACCTGAAATCCCGGCTCATCGGGCTTTTGCAGAAATGCTACAGGCAACAAAAAAAGAATGGAAGGTTGGCTGGACATGGGGGCTTGTCTACAAATGATTAAACCATATAAGGCATATAAGAAATTAGAGGATGTTTAATAACCTATTCACTATTTTGGAAAAGCACGAGGTTGTCTCAAATGTATAAAACTCCAAAAACCTGTCATGTTGAGGGTAACCGAAACATCTGTTTATCACACGAACAGATTTTTCAACAAGCTACCAATGACAGATCTATGCAAAAACACAAATATCAGCAAATTAAAAGTTGGCCCCCCTGCCTGCCGGCAGGCAGGCATACGGGGACCTGATACTTTTGGGGACACCGCGCCCCGGGCTTTTAACCCTGCCTGTCCCGCATTTTAATCGGGAGGGTTATCCAAATTTGCCCCTCCGGGGGACGAGCCATTCCCCTTGTTATATCCGCATTATTTTCCAGGATTATTTGGGGTAGGCACTCCGAATGATATCAAATTTGGACTTTTAAGACAACCTCCTGTCAGTTAAAAAAACTTTGCGTCATTGCGCCTTTGTGTTTTATTTTTTTAACGCACTATGGGTTACAAACTCCAGTAAGGTAATTCTTTAATCTTGTCTCTGAAAGAGCCTTTTACATCGACAATAAGTGGATTGTCTACCGTAATGGAATTGAAGTATGACTCATCCAGCTTCATATATTCATTATGATTTACAGCCAGAATTACAGCATCATATTTCTTCTCAATTTTCTCAATCAAGCCGTAGCCATATTCCCGCATCAGTTCCTCAGATGAAGCGTATGGATCATGAACATCCACATCCACACTAAAGGATCGAAGCTCGTGGTAAACATCAGCTACTTTTGAATTGCGGATATCGCTCACATTTTCCTTAAAGGTAGCTCCCATAATCAGTACGTTGGCACCATTAATCTTATGCCCCTTGGAGATCAGACGTTTCACCACCTGCTTGGCAACATATGGACCCATGGCATCGTTGATCACTCTTCCGCCGGTAATGATTTTTGAGTGATACCCCAGTTCGTTGGCTTTGTAAGTGAGGTAATAAGGATCGACACCAATACAGTGTCCGCCAACCAGTCCCGGGAAGAACTTCAGGAAGTTCCACTTCGTGCCGGCCGCTTCAAGCACTTCATAGGTATTAATATTCAAACGATTGAATATCAGAGAAAGCTCATTCATAAGCGCAATGTTCACATCGCGCTGAGTATTTTCAATAATCTTGGCCGCTTCTGCCACTTTAATAGAGCTGGCCTGATGAATCCCGGCTTTGATAATGGACCCATAAACAGCCGCAATGACCTCCAATGCTTCTTCATCACATCCCGAAACAATCTTCAGAATCTTAGTCAGCGTATGCTCCTTATCTCCCGGGTTTATACGCTCCGGACTGTACCCCACTTTAAAGTCTTCACCCATTTTCAGACCCGATTCCTGCTCAAGAATAGGAACGCAATCATCCTCGGTACAACCGGGATAAACCGTGGATTCAAAAACCACATAGTCGCCTTTTTTAAGAGCCTTCCCCACTGTACGGGTAGCTCCCAAAAGAGGGTTCAGATCCGGAAGATTATGATTATTGATAGGTGTAGGCACTGCAACCACATGAAAAGTAGCATCCTTCAAATCTTCAGGATTACTGGTGAAATCAATATCACACCCCTCAAAATCGGAGGCTTCCAGTTCATCACTCGGGTCAATATTATTTTTCATCTTCTCCACCCGGTCTGGTTTAATATCGAAGCCGATGACTTTCATTTTTCTTGCAAATTCGAGTGCAATGGGCAATCCTACATAGCCCAGGCCAACCACTGATAGCCTGGCTTCTTTGTTGATGAGTTGCTGAAACATTTTGTTCAGGTTTTATGATTAATATTATCTGTGTTGATAAATTCGTTCAATTATATCCACTACTTTCAACCCTTCTAACGCATTGGTGCTAACATAAGTTCGCTCACGAAGGGTCTGAATTACATTATCGATCACAAAATGATGATTAGCGGCCGATCCTTTATAGCTACCGTAATCATTTGGGGGATTAGACGCAGGGAGGTCAGGCATCTCATAATCTTTGATGTGGCATTCCACCACATCATTCATATACTGGCCCGATACTTTAATGGTCCCTTTCTCACCGATAATGGTCATGGTACTTTCAAGATTTTTGTCCCATACCGCTGTGGAGAAATTGATATTTCCCATGCCACCGTTAACAAAATTGAACAACACTGCGCCACTGTCTTCAAAATCGGTGGAATGTTGATGGGCAAAATCATTAAAACCGGCTTTGATATCATCGATATCGCCAAACAACCAGTAAAGCATATCTATAAAGTGAGAGAATTGCGTAAATAAAGTTCCCCCATCCAGTTCCCGGGTACCATGCCACCCCTTATTGAGATAATACCGGTCATCTCTGTTCCAGAAACAGTTCAGCTGAACGAAGAAGATGTGTCCAAGCAACTTCTCCTCCATCACCTCTTTCAGCCATACCGAAGGAGGGGAATACCGGTTCTGCATCACCGTAAAAACATGCCTCGAAACCTGAAGTGCCTTATAAATGATCTTTTCACCCTGCGACCTGCTGAGTGCCATTGGTTTTTCCACAACCACATGTTTTTTTCTGTCAAGAGCTTCAGTTGCTTGTTCGGCATGCAATCCGTTGGGTGTGCAAATATTGACCACATGACAATCATGAAGATGGTCCAACATCTCCTTAAACTCATAAAAATAGGGCACATTCTTATTGCTCCAACCGGTTTCTTCAGGTGATCGTGTGTCACATACTGCACACAGTTCTGCATCAGGATTGTCCATAATCATTTGGGCATGGCGTTTCCCAATGTGCCCCAGACCTACAACAACAAATTTTACTTTTCCGGTTATCATTCAGTTTACAGTTTTTCTACTCGACCATCTTTAATTATATATTCCTCATTGCTTTCCGGACACAGGGCTTTCCGGTCTTCATTGAACTCCAAAGGATGACCGTATTCGCTCATCCAACCGGTATGCCTGGCAGGATTGCCCACCACCAGGGCATAATCCGGAACATCGCGGGTCACCACAGCGCCGGCACCAATAAAGGCGTACTTACCAATGGTATGGCCGCAAACAATGGTGGCATTGGCTCCGATTGTAGCCCCTTTCCTTACAAGTGTTTGTTCATACTGATTGCGGCGGGGCACGGCACTCCGGGGATTGGTAACATTGGTAAACACACACGACGGGCCCAGGAAAACATCGTCCTCACAAACCACCCCCGTGTAAATAGAGACATTGTTCTGAACTTTTACATTGTTTCCCAAAATCACATCCGGAGAGACCACCACATTTTGGCCCAGATTACAATTGGCCCCAATGCGGCATCCACTCATAATATGGCAGAAGTGCCAGACCCGGGTACCGGGGCCTATTTCACAACGATCGTCAACAACCGCTGAAGGGTGTACTTTTGGTAGAGAAATATCATTCATGAAAACTGACGTATTTTAGTGGTAATAAATTCAAGTTGCTCTTCTGTCATTTCTGTGTGCAAAGGCAATGACAACACCTGTTCGCAAAGCATTTCACTCACCGGCAATGACTGGTTCGTAATCCCATGATCTTCAAAAACCGGTTGCTTGTGCAAAGGTGAAGGATAATAAACCATACCAGGGATACCCGAATCTGACAAATATTGCTTCAATTCATCACGGCGGTCGTCGGGCACACGAATGGTAAACTGGTTAAAAGAATGCTCCCCCTGACTGATTTGTAAGGGCAACTGCAAAAAAGACAAATCTTTCAGAGCCTCGTAATAGTAGGCTGCAGCTTGTCTCCGGCGTGTCACAAAATCATCCAGATGTTTAATCTTTTCATTTAATACTGCCGCCTGCAGTGTATCCAGACGGGAGTTAACGCCTACTATTTCATTCATGTATTTCTTTTTGGCGCCATGGTTGACAATCATTCTAAGTTTTTCGGCCAGGGCATCATCATCAGTAAAACAAGCCCCGCCATCTCCAAAACAACCCAAATTTTTGGTTGGAAAAAAACTGGTACAGCCAATATCACCAATAGTTCCCAGCATTTGGCGCGAACCATTCAATTTATAGTCGGCCCCCAAACTTTGAGCAGCATCTTCTATTACATTTAACCCGTATTCACGAGCGATAAGCATAATATCTTCCATAGCAGCGCTCTGACCAAACAAATGTACCGGAATAACAGCTTTTGTGCGTGGAGTTACAGCTTCCCTGACCAACTCGGGGTCAATATTGTAGGTGTCCGGATCCACATCCACCAGGACCGGTTTCAAGCCCAAAAGCGCAATCACCTCAACCGTGGCTATGAAGGAGAATGACGTAGTAATCACCTCATCACCCGGATTCAAATTAAGCGCCATCAAGGCTGCCTGAAGTGCGTCTGTCCCGTTTCCGCAAGGTATAACATGTTTCACCCCCAGGTATTCTGAGAGGGCCTCTGAAAAGGAACGGACTTCGGGACCGTTTATGTACCGTCCACTCATTAACACCCGGGCCATAGCCTCATCAATTGGAGACTTTAACCGCTGGTATTGACCGGTAAGATCAACCATTTGAATTTCCGGTGTTTCAGACATATAATCTTTTTTTTTGGCGTTACCATTTAACATTCGCCTGCCTTCATCTCAACTCTTATCAATAAAACCTTTGCGTCATCGCGGCTTTGCGTTTATTTTTCCACGATTCAAAATCCAAAATTCACACCAAAACGACCGGTAAAATCACCCTCCAGAAAATAGGGAGGATAATACTTTTCACGGTCGGGACCACTGATATCCTTATTGGCCAGTGACAAAAACACATAACCATCGTTAATAACCTGCCAGGAGCCTTTAAATTCAATTTTTTGCATTTCAAACCTTACTGCATCCATAAACGGAAGCCCCCATCTTGGTTCTTCCATGTTAACTTCGGGATACGATTCTTCGTTTCCTTCAACCAATATGGCCTGATAATCCTCCCCCTTTCGGATTTTTGTATAGGAAAGTTGCAGTTTAACTCCGCGAATGGGCTTGTATTGAACTTCTAAAAACACTTCGTCGCTATTGTCTTTCAAATAATGACCCATACTGTACTGGTTACTTGTCCAGGGAGTTGTAGGGATTTTATGCTGATAAACCATTGGATTGGTACGGGTGTACTCCATGGTAAAGGCAAATCCGGCAGGTAATTCACTTAACCTGGCTCCCAGTTTTGCACTTACATAATTGGAGTTCTGCTTAGAATCAAACATCCGGTTGAATGAGATTTCATCCACAAAGAAAGTAGAATAGAGATGCAAGTGGTTGATTTGCCGGCTGCTTATATCAAAAAACATCTGAGCATTCTGGCCCACCTCATTGGAGGCTCCGTTATAGGTGTGATCCACTGATTTAAAGAATATAAACGGCACCAGAAAAGCCGGGTTGATTTTTGTATCAGCATAAATAATACTGTTGCCGAAAGACACATTCAATCCCTTAAGGGGACGAACCGTCATAAAGTTGGCCGCCAAATATTTATCAGCAAAGACCTCGCGTGTACCATCGTAATAGCCAAACGACCTCAAACTGTCTACGACTTCAGACACCAGCCATCCATGCATGTAATTGAGTTCAAACCATGATACCGGCTTAATATTCAAGGACAAGAATGCATGCGAAGGGGTATTTCCGGAAAGAATATTGGCTCCATTGTAGCCGTGCCCCCAGGTATAATGATCTTTATGAAGACCTATTTCGCCCCAATCCCAGGTCCAGGAGATTCCCCCCCGGGCTTCACTGTAGTCTTGTTCAACCTCATCCCCTTTATAGACTGCCCCGCGTCTGTCAATTAAATAAGCAGGTCCTCCAAGTATTTCAGACTCGTAATTGTCTCTTAAACTGCCGTAAAACCCAAAGTGCTCCCCGATGGTACCGTGAATTTCGCCTCCATTGAATCTATGATAAGCCATTTCACCGCCCGAGGAAAAAAGTTCAAGTCCCAAAATGGGATTGGCGGTCAATCTGAAAACAGAATCGGAATAATAAAAAATATCGAAACGCTTGTTCACAGGCCATTCGTTGCTTAACTCCTTTCCAAAATCCCGGAGGTAAAATTCAATTTCTTCTCGTTGTCTTGTCGTCAGCCCTTCTGTTGCCGAAGCAGTTACCAGCCATTCAGCAATGTCTTTTCTGCTATAAGGTTTTACAAGCGAATTAACCTCAATTACACCAATGTTGGCCAGTTCATCAATGAAGGTATAAATGCCGGTATTGTCTATATGGACAGGTACACTTTGAGCCTTCACGGAACTAACAAAACCAAAATGCCCCGTTGAGAAAAACAGGAAGAATACAAAAGAGAAGAATCCCGGATAGAGTTTACTCATATGAATTTTAGCATTAAATATAGTATAAAAATCATCACCTAACCCGCCCACAAGTATTCAAAACAAAAGCTTTGATCAAAAAAATACCGGCGTTCGCTTTATTAAAAAAAAATGTCAGGGATTTCCATTTTCCCCAACTCAACAAAATGGTTTTATAACATCAAAGTATCCGATCGGTATGAAACCAGACAGGAGCTTGCGATTATCATTTTCCCCCGCGAAAAATTTTCACCATCTTTTCCCCTACCCTCTCCAAAGTGGCATGCTCCTGATACCATTCAACGGATTTTTTCGCAATTTCTTTCATTTTTTCCGGATTATCCAGCAATTCCTTTATCGTAGACTCAAGATCTTCGGGATTGCAGCTCACCAGAGGGATGTCCGGATAGCTCTCCCTGGCCCATTTTTCCATTCTGCAAATAACCACACAGCCTCTCGACATACCTTCTATGGCCAACAAACCAAATGTGTGGGTAAACTGATCTATCAGAAGATGCGCTTTCTCCAGATTCTCCAATACTTCGCGGTTTTTCATTCGCTTAGACAAATAATCAATATTGTAATGCTTCCCCAAAATTGCTAGAGCAGATTCCACATATTTGGTCCCCTTCAACTCGCTATGAGACGGGAAATGCATGATCTTATAGGAGGAGGGGTGATCAAATTTTTCAAGGTTCAGGGATGATTCGGGCGGGTCGGTCATCAGCCACATGGGATAAGCCATCTGAGGATTCTTCAAATATCCTGAGGTATTAGGTCTGGAAAAAACATAGTCCGCATACTTCTCAAACTTTTGAATGCGTTTCTTTTTCTTATCGGGTTCGAAACAAAGGCAAAAGGTTTGTTTCTTTTCATCATTACAATACCAGCAATCGCTGTATCTCATTGCATTGAACTCATCATGGGGATCCTTTTCTGCACAACCGGGAAAGAAAAACGCGATCCTTTTGCCAAAAAATTTCAATATAGCCAAATCCCGGTGACTGTGGAAGAAAGTATATGGAGAGATGAAATAAAAAATGTCGTATCGAAACAAGACGGAAATAAAAAAGACGAAACGAATCATTGCATTCAAAGGGCGCAGCACAAATCGGTTATTCACAATTTTTATGATCCCCTTTCGCCCTACAGACCGAAACTGGGTAATTTCATGATCAACAGGATAGCCAAATTCGTGGGCACGGTAAACATAACTGCGTGCAAAGACACCCACTCTTCGTAAAGAACGGGCAATATAATGGGCATTACCGGCTGTATTTCCGGGACCTACAAATACTCTAAACTTTTTAGATTTCAACCTTTTGCTCATGAAAAATATCTTCAAGTTTCACAAAGGGGTAATTCTTCATCAGAAGTCCTTCTAAAAGTGTTGCAGTCCCTCTGCCTAAATTTCGGTAACCATACAAGTGTTCAGGATCCTGATAAAAAGGACGTGCCCCTTCGTAACGTTCACGTGTTTCGGTATTCAAAAATATATGTACCGGATGGAAGTTGAGTATGTGTAAGCCTTCCGAAAAATCCAGATCGGCATCCCGGAAGGATTTACCAAATGAAAAGTGAAGATAGTCTTCCCAGTTAAAGGGGATGCGCATCATTCCATTCCATAAAGGAAGTACTTCCAGTTTTTTACTGTAAGGCAGACAAATATTGCTCTCGTACTGAAAGCCCATTTCACCAAACATTTCAACCAGCACATTACTCACAAGGGAGGAGTGAGACCTGATGCCCATTGCTCCCGGAAATGCCTCACGCAGGGGAGCTACAACATCAACGGGATGTCTTTTATCACCATCAAACAAAGGGTTAAAATTTGGGTGCACCCCAATTTCAAATTGCTTTTGATCCAGGCCGCTCAATAATGAGGTTCTGTGCGTTGCAAATATGGTACAAGGCACCCCTGCTTTTGAAAACAGCTTAAGCGTGTGCTCCAGCACTTTATCCGGAGCCCAATCCACATCTATGGTAATTGCAACCTTCATATAAACACCTTTCTTTTTGTTAACACTGATAAGGACTATCATTCAAACACCCGCAGCCACCATTCAAAACTCAGCAACGACCAAATCAGCAATCTCCTGTTCATTTGCCCGGCCATATGCTCATCCATTAATTTAAAGGCGATTGATGGCTCTATAAAATCGTAAATTCGTGCATCCTTCCGGTAAAGAAACTTTTTAATGTAATCCATGCTCTCTCCTTTAAACCAGCTGGCATCGGGAGCTGAGAACCCTTGCTTGTGCCCGTTGCAATAATTCTCAGGCACATATTTTTGAAGCATTTCACGCAACAGAATTTTCCCATCCGTAGAGGGAGACTTAAACTGCTTTGCTTTGCTGAACAGGTCATTTTCATTAACATTCACCATTTTCTCCCAATCCCGAAGCTTTAGTTCAACAGGGAGCTTCATAGCAAAGTCCACCAAATCATTGTCCAAAAAAGGCAACCGGGTTTCCAGACCGTGCGCCATACTCAGCTTATCTTCCACCAGCAAAAGTCCGTGCAAAAAGGTTTTGCTCTCGAAATACAGGGAGTTATTGATAAACGCTTTTGGATCGGCGGTATCGGGAAGCCCATTGTTTAATAAATGCCGGAAAACAGTGGCCGGCCGATCAAAATCTATTTTCTCTCTCAGCCAGGGTCGAAAAAAGGATTCCCTTAAATGATCGGGAACCAATCGCTGCCAATATTTAAAATAGCCATCGGCAAATCCATTGTTGTAGCCTTCTGCTGTATTATGATAATACCGCCATGGATAACCTGCAAAAAGTTCGTCTCCGCCGGCTCCCGACAAACAAACTTTCACAAAGCGGCCGGCCAATCGGGATATATAGTAATTGGGGTAAGACTGCCCCACCCTTAAATCCTCTAAATGAGTGGTCAGCTCCGGCATTACCCGCTCCATATCGCCTGCTTTAAGAACGACCTCGTAATGTTCCGTTTTATAAAGGTTAGACAGAAACTCTGATCGCTCCCGTTCATCAAAGTTCAGTTCCAACCCTGAAGCTGAAGAAAGATCGAAACCTGCAGTAAAAGATTTCAAATTTTTAAACTGCCGGGAGGCCACACAGGTAATACCTCCGCTATCCATGCCCCCGCTAAGGTAGGCACCCACTTCCACATCGGAAATCAACTGCCGCTCAACAGCTTTCTCAAATAAACGCTGCAATTCTTCAAGCGCTTCCTCCTTTTGCATAGGAACTGACTGAAAATCAAAATCCCAATAACAGACAGGTTCATTAACCTTTTTGCCCGGGAAGACTTCCATATAATGCCCCGCAGGCAGTAATTTTACTCCCTCAAAAAGGGTAACATCACTGAATACATTCTGAAAAGAAAAGTACTCAATCAAGGCATCATTGGATACCCCAAACCGGAAAGCCGGATGTTGCCGCAACGCTTTGACCTCAGATGCAAACAAAAAGGAATCAGCCGAATGGTAGTAATATAAAGGTTTGATGCCGTACCTGTCGCGAGCCAGCAATAACCGCCCTTCATTTACGAACCAGGCTGCCAAAGCAAACATCCCGTTGAACCGTTTAATGGCATCATTTCCCCAACAGTGAAGCGCATTCACAATCACCTCCGTATCGGAATGCCCTCTAAAGTGATACCCTTTACGGATGAGTTCCTGCTTCAATTCGGGAAAATTGTATACCTCCCCGTTGTATACCAGAATCAGGTTACCATCAGACGAGATCATCGGCTGCTGCCCCGTTTCTGTCAAATCAAGAATAGCGAGCCGCCGATGCCCAAGGGCAACGGGACCGGATGCATACACTCCTTCCCCGTCGGGCCCGCGGTGAGCGAGTGTCCCGGCCATTTTCCTGCATAGTGCTTCATCAGCAGGCTCAGCCGTGTGATTTATGATTCCAGTTATTCCACACATTCACTTAATTTTTCCACTACTTCTGTTTGTTCCTGACTGGTCATGCCATGGTACATGGGCAAAACCAGCGCTTCTTCAAAAGCCCGGATGCTTCCGTGAAATTGCCCCCTGAGTTTGGCATTGCCATCCTGAAAAGCAGGGTGCATATGAAGCGCATAAGTACCAATCTGCACCTCTATACCCTGATTCCTCATTTTTCTCATTATGTCATCCCTTCCTTTGACAAAGACCGTATAGCTCTGCCATGAGTGACTAATATATTCGGGCTCAACCGGACATTGTATGCTTTTCACCGGCTCCAAAAGACGAGTGTATTTTTCGGCCAGATTCATGCGTTCAGCCAGCAGATTATCAATATCTTCCATCTGAGCCAATCCAATTGCCGCCTGCACATTACTCATTTTATAATTAGTACCGGGAGTGAGAAAGACCAACTCTCCCCGATCTCCCGGTTTTCCCATTCCAAAATGTTTATACCGGTTCATTGCCTCAGCCCATTTTCCATTATCGGTGGTAACCATTCCTCCTTCTCCGGTGGTAATAAATTTCCGGGGATGAAAACTAAACACTGAGATATCTGCCAAAGTACCGGTTCGTTTTCCTTTGTAGACACTTCCGAGAGCACAGGCCGCATCTTCAAGTATCCATACTTCGTATTTTTTCTTCAACTCTGTAAAACCATCGTGGTCAAAAGGAAGCCCGAACAGAGATACAGGAATAATAACTTTAGTAGAAGCAGAAATGGCTTCCTCTGCAAGTTCCGGAGTCATCAACATGGTATCGGGATCCACATCTACAATTACAGGGGTAGCTCCCACAATTTGAACCGCACCGGCTGTTGCCGGATAAGTGAAATCGGGAACAATTACCTCATCACCCGGTCCCACTCCCAGTACTCGCAGAGCAGTTTCCAGTCCGGTGGTACAGGAAGTAAACGCCACAGCATGTCCGGCTCCGGTATAACCGGCCACAGCAGATTCGAATTGTCTGGTAACCGGTCCTTCGGTAAGGTAACCACTGTCCAGAACTTCATTGATCATTGTTTTAACCCGTTTGCTGATATAAGGGCGAATAAGTGGAATGCGATAGCTCATGACATACTCGTTATTGTTTCAACCATAAATTTAGTAACATCAATGTGGTCTTCCAGAATCTTTTCTGCCTGGCGGGCACTGTTAGTCTTGGTTCCGGGGCGCCCGAGCAGCATGCCTGCACTTTTTAACGCCAGATTCTGTTCTCTCTCCGAAGTGCCGAAATTCAGTACCATTCCATAATTATCTTCTAAATACTGAAGATTTCCTAATTTGAAGTCCGACACAAAAATGGCAGGCGTACCCAGGATTGCGGCTTCGGTAGCCATAGTGGCCCCTTCAGTTACCAATAGTGTAGCATAAAAAAGCAGATCATGTATTTTATGGGAGGCCAGTTTTAAACGTAAAGGCTCTAACAACTCGGGCAATGGGCCCTCTGCACTGATAAAAACCCGTCCAAATCTCTCGAGCGATCTAACCAGTTCTATTTTCTTTTTATTTGAAAAACCTTGCTTTCCCCGGTCGTGCACGGCCCCCCACCCCACAAAGCGGACAACTGCAAAAGGTTCATTGGCTTTTAAACCCAGGGACTCAGGAACGGAAAGATCGGGTTCAAAGTAGTTGGGGTGCAAGTAGGACAGTTCCATCAATCCGTTAAATCGATGGTGATTGGATCCCAGGTCACTGGTGAAATATTTTGGCGTATAAACCTCCCTGCAAAAAGGCTTGATAAGTTTCCGATATACCCCTGTGTTTTCAGTATCAGTAAAAGTTATATAAGGTTTACCAAGCAAATAAGCAGCAGGACCTGAGTAAATGGTACTGAAGTCAAGGAAGAGATCCGGTTTAAATTTCCGGGCCCTCAGATATTGACAAAAAACAGTGATCAGTAAATAAAAAATCTTCCCAATAAAAGAACGGCCTCCTCGTCCACGGCTTCGAAAAGAGACATTATAAAAATCCAAAAGTTCGTGAATATGCTCACGTTTGCGTGCCGTTACAAAAAACTGATGCCCATGTTCAGTCATTATCCGTATAAAATGCCTGAAATAATGAACATGAGCAGGATGGCCTATATCGATAAATATTTTCATACAAACATTGCTTTAATCAGGAATAACAATAATTACGAAAAATAAATCGCCTGATTCTTTTGTACCAACGGTAAAATACTTTTCCTAATCCCCAAAGCAACCAGTTATGTACATAAATATATCGCCCGGTCTCTTTTACCATCCCTCCGTATGACTTTTTATATTGACGTGCAAAATAATCCTTCCCGGGCCTGCCCCCAGTTCCCAAATCAAGATAGCGGATACCTTCGCTCTGCAATTCCTGAATGACACCCCACAAAAACCCATCATACTTCCAGAATTCTTTGTCGGAAAGGCAATGACCGTCGAACCAGATAACGGACCGGTTTTTAATAATCATAATGAGAATAACAGCCTTAAGTTCATGATTAATCTCCATACCTTTAATCCGGAGATGGGTATTTAAAAGCGGGGATTGATCAAGGGACTGAAATAAGGATAAATCCGGGATTGGACGCCCTTTTCGGCCTATATAACAACGCAAAATATCCCAAATCTTATAGACGTCTTCCGAACCGTGCAGATTTCTGATGGTATGATTGGTTGTCCCCATTTTCTGAATATTGTCACGACGGCTTGGGGACAAAGAAGCCCAAAGATCATTTGATTTGCGACTCATATCAATACCCACACTCAGATGAGATTCATAATAAAAACCTGCTTCTTCATACAGCGGCTTGAGCGACAATCCAAGTTTTAAATTCCTGATTTCACTGAATACTGCTTTACGCCCCGTCTCTTTCACTAATGCTTCCAAAAGCGCCAGCAAAACCCCCATATCATTTTCAGCCACCAGGGGGCCTCCAAAAACCACCTGACGTCGAGTAAAAAGAGACATCGGAAAAATTGCATTCCAAAAATTCACAGAAACCATAAGCCCGACCAGGTTATCACCTTCGAAGGCGAACCAACCTGCCGGTCGCTGGT
Source organism: Marinilabilia rubra (assembly GCF_003121985.1). Classification (GTDB taxonomy): domain Bacteria; phylum Bacteroidota; class Bacteroidia; order Bacteroidales; family Marinilabiliaceae; genus Marinilabilia; species Marinilabilia rubra. Next base: position 172,295 of record NZ_QEWP01000003.1, read on the forward strand.
ATTTGGCATGCTCGTGCACATCAAACATTCCGGGCAATTGAAAAACACTGCCATCGGGATGGTCAAGCACAAACGCTTCCCATTTCTCGCGATCTACCCGTTTGGGATCTGAAATAATTTTTAATGCCATATCTCTGCTCTGACTCCTTATTTAATGATGAGAAGGTTTTGGATGAGGCGGCTAAATACATTGGCTGTAAAGGGTCAGAAGTTTTCTCACCACGATATTATTGTCCAGTTCTTTAATTCTGTTTCTTCCATCCGGCTTATTTTCATTTTCCAGGGATTGCTGCAATGCTTTTGCAAGGATTTCAGGATAAGGATCACAAGTAGAACAGTTCTTAAGTCCGTTGATTCTTTCTTCCACATCTCCTACGCGGGTTGAGACGACCGGAACATTACAAGCCAGTGCTTCCTTTACCACATTGGGAGATCCTTCCCAAAGAGATGTCAACAAAACCACATCCGAAGCATTATAGAAATAAGGCATCAACATGGTGTCAATTCCATATACCGGTTTCAACTCAACATCACTTCGATTCAAAACCTTCATAACAGCTGCAGCCAGGTCGAAGTTTTTCACTTTACGACCGGGGTCTGCCGGCCACATTACCACTTTGGGTTTTGAAAAACCACATTTTTGCCGGGCTTCTTTTCTGGGAATTTCTCTAAACAGTTCCATATCCACCCCGTTGGGTATTACCAAAACTTTTGGGACATCTATCTTTTGAGCCATTGACCAACTTTTCACTATTGTAACCGGCCAAAAAAATCTGGTGAAAAATTTAACCAGAGTTAAAATCCACCGGGGACCAAAAACATCGCTGCCCATCAACGAAACAACCAACGGCCGGGCTCCGGAGAGGGTGGCCATTATGGCACTTAATCCATAATGGGCATGTATCACGTCATATTTATTCTCTTTTAAGTGTCGTTTCAACGTCAACGCCCCTCTAAGATAGCCTGCAACTCCCTTTCTTTCAACTCTGAAAAATGATATTTTAACTCCCCTTTTCTTCAGGGCCCTGGCTTGCTCATTCACCGCAGGTGTACATAAACCATTTTTATTTCCACTGCATACAAACAGAACACGTCCGGAAAAAACATTCGGATAATTTTCCATTTCCAACATAAATACCCATTAAATTTAAGGAATTAGAGAGCTAAAAGCTAAGAAGACTGGTCAGTGTCGGGCAGTATTTGACCAATTAAAGATATTTGTATATAAGAGCTAAACCTAAAATGGAATTGTAATACATTTTTTGCATATTTGGGAAATGGTATTTTTATTTTTTTAACACTCCGGGTAACTTTTAAAAAGGCAAGGTAAACCTATAAAATTCAAAACCTCATGACCAAAGCAGAAAATACGTCTCCCAAAGGCAACGCCGTATTGGATTGGATTGAAAAAATGGGAAATAAACTGCCACATCCCTTTTGGATGTTTGTTTGGATAACCATTTTTGTTGTTTTAATCAGCTTTATCAGCTCATTTCTTGGAGTTCAAGCCACCGACCCGGCAACAGGAGAAGTAGTAAAGGCACAAAACCTATTGTCTGGAGACGGGCTTCGCAGGTTTTTGCAGGAAATGGTCACCAATTTCGCCCATTTTGCACCGCTGGGATTAGTTTTAGTCATGCTGATGGGGGTTTCGGTAGCCGAGAAAAGCGGCCTTTTATCCCTGGTGATGAGGAACCTGGCTTTCTCTGTTCCACGAAAAATTGTACTGCCTGTAATATTTGTCATCGGGGCTTGCGGAAACATTGGATCTGACGCAGGTGTAGTTATAGTTCCACCTATCGCGGCCCTCATATTCAGTCAAATGGGGCTTCACCCTGTGGCAGGACTGGTAGCCGGATATGCAGGTGCAACAGCAGGGTTTACGGCCAATTTCTTTATTGCAGGAACGGATGTTTTATTAGCCGGAATCAGTACCGAGGTCACCTCAAAGATACAGGGCGTTGGCGAAGTAAGTGCCACAGCCAACTGGTATTTCATGATTATATCTACCATCTTGTTGGGACTGGGAGGAGCTTTTGTGGTAACCCGCTACACCATACCTCGAACCAGGCGGTTTGCCATGGGAAACCATCAGGAACTTGCCACTCCGGACACCCATAAAGTTACCGATGATGAACGCAAAGGATTGCGAAAAGCCGGTTATGCGGCCCTGGTAATTATTGCCGTTGTGGCATTGCTCACCATCCCCTCGTGGGGGCCCTTAAGAAATCAGGAAACAGGAGGCATTGTTCCTTCACCATTTTTACGTGGCCTGGTACCTATACTTTTCTTTTTATTTGCCATTCCGGGGTATTTCTTTGGCAAAACCACCGGCAGCATCAAGCACGCTGATGATGTGATAAAATACATGGGACAAGGCATGAAAGATCTGTCGGGGTATATTGTGCTGATGCTGGTAGTAGCCCAGTTCATAAATCTGTTCAACTGGAGCCGGCTAGATGCCATTTTGGCTATTAACGGCGCCGATTTCCTTCAATCCACGGGACTAACAGGGCCGTTTATGTTTACTCTTTACATGATGCTGGTGGCTTTCATCAATATTTTTATCGGGAGTGGCTCGGCCAAATGGGCCATCTTTGCACCAGTGTTTATTCCCATGCTTGCCCAGTTGGGATTCACACCCGCCTTTGTGCAACTTATGTACCGGGTGGGAGACAGCATTACTAATTGCGTAAGCCCATTATATGTATACTTCCCCCTGCTTATCGGATGGATTCGCCAATATGACAAAAAAGTAGGAATTGGGACAGTTGTTTCACTTTTAGTACCGTACGCTGTCGTTCTGTTCCTAATGTGGTTGATATTGCTTTTTGTTTGGTTCTGGCTGGATCTGCCTATTGGAGTTGGCGAAGGCATTTTCCTTTAAATATTTAAAATATGGACGAAGCCCCGGGAAATAAAAAAACAAATATCAATGACATTCTCAAAATAGATGATGGAATCTTCCATCATCTAATTAAAAATTCTTTTGATTTATTGGTTTTGCTGGATACCAAAGGAAATCAGATTTATGTCAGCGATTCCTGCGAAAAAATTCTCGGATACAAACCCGAAGAATTAACCAACATTCCGGTAATTGAAGGCTTTCTCCATCCCGATGATCAACAAAAAGCTATTGAGGGACTTCAGGATATCATTTATAACAACAACAATGGAGGTACCCAATACCGTCACAAACACAAAAATGGCGGTTGGGTCTACCTGGAAGCCTTTGGAACCAACCAGCTGGATAATCCGCAGATCAAGTCAATTGTTCTTAACGTAAGAGACATTTCAGAAAGGAAAAAAGCCGAAGAGGCATTAAGAAAGAGTGAGGCGAGTTTAAAGGAACTGAATGCCACTAAAGACCGGTTCTTTTCCATTATTGGCCATGATCTTCGCAGTCCGTTCAGTAGCATTGTCGGATTCACCGATCTTTTAATCGCTCAGATTCGGGAGAAGGACTACGGTGGTATCGAAGACTATGCCCGGATCATACAAAAATCATCACAACAGGCCATGGATTTGCTCTCCAATTTACTGGAGTGGTCAAGAGCTCAATCCGGAAGGATTGATTTTGTTCCTGAATACCTCGAATTAGGAAAAATGATTCGTCAAACCATTGACTTATTTAAAAATACAGCTACCCGGAAATCTATAAAAGTTCTCAATAAATCAAAGAATTTCCTTCCCATTTGGGCAGATAAACACATGGTTGAATCTGTTTTAAGAAACCTGATTTCGAACAGTCTTAAATTCAGTCCTCCGGAAAGCGTAATTACCATTTCGGCCAGGGGCCTGGAGAACAAAGCTCTGGTATCTGTGGCAGATAAAGGTGTTGGCATGAAAAAGGAAGATCTGGGTAAATTATTCAAAATAGAACAACCACATTCCACCAGAGGAACTAAAAATGAAACCGGAACCGGACTTGGACTCCTGCTGTGTAAAGATTTTGTTAAAATGCACAAGGGGCAAATATGGGCAGAAAGTGAAGAAGGTAAAGGAAGTACTTTTTTCTTTACTTTACCGCTGGCATAGAGAGAAGTGGTTAGAAACTGTTTAAATTTTGTTTTTGAAAGATGTTTTTCAGCAGAGAATATGGCTCAAAAAATTCAGCAAACATCTTTCAATTAAAAATGCGGGTACCAAATATAAACTTATCGCGCCACCAAACATTGTCCAGAGAGGTAATGGTGACACCCTGACTTGAAGATGTATGAACAAACCGATTATTACCTGCATAAATCCCGGAATGGGTAATAAATCTCTGTGTACGATAAGTATTAACAAAAAAGACCAAATCCCCTTTCTTTAACTGGCTTTTACTTTCAATAATATCACCATATCTGGCCTGTTCCTCTGAATTATGAGGTAAGGTTATTCCATGGATAGCAAAGACCCGCATCAGCAAACCAGAACAGTCCATGCCCCGGGAAGAGCATCCTCCCATTCTATGAGGAACACCAATGTATTCTTTGGCTGTGGATATAAGATCCTCTTCACTCACCGTTCCCATCGGCAAACGCTTTCCGGTCCCATCTTCCAGAAACCTGTTCAACATTCCTTTACCGGTCTTATTCTCCAGCTTCGTATATGATATTCCCGGCAAAACTTTTCTGGAACATGAAGAACCATTTATCTGCACCATAAAAATCAGGAACAGAAAAAACATCCAATTGTTTTTCAACTCCAATAATTGAATAAACCGAGATCGGATTCTTGCTATGTGGAAATTCTTCTTCATAAGAATTCATATTACGAAACTATGCCTGTTTGAGTTCCATCTTTCTAAACGATGAGAAACATGAGTTATCTTGCGGTCAAAAGCCAAAACGTTCTATCTCCAAAAATATTTTTCTTTCAGGAATAGTTTCAATTTCCGGTCCTAAAAGCCACCAATAAAGCAAACATTTCACATTATTTATTTCAAAATCATGGACACAGTTACAATCCCCGAGCCAGTTTTTTGGTTCCAGAATCTTTTTGCGGCACTGGCAGTTGGTTTTGCTTTGGCAGCTTTTATTGTAGCATGGATCGGCAATGCCTCCCGAAGCTGGCTACAAACAACAGGTACTATTGTGATATCTGAAGTACATCAGATTTCACGTAAAACAAAATTTTTTCCAAGAATAAAATACGAATACCAGGTCAACAGAAAGAGCTTTCTCTCAAGAATCCTGTTCATTGGACATTTCATAAAAACGTACACTGAAGACTTCTCACGGAATATGGTAACCCAATACCCCAAAGGCCTTGAGACAAAAGTGTATTACAACCCCACATATCCGTCTTTAAGCGTTTTGGAACCAGGCATTAACAAGGGAATAATCTCAAATCTTATTACAAGAATGATAATTTGCATCATCTGTTATTCCCTTTTAACTCCTCTGGTGTTAAAAGAACTATTAAACTTTCTTTCAACGTAACAAAATTCTTATTGCCTGATGAGAATAAAAAATTCAATTACGTTCCCAATTTAGTTTGTAACTTCGTAGCTGTTTCAATCAGAATTCAATGAGGAAAAAGATCAACAGAGCAATGCATCTTCACCTAAATACTTCATTCTAAACTGATTCAAAGAAAACTTACGTCATTACAAACCATAAAACCACAAACTGATGAAATTAAAGTACGGGATGAATCCCTATCAGGATTATGCAGAGGTTATTGATGATAACAATGCTTTTAAATTACTGAATGGAAAAGCCAGTGTTATCAATGTTCTGGACGCACTCAACTCATGGCAACTGGTAAAAGAAGCATCGCAAACTTTGGGAAAAGCGGCCGCCACTTCTTTTAAGCATGTTACCCCTTCCGGCGTTGCTTTGGAAACTGAGCTCACAGAGCAAGAAAAACAGGCTTATCTTATCAAAAAAGAAACGTCTCCACTCTCATCGGCCTATGCCAGAGCCAGGGGGGCCGACAGGCTGGCCTCTTTTGGCGATTTTGTAGCTTTAAGCGAAACCGTGGATGAAGCGACTGCCCGAATGATTAAATCGGAAGTTTCGGATGGCGTTATTGCCCCGGATTACACCCCGGAGGCTCTTGAAATTCTGAAGTCAAAGAAAAAGGGAGGGTATGTTGTTTTCAGCATTGATAAAGATTATGAGCCGGACGAAGTGGAAGAACGACAGGTTTATGGAATAACGATTCGTCAGAAAAGAAATGAACTGAAAGTTACCGATGAGTTACTCAAAGATGTCAAAACCGAAAGCGGGGCACTTACGCCTCAAATTGTTTCTGACTTAAAACTTGGCATTCTCACTTTGAAATATACCATGTCTAACTCCATTTGCGTTGTTAACAATGGACAAGTGATCGGCATTGGATCAGGTCAGCAATCAAGAATTCTTTGCTCCGGACTGGCTCTCAACAAAGCCAATATCTGGTATCAGAAAACGCAACTTGATTATTCCTTTCTGAAAGAACAGGAAGGCCTTAAGCGCACAGAACTGGATCAACTTATTGAGCAGAAAAGAGAAGAAGCGTTCGGAGACAAAGTAATGCTGAGTGAATTGGATGGCTCATGCCTGATATCGGATGGTTTCTTCCCTCAAAAAGACAACATTGAACTGGCGGCAAAATACGGGATCAAGTACATAGGTTCGCCGGTAGGCTCCATTCGTGATGAAGAAATTATGGCCACCGCTAAAAAATATGGCATCACCTTCGTTAATATTGGCGTGAGACTGTTTCACCATTAAAATTCATCCTTTTATGTGAATAAAATCACAGAATAAAAAGGAACTTGTAAACGTGATAAGACTCTCTCTTAACCGGAACATCGGTGGTAAAAACAAAGCTGCTCTGGTCGGGCAGTTTGCCAGTTCTTCCTTTTTTCAAAGCAACCAAATAGTCCTGGGAGAATTTCCAACCATGGAAGAAGCACAGAAAGAGTTGGCTTCAATCGAAGAGTTTCTGAACGGAGACAATGAAGGCGTTTATCCCATAAAATAGAAGCTAACACATTTATTGCCCTTTTCAATGATACAAGCATTGAAAAGGGCATTTTTATCTTAACTGCCCCGCCACAAACCCGGTAGTCCAGGCAGACTGAAAGTTAAAGCCACCGGTAATGGCATCAATATCCAACACCTCTCCGGCAAAATACAGGTTTTTGGCTGCTTTACTTTGCATGGTTTTCATATCCACGCTTTTGAGACTCACTCCTCCGCAGGTAACAAATTCTTCTTTATGAGTTGCCTTGCCAGAAACGGGATAGGAATCATTGGTTAATACTTCCACTAGTTTATTGATAATTTTTTTTCCTGTTTCTCCCCATTTTTTATCTCCCGGCACCCCAATCTTTTCCAAAAGAAAGATCCAGAGCCTTTCGGGGATTGAAAATGGCCGGTAATTGGCCATCATCTTTTTGGGGTGATTCTCTGCTATTTCCTGAAGACGGGAAGTTACCCATTGGAGATCTTTCACCGCCAGCCAATTAACCTGCAATGTAAACTGATACCCGCAATCACGCAGATGCCTGGCAGAAAGAGAAGAAAGTTTCAAAATGGCCGGACCACTCATTCCCCAATGGGTTATCAAAAGTGGTCCGTCGGTCTTAAATTTTGAACCCGCAACACTTGTCCAAACATCATCTACCACCAATCCGGTAAGCCGGGTAATTTTATTGTCGGCCATATTGACAGAGAATAAAGAAGGTACAGGCGCGACAATCTTATGTCCAATTTTTTTCAGCCAGTCCAAACCTTCTTCCCGGGGACTTCCACCAGTTGTAACAATTACTTTGTCAAACTGCTGTGTGGGACGAGCCTCGCTCAGGAAGTGTAGTTCCCATCGATTATCACACTTTTCAATTTCCCTGACTCCGGAATACGTTTCTATCTGAACACCCAGTTTTTTAGCTTCATTCAGAAAGCAGTTAATAATCATCTGAGAGTCCTGTGCAGCAGGAAAAACACATTGATCTTCCTGAACGACCAACGGCACTCCCCGGGTTTCAAACCATTGCATGGCATCTTTATTGTCAAAGCTATGAAACAGCTTTTTAAGACTGTTACCCCCACGTGGATACGCTTTTATCAGATCACTAACATCATTGCAGGCGTTGGTTACATTGCACCGTCCACCCCCTGATATTTTCACTTTAGATAATAGTCTGCCCGATTTTTCAAAGATGACCACTTTGGCTTCCGGATGCGTCTCCTTTGCAGTTATGGCCGAGAAAAATCCGGCAGCTCCCCCTCCTATGATAGCAACATTCATAATTCCTAAGGATTTTATCAACAAAGTTAAGGCTAAACATTCATCAATTTTAAGCGTTATTCAAAAAAGTATTTACTATGAAATTATACGCTTTAAGTTTAATCAATGGCATTGTATTAATTATATTAGGTATCTGGTCTCATTTATGGCCGGATTCACCATCGCCAACCGCCTTGATACCAGTTGTTTTTGGAGTTGCAATACTGCTTTTAAACAAAGGCGTGAGAAATTACCGCAAAGGTATTTCCAATGCGGTAATGGTGATTACATTTATGATATTACTGGGATTGATTTTCCCTCTCAAAGGCTCCATTGAACGAGGCGACACCCCGGCATTACTCAGAGTTCTTACGATGATGGTGGTATCACTCATTTCATTTATATTCTTTTTGAAAAGATTCATCAACGACAGAATAAAAAACAAACCCCAGTAGGGGTAAGTTTCCGGGGTTAAAAAAAGAAATGCAGACCTTTTTACAATAGATCGTTAGATTTTCAGATACCTGCCTGACGGCAGGCAGGTTAGATTTAAGATGAATCATAACCAATTGACGTTCGGACCGTTAACCCCAAAAAGCTATTAACATATAAACAGTTAATTCAGAGCTCATTGCAATCCCAAGCCATCGGGATAACGGACTATTATTTTTAGAGTCTGCATTTTTTTACAAATGGTCATTTCGACCTTTTATCCCTCTTATTCCGTGCCAAATACCAAGCCAGTATAGATAGAACATTCGAATTCCGCCTTTTCGGATGGTCCATACTGCAGATACGGGTAATTTGAAAATCTCACTCAGCAGAAAACAAACCATTCCCCGCTTTAGTCGGTATTTCTTAAAATACAAGATTTTGTTGCGTCTCAAATAATAATATTCCCGTTGATAGCTTTTGGAATTACCGACAGACCAATCATGAAAATGCCAGCAAATTGCTTTTCTGGTAACCATGGCCAACCGTCTTTGCTTCCGAAAGCGATAAAAAAAGTCCCGCTCCTCCCCATAAAGAAACAAGTCTTCATCCCATAGGAACATTTCATTAAAAACTTCCGTTCGAACCATGAGAGCCACCCCGGCCAAATAATCAACATCAGCACTTACGGGTAATTCTTTACTTGTATTTAAGACTTTCCCCGAGTCGGGAGAACTTTTCCGGGCCTTTATAAAATCCATATACAACCGAAAATACTGAACTTTACTGGTTCTTTTGCCGGCTAATCCTTCATAAATCAAAGGGCCACAAGCATCAACGCCCCGAAAACGAGTCATCTGATTGTGAAGTTGTTTGAGAAAATCCTTATGGATTTGCACATCTGTATTTAGTATTAAGACATAGTCAGCTCCTTCTTCAAGAGTTTGTTTTAACAATGCATTGTGGCCACCGCTAAATCCCAGGTTCTTATCTGATTTAATCAAATGTCCGTCAGGATACAATTCCTTAAACCTTTGGGCAGATTGATCATCACTACTATTATCCCACGCAAAAACCCTGAAATATTTAAAGGTCTGGGCTTTCAACGAACTGAGAAGGCCTTCCAGGTAATGCGCATCGTGGTATAAAACCAATTGTATGATAATCTCTGTCCTCATTTTTCCAAGGCTGCTTTTTGTCTAAAAAGGATGGCCACTAAAATCCCTGCATACAAATTGATCAATAGAGTACCGGTAGTCAATTCATTGAACAGATAATTTGGTTTAAAGAAGAAGGTCTTCACCATCCATGCAAAAACGACAAAAAAGAATGCCACATCCAGTTCGTTAATATGCTGCAATTTATTCTTCAGTATTCTATAGCCAACTACAACATATCGCCACATTTGAATATACAACAAACTGTAAACCAACAGACCAACAGCTCCGTACATAGCCAGGTGTCCGGTAATGGGGAGATCAGTGACCTCATAGTCTGAGGGACGAAATCTGAGAGAAAAGAATTCTGAAAATCCAGCTCCCGTGCCGAAAAAAGGCCGCTGACTGATCAGTGCCAAATGAGCAGGCCACTGATTGAGCAAACGCCCTTCTACCTGGCCCCCGGTATAGGAACTTCCGGCAATAAACAGCCACAAGTCTTCAACCTGACGCCAAACCAGTTGTGGATAATCGGGGAATACTAAAAACATCAGCAATAGCATTAATAAACCGGGGCCAATAAGCATTCCCACTAAACCAGCAACTGATGCCCTGTAAAAACGGTAATACAAAAACAGACATGCCACCACCAACCCGGCGATATTGATGTAACTGCTTTTGGTTAAAGACAAAAGTATTGCAATAACCACAAGCATCACCGATAAGTAAAGCACTTTACTGTAGCGGTAAGTAACATTTCTGACAAACATTAAAAATGCCAACGGAATGAGCATATCGGTCAAACCCGAACTGAACATAAGATACCGCATAATGCCGGAGCCACGGTATCTCTCGGCCTGCCATACGGGCATAAGGTCAACATTGGTAAGGATGGTAAAGAAATACATAAGGTAAACCACCAGTGAAGACCAAACAAGAACATCTACAAACACGCGCAGGTTGCGGCGAGCCATTACAAAAACAGGAATGATCAGTAAAAATCCAAATACTGTCATCCGCTCACGTACAACAACATAGCGAAACACGTACCCCCAACCCTTGCCTGGCTGCCAGTAGCCAAAGACGAAAATATGATACAGCAAAAACAAAATCTGAACGCCCAATATTATCAGAAACGGTTTATGGCTGAGTAACCCTCGTTTTGAAACCTGTGAGGACATTAAAGGAAGAAAGGACATGGCAAAAAGAAAATCCCGGTAATAAAATCCGCCTAAACTCTCTTTTCCAAAATATACCGACAAGTGCCCGGTGGGGTCGAACAGCAAAAGAATGATGATCCAGAAAGCATAATCGGGCCACCTTTGAATGACCAAAAAACCGGCAATTGCTATTGAAAAAAGAAGTATGAATAATAATAATGTGCTCATGTTTCTCTCCGCGAAATTTTACTCCAGACCATCCTAACATCTTCCCACTTCAGCAATTTAAACAAAAATGCGCAGCTCGTCACCAGCAAAATTGCCAAAAACTTCATCCAACCGGAAGCGTGAAATTCAAACGTAGTTATCAGCAGCGAAACGCCAACCCCAAATACGTAAAACATCAATATGCTAAAAAATGGGTATTTGATGGGGAAGTACTTTGAAGCCACATAAACTTTGACAATCCAATAAATCACAAAGGAGATAAGGGTGGCGATACCCGCTCCTATAAAGCCCATTCGTGGCACCAAAAGGAAGTTGAGTCCAATATTCAGAATAGCGGTAAAGCCGGTTATCCATGCAAAGTGCCAGGTTTTTTCTGACAATGAGATACCGGGCCCCATCGTTTGAAAGGATTGGGCGGCAATATAAGAGAAAACCAACATAGGGACCACCCTTGCTCCTCCGGCATAATCGGGAGTAGCCACAACAGGAATCAAAACATCAGAAAAGACCGACAATGTGGTGGCCAAAATCACACTGCCTGAAAGATACAAACTGTAAATGTCCACGGCCATTTTCCGGGTGGCCGGTTTATTAGGATTTTCTTCTTTATGGTACAACTTAAAAAACAAAACGCTGAAACTCATCTGTACAGCCATGTTAATCAAAAGTACCGGCTGCGAAAAAACAGCACCGATAGAGTATAAGCCCACTTCACGCAAATCGTGATAGTGCAACAGGAAAAAGCGGTCACTGCTGTTGTAAATCCAGGCTGCTATTCCTGCCCAAATCAGCGGAAAGCCATACTTGAGAAGCTGCCGGGCCCACCCAAGGGAAAACCGGAAACTGTATTTGCGGAAATTAAATACTCCAAAAGCCAGAACCACGACCAGTAAACTGCTGCCAATTCGCGCCCACATGGCTCCTTGTACGCCTTGTTTTAACACAATAACCAAAGTGATACCAATGCCGATATTGGCCAGCGATTTGACGACGGTGATAATATTGTAGCGCCAGGGCTGACGAAAATACCGAAACAAATGAGACTGTTCACTCATCATCAAATTAACAGGAACCAGAAGTAACAGAAGAACAATCAAAAAACTTTGATCAGAATCCCCAAAAACCAAACGGGCTAATGGCTTCTGGAAAAAAAGCAGGGGTACAATTATCAGAAAAGACAATAATCGCAGATAAAAGGTTGTGGATAAAACATCTGCCTTCTGCCGGTCAGAAGCCTTGAAATAGTAATAACCACAAGCAGAATCGAGTCCAACAGACAAGAATCCACCAAGCAACGCGGCAGCAGTACCAAGGGTTTCCAACATTCCGAATTCCCCAACTGTCAGAGCCCGGGTATAAAATGGCAATAAAAAAAGACCAATGAATTTCTTTAACCCGTTTCCGAGTCCGTAAACAAACGTATCTTTAATAAATGCTTTTCTTTCACCCATAAAAAATTAATGAATATCCTTGTGTATACCCAACTCCAAATTCTGGGGGCTTTGCCCCTAAACCCCAATTCCTTTTTTGTCTTGACACAAAAAAGGAATCAAAAAAAGTCAAGGCTGTGGCCGCTTCGCTCGAAAAAACAGCATTTGATGGCTAAAATCTTTAAACTCTCCCGATTTAAGTTTTGTAAGGTTTTTGGTGCCCCAAAAACCAACAAAAACTAATTTCGGGATCAAACAGAAAAGATTTTTAAACGCCATCTTCACTTGCTTTTTCGGCTCACCGCCCAAGGCCGTCCTTTAACTCAAGGCCTGTTTCCAATTTAAGTAAAAGAGCGGTTCCCCATAAAAAATTATTTGCTTCGGGCCCCGCAGCATATAATGTTCCACAAAGCTTTTAGAAAATAGATCAGGTCTGTTTTAAAAGGGGCTTTTTTCCAACGCTCAATGTATCTGACCTCGGATTCCTGAATTTCATCAAGAGAGGAAGGCAGGTCCACATAATAGGGAGGAACTAGACCAGGTTTTACAGAAGTTCTGAGACGTATTACTTCAGGCTTATAAAGCGACAAATACTGGTCACTAATGGGTCTGACACCCACCAATTTTATATCCCCTTTCAGGATATTAACGACCATTGGCAACTCATCGAGCCAGAATTTACGAAGGATGCCCCCAAGGATGGTTACCCTCCGGTCATTCTTAAATTTCCCCCCTTCTCTCAATTTATTCCGTTTGTAAATATGTTCCTGAACATATTCGCTGAAGGGCACCATGGTCCGGAATTTATAGACCCTGATTCGTTGCCTGCCTTTTCCCACACGGGAAAGACACAGCGTCAGGTTGTAGTTCTCTCTTGGACTTACAGGAGGACTTGCCACCTTTCGTGCAGCAAAATAATGCATTCCCCCAATTACCCGGTCCGATTCTATTTGAAGGCCACAATAAGAGAGGCGGCCCACCATTTCGTAATAAGACATTGCATGGTTACGCCCAGCTGCAGACATCCGGTATATCCAGCGGGTTGAGCGCAAAGAAGGGGCTACCCGTTTAATCAGGTAATCGAAAAAATAATAAATTCGCCCTGAAAAGCCCGAGTATTTGGCATATATACGCTTACGTCTTAAATGAGTCGTTTCCAGGCAACCAATAAAAAGGCCACCTTCTGACATTTTAAGATTGATTTCTTTCAAGAAGCCACATACCCGCTTTGCGTTGTTCAATTGCTCCAGATTGACAAAAAATGGAATCTGATGCCTGGGATGCATCCTTATATTTAAGGCATTTGAAGTAGAAGTAACAAGGGCACTTTTTTTATTTGCATCTCCAAATCGATCGATAAAACGGACTACCTCTTGTCCCAAATTTTCAGAAACAACGGCACGCACATTCCTCCCGGCATCCTTTTCCATGATGCAGGATTCACTTACAGAAACCGTTGATTGCTTATAAATTTGAAACATAAAGAATCCTCCGACTATTTTTTGTCAATTCCCTCTTCCAATCTCCACAGAACCAATTCCTCCAATCCCTCTTCCAGGGTGTATTCAGCAGAAAAATCCAATAACTCTGAAGATTTTCGGGTATCTCCAATTCTGTTTTTCACCAGCTGCCGGCTGTCATCATCAGAATAAGGCCTGAACTCAACCTGAAGATCAGATTCTTTTAGCTTAAGAATTGTATCGCACAACTCAGCCACAGAAGTCTGAACACCTGTTCCCACATTGAAAAATTCATCCGACGTCTCGGCTACCAGAGCCAACACATTGGCGCGTGCAACATCACGAACATAAACAAAATCATAGGCCTGGGTACCATCTCCGTTTATCACAGGCGCCTCACCAGCTGCAATTTTATTGAGCATAATGGGTACCACTCCCGAATAAACCGCATTTTGGTCCTGCCGGGGTCCAAACACATTCATGTACCTCAACCCGACATAATTCAATCCGAAACGATCGTAAAAAGCCCGGCACATAGCTTCGCCCGATATTTTTGTAGCACCATAAAAGTTACGGTTGTTAAAGGGATGGTCTTCCCCCATAGGAACACTAACTGCGTCTCCGTATACAGAAGCTGAAGAAGAATAAACCAATCTTTTAACGCTATGCCTGGCACAAGCCTCCAAAACATTGAATGTACCTGCTATATTCACATCAAAAGCTGTGCGGGGGAAATCGCGGCAATGCAATAACCACATGGCTGCCAGATGAACCACATAATCTGTACCTTCTACCGCACGATCAAGAATATCCAAATCACGGATATCTCCACCAAATTCAAAAATCCGACAACGGGAGTCCCGCAAACTTTTACCGATATTATCTTCACTGCTCCGTACAAAATTGTCGTATACCACTACTTCTTCCACCGGATACTTCAACAACTCTTCGACAACGAAGCTACCGATGAATCCGCCACCGCCGATTACCAGCACTTTTTTTCCGGTTAGTTTCTGGTTTATATTTATCATTTATATCAGATAGTTAGTGTTTAGTTATAGTTGATAGTGATTAGTGTAAATCACCATTTTTAATGAAAAAACCAGGAAAATCACTTACGATTATTATACTAATATTTCCCATTAAATAAATTTACAAATCCCGGCAGTGGATCGTCCAGATCATCAATGCCATTTACAAAATCAAAGGACAAGGGGGCCATAAAATCCCGAAAGGTCATTTCACCCTTCTGCATTTTTCTGACTCCTGCTGCCAAGTCGCCCCAGGCCAGCCACCATCCGGGGCCGTAAATTTGTTTCAACTCTGCCACGGCAGGTTTTTTCATAGCATCCAGTAAAGCCAGATAATTAAAGTTTATACCACAATGGGTAGCCAGCGACTGGGTTTTATAAAGTCGGCTATTGAGCTCAAGTAATATCAGTTGCTGCCTTTTACTGTCGTATATAAACTCCAGCTCACAACTTCCGTGATATTTAAGATACTTCAGAAATGTTCTGGCCGCATCAACCCCATCGGGACATGGCTCGCTGACTGATAAAGCTGTGCTTCCAAACTCCCTGGTGGAACGCACCCTCCGGGAGGTAAAAAAAGCCTCAGCAGCACCCCCTTCACGACAAAAAGCACCAACGCTGAACATATTCTCACTGCCATTATCCGAAATTTTCTCCTGAATGAGTATTTCGGAACCAGCTCCCAATTGTTCTTTTATTTTTAACAGTTGTTCCCATGATTCAGCCTCAAAGGCTTGCTTGCCTGTTTCACGAAAGACTTTTTTACCACGTCTTTCCTTTACCAGGATAGGATAAGGAAGATCTATTGAAGATTTAAAAAACGCATCATCGCCCAACCAGGTGCGGGGCATAATTATTCCTGCCTCTGCAGCCTTTTGATATTGAAAGTATTTATCTTGTAGCTCCCATTGCAACTCATAGTCCTGATTAATGGCAAAAACAGTTGCCAGCTTTTCCAGACCAAAATGAACCATTGAATCCAATAGCCATTCGGAATCTCCAACTGTCAATATTGGGACTTTCCCGTTTTCACGAATTATCTGCCCGGCTTTCAACACGAATGCCCAGTATTCCCCGGGCTCATCAATGTAATTGGGAGAAACAACCGGAATAGAAAATCTGGAATAAAACGCCAATGCTTTGGGATTGGGATCCAGCACCACTGTCATAAAGCCTTCTTTACCATGTCCGCGAACAGTGGCCAACTGGTTCGCAAAAGCACCATCGGTAAGCAATGGCACATATTTCTGCCGAAGGCCTCCGACGATTTCTTTTAACCGCTCACCATGAATTGGCTCCATGTTCCTGTAATCTGCCTGCATTTGGTTAATTTCCCTGGACAAGGACTGAAAAAAAGGATATGGCGATGTTAGCATAAACGTTCAAATTGAATTCTAATTCACCAGTAAAATACGCAGCTCTGCCGGCTTTATCAAATACAATTTGGCAAACAACAAAGGAACTGGTATTAAGAGGTAAGAAAAGAGGATGAAGGAAGTAGACAGTAGTTGGTAATTGAACCATATCAGAACTATAAGCGTTCGGAGTGGATGTTTTGTTGATCATCCTTCATTTAATCAGAGTTGGCTATTAATTTGATTTCCGGGAGAGATTGGGCACGACACCTGCGGGGGACGTTGTCACTAAAGAAATAAGAGTAAAAGACAAAAATAAAATCAAAGGAAACATAAAACTAAAAAGGAAACCATTTGTCTAATTAATAAATATATTTGTATTTTAATAATGAACTTGGATTATGAGTAAATTACCGAAAGCACCTTTATTGGAGGTGATTTTTGAAATAAAATGGGACATTACAAGCAAAACAGACATCGTTGATTTCCAATATTTACACGGTGATTTATATTCAAACCTAAAATCAAAATACTCTCATCGGGAAAATTTATTGCCCCCTGAAGTCCCATTAGACATAATAAAAGGGAGCCCTGTTTTTAGGTTTAGAGAAAAGCAAGGAAGTTATCCTCTGGTCCAAGTAGGCCCTGGATTAATTTCCTTAAACACAATTGACGATAAATATTTTTGGAACCAATTCAGAGATGAATCAAACAAGATCCTGAACATATTAAATGATATTTATCCGAAATATTCGAATTTTAATTTATCTCCGGCATTAACGTATCTTGACTTCTTTAATTATGATAAAAGTAGAGAAACTCCTTTGGATTTTATAAATTCCAATTTTCAATTAAGTTTGAATGATGATTTTATGAAAGACACTGATTCAAAAATGCATGATGTTAATTTCACATTTAACTATGAGGTTGAGCAAAAGATTGTTTCTTTAAATTTAAGAAATGGTAAAATTAATAATGATAAGAACGGGATAGTTTTACAAACCAAAGTTATTGGCAAAAAAGAAAAATATGACGCACAGAAGTTAAAAGAATGGTTAGAGAGTGCTCACAACTTAAGCAGTAATATGTTTAAATCATTAACTGCTGGCAAATTATACGAATCTTTTAAATAAAAAACTATGCTTTTTCTAATTCCTCCAACGATAGATATTGACAACACTGCAACACTAGTTAATCAAGAAGTGTTTTCTGAGCAAAGCATGACAAGTACATGTCTAAATAAAACATATTTCCCTATGCCAGAGGCTTTTGATTTATCTATCTGGAAAAAGGAGAATGTATTTTCTACTAATTTAAGTTTAGACAATTTGGAGGAGCAAAACAATTCAACATGGGAAGAAGATTCCCTTAGTGAATTTGATTTGGTTGCAAATGCTCGTTTTAGTAAAACAATTAAAGTAAATAGTAGAATTAAGTCTGTGACAAAATATAAGCCTAATATAATTATAGATTAAGAGAATTGGCATGGTATTTACTTGGTATAGTGAAATTAATAATTCAGATGAAATTGAACAAGGAGACATGATTCCTGACTGTCCGATTGTAATACCTCCATCTAAAATAAATGTGGGGGATGAGCCTGAAATTGAAATAAAACTAATTGATTCAATAATTTTATCGCAATCATGTGATCTGGCAAATAATAAAATTCAGATAGTACTTGTTTGCCCTTATTTTTCATTGAAAACTTTTATTGAAAGTTTACCGGAAAATGAGCAAAGCAAAAAGGCCATAAAAAGAAATATTGAGAACTTAAGGAAAGGTTTTCTCCCTGGTTATCATCTTTTAAATAAATCTGAGGAAAATAATATCGAAGATTATATTGTTATTGACTTTCGCAATGTTTATGGAATTCAGATTGAAAGTTTAAGAGAATTAGCAAAGAATCTTGAGTCTCGTCAAAGATTACTACCTCCCTACCGAGAACATTTGTCTCAAGCATTTGCTCGTTATTTTATGAGAGTTGGTCTCCCTCAGGATATCATAGTGGACGGTTATTAAACTATTCAACAGAATAACGCACAGAATAAAAAAACAGTGCTCTAAAAAAAAGGACTACCCCCATTTTAACTGGCAATAGTCCCTTTTGATGGTATTTCTATTCGTTACAGCTTACAGTCCAAACGCTTCTTTAATTTTATCCACGTAATCAAGTTTCTCCCAGGTAAAGAATTCCACTTCTTTTTCAACTTCCTGACCGTTTTCAATAAAGGTCACTTTTTCCACATAAGGGTCACGTCCCATGTGGCCGTAAGCAGCAGTTGGTGTAAAGATAGGATTCTTTAAACCGAGGCGACGGATTATTTTACCGGGTCGCATATCAAAGAGTTCATTGATCTTTTTAGCAATATCGCCATCCTTCATATCCACATGAGAGGTTCCGTTGGTGTTAATGTAGAGACCGACAGGGTCAGCTACACCTATTGCATAAGCCACCTGAACTTCAACCTCATCGGCCAAACCGGCAGCCACCATATTTTTGGCAATGTGGCGTGCAGCGTAAGCAGCTGAACGGTCAACTTTGGTAGCGTCTTTCCCGGAAAAGGCTCCTCCACCGTGGGCTCCTTTACCACCGTAGGTATCCACAATAATCTTTCGGCCGGTAAGTCCTGTATCACCATGAGGCCCTCCAATTACAAAACGACCGGTAGGGTTGACATGGAGTTTATAATTCTTGAAAAGATCCTTAACTTCATCTTTCAATTTAGCTTTTAATCGTGGAATCAGAATATTGTCAACATCCTTTTCGATAACATCATGCATCACCTTATCATCCTTGTCAAAAGGATCGTGCTGTGTGGAGATAACAATGGTGTTGACATGTACCGGGTTGTTATCGTCGTCGTATTCGATGGTAACCTGAGACTTGGAATCGGGACGCAGATAGGTCATCTCTTTTCCTTCACGACGGATTTCGGCCAGTTCCTGAAGCAAGAAATGTGAAAGATAAAGAGGAAGCGGCATAAAATTCTCAGTATCGCGGCAGGCATAACCAAACATCATACCCTGGTCTCCGGCTCCCTGAGAATCTTCTCCATCACGATCCACCCCCATATTAATATCATCGCTCTGCTCATGCAAAGCAGAAATTACGCCGCAGGATCCGGAGTCAAACATATAATCGGCCTGGGTATAACCAATACGCTTAATGGTATCACGTGCCACTTTCTGAACCGGTACATAACCCGATGTACGAATCTCCCCGCTAACAACCACCAAACCGGTAGTTACCAATGTTTCGCAAGCTACTTTTGAGTTGGCATCCTGACGAAGTAATTCGTCCAGAACTGCATCTGATATCTGATCGGCCACCTTGTCGGGATGCCCCTCTGACACAGATTCTGAAGTAAATAAATATCCCATAATATTACAATTCAATAATTCGCTACCACGGAAAACAACCGGGAGACGAAAAAGATTAAACAAATAAGAACGGATGGAATATTAATTGGCAGGCTAAAACCGCATTTTAGCATTGTTTTATAGTGGTTGCAAGCAGCCAAATCCATCCACTTCGATCTCGCAAATATAAAGGTTATTTAGAATTATTCAAAAAAGAAACACTTGTTTTTTACTTCGTTAATAAACTTAAGGGTTTTCTAAATTCTAATTACACACATTTCGAAAAAGCCCCAAACACAGGCAGGATAAAACATCCAAAAAGCAGTGATCATATTGTTTTGCCGATTATCTTTACCAGAGATTTCTAAGAACTTTTCTTTATTTAAGTATCGATTTTTTTTAAAAGGCAGCCCGGCTTTTTATTGTTTTTAAACATTTAAATTACAAATCTATGTCAAAAGAAATTCAAAACATTATTGACCAATTCCAGACCAAAGGAAGCATCGAATCGGTAAAGCCATTTGGGCAAGGGCTTATCAACACAACTTACAAAGTGACCACAAGTGATAAAGACACCCCCAATTATCTGTTGCAAATTATTAATCATCAAATTTTCCGGAATGTGCCGGAACTGACCCGAAACATAAAGCGGGTAACTTCTCACATACGCAAAAAACTTGAAGAAAAAGGGGTAACGGACATTAACAGAAAAGTGCTCACTCCAATAGAGACCCGGAATGGCGAGGGTTACTATAAAGACAATGAAGGAAAATACTGGCGCATGTTTCTTTTCATCGATGGTGCCCGTTCATACGATCAGTTAACCAATCGTCAACAAGCAATAGCAGGCGGGAAGGCTTTCGGGCAATTTCAGAATATGGTATCAGACTTACCCGGCGATCCGTTATTTCCTGTGATTCCCGGTTTCCACAATACTGAAATGCGCATCAATAATTTCATTGAAAGAGTTAAAGCAGATCCCGCTGGCCGGCTGAAAGAGGTTACTCCTGAGGTTGATTTCCTGATGGAAAGGGCTGATGAGTACAAAAAAATCGTTCAAATGGGCCGTGATGGAGTTCTTCCCGAGCGCATTGTTCATCAGGATACCAAATTCAACAATGTGCTGCTGGACGAGAATGATGATGTATTGTGTGTCATCGACCTGGATACGGTTATGCCGGGATACGTTTGTTACGATATTGGCGATGCCATACGAAACGGTGCCAATACCGGAAAAGAAGATGATCCAAATCTTGATAATGTCACCATCAACATGGACTTATACGAAGGCTTTATTGAAGGCTTTCTAAAGGAGACCAAAGAGATATTAACACCGGCAGAAAAAGACACGCTCGCCTTTGGAGCCAAATTATTGACTTACGAACAGGCTGTCCGTTTCCTGGACGATTACATCGACGGTGACAACTACTACAAAACGGAATATCCCGATCACAACCGGGTACGTGCCAGAGCCCAAATCAAGCTATTACAGAGCATGGAGCAAAACTGGGACAAAATGCAAAGGATTGTAGATGAACAATAATCGACAATTTCTTTAACAGAAATCAATCATCATGAAGAAATTAACCATTGCAAAATTAGATATTCCCTCTCCTTCATTGGAGAGGGTTTCAGACTTTCTGGATCAGGAAGGAACAAAAACCAGCATTGAAACCGTTAACTGGAACGAATTCCCTTACCAACCGGATGTTACCTTCGCCATGGGATACGATGAAACCCATATTTTCCTAAAGTTCTATGTAAAAGAACAGTACATCAGGGCTATGGAAACCCAACCCAATGGGAATGTATGGGAAGACAGTTGCTGCGAGTTCTTTTGTGCTTTCGACGAAAAGGGATACTACAACCTTGAAACCAATTGCATTGGCACACAGCTGTTAGGCTTTGGTCCCAGCAAGGAGTCGCGCGAAAGATTCTCCGCAGAAGTCATTCATTCCATTGAAAAGACATCTACTTTAGGCCGCGAAACCTTCGAACCTCAAAGGGGTAATTTTGATTACCAGTTAACCATGATCATTCCTGCCAGCGCCTATCGCGAACATCCCAATCTCACTTTCACGAAAGGCATGACTTTCAAAGCCAATTTCTATAAATGTGGTGATAAAACCCCCGAGCCACATTTCGTTTCGTGGAATCCCATAGAAATTGAACAACCTAATTTTCACCGACCCGACTTTTTTGGTGAGGTTGAGTTGGGGTGAGAAGTTATAGTGGATAGTTATAGTGAATAGTTGATGTCAACACCAACAACCAACCACAACTTAATATAAACAAACTGAAGGAAGTAAAACATTGTTAGAAAAAGCCCGGGGCGGCTGGCTCCGGGCTTTTTGTATAACTTATTGAATTACGGGGGTAAGTTTAAACTTAAAACTTTTCTCTCGGGCGGGGATAAGATATTCCGGCCTAACCCCTGGTCCACAAGTAGCAGTTCCAATACCGGCCTGCTCCACATCCAAATGAAGATAAACACCATTGGGCATTGCTGGCAACTCATTAAAATGAGTGGCATTCAGTAATTCTTTGTCAGAATAGGGCAATGCGGAAAACTGGAACCTTACGTCAGAGGTTACGTGTATTCCAAGATCATCCGAAGCCATAAACCTGGCCCAACGGACATCAGTTCTGTTTCCCGATGCCTGAGGATTGGGATAGTTAACATACATTCGTGAAGGAGTAGTAGAATAAACATCAATAGTTCCACTTGAATTTCTATCGGCATAGGTATCATGAGGACCACGTCCCAGATAATGAACATCCTCAAACATTGGAGAAAGTCCTAACTCTACTCCGACTCCGGGCAAAGTAACAAGTTTTGATGTATCAGGTTTTAAATGACCTTCTATCTCAATCTGACCATCGGGGGAAACCTCATAATTCATCACTGTCTCCATCAGCAATTCGTCTTTGGCATTATACCATAATTGCTTCACTGTGGCAGTCAGATTTGAATTCTTAACCTCCAATTCAAAAGCTGCACTTTTCGGCGATATATCCATAATTCCCGCATTCCTCCAATGTCTTCCGGTATTTCCGTCACGCTCATCATTATCTGTCAAGGCCCGCGATACTGCCACTCTTAAAGGAGCTACAAGCATCTCTTCTCCTTCCAACATTAGCGAGGTGATATCGCCTGTCTTTTCAGAGAATTTCAGACGAATAATATCGTTGTATCCAGTATTGCCTTCAACCTTTAAAGCTCCTACTTCAGCAGGGTTTTCCGGAATTTTATGATAGGCGTTTCCTTCGATCACAAATTGGTCATAAGCCACTTCAAAGCCATTATTTATAAATCCATACCCTTTTTTGGCCCGCCAGGAAAGATCTAAAAACATCTCTCCGGGCTCGTTCACCCATTGCTCTGGATCAGAATCAATTGTAAAGACAGCAGTTCTCCCGGGTTCTACATCCAGAGTTTTATTTCCTTTCTTAACAATTTCACCCTGATTGTTTTTCAAGGTCCAGACCAATTCAAAATTCCCCAGGTTAGTAAAGTCGTACCAGTTCTTTACACTTATCCCCAGACTTGAAGTATCAATAAGTTCGGATTTAATATACTGGTAAACCTTTTTTACCTCTTTCAACTGAGGATACGGTTTACGGTTTGCCGACACCAACCCGTTGGCGCAAAAATTAGAAAAAGAAGGAACCCCTTCAGGTCCATAATCACCGCCATAAGCCATATAAGGACGACCATTGGCATCAACCTCCGCAAAAGTCTGGTCCACCCAGTCCCATATGCAACCACCCTGCACCTTGGGCTCCTGTTCAAATACCTCCATATAATCTTTTAGTCCGCCAACACTATTGCCCATGGAATGGACATATTCATTCATAATATATGGCCTCTCGGCATCACTGTTTGCATATTCCTTCAAAAACTCAACACTCCGGTACATTCTTGCATAAATGTCGCTATGTGGAGTTTCCCTGGCCATTTCATACTGAACAGGGCGACTTTTTTCCACACTCTTAAACCAATCATAAACCCTGGCAAAATTGATCCCGTCACCAGCCTCATTGCCCATCGACCAAATTACGACAGAGGGGTGGTTTTTAGACCGATGATACATCCGTTGATTTCTGAGCAGGTGCTGTTGATACCAAGTTGTATCCTTTGCCAGAGATTCCGGGCCATATTTCATCCCGTGAGATTCAACATTGGCTTCATCAATAACATACAAACCATAAATATTGCAGAGCTCGTACCAACGCCGGTCATTGGGATAATGTGACGATCTTACGGTGTTGATATTATGCTCCTTCATCAACCGTATATCTTCCAGCATTGACTCTTCAGAAACTGTACGTCCTTTCTGCGTATGTTCATGCCTGTTTACTCCTTTTACCAATATTGCCTTCCCATTGACCAGAAACTGTCCGTCTTTCACTTCTGAAGTGCGAAACCCGATATGCCCGCCGGTTATGTGAGCAGTTTCTGAGGCCTCATTTTCCAAACGAACAGTAAGGTTGTACAGATTAGGCTTTTCTGCACTCCATTTTTGAACCTTTTTTATTTTCCGGGATGCAAACTCAACCCATTGACTAATATTAGAAGGTTTAATCTCTGCACGATCGGATAAAATCAGTTTACCGGAACTATCTTTAAGTTCATAAACTAATTCAGCATGCTCTGAAAAGGGATTATTTACCTTAACCGATAGTCCAAACAAACCATGCCGGTAGTGCTTTTCATCAAGAGAAGAGGTTACCTCATAATCTGAAATATGAGACACAGGAGTGCTATACAAGTAGACATCCCGCTCTATTCCACTCAACCTCCAATAATCCTGACACTCTAAATAACTTCCGGCACTCCAGCGATAGACTTCAATGGCAATGACATTTTCTCCTTCAGAAAGTAATGAAGTAATATCCCATTCAGCAGGAGTTTTGGAGCCCATATTGTAACCGACAAACTCTCCGTTTATCCACAAATAATAAAAGGAATTGACCCCTTCCAGAGCAAGAACTGTTCTCCGTCCCTCCCAACTTTCGGGCACCTCAAACGTCCTCCTGTAAGATCCTACTTCATTGTATTCGTAAGGAACAACAGGAGGTTGAGGCCCATTATTAAAACCAAACATTTCGTTGGCAAACTCATATCTAACATTGACATAAATGGGCAAGCCAAATCCCTGCCGCTCCCAATTCCCGGGAACTTCAATATTGGCCCAATGCCCGTCAAAAAAGTCTTTTTCATAAAAGTCCTGCGTTCGCTTATCTGGATTTCTAACCCAATTAAATTTCCACGTACCATTTAAATCTTTGTACCATGGTGAATTCTTATAATCCAGATTTCTTACCGCTGCTTCATCTGCATATGGCAGCACGTAAGCATGTGGCTTAAGTTTATTTTTTCCCATGGCATATTGACTTTGCCATTCAGGTTGTTTCACTTCTGCCACAACAGTCGAAGCACAACCCATCATCAAAAGAATCAAAAGTCCTCTTAGCAACTGATTCTTCATTTCTAAACCCCTTATCATTGAACTAATATTTTTTATCCTTTAAAACTTACTATCAACATCTTAAACCTCAACAAACCTCCACTAACGCTAAAATGGCCGAACCAAAATGATTAATTTCACTCCACAAAAACTTCATCAAAAGCAATTCGCCCGGGTTTGTGTTCCAACACGTGACCATCTGGCATAATCCCGGTAGCCCCAAGCTTTATCTTCAAAAACCGTCCATCTGTTTCATTAAAGTTAAACCAAAGGACATGGTGTTTTATGCCTTCCGAGATACGCTCTCTAAAGGCGAGTTCTCTGCTGGCAACTTCTTGGTATATATTCCCATTTTTACTGACAAAAATGGTGGCCGACGATGGCAAATGAACAGAACGTCCATAATTATTGAGAAAGCTTAGTCCTACTTTTTTAAAAGATTGTATTTGTTCCAAATCAATTACAAATTCTCCTCCGCAATCATACAAATCAACATACTCACCATCGGTCATTTTTTCACTGCCCAACAGCCCATTGGTTATCACATTTGAGTTGGGCTCAGATGAAACCACTTTATGACCTGTGGCCTTGTTAAACCGTGGATTCAATCTCAATACCCTGCCTTTTAGCTTTCCATTTTGAAAAGTAGCTGCAGACACCACCTGTCCTTCCCGGATGGTAAATGGCCCCTGATATAACTGCGATTCCCCGGTAGGCCTTGCATGCCCAATATTATATCGAATCTCTACATCCGGTCTGATGCAGCTTAGCTCCACTTTAAGATCACCATCTTGAGGGCTGACTGTGTGATAAAGGTTAAACATCGAATATTTAGAATATCCAATTCCCTTCTTCTCATAAATCCCGGTTAAATGATCCAGACGAGTCAGAAAACCTTTCCAGTCTTTTGCATCCTCTGGGCTCCAGGCAATTTCTGAGAAAGCTGCTAATCGAGGAAAAACCAGATACTGGGCTTCCTCAGGACTTGAGACAAATTCACTCCACAAACAGGCCTGAATTCCTTTTAGGTACTGATATTGGGCTCCGGTCATCTCACCAGAAGGTTCATATTCATAAACATCCCTGAGTGTATTGTCTCCAAAATATGTAAACGGCTCAAACCACTGAGGCCCCTGATAGCGGATAAAATAAAGCGCTCTGGCCGGGGTCATAATAAAAGGGTGCCCCTGATCTGCAGCTTTAAGGGCATGCTCCCCCATTCCTCTCCAGCCAAAGATGGTAGCTCCTTCAGGTATTTCCCCGTTGGTAAGCTCATCCCAGCCCATCACTTTCTTCCCGTTCTGACGAATGTAATTGCTCATTTTATTGACAAACCAAGCCTGAAGTTCTTCTTCATCATGCAACCCTTCTTCTTT
This sequence comes from Marinilabilia rubra, assembly GCF_003121985.1. Taxonomy (GTDB): domain Bacteria; phylum Bacteroidota; class Bacteroidia; order Bacteroidales; family Marinilabiliaceae; genus Marinilabilia; species Marinilabilia rubra. Next base: position 198,963 of record NZ_QEWP01000003.1, read on the forward strand.
AATTGTGGCCTGACAGCGCGGACATTTCTCCCAATTGTCTTTCCAGGCCTCATCTCCGCCAATATGAATATATTCTGAGGGAAACATTTCGATCACCTCATCAATGACATCCTCAAGGAAAGTAAAAACAGAATCATTTCCGGCACAGTATATCACTGAACTTTGGGAACCGCCAATACCCGGTAATACATTAACCGGTTCTTCAACCACAGGACAAGTCAGATGCGGCAATGCAGCAAGCGAAGAAATAGTATGTGCGGGCATCTCAATTTCAGGAACAACCTCAATCTGCCTGTGCGCCGCATAACTCACAATTTCTTTAATATCTTCCTGCGAATAGAAGCCCCCAACTGTTTTCGGTTCCCCTTCAACGGGGTTTTGACGTGCCGAAAAATAATTATAGCGGTCTGCACGCCAGGCACCTATATCCGTTAATTCGGGATACTTTTTTATCTCCAGCCTCCAACCGTTATCATCCACCAGGTGCAGATGCAGATAGTTTATTTTGTGCAAGGCAAGATAATCTATAATATCAAGGAGATCTTCCTTAGGCATAAAATAACGTGATACATCAAGCATAAAACCACGATATTCAAACCTGGGGGTGTCCTCTATCTTCAAACAAGGCACCTGCCAGTTAACATCAGAAATCAGTTGATGAGAGAAAATATCTGAAGGCAAAAGTTGCATGAGCGTTGTAATGCCATAATAAAATCCTGATTCACCGGAAGCCTCCAGAATGATGCTTTCTTTATTTATCGACAAGTTATAGGCTTCGGCAGGCAAAGCTTTGTTGCTTTTAAACACAACCTTATTTCCCAATCCGGCCTGGACGGAATCAGGAATGAATTGAAAATTAGCGGCAATGCGAAAACGATTCAACAAAGGCAACAAAATCTCTTTCTGACTTTCCGATTCAACAACCCATTTTGTATCAGAATTAAATTCAAAAACACCTTTGCCACTCCTTACATATGCTGGATTTGGCACTACACTAATATCAATTGGGTTGGGTTGTGCTAATAAAGAATACCCCAACAAAAAGAGAGTCAGAAAATACTTCAGCTTAATCATATATAAAAAATATATCAGAGAATAATATTCTTAAAAAACCGGACCAGAGACACTTTTGTGCCTCAGGCCCGGAACCAGTCAAAAAAAATCAGTCAAATTTATTCCGAACCGGATCATCATAGTGTATTTGTAATTTTCGCAATTCCTGCTTCATGCTATCAATCCGACTCTGATATTGAGGTTCGTCTATAAGGTTTCGCATTTCATAGGGATCAGACTTTAGATCGTAGAACTCCCAATTATTGATGTCAAAATAAAAATGAATCAACTTGTAACGCTCCCCCCTGATTCCATAATGTCGCTTTACCATATGTTCTGCCGGAAACTCCTGATAATGATAATAGATTCCTTTTCTCCAGTTGTCAGGTTCATTTCCTTTTAGCCATGGCAGGTAGGATTTTCCCTGGATATCCCGGGGAATATTTGCATGAGCAATCTCCAGAAAAGTAGGGGCATGATCAATGTTTTGCACCATTGCTTCAACACGTCCTCTGAAATCACTAAACTTCTCGGGAATTCTTACGATTAATGGAGTTGATAAGGACTCCTCGTACATGAACCTTTTATCAAACCAACCGTGTTCTCCCATGTAAAAGCCCTGATCAGAAGTATAAACAATCAACGTATTCTCCAGTAGCCCCTCTTTTTTAAGATAATCCATCAATACCCCAATATTATCGTCAACCGACTTTATGGTTTTGAGGTAATCTTTCAGGTATCTTTGAAATTTCCATTGAGCAAGTTCTTTGGGCGAGCGTTCCTGACTGTTAAAATCATTTATTATGCCGGCATAAAAACTGTCCCACTCCTCCTTTTGCTCAGGCGTCATACGCCCATATTGACCTAAAGAATCCCCTGTGTCATACATTGACAAAAGCCGGCTGTCCTGAGATCCATCATAGACTTTCAAATCGTATAATAAATCCATATCATGAGGGCTTGAAATTCTCATTTCTGCTTCTTTGGCAGCTTTCCGGCCTTCGTAATTATCAAAAAAGGTTTGGGGCAATTCAAAAACACTGTCTTCGTAAGCACTCAAATCAGACAATTTGGGCATCCAGTTGCGATGAGGCGCTTTATGATGAAGAAAAAGACAAAAGGGTTTTTCTTTGCTATGCGTTTCCAACCAATCAATACTTGTTTGGGTAATGATATCTGTCACATAGCCTGGTTTCCTCTCAACTCCCGAATCGGTAATAAAATCAGGATTGTAATAGTCGCCCTGTCCGGGTAGGATTTCCCAATAATCGAACCCGGTTGGCAAGCTCTCCAAATGCCATTTTCCGATCATGGCGGTTTGATAACCGGCTTTCTGCAAAAGTTTAGGAACCGTCCGCTGTGTGCCGTCAAAATGATCGGAGTTTGTTACCTTCCCATTTTTGTGACTGTGCTTTCCTGTAAGCATTGACGCCCGGCTTGGGGCACAGATCGAATTGGTCACAAAACTGTTAGAAAAGATAACACCTTCACTTGCCAACCGGTCAATATTCGGAGTGTTGGCATAGGTCGAATCAATAGTACTAATCATCTTTACGGCATGATCGTCCGTCATAATATAAATGATATTCAACCGATCATCCTCAAAAGGTTCGTTGGCAGAGCATCCCCCCAGAATCACAAAAAAAACAACAGCCAGAGTAGCACCAGACAAATATTTCAAAAAATTCATATCAAAATTCTTTCGGTGTTAATTCAAATCAACGGAATAGTCTGCTGTGCCGGCTATTTTGGAAGGCCAACCCGGATTCTGATAAATGGTGGAGTTCGAAACGTCACCACCTCCCGAGGTCATAATTATCTCACTTACGGGGATTGGTTCCAGATAATGTGCAACCGGAAATGTATATCCGTTGTAAGCTTCGGAAGAAGGGTTTAGCTTCAATGGCTGAACATAATCCCCCATGCCACTCTGAGATACAACATTGGGGCCAATATCCCTCGAGTCATAATACTGGTAAAAGGTTTCCCATAAATTGATTCCCTCAATATTACAATTGACCATATGATCCAGGGCACGCCAACGCTTAAGATCGTCATAGCGCATACCCTCAGCCACAAATTCACATCTCCTTTCACGGCGAATATTGTACAAGGTGGGGTCCACATACTGGCCAGCAGATTTTGTAGCCAGGTCATGTTCCATGGTCAGATCAGTTCCTGATATCGTAGTCTGATAATCCGTGTCAATACCTGCCCGTTCTCTCAAGGCGCGCCAATAGAGGTCACAATTACCATCTAAAGTTCCGTGTCTTTCATAGTAAGCTTCCAGGTAAATCAGATAGGCTTCGGCAGCTCTGAATACAGGAACATCGGTAGTCCCGGCTCCGGCCTCATCTTGTCCTTCCTCGTTACTCATCCATTTCTTTATTTCATACCCTGTAGCAGTTCCCTGGTTTCCAACAATATAAATTGTAGGCAGATAATTAACAATGGTATCTTTAACCAACTCTCCTTCAAACATCTTTTCCTCAACGATGAAACCTGCATCTTTCACAGATGAGACCAATCTTTCATCCCGGTTTTGTAAGGCATAGTGCACCATTTCATCCCCTTTATAAAGCTCTTCTGAGTCCGCATAAATGGGCATTCCATTGGTCAACAGAAAAGTCTCAACAAAAGACCGGGTCAAACCAGTTCCTGCTCCTGTTCTTGACAAGTAATGCGTCGCGCTGTGAGAAGAAACGCCTTCATCATAATAACGCGCCAATATCACCTCAGGAATATCCTCAATTCCTGTTATTCTATTAAACATTTCCGGATAATTACTGTATAGAGGACGTGACTGTGCTACTTCCTGGGCAGCTTCATAAGCCTGTTCAAAAAACCAGTTGTACTCAGCCTCAACAGACCCTGCGACATACTCAAAATCAGGATAAACATCCTTTCCTGGCCATTTTTCATCTCCCGGGACCATTGCTGTACCCTGATGATATTTTAGCCAGGTTGCTTCAAAAAGTGCTACGCGACCTTTCATTAATAATGCTGCATCTTTGGATAATCGCCCAGTTTCCGGGGCATCAGTCAACATCAGACTGGCAGCTTTGTCTAGGTCACTTAGGATAAAGCGGGCGACCTCATTGCGAGGTGTTCGTTTACTGGCTTTTACCAATGCTTCAAAATCATCGGGCAATGTTTCCTGGATTACAGGCACATCGCCAATATTGGATAATAACCGGAAATAATCGTAAGCCCTGAAAAAATATGCTTCTCCGATATAGTGATCAATTAGAATTTCAGAGCCGGCAATCTGACCAGCATCTTTTTTCTCCTCTACCTTTCCAAGAAAATAATTTATATCTCGAATGACATCAAATTTCCACTCCGAATTCCTCAATAACGGGGTTTGCTTATCACCGGGATAAAAATTCTCATTAGGTGTGTGTGATGCTTGATTATCACTATTATTATCAACCACATAAACACCTCCATGCCAGGAACTCATCCCCGGAAAAAGTCGGTAAAATGAGTTATTAAACATCGCAAGGTCCCCGACGTCATTAAAGTAAACCTCATCGGATCCAAAATCCATAGGTTCCCGCTCCAAAAAGTCCTCACAGCCATAAGCCAGTGGGATAAGAATCAGTGCTATGATATATTTTAATCTGTTCATTGCAATAATTTTAATATTTTAACCTTCTCTCTTAATAAATTTCCTCCGGGTTCTTTTTCCAAAAAGAGAGAGTCAATCTTCAAAAGTTTTCACCCAGGAAATATTGTTTAAAAAGTCACAGACAATCCTACCGAATAAGTTGAATACATCGGATAGGCTTTCCCGGGTCCATAAGCAGATCCACCAACGGCTTCGGGATCCACAATCATTAAATCGGTCCAGGTCAGCAAGTTTTCTCCTGAAAAATAAATTCTTGCTTTATCCACATATTGAGAAAGAAAGTTTTTCTCAGGCAGACTGAACCCGATCTGAACATTTTTAAGTCGCAGATAAGAAGCATCTTGTAAATAATAATCATTTATGTGGCGGTTATTACCTGATGTCCGCAACCTTGCGTAATAGGGATCCAGGTTAGCTCCAAGCGGGTCACCGGCAGGACGGAAATAATCTAAGTGCTCTTTAAAGAGAGATCTTTGCCAGGGAGCCGCAACCCCAAAGAAGGTAGCACTGTTTTCAAAAAAGACATCCCGTTTTCCTACACCTTGCAGAAATACCGCAAAATCAAGGAACTTATATTTCCCGCTTACCCGGGTGCTGTACATATATCTCGGGGTATTGTTACCTATCACCTCCCGGTCACCAGGATCATATATTGAATTTCCACCCAGGTTTACACTTCCGGAGCCATCCAGATCTTTGTACATAAAATCACCGGCTCCCCAGTTGGAGCCAAGACTTGACTGGGAGTAATTATCTAACCAGTTGCTCATTTCCAGATCAGATTTGGCTATGTCCTCAACACGGTAACCCCATATATCACCTAACTTCTTTCCTTTAAAAAATCCATCAATGGCCCCATCCGGACTATCATATTTGGTTACCTCACTCTGATAGTCACTCAATGACATGGTTATACTATAACTAAAATCGGTTCCAATACGGTCTCTGTAAGTCAGTTCCATTTCCCACCCCTCAGTTTCCAGTTCTGCATTATTGGTTTTTGGAGGAGTAGCACCGTAAATATTAGGAAGAGATTCTGCTGGTCCCACCATATCTTTGGTTACCCGCTTATACCAGTCGAAAGATCCCCTCATACGGTTTCCCCAAAAACTAAAATCAACTCCAACTCCGGTATTTTCAATCTTCTCCCAGGTAAGAGCCGTTGTGAATGGAGCAGGTGCAGGCAACATAGTAGAATTATCACCCCCAATGATAATGCCACTTACAGAGGGGTTCATCACCTGATAATAGGGGTAAAAACTTGTGGTATTCTGATTTCCCAAAACACCATAAGAAGCTCTGAACTTAAACATCTCAAACCCTCTCATAGCAATAGTCTCAAAGAATGGTTCTTCGGCAATATTCCATCCCATGGAGAAGGATGGAAAAGTTCCCCATCTTTGATCCTCAGGGAAACGGGATGCACCATCAGCCCTGAAGTTTAATTCAGCCATGTACTTATTAGCATAAACATAATTCAGTCTGGAGAAAATACCCAGATTGGACCACTCCCCCTTTTTCTCAGACATCAAAGGATTGGTTCCCGAAGAAGAGGGCAGAAATGGTTTTTCATCGATCAGAATGTCGTCAGACGAAACCCTTGTTTTTTCGGTATAAAAATATTCAGACTGAACCCCGGCCAAAACTTTGAAAAAGTGGTCACCTGATTCCAACTCATAGTCGGTTCTGAAATTGCTACTTAAATAGTTGATATAGCCATTTGCTTTTTCATAATAATTAGTTCCCGCGGGAGGTTGCCGTCTGAAGGTTCCATTTGAACGAACTTCGGTACGATCAATCACTCCTTCCAACACCTGAAAATACTCCTGAGAACCATCAGGCAAGGTCTGACTTAACTTCTTAAATTGCCGGGATTCTCTTGGATTTTCCAAGCGGCTGCCAATTTCAGCATAAATTTTCCAATCAGTGACCGGCTCAAAGGTTAGCTTTGCCTGGTTGTAAACAATCTGATTATCTAGGACATTACGCCCTCCGTTCGTCAAAGCGGGGATTAATGATCCCGGACTGTATTCCCCATTAGGTAAATAAAGGGGAGTCAATGGAGCACGGCGTCCGAGATTATGAAAAAACAGGGCATTTAATGCCGAGGGCTTATCATTTTCAGTATTCACCAAACGGGTATTCCAGTTTAATGTCAACTTTTCAAGAAGGGTCAGGTTTACTTTTCCATTCACAGATAACCGCCTGAAATAGTCATCAGCATAGGTAAACATCCCGTTTTCCTTCAAATAATTGGCAGAAAAATAATACGAAATGTTTTCTTTTCCTCCTGAAAGGCTCAGGTTGTGTTCCTGAGAAGTAACCACATCTTTAAGGTGAATATCGTACCAGTTGGTGTTGCCATAAGCCTGTTGTCCGGATAACCAAATATTCTGTGTGGGATGCGGCTCTGTAGCATAATCAAGCTCTCCGTTCTGATACGCCAGAATTTTGCTTAACTGAGCCTGTCCGAACTGTGCACTTTGTCCTGAATTAATAAACGCATCATTGATCATGAGTGCATATGTGTATGAATCTACCGGATCGGGTACATTTATCGGACTTTCAAAGCGCACATTGGAAGAGTAGTTTAGTTCTTCCTTTTTATCCCCGCTTTTGGTGGTAATAAGAATAACTCCGAAGGGTGCCCGGGAACCATAAATGGCGGCCGAAGCTGCATCTTTAAGGACTGATATACTTTCAATATCATTGGGGTTTACAGATGAAAGACTACCTTCCATCCCATCGATTAAAACCAGCGGACTGGAACTTGATCCTTCATCAATGGTTCCCAAGCCGCGAATATTTATATTCATTTCCTGACCGGGAGCTCCACCCATATCATTGGTAATATTAAGACCGGCAATAACCCCCTGCAATCCATCAGCAACATTGGTTATAGGTCTGGATTCGAGAGCCTCTGTATCAATGGTATTTACAGCTCCGGTAGCATTGGCTCTTTTTTGGGTTCCAAAACCCACTACTACCACCTCATCCAGGCTCATGGTATTATCCATGTTAATCTCGAAAGAACGCTGATCTCCTACACGAATCTCTTTGGGTTCATACCCCACAAATGAAATCCTTAAAACACTTTCAGATCCCGGCACGCTTAAGGCAAATCGACCATCCATATCGGTAATGGTTCCCTGACTGGTTCCTTTTATAGCAACGGTGGCACCCGGCATGGTTGTCCCGGTTTCATCTTTTACCACCCCTGATACATCAATGCTTTGAGAATAGACCTGAATATTCAGGAGAAATAAAAGCACAATTGATATTAATAGACTATTTCTCATTATTCCTGGTTTCTGTTTTTTTAATGGTATTACTTATTCTTCCTTCATTCCTTCCTGCTCAAATGTCAACCGGAACATCACCGTACTATCCTGAGTGGTGATGTACTGAGTAACCGGCTTTCTTCCGACCGGAACAAACATATCAGCATACTCGGGAGGAAACCCATAGGTTCTGGAACCAACATCATATTCGATTACAGCATCACCAATTCCCGAGACTTTTGAATTTCTTATCCAATCCTGGTTGGGGGGAAAAGGGATTACGGGAGCATTCCACCTGGCATTCGATTTAATTTCTAAGTAAAGCCGATTTTTATAAGCGGGAAGCGATATGGTTGGAATTTTATACAACCGGGCTGTCTTTCCTTCATAAAAGATCGTATCCACTAGCACATCTTCTATCGAGCCATCTTCAGCCAACAATGTATCCCGCTCCAGATAATAATAGATATATGTTGTATCTTCAGGCTCCGGCATTTGAAAATCATAGTCCTTTCCTCCCACAGAATCGGTAATGTTTATTATTTCAAACATCGATTCCAGAGATGGATTCCCAAATGTATCGGGCACCTCATCTTCACATCCTGTTACAGCCAGGATAACAATCAGGGACATCCATGCCCCCCAGCCTATGCGTTTCATAAAAACTTTCTTTAATGAATTATTACTTTTGATGTATAACTTTCTCCCTTCTCAGAATCCGCTTGGAGATAATAGATTCCGGGGGTTAAATCCCGGACATTCAATTCATTCAGGGGCTGATTAAAAACCTTCACCAGCCGGCCTTCTGAATTAAAAAACCGGACGGTAGAAAGTGAAAATGAAGACGGGATAGAAATATGAACCGTATCTTTGGCAGGGTTTGGAAAAACCTTTACAGATCCGGTGGGAACAGGCGTATTGTTTATAGAAGTGGGGAAAACATCCACCTGTGTTACCAAGGTATCAACATTACTATTGAGAGCATAGCTGGCAGCTTTAACCAGGCTGAAGGGATGAGATGTTTTCACATCATTCCCCATATCCCAATACATAATACCACCAAGGTCATAATCCTGAATAAACTCGCAGCGATCAATAACCTGATTGTAACCGGTAATGTATCTCCGGTAGCCATTCCCATCGATGGCACTATTCATTTCAGGAGTGTATCCGTTTTCGAGCAGATCATTCCGGACACCAATCGGGGGCACACTCAGGCGCTCATCTGTATTGACATCATAGGCTACCGAGGTCGTTGTTGCATAGGATAAAACGATCTTCTCTGTCGGATAACCATGATTCACAAATCTGTTATATCCATCTACATATGTATCCCATTGAAAAACCGTTTTACTGGGACCATAAATTTGGAACGGGAAATAATCCACATGCTCCATGTATTGCAAAGGCAGGGAATAAGAAACATAATGTGGCGTTACGGTCAATATTTTATCCGCAGGCAGCGCTGCTTCAACTTCCTGAATTACTTTTCCGTAATTATCCCAACAGGTGCCACTGTAACACCATTCAAAGTCCAGATCAACACCGTCAAAAACCTGCGAAACATCGGCAAGCGTGGAGGCAAACTGAGTTCGAAAAGCAGGATCTGCAAAACGACTTTCCCATCCGTCAAAACTATGAACAGCTCCACGTATCATAAATCCACGGTGCCCTTCATAATGTTGCCTCATCAGATCGATAAAATGGAGGTTGGAATATAAGTCATGTCCGACATTAGCCGGGTCATCATAACTGTAATAGGCATCAGTAGTTCGAAGCGTTACAGCTTCAACCTTCTCGGTGGTCGAGGGCATTGGGGTATGTATCATCGCCGCAGCCATTTGCGCCGATGACCGGAAGTCCTTCCAGATGACCGTCTCATCTAACTTGGCATTGAGATTTTCTCCTATATATGCAGTGGTATTTTCAAGACCCGTCAACTGATAATCGTGAACATCCACATCAGGATTAACAGCATAGGTAGTTTCTCCGTTAAAAGAGGTCTGAAAAACCTGGTAGTTAGTAGTAGAATAGGCGGCAATACCCAAATGGATCCATTCCTTTAGTTTCATATTGAATGGTCGGATATACTCCACTCCATTCACGCGAATAATTATTGTATTGCGTTCAACATCCCCAAGCCTGATGGAGAATCCCTGATCAATGGATTTCTCCTTCCTGAAAATGAATGCTCCTTCTGTCCACTCTTCCAAATATATCCAGGTAGAAAAGGAATAACGGTCACTGGGATTAAGTACCTCGGTTCCTATTTCCATGCCTGCTCCTGCGCCATTCAATGAGAGAACACCGGTATGCCCGAGATATTCATCCATATAACCGGCCTTATTAACAGTTCCCTGGCTGTAAGGATGGGGAAGCGATGCTGTTCCGTCGGGAGTTACCGATATGTCTAACAATATGAGATCATTGGCAAGAAGGTATTTATCCGCATCAATCTGCCTGTCGGCCCAGCGTGAAAAATTGGAATAAGCAACGGATTTACGATATTTAAAATCAGGGTTGTCAGTAACCTCTTCTCTTTCAGTATAAATGCCAGAAAAAACACCATGATGGTGGAACTTGTAATCAACAATATTATCGCACTGATTCTGGTCAAACTTATAATAAACCAAAAGTTGACCCCAATTGGGATGATGTTTATTGACGGTATTGCGCCAAAGATGAAAAAAGGGATTTTCAACAGCTACTGTCCAAATTCGGAATTCATCAATTCTTCCTGAAAAACCATTATTCCCTAATACAAAATCGGAGTTGCTTTGAGGTATGACAAAATCATTTACCAAAGAGGTTACCAACTCATTATTAATATATATATCAATATTTCCTGCATTATTTACAAGAGTAACCTGACTCCATTGATTAGCATCTAAAGAATTGGAGGAAACATTTAATTGCTGATTCCCGGCAGTAAAAACAATCTCATTAAGAGTCCCCAGTTCAGCAGCAAATTTTTCACTGTCGGCTCCCCTTGAAAAAACAGAGGCTCCACTGGTCCATTCTGAAGGATTAACCCAGAACTGAAGTGTATAGCTACTCTGTTCATTAATTTCCGGTATACCATAAAAATTGGCAGTCCCCTCAGCCTGCAGCTTTAAAGCATAATTATTAACCTGAGCAAAAGCTAAAGCAGGCATTAAAAAAAACAGACTCATCAAAATCCGCACCATATTCAAAAATTTTTTGGTTAAAAAAAGCGCACCCGGGAAGCTAAAATTCACAGATGCGCTAATTACAACAGATGTTTATTGGACCACTACTTTTTGAGTTTCAGTTCCTGCTTTTACGATATACATGCCGTTTGGAAGAGAAAATGAAAGAGATGGCACATGGGCAGTCGCCATTTCAACGATGCTTCCGGTCATGGAATAAATCGTCACTTCTGAACCAACCTTAACATTCTCCAAAGTAAGACGCCCCTGAGCTGAATAAGCTGTAAAAGAATTCTCAGACTCAACAGGATTAACGGAAGTGGCTACAGGGTCAGCTGCCAGCGTAAGTTCCTCAGTTTCCATAGGCTCGCCTGTTGGATTAGCGGTCATAGTTATCTCTTTGATCATGAGCGTTGTATTGTTGGCATTTCCTCCAAATCTAAGGGTAAATCTTAATGGAGTCCCAGGTTCTTCAGGTGCTACAAAATCATACTCGCAGGCAATCCATTTATCCGGAGCATATGTACTAACAGGTTCAAAGGTTATTGGATCCAAAGTTGTTTCAGTAAAGTCACCACTTTTGAATTCAACGGTAGCATCGAGTGTACCACTTTCATCCTGCTTGTGATTATTGGTGTAAGTATAACCTAAAATATCAAACAACTTATTAGTGGTACTTATTTCATTTTGATGAATATGGAAAACGATTCTCAGCCTAACCGTTGCCAGTTCTTCCGCTGTTGCTTCGTCATTTCCCAGATCAATCTGCTCAGCCACACTCGTTGTAAGATCTTTGTCTGTATAAATACTCATATTCCACCATCCCAACCAAAAGCCGGGGTCTCCTGGAGTACCATATTCATATTCGGAGCCATTTCCTTTCATCATCAATACTTTTCCAACATCTCCCCCCATATCATAAATTTGAAAGAACGAGTTGAGGATGGCTCCCTGACCTCCATCTGTAAATTCTGTTGAATTAAGCATATTGGGATTACCAACTGAGATAAACCCATTATTCCAGTGATCAATCACATCAGGATCAGATGCAGGAGGATTTGCACCTGCTACCTGCTTGTCTAAAGAGAAAGCGCCCAAAGGCTGGGCAGAAAAATCATACCTCGATGGTGTGATGTCGGTTTGGGCATTGGTTAAACCGGGGAATAAAATCATTCCCGAAAGCAATAAGGTTGTAAAAATCCTTTTCATAGTACTTAAATTTTTAATTAAACATAAAAGAGGGTAAGCATCGGCTCCCTTTTTCATTTTCAAAATTGGGGTACTATGAATTCATATTTTTTCACAATTGAATGTTTTATTTTTGAAATCATTCAATTTACTGTCAAGCAATACAAATGGGAACGTCCTTATTTAAATCTCAAACAAAATTTAAAAAACATCAGACAAAATCGAAAAAACGTAGGATAGCAATAAATTATTTTTATAACTTTTTTTGAGAACAGACTTGTGGATTACTCAATAACAATCAATATCAATTGAAGAATGAGTTCCAGCTCCTCTTTTTACCGCAAAAATCCTTTAAATCAGTTTGCAAAAAAAACGTCACAAACCCCCGATAAAAAGAGGGCTTTTTATATTGATGCTTCGGGAGCGAAGCCCGAAAATACGCAGTCCTGATCCTTCGGGATGAGTAATTTTCGGGCAAGCGTAACGCGGTAACTGGGACTTTATGGACACGCACTAATTAACGAGAGAAAATATTAAAATGGCAGCGATCATCTGAAAATTCTAATAAGAAACTCCTTTAATTAACCTTGAAATTAAATTTCTTAGCAGAAATTCATCAAAATTAAAATCAGAAATATCATTCAGTTAATTAATTCACTTTTTATGCTCTTGCCGGTATTTTTTAGGGGTAGTTCCGGTTATTTGCTTAAAAAGAGTACTGAAATAACCTTGAGCGGAAAATCCTGTTTTGAAGGCAACATCCCCAATGGGCCAATCAGATTCTTTCAGGAGTGTGCAGGCATATTTTATCCTGCAATTATTTATATAAGTATTCACACCTATTCCTAAAATTGCTTTTGTTTTGGAATAAAGCGTAGCACGGCTCATTGCCAGCTTATCAACCAGCAACTCAACATCTAATTCGGGATTACTCATCTCTTCCTCAAGAATAGCATTTAAACGCCTCATAAACTCCTCGTCGGCATTGCTAAAAGTAAGATCATCCATCCCAGACAGGCTCCGACCTTCTTTATATTTCTTCTTAATTTGCTGACGATTTACAATTAGATTCCTTATCACTGAAAGTAATAAATCAAATCGAACAGGTTTGCCAAGATATTGATCTGCCCCCAGTTTATAACCTTTAACGGAGTCATTCTCATTATTTCGCGCCGTAAGCAGGACGACAGGAATATGACTGATATCAATATCAGATTTAATGGATTTACAAAGTTCCCATCCATCCATTTCAGGCATCATTACATCGCTTACAACAAGATCCGGGTTATGATCCCGAATCACAATAAGAGCTTCTTTGCCATTCTTAGCCGTTAAGACCTTTTTAAAATAATCATTTAATGAACCTTTCAGGAATTTCAACAGTTCAGGATCATCTTCAACCAACAAAATTACCATTTCACCCAAATCACGGATTATTTCGTCATCATTCTCATCACCTGTTGTATCATTCACCTCAAAAGACTTTTCGGCCTTTCCAGATTGGAGAGGTTCGGCGCAACTCATTTCTGCTGATATTTTAGCATTTAATGGCAAGTCGAAATAAAAAACAGCGCCATGCGACTCACGGTTTCGAACCTGCAGAGTTCCCCCGTGAAGCTCTATAAGCATCCTGCTAAAAGCCAGACCTATTCCCGTTCCTCCCTGTTTTTGGTTGACCATATAAAATCTCTCAAAAACTTTTGATAACGCTTCTTCAGGAATACCTGGCCCATCATCGGCAATGGAAATCCGCACTTTGTTTTCTTCGACAGCCTCAGTGATTATCTCAATAATTGAAGTTGTTGGAGCATGTTTAATAACATTAATCAACAAATTGTAAATTACCTTCCGGATTTTATCCTGATCAAAAGGAACATAAGTGATTTTTTCATCCAACCGGAATATAAGAGAAGCATTTATTTCTTTAAAATTCTCACCAAACCCATCAACAGTCTCTTTGAGCCATTTATTCAAATGGATTTTTTGCAATTTCAGCTTAACCGAAGACTCCTCTATCTGCCTGAATTCAAGCAATTGATCAATTAACTCACGCACATAATTGACATGTCTGAACATAAGTTGCAACAAATCCGTCCTTTCAGCATCCGAATTTACGCGTCCCTGCAATAGTCTTTCCAAAGGACCATAAACTAAACTGACTGGTGTTCGTAGCTCATGAGAAATATTAACCAAAAATTTAACCCTTTGCTCATTCAGTTGATTCTCTTTTTGAGCAATTTCAATCTGCATTTTATTATGGGCACGTCGATAAATGGAATACCGGACCAAAAAAAGAAGTCCGAATGTAAAAACACCCAAAATCATTAAAAACCACCAACTCAACCACCAGGGAGGCAAAACCCGGATGACCATAAGTTCACGCATTTCGCCCCAACTTCCGTCCGATGCTTTGGATGTCACTTTTAAAGAATAATTACCGGAAGGCAAATTGGATAAATCAAGGTTCATATCCGAAGTTTCTACGGCATTTTCTGAAAACCCATCAATTGAATATCGAATGTATTTTTTATTAAAAAAATCACTTGAATTGACGAAGAAACGAATCTTAAAAGACTTAAAACTATTAGGCAGGACAATCTCCCCGGCTTTTTGAAAGTTTTCATAATCCTTTTCATCGGCTAAATGTCCATCTATAAGAATACTAATAATCCGCGGGAAAGATGGCTCCCTGGCAACGATCTGATATTCATGATCAATGCGAACGAAACCGGCAACTCCTCCCAGATACACATCTCCCTTTCTTGAGCGAAGCGTAGCCTTAGGCAAATATTCATTGGGGGAAACACCATCGGAGAGTCCGTAATTTTTAAAAACACTATCCGGTTTGTAGTAACTAAATAAACTACCTCCTGCTCCAAACCAGATTCTGCCTTTTTTATCTGCTACCAGACTTGTCACTCTACGGAAAAGACCTGATTCAAACTTTTGTATTTCCCCTTCCAGTTTTTTTTGGAAAAGACCATCTGTAGTTCCAATCCAGATTTCTTTATCAAAATCAACACAGGCAGAAAGAATATTTCCCCCATCCAAGTCATTTTTACTAACTAATACTTCCAGAGATTCAGAGAGCGTGTGGAAGATATAAAGATGTTCATTTCCGTAAATTATCCAGCGTTCAGAATCTATTTCGCCCCCTTTCTTCAGTTCGCCTTCTGCACTTCCCATACCCGGGAGAGTAAGTTCTTTTATTCTGTTTTCGAGGGGATAATAGGCATAAATACCATTTTCAAAAATAAAAACTTTTCGAGAACTATGCCGATAAAGCCCCACACCTATCTTCCCTTTCCCCGGCAAATTACCATTACCATCAAAATCAGGCTTTACCGAAGAAAAGGATGATGATTTCTTATCAAAAATCACCAATCCCACACTATAATAGTTTAGTAGAAAACGAGATTTATCAATGGGAGTAATGGCATTTACTTTTTTCTTAAAAGAACCGGGATAATGAGTGAACTGACTGGTTTCAGGATCAAAGGCATTCAATCCGCCCCCATCTGTGCCAAACCAAATAATCCCCTCATGGTCCTCAACCAAACTCAACATCGTTGGATTACTCATTCCATAGTTTGAATTTGGAATACTTTCACTGTGAAAAAATATGCTGCTAAGCTTAAGCCCAAACAGTCCGCCCTTCAGGGTTCCTATCCAAACATTGGAAAACTCATCTTCATAAATGGTTGAAACAGTATTCAACTGATTCAATGAACGGTCATACGGAACGGTCTCCACATGTTCAATCTCTTCGTTTTCGGGGGATAGAGTCATTACACCTCCACCATCTGTGCCAAACCAGATCTTTTCATTTACTTCCTGAATGGAGAGCACCGAATTCAACCGATTTCCACTGTCATCTTCAACATAATGAGCCAGCTGTTTTCCTTTCCAGTTATATTTCAAAACACCATTTGAGTAAGTACCCAACCACAAATTCCTGTAACTGTCAAAACAGGCATCCATAATCTCCCTTTCTTGACAAAATCCGGCCTTTTTAATTTGTCCTGTATTCAAATCACAAACAAAAAGACCATGCCATCGGGAAGCAATTAACACGCTTTCTCCATGCCAGGGAAGTATTTTATACATCAACGGCAGTCCTTTTCTTTCTCCTTTAAAGCGAATTCTTGAAAATTGGCGACTCTGAATATTATATATGGCAAAATGATCTCCGGCACCAAAAACAATGCGGCTTCCTAACGACAAATAATTACTATAAATACCTGCATTGCCTTCGGGTTGAGGATTCACTCTTTCAAAGGCATCCTTACGTGGTAGATATCTTGCCAATCCCTCATTTGTTCCTACCCAAATTTGACCCTCCAAATCCTGAGTTACGAAATGAATAAAATCTCCCGGCAGGCTTTCCGGATCTTCGGGATCATGAAAATAAGTTTTCATTTGACTGCCATCGTATCGGTTTAAGCCTTCCCTTGTCCCGATCCACAGCAACCCTATTTTATCCCTCAATACACTGCCAACACTGGTTTGAGATAAACCCTGAAAAACGGATATTTGCTCATACGAATAACTGATTTGTCCTAACGTTGTTAAAGACCAAAAAAGCAAAAAACAGCATCCCAAAAATCGTATCATATCTTTTTTATCAAAAATCCACCTACTAAACCTGCCGGGAAAGAGCGCCTCTCACATAACCTTAGAATTCATCCTCACTCTCCAAACATCCTCTGGAAATGATTCTCAAGATGCTTTCTCATGCCTTCCCGGAATGACTCTGCGGTACCCCGTTTCAACAAATCAACCAGTTCACGATGGGAAACATAACTCCGCTTTTTTATTGGCCTCTCTATCAATTTTGAATCATATACATAACTAAAAACGGGCAACAACAGATTCTGAAAATTCATCATAGTCTGGTTGCCGGTCATCTTATAGAGTTTTCCATGAAATTTCACCTCGTGGTCAACCTCAAAAAGGATTCCTTCACTGGATTCCGGCTCATTGGCTACAATTTCTGAAAGCTCCTTCACATCTTCATCTGTCTTCCGCTGGAAAATTAAATCGGCCATGCCAATCTCAAGCACCAGGCGCATTTCAAAAATGTCGCGAAGAGTGGTCTGATCCATCACCCCGGGAATCATTGCTTTTTTAAAGGTTTCTAACAAATCGGGGCTTTTTATTATAGCCCCTCTGTGCTTAACAGACTCTATCAGCCCGATGGTTTTCAATCTTGTAAGTGACTCTCTCACAACCGTTCGACTCACTCCCAGCGCTTCTACCAGTTCAATTTCTTTCGGAATTTTATCTCCGGGTTTTAACTCTTTCCTGATCAACAGGTTTATCAGGGTCATCTCCACTTTGTCGACCAAACTGCGTGTATCGATCGTAGCAAGCTCATTTTTAAAGTCTTCCATGCCTTTTTATGTAATACTTAAGAAATTTTCTCTACAAATTTTTAAAAAATATTTGGAATTAACACCATAAATTAAATACTTTTGACAATTCTTATGTATGACATAATAAAAAGGAAGTCTATGAAAACATTTAAATTGAGACTAAGATTTGTCTACTGTCTCTCGCTGTTACTGCTGACAGCAGGGACATTAAACGCGCAAACCAGCATTAGTGGGACAGTGCGCGACAGTGAAACCGGAGAAACCCTCCCCGGTGCAACGGTTACAGTAAAAGGAACAACTACCGGAACCATTACCGATATGGAGGGGAGTTATGAAATCTCCGCCGCGGAAGGAGAGGTACTCGTATTTTCTTTTATCGGATACCTCACCAAAGAGATTACGGTTACCGGCCAAACCAGCCTTGATGTTCAGCTGGTACCGGAAGTCAGAAAACTTGACGAAGTAGTGGTAGTGGGTTATGGCACCCAGACCAGAAGTCAGATGACCACCTCTGTTTCGAAACTGGATACCAAAGTTTTGGAAAGTGCTCCACGGTCCAATGCTGCAACGGCACTGCAGGGTACAGTTGCAGGCTTGAAAGTTACACAAAACACCGGTCAACCTGGGTCTACCCCAAGCATTACACTTCGCGGTGGAACGAGCTTTAGTGGAGGTGGTACTCCTTTGGTTCTAATTGATGGAGTCCCCGGATCATTCTATGCGCTTAACCCGGACGACATTGAGTCGATGGAAGTATTGAAAGATGCAGCCTCAACGGCCATTTACGGAGCACGTGCGGCCAACGGCGTTATTCTGGTGACCACTAAAAAAGGAAAAGCCGGTAAAACCAACATTACTTTTCGTTCTAAACTGACCACCAACGAACGACGTGAAGACCCTATGGAATACCTGAACGCAGCTGAGTATGTAAAGTATAACAGATTGGGGGTTAAACAGGCTCAGGATGTAATGGGGTATCCATGGCTGAACCAGTTCCTGACCGGAGCACATGCTGCAGGTACCGGAAACAACACCACAAATTCCATCTATACAACCATGATTTTATCTGATGAGAACCGATATCTATTGGATTACGAAGGTTGGCAAACGATGGAGGACCCTGTAAATCCGGGAACCATGCTCATTTTTCAGGAAAACCAGATGAATGAATTGATCTATCAGGATAGTTATTCACAGGACTACAGTGTGTCGATAGACGGAGGTAACGACCAGGGCACTTACTACCTGGGCCTTGGATACCTGGATGACAAAGGATTGGTAATAGGCAGTGGATTCAAGCGCTATTCAGGAAGTTTCAACGGATCCTATAAAATAACCGACAATCTGAAGATTAGTTCCAATATCATTTATGCACATTCCAATCTGGATCGGCCTTACGACAGCGACTACAACCTATTCCAAAGGACGTCCGGTCTGGCGCCTACTTCGAGAATCTACAACAATAATCCTGATGGAAGTCTGTCTGAAGAATACCAGCCCGGAACCTATCTCGGGTTCGGAAACCCGCTCTATTACAAGGATAAATTTATCAGAACGAACCTGGAACAACGGTTAACGGCCTCTGTTCAGGCAGACTATACATTCCTGACAAATTTTAAACTAACTCTCAGGGGAAGTCATTTCACCATCAACAACTCCAATGAAGCTTTCAATAAAGCTTACATGAATTCAGGTCGCCTAAACACAGACCGAACAGCGTCTGCATCTCATCAAAGAACGCTCAGAAATCAATTCACCGGGATGTTGAAGTACACAAATACCTTTGGTGAAAACCATAACATGAGTGCTTTGCTTGGAACCGAATACTTTAAAGAAAATGCTTTCAGTTTCAGTGCTGCCACCCGCCTCTCCCCTACCGATTTGATATACACCATGAATGTGGGATCAGAAGCTTCGGGAACACCTTCATCCTATAAAACGGGATATGAAATAAGCTCCGTTTTTGGACAGGTGAATTATGACTATGACTACAAATACCTGTTTGGATTTACCTTCCGGAGAGATGGCACCTCACGCCTGGGCAATAATAAATATGATTTCTTCCCGGGAGTATCCGTTGGTTGGAACATCCACAATGAAGAATTCTATAGTGATTCAAAAGTTTCGGAATATGTGAGCAAGATCAAACCCCGATTGAGCTATGGTGTAAATGGTAACATCGAAGTGCTTTCCAATTTTGGTGTCTTTGGAACTTATGCTTCAACATCGGTTTACGATACACAATCAGGATATGTTAACAACCAATTACCCCTTCTTGATCTGAAGTGGGAACGCTCAACAACCTTCAATGTTGGGTTGGACCTGGGATTATTCAGCGACCGCCTGACATTGATCGGAGACTATTTCGTAAGAGATGTAAAAGACAAACTGGCCGGTTTGACCTTGCCGCTTTGGACAGGTTTCTCATCCATCACCACCAACAACGGAACTTTGCGCAACAAAGGTCTGGAGCTTCAGGTGAACGGAGACATCATCAAAAACAATGACTGGAACTGGAATATGGGGCTTACCTATTACTCCGTGCGTAACTACGCCCATAAATTACCTGAAAATGGTGTAGAGAAAAACCGTCAGGGAGGTACAGAAATATATGACCCTGCCACAGGCGAATCTAAGTATGTTGGTGGATTACAGGAAGGTGAAAGAGTAGGCTATGATGTGATCACTGCATATGTTTTTGACGGCGTTTACAAAACACAGGCCGACATTGATGAACATGCTGATCGAACAGTAGAGTTTGCCACCAAACCTGACACACGTTTCCTGGGAGACACCCGATGGAAAGACCTGAACGGAGATAATGTTATCAATAACCTGGACCGGGTAGTTATTGGAAGAACCACACCCGATTTTGTCGGCGGCATTACATCTGATCTCTCTTACAAAAACTTCAATCTTTTCGTGAAAACCGACTTTGCTGTTGGGCACCACCTCATAAATGGCCGCCGTGTAAAAGGTATTTCTCAGACCCAGGGAAACCAGAACGGACCAGCTGAAATAGCTGACACCTGGAGCCCTGAAAATCCGGACTCCAACATTCCGATTTTCACATTGGTTGACCGGCAGAGAAACCACCTTGCAGCCGGCGGTGACCAGGGATCTATCAGCAGCAGTAGCTCACGTATGTGGGAAAAAGGAGATTATTTTGCGCTTCGTGAAGTAACCCTTAGCTACAACCTCGACGGGCAAATCGTTAATGACTTTTTCCAAAACATCAGGATTTATGTAACCGGTGCCAATCTCAAATACTTCAACAGTTTTTCAGGTAGTAGTCCGGAAGAAGCAGGGAATGGAATGGACATGGGACGATTCCCACTGCCTCGTACTTACACTCTGGGTATTAACGCAACTTTCTAACAAAAAAACCAATTAGAAATGAAGAAATTAAAATATATAGCAATATTCATTGCAGCCATGGTCATCAGTTCATGCGAGCTGGACATGCAGCCTGAAAGCGACCTCACCTACAATGGTTTCTGGGATTCAGAAGAAGCAGCAAGAGCTGCCCACGTAGGAATCTATTCAAGTTACCGGAACTATGCCTACACGTTTTGGCAAATGGGTGAACTCCGTTCAGATATATGGGGTGGAAATACGATAGAATCGCCATTTGGAATTGACCTCATTCAAAATAACATCAGCTCAACAATGGTGTACTTTGGTAATTGGGCCAATTTCTATGGACTTTTGCATTATATTAATGATTTTATCAAAAATGCGCCCAATGTTCCGTTTCAATATGAGGAAGACAAAAACCACATGCTTGGTCAGGTATATGGGCTACGGGCCCAGGTGTACTACACCATGTTAAAAGCATGGGGAGAAGTACCTGTTTCAACAGAGCCTCTTTTGGAAGTTAATCTGGAAGAGCTCAAAAAACCACGTGCACCCAAAGCAGAAGTCATGGTTCAGATCAAAAGTGACATTGAGAAATCACTCGAATACTTTGGAGATGACAACAGCATGTGGCAAGCTAAAAATGTTTATTGGTCAAAGGCTGCCACATTAGCTCTAAAAGGAGATGTTTATATCTGGTCAGGAAAAGTATTGGGAGGCGGAAACGCTGATTTTACTGAAGCAAAAAACGCTCTTCAACAAATTTCCGGCTTTAACCTGGTCGATTATCAGGCACTCTGGGGGCAAGACAACGAATTTAACAATGAATTCATTTTTGCCTTCGATTACCAGCAGGATCAGGCAGGAAACTTTTACAATTCCTTTACGGGACGTGCTGTTGATTTTGCCGGACTATACACAGAAACCGGAGCCCCGGCAGGAGAAATTGTGGTTAACGGAGCCAGCCGTTTTGGTCCTTCCGACAAGACCCTCCTTTTGCTAAACGATCAGCAGGATCAAAGGAATAACACCTTTGTTCGATTATATGACGATGGAGAAAACCATATCCCATTTGAGCCGGAAGAGCAAAGTTACAAAGGATCGCTACTCAACAAGTTTTTAGGAATTATTGGTGATGATGGCTCCAGAAAGAACTATAACAACATACCAATGTACCGTTACGCTGATGTACTTCTTTTACTCGCCGAAGCTAAAAACAACCTGGGAGAAGATCCCTCTGACGAGATCAACCAGGTAAGGGCAAGAGCTTATGGTGAGAACTATGATGCCAATGTTCACGGATATATAAATGGCACCCAAAGCCAAAACAGAATCGCCATTCTGGATGAACGATACAAAGAGTTTATCGGTGAAGGCAAAAGATGGTGGGATCTTGTGAGGGCTGGTGAAGGCATTGTATTTGATGAAATCGCCTTCCTCGATGCTTCCGAAGCTTATAAAATTTACTATTCCATTTCCGAAAGTATGCTTGCGAATGATCCGGAGCTGGAGCAAACAGAAGGCTATGGCCAATAACACCTGAATTTTCATTAAATTTAACCATACAGGTCGGCTCTCAAACATGAGAGCTGACCTGTATTACTCATTAATAAAATACTTTCACCAAAACGAAATGCCATGTTTAAAAATTTGATAGCTGCAAGCCTTTTCCTTTTGAGCGGATGCAATTCCAAAGATGCAACTTACGAATCAGTACCTAAAGGTGTTAACAACATACAGGTACAAACCCGGAATATCCCTTTGGTGGAAGAAAAAGCTACCAATAACCTGGTCAACATTACCATTATTCCTGATGCAGGAACCACAAAAGCGATCTCTACAGTTGAATTTCACTTTGATCAGGATCTTTCAGAAATCCTGGAAATGGCTTCCATTTCAAGAAGCACCCCAAATACTGACCAACCAGTCGAAATAGCCACGACTGAAACATTCAGTCCGGAAAAACTCAGAATTTCAATTCCTAACCTTTCCATCAAGGACACAACTACTCTTCACCTAAACCTCAAAGTATCCAATGCAATAGATCTTTCTTCAACCATTACTCTTGAGGAAATAAAAGTCACTTTCGATAACAAAGAGAATTACCAGGAAAAAATAAATGCCACCTTCCGCCCGGCCATTGAGGTACGTGCGGCCGGACAAGACAATTGCGACACTTACCGCATTCCGGGAATGGTAACCACCAACGAAGGTACTCTGATTGCCGTTTACGACAATCGCTATACCCGAAGCAAAGACCTTCAGGAACACATCGATGTGGGCATGAGCCGCAGCACGGATGGCGGCGAAACCTGGGAGCCTATGCAAGTAATAATGGATCGGGGCGAATGGGGCGGAAAACCCGAATACCTCAATGGCGTTGGCGACCCGGCAGTGTTGTACGATCCCAACACCCATACCATTTGGGTGGCAGCACTGTGGATGCATGGATTTGACCGCGATCAAATGGGCTGGTGGGTGTCGCAACCAGGCATGGAACCATCTCAAACGGGACAATTTTTATTGGTGAAAAGCACCGATGACGGCCAAACCTGGTCGGAGCCTATCAACATTACCCGGCAAATTAAAAATCCCGACTGGCAGTTATTGCTTCAGGGCCCCGGGCGAGGCATCACCATGAGTGATGGCACACTGGTATTCCCCGCTCAGTTTAAAGCTGATATTGGCAAAAAAGCCATGGACGGGGGACCGTTCACCAGCCATTCAACGATCATTTTCAGTAAAGATGAAGGAAAAACCTGGCAAATAGGCACCGGTGCTAAACCCAATACTACTGAGGCTCAGGTGGTGGAGTTAAGTGATGGCTCCCTGATGCTGAACATGCGGGACGACCGCAACCGTAAAATCAAAGATGAAACCAACGGACGTGCTGTAGCCGTTACCAATGACCTTGGGCAAACATGGACCCAACACCCAACCTCCAACTCTGCATTGATAGAACCTAATTGCATGGCCAGCATTATTGGTGACGATATTCCAGTCGACGGACACCAACAAAAAGTCCTGTTCTTTTCCAACCCCGCCAACAAATACAAAAGAGTGGATATGACCATAAAGGCAAGTCTGGATGAAGGAAAGAGCTGGCCTAAAGAAAACCAGGTTTTACTGAATGAGCAACAAGGCTTCGGCTATTCATGTATGACCATGATTGATGACCAACATGTAGGCATCTTGTATGAGGGAGTCAAAAACCTTTATTTTCAAAAGATTCCTGTGGATGAGATTCTAAATCCATAATCTCAACGTTTAAGCTTTTCATAAAAACGATTGAATTTCGCAATCATGCACGTAAGACTTCAGGCTCCAATGAAAAAGACATCTCAAATAAAGTGGGGGTTAATTTTACTCCTGATACTGGGATTTACCATCACGACGACAGCACAAAAAGAAAACGTCCCACATCTTCTGCCCATGCCACAACAAGTTGAATGGCATTCGGGAAATTGTCCGGCATCTTTCCGCTCGGTTTCAGGAGATGATGAAACGGGCCTGGTGGTGGAATGGTTGGATGCCATTGGACTGAAACAGAAAGAGGCTTCTCCTGTCACCATCCTTATTAACAAGGTTGGTGACATTAGAGAGGCCACCGTAAACAAGAATGAAGCCTACCGGCTCAACATCCAGGATAATTCAATAACCATTGATGCTGTAACAAATCAAGGCATCTACCGCGCCATTCAAACGCTGCGTCAACTTATCGTCTCTGATCATCAGCAACCTGTAATAAAAGCATCTACTATAACCGACTGGCCTGCGTTCCGCATCAGAGGTTTTATGCACGACACCGGCAGAGGTTTTATCCCTTTTGATGAGCTGAAAAAACAAATTGAACTTTTGGCCCGCTTCAAGATCAATGTATTTCACTGGCACCTGACCGAAGATATTGGCTGGCGTCTGGAAAGCAAGGTATTTCCTCAACTTACCGACAGCTCTAACTTTGAAAGATTACCCGGAAAATACTACACCATTGACCAGGCCCGGGAACTGGTCGATTTCTGTAAAAAACACCACGTTCTGTTAATTCCGGAAATAGACATGCCCGGCCATAGTGCTGCCTTTACACGTGCCATTGGGCATGACATGCAGTCTGAAAAAGGGATGGAAAAGCTCAAGGTGCTGATGGATGAAATCTGCGAGGTATTTGCCGAATTACCATACATTCACATTGGTACCGACGAGGTACGCTTCACCAATCCGGACTTTGTTCCTGAAATGGTCAGCTACATCCGAGACAAAGGGAAAAAAGTAATCAGTTGGAATCCCGGATGGCATTACCAATCTGACGAAATTGACATGATTCAGATGTGGAGTTCACGGGGAGAGCTACTGCCCGGTACCCCTGCCATCGATTCCCGACTACATTACATCAACCATTTTGACTCTTTTGCCGACATAGTCGCCCTTTACCACAGCAATGTCGCCGGGGTAAAAGAAGGAACCCCTGATGTGGCCGGAGCAATTATTGCGCTTTGGAACGACAGACATGTGGAATCAACAGAAGACATTCTTTCTCAAAACGGGTTTTATCCTTCCATGCTCACACTTGCAGAATCAACATGGAAAGGCGGAAGGGAAAAATACTTTTACGAACGTGGCACCTTGATAAAGCCTGATGAGAAAACTGATTATCCGTCGTTTACCAACTTTGAAACCCGGATGCTTCATTTTAAGCAAGAGGCATTTGCAGCCGAGCCTTTCGCTTACGTCAAACAATCCAATGTAAAATGGCGGATAACCGAGCCATTCCCCAACGGAGGCGATCTTACAAAAACTTTCCCGCCAGAGAAGAAAATCAAAAAAAAATACCGTTGGAAAAAAGACATTTACGAAACCTCCCTTGCAACAGGTGCAGGCATTTACCTGAGACATGTCTGGGGAACACTGGTCCCTTCTTTTTATGAAAATCCGCAACCCAATCATACCGCCTATGCCTATACCTGGATTTACTCACCGGAACAACAGGAAGCCGGGTTACATTTGCGGTTTCAGAACTACAGCCGCTCAGAGAAAGACATTCCCCCACCACAGGGCAAATGGGATTTCAACGAGAGCAAAGCCTGGCTGAATGGCAACGAAATATCTCCACCCAACTGGGAGAACCAACACCGGGAAAGAACGTCAGAAATCTCCCTGCGCAACGAGAACTGGGAGGGTAACGCTCCCATCCCGGTCACTCTGCAAAAAGGCTGGAATAAATTATTGCTAAAATTGCCTGTAGGCGAATTTACCTCCGATGAGGTAAGACTGGTAAAGTGGATGTTCAATGCTGTACTTGTTACCCCTGACGGAGGTGAAGCATTGGAGGGCATCATTTATTCTCCGGACAAAAAACTGAAACGTTGAGGCATAAACGCATCCCTTTTCAAAAGGCAATATTGTAAATGAGAACGGAATACCCGTATCCACCTTTAAACTCGTAATCCAATGTAAAGACAACATTAACCAGAAGAATTAAAATATTTTAGAAACTGATATAACAGAACCGATATGAATCCAAAGAAATTTGAAGGCCTGGTGGCAGCACCTTTTACACCCATGCACCCTGACGGTGAATTGAATCTTGAATTAATTGAAGACTACTACACCTTACTCAAAAACAACCAAATTTCCGGAGCTTTCATCAACGGGAGCACTGGCGAGGGCGTTTCAACAACCATGGCCGAAAAAAAGGCCGTTACCAAAGCCTGGGCAGAACAGGCTGCAAAAAGTCCGGGTGTTCGCATCATCAATCTGGTGGGTGGTACCTGTCTCAAAGATTGTATTGAGTTGGCCCAGTTCTCACAGGAGCAAAAAGTGGATGCCATTGCCGTTCTGGCACCTTTCTATTTTAAGCCGCCATCGGTCATACAATTGGCTGAATTTATTGCCGGTATAGCCAAAGAGGTTCCGGAAATGCCTGTCTACTTCTACCATATCCCTGTTCTTACAGGCGTTAACTTTCCAATGAAAGAACTCCTGACAGAGATGGATGAGAAAGTCCCGAACTTTGCAGGCATCAAATACACACATGTGGATTTCATGGACTTCTTAAGCTGCCTGAATCACCGCAACGGCCATTACGATTTGCTGTGGGGCCGTGATGAAAACTTCCTGGCAGCTTTGTCTCTCGGCGCCAAAGGAGGCGTTGGAAGCACCTACAATTATGCCGCACCACTTTATCATGCTCTTATCGGCAAGTTTCAGGAGGGGAATCTTCAAAAGGCCGGAGAACTTCAACAGAAAGCCATCCATATGATTGAGCTGCTGGGCAAATACGGAGGTATTGCCACAGGCAAGGCTTATATGAAATACATTGGATTGAATTGCGGAGAATTCAGACCCCCGGTTGCCAATATGAGTGACGCCGATTTCCGGAAATTCACCCTAGAAGTAAAATCGCTGCAAATGGAAGAACTCTTTTCTAAAAGCAGCCCATTAGCAACCTCTAAATAGAAGTTACTAAAAAGTGCTTATTGAATACATCAATGAGCAACGGCAAAAAGTATAAGAATATTATATAATCTAACCTAACAGCCTTGAAACCAAAAAATTTTAATGTTTTGTCTAAAAGAATGATTCCAAAAGGCTACAAATATTAGTATTCAAATGGTGCGCTGGCCAGTCCGTTTTCCGGGCCGGCGGCTTGCGAAAAGTCAAAATGGGGGACTTTTAAGGCCTTGCGCAAGGGCCGGAATTTTTGACTTTTGCGGGGTGATAGGTTTAAACGGACTAGACTTTTTTCGTTTTGGGGCAATGCCAAAAAGAACATTGAAGAAAAAGAGGCTATTGACCTTTACAACAGATCGTTAGTCTCGATGCTTCGGGATAGATATCAGATTTAAGATAAATCTTATAATAATGAAAACCTGCACATTAACACAAAATCCTTTTAAAACACAAACAACTGAATCACTGAATATTGCAAAAACTTTAAGGACTATTGACCTTTACAGAAGGCCCTAAATATTATCTTGAATATCTAGTCCCGAAATAGCGTTACACAAAAAGCTCAAATTATGACCATAAAAAAAATATCAATAATTCTCCTGATCCTCCTGTCCGCTCTCCTGCCGGTTAATTCACAAAATGTGAACATTACCAGGCAAGAGAACATCGGTGCTCTGAATCTTAAGAATCATACACCTCTGGAAGAAGGCTTATCCGGATATTTCGGCGGCATTCACAACAACCGGCTCATCATTGCCGGGGGTAGTAATTTTGCCAATGGAAAGCCCTGGGAAAACGGAGAAAAGCAGATCTACAACCACATAATTACCGGTACTGTTTCTGAGAATTCGGTCGACTGGCAGATAAGCCCGACAAAGCTACCGGCTAAGTTGACCGATGGCGCCTCTGTCACTACTCCTGAAGGCGTTGTTTGTTCGGGCGGTACCGGACCGGAAGGAATTTCTGATAAAGCATTCCTGCTGAATTTCTCTCAGAATGAGATCACCATCCAAAATCTGCCATCGTTGCCTTTTCCGGTTAAAGGCCATGATATGGCATTAATTGGCAACACGGTGTACCTCACAGGAGGCGAAGCTCCCCATGGTCCTTCACGGAATACACTTTCACTGAACCTCACCAACAAATCAGAAGGCTGGCTACAATTGGCAGACATGCCGGAAGCTATTACAGGAATGGTTTTGGAGGCACAAAGCAACGGCAAAGAAACAGCGTTATTTGCCATTGGGGGGAGATTAAGAATGCCTGAAGATTCGGTCACTTCTTTCAAGAACTCAGTATTGGTCTACTCTCCCACTCACAATACGTGGACTGAAAAAGGGAAAATCCGTCCCAAAGGATTTGAACACCCTCTAAATCTTGCCGTGGCTGCAGGAGCACCCGCCGGAGCCTCGCACATCATTGTAGTGGGAGGCGATCCCGGCACTCAGTACAACAAAATAGAAGAAGCCATCAACAAAATGGCTCAAAACCCTGATGCTAAAATTCAAAGAGACAGTCTTTGGATCAACCATCCGGGTTTCAACAGCCACATTCTGGTTTACAATACCATTACCGACAAATGGTTTGCCACTGATCAATGGGAAGGTCCGGCACCAGTCATGGCCAAAATGATTCCCTGGAACAACCGCTACATCATACCCATGGGTGAGGTAAGTCCCGGCATCCGCACCGCGGAAATCAAGTCGCTGGAAATCGCTTCCGATCCGGTGTTTGGTTGGATCAACTATCTGGTTTTAGGTCTCTATTTTGCAGGCATGCTTTACCTGGGATTCTATTTCGTAAAGAAAGACGGGGATGTGGATGACTACTTCAAAGCAGGAGGCCGGATTCCCTGGTGGGCTGCAGGCATAAGTATTTTTGCCACAACGCTGAGTGCCATCACATTTATTTCCATTCCGGCCAAAGCCTATGCTACCGACTGGCACATGCTGGTATTTCAGTTTTGCATTATTCTGATTGCTCCGTTTGTCATCCGTTATTTTCTGCCATTTTTCAGGCGTTTCAATTTGTCAACGGCCTATCAGTATCTGGAACTGCGCTTCAACAGCACATTGAAATGGCTGGCCTCTGCCCTTTTCATTCTGTTCATGGTGACAAGAATTGCGGTAGTGCTTTATCTTCCCTCACTGGCCCTCAATGCTGTCACTGGATTTGATATCTACCTGTCCATCATTTTGATGGGGGTTGTAACAATCATCTACTGCACTTCAGGCGGTATTGAAGCCGTTGTATGGGGAGATGTTATTCAGGGTATAATTCTGATGGGAGGAGCAGTTGTGGCTTTCATATTTATGATCACCGGCATAGACGGAGGCATCTCGGGTTTTACCGAAATTGTCATCAGTCATGAAAAAATGCACATCTTCGATTTCAGTCTGGACATCTCAAAGCCTGTCTTTTGGGTTGTATTGATTGGCGGCCTGGCCAACACTCTCATTCTTTATACCAGTGACCAATCCGTTGTCCAACGCTACATGACCACCAAAGATGAGAAATCCACAGGCAGAAGTATCTGGCTCAACGGGATCATCAGCATCCCTGTTTCTATTACCTTTTTTCTTTTGGGAACAGGACTTTTTGCCTTCTATTACTCCAATCCGGAGAAACTGGCTGCTACGAATCCCAATATTGACTCGGTATTTCCACAATTCATTGTTGGAGAGTTGCCAGCTGGTATGGCAGGCTTGCTGATCTCAGCGATCTTTGCTGCAGCGATGTCTACCCTTTCCTCCAATATCAACTCTGTGGCGTCGGTATTTACATCCGACTTTTACATGTCTATTGCTAAAAAAGCCACCCAGAAGAAGAATATGATGGTAGCCAGAGTTTCCAGCATTGTGATCGGAATTCTGGGGATAGGCATGGCCCTGGTACTGGCCACCTGGAGCATAGAGTCATTGTGGGATCAGTTTAATACCTTTCTGGGCTTGCTCACAAGCGGAATTGGCGCCCTGTTCCTGATGGGTATTTTTTCCAAACGAATATCACCCCGGGCAGCACTTGGTGGTTTAATAGGAGGCTTGGTCACAACGTTATTGGTAAAACAAATGACCGATGTGTCATTCCTTCTCTATGGAGCCATTGGACTCTTGGCAAGTCTGGCCATTGCATTTTTGTTGAGCTTTATATTCCCAAATAAAAAAGACATTAACCGGCTGACGTATCATACACTGATAAAATAGGATCAATAAACGTGACAAATAAACCACATAAGGTACAGAAGATTTTAATCATCGCTAGTCCCGCATTCATCGGGACGAAACTTATCAGGGCACTTCGAATAAATTGGAAAAGATAATCCCCTGGTTATTTGCCCTTTCAGGGCGAAACTGACCCCATAGTGATTCCTTCCCCCCAAGGCGTTGCCATTGGGCTAGTCTCAAGTGCCCTTACAGGGCGGATTCTTCTGATTTATGAAAATAATAAAAGAAATCAGTTACAACCAAAACCGTTAAAAAATGGATTTTAAACAATTAAGCAAACAATATAAAAACGAGTTGTTAGAGAATGTCGTTCCCTTTTGGTTAAGCCAATCTCAGGATCATGAATTTGGGGGCTATTTCACCTGTCTCGACCGGGAAGGGAAAGTCTATGACACCGACAAATTCATCTGGCTTCAGGCACGGGAAGTATGGCTTTTTTCAATGCTTTACAACAAAGTGGAGCAGAAAAAAGAGTGGCTTGAGTGTGCCCGTCAGGGAGGAGAATTCCTAAAAGAATACGGACACGACGGAAATTACAACTGGTATTTCAGCTTTACCCGCGAAGGTCAACCACTTATTCAGCCCTACAACATCTTTTCGTACACTTTTGCTGCCATGGCCTTTGCCCAACTGGGTCTGGCCACCGGTAATGATGAGTATTCGGCCATTGCCAAACACACCTACGACCGTATAATTGAGAAACAGGACAATCCCAAAGGTCGATACAACAAGGCAGTTCCTGGAACACGAGAGCTCAAAAACTTTGCACTGCCCATGATCATGTGCAACCTCAACCTTGAGATGGAGCATATTCTGGGTCATGAATATGTGGAGCAATCGGGCACCAAACTCATCAATGAGGTAATGAATACTTTTTACAGGCCTGAACTGGGGCTTATAGTAGAAAATGTCAATGCAGATGGCAGCTTCTCAGACACCTTTGACGGACGGCTGCTCAATCCGGGACATGCCATAGAGGCCATGTGGTTTATCATGGATCTGGCTGAAAGAATGAACAAAAAAGACATTATTCAGAAGGCTCATCAAATCACGCTTCAAACTCTCGAGCAAGGGTGGGATAAGGAACATGGCGGTATCTTCTACTTTATGGATGCAAAAAACCACCCTCCCCAGCAGTTGGAATGGGACCAAAAACTCTGGTGGGTGCATCTGGAAACGCTCATCTCACTGCTGAAGAGTTACCGTCTGACAGGTTCACAGGAAAGTCTGGATTGGTTTGAGAAAGTCCACCAATACACCTGGACGCATTTTAAAGATGCCCAATTCCCGGAGTGGTTTGGCTACCTCAACCGTCAGGGAGAAGTTTCCCTGAACCTGAAAGGAGGAAAATGGAAAGGATGCTTTCATGTGCCAAGGGGGTTATATCAATGTTGGAAGGAGTTGGAAAAGTTTTAGAAATATAAAAACCGCACTATAGGTTTACCTTTGCCGGGGGCTTTGGTTCAAAACATCAAAAGCCCCCTTTTTTCTTCCCCTAAACTTTAGTAATGACAGGACAAGTAATTCAAAATCCCGCCAGCTGAGGGCAATCATCAATATTAAAGCACCATTGATCACGTTTTCTGAACACTCCCCACTTTTCAGTATGCTCCCCTCCCCGTCATACCTGATTCGTAACAGCTCCGTACCAGGGTCGCGTCTGATTTGTTTTCCAGACACAACAAACCCATTCTAAAGTCTGCTTAAATTCAATTATAATCGAATTTAATTAGACTTTAATACGACTTTACTATGACTTTAAATTGACTTTGTAGTGAGGGTGCCACGACTCTGTCACGAATCAGGTACGAACCAGGTTTGGATAATTTAGAGTCAAAGCTACTCATTGCCCGTCAGGCGAAGCGCTTCTTCTCCTGACAACTCTACCCGGATATCTTCTTCAGGATTGAGCCCCTCTTCAAACTCATTACCTTCAATAAGGACATTATTGACTTTCTCGAAAAAGAACAGGTGTTCATTCCAGTGAAAAGGCTCAAAGTCGTTGTTATAGGTAATGGTGTTGTTCCTAAACTCCAGTCCATCGGTAGATTTGGCATACAACACGGGCCTGTCAAACATTTCAAAAGTGTTATTTTCTATGACAATGCCAGAGTGAAAGAACTTTTCCTGATCCTTAAGATTGGGAATTTCAGGATAAATAGAAATTACCGCATTCGTAAACTGATAATTGGCAGTGAGAGAATTTACAAATCTGTTGTTCCTGATTACAACTTCAGTGCAGGCCCCGGTCTCGTACCAACCATTGCAATCGCCACAAAGCAAAATGGCTGTACCATGTGTATGGTCAAAAAGATTGTTTTCGCACACGACCTTTTTGGGCGTACTGAATAAAGTGCCCCTTGCCCGGTTATTACGTATCGTATTATCGGAAAACACGACCTCCGGAGTCCAGGTAAGATTCTCAACCCCAAATTCACCTTCTCCGGAAATCTCCCGGGGTAAAACATCATTAAATTCTATCTCAAATTTTTTGGCTCCAAAATAAGTAGGGCGATCAAGGGCCTTAATTGCTTTAATAGTATTTATATGGTGGGCCACCAACTCCATCTTTTCGGATTCCACAAACTGAACGCTGTCACCCGGCTCTCCCCATTTAAAACCCCAGGCCTGGGGATGCATATAACGGACATGCAGCTTTTTATCTCCCAATCTCTTTAATACCTTTAAATATGTACCGTGTACATTTATCGCATCATCTGCCATGCCTTCATAAAGTCCGTTTTTTGAAACGATGGTTCCTTTGCATGCTGAAAAATGAGTGGCATCGGCCTGAGTCGTGAAATATCTCGGATCATCTTCTCCTTTCAGACAAACATTAAACCCATCCAGTGTGATGTTTTCACTCATCTGTGCCAGCAGCCCCATCCCTTCTGCGTAATGGACCGTCACATTTTCAAGAACACTGTTTTTACTCTCATTCAGAAATATTCCCGGTGTAGGACGCTCATAGGTGCGCAATACAAATCTTTCTCCGGGAGTTGTATATTTTACTTGTCCCCATCCCTTTAACATAAAAGTATCAGGAGCTAGTTCCGTCACCGATTCTGGATTAAAGCTTACGTCTCCACGCATATAAGTCAATCGCTTGTCCTCTCTGAAAGCCATCGAAGTGAATGGATGATATTCATAGCCTTCTCCCAGCACCACTAGCTTATGGTTATCCACCCGGTAATTTCCTCCGGGATAAATAGAAGCCTTAATCTCATCATTCTCCTGATTTACCTCCAGTATCTCGAGCTGTCTTAATGCTGGTATTTCAAAGTCAACTGAAAAGTTCCTCAACGTAATGTTTTCGCAATCCGATAAAGCAAAAGGAATCATCCTCCCGTGAAAGACAAATGCAGAGCCCTGCCCGTCAATTGTCACATTCTTTAGATCTTCCAGAGCAAAGGCAACTTTTTTGGGGTTCACCTGGTCATGGTTAGAAATATAATATTCCCGAACAAAGGCACTGTCTACATAAAAATCATATCTTTCTTCAGAAAACGTAATGGTGACCCTCTCTTCACTATTTTTGGTCTTAAGGTAATCGATAAGCTTCCTGACAGCAACTGAGGCATTTCCATTTTGTTCCGAATGGTTGTAGAACTTATCAAAAGAGATGGTTGACTGTTTTTGACGACAACCTGATCCAGCTGCAGCAAACAGGAGGACAAAAAGAAGATGAATTGCTTTCATGAATTTTTCACTTTATCAAATAAGACTTCCATGAATTTAAAGTCAAAGATACTAATAAAAACAGATCAACTCTAATAAAAACAACAGAAATAAAAGATAATTGACTTACCCGGCTCCAGCCAGGTTTTCTAACGCGTGTGAGAGGCTCACCAACTCATAATATCCCGCCTATCAAGAAGATGCATTACTTCAAATGAGCCATAGAGGTCTGATGGATTTTCAGGTTTATGGTTATTATAAACCGCACCCCACTCTTTTCCCATTTTTTAATAAAAGTCCTGTGTCTTTAAATATTTTTTTGTAATTTTATTCTCTAAACAAGAGCATTTCTCTTTCTGGCTGTTTTGATTGAGAAACCACCTTTAATGAATAAACACTGACAATGCAATACGTCAAAATACTGTATGCTGCTGTTTTGTTCTTAACCGCTTGGTCCTGCTCAGGACAAACGGCCCAACAACCCAATATCGTTTTTATAAGTGTGGACGACTTACGTCCTCAGCTTGGTTGTTATGGTTTTGATTACATGAATACACCGAACCTGGATAAATTGGCCAGCCAAAGCACAGTGTTTAAAAACCATTTCACACAGGTCCCTACTTGCGGTGCCTCACGTTACTCAATGCTAACGGGGAAATACCCCACGCACCCGTCAGAGCTCCGAAACAATGTCATCGTTGAAAAGATAACCAATCAAAAAAGCTCAAATCAGCCTGAAACATTCATACATTTACTTAAGAAAAATGGCTACTACACCTCGGGTATTGGCAAAATAAGTCACAGTGCA
This sequence comes from Marinilabilia rubra, assembly GCF_003121985.1. Lineage (GTDB taxonomy): Bacteria > Bacteroidota > Bacteroidia > Bacteroidales > Marinilabiliaceae > Marinilabilia > Marinilabilia rubra. The sequence goes on from NZ_QEWP01000003.1 coordinate 234,175, forward strand.
GACGGATATGTATATGGCTACAATGAACCCGTTTCCAAACAACGTGAATTACCTCTGAGCTGGGACACTTTGCAGTTTGACACAGGCCCCTGGGAAACAGGTTGGGACGCATTCTTTGCCTATTCAGGCGGTCAAAGCAGAACCACCTTGCAAAAGAAAGTAAAACCATACGAAATGGCTTCTGTTCCTGATTCGGGATATCCGGACGGATTAACGGCCAATTTATCCATCAAAGAACTAACCCGGTTAAAAAAACTCAACAGGCCCTTTTTTCTGGGTGTCGGATTTCTTAAGCCTCACCTGCCTTTTAATGCCCCATCCCAATATTGGAATTTATATCAAAAAAATAACATCCCCCTATCTCCCAACCCAGAAGCACCGGAAAATGTGAATTCAACAGCCTTAACCAATAGTGGTGAATTCAACAATGGCTACCAAAAGGCGGAAGAACATCCCTCTGCGGAACATCCGGTAAGCAAAGAATATGCCCGAAGGTTAAGACACGCCTATTTTGCAGCCATAAGTTACATCGATGCTCAAATAGGTAAAGTCATCAGCGAACTGGATCGTTTAAACCTAACAGAAAACACTATAATTATAGTATGGGGAGATCATGGCTGGCATTTGGGGGATCACTCAATCTGGGGGAAGCACACGCTTTTCGAAAGAGCATTGAAAAGTGCGCTGATCATTAAAATGCCGGGAACCAGTAAGTCAGGAAAAATTGCAGACGGACTGGTTGAAAGCATTGATATATATCCAACCCTCTGCGAACTTTGTAATATTAATCCTCCAGAGGATCTGGATGGAAGTAGTCTGGTACCGCTGTTAAACGGAAGCACTGCTAAAGAGAAAAAAGCAGCTTTAGGATTTTGGCACAACGGATATACTGTTCGCAACGAAAATTTCCGGTTAATGTATTTCCCAAAGGAAAAAGAAAATGAATTTGCATTGTTTAATCACCAAAATGATCCCTATGAGACTACCAACATTGCAGATTCTCATCCCGAAATCGTTCAGGAAATGAAGCTCCTACTTAAACCTTTCAATGAATGAGGAAGGCAAACACATAAAGACACAAAAGATTGTTAACCGGAAACCCTCAATAATTAAAGAAAGCCTTTCCCCATAATTAGAGCCTGCTGAAAAACGCAAATAATATTGAATACTAATTCATTACAGCAATAAAAAATCATTCAGATGCAAGGCTTTTTGACGCAACATACAAAAAACCTTGCACTTAAGACAGAAAAATTTGCTAGTCAAAACGACAAAATTTACTTCACCGACAAAATCTCGAAGTATTCCAATACATCTTCGATTTGTCGGCTTGTAAATTATGCCCTTTTGACTTTTTCAGCGGGCCCTAAGTAAAAACTCAAACACAAAGCAAGAATAATTCGTAGTCATATAAATCATCCCCAATGAAGTCACTGTCATTAAAAAGTACAATACTCTTATTCGTTCTGCTAATCACTTCTGTAATTCAAGGGCAGATAGCCTCCAATGATTACAAGACATACACAAAAGACGGAGCCTGGTGCTGGTTCTCGGATCCCAGAGCAATATATTTCGAAAACAACTTCAAACGCAGTTACATCGGGTCAGTGACTTCAGATGGAGATATCAAAATTGGATATTTCGATCATGAATCTGGAAATACTTTTGAAAAGATAATTTATCCGGATTTTCAGATTGACGACCATGTGAACCCCTCTCTTTTGTTCCTGCCTGATGGCCGCTTAATGGCATTTTTTACCGGTCATAACGGAGGGTTTTATTATGCCAAAACCAAAGAGCCTGAGAACATTTCAGAATGGGAGAAGATTACCAAACTAGATCTGGGCGATCGTTTGTGTTACACCAATCCTGTGATGCTTTCAGGCGAAGACAACCGCATTTATGTGTTCTCCCGCAGTGGCTTCGACTGGAAACCGTCTTTCATCTACTCGGATGATTTCGGAAAAACCTGGAGCAAGTCTCAAAGCTTTGTCAATAAACCGGAGGCTAACATTGACAATCGTCCCTACACCAAAGTCCTTAGCGATGGTAAAAACCGGATCTGGTTCGCCATTACTGACGGGCATCCCAGAGACGAGCCCCTCAACTCCATTTATGTTTTCTATTATGAAAAAGGAAAGTATTATAAACCTGATGGTAGTCTGATAGGGAAAATGACCGATATGCCATTTGACCAAACCAGGATTGCCAAAGCCTACGATGGAGCGGAAACAAGAGTTCGCTCATGGATCTGGGATATTGCACTAGATGAAAAAGGCAAACCAGTTATTGTTTACACACGCTTGAAAGAAGAAACCCAACACCGTTATTTTTATGCCCGGTGGGACGGACAGAAATGGCTGCATTCTTTTGTAGCCGAAGCAGGCAAAGATTTCCCCAGGGCTGAAAGAACCAAGTCGCAACGAAATCCCGAACCTCATTACTCAGGAGGCATCATCATCGACCACGAAAACACCGATGTGGTCTATTATTCAGCCCCCGTGGGAGATACGTTCGAAATATTCAGGGCCACACTCAGTGAAGGTGAATGGGCCAAAACTCAGGTGACCCAAAATTCCCGGCGGGATAATGTAAGACCATTTGTCGTCCGCAATTCTCCTGAAAATGTAACTCCCCGCCTGCTGTGGATGTCCAATATTTTCTATCAGCATTACACCAATTATTTCTCCCGGATAAAAATGAATATCAAAAAATAAATCATCCGCTATGAAAGTTATAAACCTCATCTGCTCCGTCCTTGTGATATTCATGCTCACCACCGGATGCTCTAATAAAAAAAGCGACAATAAAACGCCCAATATTGTAGTAATTCTAGCCGATGATCTGGGCTACGGAGACATCAAAGCATATAATTCTGAATCCCAAATCCCCACACCTAATCTCGACAGACTGGCCAAAGAAGGCCTTTCATTTACAGATGCTCATACCAACTCGGCCGTCTGCACCCCTACCCGGTATGGCTTACTTACAGGACGGTATGCTTTTCGCACACGTCTGAAGAGTGGGGTGTTGGTTGGACATGATCCGGCCCTGATTGCACCAGACAGAACCACCATCGGCTCACTCTTGCAGAAAGCAGGTTACACTACAGCCTGTGTTGGTAAGTGGCACCTGGGACTTGACTGGGCCAAAAAAGATTCGACTCAGCCACTATGGCATGGCGGTAATGCCTGGGACATGCAAAACACCAGCAATGTGGATTACGCTGCCAGAGTGGGAGGAGGACCTGCCGACCGGGGATTTGACTATTCCTTCATCATTCCGGCATCCCTCGACATTGCGCCATATACTTACATTGAGGATGGTTATGTTACGGCCCCTGTTAATGACCATGTTCCATTTTATAAAGACACCACAGCCAGGGGCATATGGTATCGCCATGGTGACGTGGCAGAAGATTTCGATCACAAGACTGTTTTACAAACCATAACCCAAAACGCTGTTGATTTTATCAATCAGAAAGCCCGGGAAGATAAACCTTTTATGATTTACCTGCCATTTACGTCTCCACACACCCCATGGTTTCCTTCAGAAAAATATAAGGGAATCTCTGAAGCCGGTGTATACGGAGATTTTGTGGCCATGACAGACGGCATGGTGGGTAAGGTTATGAAAGCTTTAGACCAAAAAGGCATCACGAAAAACACTTTGGTGATATTCACTTCGGATAATGGTTCTCACTGGCTGGATACCGACATAAAAAAATTCAGTCACAGAGCCAATGACGCCTTTAAAGGTATGAAATCGGATGTATGGGAAGGGGGCCACCGTGTGCCATTTATTGTGCGCTGGCCTGAGCAGGTAAAAGGGGGAAGAACTTCCCCAACTGTGATTTGTACCACAGACCTGCTGGCTACCCTTGCCGAAATAACCAATCAAAAGCTGGACGCCGGAGAGGGGGAAGACAGTTTTTCGTTCTTATCTGCCCTAAAAGGTGAGGAACCCAAACCCGTTGAAGAACGCACCATCATTCACCATTCGGTCAACGGAACCTTTGCCATTCGTTCAGGAAAATGGAAGTACATTGATGCCAAGGGATCGGGAGGCTGGTCTTTACCCGAGAAGCAGGTTCCGGGAGATGCCCCGGCAGCCCAACTCTACGATATGAGTAAGGATTCGCTGGAACAGAATAATCTAATTGCTGAAGAACCTGAAGTTGCTGCCAGGATGAAAAAGATTTTGGAGGAATATAAAACTGAAGCAAGGGAATAAATTAATCAGTTAAAAAATCAGCAAAAATCAAATCATTTCAAAAGTTTATCAGTCATGAAATTAATCAGTAAAACATTTGCTCTTGCCTTATTTACAGGCTTATTAAGTTGCCATCAGGCACCACAGCAAGAACCAATGGAACAGGTCATCAAAAGGTCTATGAAGGTTGCCCAACAGCAATCCCGCGCAATGGCTGAATCACTGCTTGAAAGAGATCAACATTTACCTCGTACAATAAACAGGGAAACAGGGGAACTCATAACATCCGATTCCCGTTGGTGGACCAGTGGTTTTTTCCCCGGAACGCTTTGGTACGTCTATGAATATACCAACAATGATTCCATCAAAGAACTTGCTGAAGTATACACTCAACGCGTTGAACGTGAAAAGTTCACCACCAACAACCACGATGTTGGCTTTATGCTTTATTGCAGCTTTGGAAATGGATTGAGATTAACCAACTATGACCAATATCCGGAAGTCCTGATCACAGGCAGTAAATCCCTTTCCACCAGATTCGACGAGAATGTTGGTTTAATCCGCTCCTGGGATTTCAACAAAGAACAATGGCAGTACCCGGTAATCATTGATAATATGATGAATCTGGAACTGCTGATGTGGACCTTCAAACATACCGGGGATTCGACTTTTTACAATATTGCTGTTTCTCACGCCGACAAAACACTAAAAAACCATTTCAGAAACGATTTCAGCAGCTATCATGTAGTTTCTTATGATACCCTTACAGGCCACCCCCATATTAAAATGACCCACCAGGGCGCCAGTGACTCCTCGCTATGGGCCAGAGGCCAGGCATGGGGCCTCTATGGTTTCACCATGATGTACCGGGAGACAGGGAAAGAACGCTATTTAGAGCAGGCGCAGAACATCGCCGATCTGTTAATCAACCACCCCAACCTGCCTGAGGATAAAATTCCTTACTGGGACTTTTCTGCTCCCAACATCCCCGATGAGCCAAGGGATGCTTCTGCAGCAGCAGTAATGGCCTCTTCACTCATTGAATTAAGTCAGTTCTCCAATAAACCTGCCGCAACCCAATATCTGGATGTAGCAGAAAAGCAGTTACGCACACTTGCGTCACCCAAATATTTGGCAGAACCCGGCACCAATGGAAATTTTATTCTAAAACACAGCGTTGGTTCAAAACCTCACAATTCAGAAGTCGATGTACCTCTCACCTATGCAGATTACTATTTTCTGGAAGCCTTGCTGAGGTTCAGGGAGTTGCTCCAGATGGGCAATGCACAGACAAAACAGAAGTAAATATCAGTATCATCTCAATAAAAACTATTTTCTCATGAAAAAAACTGCTTTGTTTACAATATTCTGGACACTTTTAATAGGACCGGCAATTGCACAAGATCTCAATAATACTCCTATCCCAGGGATAGATAAAGAATCATTCCGGAAAGAAATTCAACTGCCTGACATTCCGGGATACAAAACTCTAAAGTGTGATTTTCACATCCATACAGTTTTCTCCGATGGACTTGTATGGCCAACCGTTAGGATTACCGAAGCCTGGGAAGAGGGTTTGGATGCCATTGCCATAACCGATCACCTGGAATACAAACCCCATGGCAAATATGTAAAAGGAGATCATAACTCCTCCTATGAAATTGCACGACCATTGGCAGAGGCAAAAGATCTCATTCTCGTCCGGGGAGGAGAAATCACCCGTGGCATGCCTCCGGGCCATCTTAATGGATTGTTTTTAGAAGATGTCAATGCTTTGGATAAAGAGGATCCTTTTGACGCCATACGTGAAGTCGATCGCCAGGGCGGTTTTATCCAATGGAACCATCCGGGATGGAAAGCGCAGCAACCTGACACTTGTATATGGATGGAGATGCATCAGCAGCTTTTTGAAGAGGGTTTGATTCATGGAGTTGAAGTGTTTAATCATACCGAGTGGTATCCCGTTGCGCTGGATTGGTGCCTGAATAAAAACCTGGCGGTGATGGGCAACTCAGACATTCATAAAGTTACTGCCCATCAATACCATTTGAATGATTCTCACCGCCCCATGACTTTGGTATTTGCCAAAGAAAGAACAAAGGAATCTCTCAAAGAAGCCATGTTTGCAAACCGCACGGTGGCATGGTTTGATGGGAAAATGGCAGGTCCCGAAAAGCTGCTAAAGGCTTTATTTAAAGCTTCTTTAGACATTCAGCAATTTAAAGACAGCAACAAACTTAAGATCAAAAACATTGCCGATATGCCCTTTGAATTATCAGCCGGTTCTCAATTTAACTTTACCATCCCTGCTTTGGGCGAAGTGTACATTACGGTTCCGGATAAAATTGAAAAGGTTAATATCCGCAACCTCTACACGCAATCGACTCAATGTTTGACAATAGACCTGAAAGAACTGACCAGGTAGGGCTTGGTAAAGAACAACAATAAACATTAAGGCTAAATCAAATATGCATTGTTTTAGCCAGAAACTTCAAAAAATGGCAACAGTTGTTTGCTTGAACCAAACAACTGTTGCCAGCCCATCAACCCAAAAACTCAAGATCCATCATTCAATATATTCTATGACATTTCCATAAAAATTTCAGACACCTCTTCAAAAAAAATTTAAAGGTTAAAACTACCTTTGACCACAACTTTTACTATTTTTGTGTTTAAGTGAAATTATTTTCTTAAATTTTTGTTATTTCCTAATTCCTGTTTTGGGATCAACTATTGGCATATTGGAAGAATTTTCGTTTATTTGGCGTCTTATGTATGACATATGGCCCCTTAAAAAGAGTTTCAGTTTGTTGGAACACTGCCAAGAGAGAGAAAAGAAGCCAATGCTGATAGTTTTTTAATATCTAAAACATAAATCAACACGTATGAACAAACCTGCTTTATCATCCTTGCTCCTTTGTTTTTTTGCCATTTCACTAATGGCTCAAAGCCATTTTATGGAAGCACCCAGAATGATTTCCAAGAATAAACTGGAGCCACGTAGTACTTTTTACTCCTATCCTTCTTTAAATAAAGCATTAGAAGGGAACCGCCTGGAGTCGAACTTAAAAATGCTTAATGGAGAATGGTTTTTCCAATTTTCGGAAACGGACAAACAAGTCCCGAACAACTTTCACTCAACATCGGAAGACCTGACAAACTGGGATAAAATACCTGTTCCCTCCTGCTGGGAAATGCATGACTATGGAACCCCTATTTACACCAATACCGTGTATCCATTCCCGGTCAATCCCCCCTTTATCGAGCGCGATAACCCGGTGGGCATCTATGCCAAAGAATTTGAAATTCCTGAAAACTGGGATGACAAAGATGTCATTCTCCATTTTGGTGGGGTCAGCTCGGCTTTCCATCTTTGGGTAAACGGCGAAGAAGCGGGCTACAGTCAGGGCAGCCGGTTACCAGCCGAATTCAATATCACTGAATACCTTAAGAATGGCTCCAACCGTATCACACTAAAAGTATATCGCTGGAGTGACGGCAGTTATCTGGAAGATCAGGATCACTGGCGCATGAGTGGTATTCACCGTGAAGTTTTCCTAATGGCCCGCCCCAAAGTACACTTGCGTGATATTGCTGTTCGGACACGCTTTGATGAAAACTACCACAATGCCGGGTTGCAGATCCGCCCTGAAATTAGTCGCCCTGCACCGGCAGAAGCCAAAGACTGGAGCATTGAAGCAATGTTGGTAGATGCTGAAGGGCGGACTGTCTTGGAGGAACCCATGACCATTTCTGCCGGACGTGTCATCAATGAATACCATCCTCAACGTGATAAAGCCTATTTCGGTATCATGGAGAGAATGATTGAAGCGCCCCGCAAATGGTCAGCGGAAGATCCTTACCTCTACAAGCTGGTGGTATCACTTAAGGACAAAGAAGGCAACCTAGTGGAGGCCCTTCCGGTAAAAGTGGGTTTTCGTGAAATTGAAATAAAAGACGGAGAGCTGCTTGTCAATGGCAGATCGGTTAAGCTAAAAGGCGTTAACCGCCACGACCATAGCGAAACAGGAGGCAAGACCGTAACCCGGGAAGAAATGCGCAGAGATGTGGAACTGATGAAGCTTTTCAACATTAATTCGGTGAGAACATCCCATTATCCAAACGATCCTTTCTTCTATGATTTGTGTGATGAGTATGGTATCTATGTAATGGATGAGGCCAACATCGAAACACACGGGGTAGGCTCATGGCTTTCCAACAAAACAGAATGGAGTTACGCCTTTCTGGATCGGGTGGTACGCATGGTAGAACGGGACAAAAATCATCCCTCGATCATTAGCTGGTCCCTGGGTAACGAGTCAGGTTCAGGACCTAATCATGCTGCTGCAGCGGGTTGGATACGTGAATACGACCCGACACGATTCATCCATTATGAAGGCGCTCAGGGCAACCACGAGCATCCGGCATTTGTCAAACCGGGCTCAGGAAAGCATGTTCCTTACATGGCCAACCCTACCGATCCCGATTATGTAGATGTCCTGAGCCGCATGTACCCTTCTCCCGATTTACTGGAGGAACTGGCCAACAGCCCATACGTAAAAAGGCCCATCATCGCTTGCGAATATGCACACGCAATGGGGAACTCTCTTGGCAACCTCAAAGAGTACTGGGACATCATACGGTCTCATAAAAACCTGGTGGGGGCCTACATTTGGGACTGGATGGACCAGGGAATCCTGGAAACCGATGAAGATGGAAAAGAATACTGGGCATACGGTGGTGACTATGGCGACAAACCCAACTCCGGTAATTTCTGCATCAACGGAGTCATTTCGGCAGATCAAACGCCCCAGCCATCCATGTGGGAGGTTAAAAAGGTATTTCAGGACATCACGGCTACAGCTCATGATTTGAGCCGCTATGAAGTAACCATTTTCAACCGCCATTCACACAGCGATCTTTCGGGATATGACCTTAAGTGGCAAATTCTTGAAAACGGCGAAACGTTGCAATCAGGCAGCCGGGCAATTCCTTCCTGTCTACCAGGCGAAAGTGTCATTGTAAAATTACCTGTAAAGAAATTTGAGCAGGAAAAAGATAAAGAATACGTTCTTGAACTGAATTACCTGCTCAACCGCAACACCAAATATGCTGACAAAGGGTACGAAACCGGATGGAACCAGTTCATCATTGCCAATCCTGAGGTTGAGAATCAATTGAAAGCTGAAGGAAGCCTGAATATCAATGAGCAATCAGACATCTATACGGTTTCGGGTAAAAGATTTTCCATCAGTTTAAACAAAGAAGAAGGCAGCATTACTTCCTGGAAATACCGGGGCGAAGAAATGCTGAAGGCGCCTTTAAAACCAAATTTCTGGAGGGTGCCCACTGATAACGATATGGCTGGTGGAAACCATTTGTTCAAATCGATGAAACTATGGAAAGAAGCTGCCCAAAACATGAAATTATCGTCATGGAATGCCAGTCAAAAAGAGGGACTACTTACAATCGAAGCCGGATATGAACTGCCTGTGGAGAATAGCAAACTGGACATTACCTGGCACATAAACGGAGAAGGAAAGGTAAAGGTCGCCCTGCACATTCAAAAGGGCGAGGACACCCCACCTCTCCCAAGGCTGGGGATGCAAACCACCATTTTGTCGGATTTTGATCAGGTAGAATTTTATGGCAAAGGCCCTCATGAGTCTTACTGGGATAGAAAAGAAGGTGCAAGACTCGGATTATTTGAAATGCCAATCAATCAGCTGCCTTATCTTTATGTTTTGCCTCAGGAAAACGGCAATCGCAGTGATGTCAGATGGCTCTCCCTTCAGGCGGCCGGAACAGACCTCAAAGTAAAAGGAAATCGGGTTTTCGATTTCTCCGCATGGCCCTGGAGCATGGAGAACCTGGAAGCGGCCACCCACATCAACGAGCTGAAAAAACAAAACGGCTACACCCTGAACATTGATTATCGTCAGGTAGGACTGGGTGGTGACGATTCCTGGTCTGCACAGGCTGCGGCTCATCCTGAATACCGATTATCAGATAATGAATACAGCTTTTCATTTGAATTGTTTTTTGAAAAGTAGCAAATTGCTAATAACGAGGCTGTCTCAATAGTAAGAAGCCTAAAAGCTTGTCATGTTGAGCGTAGTCGAAACATCTGTTTATCAAACAATCAGATTCTTCGACAAGCTCAGAATGACAACTTAATTTGGCCTTTTGAGACACCCTCGTTTATTAAAGCATCGTAAAAAAGCTAAAATGCCGGATCTTAACGAAATATTGACTCCCATCAAATCTTGCTTGCTATCAATGGCAATGGCAGGTCTGTTCTTTAATGCTTGTCAACAGATAGATTCAAAAGATGACCTTCCCAACGTGGTCATTATTCATGCAGATGATTTGGGTTGGAAAGATCTGGGATATATGGGCAGCAACTTCTACGAGACGCCTAACATTGACAAGCTGGCCTCTGAAGGTCTTATCTTCACTAATGCCTATGCAGCAGCTGCCAATTGTGCCCCAAGCAGGGCCTGCCTGATGACCGGACAAAACACGCCCAGACACGGAATTTACACCGTCACTCCCTCGGCCCGGGGTGATAAAAGAACCCGGAAACTAATTCCCGTTGCAAATACCGACAGCATCAATCCCAATAATTTAACACTGGCTCATCTGTTTAAAAAGAGGAATTACCGGACATGCGCCATCGGCAAATGGCACCTGAGTTCAACACCTGAAAACAATGGATTCGACATTAACATTGGCGGAGATATGAGGGGCAATCCCGGACATGACGGATATTTTGCCCCCTATAACATAGCCAACCTGTCACAAGGCCCCAGGGGAGAACATCTTACAGACAGGTTAACCTCTGAAGCTATGCAGTTTATCAGGCAAAACCCCAGTAAAAACTTTTTCCTCTATCTCTCATATTATTCGGTTCACACCCCCATTCAAGGTAAGCCGGCCCTTGTTGAAAAATATAAAAAGAAAAAAGGATCTGAAGGACAAAATCATCCGGTTTATGCGGCAATGGTTGAAACACTGGATACAAATGTGGGCAAATTATTGGATGAAATTGATCAACTGAAAACCAACAAAGAAACCATCATAATATTCATCTCCGACAACGGAGGGATTCGCAAAATATCTCATCAAACGCCTTTAAGAGCTGGCAAGGGATCTTACTATGAAGGAGGCATCCGGGTGCCCATGATTATAAAATGGGATGGAAAAATAAAACCGGGGAAAACGGATGTTCCGGTCGTCAACTATGATCTGTTCCCTACCATCCAAAATATTTTAGGAGTAACGGATGTGAATAAAAATCTGGATGGAGAAGATCTGAGACCGGTTCTGGAAAATGAGTCACTCCCTAAAAGACCGTTAATATGGCATTTCCCGATCTACCTGCAGTCTTATGGCGGACTGAAAGACCAGTCCCGTGATCCACTGTTCCGTACCCGCCCGGGAAGTGTCATCCGCCTTGAAAAATGGAAGCTTCACAAGTATTATGAAGATAACCAAACAGAACTTTACAACCTAAAGCAGGATCCGGGAGAACAACACAATCTTGTCAGTGAACATTCAAACAAGACAACAGAACTGCTTCAATTATTGAATCAGCAACTGGAGGATTTAGAGGCTCCAATACCGCAACGCAAAAACCCACATTATGATGCGGAATATGAGGTAAGCCAAATTCAAAAAATAACACATAACTAAATCAAGAAATCTATGAACCAATCATCTGCTCCGGGAGAATTCAGGATTTTATCTTTCCTTGCTTTGTGTTTTTTAAGCACATTCCTTTTTTCTGCATGCTCCAAAAAGGACCAACAACAGAATATCATATTGTTTTTAGTTGACGATATGGGCTGGCAGGATACTTCCGAACCTTTCTGGACTGATACCACTGAATTCAACAAAAGGTATCACACCCCCAATATGGAAAAACTGGCCGATCAGGGTATGAAGTTCACCAATGCTTATGCTTCGTCGGTGTGTTCGCCCACACGAGTCAGTTTAATGTCGGGAATGAATGCTGCCCGGCACCGGGTTACCAACTGGACCCTACGGCGAAACGCGAGCAACGACAGGCCACACCCAACGTTAAAGCTTCCAAAATGGAATGTCAACGGCATGCAGCCAACAGACAGCATTGAAAATGCGGTTCATGTCACGCCACTTCCCCAAATTCTCAAAAATAACGGATATTACACCATTCATACCGGAAAAGCCCATTTCGGCGCCATCGGAACTCCCGGGGCCGATCCTGAAAACCTCGGATTTGATGTCAACATTGCCGGACATGCCGCAGGAGCTCCAGGCTGTTTCCTGGGAGAAAAAAACTACAGTGCTGCCTGGCGCAATGGTGGAAACGCATGGGATGTCCCAGACCTTGAGGAATACCATGGAACGGACACTTATCTTACCGAAGCACTTACTCTCGAGGCCCTTGATGCTTTAAAGAACCCAGTTGAGGAAGGACAACCCTTTTTCTTGTATATGGCCCATTATGCAGTTCACGTGCCCATCGAAGCAGATAAAAGATTTATTCAAAAATATCTGGACATGGGATTGGACAAAACCGAGGCCGCATATGCTTCAATGATAGAAGGGATGGATAAAAGTCTGGGCGATCTTATGAAATTTGTTGAAGAAAAAGATTTGGCCGACAACACCATCATATTGTTTATGTCTGATAACGGCGGATTAAGTGCGCATGCCCGGGGAGGAGAACCTCATACGCACAATCGCCCTCTGGCCAGCGGCAAAGGATCGGCTTACGAAGGGGGCATCAGGGAACCCATGATGGTTAAGTGGCCCGGTGTCACTGAACCATCTTCAATCTGTGATCAGTACGTCATCATTGAAGATTTCTTCCCCTCTATTCTACAGATGGCTGGTGTCAAAAATCCCGAAACGGTTCAACACGTCGATGGAGAAAGCTTTGTCCCGTTTCTCAAAGGTAAAAAGGCTGCCCGTGACACTACCAGAGAACTTATTTGGCATTACCCCAACCGCTGGGGCGGACATGGCCCCGGGATCGGTACTACCAGCACCATCCGAAAAGGCTACTGGAAGCTGATTTACTGGTACAAGGATCAATCTAAAGAGCTTTATAACCTCAAAAACGACATAGGGGAATACCATGATCTGAGTGAAAAAAACCCTCAAAAGGTGGGTGAGCTATCCAGGGCACTGGGAGAGTATCTCAGAAGCGTGGAAGCTCAGCGACCACGATTCAAGGATAGCGGAGAGCTGGTCCCCTGGCCTGATGAAGTTGAGGCAAAGTAAAGGCCCTTTAATTATCCAATAGATCGTTAGATTTTTAGATTTAAGATTCCTGCCTGTCGGCAGACAGGCAAGACAAATCATAATCGACTAATAATATGAACATTAACTTAAAATTCCATTAATCTATAAACAATCAATTCAAAGATTATTGCAAAAATTTAACGAACTATTATTATCAAAACTTATTTAAAACATAACCATAATGATTGCCAGATTTTTATTTTCAGTCATCTTATTTCTGATAATTTCAGGAAGTGCTTACTCCCAAAACACATTTGTCAAGCGAGTGGACTTCGAACCCGGTGAATCTTTAGAGAGTAAAATTCATAAGGCGGCCAGAGTTGTTCCAACCCAGGAACAATACGAATGGCAAAAACTCGAAATGACGGCTTTTATCCATTTCGGCATCAATACATTCACCGGCCGGGAATGGGGGGATGGCACCGAATCGCCTGAGATATTCAACCCCACACAACTTGATGCCCGCCAGTGGGTAAAGAATCTTAAAGAGGCCGGAATGAAAATGGTCATCATTACGGCCAAACATCACGACGGGTTTTGTCTGTGGCCGACCAAAACTACAGACCATTCAGTGGCTTCCTCCCCATGGAAAAAAGGCAAGGGCGATGTGGTTAAAGAACTCAGGGAAGCCTGCCACGAATTTGACATGAAGTTTGGTGTTTACCTCTCTCCCTGGGATAGGAATGCAGAATATTATGGCGACTCTCCGGCTTACAATGAGTTTTTCCTCAATCAGCTTACTGAGTTGCTAACCTGGTACGGCAAAGTAGACGAGGTCTGGTTTGACGGCGCCAACGGAGAAGGCCCCAATGGGAAAAAGCAGATTTACGACTGGGATGCCTATTACAATAAAATCGAAGAGCTTCAGCCCAACGCAGTAGTGGCTGTTGTTGGTGAAGATGTGCGGTGGGTAGGCACCGAAACCGGCTACGGACGTGAAACAGAGTGGAGTGTGACTGCCTTGGCACCCGGAGCACGACCCGAGATGACTAAAATCAAAGAAGAAAGGGGACTCAATGCCCAATCGGAAGACCTGGGAAGTCGCGATGTAATTGAGAAAGCCGACCATTTGTTCTGGTATCCGGCTGAAGTGGATGTTTCCATTCGTCCGGGATGGTTTTATCATGAAGAGGAGGACAACCGTGTGAAGTCTCTGGCCAAAATGGTGGATATCTATTTCAACTCGGTGGGATTAAACTCTGTATTGCTGCTCAATATCCCACCCGATAAACGTGGACTTATTCACGAAAATGATGTGGCTCGCCTCAAAGAGCTAAAAAGCTACCTGGACAAAACCTTTTCTCGAAATCTAATGGCTGGAGCTGCCTTTTCACAGGCTATTCAGTCACAAACCGTCCCTGCAGACAATACTTTTGGTGCTGCCTGGAAGACCAACCAGATTCCCGCTACTGCTGAAGCTGATTTAGTGGGGACAAAGACCTTCAATGTCATCCTGCTTCAGGAAGACATCACCAAAGGACAGCGTGTTGAAAAATTCAGAGTTGAGGCTTATATTAACAATCAGTGGAAATCAATAGCCTCATCCACCACTATCGGATATAAAAAGTTGCTTCGTATCCCCGAAACCAGTGCCTCAGGCGTTAGGTTAATCATTGAAGAGGCACGTGACAATGCCATTATTTCCAATTTTGGATTATTCAAAGCACCTGAGATTCTTACCGACCCGGTGATCAGAAGAAACAAACACGGAGAGGTAACCATTGCAACGGAAACGTCTCATCCGGCAATCCGATACACTTTAAACAGCTCTGAACCCACAGCTTCCTCCATCGAATATAAAGGACCGTTCCTGCTTAAGGACGGCGGAACGGTAAAAGCGCGCTCTTTCATCAATAACTACGAAGAGGAAAGCGGGGTGGTAACCGAAGAATTTTTCATTAATAAATCGAAATGGAAAGTTATTGACCAAAGCGATGAGTATGGCGGATACTCAGCAGACAAAGCCATCGATGGCAACACCGGAACCATGTGGCATACACCCTGGCAAGGCGATGTTACTTCGCATCCCCACTACATCTCGGTTGACATGGGTGAAAAACTAAAAATCAACGGGTTTTATTATGCACCACGCGCTGGTGAAAACAAAAGCGGGACAACAGCCAAATACTCTTTCTTCGTGAGCAAGAACGGCAATAAGTGGCACAAGGTGGTGGACCATGGTGAATTCTCCAATATTGCCAACAACCCCATCAAACAAAACGTGGAATTCATTAAGCCATACAAGGCTCGTTATTTCAAGTTTGTCAGCCATGAAGGAGCTTTTGCCGAAGACTGGATTTCAATGGGCGAGATAGGTGTAATGAATGTGAGATAACCAATTAAAAATCACCCCTGAAAATATTTCCATGAACCATTTCGAAAAAAGTCTCATCATTTTAGCAGCAGGGTCATTGCTGGCTCTGGGGTATGCTTGTTCTCCAACAGAAAAGGAAAAACCGGCTAAGCCCAACATAATCTTCATCATGACGGATGATCATGCTTTTCAAACCCTGAGCGCCTATGATGACCGGTACATCAACACACCCAACCTGGATCGCATAGCTGAACACGGAGCAATTTTCACCAACAGCTTTGTGGCCAATTCCATCTGTGCGCCCAGCAGGGCTGTCATGCTTACTGGCAAACATAGTCACGCCAACGGACAAATAGACAACTCCACAAGCTTTGATGGCAGTCAGCAGACTTTCCCAAAACTGCTGCGACAAAACGGTTACCAAACGGCCCTCATTGGCAAATGGCATCTGAAAAGCGAGCCTACGGGGTTCGATTACTGGAATATCCTGCCTGGTCAGGGATCCTATTACAACCCTGATTTCATTGGCAAAGATGGTACTCAACAGTACAAAGGGTATGTCACAGACCTGATTACCGATTTCAGTATAGACTGGCTGGATCAACACAACCAGGAAGACCCGTTTTGTCTTTTAGTTCACCACAAAGCTGTTCATCGTGTATGGATGCCCGATACCGCCCATCTGGATGAATTTGCAGACAAGACCTATCCGCTTCCCGATAATTTTTATGATGACTATGAGGGTAGAAAAGCAGCTGCTGAACAGCACTTAAGTATCCGCACCGAAGATATGGATGTGGTTTACGACCTGAAAATGGCCGACCAGGAAGGAGACATCGAGACCAGATTATCCAATGCCTACCGCAACGGAGCCTATGCAAGACTGAACCCGGAGCAAAAAGCCAAATGGGATGCCCATTTCGATCCAATTATCGAGGATTTCAAAAAGGCCAATCTTTCAGGCAAAAACCTGAGCGAATGGAAGTATCAGCGGTATATGAGAGATTATCTGGCTTGCGTGCGTTCACTCGACAATAATGTGGGACGCCTGATGGATTATCTGGAACAAGAAGGTTTGCTCGAAAACACTCTGGTGGTTTACACCTCCGATCAGGGCTTTTACATGGGTGAGCATGGATGGTTCGACAAGCGTTTTATCTACGAAGAATCTTTGCGCACCCCTTTGTTGATGCATTTCCCAAAAGGATATTCCGACAAAGGCCAAATCCCGCAACTGGTACAAAACATCGACTATGCACCTACTTTTCTGGATATGGCAGGTATTGAAATCCCGGGTGACATGCACGGCCGTTCACTGGTGCCCCTGTTCGGCAACAACAATCCGGAAAACTGGCGCGATGCCATCTATTACCATTACTACGAATTTCCCAATGAGCATATGGTGAAAAGGCATTACGGCATTCGCACCCATCGTTACAAGCTCATTCATTTCTATTACGACATCGATCAGTGGGAATTGTATGATCTTAAAAATGACCCGCATGAAATGCAGAACCTCATCGATGATCCGGAATATCAGGATGAAATAAAAAGACTGAAAAAAGAGCTCAAAGAATTAATTATTAAATACAACGACCACAAGGCCCTTAAAATCTTTGAAGGAGAGATGGAGGTTACTGAATAGCCTCCAATAGTGAGGGCTTCACCTTGAAGTGAAAACCACACTCAAAAAGAGTGGCACGTTTCTACAGGGATAGAAAATCTGTTGATATCAATTACAGGGCCCTGAAAGGGTTCTACTTTGATAACCCCGGGTACAGCCCGGGGATTGGGCATCAGCTCCAAGCTGGTCCCCGAATGGGGGCCAACCATTAACTCACTGGTAATTGGCTTATTACAAAAAGATTTCAATAGTAAAATTTATTAGAAATATATAACATCATGATTCGCAATTTCACCACCATATTCCTCATCACCCTGTTCCCCTTATTCTCAGCGGGACAAGACACCGGAACCCCGGAAACCCCGCGCCCACGAACGCCCATCATGGGGTGGTCGAGCTGGAACAACTTCAGGGCAAACATCAGCGAAGAAATCATCAAAGCTCAGGCTGATGCAATGGTGGCAACAGGGATGCATGAAGCCGGATACACCCATATCAATATTGACGATGGTTTTTTTGGCGGAAGAGATGAAAACGGACTCCTTCTGAGTCACCCCGGAAGATTTCCCAATGGCATGAAAGCCCTATCGGATTACATCCATTCCAAAGGCCTTAAAGCAGGTATTTATTCGGATGCAGGCATCAACACCTGTGCGTCTTACTGGGACAACGACACCATCGGGTCAGGCATGGGACTTTACGGCCATGAATGGTCAGACCTGAACCTTATGCTGAAAGAGTGGAACTACGACTTTATCAAAATAGACTGGTGTGGAGGAGATTGGATGGGACTGGATGAAGAGACCCGCTATACACTTTTGGGAAATATGATCCGTAATATCCGCCCGGATGTGGTTTACAATATTTGCAGATGGGAGTTTCCCGGCAAATGGGCCATTCAAGTGGCAGACTCCTGGCGCATCTCCGGGGATATCAGCAACACATTTGAGTCGGTGATGCACATTGTGGATTTAAACGCAGACCTGTGGCGATGTTCCGGCCCCGGGCATGTGAACGATATGGATATGCTGCAGGTTGGCCGGGGTATGACTTACGAAGAGGATAAAACTCACTTCTCCATGTGGTGCATGCTGAACTCTCCGTTGCTGGCAGGGAACGACCTGACGAAGATGTCGGACGAAACACTTTCAATCCTGACTAATAAAGAACTCATTGCCATCAATCAGGACCCATTGGTTTATCAGGCAAGAAGACTGGAGGATCTCGGGGATCTGGAACTGTGGGCCCGTCCATTGACCTCAACCATGAGCGGCAAAGTGGCGGTGGCTCTGCTTAACCGATCCGATCAACCGCAAATCATGGAACTGGATTTAAGAAAAGTGGCCATAGATTCATCTGAAGGATATGTTATCCGCGATTGCTGGAAACATGAAACATCCTCAAAATCTACACAACCAACCAAGACTTATGAAATACCGGCACATGGCGTTGTGGTACTGAAAATCACCGGCACCAATCCTCCATTTAATATTTTCCAGTTTGAAAAGGGAGGTAAACCTGAGTAATATTTTAAACGCTAAAACGCTATGACGCAAAGATTGTATTTCGAAAGGTGTGAAAAACCCTTAAGCACACACTAACCCATTTCTGACAGAAGTTGAGCGGTTATCCCCCAGCTAAGTGTTACCCTGAACAAGAAAATATAAAAATGAATATCCGTATTTATTCCGAATTTTTTATCGTCCTGAAAGGACAGCCAATCTTAGCCCAATGGCAGCGCCTTGGGATTAGGTTGATGATATTGATTGTCGGGCTGAAAGCCCAGCTCAGCTTAACTTTTAGTTTCCCTTACAGGGCGAAAAACAAATACTGCCCAATTCTTTCCCCAGGCGACGCTCAGCTTTGCCCTGGGCTGGTTTAATCTGGGCTTTGACTTCGTCGATTTTCAATTCAGTCCGGTTAGGTAAATAAATGGATAATCATTATTAAACAAATAGTTATATGAAAACATTCCAATACATTCTCCTTCTCCTCATCATCTTGCCTCTAATTGAATCCCAGGCACAGGAACGCAAGTATTCCACCTACTATTATCAAAAAGCATCCCTGTTTGAGAAGCTGCCGGTAGATGATAACGACATCATCTTTCTGGGCAACAGCATTACCGATGGTGCCGAATGGGCCGAATTATTCAACAATCCCAACGTCAAAAACCGGGGCATCAGTGGGGATATAACAATGGGTGTTTACGATCGGTTAGATGCCATTCTTAAGGGCCAACCCGCCAAAATATTTCTGCTCATCGGGATCAATGATGTGGCCCGGGGAACCTCTGCAGATTCTATCGTTCAGAACATCCGGTTAATAACCGAAACCATTATGACAAAGTCTCCGGACACCCATTTATTCCTCCAAAGTGTACTCCCTGTAAACGACAGTTTTGACAAATTTCACGGACACACCTCCCGATACAAAATGGTGCCAGAGATCAACGATCAGCTAAAGAAACTCGCAAAAGGAAAGAATGTCACCTATATCGATCTGTTCTCCCACTTTGTTAATGAATCAGGCATAAAGATGGATGCAAAATATACCAACGACGGTCTTCATCTGACGGGTGAAGGTTATCTGCTTTGGAGAAAAATTGTTGAACCCTGGATTTCCAACCAATAAACTTTATGCAATGAAACCAACTCACAAACATTACCTGATTTATACCTACTTTCTGCTATGGATTCTCATACCATCTCAGATCAAAGCTCAAAAACCGGAGTTTTCCACAGCCGGATTTTATCAACTTGAGGAGACCGGTCGCGAAGTATACTCCATGAATATTGCCTGGCGATTTTTCAAAGGGGATGTCGGGGATGCCTGGAAAAAAGACTTTAACGACAAAGACTGGCCCATAGTGTCAGTTCCTCATGGTATCGAACTATTACCTCCTGAAGCCAGTGGTTGCGTTAATTACCAGGGCGAAGTGTGGTATCGTAAGCATTTTAAAGTTCCGGAAAATCTGGATAGTAAAAAACTCTTCCTTCACTTTGAGGGAATCATGGGGAAATCCAAAATCTGGATCAACGGACATTTGGTTAAGAACCATTTTGGAGGTTATCTACCTGTAATTGCAGATATTTCGGAACATGTGAATCACCGCGGGGAGAATGTTATTGCGGTATGGGCCGACAACAGTGATGATCCCTCTTATCCTCCGGGAAAACCACAGAACATGCTTGACTTTGCCTATCTGGGCGGTATCTATAGGGATTGCTGGTTGGTTTCACACAATAAAGTGCACATTACCCACCCTAATCACGAAAATATTGTGGCCGGAGGCGGGTTGCTGGTAAGCTACAAAGATGTATCGGAGCAATCAGCAACCGTTCATCTTCAGCTGAATGTAAAAAATGAACAGGATCAAACATTCAGAGGCTACGTTGAATATGTGTTAACCTCCCCTGATGGTAAAAAAACATCGTTGCAATCAGACCTATTAAAGCTGAGACCCGGAAAAAGCGGGACAACCACGGATTTTTTTAATGTTCAGTCCCCCGCTCTCTGGAGTCCCGATCATCCAAACTTGTGCAATTTAGAGATCAGGATTAAAAACCAAAACAACGAGGTGTTAGATGGATATCGCCAGCGAATTGGTATCAGGAGTATTGAATTCAAAGGAGAAAAAGGCCTTTGGATTAATGGCAAACCATATAACAAACCCCTAATAGGTGCCAACCGCCATCAGGACTTCGCAGTGATTGGAAATGCGGTTCCTAATAGTTTGCACTGGCGCGATGCCAAAAAACTGAAAGATGCAGGGCTGAAAGTCATCCGCAATGCCCATTATCCGCAGGATCCGGCCTTTATGAATGCCTGCGATGAACTTGGTCTTTTTGTTATTGTCAACACGCCCGGATGGCAGTTCTGGAATGAAGAGCCTGTCTTTGAAGAGCGGGTTTACTCAGACATTCGAAACATGGTTCGACGGGATCGCAACCATGCCTCCATTTTTCTGTGGGAGCCCATTCTCAACGAAACATGGTATCCGGCTGATTTTGCCCTCAACACCAAAAACATTGTTTGGGAAGAATTCCCATATCCCAACAGCACATCAGCTTGTGATGCCGAAGCCCGAGGCAGCGAACACTTTGATGTTTTGTTTTCCCACCCCGGCATTGGGGATAAAAATTGGGCCATTGAGCATACCGATCCCAATAAAAACTATTTCACCCGCGAATGGGGAGACAACGTGGATGACTGGAGCTCACACAATTCGCCCAGCAGGGTGAGTCGCAATTGGGGCGAAGTACCTATGCTGATTCAGGCTCAACACTATGCCAACCCTGATTATCAATACACCAGCTATAATACTCTTTACAAGACTTCCCGCCAGCACATAGGTGGCTGCCTTTGGCATTCTTTCGATCATCAACGGGGATATCACCCAGATCCTTTTTACGGAGGATTAATGGATGCCTTTCGCCAGCCCAAATATTCTTATTTGATGTTTCAGGCTCAAAGACCGACAGAAAAACAATCCGGAATACCAGCTGAAACAGGACCTATGGTCCATATTGCTCATGAAATGACACCTTTTTCACCCTCCGATGTAACGGTTTACTCCAATTGCGAAGAGGTACGCCTGACCGTTTTCGAAGGCGGTAAGCAGTACTCATGGCAAAAAGACCCGGATCGTCCGGGCATGCCCTCCCCCATCATCACCTTCGAAAATGTCTATGATTTCATGGCAGATAAAGCCCTGTCGAGAGACCGGAAAGGCCATGAAGTATGGATGCTGGCAGAAGGCATTGTGGACGGAGAGGTAGTCGCTACTCACAAAGTAGCTCCGGCCCGGCGTCCCGAAAAAATCATTCTCAGAGCAGACAGCGAAGAGGTGCCTCTGATTGCCAATGGCAGTGATAAAATGGTGATTGTTGCAGAAGTCACAGACAATAACGGAAGGGTAAAGCACCTCAATAATTACCATATAAGTTTTGAAATTGAAGGAGAAGGGCGTCTGGTTGCCAGTGAGGAAACACTTACCAATCCCAGCCCCGTCAGATGGGGATCAGCACCGGTTATTGTGGAATCGACTCATAATCCCGGACAATTTACCATTCGCGCATCCGTACTATTCGAAGGACAACAAAAGCCGACAAGTGCAGAGTTGACAATCAACACTCAAAAGCCGGAAATTGAGCAAATATTCAGCCCACAGGAGGCTTCTCTTATAAAGACCGTACTCACCCCGGAGCATAAAAAGACGCCTTCTCAAAGCCAGGATTTAAAAGAACTCAAAAATAAAGTAGATAAGCTTCAAAAAAAGCTGAATAAATACAAATTGCGTGAAGTGGAAGATCAGCAGGAAGCTTTTGGTGAAAAAAGAAATTGAAAAAGGAAGTTTTGCCTATTCCGCTCTGGCTGCAGGAAGAGAGAATACTCCCAGCGAAGGGTTGATATATCTCTTTTACGAAAGTGACGGCCAAGGGAAAGTCTCCGTGTTCAATTTACCATGGCTTATCGATGGTAAAAATTGGAAAGAATTCCTGGAAAAATAATTAACAACTCAACTTCAATCATGAAAAAAATCTTATTCATTTTTATTGTTATTGTACCTTTTCTTCAGGTCTGCTCAGCCAAAAACGGAAGTAACATTGACCAACAGACCAAACGTCCTAATGTCCTCCTGATCTACACCGATGATGTGGGGTACGGAGATATTGGTATTTACGGAGGTGAAATCCCAACCCCAAATATTGATGCACTGGCTGAAAGTGGCATTCAGTTCACCAATGCCTATGCATCATCGGCTACATGTACACCCTCAAGATTTTCGCTGCTAACCGGGGAATACTCCTGGCGAAAGCCCGGTCGTGGTGTCGCTCCGGGAGATGCCCCGGCCCTTATTCAGCCTGGAAAAGAGACATTACCTTCAGTCATGAAGCGTGCCGGCTATCGCACAGGAGTCATTGGCAAATGGCACCTCGGGCTGGGTGGCGATGAAGGGCCTGACTGGAATGGTAAAATCACCCCCGGTCCTCTGGAAATCGGTTTCGATTATTCTTTTATTATCCCCGCCACCGGCGACCGTGTACCCACCGTATTTGTGGAAAACCATCATATTGTGGGGCTCGACCCTGATGATCCGATTGAGGTCAGTTTCAGCGAAAAAATCGGCGACCGCCCCACCGGGAAAGAACACCCGGAACAACTGAAGATGATGTGGACCCAGGGACATAACCACTCCATCATCAACGGCATCAGTCGCATCGGTTACATGAAAGGAGGCGAATCGGCTCTTTGGAAGGATGAAGATTTTGCGGGCACATTTGTAAAAAAAGCCCAAAGCTTCATTCAAAACCGGGATGCAAAAGATCCTTTCTTCCTCTTCTTCTCCACTCATGACATTCATGTGCCACGTGTGCCTCATGAACGCTTTGCCGGCACTACCGGACACGGACCACGCGGTGACGTTATTGCACAACTCGACTGGACAGTTGGCGCATTGATGGATTATCTGGAACAAGAAGATTTGCGGGACAACACCATTGTGATATTCTCATCCGATAACGGCCCGGTTCTGGACGATGGGTATGCCGACGAAGCTGCCGAAAAACTCGGGCTGCACGATCCTTTCAGCAACTTAAGGGGTGGCAAATACAGCGCATTTGAGGCAGGTACCAAAGTGCCGTTTATTATCTCCTGGCCTGCTGAAATCCCACCAGGGCAAACAAGTGAAGCCCTCTTTTCCCAGGTAGATCTTCTGGCCTCTTTTGCTGCTTTTAACAAAACCGGATTTGATGCCTCAGAAGCCATGGACAGCCAGAATCACTGGGATGTACTGATGGGAAAAACCACTCAGGGCAGAGCCGCCATTGTGCAGGAAGCCATTGGCCGCACCTTATCTTACGTTACCAAAGATGGGTATAAATACATCTCACCCAGCAACCGCGGACCACTGATCTCCTGGGGCGTAAACATCGAAACCGGCTTCGCCCCTGCCCCTCAGCTTTATAATCTCAATGAAGACCCTCAGGAAATCAGGAATATTGCTGAAAAACATCCTGAGTTGGTTTCACAATTAGAAAAAGAACTCAATAAAATAATCAACAAGCAATAAATGACAAGTCATGAAGAACATTAATTACTTATTATTATTCCTTTTGGCTATAACAGGATCTTATGCCTGTCAGCCACGTCCTACCCAAAATCAAACATTTGATCCCAAAGAGGTATATACTACTCCTGAACGCCCTGCCGGTCAAACCGATGTGCTGGAACTAAGGGCTGATCCTATCGATACTGTAAATGTTGCGATCATTGGCCTTGGCATGCGGGGCTCGGGAGCAGTATACCGTTATACATTTCTGGATGGGGCAAGAGTGGCTGCCATTGCCGATGTGGTGCCTGAAAAAGTTGAGCGGGCCCAGAAAATCCTTCAGGACAACGGTCGCCCCAAAGCAGATGCCTATACCAGCGAAGAAGGCTGGAAGGAAATCTGTGAACGCGACGACATCGACCTGGTTTACATCGTTACCAATTGGGCGCTTCACACCCCCATTGCTGTTTATGCCATGGAAAACGGAAAACATGTGGCGACCGAAGTGCCTGCCGCCCTCACCATGGAAGAGTGCTGGCAACTGGTCAACACCGCTGAGAAAACCCGTCGCCACTGCATGATGCTCGAAAACTGCAACTACGACTTTTTTGAAATGGCCACACTGAACATGGCTCAGCAAGGGGTATTGGGCGAAATTGTGCATGCTGAAGGTGCTTACATCCATGATCTCCGTTTTCTGAACTTCAGGGAGGAAAACGGTTATTGGAACATGTGGCGTCTGGATCACATGAAAAACCGGGATGCCAACCTCTATCCCACTCACGGTTTTGGCCCCATTGCTCATGCCATGAACCTGCACCGCGGGGATAAGATGAATTATTTGGTTTCTGTATCCAGCGGCCAGTTTGGAATGACCGAATATGCCAAAGAAAAATTTGGAGAAGACTCTGAATACGCCAAACAAGAGTACAAAAAAGGCGACATGAACACATCCATCATCAAAACAGCCAAAGGTAAAACCATTATGCTGCAACATGATGTCACCAGTCCGCGACCATATAGCCGCATCCATATGCTGAGCGGCACAAAAGGCTTTGTTCGTAAATGGCCTAAGCGCGGTATAGCCCTGGAACCCAATGCACATAGTTTCCTTTCGGATGAGGAAATGAAAGAGATGCTTGAAAAATATGAACATCCCATAACTAAAGAAGTGGGGGAAAAAGCCCGCGAAGTAGGGGGACATGGCGGTATGGATTTCATTATGGACTATCGCCTGATTTACTGCCTTCGGAATGGTTTGCCTCTTGATCAGGACGTTTACGATGCTGCCGAATGGTCCTGTATTGTAGCCCTTTCTGAAGCATCAGTGAAAAATCATGGTATGCCGGTTAAAGTACCTGACTTTACCCGTGGCGCCTGGAAGAAACTGGATAAAGTAACGTATTATAGGAATTAGATTTTTAGAGTATTAGATGTTAGATAAAGAGTATATCAAGAGGAATGCCCCTATCCGAAAAGTCCAAATTTGAAGTCATTCTGAGCTTGTCGAAGAATCTTTTCCTTTAATAAACAGATGTTTCGACTGCGCTCAACATGACACCCCTTTGAAGTATTATACTCTTGAGACAACCAGACCTAATCTTTCATTGATAATCCTAATCGTTTTTGGAAAACCATCTAAAAATCTCTAAAACATAACCCGGGCGGATGCCTGATTCATTGCCTCCGCCCGATTTTTAATATTATGAGTATCCGTTCTTATACCCAATTTAAAAGCAGACCCGCAGGAAAGGACGGCCTTGATCGGTGAGCCAAAAAAACAAGTGAAGATGGGGTTAAAAAATCTTTTCTGTTTGATCCCGAAATTAGTTTTTGTTGGTTTTTGGGGCACCAAAAACCTTACAAAACTTAAATCGGGAGAGTTTAAAAGATTTTAGCCATCAAACGCTGTTTTTTTGAGTGAAGCGATCACAGCCTTGGATTATTGCGATTAGCGAAAGCAGTGTCATGCTCGCTTGAACAATGCTGAGTGTAGCAATAATCATGAAATAATTTTTTTGATTCCTTTTTTGTGTCAAGACAAAAAAGGAATTGGGGTTCAAGGGGCAAAGCCCCTCAATATTATTGTGAAGTAGGTAAATAACCGGATATTCATGTTTAATATTACAAATAATCATGAAAAAGCTATTCATCTCTTTATTCCTGCTTGCCTTCGGAGCTTCAGGAGCACAAAGCCAGGATAAACCCGAATGGGAAAATCCCCTGGTCACTCAAATCAACAAGGAACCGGCAAGAGCGACTTTCACATCGTTCCAATCACCCGATAAGGCGTTAGAGGGTGAAGAGCCGGAATTCAGACAATCCCTTAACGGAACCTGGAAATTTCATTTGGCAAAGAAACCCTCTGAAAAGCCCGATAACTTTTTTGACCCCAACTTTGACGTAAGCAAGTGGGATGACATAAAAGTGCCCGGGAACTGGGAAGTGGAAGGTTTTGACGTTCCCATTTATGTCAACATTCCTTACCCTTTTGCCGATGAGCGCACCCCCATTACAGAGCTGAAAAACGGGCCGGAACCACCCAGGGTTCCCCGCGATTATAATCCGGTTGGTTCCTACAGGCACAGTTTTAACATCTCCACCAATTGGGATGGACGTCGCATTCTCATTCAGTTTGGAGCTGTAAAATCGGCTTTCTACATCTGGATAAATGGCGAAAAAGTAGGATACAGCGAAGGCAGCAAATTGCCTGCTGAGTTCGACATCACCGACTATGCCCTTCCCGGCCAGACCAACACCGTTGCATTGGAAGTTTACCGGTGGAGCGACGCCAGCTACCTGGAATGCCAGGATTTCTGGCGCCTGTCAGGCATCGAAAGGAATGTTGAAATTTACAGTCAGCCTCACACCCGCATACGTGACTTCGAAGTGGTTTCAACCCTCGATGAAGCTTACCGCAACGGCGAACTATCTCTGTTTGTGGATGTCAAAAATCACATCTCGCAAAACCGGAACCTGGTGGTAGAAATGACGTTGCTTGACCAGGACACTCCCGTTTTAACTCAGCAAAATGAGCTGTTTCTGCCAAAAGCCAGCGAGTTAACCTCAGAATTCAAAACCACATTGCCGGGCATCCGACCATGGAGTGCTGAGAAGCCAAATTTGTACACACTGCTGGTCACCTTGCGCAATGAAGACGGGACCGTTCTGGAAAGCACTGCCCGAAAAATTGGCTTCAGGTCGGTGGAGATAAAAAGAGGTCAGTTGCTTATCAACGGGGTAGCTGTTACTCTCAAAGGCGCCAATCTTCATGAGCACCACCCCGAAACCGGGCATGTGATGGATGAAGAGATGATGATGCGCGACATTGAACTGATGAAGCAAAACAATCTCAACGCGGTGCGACTGGCTCACTACCCCCAGCCTGAGGGGTGGTACGAACTCTGCGATGAATATGGCATCTACATTGTGGATGAAGCCAACATCGAATCGCACGGACTGGGCTACGGAGAGCGTTCGCTGGCCAAAGACCCTCTTTGGCAGAAAGCCCATGTGGAACGCATGACCCGGATGGTGGAACGCGATAAAAACCACCCGTCGGTTATCATTTGGTCGATGGGAAATGAAGGTGGCAACGGCATCAACTTCAAAGAGGGGTACAAAGCCATAAAGGCTCTGGACCGAAGTTTACGCCCAGTACAGTACGAACGTACCGAAATCGGTAGCCGTTTTGCACTCGACTTTGACTGGAATACCGATATCATCGTTCCTCAGTATCCGGGACCAAAGACTTTTGAGTGGTTCGGACAAAAATTGCTGGACCGCCCCTTCATACCTTCTGAGTACGCCCATGCCATGGGCAACAGTACCGGAAACTTCCAGGATTACTGGGACTACATCAATATGTACCCGCAACTTCAGGGAGGTTTTATCTGGGACTGGGTGAACCAGAGTATCTGGAAGGAAGATGAAAACGGACAGCGCATCCGGGCTTATGGTGGCGACTTTGGCGAAAACATGCCCAGCGACGGCAACTTCCTGCTCAACGGCATTGTCAACGCAGACCGCTCGCCCCAGCCGGCTTTGCATGAGGTGAAGAAAGCCCATGAGTGGGTAAAATTCAAGCCATTGCGCCTCAACCAGAACGAAGCCCGTTTGCTGGTGGAAAACTATTACGACTTCACCAATCTGAGGGAATATCAAATCAAGGCTTACATTAAAGCCGACGGACAGACACTAAAAACCGTTGAGTTGCCCGTTACAGAAATCAATCCCCACCTGGGAGGTGTAGTGAATTTTGACATCTCCGGAATTGAAGTTCAGCCCGCCACCGAGTATTTCCTGGAGATGGAAGTAACGACACGTAAGGCGCAACAGGGTGTTATTCCCGAAGGACATGTGGTGGCGCGCGAACAAATCATGCTTCCATGGGAAAGCGAATTGAAGCAGGAGAAGCAGATGCCAAATGGAAAGGTAGAGATGAATGAAGGCTCTGATTTCTATAACTTCCGTATGGGTGATGTTTCGCTAAGGATCGATAAAAGCACCGGATACATTAACGGCTATCAACACAAAAACACCGATTTGATTCAGCCCGATGGTGGCCCCAAACCGGACTTATGGCGTGCACCCAACGACAATGATTTTGGAGCAGGCATGCCACAGAAAAACATCAACTGGAAAAAAGCCACGCATTCGCAGAAGCTGATCAGTATTGAGGCCAAAAAAACAGACAACAGCGCGTACAAGGTAACAGCCACATGGAATCTGCCTGAAGTGAATACCCAATTCACCACCGTCTATACCATATACAGCAACGGAAGTGTGAAGGTGGCCAACCAACTAAAAGGCTCTGAAACTGAAGAAAGTGATATCCCGAGAGTGGGAATATTAATGACACTGCCACGCGAATTCGAGAAATTCAATTGGTATGGGCGCGGTCCGTGGGAGAACTATGTGGACCGGAATACCTCATCGTTCGTGGGAATTTATTCGTCAGATGTAAGTGAACAGATGGTACCTTATGCTCGTCCACAGGAAAACGGTAACAAAACAGGCATCCGCTGGGCAGCTCTTACCAATGACAAAGGCACTGGCTTATTAATGGTTAACAATACACAGGACAAAAACCTTGAGACAACGGCTATGCCTTATTTGTCTGAGGACTTTGATGCCCGCGAAGGTTACGAATACGGTCCTGTTCACGAAGAAAACAAGCATATTGAACATGTTAAGGAACGCGACTTTGTGCGCTGGAACATCGATTACGGTCAGAGAGGTTTGGGCGGCATCAACAGCTGGGGAGCCTCACCCATGGATAAATATTTACTCGATCCATCAGTGGATTATGAGTATGAATTTACTCTGGTTCCGCTGAAAGAGGTTTCAGTGGAAGAGCTTTCAGAGATCAGCAAGGATTATCTGTAATAATATGGTGAGGCTGTCATAGAGGTCAAAATCTGAAGTCATTCTGAGTGTCACCCCATAGGTCTGGCGGATTCCGATCCGCCACAAGAGATTAAACGGCGGATCGGAATCCGCCGCACCTGATATGCAAATTTCCTTTGCAGAAAAACTCGAAATTCATGACTTTTCGGACAACTTAATATGGAAAAAACAGCGGGGTAATAAGTAACATTACCCCCGCTGCTACCCCCGCCTAATCTATATTAGAGGCAGAATTTATCAACCCTTAAAATCACCCATTGTTAACTAAAACCATTCACCATGCCATCAAGAATTTTCTATCTCCCATTTGTTTTTTTCCTGATCCTGACAGGATGCCAGGGAGAAAAACAAAAAGAGCTCCAAAAGCCCAACATCATCTACATTCTGGCTGATGACCTGGGTTACGGCGATTTGAGTTGTTACGGTCAGAAAAAATTCCGGACCCCAAACATTGACCAACTGGCCAGTGAGGGCATCCGTTTTACCAATCATTACAGTGGAAGCACTGTGTGCGCACCATCACGTAGCACTCTGTTAACCGGGCTGCATACCGGGCATACCCCCATCCGCGGCAACCGGGAAGTGAAACCCGAAGGCCAGCAACCCATGCCTGCGTCCACACGCACCATTGCTCGCGAATTGCAGGATGCAGGATACAAAACAGCCTGCATCGGAAAATGGGGTCTGGGATATCCGGGATCGGTGAGTGACCCGATGAAAATGGGGTTTGACTATTTCTTTGGATATAATTGTCAGCGGCATGCCCACCATTACTTTGTGGACTACCTTTGGGAAAACGACCAAAAAGTGGAGTATCCCGAAAAAGTTTACAGCCATGATGTGCAAACAGAAAAGGCATTCGATTTCATCCGCTCCAACCGCGACAGTACCTTCTTTTTGTATCTGGCTTATACCATCCCTCATGCCGAAATGCGTATTCCCGATAAATATCTGGAACCATTCATCGGCCAATATCCTGAGCCCAATCCCTGGCCGGGCGGCCATTACGGCAAACAAGAACATCCACGGGCCGCACTGGCGGCTATGATCACCCATCTGGATGGTGACGTGGGACGATTGATGCAGCTGCTCAAAGATCTGGGCATTGATGAAAATACGCTGGTCGTATTCACCTCCGATAACGGTCCGCATGTTGAAGGCGGCAACGATCCGGAGTTTTTCGACAGCAACGGTCCGCTTCGTGGTCACAAAAGAGACCTATACGAAGGCGGTATCCGGGTGCCCTTTGTGGCTCGCTGGCCCAAAGTCATTGAGGCTGGCCGGGAATCGGATCATATCTCCGCCTTCTGGGACATGTACCCGACTTTTTGCGAGGTGGCAGGCCGGAAGGTTCCGGAAGGACTAGACGGCATTTCCATGTTACCGGAGCTTAAGAACGAGCCACAACCCCAACACGATTATCTGTATTGGGAGTTTCACGAATTGGGCGGACGACAGGCCGTTCGCATGGAAAAATGGAAAGGCGTGCGCTACAACCTGGCTAAAGGCAACCGGGACGTTGAACTCTACAATCTGGAAACAGACATAAGCGAAGAACACAATATTGCCAATGAGCATCCAAAAATTGCAGAGAAAATGAGACGACTTATGAATGAAGCCCATCAGCCTTCATCTGTGTTTGAGTTTCCTACAGATAATGAATAATGCACAAAAAGTAAGGGTTTCACTCAAAGTGAAGCCCTTACTAACACCGAAAAAGCAAAAAAACCGACTAAATTTTTAGGATATGCAAAAAAAAATCTTCTTAATTGTTTTTCTGGCAATTTCGTTAGGGCTCAAAGCTCAGGCACCAGCCAGCACTTTAAACCTTTGGTACGACGAACCCGCCGCCGAGTGGGATGAAGCTCTGCCTCTGGGCAACGGAAGACAAGGCGCCATGGTTTTTGGCGGTGTATCGGAGGAACGTATTCAGCTCAATGAAGAGTCGGTATGGACCAAAAGGGATGAATACCAAAACATGCCTGACGGCCGCAAATACATTGATAAGATACGCCAGGTGCTCTTCGAAAAGCAATACAAAGAAGCCGACAGTCTGGCCCGCAAATATCTCCTCAGTGACCGGTTGCCTTCCAATACCAATACCTATCAAACGTTGGGGGATCTCACGCTGAATTTCGATATCCCTAAGGAAGTGAGCCATTACCGTCGTCAGCTAAATATCGGGGAAGCCGTTGCTGCAGTTTCCTTCCAGGGTGAAGGGGTCAACTATTCTCGTGAGTATTTCTCCTCTCATCCGGCCAATGCCACCGTGATTAAGCTGAGTGCAGACAAGCATGGTCAAATCTCATTTACAGCCCGGTTGACAAGACCCGGAGAGGGTGAAAAAGTCTCAGTAAAGAATACCACCCTCATCATGCATCAAAAGGTGGACGATAAGGACGGTGTTACCTATGAAACCAGAGTGAAAATTTTGCCAACTGGCGGCACTATGACCTCTGATGACCAATCTGTTCGCATCGAAAATGCCGATGAAGTGGTACTGATGCACGTGGCGGCTACCAACTACCGGGGCGATGATCCTACTCTAAAATGTGAAAAATACCTGAAAGCGCTTGACGGTAAAACCTATGAAGCCTTAAAAGCGGAACACATCACAGATTATCAGTCCTTATTTAACCGGGTGAAGCTGGACCTTGGCGAGACCGATGCCCGTTTTTTCCCTACCGATGAAAGATTGGAAGCGCTACATAAAGGATCGAAAGACCCTGCTCTTTTTGCCCTCTATTATCAGTTTGGCCGATACCTGCTCATCTCCTCATCACGCCCGGGAACAATGCCCGCCAACCTGCAGGGACTTTGGGAAGGTACCCTAACCCCGCCCTGGAATGCCGATTACCACATCAACATCAACCTGCAAATGAATTATTGGCCTGCCGAAGTCACCAATCTTCCGGAGTGTCATTTACCATTTTTAAAATTTATTGGCCGGTTGCGCGAAAATGGCCGGGAAACCGCCAAAACACTTTATGGTGCCGATGGTTTTGTGGCACATCACACTACGGATGCCTGGCTTTTTACCAATCCGCTGGGAGAACCCCGTTGGGGTATGTGGCCAATGGGTGCTGCCTGGTCGGCCACTCACATATGGGAACATTTTCTGTTTACCCGTGATACTGCTTTTCTCAAAAATTACGGATATGATGTCATGAAAGAAGCAGCCATGTTTTTATCCGGTTTTCTGGTGAAAAATCCCGAAACAGGACTGTTGGTTTCAGGGCCATCCATGTCACCCGAAAACACCTTTATCACTCCCCGTGGGGACCATGCCTCAGTGGTCATGGGCCCTTCAATGGATCATCAAATCATACATCATCTTTTCACTTCAGTAATTAAAGCCGCAAAAGTACTGGACGCAGAAGATCGTTTCACCCGGAAAATCAGCCAACAGCTTAAAAATCTAACGCCCCCACAAATCGGAAGCGACGGACGCATTCTTGAGTGGTCGGAAGAGCTTGAAGAAGCTGAGCCCGGACACCGGCATATGTCGCACTTATACGGACTTTACCCATCCAATCAGTTTTCATGGTCCGACACCCCGGAACTCATGAAGGCAGCCCGCAAAGTAATTGAAGCACGACTAAAGCACGGCGGCGGTCACACCGGATGGAGCCGGGCCTGGATGGTCAACTTTTTTGCCCGGTTGAAAGACCAGCAGGCAGCCTATGAAAATATGAGAGCGTTGCTTATCAAATCGACCCACCCCAACTTATTCGATAACCATCCCCCATTCCAGATTGATGGCAACTTTGGTGGTACCGCAGGCATCGCAGAAATGCTGCTTCAGTCGCATCAGGGATACATAGAACTGCTCCCCGCCCTTCCTGAAGCTTGGGGTACCGGATCGGTAACAGGCCTTAAAGCCAGAGGTGGTTACACGGTAGACATTTCCTGGAAAGATGGAAAGCTAAAAAGAGCCATCATCACCAGTCCTGTTGATACCGACGTTGAGGTGGTTTACAACGAAAAGAGCCGCGTGGTTTCGCTGGATAAGGAGGTTTCCAAAAGTCTTTTGGAGATATAAATATTAAACGCTGAGACGCAGATATGTTTATTTGAAAAAACAAAACTTTTGCTCTAAAATCCAACAAAAAAGAAGGCCTTCAGAAAAGGACGGCCCTGACCGGCGAGCCAAAAATAAAAGTGAAGATGGCATTAAGAAATCTTTTCCGCCTGATCCCGGGATTACCTTGCGCCCATAAATTTTTCATATCGATTCTTTAGTGGTTTTTCGTTCTATAAGAATGGTTCAAATCAGCTAAGAAGTTAGTATTCAAACGGTGCGCTGGCCCGTCCGTTTTTCGGGCCGGCGGTTTCAAAAAGACAAAATGGGCGACTTTTAAGGCCTTGCGCAGGGGCCGGAAATTTTGTCTTTTGCGGGGTGATAGGTTTAAACGGACTAGACCTTTTTGGTTCATTTTGGGGCAATGCCAAAAAGAACAATGAAAAAAGAAATAAAAATGAAGTTGTTGCTTTTTCAGCAGCCAATAAATACCCAAGTATTCAAAAATACAACCACTAAAAATTTCACAGTAATGAAACGAACACTATTCGCTATGGCAATAGCAATGAGCTTATCCCTGTTTACGGGATGCGGCAAGAGCTCCCCCGGCAAAGATCAATTATCCATCATCCCCCTCCCAAAAGAAATGAAGGTAGGCAGTGGACATTTTGAACTAACGGCCAACACTAAAATCACCATCTCTCAGGAAAACGAAGAGGTGAAAAGTGTGACCAATTATCTGTCAGAACTGATTTCGCCTTCCACAGGGTTTTCACCTGACGTGGGGAAGTCGGCCACTGCAGAATCAAACGCCATCCACCTGGCATTAAAGCCTAAAATGAAGGGCAACAAAGGCGTTTACCTCATGGAAGTCACCAATGACGGAGTACTCATTGAAGCGCCCGATGCCATTGGGTTGTTTTACGGGGTACAATCACTTCGTCAACTGCTTCCTGCCGAAATTGAGGCGCAGTCGGTTCAGGCTGGCATTGACTGGACCATCCCGGCTGTTGTTATCAATGACGAGCCACAATTTGAGTATCGCGGGTTGCACCTTGATGTGGGTCGCCATTTTTTCCCTGTAAGTTTTATTAAGAAGTACATCGATCTGCTGGCCCTTCACAAAATGAATAAGTTCCACTGGCACCTGACCGAAGACCAGGGGTGGCGTCTGGAAATCGAGCAGTATCCAAAGCTTCAGAAAATTGCAAGTCGGCGTAAAGAGACCCTGATTGGCCACGGTGGAGAAACCCCGTTTGAATATGATGGCCAACCTTATGGAGGTTATTACACACAGGAAGAAGCCCGTGAAGTTGTAGAATATGCCCAGAAAAGGTTCATCACCGTTATTCCCGAAATTGAATTACCTGGGCATGCCCAGGCCGCTTTAGCTGCTTATCCAGAACTGGGATGTACCGGAGGCCCCTACGAAGTAGCTACCCGATGGGGCGTCTTTCCTGACATTTATTGCGCCGGACAGGAAAAGACTTTCGAATTTCTGGAAAATGTCATGCTTGAAGTTCTGGACATCTTCCCCAGCAAATACATCCATATTGGTGGCGATGAGGCTCCCAAAGACCGCTGGGAAGAATGTCCAAAATGTCAGGCCCGTATCCGTGAAGAAGGGCTGAAAGATGAACACGAACTTCAGAGCTACTTCATCACCCGGATGGAGAAATTCCTGAATGAACACGATCGCCAGATCATTGGGTGGGATGAAATTCTGGAAGGCGGACTGGCCCCGGGAGCTACCGTGATGTCATGGCGAGGTGAAGCCGGCGGTATTGAAGCTGCGAAAATGGGCCACGATGTAATAATGACCCCCAATTCGCACATGTATTTCGATCATTACCAAAATGATCCCAAAGAAGAGCCTTTAGCGATTGGCGGATTCCTTCCTCTTGAAAAGGTTTATTCGTATCATCCGGTTCCCGAAGAGCTGGGCGACGAAAAAGCCAAACATGTACTTGGTGCCCAGGGCAATTTATGGACCGAATACATGAAAACCCCCGACCATGTGGAATACATGGCCTATCCCAGAGCTGTGGCTCTTTCTGAAGTCGTATGGACTCCTATTGAAAAGAAGAATTATGAAGACTTTCTGAGCCGTCTTGAAAGACATTACGAGCGTCTCGACATGTTGGATGTAAACTACTTTTATGCACTTCCCAAGCCATCATCCAACACTGACAAAGCGGGATTTCTTGAGTCGGCAGAAATAACCTTAAGCACTCCCCTGCCCAATAGCGAAATCCGGTACACCACCGACGGCAGTGAGCCCACCAAAGACTCTGAGCTTTATGCGGGACCTATAACCGTTACAGAAACAGGGACCGTGAAAGCCATCACCGTAAAGAAAAGCTCAGGTGAAACCAGTTCAGTACTTGAAATACCGGTTGAGAAAGTAGGTTACACCTCTCCAGCCGAGGGCGTCAAGGCCGGTGAACAAGGCCTTTCATACAGCTATTATGAAGGATTTTTCAGAAGCGTGAAAGAGATGAACGAAGAATCGCCAAATAAAGAAGGTGTGCTGAAGGAAGATATGATTCCCGGTGATGTTGCCAATGCAGGATCTTTTGGATTTATTTTTACCGGTCTGTTTAAGGTGGAAAAAGAAGGATTGTATCAATTCTATCTCTCTTCTGATGATGGCAGCATGTTGTTCCTTAATAATGAAAAATTCATTGATAATGATGGCCTTCATTCGAATAAAATGGTGAGTGAAGCGACAGCCCTTAAGAAAGGTTACTACAAAATGAAGCTTTATTTTACTGAAGGAGGTGGCGGTTACAACCTTGAGTTGAAAGCCAGATTTCCGGATGGTACCGAAAGAAAACTAACACCTGCCGACTTTGTGATAGGTGAATAAACTGAAGAGTTAATACTTTTTTCTTAATTTTCATAATCAAAAAGAGCAGGATTCCCGCGGGAGTCCTGCTCTTTTACTAACCAAAACTTGCTTATTAAACTATAAAACTAAACCTGTATTGCTTCAGATATAATATTGCAGATTTTCTTTTGTAACCACATCCAGAGGCAGATACTTGATTTGATCCACTTCTTTTCTGAAGACCAGATGATCCACCAGTAGTCTGACTCCCCAATAGCCTTGCCCCCGGGGATTTTGGTTGATCAGAAAATCGACAACACCTTCGTTTAAAAGACCAATGTTTTTTGTCAGCAAATCATAGCCGACTAATTGCAGATATTCCAATCCATTCTTCTTAAGATAATCTCCAATAACAAAAGACCTGGAATTGGTGACGAAAAAGCCCCGCAGATCAGAATTTCTCCTAACTAGCTCATCCAGCTGTTTGTGACAGCTCCTCTCATCATCCCAGTTATTGATTTCTGCCCGGACAATTTTGAAACCGTTTTCTTTGCTTTCTTCAAAATAATCCATAAAACCCTGTTCCTTTTTTACAAGGTGCGTCGAATTAAGAACCTCTTTATCCAGTTGGGCCACAATGAAAGTGCCCGGTTCTTTGCTTCCGTAATGAAGCAATTTACCGGCCAGCAAACCACTTTGATACGAATCCTGCCCCACATAAGTGACGGGTTCATAATCGGGAATGTGTGTATTAAACAAATTGAAAGGAATACCTTCCTGACTCCACTTACTTAAAAATGCCAAAGATTCGCGATAGAATATGGGTGCCACCAAAATGCCTTTGTACGACATTTCGGAAAGGCGCTGGGCTTCATGCTTAAAAGATTCAACATCATTCTGTTCGAACAGAAATTTATCCACGATCACCCCATATTGACGCATCTGGGCTTCAGCTTCGTCGACCCCCCGAAACGGGGCTTCCCAATATTCATCATGGGTAGGGTCGGGAATCAGAGCTGCAATACGAAATTCTCCCGAAGAGACCAGAGCACGAGCCATCATATTGGGCTCGTACTTTAGTTCTTCCATAGCTTTAAGAATTCTTTTTTTCGCATTTTCAGAAACCCGGCCCCGGTTATGAATTACCCGGTCAACAGTTCCGGCCGACACATTAGCCCTCTCTGCAATGTCTTTTATGCGTGCTATCTTCTTCAAATTGATCTTCTATTGGTTCTTGAATTCCTATTTCGGAGACTTAAGCAATCTATAGGCGGTACGTCAGATGACTATTGTACTACCATCTATAAACTGTTATCTAAACCTCACGTCCTTATCTTATGCCCTTTTAAAGCATAAAACAGGATGTACAAAAACAATGGCAACGCCAGCCAGTATGCATTCTGAGCTCCGAAGAAGTCCTTCAAAAATCCGTAAATAGTAGGTATCAAAGCTCCCCCGACAATGGCCACCACCATTAATGAGCTACCGGCTTTGGTGAAACGACCAAGATCGGTCATCGCCAGCGGCCATAGAGCAGGCCACATCAAAGCACAACCAAGGGCTATGAAAACGATAAAGAAAATGGATATTTCGGGTGGTGTTAAAACCACCAGGAATGAACCAATTATGGCTACCCATGAACTGATTAGTAATGCTTTTGACTGACTGAGGTATTTAGGAATTAATACAATTCCGGCAATGTATCCCACTACCAAACCTACGGGAGCAATCCAGGCATACAATTCAGGGTTGGGAAGATCCAGACTTTCGGCATAATCCACGAGTGTTCCCAGCGAGATGGTTTCCACTCCTACATAAAAGAACAATGCCAAAACACCCAGCAAAAGGTGAGGAAATTGCCAGATAGACGTTTTATTAGCTGCATACGGACAATCCGCTGCCGATTCTTCATCTTCTCCCACAGCCTTAACTTCAGGAAGTGGTGAAAACAAAGAGATAATACCTAAAAGGATAAATACTCCGATGATGATGATAAATGGTAAAGTTGTATCAGACAATTTCACGTGATCCACACTCTTACCAATTACCAAAGCCAGAAAAAGCGGTGCAACCGGCCAGGCCAGTTTATTCATGATACCCATGATACTCATTCGCTGTGCGGCACTTTCCATGGGGCCCAGAATGGTAACATAGGGATTCACCGTAGCCTGCAAAAATGTATTACCCATCCCACTCAGAAACGATGCGGTCAAGAACAAAGGCAAACTCTCCAAACGGGCAGATGGAATGTAAAGATAGAACCCTATGGAAAACAATAAAAACGACAGAGCCATTGTCCGCTTATATCCAATACGCTTAATTACAAATGACGCCGGATACCCGAAAATTAAGAATGCAGAGAAAGTGGCGGCTAATACCAGATAAGACTCCCCTGATGAAATGCCCAATGCTTTATTGAGCAATGGAATAAGATAACTGTTTATGCCCAAAGCAAATCCAATGGCAAAAAACATGGTTCCCAAAATGACCAGAGCCAAAAATTGACTGTTCGTCTTGGTACCTGTTGTCGGCTGAGTACTCATAATTCCTGTTTAATTATGTTAAAAAAAGGGTTGATTTAAATCAAAAATGATATCTTTTAAAAGCTTCAATGGCCTCGTATTCGGTCAATCCCAACTGATCGTATAACTTAGCTGTTTCCCGGTTACGATCTTCAGCACGTTCCCAAAACTCTCTGGAGTCGGTTCCCGGAAATACCGGCACATCTTTCTGAGATTGATGCTTAAATATAGCCATTCTTTTCTTTTTCAATTCATCAGGACTAATGGGCACTGCCATTTCCACATCTTCAACATCCCATTCCTGCCAGGCTCCACGATACAACCACACGTAACAGTCTTGGGTCCAATCCTCATTTTTTACTTCCTCAAGAGCCCTGAAAATAGCCTGAAGACAAACCGCATGTGTCCCGTGTGGGTCTTGCAAATCACCTGCAGCATAAATTTGGTGAGGCTTTACTTCCCTTAGCAAGTTTACAATAATATCTACATCTTTGGAAGAAACTGGTTGTTTTTCCACACTACCGGTTTCGTAAAACGGCAAATCTAGAAAATGCACATTTTCTTCTTTTACACCGCTGAAGCGACAGGCGGCAGCTGCCTCACCTTGCCTGATCAATCCCTTAACACTCAATACGGAAGAACTACCATTGCCATTGTTCGGATGAGATTTCAAATAACCGGAGATTTCATCATGTATCTTTTTAATTTCAGGCTGGCAAACATCAAACTTCTTTGAGAATCCACTCAGAAAATCCATAAACCGATAGGCATCGTCATCAAACACAGCAATGTTTCCCGAAGTTTGATAAGCCACATGAACATCATGTCCCTGGTCAACTAACCTCAAGAAAGTTCCTCCCATTGATATCACATCATCATCGGGATGAGGACTAAAAATAATTGACTTTTTAGGAAACGGATTTGATCTTTCCGGTCTGGTTTTATCATCTGAAGAAGGCTTACCTCCGGGCCATCCCGTAATGGTTCGTTGCAAGCGATTATGGATTTCGATATTGAGGTCATAGGCCGTGCCAGCGGTTTCTAACAAAGATCTCAGACCCCATTCCTTATAATCAACTTCGGTCAATTTCAAAATGGGTTTTCCGGTTTGGTTAGACAACCAGATAAGCGCTTTTTTCTGAAGATGTTCGGTCCATTCACAATCACCCGTTAACCAGGGAGTGTCTATCCGACTCAATCGTGACGCTGCACCTTTGTCCAATACAAATAATACATCGTCATGATTTTGAAGAAATGAGGCAGGCACCTCCCCGGTAACAAGACCTTCGGTAGCTTCTTTAACGATAGGGGCCTTGTTTTCACCCCAGCCCATCAGGAAAACCTTGTTGGCTTTCATGATGGTTTTCACGCCCATAGTAATAGCAGTGCGGGGCACATTCTCTTTTCCGCCAAAATCTTTGGCCGCATCTTCGCGTGTAATATCATTCAGATAAACCATGCGTGTCCCATCAGAGATCTGTGAGCCCGGCTCATTAAAACCAATATGGCCGGTACGACCAATTCCCAGAACCTGAATATCCAGCCCCCCTAAAGAGTTTATCTTATTATCGTAAGATCGGCAATATGCGTCCATTTCGCCCATCGGAATGGTTCCGTCGGGGATGTTTACATTTTCAGGTTTTATATCTATATGAGAAAACAGATTCTCATGCATAAACTTGTTGTAGCTTTGAGCATCAACCGGATTCATTGGATAGTATTCATCCAGATTGAATGTAATAACATTCTTAAAGCTCAAACCTTCTTCCTTATGGATTCTGATCAGCTCCTTATAGAGTAACAAAGGCGAACTCCCGGTCGCCAGTCCCAATACTGTGTATTTGTCAAGCTTGTTTTTCTCTTTAATCAAGGCCGCAATTTCGGTGGCAACAAACTTTGACCCTTCATCACGGTCTTCAAAAACCCGTGTTGAAACCTTTTCCAAATGATTCCTCAATACTGACTCGGTCATAATTATTTGCTTTAAAGTTGGATATTCCCGGGCAAATATACACATTTTTGTGTGCACGCCCACACCTGTTTCTTTATTTTAAATTGAAAGACTTTAAACATCACAAAAAAAGCAAGCTTTCAACACAAACATGTGTATTAACACACATCGTTTTCACACACGCTGATCAATAAGCTTCCTTGTTTATGAAAGATGAAATTCATTCTACCGTAATGAGAAACCCAGATAGTAATTTACCCCTGCCACCTTTAACTCCCTGTATTACAATACACGCAAAGCAACCCGGTATTTAGTCTCACAAAAAAAATCATAAAATGCCCACATTTTTTATTTTTTTCATCCTTGAAATTTGCAAGAAGTGAAATTTGACTTATCTTTGCATCCGCATTTGAAAAACAACACATCAAATGTGACACATTTTGGTCCCTTCGTCTAGTGGTTAGGACGCCAGGTTTTCATCCTGGAAACAGGAGTTCGATTCTCCTAGGGACTGCAAGTAGAGAGAAATTTGTAACAATTAGCAAGGATTAGAGATGGCAAATCATCAGTCGGCAAAAAAGAGAGTTCGTCAAATTGAGAAGCGCAAGCTTCACAATAAGTATTACGCAAAAACTGCCCGTAATGCTATCAAGAAGTTGAGGACCACCACCGAAAAATCGGAAGCAGAATCGATGTATCCTCAAGTAACTTCTATGATCGACAAACTTGCCAAGAAGAACATTATTCACAAAAATAATGCGTCCAATCTGAAATCCAGTTTGGCAAATCACATCAGTAAGCTGGCTTAAGCATTAAGCCTGTTTTTTGGTCCCTTCGTCTAGTGGTTAGGACGCCAGGTTTTCATCCTGGAAACAGGAGTTCGATTCTCCTAGGGACTGCTAAGGTCTTTCCTGTATTAAGGGAAGACCTTTTTTTGCTCCTGTTTTTTTGTATCTTCACGTTCCGGTAACCTAACCTTCCCAAAAGTCCAATTCGGATTGCCCAACGGGAATGGTTCAAAAATTAAAGGATGGAAGATTATCAGAAAAGGAGCATCCGCCAATGGGCCATTGAAGACCGCCCGCGCGAGAAACTCATTCAAAAAGGCATTGGCTCGCTTTCCAATGCAGAACTTCTGGCTATTCTAATCGGATCAGGAAGCCAAAAAGAATCGGCAGTTGACCTGTCAAGAAAAATCCTGCATGATGCCCACAACAATCTTAATGAATTAGGCAAAGCCACTATTGAATCCCTTCAAAAAGGCTATCATGGTGTAGGAGAAGCCAAAGCCATCACAATTGTTGCCGCCCTTGAACTGGGACGCAGGCGTCAGCTTAGTTCACCCGTAGAGCGCCCGCAAATCAGAAAAAGCGAAGATGTTTTTGCACTAATGCACCCGACACTGGCCGACCTTCCACACGAAGAGTTTTGGATTTTAATCCTTAATCAGGCCAATAAAGTCATCAACCGCTTCAACACAAGTAAAGGAGGAATTGCAGGAACCGTTATTGATGTCAGGCTAATTATGGAGAAAGCCCTCTATCAACATGCTTCCTCTCTAATACTCTGCCACAACCATCCTTCAGGAAATCGTAAACCCAGTCAGGCAGACATATCTATCACAAAAAAATTAACTGAGGCAGGAAAAATACTCGACATTCAGGTGCTTGATCATCTCATTGTAGCCGAAAACCACTATTTTAGCTTTGCGGATGAAGGAATGATGTAACTGAGGTTTTTCAAACCTGAGGTTAACGTTTTTGATCCCAGGAGGACTTCATAATTTTTGAGACTTAAACCTTATGGAAATAAAATACATTAAAAATGAAGAAATAAACCGGTTGCGCTACGACAATACATTAAAACGATCATTTAATGCCAATGTCTTCGCCTACTCCTGGTATTTAGACCTGGCATGTGATGAATGGGATCTTTTAATTGAAGGCGATTACGAAACGGTGTGCCCGCTTCCGTTAAAAAAGACAATGGGCATTAATACAGTAAAGCAACCTTCAAGAATCCCGCTATTAGGTGTCTTTTCCTCTAAGCACCTGCCATCCGAAAAGGTGACTTCATTTATAAAAGCCATTCCTTACAAACATGTAAATCTCACCCTCAACCACCTAAACCGTCTTCAAAATCTCCGGATTAAAGGCATTCGAAAAGTGGCTGTACTGGACCTTATTCCCCCTTACGAAAAAACCATCGCAAAATATTCGGAAAAAGCCAGGGAAATTCTGCCTCAGAATGATGGCACTTTTGTCATGAGATCCGTTCGAACGGACGAATACATGTTCTTTAAAAGAAGTCAGAAAAAAGGTTCAACCATCCTTAACATGCAGCTGACAAGAATCATGAATTATGCCATCAGGTATAAGAGTGCAGGCATCTACAGTGTTTATTCCCCCAGAAATGAACTGATCGGTGCAGCTTTCCTGATAAAATCCAACAATCGGGTTTTTCTATTCGACTGCGTTGAAAATCCCGAAGGTCATAAAAGACACGCCATATTCAGAGCCATTAATCATTTGATTGAAACCAATAGTGAAAGCAATTTAACATTGGAATTGCCGTTTGAATGTAAGGCTCTGGAACAAATGATTAATTTTGACCATCACCATTGCCAAAAATACAAAAAAGGCATACTCTGAAAATGGACGCATCAAAACGGGCAATCGCTGAGGCCAATGAAACCCTCAAACCATATGCTATCAACATTCTGCCTCGAAACAAAATTGACACAAAACTTTGGGATCAATGTGTGGCAAATTCCATTAATGAAACACCGATGGCATACACCTGGGTGCTGGATCACTTATGCCCTGCCTGGAAAGGGCTTGTTATCAACAATTATAAAGGTGTAATGCCCTTACCGCTTTCCGGAAAGGGGGTACCGCCAATTATTCAAATGCCATTCGATGTTTTAAACC
Organism: Marinilabilia rubra; assembly: GCF_003121985.1. Taxonomy (GTDB): domain Bacteria; phylum Bacteroidota; class Bacteroidia; order Bacteroidales; family Marinilabiliaceae; genus Marinilabilia; species Marinilabilia rubra. The sequence goes on from NZ_QEWP01000003.1 coordinate 278,333, forward strand.
TGGGTATTTTTTCTTCAAACAATACTATTACCCTGCTTTCCCCTGTAATCTTCCACCATCAGGTTTTTAAAAAGTTCAGGTACATCAACTACAGATTTATGGGTACAGAGCTCCCTGTCAATCATAAATTAAATCCATCAATAAGTTACCGCAAAACTTATGAACTGGATCTAAATAAAGATTACAATTCTTTAAAAAACGCCTACTCCAAATCACACAAAAAAAACATCAGGAGGTTTAAAAGAAACAATCTGGAGATCCAGTCTGTAAATCATCCAAATACCTATAAGCTCCTGCAACAGGAAAAAGCGAAAGAAAAGCCTGCCCTCTATACTCCACCAGCCCATAATCGAGGTTTTTCAGATATGATAAAAACAGCTCTGAAAAATGGCTCAGGAGAAAATTTTGAAATTCAAAACCAAGGTGAAATTATTGGATCATGCTTTTTTCTCAAAGGCAATAAAAGAGTTGTGATTTTTCACATATCCAACGAAACAGGCAGAAAACTCAAGACTACCTTTGGGCTGATAGACAATTTTATCGGGAAGCATGCCGGAGAAGAAAAAATACTGGATTTTGCAGGATCCAGTATCCCAAGCATTTCAGAATTTAATAAGGGGTTTGGTGCAATGGAGAAGATCTACCTTAATACAACCATTAACAGGTTGCCCTGGCCAATAAACATAATCAAACAAAAAAACCTGCTCTATCGCTTTAAATTGATATTCAAATAAAATATTAAGAAACGGTTCAAATGACTTAAAACAAACTGATATACAATTAAAACAATAGATCGTTAGATTATTAAATATCTGACTGACGGCAGTCAGGCCAGATGTAAAACCAATCGTATAACTCTGAATTTATGCGCATTGCACCAGGCAGGCACATGTTTTTAGATAACTGATTACATATATATTGTAAAAGTCCAACAGAGTATTGAAAAAGTAACTCTTCCCTTAATGCATAAAATCACATGAAATCCAATTTTGATGTCTTTATTTCGAACTGAAACATTATTTTTGCATTAAAAACCGGCAAATGGAGATTAAACTTATCAATCAGCCTCACAGCATCCTGAACACTTTTGTGGCTGAACTTCGCGATGTAAACATTCAACATGACCCTTTAAGGTTTCGTCGTAATCTTGAACGTATTGGAGAAATATTTGCGTACGAAATCAGCAAAACCCTCACCTACAAATCGCATGACATAACCACACCCCTGGGCACTGCCAACGAATGGCTGCCTGAGGAAAAAATTGTAGTAACTTCTATCTTAAGAGCAGGAGTGCCACTGCACAACGGTCTTCTAAATTACTTCGACCGTTCGGAGAATGGTTTTGTCTCTGCTTTCAGAAAATATACTGAAGATGGAGAATTCGATATTCACATTGAATACATTTCAGCCCCGGACTTAAATAAAAAGACCGTGATCATGGCTGACCCGATGCTGGCAACCGGTTCTTCTCTCGAATTGGCCTACAAAGCCATAAAAGCCAACGGAAATCCTGAACATGTGCATTTAGTGAGTATTGTCGCCAGTCAGGCCGGAGTTGAATACATCAAAAATATGCTGAACGACGAACCTGTTACTCTTTGGGTAGCCGTAGTGGATGATGAACTCAATGCCAAATCCTACATCGTTCCCGGTTTGGGAGATGCCGGAGATTTAGCCTACGGGCCGAAATTATAATCTCCCTCAGGATTCAACAAAAACTTTGCTATTGTCAGGACATTGCTCCAAAAGAACATCCACCCGGGTTTTAAAAACTGGATGCAAGTAGTCCGGCATTAATTCATTTAGAGGCTCTAATGTAAAGCGCCTCAGATGCAGGCGGGGATGTGGAATCTGAAGGTCGGAAGTTGCAACTACTTCATCGCCAAAAAATAAAATATCTATATCAATAAGGCGCCCCTCATAATGGAGGGTCGTCTTTTTTTTGCGTCCCATTTGCTTTTCAATCTGTTGAGTTTTCCTCAAAACCTCAAAAGGAGAGCTTGTTGTTTCAACAATCAACACCTGGTTGAAAAACCAATTGGGATCATCAAACCCCCAAGGTGGGCTTTTGTATACCCCGGACAGTTCGATCACCGATCCAACCTCCTTTCTGATGACTTCAATGGACATGTCAAATACCTCTCTGGTTTTCTCCTGGTTGCCTCCCAATAACAATACAACTTTCGGCATCACATATTAATTTAAAAATTAAGATTCTTCGAACGATAATTAGTCTTTGCAAGAAAACTCCGATAACTGCGTTACGCTCATCTTACTTGCCAGTCATTTACAGAAGTAAACTCCTGACAATTAAGACTCGCAAGCCTTGTTCTCAAAGTTTTCTTATCAAAGCCTTCGAAAAAAAGAGGGTTTTCTTACAGGCACTAATTAGCTACTTTTTATCAAAAATAGCGGTATTGCATAAAACAAAAAGCTATTATGGTTATCAATTAAAAATTAAAGCTTCTTTTAAAGATTTTTTTCGCAAATTTGTAGGAATTAGACAAGAAACCATAAATACTTAACACCCGAACCACAACAAACACCCTGAAATAATTTTAATATGAAGAAATTTTTAAAGTACACCCTGGCCGTAATTGTCGGCTCACTCGTCTCAGTAGGCATCCTCATGATTGGTTTTATAATTATGGTTGGCATATTTGCAGCTGCCGGCCAGGAGGAAGTCACAGTTAAAGATAATTCTTTACTGGTCCTCAAGCTGGATGGCCCCATCGTTGAAAGAACCCCGGATGACCCCTTTGCCCAAATCATGTCAGAATTCACAGGTGAAGCGGCACCTATCGGACTGAATAAAATACTTGCGAGCATCAAGAAGGCATCACGCGATAAGAGAATAAAAGGTATATATCTCGAATCCGGAGTTATTATGGCAGGCCATGCAACCATCGAAGAAATTCGAAATGCTCTGCTTGAATTTAAAGAAAAAAGCGGGAAGTTCGTTATCAGTTTTGCCCCGGTATATTCCCAAAAATCTTACTATTTGGCAACTGCTGCTGATAAAATTTACCTGCCTCCCGCAGGTATGCTTCAATTCCAGGGGCTTAGTTCGCAACGCACGTTTTTCAAAGGAACCCTTGAAAAGCTTGGCGTGGAAATGCAGGTTTTCAGACATGGTCAATTCAAATCAGCTGTAGAGCCTTTCACACGCACCGAGATGAGTGAGGCCGCCCGATTGCAAACCCAAACTTACGTTCAATCCATGTGGGATCATATCGCGGCAAAAGTTGCCAAAGAGCGGAACCTGTCAACAGAAGCTCTGAACACCACAGCAAACAAAGCCCCCTGGCTTCAGCCAGACGAATTCCTGGTAGAAGCCGGCCTGCTGGATGAACTTAAATATAAGGATCAGGTGCTAAAAGAACTCAAAGACTCGGTAAGCATAGATTATAGCAAAGACCTCAACAGCATTGATATAAGCAAATACGCTAAGGCATACGTACCTGATGACAAAAGAGGCATCTCCAAAAACAAAATAGCTGTTATTTATGCCCAGGGAGCCATTGACAGTGGGCAAGAAGGCATTAATTCAGAAGACCTTTCAAGAACCATTCGACAAGCACGAAGGGACTCATCCATCGACGCCGTTGTTCTCAGAATCAACTCCCCGGGAGGATCAGGAATGGGATCAGAAATCATCTGGAGGGAAGTAAAACTTACCACCGAAACCAAGCCTTTGATTGTCTCAATGGGTGATCTGGCGGCTTCCGGTGGTTATTACATTGCTGCCCCTGCTGATGCCATCGTTGCTCATCCCAATACCCTGACGGGTTCAATTGGTGTTTTCGGGTTGATTCCAAATGTAAAAGGACTCCTCAACAAGGTTGGCATTACAACTGATGGGGTAAAAACCAACAAATTTTCGGATCTTCCAAGCATTGACCGCCCTTTCCGCCCCGAAGAAAAAGAGTTGATGCAGGCATATATTGAGAATTTCTATGATGTTTTCCTTCAAAGATGTGCAGAAGGCCGCAGTACGACAAAAGCAGCCATCGATGAAATAGGTCAGGGCCGTGTTTGGAGTGGCGAGAATGCCATTGACATCAATCTTGTCGACGTACTGGGCGGAATTGACACAGCTTTGGAAATTGCGGCTGAAAAAGCAGATATTAAAGACGATTATCGAGTGGTAGAACTACCGAAACTATTATCTCCTTTTGAACAGCTGATGAAAGACCTCACCGGAAACGCTTCCGCCTTCATGAAAAACATAATTTGGGGACAATCAGAATATTTGGAAATACTGAATACTGTGGAAAGTCTGAAAGAGTCGTACCCCATTCAGGCACGTGTCCCCTACGAGATAAGCGTTAACTAAAATAACTATTCTTTACCCGGGGCGCATAAAGCAATAATGACTTTATGCGCCCTTTTGTTCTAATATAAAATCAATGGAATTCACACCCCGCCTATTACTTCTTCCATTTTCATGGTTGTTCTGTTTCATAACAAGAACCAGAAACTTCTTATACAACAGGGGTGTTTTTAAATCCAAATCATACGACCTCCCCATTATATCCGTTGGGAACATCACAGTTGGAGGCACAGGAAAAACTCCGCTTACAGAACTATTAATCAGAACGTTTTCTCCTGAGTTTCGATGTGCACTGCTAAGCAGAGGCTATGGCAGAAAAACCAAAGGCCCGGTTTTAGCCACAGAAAGCTCAACCCCGCTGAGCATTGGGGATGAACCCCGACAAATGCAATTAAAATATCCAACCCTGAAAGTAATGGTTGCAGAGAAGCGTGTTTTAGGGATAAGTAAATTACTTAAGCTGACTGATCCTCCGCAAGTCATTCTGATGGATGATGCCTATCAGCATCGCGCCGTTAATCCAGGTTTTTCAATACTAGTCGTTGATTATTTCCGACCCATGCATAAAGACTTTTGCCTCCCTGCTGGAAATTTAAGGGAGCCTCTTTCGGGCAGAAAAAGGGCCAATATAATGATTGTAAATAAATGTCCAGCGGACTTGACGAAGAGGGAGAGTGAGATAATTACCCGGAAACTATGCCCTTTGGCACATCAACAAATATTCTTTAGTTGTATTGATTATCAACCTCCCAAAAAGCTTTTCAAAACAACCGAACCCGATACTTCGCTTTCTGCCGGGAAATTTTCAAAAAGACCAATCCTTGCAGTGGCAGGAATTGGAAATCCGGTGCCTTTTTTCAAAGAAGCCCGGAAGTATGCCTCACAGCTTGAAACGCTTTCGTTTCGAGACCATCATGATTTCACTTCCGGGGACATCCAAAAAATGGCTCACACTCTGAAAAACATGGGATCTCAGACCATTGTTCTAACAACCGAGAAGGATGCAGTAAGATTAAAAGATAAAGATCTCCCATTGGAATTATCTGGTAAAACATGGTACATTCCCATTGAGTTGGAAATATTATTTAATGAACAGGACACATTTATAAAAACCGTAGAACACTATGTTAAAAAAAATTAAAGAAACTGCTGATTTTTTGAAGCAAAACCACAACATCGGGGCACGTGTAGGCATCATACTTGGCACCGGGCTTGGTGGTCTGGTTAATGAAATAAAAATAGAAAAAACCATTTCTTACGGAGAAATCCCCAACTTCCCCGTCTCAACCGTTGAAGGTCATGAGGGGCGGCTCATCTTTGGGAACATCCGGGGAACAGAAATCGTTGCCATGCAGGGACGGTTTCACTACTACGAAGGGTATGACATGAAAGACGTCACCTTCCCAGTTAGGGTAATGAAAGCTCTGGGCATTGACCATCTTTTTGTATCCAACGCAAGCGGAGGCCTTAACCCCGACTTCGTTGTTGGAGATATTATGGTGATTACTGACCACATCAACATGTTTGGTGATAACCCTCTCATTGGTAAAAATATTAATGAACTTGGGCCCCGTTTCCCCGACATGAGTGCTCCTTATGACAAAGGGCTGACAGAAAAAGCATTTGAAATAGCCGCCAAACACGATATTAAACTGCAAAAAGGCGTATATGTAGGAACCGCAGGACCAACATTCGAAACTCCGGCTGAATACAAGTTTTTCAGAGTTATTGGTGGTGATACCGTTGGCATGTCAACCGTTCCCGAAGTTATTGTGGCACGACATTCAGGCATGACCGTTTTTGGCATCAGCATCATTACAGATTCCGGCGTTCCCGGCCAAATCGTAGAAATATCCCATGAAGAAGTTCAGGAGGTTGCAGCTAAAGCCGAACCTAAGATGACTAAGGTAATTGCTGAATTAGTAGGATCTGTATAATAAAAACCGGGATGAAAAATAAATTTCATCCCGCCCTTTTTTTATTCCACTTCAATATCCGGATAGAGAAAATCATTAAAAGGAAACCTGGTAACATGAATCTTCACCACTTCCCGATAAAGTAATTCTCTAAATTCTTCGAAATTGGTCTTTTCCCTGGCAGAAATGAAGATACTCTTTGTATCCTTGGCCATCCAACTTTTCTTCAAATCTTCCAACGAATAATTCTCCTGTTTTACAGGACTTAAATCATCTTCTTCTTTTTCGGTATAAGAAAAAGCATCAACCTTGTTAAACACCATAACCATTGGCTTTTCACGGTCATCAATTTCGTGAAGAGTTTGATTTACAATTTCTATTTGCTTCTCAAAGCCGGGATGTGATATATCTACCACATGCAGAAGAATATCTGCCTCCCTCACCTCGTCAAGTGTCGACTTAAAAGACTCCACCAAATGGTGAGGCAACTTTCGTATAAATCCAACGGTATCGGCAAGGAGAAAGGGCAAATTACCAACAACCACCTTTCGGACCGTGGTATCAAGCGTCGCAAACAACTTGTTTTCAGCGAACACTTCACTCTTGCTAAGGGTATTCATCAAAGTACTTTTCCCTACATTGGTGTACCCCACTAAAGCCACTCGAACCAATTTTCCCCGATTCTTTCTTTGAGTGGCCATTTGCCGGTCTATTTTTTTCAGGTCACTCTTGAGCTTGGAAATCTTATCGCGGATAATCCTGCGGTCCGTTTCAATCTCTTTTTCTCCGGGCCCACGCATTCCAATGCCTCCACGTTGCCTCTCCAGGTGTGTCCACATGCGGGTCAACCGCGGCAGGAGATATTGATACTGTGCAAGTTCAACCTGTGTTTTGGCATGAGCTGTACGGGCTCTGCGGGCAAAAATATCAAGAATAAGGTTGGTTCGATCTAAGATGCGTCGCTTAAAAGCATGTTCAAGGTTTCGCAACTGAGAGGGCGTTAATTCATCATCAAAAATAATGGCATTAACATCTTCATGAACTTTCACATATTCAATAATCTCCTCTAGTTTTCCACTCCCAACAAAATATCGCTTATCGGGTAAAGGAAGCGATTGAACAAAACGTTTCACTGGTTCTGCACCTGCGGTTTCAGCCAAAAAGGCCAACTCATCCAGGTATTCATTCACTTCCTGCTCCGACACCTCAGGTGTGCGAACAGCTACTAATACAACTTTTTCCAGTTCTTTTTTTGTAGATATTAAATCGTTCATTTATCTCCTTTCAAAAAAATAATCAACCTCAGTTAATTAAAATAACCGTTGGTGACAATTTAAATCAGTCCTTTCCTAATAACAGAGTAATCTTTTTACTGACGGATTCTTCTCAGGCACAAAAGTAATTGATTTCTATCAAAGAAGAACGATAAAAAAACAAAAGCCCGGTTGATGAAACCGGGCCTTCGATATTTTCTGGAACCGTGCTATTATTGAAGCACAAAGTTAATGGGTACCGTGTAAGAAACGCGAACAGCTTTACCTCTCTGTTTACCGGGTTTCCACTTAGGCATATCACGTACCACCCTCAAAGCTTCCTTATCCAGACTGGGATCTACCCCGCGTGCAATTTGCACATCAGTAACCGACCCGTCGGTGTTGATCACAAATTTTACATAAACACGCCCCTGAATTCCGTTTTCCTGTGCAATTACAGGATAATCTACGGAAGTGGCAAGATACTTATGAAGGGCAGCATCTCCTCCGGGGAATTCCGGCATGTCTTCTACAATAAAGAAAACAGGGCTCTCTTCAACTTCTTCGTCGGTTTGAATATCTGAGAAGTCAACTTCAGTATCTTCAGTAGCCTCAGTATCCTCAATAATCAGCTCTTCATCCAACTCCACATCGTCTTCTACGATATTCAATACATCAGTTACTTTTGGTGGTGGAGGTGGCGGTGGTGGTTTCACTTCTTCCTGGCGAGTGATCGGAATGATCTCCTCTTCTACTTCCTCTTCGTCAATTTTCAAACCTTGGTTAACATCAGTTTCAGTGGATGTCCACTCAAAGGCTATAAAAACCAGAGAAAGCACCACAACAAGTCCGATCTGCATAAAGACCGTCTTCTTGTTTTCCAAATCTGCTTTTGGCGACTTTTTTACTTCCATAATAAAAATCGAATTTTGGTGCCTAAAATTAATGACTTTTAACCGCTTTTTCAATACGTCTCAAAACGAACATAAGGCCCGTTTTTATTTGAGAGGCTAAAAATAGGATTTTATAATCAAATCTAAGCATTGTTAAAGGTTCTTTTTATTAATTCAAAATAAGAACAACAGCGTAAACACCCCTTTCCCTGATTAAAAATCAAACGATTAACTCTTTAATTACAACAAGAACCAAACCAAACTGCACTTTTTTTCGGAATTCCTTTGGCCAAATTCCCAATTTTCTTTTATATTTGCAACTCGAAAATCGGGGGTGTAGCTCAGTTGGCTAGAGCGCATGACTGGCAGTCATGAGGTCAGGGGTTCGACTCCCCTCATCTCCACGTGTTTAATCTAATATACGAAAAACCGGACCAAACGTCCGGTTTTTTCATTTTTATTAATATCATTTTCATAAAGTTTAACACCCCCTCTTTCAGTTATTGATTCTATAACGTAAATTTGTCCCATAAAACCATTTCAAAAAATCAATCCATCAGCGCCTTATAACAATCAGGCCTGATAAACACCTACAATAAAGAATGACAGACAATTCCGGAAAAATCATAAAAAGCATAAGTCCCAGCAAAATCATTTTGCCTGTATTAATCGGCTTGTCTGTTACGGGATACCTTCTTTATAAGGAATTTGAACCTGATAGCTTCAAATTTGTATCCTTTACTGCCTGGTCTTTTGTCTGGTTGATCATATCATTTATTCTTATGGGTGTCCGGGATTTCGGATATATGCTCCGAATCAGAATACTCACCAACAACGAACTTACCTGGCGAAAGGCATTTAACGTCATTATGCTTTGGGAGTTTACCTCAGCAATTACTCCCTCTGCAATTGGAGGGACCAGCGTTGCCATATTTTTTATAAATAAGGAAGGTGTGCGGGTGGGCCGGAGTACCGCTGTAGTGATGGTTACCTCATTTCTGGATGAGTTATATTTTATTCTTACTTTTCCGATCATCCTTTTTCTCCTTGGACGCTCTGATGTATTTGTTCTGGATGCAGCAGAAGCTTCAGTTCCCTGGTACCAGAATGAATTCTTCCTGTTGGCAATGGGAGGCTATATTGTAAAATTGCTATATACACTTGTGCTTAGCTACGGCCTTTTCATAAATCCCCGTGGATTAAAGTGGCTGTTGCTCATGGTTTTCAAACTTCCTATTATACGTAAGTGGCGCCCCCAGGCCAATGAGTCCGGAACCGACCTAATACAAACATCAAAAGAATTTAGCGGCTGGCCCTTTTCCAAGTGGCTAAAAGCCTTTGGCGCCACATTCTTCAGCTGGACAGCCCGCTACTGGGTTGTCAACACCCTAATCATTACTTTCCTTGGTATTAAATGGCTGGGATGGGAAGACCATATCCATGTATTTGCAAAGCAGCTTGTAATGTGGATCATGATGTTGATCAGTCCCACTCCCGGAGGCAGCGGTTTTGCTGAATATGTATTCAAAGAGTTTCTTGCTGCCTTTATCCCCGTTGGTACCGGTGTTGCCATGGCTTTCTTCTGGCGAATGGTAAGCTATTATCCTTACCTCTTGTTTGGTACCTTTATGGTTCCTCGGTGGATTCGGAAACATTTTCTCAGTCGTAAGGCAAAATAAATTCAGGTTCCAGGTCGTTATAATTAGGACAATCGGATTTTTTCTTTGACTAACTCCTGCCTTTTTGTGACCAAAGCGAATGACGTTCTTATCATTGCGCCGTAAATTGCAAAAACGACAAACGAGATAATTTTGTTAATCCGGAGGGTAAAAGGCTCCGGAATATCAAAAAACGACCAACACGTGATTACTTCCAGGGTTTTATTTTTTACGGTAACAGGGCTTCTTTTTCTTTGGTTGGAAGCTTGTAATGGACCAACTACTTCAGGAGAACCGGAAACTCCTGACCTTGTCATCTATTGTGAAAACGGCATGTTGGGACCGATCAAAGAAATAACCAATATCTTTGAAAAACAATCCGGACTCAACATTGACATCCAAAATGACTGCGCCCGAAATCTTACAAGTCTCATTCATTACAGGAAGGAAGCAGATGTATTCATTCCGGACTCCCGGCAGGCGATAGACAACATCCTTCTGGCAAATCCGAAAATGATAGCAGATTCAGCATTTTTGGGCTTCCAGACCCTTGTTTTCATGGTTCCCAAAAATAATCCTTCACTTTTCGATGGCCAGTTGGCGACGCTTCCAAGTCCTGATCAGGCTATTATCCTGGCCAATCCTGAAAGCAGCACACTTGGTTTGGTTACAGGCAGACTCCTCCAAAGCCATGGATTATATTATCAGGTAATGAACTCAGTAGTTCTTTTGACAACCGACTCCAGAGGTCTCATACGCAATCTGGTTGCAGGCCAGGGGTCAGTGGCCATAGGATGGCGATCGGATTACCTTTCCAACCATGCAAGGATGAAAATTGACACACTTTCAATCCCTTCAAACGATAAGTACTTCGAAGCTATGGCCGTTATTTTGAGAGATGCACCTCATAGCCAAAATGCGAAATTATTCCTTAACATACTGAAATCCCGGACGAGTAAGAAATTATTAAAAAAATATGGGATCGAGGATTTTAGAATATCCCACTTTTAGTTGTATCTTTATTAATCAATAGATCGTTAGATTTTTAAATATAAGATTTAAGACGACCCCTGTAAAGCTAATAATCAGGTTTTTTTAGCAATTGTGCATGTAATTCTAAGAGTTGACTTATAGCCTTTTTTGAAATTTTAACGGATTATTGTTAATCGGAAAGACCTAACCTGGATTATTCATAAATTATCTATTACAATGTCCAACTACCTGCTAAATACAGGCGTCCTCAATAAAATTGACTTGAAAATAGTTCACTATTTTCATCATCAATTTTCTTTGCGGTTGCCAGTATTTATTGGTAATTGAACATTTCATGACGAAAACTCATGAATAAACCAGGCTAAAAACAAATGGGCAGCTTTGGGACATAAAACAAGAAGAAACATATTCAAAAAAATCCCTTTCGGGCAAGACAGAGGCTTCTTCAGGGAACCTCTGATCAACAAGTTATATCTGCTATTGGGCATATTCCTATTCACTATTGCTGCCATTCTTACCATCGATAACTACTTCGATAAAACACACGCAATACGCATTCAAAGCACAATCCGAAATCAGGAGAAAAAGCAAAGAATGGAATCTTTATTAAAAGAGAATCTCCTGTTCATAAACCTCAGCTTTAAATCATATTCCACCATTGATCATCCCCGGCAACTAAGCAATATTCAGCAGGAAGTAAGGCAACACATAAAAGAAAGTATCAACATTCTGGAAAAACTGGACAAAGGTGGAAGCATTACTGTTGTTGAGGCAGTAAATATGGAAGATGTTGACCGTATTACCGAAGTTATCGAATATAAGAATGATGAATTTACCGGTACCATTCCGGAAATAAGGGACATCATCCCGCTGATGTATGAACTGCAATCACTCTCGGCCAAGATTACAGGATCAATAAAAGGACAACTGGCCGCAGAAAATTCAATTGAGAAAGGACAAAATGAAACCATCAGCTTCTATCAAAAACAGGCTGAAAGCATTTTTGACAGGATCTATGAGATAGAGAATCAAGCATCTTTTCGTATCAGCAAAACCATTTCAGCACTTAATGAAAAGAGCCTCTTCTTCTACGATCGGTATTTTAAGATAAAATATCTAAGCCTACTGGTTTTCTCTTTGGTAGTAGGCATCATCACATTTATTATCATCAATCAAATAAGATTGGTAATTCTGCACCGCCGTAAAGCAGAGGATACCAACAAGAAGTTACTTAAAGCTGTTGAGCAAAGTCCGGTTTCCATTATTATCACCAACACAAACGGAGTCATTGAATATGTGAATAAATCATTTGAGCAGCGCAATGAGGTGACCAAAAAAGAGATTGAGGGAACCAGTTTGCACCTACTCCAATCGGAAAATGAAGATGAATTTGCAGGCGTCCTTCTGGAGACTATTCAGGAAGGAAAAACCTGGAATGGCGAAATAAGGTCCAAAAACAATAAAGGAGAAACAGTCTGGGATAAAGTTTACATATCCCCTGTTCTTAACGAAGAAAACACAATTTCTAACTTTATTGCCATCAAGGAAGATGTTACCGAAAAAAGATTGCTGACCCAGTCGCTTAAGGAATCTATTGAAACCTTAAAAACCATAACTGAAAATCTTCCGGTAGGTATACTGATCACCGACAAAGGTCAGGGCATAAAAGAAGTTAACTTCACCGCAGCTACCCTGATGGGTTTTGATAATCTTGATGAAGCCTCTGACTATGTGAAAGGACACAATTACAATCAACTGTTTGAAACCCTGAAGCGGGAACAATATCAAGATGATGCTTCCGGTCTTACCATTTCAGCTTTAGAAGAACGCCTCACAATAGAGGAGAATAATATTTCCAGAACCATTCTGAAAAACATTATTCCGGTTAAAATCAACAACCGTGAAGTCAGGTTGGAAGCTTTCATGGATATCACGGCTCAAAAAGAAGTTCAGCAACGTGAAGCCGAGGCAAATAAAGCAAAGTCTGAATTTCTGGCAAACATGAGCCATGAAATCAGAACCCCAATGAATGGTATCATTGGCGCAACTGAACTACTTGGACAAACCCGACTGAACCGGGATCAGCAAAATATCATTACCATAATCAGCCGTTCCTGCGACAACTTACTAAACATCATCAATGACATTCTTGATTTCTCCAAGATAGAGGCGGGAAAAATGAAGATAGAGCATTACCCTTTCAATCTTCGCTCCACAGTAGATTATTTGCTTGATCAGATGGCTTTCCGAAGCCATGACAAGAACATTGAATTGCTTGCCTCAGTTGAAGAAACTATTCCCTCCATTTTGATTGGTGATGAGGGCCGTTTAATACAGGTTATCATCAACCTCATGGGCAATGCCGTAAAGTTCACCCAGGAAGGCGAGGTTGTTCTTAAAGTAGACATTGAGCGTCAGGAGGGCAAAGAATTACGCTTGCATTTTGCGATTGAGGACTCAGGCATTGGCATTCCTCCTGACAAAATTGAGAAAATTTTTGAGTCTTTCACCCAGGCTGATGGCTCAACCACCAGAAAATATGGTGGTACCGGCCTTGGAACCAGTATTTCAAAAATGCTGGTTGAATTGATGGGCGGAAAAATCTGGGTGGAAAGCCCCAACCCCAACTTTGCATGGTCGGAAGAAAACCCCGGATCGGTATTTCATTTTGTTTTGCCTTTCACTATAGACCGCAAACAGGTAAACGAAGAATTTGACAATGAAAAGATGAAATCGCTCAGGGCTTTAATCGTTGACAACCACAAAACGAATTTATTATTACTCAAGAAAACCATGCATAACTGGGGTATAAACCCCACTGCAGTCAGCGATGAAAAGTCGGCCCTTGAAAAGCTCATTGGTGAAGAAAAATTTGACTTTATCATTATTGACTCTCACATTTTTAGCAAAACCAATGAAAGTCAGATTGAAGAATTCAAGAAAGCAGCGCCGGGTATCAAAACCATGCTTTTCACATCTCAGGGAAAGCATAACTTCGCCGGATTTGACACAGTTCTTGAAAAACCCATAAAACATACAGAGCTCTATAAGACCATTAGTCAACTTGTACTTGGAGAAAAGGAAGAAGACCAGGCTTCCACAACTATCTCAAATCCCAATAAAAACAAGCATATCCTATTAGTTGAGGACAACCCTATTAACCAAAAGATTACTGAAAAAATGCTGAGCAGAATTGGGTTGGCTACAACCATTGCCAACAACGGCCAGGAAGCCCTATCTATGATAATTGATGATCAGGATAGCTTTGATGCCATATTGATGGATGTTCAGATGCCTGTATTAAACGGACTGGATGCTACAAGGAAATTACGAAAAGAAGGTGTAATTACCCCTATCATTGCCATGACTGCTAATGTTCTGAAAGGTGACAGGGAGTTGTGCCTTGAGGCCGGAATGAATGATTACATCGGTAAGCCTGTAAAACTAAATGATCTTCAGCACATTCTCCAAAAATGGACTTAAATCAGGGAGCGGTGAAGAACGCATATTTTATTAACTATTAAAACTTTAAATCATATCAACAAGAGCATAAGTGCAAGGTTATTTCACAATTACTCAAATTTCTTTGCACTTGAATTTATGAAAATGGCTAATCAAAAGAACAAAGTTTACTTCACCGCCACAATCTCGAAGTATCTCAATATTCCTTCAATTGGGCGGCTTGTAAATTCTGCCTTTTTGACTTTTTCAGCAGCTCCTGAATTAAAGTTATTCAACCGCCCGGATCAAAGACAAAAGGTGCGTTAGTTTCAAAGACGTTACACACTCAATTTAAGAGACTTAAAACAACATTCTTCTTGCATTCATAACACTCAGATTAAGAAACCATAAAACATCCAAACCAAAACGCTGCCTGTATAACATCGCATGAATGCAAGTTTCGCCTTTAGCAGAGTACCAGGAAAAAACAGGAAAATTGGATGTCCTGCAAAAAATAAACGGAGTGATGTTTTATACTAAAGGAGAAATTGCGCAGCAACTGTAATCCCGACCAAAAACCAAAGCATTACTTCCCGCCAGACCCGATGGCTCATTTTATCAAACCAAAAAGTAAGAACGACAGAAGGGCCAATTGCCACAACCGGTGCTAACTCCAATGAGAAGAAAGGCGTAAGGCATACTGCAGAAGTAAGGAAAATAACCCAGATAATGACCCGAAAATGCTTCCGGGTAATGATCTTCTGCATGGGTAAATACCTGAAAACATTTATGATCCCCATGAGTGTCAGGACTCCGACAAGAGGCAGATATATCTGTGAGGCTAAATTGTGACTAAACTGACCTGTATTGGACAACAGATTTAGCACAATAAACAACAGAAACTCCTGGGTAGTTCCAATGATAAAGAAATATCCGGCACTGATAAGAAAAGGCAAAAGAAGCCCAATCAAGCTGGCAATAAAGGTTCTGATTGTTAACAACCGCAGGACGCCCATCACTACCAACAGCAAGGGATAAAGATACAAGCCCTTGGCATACATTAATGATCCTACACCAACCAAAACAGCCGCATCAAGAGATCGAATTTCTTTTTTAGTGGATTGGTTGGCACCCATAATCCGCTCAACAGCCAAAATAAAAAACAGTGCAAAAACCCAAACTACATGCAAGCGCTGAACAGCTAAAAAACCACTAACCAGTAAAGCGTAAAGCAAAACGGGGAGCACGGATTGCTTTCCCAGCAAACCATAACGGCCAACCACACGGTTGACAGAAAATGCTATCATCATGGCCAGCAAATAGGAAAAAGCGGCTGACCAGAAAACACTTTGCCCAAATACAGGACGCACCAACCACTCCCACAGGGGCATGGAAATTCCGTCAAAACTTATTGGCTGGACTCCTTCAAATAAAAAAACCCTTACCCAAAACAAGAGAACTATAAAAGGAACCAGAATAAAAGCGGTTAAATTATTGTTGTGAAGTGTCCTGTAGAGCATCATTAAACTACTTTAAGTCAAAACCGATGTCTTTTCGGTAATATTTCTTATCAAACTTTATGTTTTCAGCATTCTTGTACGATTTCTCCAATGCTTCATCCATTGAATCCCCAAGTGAGCTGACAGCCAACACGCGGCCACCAGAGGTAAGGATTCCATTACTGCTGGTGGTTCCGGCATGGAAAACAACACTGTTCTCTACGTGGTCGAGCCCCAAAATGTTTTTACCTTTTTCATAACTTCCCGGGTAACCTCCAGAAACCATCATGACGGTAACCGCTGTACGAGAATCTATTTGAGGAGTTATACTTTTCAGGGCCCCTGCAGCCACAGCTTTAAATATTTCTACTATGTCCGATTGCAAACGTGGGATAACCACTTCCGTTTCCGGATCTCCCATGCGAACATTGTATTCAATAACATAAGGATCCCCGTTAACACTAATGAGACCGAAAAAAATGAAACCTTTGTACTCAATTCCATCACTTCGAAGTCCGTCAATTGTTGGACGTATAATACGATCATTTACCTTCTTCATGAATTCCTCATCAGCAAAAGGCACCGGTGAAACAGCCCCCATTCCTCCCGTATTGAGCCCCGTGTCTCCTTCTCCAATACGTTTATAGTCTTTTGCTTCGGGAAGTACCATATAACCATGCCCATCGGTAATAACAAAAACCGATAGTTCAATTCCTGAAAGAAATTCTTCAATAACAACGGTATCGCTGGCTTTACCAAACTTTCCGCTCAGCATCATTTTTAACTCATTGAGGGCTTCATCCAGGTCCTCCAGGATCAAAACCCCTTTGCCGGCAGCAAGACCATCTGCTTTCAGCACATAAGGTGCCTTAAGTGTTTTCAGGAATCGCGCTCCTTCATCCATCGTATCGGCAGTAACTGCAAGATATTTTGCTGTTGGTATCTTATGTTGCAACATGAATTGCTTGGCAAACTCCTTGCTCCCTTCCAGTTGGGCTCCTCTTGATGTAGGGCCTATTACGGGAATTTTGGACAGATCACTGTCATTCAGGAAAAAGTCACTTACTCCCTTCACCAATGGCACCTCCGGACCAACAACAACCATATTGATATTGTGCTCCAAAACGGCTTTTTTGATTCCATTAAAATCCTCTGGATCTATGTCGAGATTATGTCCCAACAATGATGTTCCGGCATTTCCCGGTGCAATGTAAAGATTCTCAAGTAAAGGACTGACCCTCATTTTCCAGGCAAGGGCATGCTCCCTGCCACCTGATCCTAGAAGCAAAATGTTCATAATATTCTCTTGTTTTGGTTAATAGAACTCAAAAAATTGGTTGTATATCCGTTCTTTGACATCCAATCAAGTACGGCAGGGAGGGCTATTTTAAGGTTTGGCCAGGCCTTCAACGAATCGTGGAAAACGATCAATGAGCCGGGGCGTATATGCTTGATAACATTTTGGATCACTTTATCGGGAGACAGATTTCGGTCATAATCACCTGATAAAACATCCCACATAGCAATCCCAACCCCTTTAGCACGTATATGGGAGACCCACCAGGGATATATGAAACCATGAGGCGGCCTGAACCACCTGGCTTTAGCATTATATTGGAGCCCTAAATCAATATCTTTAAGATAGGACTCAATACCAAGCCTGTTACCGGGTTTATGAGAAAACCCATGAGTTGCCGCTTCATTCCCGGAATTAACGAGTTGACTGAAAACTCCAGGATATTTTCTGATGTTATCGCCAACACAAAAAAAAGTCCCACAAGCTCCATAGTTGGTCAAAATATCCAACACCCAGGGAGTTACCCCGGGAACAGGACCATCGTCAAACGTCAGAAAAACTTCTTTTTTACTGGTTTTGCACCGCCACAAGACAGAGGGGTAAAAAAGCCTCAGCAACAATGGCGGTTTAGTTATCCAGTTCATGTTTTACAAGAAAGTAAAATGCCTCCAAAATATTTAACCTAATTCCTAAATGCGACAAACTGGCTTTTATTCAAAAAAGCCCATTCGTTGCAAACTGTTGTCATATTGTTTGTTCAAACGCTCCAGTAAATCATCCCGCTCAAAAGTCTCGGCAGTTCTGACAATCTCTCCATAGATCGCCATATTTCTCCGTATTTCAGTCATAACTGTGTTACGTTTTGACGGTGGCAGAGAAAGGAAATAATCCAACTCCTGAAAGTTTAATGAAGCAAGCCCTTCCAATATTTCATCACCTTTTTCAGCCATGTCGGCACGATAGTAGCCTTCTGCCAGGAAAATTGAGAAGTAATTATGCGGAACCTTTTTAGCAGGCAACACATCCATCGCCTTATTCAATACACCAACAGCTTTCTCCCGCTTACCTTCGTCAAGAAGTGCTGTAGCCAGACGCGCCATGTTATTTCGAATATTAATTGCCATTCTCTGGTGATTCTCGTCGAGATACACACGGGGATCTTTAAAGTTATCCAGATTGTAAACCTCCATGAAATTATGATAAGCCTTTTCGGTATCCACACGACCAGTCATCCCTTCATTGCTTCCGGCCTTAATGGGAACAATCCGATAACCAAATCCTTCCAACTGGAAATAATCCTCCAAACCAACATAATTGTCACTACCAACAGTAACGGCATAGAAAATTGGTCTGTCCCAGTTGTTATGAGACAGCATATCCAAAACAATCATCTCATTTTTGAGAAGATAATCACGATCCTGAAGATTGATATGAATAGCCGAATCAATCATATGCGAATATTGCTCACTCACATAACCTTTCTGCAACAGTTTAAGACTATCGGCTTTTAAAGAAAATGTTTTAGATGGCAGATATTCTACCCGCCCGCTATATCCGGGAACTCGCTTTGTACGTTCATTTTCACTTTTCAGAAATCCCATAGCATCTTTCAGATCGGCTTCTCCGGTAACGCGGTCTATTAAATAAACCATATCCCGGGTTCCGGTAACATATTCATCATGGTTCAATGAAATTGGCAATGGATCTGACTCATATGATTTACGCTTCATCTGGTCGATGTACCAGTCGGTTTGAAGATAACTCAGATTACAAACTCTTACATCTGTTCTCACACCTTCAACTTCCTGAGCGTACCACAAGGGGAAAGTATCATTATCCCCATTGGTGTATATCACTCCGTCCTCGTCAATTGTATTCAGATAATTTATCGCCAAATCCCGGGCAATGGTACGATGCGAACGGTCATGATCATCCCAGTTTTCGGAAGCTAAAACGCCCGGGACAAGCCCCAGAGCCACAAGAGTGGAAACCACTGCTGCTCCTTTACCTCCCATTAGTTTTCTCAAGCCATCGACCAATGCCAGGACACCTAAACCAATCCAGATGGAAAAAGCATAGAAAGATCCGGCATAAGCATAGTCACGCTCACGTGGTTGAAGGGGCGTTTGGTTCAAATATAATACGATGGCCAATCCGGTGAGGAAAAAGAGCAACATAACAATCCAAAAGCTTTGTTTACCTTGCCTTCCGGAACCATACTGAAATAAAAGCCCTATCAATCCTAACAGAAGTGGCAGGAAAAAGTAGGTATTACGTGCGGGATTATTTTTAAGGTGTTCAGGCAATTTACTCTGATCACCATACATGGCGTTATCAATAAAGGGAATTCCGGAGATCCAGTTTCCATGGTGAACCTCCCCATGGGATTGAATATCATTTTGGCGGCCCGCAAAATTCCACATGAAGTAACGCCAATACATATGCCGCACCTGATAATTGAAGAAAAAGCTTAGGTTCTCTCCGAATGTGGGCAACTGGATGGTTTTCGGACTTCCTGTCTCATCGGTTACCCTTACCGACTGCCCCTCAATATTAGCCCATCTTTTATATTCTTGAATATGGTTAGGCTGCCGGCTGTACATCCTTGGAAATATGGTGGTCGTCTTATCGTTAAAAACATATTTAGGTCGATGCTGAACGGTCACATATTCTCCATCCTTTTTAATTCGGACAGGCGCACCTTTTTCTTCCTGGGAAGCTTTACGGTCGATTTGTGAGTTGAAATATTCCCCCACTATAAGCGGACGGTCACCGTATTGCTCACGATTTAAATAAGAAATGAGCGAAAACAAGTTATCAGGAGAGTTCTGATCCATAGTTGGTTCTGCAGATGAACGGATCACTATCAATGCAAAGGATGAATAGCCAAAAATGATAACGGTAATGGCCGTAAGGATGGTATTGAGAACCACCTTCTTCTTTTTGAAGGAAAAATAAATTCCATAAATCAATCCTCCAATTAAAAGAATTCCGTAAACCAGCAATCCTGAATTAAAAGGAAGCCCCATGCCATTGACAAATGCCAACTCAAAAGCACCGGCAATTTTGGGTACTCCCGGAATAATTCCGTATAGAATAAAAAGTAAAGCAACAGCAGAAAGAACCAGTGCACGGATGGTATTCTTACGGTTGATTTCAAACTTTTTGAAATAATATACCATTGCTATGGCGGGAATGGCCAAAAGGTTAAGTAAGTGAACACCTATGGAGAGCCCCATTAAGTATGCAATCAATATTAACCACCGGTTGGAATGAGGTTGATCTGCGACGTTTTCCCATTTGAGAATAGCCCAGAAAACCATAGCTGTAAACAGACTGGACATACCGTACACTTCGCCTTCAACAGCGGAAAACCAAAATGTATCGGAAAAAGTGTAAGTCAAGGCTCCTACTAGTCCGCTGCCTAGTACAGCCCAGTAGCGCCAGCTCTCAGGATTCTCCTGATTGTCAACAAATATTTTCCGGGCCAAATGTGTAATGGTCCAGAACAAGAAGGCAATTGTCATAGCACTTGCCAGACCAGACATGGCGTTGATAGTTGCGGCTACATACGTTTCATCGGGGGCAAACAATGTAAAGAAACGTCCCATCAACATAAAGAATGGCGCCCCCGGAGGGTGACCTACCAATAATTTATAGGATGCAGAAATAAACTCACCACAATCCCAGAAGCTGGTCGTAGGTTCTATGGTCAGAAGATAAACAATGGCTGAAATTAAGAAGGTAAGCCAGCCAAAAGCAAGGTTGAACTTTTTGTATTGTCTCATTGTATAATGTTTTCCTTCGTTTCTGAATGAAAGTCGAACAAACGCAATAAAAAACTCACAACCAATCTCAGGACCTGTATTCATCTTATCTCATAAGAGTCAAAATCTACACAGATCAAATTGATTGATTACAAGTTTGCCAAAAATACACAAAAGTTAGAAAAATCCCTGCTTAATCTCTACTTAAGTATTCACCGAACTCTTATCAGGCATAAGAAACTTCTGCCATGGTTAGCTTCTCTTCCAGAGTTTCGATCATCTGCAATGCTTCATGGCATGAATTCGAGAAAGAATCTTTGTTTTGAGCAAACAATTCGCGGTAATACTGAATGCCCTCTTTAAGAGAGCGGAGGAACTTCTTATTATTCAATTTAGCCTTATCATCATTTTCCTCCAGCTTTTTAAGCTGATTATTGAAATAATCCACATAGATTCCCAGCTCTTTCACAAATACATTAGGGCGGTCTTTACGCTCAAGCAAATCGTTTGCTCCATAAATGTGCCCGACCATCTCTTTCAAAGATGCCTCACGAGTGAAATAAGCCATATTAGGCCCCGGGCAAACTGAAACACCCTTGCCTTCAAATTTCGTGGAAATCCCATTGGCTTTCAAAGCCGAAGTACCCAGCCCAACACAAATACAAGCCTTCTCAGTTACCTCTTTTGTGGCTTTGTCAATGGCAGCCTGCTCAGTATAAGTAGTCTCAATATCAAGAATTTTATCGCGCTGATACTGGCGTGAAGCAGTACAAACAGGCTTTCCGGGGAATTCACTGTTAATGGTGCAATACTGCTTTATACAATGGCTTCCCGGGGTTTGATTTCTGACGTTCCTGAATTTCTCCTCGTCTTTTGTATTGCCCCTCAGGTTATTGAAAGGCACTCCAAGAGGAGATATATTGCTAAGATACAAATCCTTCTCACGGGCTGAAGCCAGTTTATCAAGCGTTTCCTGATCAATACTTACGGCTTCAGGCACCAGCATAAAGGGTGTACCCCATCCCACTGAATCAAGTTGGTAGTGATTTAAAAGAAAAGAATGTTCTTCAGCCGTTCCCACACCTCCCTGAGCGGTAATCCGAAGTTCGGGATTGATGGCCGGACAAGGCTTATTTTTTGCAGCCAATGCACTTTGGAGTGCCTCAAACTGGCCATCCACAAGTTGTTTTCGTTTGCTTTTAAATTCCTCAAGAACAGGTCCAATAAGATTTCCTTGCGAAGCAAAGGCGTGTCCGCCACAATTCAGCCCGGATTCGATACGGAATTCTGAAACCCAGATTCCTTTTTTGGCCAACATTTTTCCCTGAACCATAGCAGAGCGGAAATCACTTACTTTGATAATTACTCTCTTTTTAATGTATCCGCTTTCATCAGGATAAAAGTCGTCCCATTTTTCAATGTAGCTAAACAACCGGGGGTTCATTCCTGCGGATAAAACAACTGAAGATTCCAGCGTACTCTTAGCGAATCCGCGAAGAGCTGCATGGGCATCATTGTATTCTACCGGAAGTGGCTCAGAACCCGAATAGTTAGTACGATCGAGCTTGGTCATGATATTAACATCAATCTGTCCAGGATGCAAATTGGCAGCTACCCAGTTCTTAAGTTCCTTAATCCCGGCATTCGCTTTCAAATGCAGATAGGTCTGTTTAACCATGGAAAAGTCAGGCAACAGATCGAAATACCTGTCCACTTCTTCGCTCTTTTTATTAAAAGAGCTTTTCATATTATCGATTCGGGATTTAACCATCCCGTCCATCAAATCAAGAAAGGCCGTTATTCTCTTAGCCCTGAAATCTTCCATTTTCATTGTAATTCCCTGAAAGGGAAGATTGGCTTTTTTGCTGTGAAATTCTCGCATTTTTTCCATCAGCATGTCATCAACTAAAGACACGACTGAAGAAATTCCCAAATGGGCCAGCTTTAAAGGGCTATCAATAGTATAACCAATACCCATTACCGGCACATGAAAGGTGTGTGGATTGTAATTGTGCATTTTAATCTGTTTGAAAAGACGGGCAGATAAAGAAGAATGATCATTTTAGTCCCGGTCAGGAAGGCAAATATTCTCCAACAACTTCACTCCGCTTACTCTTTTGTTTTGAGGGTGCAAGTTAAAGGATTTATTTGATCCTGCATAATTCCACGATTCATTTTTATGACTTTTATCATAAAGACGAATATGTTTGAAAGTTCAAAAATCACACATTGAGTGCAATTCCATATCAATTTCTATGGTAACATCTTTCAATTCCAACTCCTTAGCAAGAGACTTCAACTCCTTGAAAAACCCGCAATATTTCCGGCGGATATGTTCGGTATCGAAACCTGAATAAAAATAAAAGTAAACATCCTGCAAATTGATGTACGATATATTTCTAACCAGCTGCTCAGCCTGCTCTCTCTCACCACTCAGCATCAGCAACCGGGCAGCATCAAGCATACCGGCCTGTTCCTGATAAGGTGAATACGGCCATTCATCCAGACTTTTCCGAAGGACCTCAGAAGCCTTTTTTTCCTCTCCATATTCCAGGAGATCTCTCGCAAGATCAAGCGACATCTGGCGATAGCCCGATAATGACAATGCTTGTCGGCAGGAATAATCATACCAGGTATCCTCTCTTGAAATCTGAATGCTGTCTGAAAAAAGCGCCAATTCCTTCATTACTGAATTTCGACCCTTTTGAGAATTCTCTTCTCCACCAAGCTTCCATATCAAACCATGGCTCACAAAACGGTTTTCCAAACCATACAGGGAAGAGTATTCCACATTTCGTGTAAAACAAACGGGGTGCACGGAAGCATTGGTGAAAATAAAATCCATAAGGGCTAAAGTTCCGGAGGAAAGGAAATTGGCCTGAACATTCCATTGCAAGGTCTTCCCCTGCTGTGTTCGTAGTGTCCATATGGGATTCAAGTCGTGCCCAAAAAAGCCATCAGGTTCTTTTCTTTCTGTTTCCGACGAGGCTAACTCCGAAAGGATCTTCTTGCCTGCCAGTCCACTTGAATGCATTCTTGAAACCCGGAAAAACTCAAGTGCATGCTGCCGGTAAAATGAAATTGGAAGGGTCAATTGCAGGTTAGATCCTCCACTTGTTTCATTTGTCATTTGCTCAACATACCAGTCGGTTCCCAAAAGTCCTATATTTACAAGGTGAACATCGGGCCGCACTTTCTCCACCTGCTGTGCGTACCATAACGGATAGGTATCATTATCACCGTAAGTAAACAAAATGGCATTGGGAGGACAACTTCTAAGCTGAGAAGCAGCCAGATCCCTTGCCAGATATCTTTCAGACCGGTCATGATCATTCAGATTAACCGAAAACATTAACCCGGGACCTGCCATGATCAACAACAGCCCTGATAAACTGAGAGTTAACAATGATCCGGAAAATTGCAGAACTTTCTTCAGTATTCCGTAAATTCCCATACCTGCAAACAGCGACATTGTCATAAAAGCTCCTACAAAAACATAGTCGCGCTCCCGTGGTTCATAGGGAGGTTGATTCAGGTAGAGCACAATGGCAGGCCCCATCATCACAAACATTAAAATAAGCAAGGTCAGAACATTCATTCTCTTCCCATTTCCGGATCTAAGAAGAAACACGCCCCCCAGCAGCACTAGCAAAAGAGGAATTCCAAAATAGAAATTGGCTGCGGGGCTATATTGATCCTGCGAAGAAAGATATTCCCGGTTCCCGAGAAAATACCTGTCAATAAAATCGATACCTGAGGCCCAATTCCCCGATAGAATATCACCATGTCCCTGATGGTCATTTTGTCGGCCCACTAAATTCCACATAAGATACCTCAGAAAATTATGTCCCATCTGATACTTCAGAAAGAAATCCAATTGATGGGCAAAAGAAGGCTCTTTCTCTTTAGCATTGAGTCCTGTCCACCATTCATACCCCTCAAGGTGATAGGCCTGGCGACTGTACATCCGGGGAAACCATACATAATCATCTGCCTTAAAATTTAACCGGGCCCCTGCTGGTTTCTTTTGGTATTTGCGGTCCTTTTCATCGAAATAAAAGGCCTGATATTCTTCCCAGTTTTTTACAGTTGCACCGGCATGAGGTCCATACAGCAAAGGACGGCTGCCATATTGAGTTCTGTTAATATAATTGTTTAGCGAAAACACATTGTCCGGATCATTCATATTGATGGCAGGCCCGGCCGATGCCCTCACAGGCACCAATGCATAAGAAAACCAGCCCATGAAGATCAAGGCTGAGGTCACAAAAATAAGATGAAGAACCTGCTGCTTCCTAAAAGTAAAATGTATTCCTGCCACATGAATACCCATTAATATAATGACCCACAGCCACAATCCGGAATGCTGCGGCATTCCGACACCATTAACCAGAAATAATTCAAGCTTCATGGCAGGCCACAACCCATAAGTCACAAACCCGAAAAACAAAAGCCCGAGTAACAATACCCCAACCAGCAAAGCTTTAACTGTGATTATAGGCAGATGGCCTGATTTCTTCCAGAAAAATATCAGAACAAAAACCGGAACCAGTAACAAATTCAGTAAATGAACGGCAATTGAAAGACCTAAAAAATAGACACCCAGAAAAAACAGGCGGGATTCATTATTCTCCCTTGTATACCATAATAGAAAGACCCAAAGTGTAAGTACTGAAAAAAATAACGACAGAGCATAAACTTCGGCTTCAACGGCTGAATACCAAAAAGAATCAGTAAATGCGAACAAGAGAGCACCACCTGAAGCAGCTATTTGACCAATACAATAGTGCTGTCCTCCCTCCCGTGCATCGGACAAGCTTATTAATATCAGCAATATCTTATAGATGAAAAATACCGCAAAAGCAGAGGCGACCACTGATAAGAAGTTAACAAATGGAGCCACTAATACCGGAGTGGGAGCAAAAGAAGCCAATACACGGGCCAACAACAAATAAAGAGGCGCGCCGGGAGGGTGAGGAACCTGAAGACCGTTCGCTGAAGCAATAAACTCACCGCTGTCCCAAAAATTGGTTGTTGGCGACATGGTAATGGCATAAATTGCCAGGCTGAAGAAAAAAACCAACAACCCTGAGAGATTTTTTTTCAAAAAAACCGGTACCCTATCCATCAAAATAATCTTTTGGGTGCTAAACTATTGCAAAAGGATGGTAAAAGCAAACACAAATACAGAAGGAATAAAGTTTATTTTTTTGAGAAATATTTTTTGTGAGTTCACTAAAAAGCTCCTATATTTGCATCGCTTTTAAAGGAAAAAGCAACTGAATGTTTGTCCCGTTGTGTAAAGGTAGCACAGGTGGTTTTGGTCCATCTAGTCCGGGTTCGAATCCTGGCGGGACAACACTGAAAGCCCCGATGATAATCGTCGGGGCTTTTTTATTTATGCAACTTCCCCTTTTTAACATCTTAAAACAACAAAACGCCCTTCAGAGCGTTTCTTTGATTGGTATAACATTTGCTATAAAATGAACCCGTGAAATTTTTGAAACAATAAACTCTTATGGATATGAAGAAACTGTTATTTGTAATTGTCGCTGTTTTACTAACCTTACCTTTTACAACTCAGGCTCAACGCGGAAGCAATGCCATTGGTCTTCGTTTTGGAGGTGGAGTGGGGCATGATGCCGAGATTAGTTTTCAAACACCCTTCAGCGGAAATCGCGCTGAATTGGATCTTGGGTTTGGAGGCCGTGGCGATTTTGACTATTGGAAACTGACAGGAATTTACCAGTGGGTTATGCCTATCGAAAGCGGCTTTTACTGGTATTTGGGATTAGGTCCTGCATTGGGAAGCTGGTCTTACAATGAACATGATCTGGATGACAGCGGTGTTTATATCGCTGCCGCTCTGAATGCTGGTATTGAGTACAACTTTGAAGAAGTACCCTTGCAAATTTCTATTGACACGAGACCGGAACTATCATTGAGCGATACGCCGAGTGATCCTTTTGGATTTGGGTTAGCACTTGGATTACGTTACAGATTCTAACTTACAATAGATCGGTAGATTTTTAGATACCTGCCTGACAGCAGTCAGGAAAGATGTAAAATGATTCTTAGCATATTGATATTCTGTACGTTAACAAATAATCATTTTTTTAGTACAAATAATTAATTTGCAGAGTATTAAAATTAAACATACATAAAAAAAGCGGTGAAAAACACCGCTTTTTTTTATGGCACAATTTTCCATAATTTTACTTAATCCATTCCCATTGCTCTATAAATAAGTCACTCAATCATATCATCCAACATTCTTTTTATTCTATCAGAATCCCATTTGGCAGCTCCGGTTTTTCTGATCATCAATCTGCCGGCAGGGCTTATGAGGTATGTAGCAGGGATGGTAGAAGTTTCAAAAATAGCAGGAACTCGACTTTTTAAAGAAAAGGAAGGGAGGGTATATTCGTTTTTCTGCATAAAATTATTTATTACATTCGATGACTCCCTGCTTATGAGAACGAAAGCCACTTCGTCCTTATACTCATCATACAAATCCTGAATGGAGGGCATCTCGGCAATACATGGTGGACACCACGTGGCCCAAAAATTCAAAAACACAGGCTTACCCTCAAAATCCCCCAAATCAACAACATCACCCCCCTTCTCCGGAACAATTTGCATCTCCCAGTCCTTCTTTTTAAGAAACACCACTTCATCGACTTCGGAAGGAGAAAAAAGCGTTTGACGTATCATAAATGCAGAAAGTGGCTTTCTGGTTGAAGGAATAAGCATTCCTATCAACAGCAACACAAAAATAAAATCAAGAGCGATGGACCACCATCGCTTTTTTCTGCTATATCGCTCCCACAGTTTTTTCATATACTCAAATATTAGTTGTCAGTTGGCCTCATATAAAAAATATAAGCACTTTTCAGCAAACGCTATTTAAACAACAAATTCACCCAACCAGGCAAAAGAAACTTTTTATAAATCTTTCCATCTGTAGTTTCAACCATTGCCCCTACCCGATTTGCTTTTCTAAGATCAGGAATTTTTTCATAAAACTGATCAAGATCCAGAACCAACCGATGCCCGGTTCCAGGAGTCAATGTTAATGGAAACATATCTTCCTGATTACTGCCTTTTAACCGAAAACGCCGCTCATTGCCCCAGCTTTTAAAAACCAGCTGAGGAGGCAGAAAGGTTAGTCCATCACGTGTATTATTCTCAATGGAAACTTTTACAAGGTTCTTTCCTGTAATCTTATCTTTACTTTTAAACACTTTAAGGTGGACTTTGCCGGGAAACCAGTTCTGCCAAAGGGCAATCATCCAAGGCTGTCTGGTGACCCAAACAATACCGACACCAAGGCCCAAAAGCAGCAACATGATAAAAAAACTGCCGGGCCCCTCAGGTTGATTTGGCTGACGTTGGCGCATCAGCTCCTCAAAAGTTTTCAGCTTAGAGCTGTCTTTTTCCATCTGTGAGGGAGCCTCAGTTTGCTGCTCCACCGTTTTCTCACGCTCCGAATAACGAGCTTGCTGCTGGCAGTTGTTTATTATAAATAAGAAAAACAAACCTGCGAGAACAAAGTTGCCGTACTTTCTCCAGAATCGTTTAAAGTCAAATTGATTCATTCCGTTCATTATCTTCTTTTCAGGATCACTTCATCGTCCCGTGACTTAAAATAAAAACATCACAGTACGAATATGAATTCAGGAAATTTTATTGGGGGAAAGGCTGAAGCCCTTTGTAGTTGATATAGTACTCACCATCAACTTCAGGCTGTGCCATCTCTTCATCATTATCGCCATTGGCATTGGCAATTCCCACGCTGGCAAAATAACATACAGCCTGATGTTTATTGGCATGCATCCCCACTCTGGCTGCCACTCCCGGCTTTAAAACACCCATATCAGGAAAAGCTTCTGTACGAACAACGATAAAAAGCATCAGCCCATCTTTACGGGCAAGAATTTGCGGATCTACGTCCATCTCTCTGCGAACATTCAAAACCTCATACCCTTTATCAACCAAATCCTTGTAAACAACTTTTATGCCTAAGAAGTGCAACTCTTCAGCATTCATAACCTTCTTCTGCCCCATAATATTCTATTGTTTTTTTATTATTTTTGCAGCATGTGGATTTTACTTATTAGCATAGCAATTGCTTTGATTTTAGCACTGACTATCAGTGGTTTTTCAGTCCGAAAGACTGACCATACCCAGGAAATTCAGGCCCCTCCCGCCGATTGTTGTGGTGCCCATGAAGTCTGCGATAAGGAAAGCCTTATTGCACACACTCACGGTGATGTCATTTACTTCAACGATGAGGAACTGGATGTTTTCAAAGGCAAACTGCCTGACCAGTACTCCCAACAAGAAACGAAACAATTCAGGGAAGTTTTAACCACTATGCATCCCCACGAGGTGAGCGATTGGCTTAGAAGCCTCATGGCAAGAGGCATCAAACTACCCCTGGATGTAAGAGAGGAAGCTCTCTCCATCATCAGAAAGCAAAGAGCATAACCTCCCAAACTCCATCGCCAAGTACCCGAAGAACAAAAAATATGCCGGCACGATATTATTTTGCCGGCTTTCTTTTTACTTAACCAAAGTACCAATATTATCTCCACTCATCACCTTCAATAAATTACCCTTTTCATCCATATTGAATACCATTACAGGCAAATTATTCTCTTTGCACATAGTGGTGGCGGTAAGATCCATCACTTTAAGCCCTTTGTTGTATATTTCATCAAAGGTAATGGTGTCAAATTTTGTTGCAGAAGGATCCTTTTCCGGATCAGCAGTATAAACCCCATCAACACGGGTCCCTTTTAGCATTACATCTGCCTTTAATTCTATCCCCCTGAGTGCAGAAGCAGTATCAGTTGTAAAATAAGGGTTTCCGGTTCCTCCGGATACAATTACAACCTCCCCATTATTGAGCGCATCAATAGCCTTAGGCTGTGCATAAAGCTCCCCCACCGGCTCCATACGAATAGCTGTCATCACTCTTGCACGAGTGCCCATACCATCCAGAGCAGAAGCCAACGCAAGGCTGTTTATCACAGTTGCCAACATCCCCATCTGATCACCTTTGTAACGATCAAAACCGGCAGCAGCACCACTTAAGCCCCGAAAAATATTTCCACCACCAATAACTATGGCCACCTGAACACCATTTTTAACAAGATCAGTAATCTGCTCAGCATAATCATTCAACCGACCGGAGTCAATGCCATGTCCCTGAGCGCCCATTAGCGACTCCCCGGACAGTTTTAAAAGAATTCGTTTGTATTGCATAATTTGCCTTTAATAGTCCTGAAAAGGTTTGTTTTAAATTGATCAAAAGTTCTGTTTCTATCCGGAATGCAAAAATACAAAATTATTTTCCGTCACACTGGTTCGTTAGAATTTGACCTTCGGATATTCAGGATTAAGCACCAAAAAAGCCCGGTCAATTTTTGACCGGGCCTGAATTTATTGCGAAAAATTATCTGCAAAAATATTAGCTCAAAGAGTAACGACTGAAAGCAGTAACGGTTAACTCTTTGTCAGCTCCCTGCAGGTATTGCTTGATAGACACTTTGTTGTCTTTAACAAAAGCCTGCTCTAGCAGCGTGCTCTCTTTAAAGAATTTACCAAGGCGTCCCTGAGCAATTTTGTCAAGCATAGCTTCAGGTTTACCTTCGTTACGGGCCATATCTTTACCAATCTCCAACTCTTTCTCAATAACATCCTGAGGAACAGAGTCACGATCGATAGCCACAGGTGCCATAGCGGCAGCTTGCATGGCAACATCCTTAGCCATTTGATCATCGATATCGGCTTTGTTGAAACCAACGATGGTAGCCAGTTTGTTACCTGGGTGGATGTAAGCCACTACTTTTTCAGCTTCGATAACATCGAAAGAGGCCAACTCCAGCTTTTCACCAATCACACCAATCTGCTCGGTGATCACGTCTTTAACAGCAACGCCGTCAAGTTCAAGCTCATTAAGCTCTTCCAAACTTGTTGCGCCCTTCTGAAGACCAAGATCAAGGATCGACTGAGCCAAAGCAACAAAGCTTTCGTTTTTGGCAACAAAGTCAGTCTCGCAATTCAGAACCAACAAAGCACCTTTTTTGGCATCATCAGTAGCCTTCGAAAGCACAGCACCTTCAGTAGCCTCACGATCAGCACGCTTGCTGGCAACAGCCATACCTTTTTTACGGATCTCTTCTACAGCTTTATCAAAGTCGCCGTCGGCTTCCTTAAGGGCTTTTTTACAGTCCATCATGCCGGCGCCGGTCATTTTTCTGAGTTTACTTACATCAGCAGCAGTAATAGCCATGATATATAATTTAAAAGGTTATTAATAAGAGAAGATCTGCAATAAAGGCAGTCTTTCTCAAACAATACTACTCTTCTTTTTTGGTGTTTTCTTCAGACGCCTTTTTTTCGTCTGCAGAAGAAGCTTCTGGCTGTTTTGCAGCAGTGTCTTCTTTGCGGGCACGAGTGCGGCGACCTTCAGTTTTTTTACCACCTTTTTTATCCCCCTGAGGCTCTTTGTCTTTTTCTGCTTTACGCTCAGCCAAACCTTCTTTGATTGACTGTGACATAATGTCAACGATCAACTCAATAGAGTTTGAAGCATCGTCATTGGCAGGAATTACAAAGTCAACATTCCGGGGATCAGAATTGGTATCCACCATTGCAAAAACAGGGATATTCAACTTTTGGGCCTCTCTTACGGCGATGTGTTCTTTCATCACATCAACCACGAACATAGCAGCAGGAAGACGATTTAGATCTTTGATACTACCCAAAGTTTTTTCAAGCTTGGCACGCTGACGGGTAATCTGCAACTTCTCACGTTTAGAGAGGCGATTCCAGGCATCGTCACCCATCAACTTGTCGATGGATCCCATTTTTTTCACGGCCTTGCGAACAGTAGGGAAGTTGGTAAGCATACCACCCGACCAACGCTCGGTAACGTAAGGCATATTAATAGCGCCAACTTTATCAGCAATAATATCTTTTGCCTGCTTTTTGGTAGCAACGAAAAGAATTTTGCGGCCCGATTTGGCGATTTGTTTCAAAGCATCCGCAGCTTCATCAATTTTAGCTGCAGTTTTGTGCAGGTCTATAATGTGAATACCGTTGCGCTCCATAAACACGTAAGGAGCCATAGCGGGGTTCCACTTTCTTTTGAGGTGGCCGAAATGTACACCGGCCTCTAATAGTTGATCAAAATTAGTTCTGGGCATTTTCTTTTTTTTTAACGTTTACATTCTGTGTAAAGCAACCATCAAGTAGTCCCTGATGCGGAATCTTAATAGTTTAGATACTAAACGTACCAGACGATTATTAACGCTTGCTAAACTGGAATTGTTTTCTCGCTTTTGGTTGACCTGGTTTCTTACGTTCCACAACACGAGAGTCGCGGGTAAGAAATCCTTCGGCACGCAAAGCGGGTTTGTTTTCTTCATTGATTTTCACCAACGCTCTGGCGATCGCCAGGCGGGTGGCCTCGGCCTGACCTTTAATACCACCACCGGTAAGGGTCACTTTGATATCGTATTCTCCTGCAACACTCAAAGTATTCAATGGTTGCTTAACGATATACTGAAGTGTAGGGGTGGGAAAATAGGTGGCCAATTCTCTTTTGTTGACGGTAATCTGACCTTTACCCTCGCTAACATAGATACGGGCAATGGCCTCTTTCCTACGTCCAATTGCATTAATCACTTCCATACTGCTTATTTAATGGTATTAATATCAATTACCTTTGGTTTCTGAGCTTCCTGGTTGTGCTCACTTCCTGCATATACATACAGGTTTTTGAACAGCTTATTTCCCAGCTTGTTTTTGGGCAACATACCTTTCACTGCATGCTGAACCAATTTTGCAGGATTTTTGGCAAACATTTCAGCAGGGGTAGTCTCACGCTGTCCTCCTGGGAATCCACTGTGCGAATAAAACACACGGTCGCTCCATTTCTTTCCGGTGAGCTTCACCTTGTCGGCATTGATAACAATGACATTATCGCCACAATCTAAATGGGGCGTATAATTCGGTTTGTACTTTCCACGTAGCAATTTTGCCACGCGAGTACTCAAACGACCAATCACCATATCACTGGCATCTACCACAACCCACTCTTTGTTAATAGTAGCTTGTGAGGCCGATTTTGTTTTGTAACTTAAAGTATCCACAGTCTTCCTCTTTTGAAAATTAGACCTACATTTAAAAAATAATCACACGACACATGTGTATCCCTTGCTACCATTGACGTCGGGCAAACAGCAACAGCAACAAATCATCTGCGATACAACCACTTGTGTCGTTTAGCACGGATAATAATCGGCCGCAAAAGTACGGCTATTTTTATTAAATACCAATCTTTTACAAAGAAAATTCAGAAGTCCTAAACAGTAAAAAACTAAACGCTGAGACGCAATGGCGAAGAGGGAAGACAAATAACAGAGAGTAGAGGATAGAAGTTAGATTCCGGAGGTTCGCCGTTCCTCCCTCAACCCCTGATTATCTTGGCTCACGGTCAACCCTGAATTGGAAGCCGGAAACAGCTTAACATCCATTTCTTAAAACCGCCACTTTTGTACATATTTGTAAGTTCGAAACTTAACTAAAAATGAATAGCCACGAAAAATATATGGAAATGGCGGCCAGGCTTGCCGAGGAGAACATTGTAAATGGCGGAGGTCCCTTCTCTGCGGTTGTTGTAAACGAAGGGAAAGTAATAGCTACCGGATGCAACCGGGTTACCGACAAGCACGCCCCAACAGCGCATGCGGAAGTGGAAGCCATTAGAAATGTGGTCTGAATTCCCCGAACGAAAAGAATACTAGATTTATGCGATTAACACGTGACTTCTTTTCCCGTGATGCTCTGAGCGTAGCCCCCGATTTACTGGGCAAGACATTGGTGCGCAAATTTGAAACCGGAGAAGAACTCAGGCTCACGATTAACGAGACAGAGGCTTACCGCGGAGAAGAAGATCTGGGCTGCCATGCCAGCAAAGGAAGAACGCCACGAACAGAGGTTATGTACCACCAGGGAGGTTTGGTTTATGTGTATCTCATCTACGGAATGTACTGGCTTCTCAACTTCACCAGCGGAGCGGAAGGCCATCCGCAGGCCGTTTTGATAAGAGGCTCGGCAGAGATTGAAGGCCCGGGACGCATTGGTCAGGCTTTGATGCTTGACAAGTCGTTTTACGGTGAGGATTTGATTTCTTCTGAAAGGTTGTGGGTAGAGGAAAATACAAATATTACCATCAAACCCGAAATTACAACTTCTCCCCGGGTTGGTATTGATTATGCCGGGAAGTATTGGGCAGGAAGGCACTGGCGGTTTAGGGGGTAACTTTCTTTAACCTTACGTTAGCCCGGTTCAAGTGGTTCATCCGGAAAATTGCCCTCTTTTTTTACCATTTTTAATTTAATGCAATCGTAATTGGGTCTCAATAGTTTGCCACAAAAATTTATTGCTTACGCTTTTAGTCTCAAAACGGGTTTAACTCACTTGCTTTCTTTTACAATTGCATTTTCCATTATTACATTCGTACAATTCACTGTTACATTTCTGTTTTTCTTTATTACACTTCTTTTTTCCCTCATTACACTTCACTTTTTCGGTGTTGCATTTTTTTCCATTCTACCGTAGGATGCATACCAAAAAACACAGGCTTGTTTTTAGGAATATGATTTTTAGGATATTAGCATAAAAGGAAGGTGATGCGACCTTCTTTTTGCCAACTTCCTCCAGGCTGGGGATAAATTTGTGGCTTGTACCATTGTGCTGCCAACGATAATTCGCTTAGCAAAGGGTATTCCTGCCAAAAGTTATTTTTCATTAAAAGTGGATTGAAAATCCCCAAATATGAAGGAGCGGATTACAAATCCGCACCAGCCGGGGACATAAACTCAAACCGAAAAACAAAAGCTGCAATATTGCTAATGCAGCTTTTATATCTTTATTCGATTTCTCCAATACTTAGTTAAACTTTTTCATCTGCATGAAAATCAATTGGTTGAAAAACACGAGAAACCAAGACTAACTCTCTCATAATAAGATCTTTGCGTCATTGCGTCTCTGCGTTTAGTTTTATTTAACGAACTATTGTTTCTCAACATGGAGTAAGAACGCGAGACAATCCCTCAATAGCGGGGCATAGTCGAGCAGCTGCTACGTTGAATTAAATCGGTAGTTTGCAATTACAAGCGAAAGAAGTCGTCGGCGGACTCTTATTGCAAAACGACTACGTTGCAGGCTTCGGTGATCAGACTAGAAGAAATACTATAGACCTGCAAAAATAATCTTTTGGCTCAAAAGAAAACTTAACTTAAATCCATTAATTTTTAGCGTCTTCACGAGCCTAACAGCCATGTGATTCTGGCAAATACAAATTCACAGAACGATTCCCCACTAAATAGGCTGGCATTTTTTATTCTTCACTCTGCGAGCATAGGAATTTTTTGAAAACATTTTAGCAAAACACTTGCTAAATATAAATTCATGTCTACCTTTGTGGTGTTCTATTACACTATAACAGTAAAAAGAATTAATCATGATCCAAATCTCAAATTTAAACTTCGGCTATAGACCGACTTTCCAACTTTTTAATAATTTATCAATTACACAAGAACCGGGAAGCATAACAGGACTCCTGGGCGTAAATGGAAGTGGGAAATCCACTCTATTGAAAATTATCGCCGGACTAATTGATGCCCCCCAGGCATCAATTAAAGTAATGAACAAAGCTCCTTTCAGGCGATACCCTTCATTTCTGGAAGAATTGTTTTTGGTTCCCGAAGACTTCATTCTCCCGGAAATTACCATAAGAAAATACATCAAAATAAATGCGAAATTTTACCCAAACTTTAGTCAGGAAAAACTTGAAGAGATAATATTCCAGTTCGGAATAAACACCAGGCACAAACTCACAAATTTTTCTCACGGACAAAAAAAGAAATTTCTTATTGCCTTTGCCCTCTCCACAAATTGCAAGCTACTTCTTTTCGATGAACCCACCAACGGGCTTGATATCCCCTCAAAAACCATATTCCGCCAGGTTTTGGCCAGCTCGGTAAACGAAAACCAATTGGTACTTATTTCAACTCACCAGGTAAAAGACGTTGAAAACCTCATTGATAAAATACTTATAATTAATCAGGGAAAGATAGTATTCAACCAAAGCCTTTGGGACGTTTCGGAAAAATATGCTTTCACAACTTCCACAAAACCTGAAAAAGAAAATGCCATATACCAGGAACCTTCGGCAGGTGGCGAAAAAATAATAAAACCGGGTAACGGGGCACCATCAACCGTGGATATTGAACTGCTCTTCAACGCGGTAATCCACGGTATTGACCTGAATTAGCAATTTTGACAAGTTTCTTTGTAAAACCCACAAGCCCCAACAAACCAGCACCAGACTTAAAAAAACAAAACAATGCAAAATCGAAATCAAACAATTAGCATAAAGCGTTTCGGAAAATATGCCATAAGCAGGCTCGAAATGAATTACAAAAATTTATTGATAACTGCTGCAACAGCATCTTTAATCGCGTTCTTTGTTTTATCTGTACTGATCATCTATAATCAAGGAAACTGGCATGGGGGGCACTGGGAGATCTTCCTGGTAGTTTCATTCCTTATAGGGGGGGTGCAATATATTGGGCAAGCCTTTCCAATGCTAAGAAAAAAAGAAAAAATGCTCCTTTTTTACCTGGCACCTGCATCTACATTTGAAAAATTCATTTACGAGCTTTTCGAAAGAATGGGCCTCCTCATATTGTTTTTCCCGGTTCTATTGTTCGGGACAGGAATGCTGACCATCGAAGTGACAAATCTAATACGGAATTATTTAGGTCTTCATTCAGAACTCGAACCATTATCAATCAACTATTCTTTCGAAATATTTTCACCAGGAGCTCTCAGCCAAATAATGTCAGGTATAATTCTGATACTTTCACTCATATTTGCCGGCACCTGCATGTTTCGAAAATACCCGGGAATTAAAATAGCTTTCATTTTGGGGGCCTACATAGTATTATCAAGCGTGTATGCAGAATATATTGCCGCGGAGCATTCATGGTATTCTGTTTATATCCAAAACATGGAATTAAACACAAGACGCTTGGTTTATTCTGCAACGATGCTGATAGTGGCCTTAATAGCCCTCTTGTACGGTTATTTCCGTATTAAGGAAAAGGAGGTGAAATAATGGATTTTGCCGAAACCAGAGGAATATTCCAACAAATTGCCGATAATATTTGTGACAAAATATTACAAGGTGAATTCAAAGAAAACGAAAAGATACCCTCCGTCAGACAACAAGCAGCAATAACGGGCGTTAACCAAAACACCATCATGAGAACCTATATGGAACTTCAACGAGATGAAATTATCACCAATCGCAGGGGAATAGGTTATTTTGTTGCTCCGGGAGCCCGGAAGAATATTTTGGAACACCGAAAAGAAAATTTTTTCAACGAAATACTTCCAGGCTTTATAGAAAAAGTAAAACTTCTGAATTTAGACCGTGAAGACTTAAAACCCTTGTTAGATTATCTAAACCAAAAATCATGAAATCAAGTCAAAAAATTTTAATTGTATTTTTCTCAATCATTGCCCTGTTTCACCTTTCTCTGCTTTTTGAGGTAGATAAACCCGATTTTTATGAAACACATTCGGCCAAAGAATTTAGGCCCAAACCCTTTTCTCATTTAATGATAAACGACGATGCAGTATTGATGATTGAAAAAGACACTACCCAAAATCAATTAAAATACCACTATTTAAAAAACACACAACCCGACACTTCATTCTTTTTTGTCAGAAATGACACCCTTTTTGTAAAGAATCCCCATCTAAAAGGAAAAAGTAAGGCCATCACCCTTAAATACAAGAAACTAAACAGCATAACCGCCAATAATTCACACATAAACCTTTTGAATAACCCGGACAAGAACACAGTAATAAAAAGCAGAGCCGGTGAAATAAGAATCCGCAAAAAGGATTCTCTGCAAAACCTCAACATTTCGCTTTCCCAGGAATCTCGATTGAAAGTAGAAGCCAAGTATTTAAAAACAGCCAATATCGACATGACGAATTC
Organism: Marinilabilia rubra; assembly: GCF_003121985.1. GTDB lineage: Bacteria > Bacteroidota > Bacteroidia > Bacteroidales > Marinilabiliaceae > Marinilabilia > Marinilabilia rubra. The sequence continues at coordinate 316,472 of NZ_QEWP01000003.1, forward strand.
AAGTGCCCATTTCAATACGAGCATCGAAAACCTTAATGCCGATATCAGGAAAAACTCAAATCTTTCTGTAAAAAATGTTATTCACTCCAACATACGAAATGATGGAAGTTCCTATTTCTCTAACAAACAGGGGCATTTTAAAGCTAAGGATTAAACCACTTATATTTACCACGCTATGAAAGTATTACTAACAGCAAAACATTGGCAAATCTTCGGAGCTTTAATATTGTTTCCAATAATTACAGCTTCCATTATTTACAATTCAATTCCTTTTGAAAAAAACCCGAGTATCAGGTTCTTTATCATCCCAATAAGTATAGAATTTTTATTCCTGTTTTTCCTTACATGGGAATGGTCGGTAATAAAAAGCCTCAAAATAAACCGCTCAAATTTATCAAGGTTTTATATCACGTTGATTTCAATTTTTGCATTGTGGATTTTTCCATTGGTCATTACTTCTTTCTCTATTATGGGAGGTAAAAATGGAGTTAACGCTTTTTTTGTATCAACTCGTTCTGTATGGGGAATTCTCACATGGGGAATGGCAAGAATAATATTACTTGTATACACTTCCTATATTTGTGCAAAGACAATAAAACGGGCTAAACTAAAAGTAGGATTTCCAAATATATTCTGGTTGTTTTTACTTATAGCTCTTTTCCCATTAGGAATTTGGATTATTCAGCCTATGATTAATAATGTCACTAATCATTTCACCTTCTCAAGCAAAGAGTAATTAAAAACTACAAGTGCCAAACAAGTATCTTGCCGCTCTGTTCTGTCTCCCTCCCTTTCCAGTGAAGTTGACCAATCTAAGGTTGGGAGGCATTGGCGGTTCAGGACTTAAAAAAACTCCGCCTCAGTAACAAAAAAGCTGGGAGAAAATGTCAACTGAAGTCCCGGGGCAAAGTCAAACCGGGCATCCGGAATGTCGTAATACCCTTCGAAAAGAAAAGAGAACTTGATTTTTTTGAGAAAAATACGGTTGTAGGCCACTTTCATGGTTGCGAGTTCGCGGGTGGGGATGTAAATATTGTCGCGAATCAATGAAACCGACTGGAAGTTGCCACCTCCGCGTAAGGCTATAAAATCATGACCGCGATAATAACCGGCCAACAGGTTAAAGCTGCGGGTATCGGCAGTAGCCCCAACATAAAAAGCATTTCCTGAGTTCACATCCATGGGTCCGACTTCGTTTATGTTGCGGTAGTTCATGGCATAGCCAAACACTCCCACATCATTGAAAACCCCATTTAGCTTTCGATTTACTTTTATTCCTGCAGCCAGGTTCATGGATGTTTGCACTTTCTCCACATAGTTGCTCACTTCTCCTCCGCGATGTACAGCCATCATATTTACAGGAAGTGTTATTTGCCAGGGCTGCACAGAGTCATTCAGAAGCGTTGGAGCAGCGCTCATCCCGGCTGTAAACCACTCGGGAAAATCATCGCCCTCCTGAACATACTGTTCCCAATCCACCCAAACATCCATTTTCAACCAGGGGCGATTAACCAGGAATTGAACCCCGTTCTCTACAGGTCGTGTAAACTGACGTTCGGTATCGAAAAGTGGCTCAATCACTTCGTGATGAAGGTGACCTCTCAGAGATCCCATGATAACCTCAAAGGAGGGTGACATTTTGAGGTGGGCCGAGAGAACAGGCCGTACTTTACTGTAATAATCCAGGCCACTGTATTGCTGGACAAAAAGTCCGGCACGCAGTCGAAGCTTATCTCCGGCGTAATACATCAAAGAGGGCTGAATACCATAACCAATAAGTGTATGTCCCCAGGCAAACTTGTTTTTGTATTCGTTATCTTTTACAAAGTTGAAATTGGAAACCTGGAGAAGCAGCTGATTGGCACGATGTTTTTCAAACTCCGGATAGTAGTGACGAAATTCATTTGTGAGTTGAGCGCTGGTAACCTCACTCCCAAGGAGTAATAAAACACCCACCAGATATTTCAGAAAGAATCGCGTCATAACCCTGAAAAGAATATAATTTCAAACCCAAATTTGTTCGTCCCCCCTTTATACTGCAAAACAGGAAAAAAGTTTGTCTGAATCAAATGTGATTACACTCAATGTCATTCTCTGTATGCTGTTCTACCTGAATTGTGGCATGTGAGATATCAAATTTTTTCTCTAACATGCCCTGAACACCGGCCAAAAATTGATCACCACCTCCCTCAGGAACTACCAGATGGACCGAAATAGCTGTTTTATTGGTACTCAATGCCCAAACATGAAGGTCGTGTGCATCTTCAACACCAGGATACTTATTCAACGAGTTGCGAACCTCATCGATGTCAATTTTTTTGGGTACTGCGTCAAGTGCCAGATTAATGGAATCAACAAACAACCCCCAGGTACCATATAACACAACAGCAATGATAACAAAACTCACGGCGGGGTCAATCCACTGAAGGCCGGTGGTATTGATCAGCCAGCCGGCAACAACGACTCCAAGCGAAACTGCTGCATCAGCAGCCATGTGCAGAAATGCACCTTTAATATTGAGGTCGTGCTTCTGCCCTTTCATAAATAACAATGCGGTAATGGTATTGATCACTACACCTATACCAGCTACTATCATAACACTACTTCCGGCAACCGGCTCAGGATTCTCCAGTTTAACGATGGCATCCTTAGCAATAAAAAAGACTGCAATAAACAGCAATACGGCGTTTAGGATAGAAGACAGAATGGTACTTCGCTGCAATCCGTAAGTGAATTTTCCATTGGGCTTTTTCCCGGCCAGGCGGAATGCGCCCCATGCAAAAAAGAGCCCCAACACATCGCTGGCATTGTGCCCTGCATCAGCCAAAAGGGCTGATGAATTGGCCATCAAACCGTAAAACACTTCAACGCCTACAAAAGCCAGATTTAATCCGATGCCGATCGCAAAAGCTCTTCCGCTGGTAATATGATGATGGTGTGAATGAGACATTCTATTTAGATTTTTAGATGTTAGATGATTAGAGGCTAGACGTTAGAGATTGGAAGCTGGATATTAGACAATTAAACTCCTCCTTGATCTAAAAATCTTCCATCTAAACATCTAATATTCTACTTCGATAATTTTATTATCCGGATGGCTCCCCAAACCACCAGACAAAATACAATACTTCCGGTTACCAGGTCAGGGATAGCCGATTCTGTCCAGTAAACCAAACCGGCTGAAATAATGATGCCTGTGTTAATTATAACATCATTGGAAGTACAAATCATGCTCGCTTTAACATGCTCCCCTTTACTTTTCGACTTTTGCAACAAGTATAGACTGGTTGCATTGGCAGCCAAGGCAAAAATGGAAACCACAATCATGGCACGGAAATCGGGAAAAATATCGGCTCCGGTAACGCGTCTGATGACCTCTATCAAACCCATCGTAGCCAAAGCCAGCTGAAGATAACCACTTACGGCTGCCACCCGCTTCTTGCGAACCACCAGAGCTCCAACCGCCCACAAGCTTAAACCATAAACAAACGCATCCGCCAACATGTCCAGGGAATCCGCAACCAACCCCATCGAACCTGAAAGAAGGCCGGCAATCATTTCACCAACAAAAAATGCCGCATTGATGATTAGAACAGCCCAAAGCATTTTACGTTCGCGAGAAAGATCTTCTATTTCAAAGGCATCCACTTCCACATCAGACACCGACTTAAGCTTTCCTCCCATATTCAGAGACTCGATCAGTGGGGTTATTTCTTCTCCATCACCTTCATGTATAACGTCTAGCTGACGACCATCTAAATCAAACTCTAAATGCTTAACTCCGGGAACTTCCTCCATTTTCATACGAATAATCCGCTCTTCTGAAGGACAATCCATTCCTGGTATTTTATAGCATAATTTCTTCATGTGGCCAAAATTAGAAACAAAACATTAAAAGAGAACCAATTTTCGCTCCGGATGGTTTAAAATACCAACAATTGGGGATGACCAACAAAGTAAGAAGTTGAACAAGCAGAAGGAGAAAAAAATTGCTGCAGGCATAGAAAGTTGCTATCTTTGAAAAAGAAATCAACACAAAGGCTATTATGCATCTCCAATACATTCCGGACAAAGAGGGTAAAACAGCGGGGGTTTTCATCCCCATTAAGGACTGGGAAAAACTAAAGTCTAAATATAAAGAACTGGAAAAGGAAGAATCATCCTCATTTGAAATTCCGGATTGGCATAAAAACATTCTTGACGAAAGACTTAAAATGCTTGAAAAAGATCCCGATAATCTAATTAACTGGGAGGAAGCAAAGAAAAATTTCAACCTTTAAAATGCCCTATTCTCTTAAAATCCAACCACAGGTTTTTGCTGAATTGCAGGAGGCATCTGAGTTTTACAATAAACAGCAGCCCGGTTTGGGAAACAGATTTATCAGAACCATAGATAAAGAGTTCAAAAACCTTCAGAAATTTCCCTGGTTTCAAATTCGCTACAAGACCATAAGATGCAAGCCAGTTAAAAAATTCCCATAGCTCATTCACTATCTTGTTAGAGAAGGTGAATTAGAAATCATTATTGTAGGTGTAATAAATAACTGGAAAAAGCCAGATAAAAGGTTCAAATAAGTTTATGTGGACAGACCTCGGATACCTTGGCCTTTTTCTGGCCAGTTTTTTAGCAGCTACAGTAATACCTTTTAGCTCGGAGTTTGTCCTCAGTGGTATGCTGGCAGCCGGTGGCGATCCTGTATTGAGTCTCATTACTGCAACCACGGGCAACTGGTTGGGCGGACTTACTTCCTACTACATTGGCTGGCTGGGTAAATACGAATGGATCGAGAAATACCTGCGAATCCCAAAATCAAAACTTGAGAAGTGGCATGATAAAGTTTCCGGGCGAGAGTGGTGGATTGCCCTGTTTTGCTGGCTGCCGGGGATAGGAGATATTCTTGCGGTAATGCTGGGACTTCTGAAAAGTAATTTTTGGTTATCTGCAACCGGAATGCTTGTGGGAAAGGCTTTGCGCTATGTGGTTTGGAGCTTGTTGACTTTGGAGGTGATTTCGAATATTTGAAGGTAGGATGGTGGAAAGGTTGAAGGGTACCAAGGGTTAAGATTTGGATTGCAAAGGCAGGCAAAGCTTTAATAATGTAACATACTCAGCCTTTAACCCGGAAGAATATAAACAAGAGGCAGGGAGGCACGGCCGGGCGTCTTTTCTTTGTTTTTAAGGCTCAATACTCCGTTAAACTTTTATAAGGCACTTGTAGTCAGTTATTTATATCTAAACGACTATTTGTACTAAGGTGCAGATTTTCAATATCATACGATTCATCTTATGTCTAAAAATCTAACGATCTATTGTAAGGCTTAGAGGGCCTCCTTTTATATGAACATTGGGATGCACACTTATTCTGGTTTCATCCTTTCCTATGAGTTCTTCTTTTTACTCACGTTGCAGTACCATCCAACCATTTCACCTTTCCACCATCCACCTCTCACTCTCTTGGTGCCCCAAAAACCTGCACCCAATATTTGCCGTCGTGTGACAGAGCCGCACCCATTTCCGTGAATTCCCCATTCATAATATTACTACAGTGCCCAGGGCTATCGAGCCACCCTTTAACCACTTCACTCACAGAAGGGGGCCCCATGGCTACGTTTTCTCCAACAGTGCGCCACAGAAAATCTTCCCGCTCAACCCGGTCAACCACCGAGGATTTATCCGATCCGGTATGAGCAAAAAAGTCATTAGTAGCCATATCATCGGCGTGCTTTTGGGCCGCTTTGGCAAGTTTCTCATTCCACTCAAGTGGTTCAACAGCATCATGCCTGGTGCCCCCACAGCGTCTCTTTTCCAGACGGGCCTCATTGACCAGTTCCAGCATTTCCTGTTGATCGAACTCAACTGTTGATTCCTCCGGACCTTGCGCAGAAACAAAAGTGACTGTCATTATAAGCAGTATGGCAAAAACAAGATTCTTCATAATTGCATTTTTAAAGTTTAATAATCCCGAAGAAAAGCCCCCGTCCAACCCTAAGGCGTTACCATTGGGCTAAGATTAGCTGTCCTTTCAGCCCGAGAAAGATTCAGGAATAAATGCGGATATTCATTAAAAGTCTTTGATCCCATCAACTCTTCTGGGGATTATTGGCTTTCAGCGATCCGATAAATACAATTATTACAAAACCTATACCAAGCCATCCCATGGAAGTGTAGGAGTTGAAAAAGCTCTTGGATAAACTGAACAGAAACGGGGCCAATGCACTGGCAAATACCAACATTGCCATGGCACGACCTGATATGGCTCCCAAATGCTTTCTGCCATAAAGATTAGGCCATGTAACGGAGTTGAGCACAGCAAATAAACCGCCGCTTATTCCGGCTCCGGCTATTACCAGCCACAAGCCCCAGCCATCAAAAAGCCCAACCATGCCAATTACCCAAATGAATGCTCCTCCAATCATTACAAATAGTAGCTTCTTCAAAGGCATCATATCGCTCAGGAAGTTAAAAAGAAGCGACACCCCTACATTGATGATAGAAATTGGAAGAAAAACGGCTACGGCCTCTTCCCGATCCAGGCCTGCTGAAGTGAAGATATCAACCATATGAAACGACAATCCTGTAATAAAGAAGGAATTGAAAGATAACATCATGGAATACATCCAGAAAGCCCTTGTGGAGAATGCCTCTTTAGGCTCAAACTGCTTCATTTCCGGACGCGGTTTGCGGGCTGCTTTTTTACTGCCCGATTTTCCATCAGGAACTAAACCATATTGTTCCGGGTTATCGCGGTAAGTAATCCACATAAAAACGGCAATCACCACGATCGCCAAAGCAAGAAAACGCCAGGCTCCGGCCCAGTCCCATTGACGAATAAGCATGTCAAACACCAGCGGAGAACTGGAAAATCCAAGGGAAATACTGATACTTACAAAGGCATTGATGCGCCCCCTGTAATGATCAAACCATTTCATTATCATGTTGCGCGAAGCCATGGTTAAAACACCCTGACCGCTGAATCGCAGCATGAAGAAAAGCACCACCATCACAGCAAAAGGAACCAGCCAATGGTGAAAACCAGTAACCGTGACAATGCCTGAACTTATTACATTTGAAAAAGAGCTTAAAATAAGTGTGGTGGCTAGCAAAAAGGCTGAGATAACCCCAACCTCACGAGCTCCCCGGCGATCGAACCACCGACCGGCTTTTCCCAACAGAAGTGAGCTCACAAAAGTCCCTACCATATAGGCAGCACTAAACTGATCACGGGTCAGTCCAAGAGCATCTTTTACAGGATCAGTAAACGCAGACACCCCGATGGTTTGGCCCGGAACACTGGCCCAAATCCCGATGGTTCCCATAAAAGCCACCACATACCCGTAAAAAAACGGCCACCTGGCCGGATGCAAGTTTTGTACCTTTTTCTTTCCCATAATCCGGCAAAGTTACCAATAATGCCCCCTTAAGAATAATTCCCTGTCACAAAAGCTATAAAAAAATGTGAAGGAGTATTTTGACAGATGATCATATTAACAGGCAGAAGACTGAATTTTGTTAATGAACCAATTAAGAAACATTGGTTTCTACCAATACTTCGTACCTGCTTCACTCAGGTTGTTATTGCCTGAGTTTTTCTACCGATATTCCGTCCCTCCGGGACTTTTGATGATAGGGGTTAACCTGGCTCCTTGCCTTGTCAGCTATAGAGCATCGTCAACCACTTTTCCATCTCCCCCTTCCAGCAAAATGTCGTACCTACTGCACTTTTTAATACCCGGGGAACTGCATCTTTTTTGGACAAATTCGCATCGCCCAGGTTGTGTGAAAAATGGTTCTGCAATTACTTTCAGAACAACAAACGCAATCTTTCTAACAAAAGATACTTTGCGCCATCGCGTCTTTGTATTTGCAATTTAACAGAGTAAAACAATAAGGGTTTTTTACAATTCCTTTGTCTATATTAGGAGCTGCTGAAAAAGTCAAAAGGGCAGAATTTACAAGCCGCCCAATCGAAAGAGTATTGAAATACTTCGAGATTGAGGCGGTGAAGTAAATTTTGTTCTTTTGATTAGCCAATTTCATATAATCAAGTGCAAAGAAATTCGAGTATATTGTGAAATAAGCTTGCACTTAAGTATTTGTTGAGAGGGTTTAAGGTTTTAATAGCAAGTTAAATATGCGTTTTTCAACGCTCCCTATATTAGCGAAGAAACATTTTCTTCTCACATCCATTTACAAAACACTCATCCATGAAAAAAACATCTATCATTTTTATTCTTGCCTTGTCAGCATTTATTATTCCGGCATGTCAAACGGCCCAGAAAGCGGACATTGATATCATAAAAAAATTCAAGCCCGAAGACAAATACTTCAAGTCTTCACTGATGAGTTTACACTTCATCATAGAAACCTCCTCCATTGAGAGGATCGATTCCACTTTTAATCAAATTATGGATGCGTACCAGCTTCCTTCTTCTGCAAGGGGTGTTCCTGATGGCAGTTACAGTGCTGCCTCTCCGGCAGATGCATTTGATTACCAACATGTGGTCTCCATCACTGTTAAGGATGAAAAAATCACTTCGGTGGATTACAACGAAATCAAGCATAAAGGCACAGGAAAGCAGGAAGATTCAATCTATTGCAAGGAGATGGAACCTGCGGGAACAACTCCGGCTATTGCGTACCCATTAATGGAAGATCAACTGCTGGAAGAACAGGATATAATGAAGATAGATGCTGTTTCAGGAGCCACCTACTCCCTTTATCGAATGCGGTATGCTTTGACCATGGCATTAATGAAGGCCAGGATTGAAAACAGCCAGAAGTAGGTTCAGGCAGAAGGCAGTTGGGCTCATTATTCATTGATTGTTTAAAACTAATAAAAAACGCTCATCTCACCATTCTGCCCTTTTACCATTCCACCCTTCTACCCTTTTTCCTAAAATAGTCCTGAGATAACACCATCATCATCAATGTCGATATTCTCGGCGGCCGGTTTCCCTGGAAGCCCGGGCATGCGCATGATGTTACCCGTAATGGGAACAATAAATCCGGCCCCTGCGGCAATTTCTATTTCACGTACCGTTACCACAAAATTTTCGGGACGTCCCAGTAATTTGGGATTATCAGACAAAGATTTCTGGGTTTTGGCAATGCAAACTGCTTTGTTATCGAGTCCCAGCTCAGCCACTACTTTCAAGTCTTTTTTGGCTTTAGCGGTATAATCAATTGCTTTAGCGCCATATATTTCCTTGGCAATGGTTTCAATCTTTTTCTCAACCGACCATTCCCAATCGTACAATGGTTGCATGGAAGAAGTGCAACTTTCAGCCGCTTCAGCTACCATCGTGGCCAATTCTTCCGCTCCTTCACCACCTTTTGCCCAAACATCTGCCACAGCAACTTTAATCCCCAGCTCCTTACACTTCTTCACGATAACCTGAATTTCCTCCTCAGTGTCGGAAACAAAACGGTTAATAGCCACCACCGGACAGATGTTGAATTTCTGCATGTTTTCCACATGCTTTTCGAGGTTTTCCAAACCCTGACGGACTGCATCCACATTTGGTGAATTCAACTCAGCTACAGACACCTCTCCATGGTATTTCAAAGCTCGTACGGTAGCTACCAGAACTGCTGCCTGAGGCTCAATACCTGCTGAAGCACATTTAATATCAAGGAATTTTTCGGCACCCAGATCAAAACCGAATCCTGCTTCAGTCACCACATAGTCTGACAATGAAAGTCCCATTTTTGTAGCCAGTACCGAGTTGGTCCCCTGAGCAATATTGGCAAAAGGGCCTCCATGTATGATGGCCGGATTTCCTTCCAGGGTCTGTACCAGATTGGGTTTGATGGCATCTTTCAGCAAAGCAGCCATGGCTCCCTGAGCATTCAGATCCCTTGCAAATACCGGTTTTTTATCGAAGGTATATCCTACAAAAATATTTCCAATCCGTTCTTTCAAGTCATGGAAATCTTCGGCCAGACAAAGAATGGCCATAATTTCGGAGGCTGCCGTAATGTTAAAACCGGTTTCACGGGGAATTCCTGAAGTTGTGCCTCCAAGGCCCACAATAGTATTCCTCAAAGAGCGGTCGTTCATATCCATCACGCGTTTCCAATGAACGGTACGGGGATCAATATTGAGTGAGCTTCCATTGTTTTGGATATTATTGTCGATCAATGCAGCCAAAAGATTGTTGGCCTTTTCTATGGCGGCGAAGTCACCCGTAAAATGAAGGTTGATATCCTCCATGGGGATGACCTGAGAATGACCTCCGCCTGTAGCACCGCCTTTTATGCCAAGTACCGGCCCCAGACTGGGCTCCCGAAGCACCACAGTGGCTTGTTTTCCAATTCGGTTTAAACCTTCACTCAATCCTATGGAAATGGTGGTCTTCCCCTCTCCTGCCGGAGTTGGGGAAATAGCTGAAACCAATATCAGCTTTCGATTCTTTATCTTTTCTGAATCAATCAAAGAAAGTGGTAATTTAGCTTTGTACTTTCCATAAAGTTCCAGATTGTCATCTGAGATTCCCAGTTTATGAGCTATCTTCTGAATGGGATTAATCTCCGCCCTCCGGGCAATTTCTATATCACTTGACATATTCTATTGGTTTATTGAGTTTTTAAAAAACCGACACGCCATTATATCGAACAAAAAAACAAACATGAATATATATAGAATTCTCGTAATGTCCAAGATCATTAATCAGTGAACTCCCTGCCATACTCCTCCCCGGCTTTCCATCAATCTACAGGGAAACACTTAAGCGGTTAAATCTGTTGTACCTCATAGGAATAGATCGTTAGATTTTTAGATACCTGCCTGACGGCAGTCGGGTAAGATTTAATACAAACCATATAGCACTAATAAACAACACCTTAAAGCAACCATACACGTAATTATTAAAAGTTAATTTATAGCCTTTTTCAAAAGTTTAACTGAGTTCCGTCAAAGAGTTTTAATATTAAATTTCATTTTAACACCCTGCAGATATGAGCAATCAATCACATACCAATCCGCTTATTCACGAGTCGTCTCCATATCTTTTACAGCACGCTCACAATCCGGTGGAGTGGCATCCCTGGAACCAAACGGTGCTGGACAAAGCACGCAAAGAGGACAAACTAATTTTGGTGAGCATTGGTTACTCTGCTTGCCACTGGTGCCATGTTATGGCTCATGAATGCTTTGAAGCCCCTGAAGTGGCAGGTCTTATGAATCAGCATTTCGTCTGCATCAAAGTGGACCGGGAGGAGCGACCTGATGTGGACCACTTTTTCATGACCGCGGTTCAGCTAATGGGCATTCAGGGTGGATGGCCGCTTAATGTGGTCACATTGCCTGATGGACAACCATTCTGGGGCGGCACCTACTTCCCCAAACCTCAATGGATGGAAGTGCTCCAAAAAATCGAGCAGATATTCATTCAGGACAGGGAGAAGCTAACCCACCATGCCCATAATCTAACAACTGGCATACAGCAGGCTTCGCTTATACAGTCTGAAAAGTCGGATGACATTAACGTATCGGACATCCTAAATAATGCGACAGAAGCCTGGAGTCCGCAATGGGACAATGAATGGGGCGGATCGAAAGGAAAGCCCAAATTCCCCATGCCGGTGAATCTTAACTTCCTGCTTCACCTCAACTACCATACCCCGGACGATTCATACCGCGGTTTTCTGGAAACTACGCTTCAAAAAATGGCACGCGGTGGCATATATGACCAGATTGGCGGAGGGTTTGCACGATATTCTGTTGATGAGTTTTGGAAAGTCCCCCATTTCGAAAAAATGCTTTACGACAACGCTCAGTTGATTGGATTATATGCTGATGCCTATGCAGCATTTCAAAAAGAGGAATACAAAACAGTGGTTGAAGAGACAGTTGCCTTTGTTAAACGGGAATTAATGCATCCTTCAGGGGCTTTTTTCTCTGCTCTGGATGCCGACAGCGATGGCGAAGAAGGCAAATATTACACCTGGACAGAACCGACGCTTCTCAACATGCTCGGGAAAGACTTTCCGCTTTTTGCAGATTATTTCAACATCAATGAAAAAGGTTACTGGGAAAACTGCCAATACATTCTGATGCGTGCAGAGAGTGATCCCGAATTTGCCCAAAAACACAACCTGTCTTTGGAAGAACTTCACAAGAAGCTACAAGAGTGGAAAGAGTTGTTGTTCAATAAAAGAGAAGAGCGTTTGCGCCCCGGATTGGATGATAAAACAGTCACCTCATGGAATGCACTGATGATTTCAGGACTATGCAAGGCTTACAAAGCTCTTGGTGAGCATCTCTATAAAGATTTGGCAGAGAAAAACGGAGAGTTTGTTGAGCGTGAATTATTGTCAGACGATGGAAGCTTAAAGCACATCTGGAAGGATGGAAGACCTTCAATTAATGGTTTTATGGAGGACTATGCTTCGGTAACATCGGCTTTTATTGCCTTGTATGAAATCTCGGGAAACGAAGGCTGGATAGAAAAAGCGGAATCCATAGTTAAATATGCCAATGATCACTTCCTGGATGAAGAAAGCGGGCATTATACTTTTATGGAACAAGATCAGGAAGAGTTGCCATCCATCCATTACGAAACTCAGGATAATGTCATTCCTTCTGCCAATGCAATGATGGGACATGCGCTTTTCAAACTGGCTGCTCTGACCGACAATAACACCGACCATCAGGTTGCTGAAAATATGCTGAATACCATGCTTCCCAAATTTGAAAAATACCCGTGGGGCTTTGCACACTGGGGCAGTCTGATGCTAACGGTTCACAAAACTTCTTTTGAAGTGGTGGTCTCAGCCAACAAGCCTGAAGCCACCCTCAGCGAGCTACAGAAAAAATATCTTCCCAATGTTCTCTGGGCACCTTTCAAACCAGAAGGTTCCGGAAAATTGAGCATTACAAATGGACGTAGGTCAGACGGTGAAACCACGATTTATGTTTGCTCTGAAGGAGCATGTCAATTGCCGGTACATTCGGTTGAGGAAGCGGAAAAATTGTTGGATGGGTAGGTGAACCTATTTTAAGGTATTTCAGGTCATTGAAATTTTTACAACAGAGGACGCAGGGAGACGCGGAGAGATTTTTTGTTGGAAATATGGAGCTTTCATGGTCCTCTTTCGGAGTAAACCAATGACATTCGCCACCTTCGGAGTCGGTCAACATTCTGCAATTTGCCTTCTATAAACATGAGAGACCTTCGGCCTCCGGATATTTAAGGAGTTAAGCCCCAACCTTGACCCTGGAGGTGGTCACATATTTATAGAAACCCAGCCTTACCGGTAATGCCAAACCCCGAAGGTGGTCCTACCCCTCACTCCTCTGGTTCCTTTTTACAAGTGTTCATTCCCACCAGAGAATAAAGGCCACAGATTCTGAAGGCTGCTGTCAACAATAAAACAATTGCCAAAATCAGGAAAATGGTGCCGGTAGTTCCCGTAACAACACCGGAGAAATAAAGAATAGCCAAAATGGCTGCGATTACAATTCGGATCACCCGATCCAACGGGCCAACGTTCTTTTTCATGGCGATGGTTTTTTGTTTATTCAAATGTATTTCTTTAATAAACAAACAACAAAGTGCTTTGGTTGTCATTCATGCTTTTGGGGATAAATATGGGTGGAAGGTGAGATGGTAGATTGGTTTAATGGCAATAAGATGTGACGACGCTTTATAGTTGAAAGAAAATGAAGGAAGGAGCCAGATTACCCGCTGTCTTCAAAAGTCCCGGAGGGACGAAATATCGGTAGAAATAAAATGGAAGTTATAAATGAGTGCCGTAGGTACAGAATGAGGATTTTTCTATCCGGGATCCGCGACAAAAAACCTTTACGCTTTAACCTACAGATATTTATAGATTGTAAAGGCTGTAGTTTAAAATGGCGATTTTATTGAATTCCACCAATGCCTTCCTGGCGGTAAGCAGGGCAGACATGGGGGCAAATTTAAATAACCCCGGGCACACCTGCCAGGGGTGAATATATGGATATGATTAGTTTTTGGATGAGGCCAACATCCTATAAACCACTACAGTACCCGGAACAGTTGGCCTCTTATCAGGAACGTACAAGAAACATCGAACACTTGAAAAGCCCCCCTCATACAGAAGAACCTCCCTGTCGCTGAAAGCGGCGAATCCGAATAACCCTCCCGAATTTGTCGGGACAGGCTCTGGCGAAAGTCCCGGGGATTGGATGCACTATCTCCCCTAAGATCCCTGATAAGGGGTCAACATCCTCCAGCTCTTTTGCAGGTCGAGCTCTTTGCATCTTGATCCCTGTTAGTTAACTTAATCAATCAGGAAAAAGGTATCCTCGATCTTAATTCAACTCTCTTCGATCAACCTACGGTATTCATCCAGATAGCTCTCGCTTTCCGAATTAGTTGGCCCCTTTCAGGGACCCAGTGCCGGGAGCATGTTTAACCCCGGGACAGTTGCCCCGGGGTTATTTAAGTTCGCCCCTTATCAGGGACTTGATGGATTAGCCCTACTTGTGTCATTCACAAGGTACGTAATTTATAGAAAGAGCCTAATTGATAACATCATCGCAAATATAAACTACAGCCATTATCAAAAAAAGCCGCCCAACTAATCCATGTTAGCTAAGCGGCTTTTGATTATATCTTTAAAGACAATCTAATTAACCATTCTTGGCCAGTCTCTTCCGCTCATGCTCCTGAAGGAGAATTTTACGCAGGCGAATGTGCTTAGGGGTTACCTCTACATACTCATCTCCCTGAATATACTCCAACGCCTCTTCCAGACTGAAAATGATAGGTGGTACCAGCTTGGTTTTTTCATCAGAGCCGGAAGTACGCATGTTGGTGAGTTTTTTCTCCTTCGTTACATTCACCGTCAGGTCGCCATCACGGCTGTTTTCACCAATCACCTGTCCCAGGTAAATCTCTTCCATGGGATGAACAAAGAATTTACCTCGGTCCTGAAGTTTATCCAAGGCATAGGCAATGGCTTTTCCTGATTCCATCGCAATCAGAGAACCATTCTGACGCTTGTTGATTTCTCCTTTCCAGGGCTGAAACTCAACAAAACGGTGGGCCATAATGGCTTCCCCGGCAGTGGCAGTCAGTAGATTGTTACGCATTCCGATGATACCTCTGGAAGGAATGTTAAATTCCAGAACAACTCTTTCGCCTTTGCGCTCCATCGACAAAAGTTCGCCTTTACGCTGAGTCACCATTTCTATTGCGCGACCGCTGTATTCATCAGGCAGGTCGATGGTCAACTCCTCTACAGGTTCATGCTTTTCACCGGCTATTTCTTTGATAATAACCCGTGGCTGTCCAACCTGCAATTCATAACCTTCGCGACGCATGGTTTCAATCAAAACCGACAAGTGCAATACACCCCGTCCGTAAACATTCCAGGCATCAGCAGAGTTGGTATCTTCAACCCTTAATGCCAGATTCCGCTCCAGCTCTTTATCCAGACGATCTTTGATGTGGCGTGAAGTCACATATTTACCATCTTTACCAAAGAAAGGTGAGTTGTTGATGGTAAACAACATACTCATAGTAGGCTCATCAATGGCAATGGGATCCAATGGCTCGGGATTTTCAGAATCACAAATACTGTCACCAATATCGAACTCTTCCAAACCAATAATAGCGCCCAGTTCACCATTAGGAATCACATCTGTCGCGGTGCGCCCAAGTCCGTCAAACACGTTCAATTCTTTGATTCTGGTTTTCTTAACAGAACCATCACGGCTAACCACCGCTACATTTTGTCCGGTCTTTAAAGAGCCACGGTGCATACGTCCGATGGCAATTCGTCCCACATATGGTGAATACTCCAAAGAAGTGATCAACATCTGGGGAGTTCCTTTTCTTTCCTCGGGTACCGGAATATGCTCCACAATGGCATCCATCACCGCAGAAATATCGTTGGTTTGTTCCTTCCAGTCGGTTGACATCCAGCCATCACGTGCCGATCCGTAAACAGTAGGGAAATCCAGCTGGTCTTCGTTGGCATTTAAGCTGAACATCAGGTCGAAGACCATCTCCTGAACCTCTTCAGGCCGACAGTTGGGCTTATCCACTTTATTGATAACAACAATGGGTTTCAATCCTAGTGCCAAAGCTTTCTGGAGGACAAACCGGGTCTGTGGCATAGGGCCTTCAAAGGCATCTACCAGCAACAAAACACCATCGGCCATATTAAGTACCCGTTCCACTTCACCTCCAAAGTCGGAGTGACCCGGAGTATCTATGATATTTATTTTGTGATCGTTCCAAACCATAGAGGCATTCTTGGAAAGGATGGTAATGCCTCGCTCCTTTTCGAGATCATTGCTGTCCATAATCAACTCTCCCACTTGCTGATGTTCCCTGAAAAGCTTCCCGGCTTTCAACATCTCATCAACCAGCGTGGTTTTACCATGGTCTACGTGGGCAATGATCGCTACATTTCTGATTGTCTGCATAATTCTTTCTTAAAATAGCGTGCAAAAGTACGCTTTTTATATACAATGAGCATGCAACCTGACCTTTATCTGGTGTTAAATTTATTTAACAAGAAAAACGGGTCGGTAAGCAGTTCTGATTTTTTATTGCTAGTTACTGATAACAAAAACATTAAAGGCTTGAAAATATTCTTTGGTTTGTATTCAAAGTTATGGCATATCAAGTCAATCAGGCAATAGTTACAGCTTGTGAATATCCCCGTCAGCGACTATAGCAATAATAGTTCTTTACCAGTACCCTGTCTCAAATGGTCTTCGTTTAGAGTTGGTTTTACACCAGTGCCAACAAAAATCATTTCATTCACAAACAACGTCCTTCAATAACACAAAAAACTCACTATCAATCACTAAATAAAAGCTCACGAAAAAAAGTTCAACTTTTTTCAAAGAATATGATACTTTGTATTGCATAGTACTAATTTTTATACATATATTTGTAATACCTTATTCATTGTATAATCGGGTATTATAAACAATGTCAAAATGGTCTTAACAGGAAAAGAAAAGCAAAACCCTGAACGCAGAGTTAAGAGATATACTCCCGTGGTACTCTTCATCGGGATAATCTTTTTAGTTCTGCTTATCCCGGGGAAGCAACAAAGACCCTTGTCGCGCGACACTAGATTACCCATACCACCCGAAGAGAGTTTTGAACGAGATGTCAAACAATTCTCCGAACCAGATTCGGGGAGGGAAAAATCAGCCATTGGTGCTTCGGCAGTAATGATTGGTTTACCATTTAAAAACTAAAGAGTATGAAGATTGAAAACGCCAAAGCCCAGATGCGAAAGGGAGTGCTCGAGTATTGCATCCTTTCCGTTCTATCAAGGGGCGATGCTTATGCGTCAGACATCATCAACGAAATGAAAGAGGCGCGAATCATCGTGGTGGAAGGCACATTGTACCCCCTTCTTACCCGGCTCAAAAATGCCGGGCTTCTTTCCTACCGTTGGGAAGAATCAACCCAGGGGCCACCACGAAAGTATTACGAATTGACCGATCGGGGTCAGGAATTTCTTCAGGAGCTTGACACATCCTGGAAAGAACTAGTAGATTCTGTTCATTTCATCCATTCTAAAAACAACAATCATGAAGAAAGTAGTGACCATTAACATAGCAGGCCGCTCATTCTATATAGATGAAGATGCTTTTGCACGACTTGACCAGTACCTGAAAAAACTGGAGACCTGGTCGCGTGAGAAAGAAGGTGGCCGGGAAATGCTAAGTGACATCGAAAGTCGAATAAGAGAACTCTTCGAAGATAAAATTGACCCCTCAACCGGCGTCATCTCAATTGATCTGGTAAAGGAAATCATCAATACCATGGGGCAGCCCGAAGATTTCGCAGAAGAAGAGGGAAGTGAAAGCTCCCGGGAACCGGCCGGTGAAGAATCCACCTATACTCAGGTTCCTCCCCGCAGGCGCTTGTATCGCGATATAGAAGACCGTGTATTGGGAGGTGTTTGCTCAGGTATTGCTGCCTATTTCAACATCGACAGAGTGATTGTCAGAGTTCTGTTCGCGATTCTCCCATTTCTCAGTTTCGGGGCTATCATCCCCATTTACATCATTCTGTGGATAGCCATCCCTCCTGCTCTGACGGCAACCCAAAGACTAGAGATGAGAGGTCATGATGTTAATATTTCCAACATTGAGAAGAATATCAAAAATGAGTACGACGAAGTAAAAAGAAAATTTCAGCAATCTTCGGCCTATAAAAAAGGCGAAGACTACCTGGGTCGATTCCGAAAGCGTGATCGAACTGCCCTGATTGTGACAGCAGTGGTGTTGGGCATCATTGTACTGGCCAATTTGGTAAGCGTCCCTTTCCACCTGGGTTTTATGCCGGCCTTCCATTTTGAAATGCCGTTTGGGCACTTCGGTTTTCCCGGCATTTTTCCGCTGGTGCTGATTTTACTTATCCTCGGACTGGCATTCCGGTCTGCTCTTAAGGGATTTCTTATTCTCATCGGTATCCTTTTAGCTCTGGCGTTCATTTTTAAGCTGTTCGGTTTCTTCGCCTGGCCACATGTTATGCATGCGGTAATGTAATCAGAAAGCTAATGAGTTGAAGAACCCTTGAAAAACAAAAAAAAGAAATGAAGAAAACAATACATATCAACCTTGCAGGACATGCCTTCAGCATTGAGGAAGATGCATTCGACCGACTTGATGCATACCTGAAGGCTGTAAAAGCAACTCTCGGAGAAAGCGATGAAGCGAATGAAACGCTTGAAGACATCAATCTTCGCATTGCAGAATTATTCAGGGGTGTTCACCCTGATGCCGGATCAGCCATCACTCTCTCAGATGTGGAAGAGATCATAAAAACCCTGGGAGACCCCGGTGACTATGAAGCACCGGATGATCCGGACGAGCAAAAGGAGAAAAAAGAAACGTTCGAACCTCCCGTTCGCAAGCAACTGTTCAGAGATCCTGACAATCGGTTTCTTGGCGGAGTTTGCGGAGGACTCGGCAATTACTTTGGCACAGATCCCCTTCTGTTTCGTTTGCTTTTCATCCTGGCAACTTTGTTTTACGGAACATCCCTGCTGGCATACGTTATTCTGTGGATAGCCATTCCAAAAGCGGTAACAGTTCAACAGCGCATAATGATGATGGGCGGAGCACCCGGAAGCGAAAACTGGAGAAGGCGACAGACCACACGAAACAATGGAACAGAAGTAATGAATGGCATACTCAGAGTTCTTGCAGTGGTGTTCGGGGTTATCCTTATTATAACATCCTTTGTATCGCTCATGGGGCTTATTTTCACATTCTCCCTAACAGACCTGCTGTTTGGGACCATACTGAATCATAGCACCTGGATTCCCGAACTGGGAAGTCTCTTCCTTTTACCTGACCAGCAATGGGGAGCCTTCATCGGCCTCGCACTCACTCTGGGTATACCCATGCTTGTTATCTTTTACCTTGGCATGCACCTGGTTTTTCAATTTAAGAAAGGCGGTCCGGCATTCCTTATTACCTCTCTAATTTTATGGCTTGCCGGAATCGGTCTTATTGCCTATACAGGCGTTAGCGTAGCAAGTGGTTTTGCCAACAAAGTGGATGTAGAAGAAAGAAAAACACTGGAAATACCTGCTTCTGACACCATCTACATAGAACCGAACAAAGCGTCTTTGAAGTTAGGCGACGGCCACCATGTATTCAGCAATGACGGGGTTTCAATAAAGAGAAGGAATAATGAATTAGTTCTGGTAGGTACCCCCGATATTGACGTTATTCGTTCTGAGGGTGATTTCAGGATTACCATCCGGAAAGAAGCAAGAGGAAAAGATGGAGAAAGAGCCATGAAAAATGCCAACATGATTGAATATTTCTTCCTGCAAAACGATTCGGTACTGCTTCTTGACCGCTATTTTAGTGTTCAGAACCTTGCTATGATGAGAAAGCAGGAAGTGGATGTCACTATCCAGGTTCCTGAAGACAAAGAGGTAAAAATAGCGGATGAGTTCAAATACCTCATTGATATTGATTAATAAATAAACATTAAACCAAAGAAGGATGAGAACAATATTTTTAGTTTCCATCATTGCCTGGTTCTCTGCAATTGCAGCATCGGGACAGGCCAGTGCTTCAGACAAGCTATACCTTCAACTCGAAGGCGCTGACGGAGTCACCATCATGTCTCTGTCCAAGGACATAATTGATATGGTTGACATGGTTGTGGATGATAATGAATCCAAACAAGTTACCGGCCCCCTCGAAAAGATAAAAATGATGATCTGCAATGAGGACGAAGGAAAAGAGGCCATTAATGCCGTGATCAATACTTTTGAAAAAAGACCTTTTGCCGAAGTTGAAGATGAGGATAATGATGAACGTGTTTTTATTATCCGCAAAGGCCGGAAAATTAAAGAATGCCATATTGTAGGGGATAAAGGAGAAGGGCTGATCCTGCTGTCCTTTTACGGGGATTTCAAAATAGAAGACATTGATGAGCTTGTTGACAAAGCAGAAGAAATAAATTAATATGCTGTTGCGAAAACAGATCTGGTCAGACAGCAAATGTTTTCTGCCTCACTTAACTCTAAATATCAGATAATTTACTAACTTGGTTTTGAACATCGGGTTTTCCCATAATTTTTCAAGACCATGTTTAGTAAATTTTCTTTAATTGGCATATTGCTGTTCTATTTCTCTTTATTGTCTGTCCCGCAGCACTCTACCAACAATCTGACCGATAAAAACATTTGTCACATTCTGAACACCCTTCCCCGGATGGTGCCGCAACTCAGGGAAGCAGGCATTAATGTATCGCAGGCCTATTACAACTGGCCACGGGATGCTGCCTTACATGAAAAAGGTGAAATCATTCTGGATAAATTTGAATACGATGCTCTCAGGTTAAATGCCCTTGAAGTTTTTTGCAAAACCTGGTTTTGCTTAAACTACGAAAAACTGAATCCTCAGCGTCAAAAAATTCTATCCACTACTGAAGAACAGATCACTGAAAATCCATATATCACCGACGAACAGAAACGTATTAACATCCGTATGCTGAATAAAGAACTGGGGCACTCCAGAGAGCAGCTATGTGATTTCGTAGGGAAGACTAATTTAAGGATGGCTCGTGTTTACTGTATAAAAACCAAGGAGATATGGAAGAATCTCAACCAATAACCGGTTGAATTATTTAAATTCCATTCCAATCAACGAAATATCATCAAAAACGGCCCCGGATTCAATATGCCTGGCAACTAAATCCTTAGCCTCTTCCATGTTCTTTTCGATGGAGTGCTTGTTGGTAATGATTTTCTCAATATTCATCAATCCTGACTCTACTTCATTGCCGCGTTCCAACTCAATCAGCCCATCAGTAAAAGCCATCAGCTTGGCATTTCTGGGAATGGTCACTTTCCCAACTTCAACAGAAGGGATCACATCCAACATCCCCAAACCAATACACCCCTGATCAAGTGATGAAAGATTTGACTTCTTAGGATCGAACACCAGGGGTGGCAGGTGCCCGGCATTGACATAAGTAAGCCGCCGTGTACGAAGATTATACTTACCGATAAACATGGTAATAAACTTCTCATTATTGGCACTGCTGTTTACCCTTACATTCAATTGATGAATAAGGTTCTTGAGATTAATATTGGAAGTAAAAAGCGTACGGATAATAGCCTGAAAATTAGACATCAGCAGAGCTGCAGCAATCCCTTTTCCGGAAACATCAGCAACACAAAAACCAATGGAAGACCTTGACAACTGTATAATGTCGTAATAATCTCCTCCAACCCCCCAATGGGGATGATAAAAAGATTGTAAAGAAAGTTTTTTATGGCGCGGCAAATCCTCCGAACTGGGAATTAGCTGATTCTGAATCCGGGATGCTACCTCCATCTCTTTCTTCAGGGCCTCCTGCTCAAGTATGGTCTCCTGCATGCGCTTATTCTCAATAAACACAATTATCAGATTGGAGATTATCTGTATCAGTTTTAAATGCTTAATGGTGGGACTAATACCCTGCTGCTCCTCCTCCACGTCGCCAATGAGCACATACCCTATGGCCCGGTAACGGTGAAAAAGAGGAATTACAGCATCAAATCCCTGAAGAGGAACGGGGGGTGCGAGAGTAATATTTTCAATGGATTTGAATTGAAGAAGGTCGCGTTCGACATCAATTTTCTCAACTTCGGAAGCTGAAACACCTGATATCAAAAGATTCTTCCAGGTTCCGTCGGAATTTGTAAACACCAATATTTTACCAACTTCCAACTCTTCACGAAGTAAAATTTCAAACTCAGCAAGCAAATCATCAACCGTATGGTCCTGGTTAATGGTCTGTGCTATATCCAGCAAAATATTAAGCCGGTCTTTGTACAGACGAAGTCTTTTCTTTTTTACTTGCGTTATCATGGATTACGACAGTCTTACGTTCTCGCTAAATGTACGAAATAAAAATTTTTTTCGCGAATTATTATCTTTTTTATAAACAACCTAAAAAAACAGAGGATTCAAACCTTTTCGGTTTTTATATTTCACCTTCTTTCATTCTCTGCCATGCCCGGAATATTTCCCTTGCGTCAGCATAGCTGTTGTTCAAAACAGACACCTCCCTTCCAGGAATATATTTTACTTAAGAATGACACAGTATTAGTTGTTTTATTATCAAAAAAATGAAAAAACCCGCACAAGATTCTTTTCTAAGACTCCTGTACGGGTAAAATATTTTAACGAAAAAATTATTCTTTCACACGCTCTACATACGACTGATCGCGTGTATCCACTTTTATTTTATCTCCTGTGTTGACAAAAAGAGGAACCATAATGGTTGCGCCGGTATCAACGGTAGCAGGTTTCAATGAGTTGGTTGAAGATGTATCTCCACGCACACCCGGCTCGGTATATGTCACCTCATAATTAATAAACTGAGGCAGATTAACCATCAAAGGGGTTTCTGTATCGGCATGATATACTACTTCTACTTCCAACCCTTCTTTGAGAAGATGAGGACTTTCCACCAATTCTTCACCTATATTTACCTGCTCAAAAGTTTCACTATTCATAAAGTGATAGCCCATATCGTCCTTATAAAGATACTGGTGCGGTCTTCTCTCAACGCGGGCTTCGGTTACCTTGTGGCCCGAAGAAAATGTATTGTCTATTACCTTTCCGGTAGATACATTCTTCAACTTTGTACGTACAAAGGCAGGTCCTTTCCCGGGTTTAACATGCTGAAACTGGATAATGAAAAACAACTGTCCGTTGAATTCAATGCACATCCCGTTTCTGAAATCTGCAGTTGTTGCCATTTTATCTGTAATTAATAAAGGTGTATAACTTTTTTTGCGGTGCAAAAATAGTGTAAATCAATGAAAACGCCTGAAGATTTCAGACAATAGTGGAAAGACAACAGATATTAGTGCCCGGGGAAAAGCCCTCTGCAGTGATACAGAAGGCAGAAATTGATGGTTGAATGATATTTTGTGACTGTTTTGATGAAAAAGATGGCGGCACAATAGCAGGTTAACTTCCGTTGCCGGGTCTAAGAAAAAGAAAAAACATTTCATCCCACTATTGAACCGTCAACCAGCGACCAGAAATACTCAATCCACATGAAAACTGGAAAAGGGATTATGCAACCCGCGAAATTGCTCCAGGTTGCAGGTAAATGCCCCCACTCTGAGTTGAAACCTGATTCGAACGGGCACCCGGTTTTTGTCGCGTGAAATCCACACCTGCATATCGTCTTCGTTTTTGAAGGCCCGACCAACTTCAGTTACCGGCACAAACTTGTAGCATTCCAAATCGCCCAGCGGGGTATCAATAACTTCAACGCCTTTATATCTAATCCTCAGGGGAAAGAGTTCATCAGAAAAATAAGTCATAATTTCAATCAATTCCCCTTCCTTCAGATCTTCATTAAACTTATGCTTCCTGGCATAATAAAATGCGGAAAGAATATCCTGAATATTCTCAGGCACCCATTTCTCTCCCGATTTCTTACTTTCTATTTTTGCAGAATCCAAATGCTGATGTTCATACGAAACTTCATTGTAATAACGGTAACTGCCTTCCCGTATGCTGCGCACCGATTTAACCGGAAGATCTGTTTGTGGATCAATGAAACTCTCGTAGCGGTCACGCACTTTATAGATGGCATCTGCAAGACCCACCGTTTTACCCCGGGCAATTACGTGATGCAGCTTTTCTCCATGGAGAGTGGTATCTTTCACCATAAGACTAGCTTCTCCACCTTTTATAAAACCATAATTCAGAGAATAACGTAATTCCTCTCCGGGACCGTATACACGTTGCTGGAAATAAGTCTCACCCGACTTGGTTGTTCCATTATAAGAAGAGGCAAAACTCAAAAACGGTAAACCAGCCATAAGGGCCAAAATCAATATAAGAGTATAGCGAGTCATAGCAAATAAGGTTTGACGTCCATAAAAAATCAATATTTCCTTTTATGGAGTTGTTTCCTTATTTGTTACAATTTTTAGGCCGTTTTATTCGTAACGAAGGGCTTCAATTGGATCAAGCCCTGCAGCCTTGCGGGCCGGATACCATCCAAAAAATATTCCGACGACCGCACAAACCAAAAAGGAAAGCATGATTGATTGATTTGTTACAACTACAGGCCAGACAAGCAAGTTTCCCATTCCATAAGCAAGGATAAGTCCAAGAGAAATACCGATCAAACCACCACCCACACTTACAATTACGGCTTCCATCAAAAACTGCGAGAGGATGTCCCGTCCACGACCGCCAACTGCCATTCTTAAGCCTATTTCCCGGGTTCGCTCTGTTACGGATACAAACATGATGTTCATGATTCCAATCCCCCCCACCAATAATGAGATGCCGGCTATTGCCCCCAACAAAAGGGTCAGCATTTCACTGGTGGAACTGAATGTTTTTATGAGTTCCTGCTGCGAACGAACATTAAAATCATCTTCTTCATCATCATCCAAATCATGCGAAGCCCTGAGAGCTAAAGTAATTTCTTCTTCTGCCTGTTCAGAAACCATCTCATTTTCGGCACTGGCAAAAACAGACTGAATATGAGTGATGGCCATGATTCTTTTTTGAATGGTCGTATAAGGGGCCAGAATCACATCATCCTGATCCTGTCCAAAAGTGTTCTGGCCTTTAGAGGCTAATACTCCGATTACCTTAAAGGGTATGTTCTTAAACCTGACGGTCTGACCAACTGCACTCTCAATGTCAGGAAAAAGGTTTTCAACAACCGTTTGCCCCAAAAGACAAACCTTTCCGGCTCTCTTAACCTCATAATCGGTAAACATTACTCCTTCTGAAACCTCCATTTTACGTATTTCAAGAAAATCTTTCCCCACACCCTGAATGGTTGTTGGCCAGTTGTTAGCCCCTGCAATCACCTGCCCTCCCGAACTGACCATGGGGGATAAAGCAGAAACATGGGTGGCATATCTCGAAATAGCCTCAATGTCATCCAGTGTTAGCGATTGCATAGAAGAGCGATCCATTCGAACACCGCCACGCTCATCGCTTCCGGGATGGACCATGAGCATATTGGCTCCCATTGATGATATTTGCTCCTGGATACTCTCTTTGGAGCCTTCGCCAATGGCGAGCATGGTAATTACCGAGGTTACCCCTATGATAATCCCCAGCATTGTAAGAAAAGTCCGCATCTTATTGCGGCCCATTGCCTTTACGGCAATTTTTGAAAGATTTAATACAGTCATGTGTCTATGCGTTGTGGGATTTTTCTTTTGTAGAGACGCAAGGCCGCGCGTCTTTACCATTAACCTTGCGTGTTTCATGTAATAAAGAGGCGCATAATTGGGCGTCAAACCAGAAAATACAAATTTGATTGCATCAGTTTTAATCAGTCCAATACAGCCCGTCGACCAAGATTTGCATGGTCTTTAACAATTTCACCGTCCCTGAGGACAATGGTCCGGTTGCTGTATTCGGCGATTTCATGTTCGTGTGTTACAAAAACAATGGTTTTTCCCTGTCGGTTAAGATCCTGAAAAAGGGCCATAATATCCATAGTTGTTTTACTATCCAGGTTCCCGGTGGCCTCATCGGCCAATACCATCACCGGATCGTTGACCAGTGCCCTGGCAATGGCAACGCGCTGTTGTTGTCCCCCCGACAGCTGATTAGGGGCATGATCCATCCGATCGGCCAATCCAACAGTTTCAAGAGCTTTTTCAGCAAGATTCTTACGCTTGCGGGGTGATACCGAAGAGTTATACATTAAGGGTAGTTCCACATTTTCAAGAGCTGAAGTACGTGCCAGGAGGTTAAAGGACTGAAAAACAAATCCGATTTTTTGATTTCTGATTCCGGCCAGCTGATCCTTCGACAGTGTACCCACATTTGTGCCATCAAGCACATAATTCCCTTCCGTAGGTCGATCCAGGGCTCCCAAAATATTGAGCAACGTAGACTTTCCTGAACCACTGGCTCCCATTATGGTGATAAATTCACCCTCCGACACCGTAAAGGAAACCCCTTTTAAAGCCTGTACTGTCTCAATCCCCACTGAGAAGTTTCTTTTTAGATCAAGTATTTCTATTATCTCGTTTTTCATATTCTTTGCCTATCGTTATCCATTCCCGTATTATTTTCTTCCACCCTCGCCTCCACCCGGACGACTTGGCATAAAAGGACTTCTTGCAGACATCGCTGAGGGTTCCTGATTTGACTGCAGTCCCGTAACTATAGAATCTCCCACATTAATCCCTCGTGAAATTTCGGCCATCACACCATCTTCCAAACCTGCCTGAACTGGTATCTGATGTATTTTACCGTCTTCCATAACCCATATTTTATCGTTGTCACCGTCGGTTCTTTTATTCTCTTCGCCATCAGGTCTCCCGGCAAAACGCCCCGGTTTTCCAGGGAAAGGAGGCATTTCTCCCAACATGCCCTGATCCGGTTCAAAACGCAATGCTGCAACAGGAACCACAGGAACATTCTTTACCTGACGTGTAACAATGGTGACACTGGCTGTTAAGCCCGGTTTCAATTTCAACTCTGAATTGGGGGCATCAATAATAACGGTATAGGTAACCACATTGCTCTCTACTGCCGGTTCGAGCCGAATTTGAATAACTTCACCTTTAAATTCGGTGTCAGGGAAAGCATCAACGGTAAAAGCGACCTCTTGCCCAACTTCTACCTGACCAATATCGGCCTCATCCACATCGGCCTCCACCTGCATGCGAGTCAAATCTTTAGCTATCAGGAACAATGTTGGAGTGTTAAAGCTGGCGGCAACTGTTTGTCCAACCTCCACACTTTTACTTAACACCACGCCCTCTATGGGAGAATAAATCCGAGCATAAGAAAGGTTCACTTCAGCCTGTTCCACTTCAGACTTTAGAGACTCAACCGAAGTTTGGGCATTCCTGTATTTGTAAAGCACCTCATCATACACCGTTTCACTTACCATTTGTTTTTCATACAACTTTTGCGTGCGGTTGAAGTTTTTTTGCTGGTAGTCCAGTTCATTTTCAGCCGAGGCCAGACTTGAACGTGCCTGTAAAAGACGCGTGCTTAAAGTACTTTCATCAATTCTGGCGATAAGCTGTCCCTTTTCCACCCTTTCATTATAATCTGTAAAAATTTCCTCAATAACACCGGATACCTGTGTGCCCACTTCAACCTGGTCAATAGGTTCCACGGTTCCGGTTGCTGTTACTGTATTTACAATGTTACCCTCTTCAACCACTTTTATGCGTGGCATGAAAGAATCTTCAGAAGTTCCGGGGCGGAAGATAAAAGCCAGCCCTAATCCAAGTATAGCAAGACCGGCAATGATTATTAAAGATTTTCGCTTCATAGCAGTAATGTTTTGACGTATTTCTTAGTTGTTGAGAGTAATGGGTATCCCCCTGTAAAAATCCAGCATTTTCTGATACAGCAAAGCTGAATAACGAGACTGAATCAATTCAGCTTTTGCATTTAACAACTCACCTTTAGATTGCCTGAGATCTATGGCATTGAGCATTCCCAAATTAAACTGCTCTTGTCTTAAATCGTGACTTATCCGGGCTGCGTCTGCCTGCTCAATAGCCGCTTCATAGCGAGCCTGCTGGGCAAGCGCATCCACATACAATTGCTCAACCGTTTGTAAAAGTTGATTTTTTACATTTCTACTTTCCAGTCCGGTTTGTTGTAAATCAATTTTGGAGCGCGCCACATTGGCTTTATTCTCATTCCGGCTAAATATTGGTATGCTTACAGAAAAACCTATATTTTGAGAAAACCGGTCACTCATCTGGTTGCTGAAAGAGTTCTCGTAAATATCAGAATATAAAGAGGAAGCCGAAGCACTTAAGCTAACGCGCGGCAGATAGCCGGCCCTGGCATTGGCCAGGTCAAGTTCGGCTATTTTTTCCGACAAAAGGCTGTTTTTTATTTCCGGCCTTTTTTCCAATACTTCCACCGCAATCAATGAAAAAGCGGGAAGCTCACCGCCAGGCTCCTGAATAGAAGCAGGCCATGCTGGACTAAAGTCTTTGTCATATGGCAAGTCCAAAATGGTTTTCAGATCGGTAATTCTTACGTTAAGTTCATTCTGAGCAGTTACCATTGAGTACTGTTCTGATGCATATTGTGCTTCCATTTCGGCAAGATCCTGACGAGATACCGTGCCGGCTTCAAACAGTGCCTGGGTGCGCTCAAGTGTTGCTTTAGAAGTGGCCTCGATTTCCTTAAAATAAATAAAGTTCTCTCTGGCAAAAAGGATGTTCATCCAGGCCTGAGTAACAGAAAGAATAATGTCATTTTCGGCCTCCCTGGTATTTAGTCCGGCTTTTTCAAGTTCTATGCGAGAGGCCTTAATATCATTGGAAATTATCCCCCCCTGGTAAAGTGGCATATCAGAGTTAACGCCCACCTGAGCACCTTTGGAAAATACACCGCCGGTATTATCATAGGCTCTGCTGTTATTTCCTGATAAAGAAGCAGAGGCACTAACCGAAGGCAAGCGACGACTTTTTGCCTCCATTAAGTTTACTTTTCCTGCATCTTCCTGTAAACGGATCTTTTTTACAGGGATATTTTTTTCGCGGGCATATTCAATACACCTTTCCAGTGTCCAGGCTTCCATCTTTTCTGAATCTCCGGTCTGTCCCAGGAGACCGGAATAGCATGCCACAGAAAAAAGGATCAGCATGGATGTTTTTCTCAATTTATACATTGTTACCATCATTCATATATTGCTTGTAGGAGGAAAATAAACCCATCTGTACACCTTTCTGAACTTTTTTCATCCAACCCTGTAAAATCCTCTACAAATGGCCATTATTCTACTATTTTACAAAACAAATAAATCATTTTTTTAACATTGTATTAACACGGTATAACATCGCAATAACATACATTTATTAAGATTCAATCTAAACTTGTAGAAACCAAAAGATGGATTTTTTAATTAAAAAACAATAGTACTATGAAACGTAAACTAGCTTTATCATTTCTTTTTGTTTTCACACTTGCTCTTTCAACTCCTGTCATGTCAGACGCTATGAATCAGGACCCTGAAAAGAAAGAATGTACTAAGAAAGAGAAAAAAGAATGTTGCAAAAAAGAAAAGAAAGAATGCGACAAAGCAGAGAAAAAAGAGTGTGACAAAAAGAAAAAAGAATGCGAAAAGGATAAAGAATAATCTTCAATTTGCTTTAAAACGAAAAGCCCGGGGCGTTATGCTCCGGGCTTTTTTGCTGGTCATGAATTAAAAAGATTTTTTTTTACTTCTTCCCTATAAGATTGTCCAATGGGGACTGTTTTTTCTGTATTCAACAGTTGAAGCTGGTTTCCGTACAATGCTTTCACCTGGTTACGATTAACAATAAAGGATTTATGAATTCTCATAAAAACATTTGCGGGCAGCGACTCCATTAGATTCTTCAGAGATTCGAGGGAGACCAGTTTTTGGTTAACACAATGAAAGGTGACATATTCCCGCATGCCTTCTATGAAAAGTATGTCTGAAATCTTCACCCGATAGGATTTATAATCTGCTTTCACTATAACATATTCATTGGAAGGATCAGAGACGGCACCACCTTTTATTTCAGCCGGATTACTTTTTTGCAGGCGGCTGCCGGCTTTTTGCACCGATTGCACAAAACGCTCAAACGAAAATGGCTTCAGCAGGTAATCAATAACATCAAGCTGATAACCTTCCAGTGCATATTCAGGATAAGCTGAGGTTATGACAACCAGAATATCTCTCAAATTAAAAGCTTTCAGGAATTCCATGCCTGATATTTCAGGCATCTGAATATCCAGAAAAACCAAATTTGCCTTCCCACTTTGAAGCAGTGGCAAAGCCTCGAGAGGAGATTTAAAAGCCCCGGCAAGTTCGAGGTGTGGAAAGCGCTCAATGAAATCTTTCAGTAATGCCCGGGCAGGGAATTCATCGTCAATAATGACACAACGTATCTTCATATCGTATCAATTTCCAGTTGTACTTCAAAAACATCCTTTCGGTCTATAACATCTAAACGGTATCGCCCTTTATACAGATAGGAAAGGCGTTTTTTTACATTCTCAATGCCAATCCCTTTCGACCGGTCCTTTGAAACATACCGCGAAGGCTTACTGTTTTGTGAAAAAAACAAAATGTGACCATCCAGGGCCTTCAATCCCATTTTAATCCATCCGGTTTTAGTGTCGTCAATACTGCCGTGCTTAAAGGCATTTTCTACAAAGGGAAAAATAAGCATGGGTTCGATACGGATTTCACGGTCTATTGCGCTGAAATCAATATCAAGATTGGGTTTTTCTTCTAATTTAATCTTCTGAAATTCCACGTAATCCCTAATATAATCAACTTCGCAGCCTATGAGAATTTTCATTTCGTCAGTTTCGTAAACAATAAACCTCAGCATAGAGGACAGTTTCAATATCAATTGTGAAGTTTTGGAACTCCCCTGCTGAGAAAGGGAATATATATTATTCAGAGCATTAAAAAGGAAATGCGGATTCATTTGAGACTTCAAAAATTTCATCTCCGTTTCCAGGCTTTGATTAGTCAGTGATAGTTGTTCTTTCTCTTTACGCTTTGATTCCAAAACAATCCAGAACAACGTACTCAGGAAAAGCATTCCTAAAGGAGGAAGTAAACCAGCAAGAAAATGACGGGGTAGAATTTGTTTTACCGATTTTGATCGCCCGGAAGGTGTCAAAGGGCGGGTATGTCGTCTCTCAGGGACAGAAGAATTTTCCCTGAGAAGAGGATTGTTAACCCGGGTATCTTCCCTTCGTTCTCTCAATTGAACCCATATCTCCGGCTTTACAGGATCTGTAACCTGATGAAAGACAGCAACAACTGCCAGAAGAACAACCAGAGAGAAAATATACGTCTTTACCCGGTTTCGTCCCATCAGAAGCGGCAATAATACCAGAATATTGACATAGAAAATCAGGGCGTTAATAGCCAGCGTTCGAAGGGTGATTAGAATGGCCGTTTCCGTATCGAAAATCAGATTAGGGCCATAAAAGAAAACGAATGAATATCCAACCCACAAAATGATGTGCAGCCACCCTAATTTTTTAAATTCGGATGAGACAACGGCCCATGCTCTTCTTAAATTTATTCTGTGTTTTTCACGGTTCATAAATGCTATCCGGATTTTCCCTGCAGCTTAAAACAATTAATCGTTATCATTTTGCTCCTCATCGGGATAAAATGTCCAAACATCATCGAAATAATAACCCGAACTATTACCTGTGGCCACATAAGGCGTGTTATTGATCGCAAAAGCCACGGCATCACTTCGCGATGATCCTTCAAAGTTAGACTTTTCTTCCCAAAAATCGGTGATCGGGTTGTATTCCCAGGTTGTATTACCGGCATATCCCTGACCACCGGTGGAAATATAGCCAAGTCCGCCCATGGAAAAAGCAACCACGTTGGTTCCTGCCAGACTATAATCATCATCATATGATTCATCATCATTGGTTCCACTGGTGATTTCCCGTTTTTCAGTCCAGGTATCCGCCTGCGGGTCGTACATCCATGCATCTGTAACGTATTCACTGTTATCAACCCCGGTAAATACATAGGCTTTACCATCAATAACAAAAACAGCGGCATCACGTCTCTTGGATCCACCAATACTCATTATTTGGGACCAACTGCCAGAAGCTGCATCATACTTGTAAAAATCCTTCAACCGGTTACCATCATACCCGGTACCTACATAACCATTTTGTTCCAGGCCAAAAGCAATGGCTGAATAACGGGCGGTTCCGGGAAAATCATCAATTCTGGTCCACTGACCATCCCCGCCCTCTGCCGGATTAAACTCCCAGAAATCTTTTAATTTGTTTTCACCATCATAGCCGGTACCTACATAACCTTTACCGTTTGATGAGAAGGCCACGGCACCATTTCTGGCAGCAGCCTCAGCCGGTAGTGATGCTACCTCTCGCCAGGTATCGTTAACAGCATCATACCGCCAGAAATCTCTCAGACGCTCATCCTCTTCGCCATTGTAGCCGGTCCCTACATATGCGTAGTCACCTATTACAAAAGCCACTGCATCGGTGCGTGGTATCCCCTCAAATGCCCCCAGTTCAACCCAGTTGCCATTAAGATCTTCATCGTCATCATCATCGTCACATGCAGTAAAGACAAATATTGTGGCCATTAAAAAGTACCACCATGTTTTGGAAAGTTGCATAAAATATAACTGTTTAAAAATTCAACCTGATTATTTCAAAAGCCACTCCCGGCACGACCTTATCTGAAGGCAGGCGAGCGCTTTGACGACAAAAGGACAAATAACCCGAATAAGAACCATGTTTTTTCTACCAAAACAGGTTCTTATCATACAAACCTTGATTTATTCTCTACATCCAGCCTTTTATTGGGTTGGTTGAATCGTTTTGGTATTTGGTAATAAAGTTTATCACGATGGTTGAAAATTAATGGGATGCCGGCTTCAGAGACATACTTTCGCCAAAGGTTTAAAACTGAAAACTAAATGCAACATGCAAAACAAAAAGGTAAAAGGAATTAATCTGCTTTTTCAGGTCCTCCTTTTCATCCTGATCCCCCTCGCATCTTCCTGTTCTGAGGGGGATTTTTCTATTGGAGATGACTTTGTAACCTCGGATACTTATACAGCCATCACAGACACATTTGCGTTGGATTTATCCACCTTCAGAATGGACACGGTGGAAACATCCGCTACAGGTGTAGCATTATGCGGATACAGTGAAACACATGAAACCAGCTCCACAGCATTCTTCAGGATAGGAGTTCCCACAAGTAGGGTGGATGATAAAGAACAATTTGATTCGCTTTGCCTGGTGATGAATCATTCCGGCTATTATTTAGGCGACACGACCAAATTATTTGGACTGGACGTACATTTACTGGATGAAGAGATTACTACCAATAAATCAGGGACTATCTGTAATGACGACTGGTTTGATTATTCACCTGTTCCTGCAGGCAGCTCTCATTATTATCCGGAGCCCAATGCCGAAAGGGAGTTGTCCATCAGATTATCTGATGACCTGGGAAAAATGCTTTTAGACACACTTCAACGCAACAGTTTCCTGACATCCGCTGATTTTGAGGAGATCATCAAAGGGGTGGCTCTGACTCCTGATAAGGAGGGATCTGATGCCATAATGGGGTATAATGCCTCTGAAGGCAGCATTAATATCAGGCTATATACACATCTGACAGAACTTGAAGAAATTGAAATCACACATAATTTTCCCTTAACATCGACCAGCTATCAATTCAACCACATAGAAAGCATCTCTGAGGAACCATTGCTGCAAGGGCTTACCTCTTACAAGCAAACAGTTTCGGAAACACAACTCGACCATTCGGCTGTATTGCAGGGTGGAACCGGATTTTTCACACGAATTGACATTGAAGGACTTTCCTCAATGAAGGCCCTTGAAAACAAAGGCCGGATAGTAAAGGCCAACCTTTTGATAGGAGTCCATAAAGAACAAAACCAGACACAGAATCCTCCCTCATCACTTTTTTTGCTGGAAGCGGATAACATCAATCAACTATCATCTTATATCGTGGACAGCTCAGGCAGCACAGTTACGGGTACACTTACCCAAGCCACATCTCTGTATGAAGAGACCTGGGTTTATAGCTTCGACATTACCTATTTTCTGAATGCTTTAATTAACGAGGAAGTAATATCGGACGGGACAGGTATTGTCGTGGCTTTGTCACAGGATGATCTTGAAGGAAGCGTGACCAAATTAAAATTTAAGGGCTATACAGACTCTTCTGCAGAAACCAGATTAAATGTTTTTTATTACAACTATGACAAAGAATAATTTAAAAATATTGCTAATTGCCTTAATCCTGATAACCTCTACCGGGAATTTGGATGCACAGAACAATACCTCATCGCCTTATTCTGTTTTTGGTTTTGGCATATTGGAGACCCCTGCCCATGCTAAAAATGCAGCAATGGGAAACAGTGGTGTAGCAATGCCCTCAGATGGTTATCTCAATACACTGAACCCTGCTTCTCTAAGCCATCTTGATTCCCTGTCATTTTACTTCAACCTGCAGGGGCAAGGCACCATCAATAAGTTTTCGATGGGCGGAAAAGAGCAAACAAATTTTGACAGCAATTTTGATATCCTGTCCATGGGGTTCAGGGTAACTCCCTGGTGGGGCATGTCTCTGGGGCTGTATCCATTTTCAAGTGTAGGCTATGAAATCAATGCCAACAATGATATTATAGGGTCAACATCGGATTACCCCATGGTATATGAAGGCAGCGGAGGTCTGTCAAGAGTTACATTATCCAATGGCATTAAACTGACAAAAAATTTCTCTGCCGGCGTGGATGCCACTTTCCTTTGGGGATCGTCAGATATAATGGAAACGGCCGATTACTCGGATCTGAGCGGCATAACCATCAGCAGCAGCAAAAAGTGGTATTTTAACAACCTTTATCTTAAATACGGTTTACAATACAAAGGCAAAACAAATAACGGGAATATTTATGCCGGTGCTACCTGGCAGCCCGAGACCAATATCTACGCCACATCCAATCAAACCATTCTGCAGGACGAAAGTACCACCTATTATAATGAGGACCAATCGGCTGAAGATGTCTGGCTCCCGAATATGTTTACAGCGGGACTTGCAAAACATTGGCAGTCGGGATGGCAATTTTCAGCCGATTATTCCTTCTCCGAATGGTCGACACTGAATGGCAGTCAGACATTAAATGGCACCTTTCACGATTCACAAACATTTGGGGCAGGGTTTTCATATTCCCACCCCAAAAACAAGCACAAACTCATCAACAGTATGTCCTGGGAAGCAGGCCTGTTTTATTCTGACGGATACCTCAGTGTAAATGGCACAAGAATTGAAGAAAAAGGCATCAGTGCTGGGTTTTCGTTGCCCTTAAACAATTTGGGAAACCGCCTGCATCTCGCCTACCAGCATTCTGTAAAGGGCACTGAAAACAATGGTTTGATAGAAGAAAATTATCACACCATAAAAATCAGTTTTTCCTGGATTGAAAGATGGTTCACCAAGCAGAAATTCTATTAATTATCGCTCTGCCAGCAACGTCTGGCCTTTCGAGAGCTCCTTCAAAGGCTCCCACGGTCTGATCCAGGCATCGGCGAAATGACCTTCGCGTTGTATTTTACTACGGTACCGAATGGCTTCCTCGCGGGAATCAAAATGACCGGCAACATAGCGAAGGTAACCATCGCGGCCTTCCATTGCTTTTACAGTCTCCAGATTCAATCCGTTAAAAAACCACAGCCCAACCTTGGGATAGTGTTTTAAAGCAATCAGCTGGATAGTATAAGTGGTATCTCTTTCCTGGTCATTGATCCTCTCCATGGCAGATTTCTGATTATTTTCTGCCAGCTTACGGGTATCAACCCCAAAAGACTCCTGCTCCGGCTTAAGTGGTGGCAGCATTCTGGGATCCTGAACCATCAGAACCTGCTCGGAATTATCAAAGGCCAGTTGCTCGGGGACATTAATAACCTGCTCTTCCTCTTCTTTTTCAGGCGACATCTCCTTTATGGTGTAACTTTCACCGGCTTCAAGAAAAAGCAGATAGCGACCGGTTTCAGGATTTGGACGATAATCGCCAACCCTCTTATTATCCGAATCGCGGGAAACCAGAATCCGAATATGCTCAGCAGGTAAGTTCTTTGAGTTTTGAATGGTTCCCTCAATCACGGCCAGTGAGCCATTGTAAAGAGAATCAAACTCTACTTTATAAATGTCGGATCGCCCCACATTCTCTTTAAAGCGATAGGATGCATAATAAGCCTGGCTTTTATCAAGTGTTGGAACAAAAAAGAAGTCATCGTCGGGAGTATTGATGGGGTGCCCCATATTAACGGGTTCAGCCCAACTGCCATCTTCTTCCAGCTGACTAAAAAACACATCAAAGCGCCCCATTGAAGAGTGCCCTTCAGAGGCAAAATACAAAGTCCTGCCATCAGGATGTAACATTGGTGTTTCTTCATCTTTCTCCGAATTAATCTCCGGACCCATATTTACGGGTTCTCCCCATTTTCCGTATTCATTCAGTTTCACCATGTAAATATCAAGACCTCCATATCCTCCGGGGCGATCACTTGTGAAAAACAAAGTACTTTGGTCGGGCGAAAGGCTGGCATGGGTTTCAGCCCACTCCGAATTAATTGGGTGCGGCAATTTTTCTGGTTCCTGCCATTCATCATTGCGGTAATTACTCACATAGATGCTTTTGCCTTCACGATCATTCTTAAATAAAAAGATTCGGTTTCCATCCGGAGAAAGCGACAAAATGGATTTATGCTCTGAACGCGAAAAAAAACGGCCCATTGGTCTAGGCTGTTCCCATTCATAACCATTGTGCTCTGCAAAAAATACTTTTTCCGAATACTGCCCGTCCGAAAGCTCCTTGTCTCTTCCTGCAGGCCTCCTGGAGGTGAAGAAGATACGATTCCCCGTAAGTGACACCAGGGGACTGTGATCATCAAAACCGGAGTTGAACTGATCACCCAGATTGGTAATCTTTAATGGCACGGGGTTCTTCAACAATACCGCAGCATTTCTGGTCTGCAAAATCTCGGTTCGAAGTTCATTTTTCAGTTGAGTATTTTCCACAGAATCCTTAAGCGTCTTTAAAATGGCAAGTGCCTTTTTGGGGTGCGCATTCAGGTTGTGTGTGCGGGCAATTGTCCGCTGAAGTTCAAATCCAAAAGGAGAAAACCGGTCCTCCCGTGGGATTATATTAAGCGCTTTGTTAAATAGTACCAATGCAGAATCAAGAGACTGATTCGCTGTTACCATGCACACACCCAACTGGGTCAGGGCATCCACATGACCGGGATTTTGAGACAATATCTCGGAGTACAACGCCATGGCAGTTTCAAAGTCTTTATTTTCAGCTGCTGCCATGGCCTTCTTAAATGTACGGAACCGGCCATTATCTCTTCCCCCAAATACGGACATAGATACCATCAAAAAGAAAATGATGGTAATCATCCTGCTATTAATATGTAACGACCTCATGTTCATAATCTTTCCCTGCAAATGTTATGGATTAGTTTGTACGCCATGAAATTGTAAAAGATTGTTTTTCAAGATAAAAGGCTTTTTATTTTTGACCAAAGGCGGATTTCACAAGACAAACAAGCCATTTTCAGAGATTTGGAAAAAGTCAAGAGTCAATATGTTAAAAAACAAAAAACAAAGCACAAAGAACCACTCAACAAAAGGGGGTTATTCATTTTTTTAATAGTTTTGCATCGACTAACCATCACCGAACTTACCTTATGTTGTACTATTTTTTAATTTTATGCCTAATACCCCCTTTTGCCTGGGGGTATTTCACTCAAAAGAAGAAATCGAAAAAGCTCAGTAAAAAACTTCAAAAACAGCAAGCTGAAATTGAGGTTTTAAAGCAAAAAGCAGCAGCAAAAACGGAAACCACACCTTCGGATGCAAGCCAGAAACAAATGGAGCTGCTATCCATTGTTGCCACTCAAACCGAAAATGCCATTATGATCATGGATACTGAAGGAAACATTGAGTGGCTCAATGATGGCTTTACCCGCATGTACGGTTACACTTATGAAGAATTCATTGCTACCAGGGGGAGCAACATCCGCCAAACAAGCTTCAGTGGAATTATCGATGAGCGCCTGCGCAGATGCAAAACATCCGGCGAGCCGGTTTTCTATGATGCCCCCAATACTACCCGTGATGGCCGGGAGATATGGACGCACACCACGCTGACACCCATTTTCAACGACGAGGGAGAAGTTATTTACCTGGCCACCATCGATACCGACATCCACAGAAGAAAGACAGCTGCTGATGTTCTGCTCAATGAGTTATCACTGCTGCGTGAAAGACTGAACCTGTTGGCTATCCACCAGGAAAAAGTTACAGGTGTAATCTCGGAATTGCTTACCAACCAGGAAAAATCAGGCCGGGAAGTGGAAGCAACACATCAAATCGTTGGATTCATTAATGAGGTTGCGGACCGTATCAAAATCATGGGGCTCAACGCTTCCATTGAAGCTGCAGGCATCGGATACAATGGTAAAAACAAAGGAGCCGGAGCAGGGTTTCGCGTGTTGTCAGGCGAAATCATAAAAATGTCAGAAGAAACGAAAAAACAATCGGCTGAAATCGGCAACGTGGTGGGCCGCCTGTCCAGTTCTTTCGACATCATAGCCCATGGCAAAAAGGATGTGGAATCTGCCACTCATAAGTATCTTGAAAACATAAGCTTGCTTGAAGATGGCCTTCTCAAAGTGGAAGAGGTGGCTGAGACGTTGAATGAGTAGAAAGAAAAACGGTGGAAGGTTGGGGGACTTCACATTCCTGATCGCATATTAGATTGCAAACTCCTCAGCCAGCATTGCATGGGGCAAGGAGCATGGCGCAGAAAGGGGTGGTAACAAGTTTTTAAGTAATTGGTGGTCAGTATTCAGTGAGGGCAGAACGGTGAATGGGTGAGAGGGTACTGAGAAGCAAATCAGTTATTACAGCATTGAGCATGAGTAAACCACCCTGAGGAGGCCGAAGGTCTCCAATATTTATAGATATACCTGTATAGAAGAAGGACGCCGAAGGTGTCGTATATAAAAAAGGAGTTTTCATCCAGGGTATTCCCTCCCAGGTGTTCTGATATTTTTTTTGATTCCGGGCTGAAGGCCCAAGTGAACTTATCTCAAGGGCAACGCCCTGGAAGTCTTTTGACGTGACGAAGGCGCGAGTCGGTGCCGTGTAAGGGTCGGTTTGAGTGTGAAAATAGGGTTAGCCTTTTAATTAGGATTACCAACAACACTATACCAGTAAAACTATTGGAGTATTTAATAATTAATTGTTTATGCAAATGACACAAAGACATTCGACTCACTCATAATAAAAACTTTGCGTCACAGTGTCTGCGTTTAGTTTTATTTTAAGGGCCTATTGCAATAATCTCTTAGTTAGAAATAATCTGCCACTTCAACCAATGGGGCCACCCAGATATATTCTTTATTGGTCTGAAGGTATTCCACTAATTTATTATGAGCCTCAAGCGAAACGTTGAGGGCATGTTCGCCTCCTACCCCGTGAAAAAGAAACACCAACAGGCCTCCCTCCATTCGGGCTTTTTCCACCTGGGCAATGAGTTCTTCACCGGTGTTATTCATCACAAAAAAAGATCCTACTTCCATTGGATTGACCTCATCCTGATGCTCTATACGAAACATAACATCACGTGCAGCCGGGAACCATTTTGAAATAGCTTCTACAAAGGAGGAGTCTTCCACAGATTTGTCACCACAAGTATAAGCAAAAGTTCGATGCTCTTTTCCGTCAATGGCTTTCAACATTGCGTTTCCTACCCGAATTTCTTCCATCAGCCGGAAAAAAGAATAAGTGGAAAGATCCTGATCGGCACTTACCCATTCGCGCCCGGCCAAACTGCCATCGCAGGGATGAAATATAGTATGATTGCCCAGCTCATGACCGTTTCGGGCTATTTCCCGCCATTCGTCCATTCGCTCTATCAGAGGTAATGCATTACAGGGAACATAAAACGTCCCATTTATGTCTGCTGCATCCAATGCCGGCACCACATTGTCGAGATGTACATTCAGAGCATCATCGTAAGTTAAGACCACGGCACATTTGTGGCCGTTCCAGACTTTCTCCGATTCCTGTGCAGTGACACCCATGGGGGATAAAAATGAAAAGGAAATTAAAACTATAGTTAGCAATAAGGATTTCATAGTCGCGATTTTATCTGTAAAAATTTAAGGGGACTAAAATAACAATAAAGAATAGAAAAGAACAGGAAAGGGTGGAATGGTAAGATGGTGGAATGGTAGAAGGGTAAGACGGTGGAAAGGGGGAATGGGAATTAAAGCATGGGGCATGATACATTGGCCGGATGGGACAAAAACCACCGAGCTACACCTAAGAGCCGAAAAAATAGATTATTAAGGGGTGTGTTTACTTTGGGATTGTTTTCAGGTAATGGAGTTTTGTTCTGAAAGCAAAGACGCACGGCCGTGCGTCTCTACTGCTTAATTTCTAAAAAATTAGCAAATAGAAACTAACCACAATAAATTTTGACCCTATCGTTTTTTTCTATTCCTTTGTTGTCTCAATGTTTAATCAGGGGGTGCCAATTTACCGGCTGAGATCATACCCTAGGAACCTGAACAGGTAATGCTGTTAAGGGACTGTATGACTTTCCACTTTTTGTACTCCCACAATTTTCAGATCATATGTTTGTCTACCTGAACAACGAACAAGTTGTACTCAGCGACGAGGCTTCTTTGCATGCTCTTTTGGAAGAAAAAGGCATTGATAAGAAGAAAGGGATTGCTGTTGCTGTCAACAATAAAGTCATAAGAGCCTCCGAATGGGCATCCAAACAACTTTCGGAAAACGATAAAGTCCTTGTCATCTCGGCCACGAAAGGTGGTTGAACTGATCCGATTTGCTTAAAATCATCAAAGCGGCAGCATCCGGAACATCTTACGACTAAGCATCTATAAATCTAAAGATCTATTTAAAGGTCTGTTCTTTAATAACACCATACTCGAATGCAAAACTCATCAGAAAACAAGGGGGTAAAAGGCATCACCCAGGAAAGCTTTCCCAGTTCCAAAAAGATATATGTGCCCGGGAAATTGCACGACATTAAAGTAGCCATGCGCGAAATTCATTTGTCCGACACAAAAGACCGGCAGGGAAATGTCTTGAAAAACGATCCCGTTACGGTATATGATACATCGGGCCCTTACACCGATAACGACATTGAAGTGGATATCGAAAAAGGTCTTCCCCGTCTGCGTGAGTCCTGGATTGAAGCAAGAGGTGATGTGCAGAAACTGGACGGCCTCTCCTCGGAGTACGGACGGGGCCGCCTGAACGACCAGTCACTTGACAGTATCCGTTTTGCACACTACAACACAACACCATCTAAAGCCCAATCAGGAAAATCCGTTTCGCAATACTATTATGCCAAACAAGGCATCATCACTCCTGAAATGGAATATGTGGCGATTCGGGAAAATCAGCGTATTGATGAGCTAAAACAGAAATACAAATATAAGGAAGGTTGCGAAAAATTTTACCGCATACCCTCCACGCACATCACTCCCGGGTTTGTAAGGGATGAAATAGCGGCCGGCAGGGCCATTCTGCCGGCAAATATCAATCATCCCGAGTCGGAACCCATGATTATTGGGAAAAACTTCCTGGTTAAGATCAATGCCAATATTGGCAACTCTCCCACCACATCAAGCATTGATGAGGAAGTGGAAAAAGCCGTATGGGCATTCCGCTGGGGCGCCGATACCATCATGGATTTGTCTACCGGGGCCAACATCCACGAAACACGCGAATGGATCATCCGCAACAGTCCTGTACCTGTAGGAACCGTACCTCTATACCAGGCGCTGGAAAAAGTCAATGGCAATGTGGCCGATCTTACCTGGGAAATCTACAAAGACACCCTAATTGAGCAATGCGAGCAGGGAGTGGATTACTTCACCATTCATGCCGGATTGCTTTGGGAACACATTCCCCACACCATTCACCGGACAACCGGAATCGTTTCACGCGGTGGGTCCATCATGGCCAAGTGGATTCTGATTCACCATCAGGAAAACTTCCTTTACACTCACTTTGAAGATATCTGCGACATTCTGGCCGCATACGATGTGGCGGTGTCGCTTGGCGACGGGCTGCGTCCCGGTTCTCAGTCCGATGCCAACGACAAGAGTCAGCTGGGTGAGCTTAAAGCGCTGGGTGAGTTAACACAAATTGCCCGCAAAAAACATGTTCAGGCCATTATTGAAGGCCCCGGGCATGTACCCATGCATCTGGTAAAAGATAACATGGAGCTTCAGCAAAAGTATTGCGACGATGCCCCCTTCTACACCCTGGGTCCTTTGGTGACGGACATTTCGCCGGGTTACGACCACATCTCCTCGGCCATAGGAGGTGCAATGATTGCAGCCTACGGCACAGCCATGTTGTGCTATGTCACTCAGAAAGAGCATCTGGGGCTCCCCGACAAGAACGATGT
Source organism: Marinilabilia rubra (assembly GCF_003121985.1). GTDB lineage: Bacteria > Bacteroidota > Bacteroidia > Bacteroidales > Marinilabiliaceae > Marinilabilia > Marinilabilia rubra. Next base: position 358,983 of record NZ_QEWP01000003.1, read on the forward strand.
TAAAGAAGGAGTGATAACCTACAAACTGGCTGCCCATGCTGCCGATCTGGCCAAAGGTTTTCCGGGCGCTCAATACCGCGACGATGCCATGAGCAAAGCGCGCTTCGAGTTTCGCTGGAAAGACCAGTTCTCATTGGCTCTGGACAGCGAAAAAGCCATGCAGTTTCACGATGAGACATTGCCTGATGAAGGTTACAAATCTACCCACTTCTGTTCCATGTGCGGAGAGAATTTCTGTTCTATGCGGGCTTCAATGGAAGTGCGTGAGCTTGCCGAAAAAGCCGACCAGAAGAAAAGGGAGTTTGCCCAAAAAGGCAATGAAATATACCTGTAGCTATGGAACTTTACCTGATTTCACATGAACAGTTTTTTGAAGGCGAGACCGAAATCGTGACGGAGCTTTTGGCTGGATATGATTTTACGTTTCACCTTCGAAAGCCTGGTGCCACTATGGATGCATACAAGGGTTTCCTATCCAGGATTCCGTCAGAGATGCATCATAAGATAATGCTCCACGACGCCTACCCTCTGTCGCAGGAATTTGGTTTAAAAGGTCTTCACTTTTCAACCCGGAACAGGCAATTACGATCAACCTTTCGGGGGCACATAAACAGCACCTCAGCGCACAGTCTGGTAGAAGTGGCAAAACTGGATAAGCTTTTCGACTACCAGTTTCTGAGTCCTGTATTCCCCAGTATTTCCAAACCGGGATACTCGTGTAAACTGGATTTGAATGCCGTGAAATCATATCTGCAAAAGCCAAGGGAAAGCAAGATTGTTGCCCTTGGCGGAGTCACAGAGATAAGCATATCCCTCCTGCAAAAGACCGGATTCGACGGAGCAGCTGTGCTCGGGAAAGTCTGGGGGAATCATTCGGAAACGGACACCCGGATTCATGAGCGTTTTTATAAAGTCTACAACAGCGTAAAAAAAGCAGAGCAATGAAAGAGATACCCGACATACAATACATCACCCGCGACGACACGGCATGCAGCCACTCAGAGCAGGCCAGACTGATGTTTCAGAATGGTATAAAGTGGGTTCAGATTCGTATGAAAAAGGCCTCTGAAGCAGAAATCCTGGCAGAAGCCGAAAAGGCCATGGATTATGCGGGAGCCCTTAATGGCCGCTTGATTATTAACGACTCCGTAAGCATTGCCCAAAAAGTGAGTGCTCACGGCCTCCACCTGGGATTAAAAGACACGCCGGTGAATGAAGCCCGGGAAATTCTGGGCAATGGGATAATTATCGGGGGAACCGCCAATACGCTTGAAGATATTCGGCGACAAGTTTCGAAGGGAGCCGATTACGTGGGACTGGGACCTTTCCGCTTTACCAGCACCAAAGAAAACCTGAGTCCGGTTATAGGTCTCGATGGATACCAAAAAATTATGGGCCAGCTGAGAGAATTAAATATTTCAACCCCCATTGTAGCTGTAGGAGGACTGCTGGAATCGGACATTGAACCGATCAAAAGCACCGGGATTCATGGTGTGGCTATTTCGGGAGCTTTGTTCAGCAAGATCATAGGTCCAACAGCCCGTTGTCCCGATTAACTACCTATGACAGATTTATGCAACAAAGACATTCTAGTAGAAGTTGGCCCCCTTCAGGGACCCACCCACTTTGCTCAGCTCACCCCGGGTTGTGGACCCGGGGTTATTCAAATTTGCCCCCTCCGGGGACAGGGTAATTCTGCCATATCCGCTTAGTGCCTCTTTATTAATTGGAGAAGCCGCTCAGAAGGGGGATGGTCATAAGGCAGGCAAGGTGCAATTCAAGTGCCTTGTAAATAGAAATCATCTTATATCTTAAAATCTAACAATCTATCCTGTAAACCATGAGTACATTAAAAACAGGCGACTACAATTTCTCATCCCGCTTATTTGTGGGAACCGGCAAATTCAGTTCAAATGAGGAGATGCAACAAGCAGTGAAGGCTTCCGGAAGCGAATTGGTAACCGTTGCCCTCAAGCGTGTGGACATCAACGATGACGACGATGACATGCTGAAGCATCTGGACATCCCCGGAGTAAATCTCCTGCCCAACACATCGGGAGTTCGCACAGCCGAAGAGGCTGTTTTTGCAGCCCAGTTAGCACGTGAGGCTCTGGGGACCAACATCATCAAACTGGAGATCCATCCCGATCCCAAATACCTATTGCCCGACGGGGAAGAAACCCTGAAAGCCGCCAAAGAACTGGTAAAACTTGGCTTCACAGTATTGCCGTATGTACAGGCCGACCCGGTTTTGTGTAAGAAACTGGAAGAGGCAGGCACGGCAGCAGTCATGCCCCTGGGCTCTCCCATTGGGTCAAATAATGGTTTGCGAACATTGGATTTTCTGGAAATCATCATTGAGCAAAGTAACGTGCCTGTAGTTGTGGATGCGGGCATTGGCGCACCATCGCATGCCGCCCGGGCCATGGAAATTGGCGCGGATGCGGTATTGGTCAACACAGCCATAGCGGTCTCTCCAAAACCGGTGCAGATGGCAGAAGCTTTTAAACTGGCGGTTCAGTCGGGGCGGATGGCTTTTGAAGCAAAGCTGGCCGGGAAATCTATCAAAGCGGAAGCAAGTAGTCCGTTGACATCTTTTTTAGAGGAGCTTGAAGGTTAGTGGATAGTTTATAGTTATAGTGAGTAGAGGGGTTTAGGCAGAAGTGTTAGTGAACCATTTAAGGTTTCCCTGGTGATACCGGAAAATTGGTTTAACCGTGGAGGACACGGAGAAACGCAGAGGATTTTCAAACAATACCGAACAACAAACAGATGAGTTTTTACGACGAAATAAAAAAATACAACTGGGAAGAGATCACAACCCGGATTTACAAAAAGACCGCCGACGACGTAAAACGCGCCCTCGGTAAGGATAAGTTGACCATAAACGATTTTCAGGCCTTGATCTCACCTGCTGCCAAACCATATCTGGAACTGATGGCACAGAAAAGTATGCAGCTCACTCAAAAGCGATTTGGGAAGACCATCCAGTTTTACGTGCCTATGTATGTTTCCAATGCCTGCACCAACAGCTGTGTCTATTGTGGTTTCAATCTCAACAACCAGTTTGACAAAACCATTCTGACCAAACAGCAGGTGCTGGCTGAAGCCCGAAAATTGCGCGAAGAAGGTTTTGAGCATCTTCTCCTGGTATCGGGCGAATCAAGCAAAGACTGTGGGGTTGAATACTTCGAAGAAATGATGGCAGCCCTGTCGGATAAATTCTCATTAATTTCCATTGAAATTCAACCGCTCAAAACGGAGGAGTACAAAAGGCTAACAAAGCACGGACTGAACACCGTCTATGTGTATCAGGAAACTTATAACGAAAGCAATTATAGAAAATACCATCCGGCAGGGAAGAAATCTAATTACCAATATCGCTTAGAAACACCTGACCGACTAGGAGAGGCCGGGGTTCATAAAGTAGGACTGGGATGCCTGATTGGCCTTGAAGACTGGAGAGTAGATTCTTTCTTCACGGCCCTGCATCTGCAATATCTCGAAAACAAATACTGGAGAACCAAATACTCGATCTCCTTCCCACGCCTGAGACCACACCTGGGCACTTTCGAACCCAACTACAAAACAAGTCATCGCGATCTGCTGCAAATCATCTGTGCTTATCGACTCTTTAACGAACATGTGGAGTTGTCTCTCTCCACCCGCGAGGAGCCTAAGTTCAGAGACAATATGTTGAAACTGGGGGTTACCGCTTACAGTGCGGGCTCAAAGACCAATCCCGGTGGTTACTCGGGAAACGAAGAAACCACGGAGCAATTTTCGGTACACGACGACCGCTCCCCGGCCGAAATCGCATCGGTCATCAAAGAACAGGGCTATGAAGTAGTGTGGAAGGATTGGGACAGCTATATGCAGAAATAAATGAAAAAGATGAACCAGCAACAGCAAGAACGATACAACCGGCACATCATTCTTCCACAGATTGGAGAAGCCGGTCAGCAAAAACTTCTCAACGCCAAAGTACTGGTAGTGGGTGCCGGGGGACTGGGATCGCCCGTTTTGCAGTACCTTGCAGCTGCAGGCGTTGGCACCATTGGCATAGTTGACGACGACGAAGTAAGCCTGTCAAATCTTCAACGCCAAATTCTTTACCGGGAAGATCAGGTTGGTCTACCGAAAGTGGAGATGGCTAAAGAAACCCTGCAAAAGCTAAACTCCGATATAGACATCCCCACCTTCCCCTTTATACTTGACGAATCCAATGCGGAAGAAATTGTCTCGCAATTCGACATTGTGGTGGGGGCCACTGATAATTTCCACTCCCGCCAATGCATCGATGCAGAGACCCGAAAGCAGCGAAAACCCTTCGTCCATGCTTCCATCGGAGAGTTTGAAGGCCAACTGTCTGTTTTCAATTACCAGGGAGGCCCCTCATACAGCGATTTGTTTTCCGAAACCCCGGATGAGAAAAATTTGCCACTCGGTGTAATGGGTGTATTGCCCGGAATATTAGGCAGCATGCAAGCAGGCGAAGTCATCAAGATTATTCTTGGGGAGGGCGAAGTTTTATCGGGGAAATTACTGGTATATAATGCTATGGAGGCGTCGGTGAATGTATTGGATTTTGGAGGCTAGGGTTAGAAGGTAGAGGTTAGAGGCTGGAGGTTAGAGGTTAGAGGCTGGAAGATAGAGGTTAGAGGTTAGAGGCTGGAAGATAGAAGATGGAGGGTGAATACTGGAAGGTAGAGGTTAGAGGTCAGAAGTTAGAAGATGGAGGGTAAATCCTGGACGCCAGAGAATTGGAAGCGTTGCCGGACAGACTACTCACCACAAAAATCCGATAAATATTTAATCAATTCTTCTCCGTCACTTGCTTTATCAAAAAATCGATAAGCTCCAAGCCGGCGACAGACGCTTTTCATACCCGCATTCATAGAAAATACCAAAACCTTGACCGGCAAATTCTCGTTCCGGATTTTTTTAAGCACATCTGTTCCGTTGCCATCAGGCAGCTTTAAATCCAGAATCACAACATCGGGCATTTGACTATCCAGAGCTTCCAGACTTTCGGCAAGGGTGGAAGTCCATTTTAAAGAGCCGATATTATCAAGCTTATTTAACTTCTGACTGATCCACGATCCTATCCGGGCATCGTCTTCAATCAGTAATATATTGTGCTGGCAGATCATAACATCATAAAAATCGTTCGACTTCTGCATAGTTACCTCCTTCTTCGTTTGGTTCAAATAAGCAAAATGCTTAATTACACCAGATTCTTTGCTTAAAAAGTGCTGATTAAAACCTGGCAATCAAATTATTCAGGTTAGGAGTTTAAGCATAACGGCAATCAGATCCTCCTGCTTTACCGGCTTGGCCAGAAAATCATTACAGCCTGACTGAAGCGCGAAAGCTTTCTCATTGTTTAACACAAATGCAGAATGCGCAATGATGGGGACATCCTTGTTCTTTTCCCTGATCTTTTGGGTGGCCTTAAAACCGTCCATTACAGGCATACTCAGGTCCATGATTATAAGGTCAATTTGGTGACCGTTTAAGCCCATTTTTACTGCCTGCGCACCATTTAAGGCGTGCAGGACTTTGCACCCTTTCTTTTTTAAAACTGCTTCGAGGTAGAGGTAGTTGGATTCAGCATCTTCAACAATCAGAATGGTTTTATCTTTTAGATCTTTTTCAGAAAGGGGGTCCTTAGAAGGTGGTATTTCTTTTTTCGATAAGCCTGGCAAAATAAACCTAAACACAGAACCCTCACCGTATTGGGAAGCAACCTCAACATCACCACCCATAGCCATAGCCCTGTTCTTTGCCAATGTCAATCCCAGACCGTTGCCATCTATTGCTTCTTTTATGGTGTCCTCAGTTTTATGAAACGGTTTGAAAATCTTCCCTATTTCACTTTTCTCAATTCCAATACCGGTATCAGATACAGTTATGGCCAGATTGTCTCCTTCAACGGAAGCATCGAGCTTAACAGAGCCTTCAGAGGTAAACTTGAATGCGTTACTCATTAACTGACTGATTATCTGCCTGAAGTACTCCCGGTCAGTTTCGACTTGATAGTCTTCAAGGTGAGGGGAATAAGCCCAGGAAAGATTAACTTCCCCGGCAGCAAATAATGACCGGGCTTCCTTCTCTAAGGCCACCAGTTCGTCAATGATTTTAAACCGGTCGCTGTTCAGATCCGGCCGGCAAGCCTGAATTTTAGACATTTCCACAATGTCAGTAACGGTCTCAATCAACCGGTCACTGCTTTGACGCATGATGCCAAGAATTTCCATTCTTTGATCCATGGGCAACTGATCGTCTGCCAATAAGTCTAAAAACCCAACAATCCCATTCAGGGGTGTTCGTATTTCATGACTGATATTGTGAAGAAACTGCGTTTTCAATCGGTCGGCTTCTTCGGCTTTTCTTTTGGCATCGATCAACTCTTTTTCGTATTGTTTGCGGTCGGCGATATTCCGCACACTGCTGAGGATAGCCGGTTGGTCATCAAAGTCAATCTTTTTTGCAAAAACCTCAACAGGAATTCTTTCTCCTGACTTTGATATATTGACCGCTTCAAACAACATACTATTCCCCTTCATTAGTTGATGTAGCAGGTTTTCTTTCTGCTCCTGATCCTCCTTCGAAATGACTTGCGACAAATTCATCGCTTCCAACTCATCCTTAGAGTAACCAAGTCTTTGGCAAGCTTTGGAGTTCACTCTCAGAAAGCGTCCGTCAAAATCATTCACCATCACCGCATCGGGCACTTCTTCAAAGAGCGTTTCAAATTTTTGGGCTTCCTGCCGGGTTTTTTGTTCAGCCTCCTGTTTCTCTGCGATGATATTATTTAATTCCCGGGTTTTTTCCAACAGAGCTTTTTCGGTAGCAACCTGTTCCCGGTTATCTGTAACTACATCCAGAAAATAATTTTTGAAGTTAAACACGATGGACTGGGAGGTTTTCAGAACCGGTATTAAACAGCGGCCTTTGTGGCGAATATTGGTCCTCGAAACATGGGTTTTCCCAACTTCCGGAAAAGAAAAGTCATCTCCTTCAATGCTGGTGAAAATATCGGAGCAATGTACTTGTTTTAGATTGGAGTTTCCGGTCATCTTCTTTGCCAGAGTATTGGCAAAATAAATCTCCCGATTCATGTCGATCAGAAAAACCCCATATGGCAGGGCATCCATAAAAGAGAAAAACTCCTTTTTGGCCCTTTCAATATTGAGCTGTACAACGTTCTTCAAATCTTTCATCACCAATTCCTTTTTGATACGGCACAAAGGTGATGACAATCAAAAAGTGGTGAAATAGGAATATTGCGTAAATGAAGTGAGTGATTTGCTTAAGGATTCCTAAATCCTACTCACCAAGTGATGTAAGCCCGGTTTTGATGGCGTATTTGGTCAAATCGGGAATGGTAAACAATTGCAGTTTGTCCATAATGTTTTTACGATGGGCATCAACGGTTTTGGAGCTGAGAAACAGAAGGTCCCCAATTTCTTTTGAGGACTTTCCCTCGGCGATGAGCTGAAGAATCTCTTTCTCCCGGTTACTAAGCTCAATTTCTGTCTCTTCGCCGGGTGATATTAATTCCTGAAGAATGGTTGCCGAAATATCGTGACTGATGTACTTTTTATTGGCCGCTACTGTCTGAATGGCCTTGATAAGTTCATCCGAGTCGGAATCTTTCAGCAGATAACCATAAGCACCCGCTTTAAACATGCCCAGAATAAACCGTTTATTGGAATGCATGGAGAGTCCAATGACCTTTATCTCGGGATTGGTCTGAGTAATTTGCCTGGTGGCTTCCACTCCGTTCAGCTCTTTCATGCCCACGTCCATAATGACCACATCAGGATTCAGTTTCTCACACAATTTTATGGCCTCCCGCCCATTGGTTGCTTCACCAACCACTTCCATGGCCACATTTTTTTCTATGACGTTGCGCAGTCCGTCGCGGAGGATTTTATGGTCATCAGCCAGTAATATTTTTATTGCCATCAGCATCTGAATTTATAGCAAAAGGTAGTAAAAATTCTACTGTTGTACCACTGCCTGGCTTTGAATCAAGCGTGAATTGTCCGCCCATATTCTCGATGCGTTCTTGTACGGCAAACAGGCCAAAGCTCTTTCCTCTTTCTTGTTTGGCTTTCAAATAAGTCACATCAAAGCCCCTCCCGTTGTCACGAATGACAATATTCACGCCTCCGTTTTTATTCTGAAACAAAACATTCACTTCAGTTGCCCGGGCATGCTTAATGATGTTGTAAATGACCTCCTGAACTGAACGGTAAACCAGAATCAAGTCGGTTTCGGGCAAATCTGTTTTCTCAAAGTCAGTTTGAAAATCAATTGCCAGATCGTGTTCCCTTTCGGTTTTTTCGATGAGCCAGTACATCGTTTCCACAAGGCCCAGCTCATAAAGAATGGGCGGACTTAAATCGTAGGTGATGTTTCTGGAGTTTTCAAGAGCATCGGAAATGTGATTCTTTATGGACTCCAATTTCTGAGTATCAGATTTCGTTGAGGGATCCATAATCAAATCATTCAGTTTCATTTTGGAAATCACCAGAGACTGACTCAGGTGGTCGTGGATATTGCCGGCAATTTCCTTGCGTTGTTTTTCTTCAATCAGCGTTAGTTCGGTAGTCAATTGTTTCAGAGAAGTCTGATTTTTTTCTATCTCTCTTTCCCGGTTAATTCGTTCGGTGACATCATGCAAAATGACATGAATAGCCTTGTCTTCTTCCATTAAAAACCCCGACCTGTGGACTTCAACATCTGTTGCCTCTCCTTCCAGGTTAACGATTTTTTCTTCAAAATAGGGAATCTTTTCACCCAGTTCACGGACAGCATAGATTCTATCCTTTATTTTTTCATGACACCCCGGGTGAAAAACATCATAAGGGGTTTTACCGATGACTTCCTTCATGTTTTGGGCCTTCATAAGATACAGAAAGGCCTTGTTGGCCAAAACAATTTTATCATTCAAATTAATGAAGATGGCATCAGGCGAGTTCATAAACAGGTTTCGGTAGCGCTGCTCGCTATGAATCAACTGATGTTCCGCCTGCTTTTGTTTGGTTACATCCAAAACCGTTGAGATCATCAGGTTTTGTTCAAACAAGGGAATATTTTGTGCATCCACTCTTCTTTTGACCCCGTCTTGGGTTGTAATTTCAACATTTCCCCACCGCATTTTTTCCGGGTCCCGGCTTCCAATGTCATTCAATATCCGTTCCTTTATATGATGACGATAATTGGGATCGGGGTACACTTTCTCAAAGAAAACCGCCTGATCAGTCAAAACTTCTCCGGGCCATCCGTAAATATTTTGAAATTGCTGATTGATGTAAGTTACCTCGCCTGCTCCGTCTAACTTATTAACAGCTACACCCAGTGGAATATTATCAAGGATGGTTCTTATATACGTGTTTTGCGTTCGAAGTTCAGCCACGCTGCTTTGAATGGCTTGAAGCATGGAATTAATCGCCCGCCCCAGAATAAGGGTATCCGTGGTGTTCTTCAGATAGTTTTGTTCCTCTTCATGGTTAATCCCATTTTTGTAATCTCTTTTTTCAAACTCAAGCACCCGGCTCTGGAGCTTTTCAATAGGGACCGTAATTCGTTTGATCAGCTTGCCTGAAGCGTTAAAAATGACCACAGCGACCAGCAGTAAAAAAAGAATTAATCCAAGGGAGCTAAGATCCTGAAGTTTCTCAAAACGTGCCATGGCGTTTTCCGAAATCTCAAAGGTTTTATCGATAATGCCCTGCGAAACGACCTGGTTTTGTGTCACCAGCCTCTCCTGTTTTTCGGTTAGAAGGTGCATTTGGTCAATCGGGAAATCCTTACCCAAGTCACCCCTTGTTTCCATTAGCTCTTTAAACCTCGCCTCAAGGACTGCAAGATCTTCTCTTAATACATTGTAGTCGGGGTTGTTTTGATTTATCAGTTCCTTTACCTGGTTGTTTTTGATTTCCCATTGCTGATAAATTCTCTCGTAGTGAAAAACCGGCCACTCACTGGTGAGTAAAACCAATGCAGCCACTTCGTGCGCTATTTGATCCGACACCGCCTTGGTTTGAAGCTCCTTATTCTGCACCCGATCTAAAATCAACTGGCCGGCAATGGCCAATCCCAGCAAAGCAGTGATCAATAAAGAATAGCGGAATAATAATTTTCGTATCGTCATAATGACTTATTTTATGAGCGTTACCATTTGGGGAGAAACCTCCCGCTTAGGGCTGCGGGCTGTCAGATTGAGGTAATTGGGAATATTTTAAACGGATGTCTTTCTTTTTTTGGGGATGCATATGGCCTACCATTACAACTGTCAAAACGATGAGCAATAAAGCAGTGATGATTAACCACGATTTTCGCATATTCCTTTCTTTTGTAATGAGGACAGATAAAGGGAGCAAAAAACCGGCAAGGGTCTTCAGCAGAATCCGGTTAAATTTTCCTTCCTGTAAAACAAACCAGAGGGCTACATAGTGTTTGTCTATAAAGTCCAACTTCTGCGTTGTTGCTCAAAATCTAAATCCTCATCCCGATTGTGCTTTTTGTTGGTTTTTTGTTCAAAAAACCTTGCAAAAGCTACTTCGGGACTGCGGTTTAGATTTTTCACACGCCTTGAATTTGAACTTTCTAGTTCAAACACGTGAAAAACGCTTAGTTTATGGACAGAGACTACATAGTTTTTAATCAATTAATGTACGGTATTTTTTCATTTCCTCAAAAATATAACAGATGGTTGGCATTCCGGAAATAATCAAGTCTTTCTACCGATATGCCGTCCCTCCGGGACTTTAACAATAGGGGGTTCAATCTTAGGATTTTACATTGAGCCGAAAAAAAGAGGCCCGTCAGGGCTGAAATATGGGTAGAAAAGAATGTATAAAGAAGACCGTTAAGTCCCGAAGGGATGGGACTACCTGCTCCATGCTCTATGCCCAAACCTTTCCTGCCCTTACAGGGCGAAAAATATCCATCCCTTATTCATAAACCCAAGGCGATGCCGTTGGGCTAAGATAATTTGGGCTTTCAGCCCGAGGATACCAGGTTCTATGCCCTCTCTCCCCTCTGTGCCTCTCTGTGGTTTTAATCATTAACCGGCAACACCGGTTGATTGGTTTTTACCACAGAGGTCGCAGAGGAGCGCAGAGAAGGATTTTTTAGAGCTTGTTAGTGCTTTTTATGCCAGGAGGCAACACCAAATTAAACGAATTGCACTGTTCGTTGAGCAATTTAAAAATAATTTGTTGATTCTACTGTGCATTTTATATCTTTACAAAAACAGATTTTAAAAATATGAGAACACTATACCAAAAATTTGAAACGCTTTTGCAAAATACGACCACAGACTTTAAGCGTTATTTGTACGAAAAGGTCTCTTGGGAAAGCCGTATGGTCGGAATAATTGGCGCTCGTGGTGTTGGAAAAACAACAATGATTTTGCAACATATCAAAGAAAACCTGGATACTAAAAAAGCGCTATATATTTCAGCTGATGATATTTACTTTGGTAAAAACAGGCTTATTGATTTGGCAGACGAATTCTATAAAAATGCCGGAGAATATTTATTTATTGATGAGATTCACAAATACGCAGACTGGTCTCGCGAATTAAAGAACATTTACGATTCATTCCCTACACTGAAAGTTGTATTCACAGGGTCTTCAGTTCTGGACATCCTTAAAGGCTCTTCAGATTTAAGTCGCCGTGCAATAATTTATAAGCTTCAGGGTCTTTCATTCCGGGAATATTTGAAGTTCTTTCATAATTACGATGTAGCTGTTTATTCGCTAAAACAAATAATTGATAATGAAGTAAAACTCCCGGACATAAAACATCCGCTCCCTTTATTTAATGACTATCTAACTTACGGTTATTATCCTTTCGGAATAGAAAGTGAAATGAATTTAAGACTGGGACAAATCATTGTCCAAACTTTGGAGACAGACATTCCTCAATATGCCAATTTTAATGTAAGCACTGGTCACAAATTAAAAAGGTTATTATCAATTATCGCTGAGAGTGTTCCCTTTAAACCCAATTTCTCTAAAATAGCAGAACTAATTAATGTGAGTCGGAACTCTCTGGACGATTATTTTTCATACATGGAAAAAGCAGGACTTATAGCCCGGTTAAGAAATGAAACAAGTGGCATTCGCGGATTAGGGAAAGTTGATAAAGTATATTTAGATAACACAAATATCATATTTAATCTTGTGGGAGATCAATCCAACTTAGGAAATTTAAGGGAAACCTTTTTCTTCAATCAAATGCGGGTGAAAAATAAAGTTATCTCCTCAAAGAACGCAGATTTTGTTGTTGATGACTACACATTTGAGGTAGGTGGAAAGAACAAGAAACAAAATCAAATAGAGAAAGACGGAAAATCATTTGTGGTAAAAGATGATATTGAATTTGGTTACTTAAATGTTATACCTCTTTGGGCATTTGGATTGAATTATTAAGAAAAAGACTATTTTCAGGAGACATTTTGACATTGCAGACCTTCGACCTCTGGAGGAGACGGAGTTTTTCTTTGCTCTCTGGGCCTCTCTGTGCCCCTCTATGGTTTTAATCATTAACCGGCAACACCGGTTGATTGGTTTTTACCACAGAGGTCGCAGTGGAGGGCAGAGAAGGTTTTTTTAGAATTCTTTTTTGTGCCTAAAGCAATATCCCGTACCTACGGCACTCACGATGTATTTCCACGGGGTTTTCTACCAATATGGCGTCCCTCCGGGACTTTAACAATAGGGGTTTCAATCTTAGGAGTTTATACTTTGATCCGAAAAAAAGAGGCCCGTCAGGGCTGAAATATTCGTAGAAAAGGATGTATAAAGAAGACAGTTAAGTCCCGAAGGGATGGGACTACCTGCTCCATGCTCTATGCCCAAACCTTACCTGCCCTTACAGGGCGAAAAATATCCATCCCTTATTCATAAACCCAAGGCGATGCCGTTGGGCTAAGATAATTTGGGCTTTCAGCCCGAGGACACCAGGTTCTATGCCCTCTCTCCCATGCATCCTGTCCTTCTCAAAAATTTCTCCTTTTTCTTTCAAAATCCCTGTTTCGATACAACTAAATACTACCCTAAATTCCAACCTAAAAACAAATTGCATCACAAAAAACCAGACTATGAGACTAAAGATTACCTTGCTACTGCTTGTGCTGGCATCGGCCACGTTTGCACAAACACAGAAAGTAAACATCAAAGGATTTGGAGAGATTTCAGCCACAAAGAAAGCTGACAACCAGTACGAATTAGACTTGAACAAATACGGCAACTTTATTGCCACCGGAACCCTCGATCCTTTGGCTGTTAAAATTGAAACTACAATTGAAAACCTTCGGGAATTTCCCGGATACAAGCTTTATGAAAAACTGGACCTCCAGGAGATAGAGCTGAATATCGGGCAAAACGGCTTAACGATTGATGCCAGCCTGGATACCAAAAAGAATTTCGGGGATCTTTGCAAAATGCTCAAAATCCCCAATCCCCAAATGGGTGTGAGCATCGCCGTAAGCAAGACAAAGTTTAAACTGGAAGGGGAACTGGATTTTGAAGACGACCCCATCATCATTAATGTGGTGCCCGATTTCTCCCGCTTCACACTCGAAAATTTGGGCGTGGAGGCTACCGCAGAAGCAGGAGAAGGCAATGCCGAATTGAGCCTGGGCTTTGCCGTTCAAACCCGCTGGAAGCCTACCCAATGGGATCCCGATATTCAGTCGGTCACCGAGTTTTCATACAACCTTACCACCAACGAATTATCAGCGGCTGCCTCTATGACTGATACCTGGAGCAACCCCATGCTCCTGAGCGAACTATTGAAGCCTAATTCGGTAGAATTCAGCAACGTGGCTGCAGCCCTCGACTGGCCGGTAGGTGCCCCGGCTCCTTCAGGATTTGGATTCACCGTGGGAAAAGCCAAATTTTTCGACCTGGAATTCGGAGCCTTTCTTGCCATGACCCCTACCGACAAGAAGATTGCTATTCAGGCCGAAAGAAACCAGATTACAATGAATGACTTTTCACGCATTCTGCGCAACGGTTTCGGACTGAAAGTGCCTGATTTATTCCCCGACAATGTATACATAAAAGATGTAGTAATTCTATACTCGCCCACAGGTGGTGAAGTAGGAGAATTTGAGGTTCAGCAGGGGTTCATCCTTAAGGGAAAAGCCAATATTCTGGATGCAGCAACCGCTCAAATCCATTATTTTGCCAACCTTGAAGAGGGCTTCTTCATGGATTACAGAATTGAAGCAGACCTGAAAGAGGCGTTAATGAAAGAACTCAGGAAAGTGAAGCCTCTAGAACCTGTCATGGACAAAGTCCTGAGCACTTTCCAGCTGCGCAAAGTACACACCCATCTTGAAGCCGGCATGGACCTGGATATGTCGGGTAGTACTGCCGTGGCATTCGATGTTTTTGGGAAAAGCCACTCTTTTGATATGCAAGCCACTTTAAAACCCAAAGACATTATTGATGCGATCATCAGCAAGGTGAAGGAACAAGGTAAGGTTATGGAAATAGCCGGAAAAATTGCAGGTACCGTTGGCGATGCATCGCAAAAAGCTTATGGCATTGCCAGCAATGCTTTTAATAATGCCCGTAAAGAATTGGGAACCGTAGCCCGTCACACACATGGGAAAGAGGCGGCAAAGAGTGTTGGAAGTCTCATCACAAATGCGGTTAAAAACGGAGACATTAGCTGGGAAAATAAAAGCAAGACCAAATGTGATGAAGAGTGTGTGCCCAATCTGGCCCGCAACATGGCTCGTCCAATGCTGGAGGGAAACAACGACGCGGTTCTCTCCTTTTACCGCGATGTTTATCCTGAGTTGACCCTAATCGAAGGAAGCAGCCCTGCAGAAACTTTGAATCTCAGAAAAGATCTGATTTGGGATAAATGGAACAAACTAACCGAAAAGATTGATGAAGACTGGAAAAGTATTATTTATGACAAAACATACATCAGGTTTTATATCAAGCCAAGCAGCGCAACCAACGGCGGCAAGATATACAGGCGTCTGATACGTGAACAAAGAACCGAACACCAAAAATTCCGGAAGTTCCTTTTCCAAAAAATGATGACCGATAAAAGCACTCTGCCCTCCTGGGTGTTTTATGAAGCTTCGGCAGGATCGGGCGAGTTCTATAAAATGAATTTGGATGGAAGCCTGGGAACCAAATTTGCATCTACTGATGGTTGGAGAACTACCTGGTCGGAAATCGAATATTACTCTGCCAATGGCCAGAACCTGGTGTTGTTCTACGATCAAGCCAACGGTGGAGTCGCCGAGATGTACAAAGTAAAAGATGATGGCACTTTGGGTGGAAGGATTGCGTCAACAAGCAGCTGGCTCTCTACATGGTCTGATATTGAACACTACCGTGCCGGTGACAAAGACATGTTGCTGTTTTACCAACAAGCCGATGGTGGCATGGGAGCAATGTATGAACTTAAAGCCAATGGTACCTTAGGCAAAAGGGTAGCCATGACCAAAGGGTGGAAAGGCACCTGGTCAGACATTGAATATTACAGCGCCAAAGGAAAAGATTTTATGCTTTTTTACGAACAGGCCAATGGCGGAGCTGCCGAAATGTACAGCATCAATTCGAATGGCACCCTGGGTGGCAGAGTTGCTGCTACTAAAGGATGGAGGTCCACATGGTCGGATATTGAATATTTCCAGATGGGTGGAAAAGATCTGATGCTCTTCTACGAAAAGAAGTCCGGCACCGGAGAGGTCTATGAAATCACCCCCAATGGCGGAGTGGGATCAAGAGTAATGTCCTTTAACAACTGGGATAAATCCTGGAACGATATTGAGCCGGGTAACCTCAACTCCATCGACCAACAAATTAGCTGGTTGAAAAACAATTGGAGATCGCTCAGTGCCAAAATGAGTCTTTCCTCACTTTTATTTTATGAAAATACATCCGGAACAGGCGTTTTACATGGCGTTAACTCAAATGGAAGTCTGGGCGCTCAAATAACCGAAACCGATGGATGGAGAAAGACCTGGTCGGAGGTTGAATATTACAAGGCCGGAGGTAAGGATATGATCTTATTCTACCAACAAAAGGACGGCGGATATGCCGAAATGTATACGGTAGGTGCCTATGGGTCTTACGGTTCAAGAGTGGCTCAGACCAATGGATGGAAATCCACATGGACAGACATTGAATATTACCGGGCCGGAGGTAAGGATTTGATGCTGTTTTATGAACAAGCCGGAGGAGGGCGTGCCGAAATGTACCGGATAAATGCCGATGGTACCCTGGGTGGTAGAATAGCAACAACAAGTAGCTGGCTCTCTAAATGGTCGGATATTGAATACTACCGCGCCGGAGATAAAGACATGATGCTGTTTTACCAACAAGCCGATGGCGGTATGGGGGCGATGTTTGAATTGAAAGAAAATGGCACCCTGGGGAAAAGGGTAGCCATGACTAAAGGATGGAGAGCCACATGGTCGGACATTGAATATTACCGCGCCAACGGAAAGGATCTGATGCTGTTCTACGAACAAAAGACGGGCACAGCCGAAGTTTATGAGATTTCACCCAATGGCGGACTGGGAGGCAGAGTGATGCAGATGAAAGGCTGGCGAAAAACCTGGTCGGATATTGAAGCTTACTAGAAAAAGGGGGCCTTGCTTTTTGGTTTCATAATTGGTTTTATTAACATCCCTGACAGGGTTCTCGATCCTGTCAGGGATTTTTCTTTATTATCCCGTACCTACGGCACTCACGATGTATTTTCCCTGATCTTTCTACCGATATGCCGTCCCTCCGGGACTTTAAAAATAGGGGGTTCAATCTTAGGATTTTACATTGAGCCAAAGAAAAGAGGCCCGTTAGGGCTGAAATATTGGTAGAAAATGAGGTGAAACGAGGATAATTTAGTCCCGAAGGGATGGAAAATAATGATTAAGCAGGACGTGAATTGTCACGGAGGCTGGTAGCGAGGGAATTTTTTCTGCCCCTTCTGCGCCTCTGCAAGATGTCTTCTTTCTTTTAAGGGCCTATCGAGTGCTTATCAGCTATTCATCAGTATAAAATCAGACTTTAACTTTCAATAGCGTTTTTTATTAGAGATTGCTTTGGGGTGATGCCTTCGCAGTATCATCGCCCAAACAAAAATTGCAGGACGAAACAAAATCACTTCAATGCAAAATCCCGAACTTTCAGGAAAATAAACTACATTTGAGCTGTTCAACGTACCGAAAATCCACTTCATAATTCAACCTCCCGGCACAACAGGCCCCCCGTAATTCATTCCCCCCAATACAATGCTAAAAACAACTATGAGTAAACTGCTAAAACAACTGAAAAACAACCGAAAGATCGTTTATGACCAGCAACCCAATACCAGCAGACGCGTCTGGATAATAGAGGCTGACGGCACCAGAAAAGTACCTACCCCTCAGCAATGCCTTGCCGATCTTTTTAAAATTTCAAAAACCTATGTTGCGCACAAGGTGTATGATGACTTTGTGGAAATCTACAACCATACTTCGTACTCAAACCTGACAAGTGCTTTAAGCTTGATTGACACCATTACGCCTTCCTATTTGCATGGCGATCAGATGTTGGTGGAACAGTGGTTTTCGGTGATGTGTGCCGAAATTATCGCATCAGAGAACGAGAAAAATGCAGTTTCCTTAAAACGAAAAATACGACTTGCTATTTATCAGGTGTTGATCCTGCGGATGCCTGCTTCCAAAGCTGCCGGTTTCTGCAATGGCAAAACCGACTCAGATCTGGAAAGCACCTTGAACACCCTTGAATTTTAAACCCTTCCTTCATCACCTTTCTTTTGCTTATCCCTGAAATAGTATACCGTCAATAAAACGGACGCATTCTCAAATGCTCCCGAAGGACGAAGGGTATTCATGGAACCATTTTAATGAAAGTGCTCTGCCGGATATAGTTTGAGAGCAGTTAACAGGGTGACCCCCAAGATGGATTTATTTTTCTTCTTTGGGGTTTGTTGTTCCGGGAGTATTTTCCTCACACTATACCAACAGCAGACATAATGAGATCATTAGCATGCGATAATGACCTATGTAACCTTCGACGGGTACGCATAAGATTCTCGTGGGGTTGCCGTTGAGCTGCCATTTATTGGCCCTTCAGTAAGGAATATGTTGAATTATTTACATTCGACGCCTTCAGCGTCGCTTTACAATTACCTCGATATTCTATAAACATAGGAGACCTTCGGCCTCCGGGAGTAATCGCAAGCCCTCTCCCACCTTTCAACCATTCTACCGTCCAACCTTAACATCAGCTGCCCCGTCCTCTATGCCCTCCCTGCAGCTGAAAGATATTAGATGGTTAGATTTAAGATATTTAGATATCCTTCCACCCTTCTACCCTTCCATGCTCCATGCCCTATGAAAGATATTAGATAATTAGATCTAAGATTTTTAGATACCCTTCCACCTTCCCAACCTCTCACCCTTCCACCTTTCTACCATTTCCCCATTCTACCCTTCTCCCCCCCCGAAAGCCGTTACGGAAGATAACTCATTAAACTAAGAAAAGGCCGTCAGCAAACCTTTTTAGATTAACTGACGGCCTCTATAAAACGGGAAATTAGAATAACTTAGTTCTTCATCTTCCGATAGGTTTTTCTGGGAGCGTTCAAAGCTTCTTCCCTGAAAGAATAATACTCCTCTTCTTCCATCTCAATGGTTTTCACCAATTCACCTTCTTTATCAAGAATGCATACCGAATAATCACTCACTTTCTGAAGTTCCTCAGCACTTGCCAGGGCAGGGTCGATCAGTGGAGTTCCTTCTATAATGTAAGTGTATTCACCATAGATATAGGGAATGTAAAAATACTTGTACGTCAGCACACCATCGACCAATGCAACAGCACCGGGAGTACTTTCAATGGCATTGTCGATGGCTTCTTTCCCATCAGGACGACCAGTCGGGATTATAATAATTATTGATTTTGTGTCTTCACCTTCAATGCGCTCACCTCCACGCTCATAGGTAGGAAACTTAGAGAGTTCAACATTCTTGGATGAGATTAAGGTAAAATCCATTACCCTGTAGCTACAACTTGCAGCGATAAACACCAATGCCAATGACAGAATAATTCTACTTGTTTTCATTTGATTAAATTTTGAATAGTTAGATGTTATATTTAAAAATATTAAAATAGTTTTATATAATCGACCAGTAACATATTGAGATATAAATAATGGATTATTATACTTTAATTACACTCAAAAGTAACCTTTTTAATTTACAAAACATTATACAATCACTAGTTCTGATAAAAATAAGGATTATTTAGGGTCTGCTGAAAAAGTCAGCAGCCCTATTTTAATTGTATTTTTTATTGTCCTTTTTGGCATTGCCCCAAAAAGAACGAAATCCCGATTATGGTTTTTGTGAGTTTTTTCACAAAAACTTTACAAAACCTATATCGGGACTAGTCCGTTTAAACCTATCCGCCCGCGAAAGTCAAAATTTCCGGCCATAGCGCAAGGCCTTGAAAGTCGCCCATTTTGGCTTCCCGCTGTCCGCTGGCCCGGAAAACGAACAGGCCACCGCGCCGTTTAAATAGTAAAAGCCGTTCAGCCTAAAAACATTCTTTTGAACAGTAACATTTTGAATACTAATTACCGCGGGTGCAGACTTTTTGAAAGATTTACTTGAAGAACCTTGCACTTTGAATGTGATTATTAGCTATAATTAATTCATTATTAGTTCTTTATTTGTTTCTCAGCAAGCCCTATTTAAAAATTAATCATTATACTTCCTTATAACTTCTTTTTGAAATTTTGTAAAAGTTTTCACCCGGGGTTTTCTGCCGATATGTCGTCCCTCCGGGACTTTGGAGTTACGGGGTGTAATCTTACCAGCTATATTTCTTCAAATGGCAAGAGGCCCGTCAGGGCTGAAATATTGGTAGAAAAGGATGTGTAAAGAGGTCAGTTAAGTCCCGTAGGGATGGCATTGCCACAATTAAGAAAAGCCGGCTGATGCCCCCCGACTCCGAAGGCGGTCGTATAGGTCACTGAAAGTCCTGGCTTTACATACGACACCTTCAGCGTCGTTTATCTAATTCCCGAGAATTTCTATAGACATGGGAGACCTTCGGCCTCCTTGCTCCAGCCTCCATGCCCTATGAAAGACATCAGATGGTTAGATCTAAGATATTTAGATACCCTTCCACCTTCCCAACCTCTCACCCTTCCACCCTTTCACCCCCTTCATTTACGCATTCAACTACCTAATTAACCAATTGACTGACTGTCGCTTACAATTATCCCATTCATCAAAACACCCCGGTCGTTCACCAAAACAAAATTGACATTCACCCTCATCCGCGCTTAATTGCACAACGATAATTTTTAATTACTAACCAAAAAGAACCCGAAATGCCACTGGCCCATTTCCAAAATTATGCAACAGACATGGCTGAAGATATACAACCTCAGTCCTGTGGCGATGCGTCGCCGGGGGCTGAGGTTTCTTTTTTTAAAACTATTTAGTTATGTCGCAAAGACAAGATTACGAGGCTAAATTAGCCGAAGCACAGGCGTTGAAGAAGGAACAAATTCAATCGCCTTACATGACAATGAAGGAATTTTTCGAGGACACTGAATCACTCGCTGTAAAAGCCCTGGCTCATAAAGAAAAGCTTTTAGAGGCAGGCCTCCGGGAATCCATATTGGCCGATATGGAGGTGCTTAACAATGCCACTATTCATGCCGAATCCCAATGGGCGCAGGAACGACACGATCAGGAGGCGGCAGTGGAAGAGTGGAAGAAAAAATCACCGGCTGCCTACAAGTTTAGGGACTATCTCCTGAGTGCTGCCAGGTACGCCTTCCGTAAAGATGACAACAAACTTAAAACGGTAGCCTATATTGCCGAAGGCAGAACCAACGCGGATATGATTCAGGACCTGAGTGACCTGTCGGTAATGGGAAGTCAGAATCCTGAGGCTTTTGCCAAAATAGGTGTTGAGGCCTCGGAGTTCGAAAAAGCTTCTGCAATGTCGGAAGAAATGCTCAACCTCAGGGCCAAAGCTAACGGCACCTCGGAGATTAATGAAGAACGTGTGATTCGCGATCGTTTTTATACTCTGACCAAAGAGCTGGCAGATGAAGTGCGTGATTGTGCCCGGTTTGTTTTTCATGATGACCCCGACACTTTGGACGATTTTAATACCAGGTATAATTAGGGTTTTGTTTCAAAGTCTGTTGAAGACAGGAGTCCGGTATTTGCGCCGGGCTCTTTTTTTGTCCAGCAGTGCCGCCAATCAATATGCCTGATTGTCTCAAGCAGGAAGAGTGTTGTATGTCCCCGGGAGGGGTTGCAACCGGCAGGAAGCAAAGGTTCAAGCCCCT
This sequence comes from Marinilabilia rubra, assembly GCF_003121985.1. Taxonomy (GTDB): domain Bacteria; phylum Bacteroidota; class Bacteroidia; order Bacteroidales; family Marinilabiliaceae; genus Marinilabilia; species Marinilabilia rubra. The sequence goes on from NZ_QEWP01000003.1 coordinate 380,365, forward strand.
GAGGTGCATTGTTTGCAGCCTGAAGGGGGTGGACCTCAACCTCGAGGGGGTGTCAGCCGCCCGGAAGGGGTCTGCAGCCGGCCTGAGCCAATTTGTTGCCGCCCGGGAGGCCTTGCAAACGGCCTGAGGGCATTTGTAATCGCCCGGGAGCCAAATTGCATCCGCCCGGGAGGGGTTGCAAGGGCCCTGAGGCATATGTGGCCGGCAGGGAGGGGGATGTTGTGGGCCGGGAGGGGGTGTAAGGAGCAGGGAAGTGGAAAACCGCAGCTCAATCACCCAATCATAGCATTTTCATTAACTTCTTTAATTACCCGGATGATGTGATCCTGTTCTTCATCCTTTGGAAAGAGCTCAAAGAGACCATTATCGTCAGCATTTTTGAAGGAATAGGCCAGCTCGGGCAGCTCAAGGAAGCCGACCCGGGTAAAATGTTCGACAATCATTTTTACAAACTGAAGTTGATCTGCGCTCAAATTACCTGAGTCCATAAACTCCGAGAAAGCTTTTTGAGTGGCTTCCTGATCCATGCCAATGATGCTGCGAATAAATACTCCCAAGGGTTTGTTACCAAAAAAACGAATGTAGTCTTCCCTGGTACCAATATGAGAATCAATAAAAATGAGACGCTCCAGTTCGTCAAGTTCTTCGGGAGTAAGCGGGGTATTCTTTTTCAGTTTCTGAATGGTCAGGTGATCCTCATTTTCGCGAATATAGGTTTCCACCTTAAGTTTGTACGACTCACTTTTGGTGTATCCAATGGGCCCGTCTTTTACCACTTTTACTTCGATTATTTCGTCGGCAAAATCGGTATTGTAGGTCAATGCTTCTTCTTTGGGGAGATATTTTAGAAGATCTCTCAGACTTTTTCGGATGGATTCGAGTTTATTGTAAGATTTTTCGGTCCAGAAATTGTCGTTCTGAATGGCCTCAATCATGGGGCGTTGCCGGGCTACATCATTAATGTTAAGCAACCTCATCAGTTGTTTGCCAATCCCTCTTACCGTATCTTCATATCTGTCCTGGGTCGGCTTCTCTTCAATTACGGCCAGTTGAAAGTTTTGCATGAGCAAATCGAAACGTTTGGCCATTTCGTCTTTTTCAGGAATGTAAACAAGGGGAGCAATATGATTGAAAAGCTCAAAGATGGCTTTGTCATCCAGATGATTCCAAATTTCCCGCTTGTTGTAGGTTTCTACATATTTAAGCTCCATACGAACCCTGAAGTTCTCTTTATTCAAACTTTCCACACGCTTGAAACACCAATCCAGAAGCTGCTCTCTTTGCTCCTGATGGTAATCGTCATGATAGGGCTCTTCCCGAAAAGCTTCAGCAATCAGAATGGTGGTTTTAAAAATTTTAATGGTAAGGGACTCAGATCGTCCAGGTTTCCTGCCATCGGGATTGAGTTTGAAAAAATTAAAATTACGACAGAGGTCAAAAACATTAAAAAATTTCTTGTCTTTGCCCGGCGCAAACAGGTCTTCACACAACCTGGTACCCCGCCCAAGCATCTGCCAAAACTTGGATTTACTGTAAACCGGCTTAAATAGTACGAGGTTGACAATTTCGGGAACATCCACCCCTGTGTCGAGCATATCTACCGAAACTGCAATTTGGGGCTGCTTCTCTTTGATGGAAAAATCGTCCAGTAAATCCTGTGCATACTTCTCGTAATTATCAATGATGCGCAAAAATTTATTGCCGTATTCGGGGTACATCTTATTAAAACGCGCTTCAATAAATTCAGCATGCCGGTGACTATTGGCAAAAATGATGGTCTTTCCCAGCTTGTCTCCCCCCTCAACTTTCAGTCCATGGGTCATGAGGTAATCCAAAGCCTTATCGACAGTATCCTGATTGAATAACCAGTTGTTGATGGCACTGCTGTCTATCTCCTTGGGAAAGTACCCCGACTCATCCCGAAAGGTCTCTTCATACCGCTCTTTCTCCTCTTCACTTAAATCATCGTACTTAATGCCGCGGGTCATGAATCCCAGGTTCACTTCGAGGGGGACATGGGGTTTCAGATAATTTTCTTTAACCGCTTCGGCCAACTCGTAATCGAAAGTGGGAATGCCCGTTTCCTCTTCAAACAGTTCGTAGGTATCATGGTCGGCATCGTCCTTTGGTGTGGCCGTTAACCCCAGCATCAGGGCATCGAAATAGTGGAAGATGGCACCGTATTTCTGGTAAACCGACCGGTGGGCTTCATCGACAATGATAAGATCGAAATGTCCAACGGAATACAAGCGTTCGTCGCCCGACCGCACCCCGTCGATGCTGTTCATGATCGTGGGGTAAGTGGAAAAGACCAGGCGCGTATTGGGTTCTTCCTTCTCTTTGGTGAGATTAACGGACGACAAATGGGGCAAAAGTTTATTGAAATTCCGTTGGGCCTGTGTCACCAGAGCATTTCTGTCGGCCAGGAAGAGCACCCGTTCTATCCAACCGGATTTAAACAAAACATCTACAAAAGAGATGGCTGTACGTGTTTTACCGGTTCCGGTGGCCATTACCACCAGGGCTGCCCTGGAGCCGCCCCGGAGTCCGTCCGGGGTTTCTTTCACAAATTTGTCCAGCACACTGGCTATGGCCAGCTTTTGATAAGGCCGGTTGGTAATTTCATTGCTGATGGGTTGCTGTCGAGGATCAATCCTGTCCTTGCGGCGATGAACCAAAGCCTGAAGCTCATCCCGGGTATAAAAACCATGTACTTTGCGTGGCGGATAAAAACAGTCGTCCCACATTTCGGTATCAAACCCGTTGGTATAGTAAATAACGGGACGCTGACCAGTCATTTGCTCCAGACAATTGGCATACAGCTCGGCCTGCCGCTTGCCCTCGTTAATGTTTCGCGAAGCTTTCTTTGCCTCCACCACAGCTAAAGGCAGTCCGTTGTTGCCCCACAGAACATAATCGGCAAAACCTTTTCCGCTGGGATTTGCAGAAACGGGCATCCCCGTTACAGGATATTCCTTTGTATTAGTGGCATTGGGGTCCCATCCGGCTTCCTCGAGCATGGCATTGATGTACAATTCCCGGGTTTGTTGCTCCGAATATTGTTCGGGAGGCAGTTCGATGGGCTGATTTCGCTCCTTTCGCTCCTGTATCTCTGAAAGCTGGTCTTTTAGTTTCTCAATTTCCGATTCAGCCTCGAGCCGTTTCCTCCGCTCGTCTGCAGCCACCTCAATTTGTTGCGACAGCTGTTCCTCCATCTGTTTGAGTTCCCGGAGGCTTTTCTCTTTGGCACCCACTTTGGGGATAACGCTTTCATCAAAATCACCAATTTCAGGAGGAGTTTCGCTGTACATTTTGGCGGTCCAGCTTAAAAACCGGAAAAGAAACCGAACCGTGGCCATGCTTACTTTCCGGTCTGTTTTCCCATTATGAACGGCGTTGTTTCCCTGTTTACGGATGTACTCTATATTGCTGAAAACAGAAGGTGGAATAATTTCTCTGAAAGAAGGTTCGGCCATGCGGGCAGCCAGTTTGGTTTGGTAGGGTTGGTTGAGGTACTCTTCGTTTTCGTACAACCAGTTAACCGTGCTTTCCAGGCACAAACGCGCATAAAAAGCTGCCGTAACGGGTGCTGTAATGGCTGATTTTTCGGCTTCTATGGCCTGTTTCATAAGAGCAGGCCACTCGTCCCGGAGAAAGAGAAAGTTAGATGGCATCTAAGGTGCTTTTGTTTAAATCGATTTTAGTTCAACAAAATAGTAATTTTTGTCGTTTTTGGTGGAATGATGGGACGTAAAAATAGTTTAAACGCAGAGATGCAAAGGCGCAGATGTTTTATTGGGAGAGGTTGTAACCAATTTGCCACAAGATATAGACAATGGACAAACCATTGCATGCTCGTTTCCTTTGATTTATTTTTATATATTACGTTTCTGCCGCAGCTCCGCAGCTTTTCTTCTTTATTCATTAAATTCCTCTACCGTTCCTTCGCCGCTCTGCGGCTATAAATTACTGATTATTTGCAACTAAAACCGCGGAGCGGTGTCTTGAGCGGTAAAACTACCACCGCGAAAACCCCGATAAACCGCAGAGCGGTGACGGAGTTGTAACTAAACCATGGTAATACGATTTAAGCAGGATCACGCTATATGAACTACCGTTCCCTGGCCGGTCTGCGGCTATAAATTACTGGTTATTGCCAACTAAAACCGCGGAGCGGTGTCTCGAGCGGTAAAACTACCACCGCGAAAACCCCGATAAACCGCAGAGCGGTGACAAAGTTGTAACTAAACCATGGTAATACGATTTAAGCAGGATCACGCTATATGAACTACCGTTCCCTGGCCGGTCTGCGGCTATAAATTACTGATTATTGGCAACTAAAACCGCGGAGCGGTGTCTTGAGCGGTAAAACGACCAACGCGAAAACCCCGATAAACCGCGGAGCGGTGACAGAGTCGTAACTAAACCATAACAATACAATTTAAACGGGCATGACCAGTATTCGAAATAAAACTACGTTGCATAGTAGCTAAACCCCGGAGGACATTTTTCCACCAGACTCAACCTAATGAAACTTCTCGTCACAGCCCCTCTGCGTTTAGGCCACTTTTAACACCTCTCTACAACTCCCCCTTAAAAGCTTTTTGCACCAACGCATTAAAAAGATCTTCGTTTTCCTGCATGCTTTGTTTGAGCAATGTCTTTTGGGCTTCTATGTTTTGGACGATTTGGGCGAAGTGGTTTTGGAGATTTAACGGTGGTAGTGGTATAGAAAGATTCTTCAATTTTTCTTTTGATATATTTGGCATTGAACCAGCACTTCCTGTAGCAAGCTTCTGGATTTTTCTTCTGAAATTCCTGTCATTAAAAAGAAAGGAAGTAAATATACCATTTAACAATAATGGCTGGTATTTTATTCTAAAAATAGTATCCGGAAGCAACAATTTAGGAGGGGTTTTAAAGACATAAGCACAAGCACCAACAAGCTCTCGGGTATTCTTTCTTGAAAACAAAAGGTCATTTGGTTTTACTTCAATATTTTCTTTGGGAGATAATGAGTCCGGTAATTTCTTGTTCTTATTATCTAAATAATTTCTTTCTGAAACCGCAGACAAAGTAAGTATTGCCCAAGTATTATTGCCTTTTCTGGGGCTACTTTCACATTTTGGACTCCAACCACTTTCGATTCCATCAATGACCCCACCCAAGTTAACTTCTTCCCACCCCTTCGGATTGGTCACCGGATCGCCAAACATATCCAGGAAGGTAGCTTGTAACAGCTCCTCGTAGGCAGCCAGTTGCTGCTTGCTTTTTTGGCGCAGGGCATCGGCTTTGTCTAATATGGTGGCAATGCGTTTTTGTTCGGGTAGTGGGGGGAGGGGGATTTGAACCCTGTCTAATCCCAGTTTTGTTATCTGTGGCTGTGCTGAACCAGAAATGCAATCTTTCAGACTGGTATTTTTCAGATAATAATATAGATATTTAATATACACATCCTTACTGAGACTATCCAAGGCCATTGCATTGCCATTGATATAAGAATAAGGCTCTGAAATATTAACACTCCCGCATGAGGCACCTCTACAGGTTATCAACAAGGTTTCTTCTTTATGATTAAATTCAGAATACCATCCAATTTTTCCATTTGCGCCATAAACCGAATATCCTTTCTCGGTAAAATCTTTCATCGAAATAGTCTTCCATTGCTTTGGCCTGCAAATATCTGTCAAGCTAACTAATTTCATCCCAGCAACCCTCCCAATTCATTCATTAGCTCATTGCGTTCGCTCCCTTTGAAGTCTAAATATTTCATAAACGCCCACAGAGGGCAAAACGGCATAATTCTCATTACAATATTAATTATTAGCAAACAAATTCCTGATTATTTAATATCATATGCGAGCGAGTAATGACCAATTTGTTGAGGTCAACAAATTGGTCAATCATTCAGCATTTTATCTAATTCATTCATTAAATCATCCCTTTCGCTATCCATTTTTTTAATTCGCTCCATAATGTCACCGGGTGCATCGTACTGCACCTCTTCGTAAACAATCTCCTGGTAGGTATTAAACGAGAGGTTGTAGTTTTCTTTCCTTATTTCATCGGCCGGCACAAAAAAGTGCTGGGCGGTGCGATCAGCACCAAAGTCCTTTAGCTCATCGGGAGCTGAGTGGGTTATTTGGTGGAACTTTTCGATGATGTCGGGAATATTGTTCTCTTCATGTTTGTAGGCCCTCAGCGACGGTAACTCCGGTTCGTTTTCATCAGGCTTGCCCAGCATTTCGCGTTTGTCGTCGAGACTGTAGCCATCGGCTTTCATGTCGTAGAACCACACTTTGTCGGTACCGCCGGTTCCGGTTTTGGTAAAAATGAGAATGGCCGTGGCCACTCCCGTATAGGGTTTAAACACACCTGAGGGCATGGAAATGACCCCCTGCAACTGGTTTTCGTCGATCAGTTTCTGGCGAATGGCCTTGTGGCTTTTGGTGCTTCCAAACAACACACCGGCAGGCACAATAACGGCACAACGGCCACCCGGGCGCAACATACGCAGCATCAGGGCCAGGAACAGCAATTCCGTTTTGGCACTCTTGGCGGTTTTGCCCAGGTTTAGTGCTTTCTTGAGACTTAGCTCGATGCCATCGTAATCCACAGAGCCTGTAAAAGGCGGATTGGCCATAATCAATGAGAACTTTTCGCTCACTTCATTGTCGCCCGAAAGGGCATCCTTGTATTGCAACTTAGGATTGTCAATGCCGTGCATTTGCAGGTTCATGGCACTGATGCCCACCATGGTGTTATCGCTCTCAAACCCGTTGAACATACCGTTGTTGAAATGCTCACGGAACTCCTTTTTGTAGAATTCATCGGGATAATTGTCGCGCAAATACTCCACAACGCTTACCAGGAAGCCGGCGGTACCTGCTGCCGGGTCGCACACCCACTCATCGGTTTGCGGTTGCATCAGGTCAACCATCATGCGTATGATGTGCTTGGGCGTACGAAACTGTCCGTTAATACCGGCAGAAGCCAGCTTGGACAACAAATATTCATATACATCCCCTTTGGTGTCACGGTCCTCCAGTTTTATCTTGTCCAACAGTTGCACCACCCGGTCCAGTAACTTAGAGCTGTTGATGTCGAAATTGGCATACCGCATGGTATCGGCAAACAGACCGCCTTTGCGACCGATGTTTTTGATAAAGTCGAACACACCGCCCTCTTTGCGAAAGAGGTGGTACATCTGATTGGGGTCCCTGGTCTTAAACACATTCCAACGCAGTTCACGTTGATCCTCATTGTAAATGGGGTCCTGAACCGCCATACCCAGTTTATTGGCCTGCTTTTCTTTCAACTCCTGTTGACGATCCAGACTGCGGATGAACAGCAAATAGGTAATTTGCTTAATGATACTCAACGGGTCGGTCATTCCGTTTTGCCAGAATTCCTTCCAAATCTTGTCAATGTCGTTGCGCTGTTGTCCTGTGAGCATTTATTTATGTGTTTGTTTTTTTCAATACAAAAGAAGCAGAGTGTACCTTTATTTCAGTCTGCAAAAATAATTTTTAAATTCACGACATCAATACATCGTAACCGTAGGGTTAGGGGTTAGGGGTTAGGGGTTCTGGGGTCGGAGCAAATCAAAAAGAACCATGCAAGCATCAAAAGCCGCAATTCCATAATAATAAAAACTTTGCGTCATAGTGCCTTTGCGTTTAGGCTATTTTCAACCGGCTATGGGGCATAAAACTACTCAAAAAACCACTATGCCTAAGAATAAACTCGCAAGTTTCCGTTACCGGGTTATCAACAATTGCCTGCGTAATACCGGAAGAAAATGGAACCGGCAGGACCTGATCAATGAGATTTCGGATCAGCATTCACCGCAGCCTGACAGCTGGAAAATTCTCCCAGATAAATACGGTTCGAATCTGAGGGCATATAATTACACCCCCGGGCATGCACTTCATGATCACCATTGCTCTGAGCATTTTTGTTGACATTATACTTCGTCATAACTTAAAAATTTAGGTTTAAAAATCATTTATCGGTACAATGTTAAAGGAAGTGGGTGCAATGTTTTTGCACTGGAAATAAAAAAGATGTTTTCCATCTGATATTCTCAAAAACACCGCTCCTAAAAAAATAAACCAACGCCCTTAATCATCTCACCATTAGAACCTATGAACCATAAAAAGAGCAACCATTTTATTGACCTCTAAAGGCAGTAGATTACATAGACGTGTGAAATATTCCGTACCTACGGCACTCATTTATAGTTTCCAGGTTCGTTTCTACTACCAATATATCGTCCCTCCGGGACTTTTTGGTAAATATATTCGCATTGTTTTCCCCATATGAGATGATCAATGGCCACGCAACTTTTTGCTTCTTCGCATCTACCGATTCTAAACTGCCCTTACAGGGCGCAAACTCATTACCACCGCCAGATCCCAAGGCGTTGCCGTTGGGCTAAGATTATTTGGGCTTTCAGCCCGGCCCGAGTAAACCATGCTCTTTGCCCCTGGCCTCCCCCCTGCGTTTCTCCGCGCTCCCTGTGGTTTTTTATCCTAAACCGGCAACGCCGGTTGTTTGGTTTTAACCACAGAGGACACAGGGGAACGCAGAGAGGGATTTTTTTAAGGCTTGGTAGTGCTTTTTATGTGCGAAAAGTAATATCGCGTACCTACGGCACTCACGATGTATTTTCCCGGACTTTCTACCGATATGTCGTCCCTCCGGGACTTTGGAGTTACGGGGTGTAATCTTACGGATTTAAAATAGCCCGAAAAAAAGGCCCGTCAGGGCTGAAATATTGGTAGAAAAGGTTGTGTAAAGAAGACCGTTAAGTCCCGTAGGGATGGCATTGCCATGGTCAGGGCTGACTGGTTACATGTGATTTTACATACGACACCTTCGGAGTCGTTTTTCAACTTTTTGCTTCTTCGCATCTACCAATTCTAAGCTGCCCATGCAGGGCGCTAAAACCTCGAACCCGAAAAAATCCCAAGGCGTTGCCGTTGGGCTAAGATTAGTTGGGCTTTCAGCCCGCGTGCCTCCTGCTCTGCGCCCCTCTGTGCTCTCTGTGATTTCACATACGACACCTTCGGCGTCGTTTTTCAATTCCTGGGAGATGCTATAAACATAGGCGACCTTCGGCCTCCGTCTCAATGCTCTATGCCCCATGCCGCATGCTGTACCAACTAATGTGCTGATGAGATGATGAACTATTGAGCATTTACATTTAAATACCCTCTCACCCTACTACCCCCACTGAATACTGACAACTGATCACTAAATTACTTTCTGCCACTATGCCCCTTCCTCTCTGCCCATGCCCCATTTTTTCCTAACTTTAGCTCCACAAAATTTCTCATTCACTAAAACAACCAACTATGAAAAAACTGATTTTCGCCGGCTTAACGGCTGTTCTCATCAGCCTGTCAGCCTGCAATTGTAACGAACCAACCAAAGTAGCCTGCGTGGGCGACAGCATTACCGAAGGGGCCGGTGTGTGGCCACAAAGCGAACTGGCCTATCCGGTAGTTCTGGACAGTCTGCTGGGCGACCAATACAATGTTTTGAACCTGGGACGTAGCGCCACCACGATGCTTCGCGATGGCGATTTTCCGTATTGGACAGCCAAGGAATTTTCCAATGTTTTTGCGTATGAGCCGGAGGTGATCATCATCAAACTGGGGACCAACGACACCAAACCACAAAACTGGGATGCCGCTAAGTACGAAAGCAGTTACCAGGCAATGATCGACACCTTTAATACCATACCTGCCAATCCACAGATTTTTGTTTGTCTGCCGGTACCGGTTTTTGAAACCAAATGGGGCATCAATGATTCTACAGTGGTTAATGGTGTGATTCCGACTGTGAAGAAGATTGCTGAGCGCAACAACTTACCTGTAATAGATTTGTATGAGCCTATGCTGGACAAAGGGGAGATGTTTTTCGACAGCATCCACCCCGATGCACAAGGTGCTGCTGCCATGGCGGAGATTATTGCGGGGGAGATATTGTAGGTTATCTGCAATAAACCACAGTAATATCCCGTACCTACGGCACTCACGATGTATTTTCCCGGATCTTTCTACCGATATGCCGTCCCTCCGGGACTTTGGAGTTACGGGGTATAATCTTACGGATTTAAAATAGCCCGAAAAAAAGGCCCGTCAGGGCTGAAATATTGGTAGAAAAGGTTGTGTAAAGAAGACCGTTAAGTCCCGTAGGGATGGGACTACCTTCTCAATGCTCTCTGCACTTGGTCCATGCTCTCTGCACTTGGCTCCATTCCTCCGGCTTCCGGCTCTCCCCTCCTCTGCGTCTCTCTGCGCTCTCTGTGGTTTTAATTAATAACCGGCAGCGCCGGTTGATTTTTCTTACCACAGAGGACACAGAGTGGGATTTTTTAAAGCTCCCTGGAGTCTTTAATTCCAGGGAGTTATTTTTACATTCGACACCTTCGGAGTCGTTTTACCAATTCCCACGATATTCTATAAACATGGGAGACCTTCGGCCTCCTTCCTCCCTGCTCCATCCACTTACCTTAAGCCTCGGCAGTATTCTCATCGTACATTACCACAGAAGCATCAAATTCGGTATTAACCACCTCGTCTTTAGTAAGCCATTTTTCCGAAGTAATCACCTCATATTGATTATTTCCTTTCTCCTTCAATTCCCAAATAATGCCATCGGCCTCGGGAAAAGGAACCTTTCCGTCCAGTTGATCGCCAAACAAACGCAGAAGGAGGTTATTGTCCGACAAGCCCTGACTGAGAGATTTCAATACGGTTTCTTTATTGACCTCAGAATCCTCTTCATTCGATGTTAATTCCAGGTCAATCACGTTGATCTGAATGTGCGGAAACTTGCCATTATAGGCTGTATACAACAATTGGTTGACCTCAAATAATGGTTTGTGAAGATCAATCTCGGTATATTTCTCGGCCATCTTTTCGCTCAACATTTCGAGAGAGATGTTATCGATCTGCCCTTCCGTCAGATGATCTGAAAGTTTGTAATCCAGCACAATGGCAGCAGCCTCTCTGGGCTCAAACTCATTGATGGCCATAAAAAGAAAGTCTTTGACTTCAGCATCTTTTACTGTTTCAGCATCCGGCACCTCAAAACGGTTCATCAGTTCCTTGTAATCGTCAAGCGACCAGGCTCCTTCCAGTTCATCGGTGGTTTTTACATCGTTAATCTTAACATGAAATTGCATAAACTATACTTTTCTGTTCATAAGGGTAACCGATGAGATGAAGGATTGTTGTGAAGGATTTCTTATCAAAGGGTCTGGAACCTGCGAAATTTATCAGAATGCCATTTGGCGGGGTTGGTACGGATGTAGTTTTTAATGGTGCAATACGATTCTTCATCCCTGATAATGTGGTCATGGTAATTAGGATGCCACAATGGTTTTTGTCGATTAAACTTTTGGACTGGCAGTTCTTTCTTATCAATAAAGTTGTCTATCGCATTTACAGTAGCCGATTTGAATCCAGAAACAAAAGAAGAGATAGACCTTGGAGAACGTTTTAGGCGGAATGAATCTCCCTGATTAGTATACTTGGGAACGGTATTATCGGAAGAAACGCACGGCCGTGCGTCTTGGCACCCCCACACAAACTACATTGTTTCAGGGGTTACAACAATTAAAAATAATGAATTCATTTATTTGTTGTATCCGTAGCTACGCAAAATTTTGCGCATCTACACCCAAAAACCGAAACAACACCAAATAATCACGACATACAAAAAACCCGGCACAATTGATTAACCAATCGATGCCGGGCGTTTATTTATCCGTCTGTTGTCTTGTTGTTAAAGAGATTATTTTTGGTCGCCGTTGTACCCCCATTTCAGGTAGAGGGCTCCCCAGGTAAATCCTGCACCAAATGCGGCGAGAATGATATTGTCACCTTTTTTCAGCTGCTCTTCCCACTCCCACAGACAAAGAGGTAAAGTAGCGGCAGTGGTGTTTCCATAGCGCTGAATATTGATCATCACCTGGCTTTTATCAATGCCCATGCGATTGGCAGTACCTTCAATGATACGCATGTTGGCCTGGTGGGGCACCAGCCAGTTAAGATTATCAGAAGTGATGTTGTTACGTTCCATAACTTCCACGGCCACGTCAGCCATTTTAGAAACTGCATGTTTGAATACATGACGGCCATCCTGGAAGATATAATGTTCGCGGTTATCGATGGTTTCGTGAGATGGGGGCTTAACTGATCCACCGGCCTTCTGGTGAAGATATACACGACCAAAACCATCACTTTGCAGCTTACTGTCCACAACCCCCTCTTCTTCGGTGGTTGGTTCAAGTAATACCGCTCCGGCACCATCACCAAAAAGAACGCAAGTAGTACGATCTGTATAGTCGGTTATTGACGACATTTTGTCGGCACCCACCACAACGACTTTCTTTTTGCTGCCTGTTTTTATAAACTGTGCAGCTGTATCCAGTGCATACAGGAAACCTGAACATCCGGCATTGATATCGAAGCTGTGCGCATTGCGAATGTCACATTTATCAGAAACAATATTGGCAGTCGCCGGAAATATATGATCGGGGGTAACAGTGGCACAGATAAGCATATCCACTTCATCAGGCGAGGTTCCTGATTTTTCAAGCACCTGGTTAACGGCCTCTTTGGCCATATCCGAGGTGCCTTTTCCTTCACCTTTCAGAATTCTTCTTTCTTTTATGCCTACGCGGGTCGTGATCCATTCATCGGAGGTATCGACCATTTTACTGAGTTCCTCATTTGTGAGGACATAATCGGGAACATATCCTCCGATTGCGGTGATAACTGCATTTACTTTTTCCATCGTAACAGAAACGATTTAATGGCCGGAAGTAATTTGGTGCGTCACAGTTAGTGGCGAGACATGTTCTGGCCTTGTAAAAAACAAGCCGGACAAAACTTACGAATTGCCCGATAAATAAAATTGCCCCTAAAGCAAGTCACTCAGGGGCATATTTTTTAAACTAATAAGATACACAAGCTTTTACAAATCCTGCGATTTGCACTGAAATTCGTTTAACCAGCTCTTCCACTATCTTACAGATACCGTTTCGTGCAAACAAAACGCGCCACTGACGGATAGAGTTTACACCGAAAACGAGCATTTCAGCGAACTCAACCTAAGCTGTAACTTCCTTCTCAACAGCCAGTTTGCCTCTGTAATGACCACACTCGTTGCATACAGTATGCATTTTGATTGTAGCGCCACAGTTAGAGCAAACACCCAAAGCAGGCATGGTGGCTTTGTAGTGAGTTCTTCTCTTGTCTCTTCTAGTCTTCGATGTTTTTCGTTTTGGATGTGCCATCTTATAACCTCTTTTTACTTGTTGTTTTTATTTATTAATTTCTTTAACTCATCCCATCTGGGATCTATCGGTTCGTCTTCAGTCTCTTCTTCGCTGTCCGGAAAACTGTCTTCGTCAACCATATACTCGTTCAGTTTTTCCAACATTTCCGGATCACAGCCCGGTGTACCGTCTTCATTGTCGGGGTGAACATGTCTGATGGGCACACTCACAACAATGAATTCGTACATAAACTCGGCTACATTAAAAGTGTGTGCTTCGTGGGGTAAAACCACGATTTCCTCAGTTGGTTCGTCGTATTCGTCGCCAAAATTCACATAGATGGTTCCTTCATAATCTATAGGAACATCCACATTACTTAAACAGCGGTCGCAAGTGGTTCCAACCTCTCCCTCAATTTGGAACTGAAATTCCATCATTCGGGAACTTTTAATGAGCTTTACGGTGGCCAAAAGGTCACCTGTCTCTACCTGTGGCTGCTCAAACAGCTCAAAAAAGGTGTTTCCTAACTTGAACTCAAAGAGGTGTTCGCCGTCCTTAAGTCCCTTAAAGGCAATGTCGTAGTCTTTTCTTTTCTTCTCTGCTGCCATACGTAAAAACTTCGCAAAGGTATAAAATATTCATTGTGTGGAAAAAATAATTTCAGAAAAAGTTTTTTGTGACGAAATCATCAGAAAAAACCCCTTATTAACACAGATAGTAAAGACGCACGATCGTGCGTCTCTACTATCCAATCAGAATCCGGAAAGTCGTCCCTTTATCCGGAGCCGATTCCCTGACAAATATTTTTCCGTGGTGATAATCCTCCACGATGCGCCGAACAAGCGTAAGCCCAAGACCCCATCCACGTTTTTTGGTAGTATAGCCCGGTTTAAAAATGGTTTTTTGTTTGTTTCTGGCAATGCCTTTCCCCGTATCTGTAATATCAATAAAGGTTTGGTTTTTCTGCTTTCCCCAGGAGAATATAATGGAACCTTCTCCTTCCATAGCATCCGCCGCATTTTTACAGATGTTCTCAATCACCCATTCAAAAAGTGGCCGGTTAACAAAAATCTCAGATGCCCCGGTCGATTCAGGAACTTGCATCCGGATATTTACCCCGGAGGAAATGCGTCGTTCAAGATAACCGATCACATCGTGGAGCATTTCAAAAATTTCCACCTTATTCAACTCGGGGCGTGACCCTATCTTGGAAAACCTGGCTGTAATAATCTGAAGCCTTTGGATGTCATGCTTCATCTCTTCAACCAAAGAAGCTTCCACATTTTTCATGGATAGTACTTCCACCCATCCGAGCAGAGAAGACGTTGGCGTACCTAACTGGTGGGCTGTTTCTTTGGCCATACCTACCCAAACCTGGTCTTGTTCCCATCGTCGGGCAGAGCTGAAAGCCCAGTAGGCCAGCAACACAAACAACACTACAACCACCAGTTGAACAACCGGAAACCATCTTAGTTTCTGGAGAATCGTGGAATCGGAGTAATACAAGAACTGACGTTGATTATCGCCCAGGTCTATGACAATGGGCTCCCGTCCGCTCTTCATTTCTTTTAGTTTTTGCTGCAAAAAGACATTCTCTCCCTTTGACGGCAAATCCAGATTACGGTGAAAATAAATGGTATCATTGGCGTCGGCAATGATTAGTGGTACAGTCGTATTGTTCTGAATAATTTCAAAAACCAGTTCGAGGGATTGATCATCAATATCGGGCCGGGCAAATTGCCGGTTGGCCTTTGCCCATAGCTCCATTTTTCTGGTCTCTTCCTGTCGCAGTTGCGAAGTAAGCTGATTGGTATAATAAAGAGATGCGGCACCAATTAGCAGGGCGCCGATCATCAGGAAAAATTTCCACCAACGTTTTCTTTTGTATAGTTCCATTTTGAAATGGTATAACGTGTTCTCAGTTCCGGACTTTGGGTTCAGGGTTTCTCTAAAAAAACGAAGGAGACCGCCATCTATTGCAATCTCCTTTAAGCTTTTTGTTCACCAACCACCGATTACCCTCCACCGCCCATTGAACACTGACAACTGATCACTGACAACTGACCACCGACTACTGACCACTGATTACTGATTACTGATAATTGTATCTACCTGTACTTCTCATCCCGGTTAAGAAAAATGCTCACATAGCTGTTGTAGCGTGAGGAGGCAATTTCGCCTCTTTCTAAAGCTTCCTTAACTGCGCAACCCGGCTCATGCAGGTGAGTACAATTGTAATAACGACAATTGGAAGCCGCTTTGAAGATTTCGCGGAAGTAATGCGCCAATTCTTCTTTCTCAATATTAAAGAGTCCGAACCCGCGAATACCGGGGGTGTCAATAATGTATCCGCCAAAGCTGAGTGGATGCATTTCAGCAAAGGTAGTGGTGTGACGACCGGTATGATGCCGATCGGAAATACGTCCGGTTTTCAAATTAAGTGAAGGCTCCACCCTGTTAATAAGTGTACTCTTACCCACACCTGAATGACCGGCCACTAATGACACTTTGTCGTTAAGAAGTGATTTCACTTTCTCAAGACTTTCATCGTCATCATGCTTTGCGGAGGTTGTCAGCACATTATAGCCGATCATTTCATACATCTCCACAATTTCATGCAACTGGTCTTTGTGAAAATGATCGTAACGGTCTACTTTATTAAATATAATGGTAGTGGGAATATCGTATGCTTCGGCAGTTGCCAGAAAACGATCGATAAAAACCGGTGTTGTAACCGGATAATTGATGGTAGCAACAATAATGGCCTGATCAATATTGGCAGCCAAAATCTGAGTTTGCTTTGAAAGATTGGAGGCACGACGGACAATAAAATTCTGACGCTCTTTAATTTCTTCAATAACCCCTGTTCCAGTAGCCGCATCGACAGAATAAGCCACGCGGTCACCCACAGCAACGGGATTGGTGCTCTTCAACTCATCGAGCCGGAACCGGCCTTTTATCTTACAAGACACGGATGGCTCATCGTCGGTTTTTACATTGTACCAACTCCCTGTAGATTTTATAACAACACCTTCTTTCAAACGATTCGATTTTTGTTTAACTCAAAAATAATGATTTATCACTTCCCATCATACTATAGATAGTCAGATTTTTAGAGATTAGATTTAAGAACATGCCCGGGGATTAAAAAACCGACTTCCCATTCTGTTTTTTGAAAAACCACAACGCACTGTGAATGGGTCAATTAGAACATGCACTTAAACCTCTCGGCAAATGATTGATTCAGAATTTATTTTCATTCCTTTTCTTCAGTATCACAACCCGCGTTTCGTCATTCCACATCATATCGTAACGAAACCGGCTGGCAATAAACTCAAAAGTTTTCATTGTATAAAAAAGAACATGCGTATCGTCACGAGCATAAAACCAGTTTTCAAAGTCCCCGGGAGCAGGTCGGAACATGGTCATTACCGTTAGAATTCCTCCGGGTTTTAGCAATGCGTCCAATTGTCGCAATTCTTTTTCAGGATCATGAAAATGCTCAAAAACTTCGGTGGAGAAAATGAAATCGAACGGGCCTTGAGGAAGTGCCGGTCCAAATATGGGATCGTAATTTTGACACTCGATCCTCTGTTTGGCCAAAATTTGGCATATGGCAGGACCTGGTCCGCAGCCGTAATCCAGCCCGGTCATTTCAGTGCTTAGAAAAGGGAGGGTTGGTTCAACTGCCTGGTTTAAAAATTTAAGATACCCCGGATCGTCAACATCGTTTTCATGTTGCTCGTAACGCTCCTTTTCAGCATTTACAGGCAGAAGATTGTGACAAGCAACAAATACCAGATCGCAAACAGGACAGTGAAGGTATCGTCTTTCAAGAGGCCCTTTAACAGGGTGGTGATGCTCCGGGTTGCTGTGACAAAGAGGACATTTTTGATTCATAGATCAGGATTATCTCGAGGCACATCGCATACAGAGGGTACTTTCGGGAACCAGAACCAACCGCCCCATGGGGATGGGCTGACCACATTTATAGCATGTCCCAAAATCATCTTTGTCAACATTTTCGAGTGCACGTTCCAATTTTTTCAATTTCTGGCGGGTTTGTCCCAAAGCAGCTTCATTGACACTTTTGTTGTTGATGGCATCCATCCTTGAAACCCTTCCAATAGAGTTCTCCGGGGCAATAGGCTTAGTCAGCTCTTCAAGCTCCTCGATTTCACGTTTTGCTTTGGTGATTTTCCGCTCTATGGTAGATTTAAGATGTTGTCGCTCGTCGGGTTTCAGCATAGGAATTAGTTTTTAGTTATAGTGGATAGTGATAAGCCTGAAGATTAGAAAAACGGCCTTGAATGCCTTAGAAGAACAACATTTAGCATTACAAAGAAATAACTGAAATATCTCCCGGCACGGAGTTATTCATGACTGTTACATATATTTCAGATAATCCTTAACCTCCAGGAAAGCTCGTTCCATCCTAATCATCTTGTCAATCATAAAGGTAAATATTTCTGTCCAGCTCTCACGCACATACATATCTCCGGGCTGTTCAACATACACACGGCAAACTTCCCGTCCATTGGGCTTAGTATAGGCAAAATCCCAGATGAGAGGTTCGCCAAACTGCCCTTCAAACAACCCTTTGGCAGCTTCCAGTTTCTCGTAAAGCCCCAGCCGGTCTTCTTCCTTTTTGATATTGATCTCCAAAGCCACAATTATTTTCTCACGGCTGACATCAAAGCGCAGGTCGAGGCCTTTAATACCTGTATTATCGAAGATCCATGTACGCTTGCGCCCTTTTTGACCAGGCAATCGCCGCGTCTTATTACTCAGTTTTTGCCAGAATTCGAGACGTAGTTCTTTGGCTTCTTCTTTTGAAAACATTGTGGTATTTGGTTTTTATTCTTCCTTCTTTTTCCCGGATGTAAGCAGCAAATAGAGCAGGTAAACGATGCCGCTTCCCATCAGTCCGATGGCTACCCGCTCCATGGCTTGGGAACCTCCGTGAATCATGCCGAAACCGGCTATTATAAAAAACACGGCTACAATCGCCAACTTAGTCTTCATAGGCTTAAAATAGTCATTAGTTATAGCCACCAGTGATTAGTAGCGTTTAAATAATTCAACACCATTCTCCCAAACACGAACAATCTTCAATTTGTTCTACTCCATTTAACCTCTTTGCGGCATGGCGACTTTGCGTTTTTAACAACTATTTCTAAAAATTGTAACGCAAAGATAGCAAAAGCCGGTGGTTAACGAAGTTTTCCGTATCTGCAGGGACGCCGTAGTTGTCAAAGTCGCTTCCCCATTCGGCCCGGGTCATCATCCATTCAGCACCAATCCATGCTTTGCCCATAATGTATTTCAGACGGGGGGCAATAGCCAAAACAGAAGCGACTTTTCCTTCGCTAAGTGAAAGATCAGAATTTACCACAACTTCTTCCGGTGCTCCCATATTGGCAGTGTATCCGGCAAAAAGTCCGGGTTGCAGTCCGTCACTTTTATTGGAGTGTATGTCCGTCCAGACAGATCCTGTTTCAAGCGCAACGTAATCATCATCAGCCACCGACTGACCAACACCACCAAGCATTACCAGCTCCGACATATTGCTCCCGTAAACGCCTTCCATTTTAAAGGTAAATTTGGGGAATTTATACTTGAAGGAAGCATTCATGTGATATGAGGAAACTTTCTCGGGAGATGTTCCGGTATTGGGCACTGCCAGGGTTTTAAAACCTGCTGTCATTGCTGCCCAGGCTCCTCCGCTTTTCCACTTAAGCTGGGCATCCATCTCGGGCAAAAGGGCTCTTTCGGTACCATCAGATCCAAATCCGGAAGTACGGAAATTGTTTTGCTCAAGAAGGAAGAAGAGCAACTGAGTGCTTTCAGAAGCATTGAATGTCAACCGTATCTGAGGCGTGCGGTTCAGTGGGTGAAAAGGGGCTCCTGCATTGGTGTTGACCGTATGAGGAAAATTCTCAGTCAAAAACAAGGGATGCCAGGTCTGTCCTATTGTAAGCGACCAGGTTTCTTTAGCAAATTTCACAAAAGCATGACGCAGTCTGAAGTTGTTATCGCCATTGCCTTTCCCCAAAAAGTCACCTTCAATCAGAGCTGATGTTTGAAAACCTTTCAGTTCGGGTCCGCTCACATGAAGTCCAAAGCGGCTGTGACTGGCGTCCACATCAAACTGGCGATAATCGTTTAAATCCTCTCCTGCATCTCCTGGTTCTTCATTTTTGGGATATAAATAGATATGCCGGTTTCTTGCCTCTACACTACCACGGGTATTCACAGCAGCATCTACGCCCACATAACCATGAAAATCAACCTTAAAATCCTGGGCTGACACAGATGCCCCCACGGTTAGACCTGCAACAAAAAACAGTAAAAACTTCTTCATTTTGTGATATTATTTATTTTTTAATTTTTGATCTTACTCAAAAACAGACGATCATGTTTCAAAAAGAAGTGCGAAAAAACAAAAAGTTCCCAAACCCTGCAAGTTGGAATAAATTCTGAGATGTGTGGGGATTGTTCATTAAAGTGTTTATTTTAGCAAATCAACTTATGTAGATCGTTAGATCTTGAGATTAATAGATTCAAGATAAGAATCAGCTATTAACAGAGCCTTGCACCCCCTTCGAAAATCAAAAAGTAGATCAACCTGATATAAAACTTTACAATAGATCGTTAGATTTTTAGATATAAGATGAATCGTATGATATTGAAAATCTGGACCTTAGTACAAACAGTCGTTTAAATATAAATAACTGACTACAAGTGCCTTATAAAAGTTTAACGGAGTATTGACTTTAAGAATAGCTTTAAAAATAAATTTATGGATCGTTTCGTGAAGTTCCTCACTTCCCGTCAATTGATGGGTGCTCTTTTTATTTTACTAGCGGCTGTACTTGCAGTGGCCACTTTTCTGGAAAATGATTTTGGTTTCAATGCATCCCGTGCTATGGTTTACAATACCTGGTGGTTCGAATTAATCTTCGTTTTACTGGGCATTAACATGTTTGGAAACCTGTTTGCATTCAACCTCTGGCGTTGGGGAAAAGCACCGGTTCTGTTATTTCACCTTGCATTTTTTGTAATTATTTTGGGAGCCGCCATTACCCGTTACATCGGCTACGAGGGCAACATGCCCATCCGGGAAGGACAAACGGCCAATACCATTTATACCACTGATGGGTATGTCACCCTGGAGGTAAGCGATCAGTCCGGGTCCCGGATTTTTCATGAAAAGGTTTTCTTATCAGGTAAAACACCTCATGAGTTTTCTAAAGAGGTTACTATCAATGGTGAGGATTTTTCAGTTAAAAGCACCCGATATACTTATAATGCCATGATGAGGCCGATTGAAAAGGGCGGCGGAGACCCTCTGTTGGGCATCCTGGCTTCGTCTTCATCGGGGCGACAGGAGGAGTTTCTGAAGCCGGGACAGCAAATCAATGCCGGTGGCCTTAACGTGGCCTTTGCACCTGATTCCGATCAACCAGTAGATGTTGCCATCACAATGAATGAGGCAAATCAGCTGATCATTCAGTCGATACACCCGATGAAACAATCGGCTATGGGGACGCAGCAATCTGCTCCAATTCCCGGAGGCACGCCTGTTTCTTTAAAGCCCGGAACCATTTATTCTGTACAAGGCATTAAACTGGCCATGAGCCGTTTTTGGCCGGAAGCCGAATTGAAACCGGCAGCAATGGGGGGCCAAGGAGGAGGCCCCGGCCGGGATATGGTTACTTTCCGCATTTCAGGAAATAGCCAAGGCAGGGATGTTTTTGTAGAAGGTAAAAAAGGAGATGTTGGTCAACCTGAAAGTGTTGCTGTCAACGGAGGCATGATGAGGATTCGTTACGGCTCACTTCCACTGGAACTGCCCTTTTCCATAAGGCTGAACGATTTTCAACTGGAACGCTATCCGGGATCTGAAAGCCCTTCATCGTATGCCAGTGAAGTAACGCTGATCGATCCTGACCAAAACAAAAAGATGGATTATCGCATTTTCATGAACAACATCCTCAATTACGGAGGATATCGCTTCTATCAATCATCGTACGACCGCGATGAAAAAGGCACCATCCTCTCTGTCAATCACGATCTCTGGGGAACCCTGATTACCTACATCGGTTATTTCCTGCTCAGCGTAAGCATGCTCTGGTCGCTGTTTGCCAAAGACACCCGGTTTCGCAAGCTATTGCAAAAAACCAACAAAATATACCTAAAACGCAAGGGGCTGGCAACCGTCTTTTTGATCCTTATTTCGGTCTCGGTAGTGGGAAAAGACATGCCGCCAAAGCCGGATAAAGAAGTCGCCAGCCAATTGGGCAAAATATGGGTGCAGGACAAAGGGGGACGCATAAAACCCCTGAACAGCCTGCACCAGGAGATCATGGTTAAACTGGTTAAGCACAACAACTTCAACGGATTCAACCCCGACCAGATGCTTTTGGGAATGCTTCTCCAGCCGGCAGACTGGCAAAGGTTGCCGCTCATAACGGTAAAACATCCTGAACTCAAACGACTGTTGAGTGTCAGTGGCCGAAAGGCTGCTTTTGCCGATTTCTTCGATCAGGGCAGGGTCTACAAAATCAAGAAAATGGTGGATGCGGCTTACCGGAAAAATCCTGCTAACCGCAACAAGCTGGAGCAGGAACTTATCAAAGTTGATGAGCAGGTAAACGTCTTTTATATGGCTCAGTCGGGTGACTGGCATCGCATTTTCCCGGTCAACAACAACCGCGAGATGCCCTGGCAGGTGCCTTCCAAACCACCCAAGGGTCTGTCAGGCAAAGACAGTCTGTTTGTTACCTCTGCGATGCCCTCATTTATTGTGGCTGTAAGAAACGGCAACCAGGGGAAAGCCCTCAAAATACTGGACGACATAGCAGGGTATCAGGAAGCTCATGGTGGAAAATTATTACCTTCTGAGTCGAAACTTAAGGCTGAGATATTGTACAACCGGCTCAACATCTTTATGTGGCTGGCCACGTTCTTCTTTGCTTTTGGTATCATCCTGGTCATCTACAACATTCTTGGATTGGTTTATCCCCCCGTTCTAAAAAAATGGATACTGAAACTTTCCACCGGTCTGATTGTGGGTGGCTTTCTTTACCACACATTTGGTCTGGCACTAAGGTGGTATGTTTCGGGACATGCCCCCTGGAGCAATGGTTACGAGTCAATGATTTTTATCGGATGGGCGCTGTTGCTGGCGGGCCTTGTCTTTAGTCGCAGGTCACCCCTGGTATTGTCCGTTACAGCCCTTTTCGCCGGTATTGTACTAATGGTATCGCACCTAAGCTGGATGAACCCTGAAATCACCAATTTGGTACCGGTTCTGAAATCTTACTGGCTAACCCTGCACGTGGCAGTGATCATTGGCGGATACGGCTTTATGGCCCTGGGTGCCATATTAGGGTTCCTGAACCTGCTTCTCACCGGCTTAAAAACCAAGGAAAACAAATTGCGACTGGGACTGACCATCGAAGAATTAACTGCCATCAACGAAATGGCTCTGATTGTTGGCCTCTATTTAATGACCATCGGCTCCTTTCTGGGAGGTGTTTGGGCCAACGAATCATGGGGTCGGTACTGGGGTTGGGATCCCAAAGAGACCTGGTCACTCATTACAATATTGATTTATGCCTTCGTGGTACATATGCGTTTGATCCCAGGCTTACGCGGAAAACTGGCTTTCAACACAGCGTCACTGCTGGCCTTTGCATCGGTTATCATGACTTACCTGGGTGTCAATTACTACCTGGCAGGAATGCACTCCTATGCAGGAGGTGATCCGGTGCCAATTCCTACTGCAGTTTATTATGCAGTGGTAATTGTGAGCGTGTTGATAGGGTATGCGTATTGGAAGGAGAAGGGAGTGCCCCCACCAACCTCCCCCAAAGGGGGAGGCTAAGGAATCTCGAATGCTGCCTTACTCACCCTTTGGGGGATTTAAGAGGCACTTGGGGGGAGGGTTGGGGGCACCCCCTACCACCAAACCCCACTGTTGCTAACAAATGATATATATTTTCCGCAAGGGGACCAGCTGGGCACATTCATTGTACCCTGTCCTCCGTAAAGGTAGGCCACCACTTTGGGATCGCCCCCATCTATGGGAATCTGCCGCAGGTAAACATGCTTGTAAAACGGATGATCCCCTGCATCTACTTCAGGCATGTATGATATAAACACAATCTGTTTTCCATCGGGTGAGATGTGTGGGAACCAGTCGTTGTATTCATCAAAAGTCAGCTGTTCCTGTTCCGAGCCGTCGGGTTTCATTCTCCAAATCTGCATGGTACCGGTGCGGGCTGAGTTGAAATAAATATACTCACCATCAGGCGAATACTCCGATCCATCGTCCAGGGCTTTTTGATTGGTTAGTTGCACCTCTTCTCCGCCTTCGGCAGGAATCCGGTAAATATCGTACTGCCCGTTGCGTTCTGCCGTATATATCACATACCGATTATCGGGCGACCATCCATGCAGATACGAAGGACTTTTGGCGGTAATTCGTTTTGGGGTACCTCCTTCTATCGATAAACTATAAACCACCGATTGTCCGTCATCTTCATCAGCATGGTGACTAATGCCCATTGTTTTTCCGTCGAAAGTCAGCACGTGATCGTTGTTGTTATTGGTGGCAAATCCTGTATTCATCTGACTGGGAATGCCTCCATCAGCCGAAATTTTGAAAAGAAGTCCTTCGCTGTTATAGATCAAACTTTGATTGTCGGGAGTCCAGTTGGGTGCCTGAATAGAAATTGGTGAGGTAAAAATAATTTCCCGATGTCCGGTTTCCATATTCATTACCTCGAGGTGACTGCCCAGAAAATCCTGATAAGGCACCAGATCATCAGGTGCAGGCTTCACCAATCTCACATTACTAAAAACAGCCTTTTCGGTAGTGGTACTATCGTGCGAACAAACAAAAAGACCTGCCAATACCTCATCCTGCAAATCCTCAACAGGCATTGAAATAGTGTTAAAAACTTCGCCATATTTGGCTACCGACATCAGTAACGTATCACCGCGGCGTTCCAGCTGCACAATATCGGGAGATTGAACCTCCGATCGCATCTCCAGAGTTTCTCCATCCTGCTCAGCACGGTATTGAAGGGCAGTGAGTCCATCCCCATGAACGACGGCACTGTAATGTGGTGAGCCGGGAGTTTTATTGGTTCTGAGCATCCAGCCCATCTTGCGATGCGAATGTTGCCCCTCTCCTTTAAACTTCATACGGGCTCTGAGGATAAAATCGCCTGAAGCTTCGCGCCAGGCAAACTGAAAAGCATCTTCATCGAACCATATATTCTCACCACTTCCGGTTAAAACATAAGTTTGATTGTCTGAACTGTAATCTGCTTCCCCGGAAATTCCTACAGCTCCAATATCATTGTGCTCAGTAAAGATGCCGGTATCCGGTGTTTGTGCTTTGGTCATAAAGCTCATGAATAACGAGCCAGACAAAAGAATGACTCCGGTTTTAATTGTGTGTGAATTTTTCATGGTGTTATTAGTTGTTTATTCAAAGATAAGAAAGTGTTGTCATAAGGCCATAAACCTTGAAATGACTCCTCCCCACCTTCCCCTTTTTTCAACGGGTGGATTAACCGCCCTCCCACTCGCTTACAACGAGAGGCTTATCTCCTGTTGTCTGTGACGACCATACCTATGGAATATTAATATTTCTCGTCATAGACGAGAGATAGAAGGCCCTTCGTTACAATCGAGGGGCAGATGAGAACCAGCATTCACAGGGATGTGAAACATCAAATGCCCTTATGCAACCATCAATTTTAAATTGCCTTGCATGAAGGCTTTAATCATATTACCTTTAGGGTCTGCTGAAAAAGTCAGCAGCCCTATTTTAATTTTATTTTTTATTGTCCTTTTTGGCATTGCCCCAAAAAGAACGAAATCCCGATTATGGTTTTTGTGAGTTTTTTCACAAAAACTTTACAAAACCTATATCGGGACTAGTCCGTTTAAACCTATCCGCCCGCGAAAGTCAAAATTTCCGGCCATAGCGCAAGGCCTTGAAAGTCGCCCATTTTGGCTTCCCGCTGTCCGCCGGCCCGGAAAACGAACAGGCCACCGCGCCTTACAAATAGTAAAAGCCGTTCAGCCTAAAAACATTCTTTTGAACAGTAACATTTTGAATACTAATTACCGCGGGTGCAGACTTTTTGAAAGATTTACTTGAAGAACCTTGCACTTCAAATGTGATTATTAGCTATAATTAATTTATTATTAGTCCTTTATTTGTTTTTCAGCAGGCCCTACCTTTAAAGATAATAATAACAAAACGTTAGTTTTTTATATGCTGGTCAACTTTCATTTTAGCCGAGCTTCCATCAAATGAAAACGCCCTTGTCCGAAAACCCTGAAAATAAAAACCTTATGTCATCTCTCTGCGTTTCAGCTTTTATTCTAACCATCTATAAATCTTACATCTAAAAATCTAATCTGTATGCAAGAAGCCCTGCTTTACGAAAAACTGGACGATCAAACCGTAAAATGCAATCTGTGTGCGCATCACTGCAAAATAAAACCTGGAAAATCAGGCATCTGCAAAGTTCGAGAGAACATTGATGGCACACTTTATACCCGGGTTTACGGAAGAACCATCGCCCGACACGTCGACCCCATTGAAAAGAAACCTCTTTATCACTTCTATCCGGGATCGAGTGCATTTTCGATTGGTACACCGGGCTGTAATTTCCATTGTTCGTTTTGTCAGAACTGTGAAATATCCCAGGTCGATAGTGATGAAATACTGGAGACGGGACACAAAGCTTCACCCACGGACCTGGTTCAGGAAGCCATAAAGACCGGTTGTAAAAGCATTGCTTACACCTACACCGAACCCACCATCTTTTTTGAATACGCTCTCGACATAGCCAAACATGCCAGAGAAGCAGGCCTGAAAAACATTTTTGTGTCCAATGGATATATGACACCGGAAATGCTGGATATCATCGGCCCTTATCTGGACGCCATCAACATTGACCTGAAGGCCTTTCATGATGAAACCTACAAACGTCTCATGGGCGGACATCTGCAACCGGTATTAAATGCCTTAAAGAAAGTGATCGAAATGGATATCTGGCTTGAGGTGACTACCCTGGTCATTCCCGGAGTTAACGATTCAGGAAGCGAACTTTATGAAATTGCCCACTTTATTGCAGATGAACTGGGTGTTGATGTTCCCTGGCACATCAGCCGGTTTTTTCCCGGATATAAAATGAATGATGTGCCTGTCACCCCTATGAATACGATTGACAAGGCCGTGCAAGCCGGAAAAGAAGCGGGAATGAATTACATCTACGTAGGCAACGTTCCTTTTTCCTCAGAGCAAAACACCCATTGTCCGGGATGTGAGGCCACCTTGATAGAACGATCAGGATACAACATTTTATCTAATCGAATTGAAAATGGTACTTGTCCGGAATGCGGGTCGAGAATTGCGGTGGTTGATTAGTTCTTCCGAACCCCCAGCACACAACTATCTTTGTGAGCCCTTACATTGCCATTAAGGTCGAACACCTGGCCCCAAATGATGTAAATTCCCGGTGCTGCCAGTGTGTGGTCATCAGTGATGCCGTCCCAGGTGATTTGCCCGGAAGTATCCAGTGTTTGGTTGTCTACGAGTCTTCTTATTTCGTTACCCTCGGCATCAAATACCGAAAAGGAACCTTTTTGCCCGGGTTTTTCAAAAGCATAGGAGATGATTAACTGATCCTCAGTTCCATCAAGATTGGGTGTAAAAATTTCAGGTGATAATTCAAATAACGCAGCTGTTCTTGCATCACGTTGATTTATCAACTGGGAGTTAGAAGCTCCCGGGGTTCCATAACCCGAAGTTGAAGAAGCAGAATGCCAAATAAGCGGATTATTGGTTTTGGCATCATAATTTGTTCGTTCAAGGGCTACTCCTTTTGTATGAGACAATAATTCAAAATGCCGTTCCGGCTCATAATCAAAGCGGTCGATTACCTGCCCGTTTAGGCGCGTCAGGAAAACAGTGCCCCCCTCATTCACATAATTGGGTAAATCCGCGATTTCTCTTATCGCATTTTCAGAGTTCTCGGGGTAGTTACTTTTTAACCAATGGGCATCTTGAGTCAGGCACAGATAATGCCCGGGCAAGAGCCAACGAATGTGATCTGACAAAAGGACCAACTCTTCGGGATCTCCTTTTTTGTCATTGCGGGCCAGACATAAACTATCCAGAGAAATAATTTTATCAGACCGGTTGAAAATCTCCACATAATCGGCACCTTCTGATGGTGGATCAAACATCAGTTCATTGATGACCACATCAAAGCTGTCGAGCCTTCCCGGAAAACCAAACGGCAATTCATATGGCGCAGCCAGATAATTCCCCTCCAAATCCCTGATATTCTGATGCATTATAAAACTTTCAACCACATTCGGCTTGAACGTCTTCCCAAATGTAACCGTAAATACATCTCTGAAAACCTCATCCATAATTATGGAATCTATATTTAATCCGACATTCTCAGATATCCATTCTTCAAAATCCACTGATTTTACATCCAGTGGCTCGGCAAAAACCAGTTTTAATACTGAATCAATTTCAAGCCATGCATCCTGAAGTGAAGGTGAAAACAAATCAGTATTTACTCCGGCCACCGAATTTTCAAAACCGGGTGTTCCCCCCTCTTCATTCTGACAATATGTCCAATTCCATGAATGCCCGGAAAGGTTTTCCGTATCTACCACTTCCAAGCTCCAACCACCGCTTTGTTTGTAAGATTTTCCTGACAATCGGCCGGGATACCTAAAAGAAGCCACAACTAAACCAGAAGGATTCCTAAGAATTATTTCCCCTCCCCCATTCGTTAGTGACGACCAGGCTTCCATGTGAAGAGCATTTTCAAATCCAGTTTCTTCATCAGGCACCAAAACAACATATTCTCCGGGAAACAGAAGAAAATCTGGCAAGTCTTTCTGGTTAGCGTTAACCATAAGTGACATATTACTGAAACTCACCGGCAGGTCTGAACGATTGTATAATTCCAGGTACTCTGCTTCGGGCAAAAAGACAGATGGAGTGGGATCATGCATGATTTCGGAAATCACAATATCATAGGGAGCCGCTTCGTGATAGTAAATGGAATAAGGGCCTTTGGCTAAAGTATCCCCGTTGGTCCAGGCAAGGTCCTGAATTAACAATTCAATTTCCTCAGCATCCGGAAGGGGATTATCAAGATGCAAAACACATATTGACTCATTAAGCATTTCAATATCATCCACCCGCCACTCTTTGCCGGAAAACACAATCTTATCCGGTGTCAGGTTTTCTATTGGAAAGGGTTGGTTGAATTCCAGCCTTATTTGGTGGTAACTTTCAGCGGTCAACCTCTCAACCGCAGGATGCAGATAGGATATTTGCAGAGTGGTATCCTCCATTGCGGTTCCGGAAGCATCGCTCCACCCTGAAACGGTCAGCAAGCCGTTTTCAAAATCAGGCAATCTATCCTTGAGGCCCAGGATAATCTTTTTGGAATTTACTCCGAAGTTAAGTTCGAAAATATCCAGTGTGCCAGAATTCTCAAGTGTCAGCGAAGGTTGAGAACGCTCAATGGAAATCTCTTCCGAAAATGTGAATGCCAACTCAGTTCCATTAACGACATTCATCTCCACCATCGCCGGAGCAACAGTATCGGTATAAGCTTCCCCTGTAACAGAAACCGGCCCAAACCAAAATTTATCGAATCGGGTTTTTGTATAATGGCAGCTTAAACCAAAAAATTTTGAAGCCAAACCGAATTTACTATTGGTCTGTCCTTCCTGCTGCCATCCTGAGCCGGCATTGGTCTCCAGAAACCACTCTCCACCTTTTTCCCGCTCAACCCTCACCTGAGCAATAACCGGATCCATATCCAGCAGGTCTTCTCGTCCTTCAATAAGCAAGCGGTCTTCTCCATTCCTCCGCTCCCATAGTGATATATTGTCATCTGAGGTTCCCACTACCAGATAAAAACCATTTTTGAAATTTTCCTTTCCATCAGTTGCGAGGAACACTTGAAAATAATTGGATGACGAGGGATTGAAATCAAGTTGAAAGGCCATTTCCCAGGAAGCATTTTCAAATGCCTGGGAATTTGTAAATAAAAAAGCCTCACCCGAAACTTCAGGCGCATTTAATTGAATAATATTGCCCTCCTCCGGAGAAACAAAGAAATTAGTATCACCGGTCCACGCTTCAGGAAACGGATTCAGGAAATCCCCAAAAGACAGACTGAGAAAGGGATAGCACAAGAGAACAACAAGAAAGCAACGAAGAATAGATTTCATTTGATTAGGGTTTATTACTTAAAAGTATTAATTTTGTGTCGATTGTGTCAAAAAAAGACCCAACAAAGCGGAATATGAAATTATTCAATCCCTATTTTGTAATAAACCCATTCTTGATGCAAGGTAATTAATTTTTTTGTCAATAAAAACGAAATATTATCACATGGAGCTTTCTGGAAATCCGGAGATCTCCGGGTTTGGACAAAACCTCTAAAACATAAGGCCCCCATGTGACCATTTATTAACCAAAATTAAACACATGAAAGTAGCTATTGTAGGAGCCAGCGGTGCTGTAGGACAAGAGTTTTTAAACATTCTTGAGAACAGAGATTTTCCAATGGATGAACTCGTATTATTCGGATCTGCCAGAAGTGCAGGACGAAAATACAACTTCAGGGGGAAAGAGCTGGTAGTCAAAGAGCTTCAACACAACGACGATTTTAAAGATATTGATATTGCCCTCACCAGTGCAGGTGGAGGCACTTCCAAAGAATTCGAAAAAACCATTACCAAACATGGCACCATCATGATTGACAACTCCAGCGCATTCCGTCTGGATGATGATGTGCCTTTGGTAGTACCTGAAGTAAATGCGGCTGACTGTGCCAACCGTCCGCGCAATGTAATTGCCAACCCCAACTGTACCACCATCCAGATGGTTGTTGCCCTGAAAGCCATTGAGGATATATCTCATATCCGCAGGGTGCATGTTTCTACCTACCAGGCAGCCAGCGGGGCCGGTGCGACTGGCATGGACGAACTGGAAAACCAGTTTAAGCAGATTGTGAATGGTGAAAAACCCGACGTAGAGAAATTCACGCACCAGCTGGCCATGAATATCATTCCTCACGTGGATGTATTTACCGACAACGGATACACCAAAGAGGAGATGAAGATGTTCAATGAAACCCGAAAAATCATGCACTCCGATGTTCAGGTGAGTGCCATGTGTGTGCGAATTCCGATTATGCGCGCTCACTCGGAGTCTATATGGGTAGAGACTGAACGTCCGGTTAGTGTAGAAGAAGCCACTGAGGCCTTCAGCAAAGCCGAGGGTATAAAGGTGATTGATAACCCAGACAAAAACGAATATCCAATGCCTCTCTTCCTTTCAGGTGAGGATGAAGTTTTTGTCGGACGTATCCGCGCCGACCTGGCCAACCCCAATGGACTTACGTTCTGGGCCGTAGCCGACCAGATTCGCAAAGGAGCTGCTCTTAACGCAGTTCAAATTGCTGAATACATGGTAAAAGAAGGCATGGTGAAGTAAAAAATATTATTGATTTGTAATATATTTGAAACGGGACAGTTATTAACTGTTCCGTTTTTTTACTATAAAAAACATGCTATCAAAAGATCTACACAAAATGACCCCCTCAGGAATTGGGACAGTTGTTCCCCATTTTTCTTGAAGAACCAAATCCGGAGTGGCGTGCACAATTTGAATCCGAAAAAGCCAGAATCATCCACCTGTTTTCAGAGGAGGAAATTGAACAAATAGATCACATTGGTAGCACAGCGATTTCCGGCATTAAGGCCAAACCAACCGTCGATATCCTGTTACAAATCACGCATGAAACCGGGGATCAAAAGGTGATTGATAACATTACTTCGCTTGGCTATGAATTCATTCCCCAACCGGACAACCCTCCACCACATATGATGTTTGTTAAAGGCTATACCACTGAAGGATTTAGTGGAAAAAGCTTCCATATTCATGTACGATACAAAGACCATTGGAATGAAATACTCTTCAGTGATTATTTGCTACATCATCCTTCTATTGCCAAAAAATAGGAAGCCCTAAAGATAGTCCTGGCAAAAAGTTTCAAGTTTGACCGGGATGGATATACTGAGGCTAAAACAACCTTTGTGAACAAAGTTTTGGATTTGGCAAAGGACTATTTTAAAAGTTCTGAATACCAATCAATAGACCGTTAGTCCCGATGCTTCGGGATAGATATTAGATTTAGGATGAATCTTAAAACATTGAAAATCTGCACTTTAACACAAAATGTGCTTTAATCATAAACCAATGATTCAGAGACTCTTGAAAAACTTTAACGGACTATTACCAATAAAACACTTTTATTAATTTTGGAGAGTTTATAGACCGACACTAACTAGTGTCGGTCCATAAAGTACCATTTGCGTCGTTACGCTTGCTCCCAAAATACTCATTTACCCAAGTAAACTCCGTTTTTGGGAGCTTCGCAGGCCTTGCAACTGGAACTTTCTGACCAGACACATGACTACTTAGTTTCAAAGCTGACTTTATAGACGGGCACTAACTACGGTCACGGAGAACCTAAAGGAGTTTGAACGAATATCTAACATTCAACTGGAAAACCGGATTCAAAGGAAATAGCTCCCCGTAACTTTCTTCTCCTAACCATCTTTTGCTATTTTTGCAGCCCTAACGAGAAAACAGGCGGAAGATGTTCAACGGCAGCGAGAAAGAAGAAAGAGTATTCCTGCAGAAAATACTGGAGCGACTTAGATACACCCTTCGAAAAATTGACGGGACCATCAGTGAGCACTCCAAAGATGTTCAGGATTTCAAGGAGTATTTGTGGAACAACATGTCCGACATGGATCATGCCGAAAAAGTATCGGTGCGTCAGTCCATCACTCAAACAGCCATGACCGGTGAATCAGCTCTTGAACGCAAAAAAAGAATCCGGAAGCTTATAGACATCCCTTATTTTGGCAGAATTGATTTTGCCGAGGAAGATCAAAAGCAACCCTGGCCCATCTATATCGGCATTCACTCTTTCTATGATTTTGAGACCCGTGAAAACCTTATTCACGACTGGCGGGCACCCATCTCAGGAATGTTTTATGATTACGAACTGGGCCCTGCAGTTTTCAAGGTTCCTGATGGTGAAGTTGAAGGCGAAATCTCTCTCAAAAGGCAATACCGCATTCGGAAAAGCACGATGGAATTTATGCTCGAGAGTTCGCTTAACATCCATGACGATGTATTGCAAAAAGAATTAAGCGCCACATCGGATGAGAAAATGAAAAACATTGTGGCCACCATTCAGCGGGAACAGAACGCCATTATTCGTGACGAGGACGCCTTTGTGCTGATCATTCAAGGAGTTGCCGGATCAGGCAAAACCTCAATTGCCCTCCACCGCATTGCATATTTGCTTTACCGGTTCAAGGACACTATTTCATCCGATAACATCCTGATCATTTCGCCCAACAAAGTTTTTGGTGATTACATTGCCAACGTTTTGCCCGAACTAGGTGAGGAAAAAATCCTCGAAACAGGAATGGAGGACATTGCCAGGGAACAACTCAACAACAAGTACAAATTTCAGACTTTCTTTGAGCAGGTTTCGGATCTTGTTCACAAGAAAGATGAGGCTTTTTCTGAACGAATTCGCTTTAAAGCCACATTTGAATTTCTGAACTTGTTGAAAAAATATTTGCTTCACATCGAAAACCATTATTTTGAAGCTAATGACGTCAAAGTAGACCGTTTTTTCATCCCTGCCGGTTATGCCGAGGAACGCTTCAGAGCCTGGAGCAGAGTGCCTTTGGCAAAAAGATTCCAAAGGGTAGCCAAAGATATTGTGGGAAGAGTCGAGATCATGCAAAAAACGGACATCCCAAAATCAGAAATTAAAAAGACAGAAACACAGGTAAAGAAAATGTTCCGCATCACTAACCTGCAAAGTCTTTACAAAGATTTTTACGACTGGCTGCAACGCCCTGACATGTTTAAAAAACGGAAAGGAGGGCTCGAATTTGCTGATGTATTTCCGATGGTGTATCTTAAAATAATGTTCGAAGGCCCTCAAAGTGCCTCGAAAATCAAACACCTTCTGGTGGACGAAATGCAAGACTACACCCCTGTGCAATACGCTGTATTGAGTAAACTCTACCCATGCCGAAAAACAATCCTGGGCGATGCCAATCAATCGGTTAACCCCTTCAGTTCGAGCAAACATGAAGACATCTCCCGGGTATTCCCCAATGCGGTTACCATGAAATTAAACAAAAGCTACCGGTCAACTTTCGAAATAACCAGTTTTGCACAGAACATCTCCCCCAACGACGAACTGGATCCGATCATTCGGCATGGCAAAGAACCACAAATTACAGGTGTTAAGACAGCCGGGAATGAGCTGGGAAAAATATCCGGATTAATTGAAGAATTTCAACAATCCAGCAATCAATCATTGGGAATTATTTGCAAAAATCAGGAACAAGCCGATTCAATTCATGAGCAGCTGAAACCACATCATAATGATGTCTATTTGCTCAACAGCGAAAGTGTGGCCTTTGTCAATGGAATTGTCATTACCACAGCCCATATGGCTAAAGGACTTGAGTTTGACAATGTAATCGTTCCTCATGTAAATAAAAAGAACTACAACAACGAAGTGGATAAAAGCATGCTTTACATTGCATGTACAAGAGCCATGCACCAGTTAAACCTGACACATTGCGGCGAATTGAGTGAATTATTGCGCTTTCCAGGAAATTGACCTTAAGGATTATCTTCACGTAACACATACCCAACTGTTGGTATATTGTCAATCCTTAAACTTTTGTCGTCCTTAAGATATCGTCTGAGCTTGCTGATAAAAACGTCCAGGCTGCGCCCGTGAAAATAATCCACATCTCCCCAGAGATTCATCAGGATTTCTTCACGTTTAACCAGTTGATTTTTTCGACCGGTAAGCATTTTCAGAACTTCACACTCACGCTTGGTCAACCGATGTGAATGATCATTGTTTCTTAACATCTGATTACTAAAATCAACGACAAAACTGCCAACGGGAATAGCCGGTTTCTCAGAGACCTGATTTTCAGTCCGGTTTAATCGTCTGGTAATGGCCTTAATCCTCCATATTAATTCATCCAACTCGAATGGTTTAACCAGATAATCATCCACCTCCAGTTCAAAAGCTTTTTGCTTATCATCTTTGTGCGACCGTTTGCTAATAATAAATACCGGAATGTTCTTATCGCGTCTTCGCACTCTTTCAGTCAGGGTAAATCCATCAATACCAGGCAACATCAGATCGAAAATGCAAAAATCATGTCGCCCATTGCAGAAGTTCTCAAAGGCTTCATCTCCATCAATGCAATAAGTCACCTCGTGACCAAAACTTTTCAGCAGAGAAGAGATTTCAGCTCCCAAAGCCTGATCATCCTCAACCAAAAGAATGTTTAGTAAACCAGAGTCCATCAGTTTATTAAACAAAGCAAAACATAGAGGGTTTAACGCAGGTGGTTACAACACCTTTTTTTTAGGAGTGGTAGCAATAAAATCCTTCAGATAAAACGGTTCAAAATAAGCTACATCTTCAAAAGCTTTTTGGTTCCAGGCTTCGAAAGCCAATGCAGCCATATTGCGGGCGAGGGGCCCTTCATCCTCAGGGAAAACGGCATTGGGGTGGTTTAGTGCTTCCTTGCATTTTCCGGCTCCATTGCCAAAGAAAAAGACTTTTCTTTGATCCAAAACATCCCTGTAACTTGTTTCATCTATGATGTCGGCAGAAGTTTTTCGCTGCTGTGTCATATTTGTATCAAACATGGCAGCATATACCTCCATTCTTCGGGCATCAATCATAGGACAAAACCAACTATCTTCGTCGGGATTAAAAGATAATTTCCCTTTCACCACCGGCCAGGCCAAAACAGAGAGGGACGGAATAGAAATCAAAGGCTTATCCATCGCGAAGCACACACCCTTGGCAGTAGAAACGCCTATTCGTAACCCGGTATAAGAACCCGGTCCGCTACTCACAGCAACAGCATCCACATCAGTTATCTCAATTGCAACTCCTGAATCCTCAAAGAGCTGTTGTATTAATACGGTGAGTCGATTGGCATGAGAATTTCCTTCGCTCTCCTGCCTGGCTGCCACTACCTTACCATCCTTGGCCAAAGCCACAGAACACACTGTTGTTGAAGTCTCTATACAAAGAATATATGCCATCGCAAAAACTTTTTGCAAAAGTAGCGAATCAGCTTTAAGATCAAAAGCCGGAATTAAATGTTTTTTGCCAATATTTCAATGTATGCCTATTTCGCTGTCTTTTCATTGAAAGTAAAAACTCACGCCAAGTCCGAGACTCCATATATCCTTCAGGGTAATATAGTCCGTACGAATGGCTTCAAGCAGATAAGCATCCAGGGCCGAAAACTCAAAATAGAGCCCCACTCCCGTTAAATGTTTATCTTTCACAGGTATATGCCATTCCCCTCCCCAAAAAGGAGCAAGGTGAACCTTATTCTGAAAATAATATTCTTTGGGATAATGTGGAGGAAGCCTTTTAAAGGTAGTATTGGTATTTCCCCAGTTTACAATTAAGCCTGCCCTTGGCCAAAAATGCTTTAACCATGGAGACCTCGTCAAAAAGAAACTATTTTTTAAAGAAATGGTCTGAACCCCGACACTGCTACCACCAAAATTTTCGGACAAGTGACCATACATCAAAGTTGGCTCGTATATCTCCCACAACCGATATCCCAAACCTACCGATAAAAAGCCCACACTCCCGGCATACTGTACTTTGCCATGCGTAGGAAAAAACCAACGGGGTTTTATTCGGACAGTGTCTTCTTTTATCACTTTTGATCTTGGCTCATACATCCTTTCAATAAAAGGGGCCATAGGATGACTTGGGCGGGAAGCAAACTGCGCATCTCCTTCCGCCACAATTCCCATTAGCAACAAGAGCATTATCAACCAATATTTCATTACATATATATTCTTGGGAACTATGAAAATTCCTGAATTTTAAAAGAGCCTGTTTGTTGACGATAGATCTAAGATCTAAGACATATCATATGTTATTGCTTTTCTGAACTTTAACACAACAAACCTCACTAAGACAAACAACTGAATTATACGGTCTTGCAAAAACTTAACGAAGCATTGTGTTGAAATACAATTCGCCATTTTCTGTACTGTCTAAAAAGACTCACGGGAAACCATCAATGTGTCCGCCTGAACATCAAGGACAACAATCTGCCTGTCTTCTGTGTCGCCGGTCACTAAAAACGGCACATCAGAATCTTCCCTTTTTCCATAAAAATAACTG
This sequence comes from Marinilabilia rubra, assembly GCF_003121985.1. Lineage (GTDB taxonomy): Bacteria > Bacteroidota > Bacteroidia > Bacteroidales > Marinilabiliaceae > Marinilabilia > Marinilabilia rubra. The sequence goes on from NZ_QEWP01000003.1 coordinate 417,037, forward strand.
TGAGTATGACCATGCACAGATAGTGAAACATTCTGATCTTCGATGATCTTATTGTATAGATAGTGATTGCCGACACTAAACTGTTTGCTCCATGGGGGAATATGGGCAAAAACAAAAATATGGGTAATATCATCTCCCACACTGCAGGCATTTTTCAGCCATTTAAAATCAGGATCCTCAACGTTTTTTTCCCAAATAGTATCATCAAAAAAGACAAACCGGCAATTATTGTAATCAAGGGTGAAATTAAACGGCCCAAACATATCCTTGTAGATGTACTCTCCGTTAGAAAGGAAGTCATGGTTCCCGATAAGAGTAATCAAAGGATGGTTTAAGTCTTTCGTTATATCCTCAAACCAAACAAATTCGCGGTATATTCCACTTAAAGTGATGTCGCCATTGTGAACAACAAAGTCAATGCTGTCCATTTTGTTCAAAGCCTTTATCTGCAATTGAAAATCATCGTAGAAAGTATGGGAGTCACCGATAAGGGCAATTTTAAATGGCTTAAACTCTGCATGACTCCCATTCTCAAGACCACGGATGGATTGAAGATTTCCCTGCTTCCCATACGAGCCTACCCCCGCCTGGTAAGGACTGTACTCAATCAGGTTTTCGCAACTGCTAACGATCGAAATCAGGACCAGTGTCACAAATATGCTTAATAAAAACTTTTTCATTCCAAGTGCGGCATTTTTCCTATACAAAGGAACAATGATTGCTAGCCGCAGGCAATGAATTTCGGATGTAAACCCAAAATAACGGGGCGAAACACCCAAAAATGGTGACAACCCGTTGGCAACTACAAAAATTTTGAAAGTATTGTGATAATAAAGGAGATTACTGAACCGGTAAAGTAAAAAAGAAACTTGCACCATGACCTGCAGCCGACTCCACCCATATGTTGCCTTCCATAAGCTCAACCAGGCTCTTACATATAGACAACCCCAGACCGGTTCCTCCTCTATTCTGAGCGCCTACTTTTAAGACCTGCCCAAAGCGTTCGAAGATAATTTTATGATGCTTGGCAGCAATTCCTATTCCATCGTCATGGACAAAAAAGCGAACACGGTCCCCATCAGGTTCAAAACCAAAAACAACGTGCCCCCCTGGTGAAGTAAATTTAAAAGCGTTACTGATCAGATTATTAAAAACCTGAGTGATTTTCCCCCCATCAACCAAACAAAAAAGGTCATCCTCCGGTACATGATATCTTAATTCTACGTTGCGCTCCACTGCCTCAACCTCAAAGAAACGTGCCAGGTCATGAGTAAGCCGGTTAAGGTTCACCCGATCGGGAAGAAAATTAACTTGTCCGGTTTCCAGTTGAGAAACTTCAAGCACATCATTGATGATGGCCAGCAATTGCTGTCCGCTTTTTACTATCACATCCACACAGTTGTCCCGGTCTTCCTCTGGTAAATCTTTGGTTCGTAATAGTTCTGAAAAACCCAGAATTCCATTCATCGGAGTTCTTATTTCATGACTCATATTGGCCAGAAAGGCCGACTTAAGCCGGTCACTTCTCTCTGCCTGTTCTTTCGCCTCAATCAAATCCCTTTCTACTTTCCGTGCATGGGTTACATCGCGAACAATAGTCATAAACCGATCCTCATTAACATAAACCATCCGGGATTCAAAAATCCCCAGGTTTTCATCTTCGCCCATTTCATATTCATAAGTTTCTAAACTTTTGTGGAGTTGAACGGCCGCAATTTTTTGATGAGTCAGATTAGCTATGTTCTCAGGAAAAATATTATCTATTTTTTGATCAATGAAGGAGTTGGGTGGTAAATACAAATCCTCCTCATTTTCTGCATGGTAATCCTTTATGACTCCTTCTTTATCAAAAACAAATATCAAATCGGGAATAACGGAGAGCAATCCTGTAATGCGGGCCTGGTTTTGATTAGCCTCATCAACAGCTGCGTGCAGACTGTATATTAATTTCTTTTCCTGAGTAATATTGGTGAATGTTCCAATTACCTTTTGAGGAAGGCCATCTTTAAAAATCATAATGCCACTTCCCTTATAATATTGGAATGCCCTATTGTCCATCTCCACCCTAAACTCATCAAACCATTCCTCATTTTTGGGAAACCGGTTCGTCCAAAAGTTCACAATCCGAAACCGGTCCTCTTCATGAATCCGGGCGCTAAATTCTTCAAAAGTAGATGGGGGTTCTTTGAACGGTCCAATAAAGCTGAACTTGCCAAACCAGCTCATTTTATCTGTTGTGGGATTCCATTCATAAATAATATCATTAGTATGAGTCGCCACTATACGAAATCGCTCTTCGCTTTCGCGGAGTCGTTCTTCAGTTATTTTTCTGGCAGTAATATCCCTTCCCAGAATTACAATTCCTTTTCGCCTGCCGGTATCATCAAAAACCGGTGTTTTTATCACATCTAACTTACATTCACGTCCATCCGGTAATGGCACAGATTCCTCTGCCATAACCGGCTGTCTTTTTTCCCAGGCTTCTTTATCTGAAAGGGCGCACTGTTGAAAAACATCCTTTAATTCCGGGACCAAAGTCTCCAGATAGCCCTCCTCCTTAAAAAGAAATTCTTTATCCTTCAACCTGAAAAGTTGCTGAATAGACTCATTGGCCTCCATCCATTTTCCTTCCGCATCTTTAAAACAAATAACATCCGGAGTAGCATTGATTAAAACTCTCAAACGGTCTTTACTTTCCTTTAACGCCCTCAGGGTTTTTATTCTTTCTGTATCGTCGTGAATTATCCCTATACCCCCGGTCACTTCCTTCGATTGATTGAAAATAGGAGCGGTTTTCAGCACCAAATGGACAGATTCTTTACTGATCGTTGTATTATAAATGCCTTCATAAAACCCTTCATCCCCATTTAAAGGGGCTTTTAAAGCAGGCAGGATAGAAGGATCTTGTATGTTATTAAGATCGAAATTTAAAAGATCGCCGGTTGAAGCGCCTAATGTGGATATCAATCGTTCATTGAACGAGGAAATCTTAAGCTGAGTGCTGTAAAAAAATATTCCAACCGGTGAGAATTCAAACAGAAGCCTGAACCGATCCTCTTCTTCAAGAGGACGCGGTTTTTCATCAAAGAAAAAGTTTTCAAAACTTTTTTCAATGGCCATCCTGGTCTGATCAATAAGCAGTTTTTGCATGTCATCCCATGACGAAGCATCATCTTTTAACAGACAGAGGCGGTTAAAGCCGGAAAGGGAACGAGATGTTAAGTTAAAAAAAAGACCCGCCTGAAAAGGCTCTATCAAATCGGAGTTTGCCAGTTCGACACTTCCTGCAGATTCTTTTGCATAAGGGGCGGTTTGCTCCAATACCCTTTTAATGTCGGATTCCGTAAAAGACTTTTTGGAATTTGGAGATGCTGACCAAATAAAATTAACAGATCCATCAACCTCTACAGTCAACATAACATGTGAACCAGTAAAAGAAGAAAGCATTTTTAAGGTATCCAATGCTGTAGGGGGAAACCCTTGAACATGATGCATAATGCCTTATTTTTGGGAATTCGGGGTTTATCAATAATCTTTAAAATTAAGAAAAAACTCATTACAATTATTTAAAACTGATTATAATATTGAGTAACCACTCATATAATTTGGTCAACTTACGATTATATCTCACTAATTTTTATCTTCCCCAGACTAAACTCAGAAAATTCAACAACCAAACACCGACATTCAAAAGGCCACAACAACGAACACCTTACAAACCTCCACTCAACAATAGATCGTTAGTCCCGATGCTTCGGGATAGATATAAGATTTAAGATAAATCATATAACACTGATAATATGGGCTTTAAGACGAAAGCTCATTCACACGCAAGAGCTTAATCTTTAGACTTTTATAAAAGCTTAAGGCTGTAGTTTAAAAATGCGTTTTTGCCCTTGGAGATTAAATAGTGCAAGGCCTTGCAAGGACAAAGTCACCATATTAAAATAAAAAGGGCACCATTAGTCCTCCTGAAAAGGTAGTACCGAAATAGGTCTTCCATTGGTAAGGTTCGATCCCAAAAAACACGCAAAAATAAACTTAAGCCAAGCTTAACGGAGTATTGACCCAAAAAACAAAGCGAAAAAGAAATTTTCACCTCTGAGGATATTGATTGGCTAAATTGCAAACAAATGAAACCAGGATTTTATTCTTTACAGCCCCCTTTTTTAAGTATCTTACTACTTCAGCAACGAAAATGAAGCAGCATTTTATGCGAAAGCAAATATGTTTTCAAGCCACTGTTGTCCGGTAAAACAATAGTATTTTCTTTTTTGCACTCCAGCTCCCGAAGCATCGGGACGGCGTATTTTCGGGCTTCGCAAGCCCCCGAAGAAAAATCGGGGCAGGCTTTGTAAATGAATCTTGCTGAACACGCACATAAATTTTGACACTGTTTGCTTAATTTATAGACCCACACAAATTAGGATGGTTCGCTAACGTTGTAATACCCTTTATTTTTACTATTTTTGCCTGCGTTTTTGCAGATTTTGAAAAGATAGAAAGAATACTATGGAAACTGTTGTTAGCGGAATTCGCCCTACCGGAAATCTTCATTTGGGAAATTATTATGGAGCTGTTAAAAACTTCCTGAAAATGCAGGAAAACTATAATTGCTACTTTTTTATTGCCGATTATCATTCATTAACGACCCATCCCCATCCGGCTGACTTGCATGGAAATGTACGTCAGATACTTGCCGAATATTTAGCAGCCGGACTGGATCCTGAAAAATCTACCATATACATACAGAGTGATTTGCCAGAAGTTGCCGAACTCACACTTTTGTTGAACATGAATGCCTACCTTGGGGAACTTGAAAGAACTACTTCCTTCAAAGAAAAGGCACGTAAGCAACCGGATAATGTCAACGCCGGCTTGCTTACTTATCCGGTCCTGATGGCATCCGACATCATTATTCATCAGGCATCAAAAGTGCCGGTAGGTAAAGATCAGGAGCAAAACCTTGAAATGACCCGGAAATTTGCCAATCGCTTCAACAGAATCTACGAGGTAGATTATTTTACCATTCCCCAACCATTCAATTTTGGTGAATCGCTTATCAAAATCCCGGGACTGGATGGCAGCGGAAAAATGGGTAAATCGGAAGGCAATGGAATCTATCTGGCTGAAGATCCCAAATCCATTCGAAAGAAGGTAATGAAAGCCGTTACCGACAGTGGCCCCACTGAACCAAATTCCCCTGTAACCGAACCCATCCAAAACCTGTTTACATTGATGGAGGTTGTTTCTGACCAGGCTGTGCTGGATCAGTTTAAGGAAGATTATGCAAAGTGCACGATCCGCTACGGGGATTTGAAAAAGAAGTTGGCTGAGGACATCATCAACTTCACCGCTCCTATCCGCGAGCGAATAAACGCCATCGCAGCAGATGATGCTTATTTAAGGAAAGTAGCTGAAATGGGGCGCGAAAAAGCGCATGAAAATGCTGCCAAAACCCTCAAAGAAGTCAGGGAGATTATTGGTTTCAAACCCTTTTAATTGAGAATAAGAAGATCTCTGTTCACAATTCTCCGTTAAACTTTTGCAAAAAGCTATAAATCAACTTTTTGAAATTATATGCACAATTGCCTTAAGGCTCTGACTATTAGCATTATACAATACTCCCTAAATCTAACGATCTATTGCATTCAGGTTCCATTTAACTAAAAACAGAACTGAAAAACATATTTTGAAAGAACGATGCTGATATCAGGCCAATGCCTGGTTGTATCGTTCTTTCAAAACTTCATATTTCCTGGGGTCGAGTGGAATTTCTATCCCGCTTTTTAGATAAATAGCAGACCGGTATTCGTCTACACTTTCCACCTTTCTGAGGTTGACAACATATTGAGGGTGACAACGGAAAAAAGCATAATTATCAAACAATTGCTCATACCGGCGCAATGGACGTGGGACAAACAGATCTTTTTCCCCCTCGATATGAATTATGCATCCCCCCGGAATGGCTTCACCATATTCTATCTCTGATAAAGGAACAGCATCACTCGCCGGCATGGTGGGAAAAACAACCAATCTGGCACAAGCAGGCAAGTCGTAGTTAGACAAAAGAATTTCCAGTTTCCGTTGATAATCCGATTCGCTGATGGCATCGCAGGCTTTGTCAATAGCCAAAATCAAATCAGAGTAATCGAAAGGCTTTATTACAAAGCTCACCGCCGAAAATTGAATGGCTTCCTTTTGATAATCTTCATTTCCTGACATGAAAACCACCTTAAAATCAAGCAATTCAATCTTCCGTAATAAATCAAACGCTGTTCCATCCGGAAGGTTAATATCCAAAATCACGAGATCCGGATTATCCGAATGAATTGCAGCTCGGGCATTCTCAATAGTGCCAACACTCTCCAGAATTTCAAATTCCGAAAAATTCTGCCTGACAATTTCCTCTACAATTCTTACCATTACCCGATCATCTTCTACAATCAGGATTTTTTTCATTGGACTCCAGTTTTAATTATATAATAAGCAACCTAACATCTTTCAAAACGATAAAACAATCTACCCTAAAGAGCATCACCCCATCACATTAATTTTCTTTCGTACTACGGATTTCCTATCACGACTGGCAGTTTTTCTTTTGGCTGAATTCATCTCCACAACAGGCAAAACGATTTTCACAACCGTCCCCCTGTCAAAGGGATTAATCTGCTTTTTGTCCATAATTACCAAGTCGGTTTTCCCTCCGGAATCTCGTCGCAACATATCAAGACGCTCACGAGTGATTTTTATGGCCATAGATTCATGCCCCTTCTCTTTCTCACTGGCCTTCTTTGATGCATTAATCCCAATTCCGTTGTCTGTAACCTCCACTACCATTTGACTCTTATCCTTGCGAAACTTTACTTCTATGAGACCATCTGTATCCACAGGTTTTATGCCATGCTCAATGGCATTCTCAATAAAGGGCTGAGTCAACATTGGCGGCACCATTACCTCATCGGAGGCAAGGCTTTCATCAACGTGCAAAGTATATTCAAAAGACTCGGAAAAACGCAACCTTTGTAATTCAAGATAGTAGCCCAGAATTTGTGCTTCCTCCTTAAGGGATATATAATCATGGGTAGAACTTCGCAATACTTGACGCATAAGCCGGGCAAAATCGGTAAGGAAACGCGATGATTTCTCAATATCATGTTCGAGTATGTATACCTGAATCGCACTTAATGCATTAAAAATAAAATGCGGATTCATTTGAGAACGCAAAAGGCGTTGCTGATGGCGAACATTCTTATACCGGTTTCGAAGTTGTGATTGTCTGATTACCATAATAATGGCAAAAGAAACCGCCACCACTAATATCAGCACTGTAATCAGGTAAAACCGTTGCCGGTCAAGCATTGATTTCTGCTTAAGGGTCTGTTGATTGAGTTCCTCAATTCGCGCCCTTTGTCTTTCTGATTCAAAGATGGCCTGTTGTGTAGCCAGGTGATGAATATTTTTTTCATTGATGATGCTGTCCCTGTATGCTGCTGACATCTTAAAATAATCAAGAGCCTTACCATTGGTTCCCTGGTTTTCGTATAGTTCCGACAATAGCCTTGAGGCTTGTTCTATCTGGAATAGTGTTCCAATCTCTTTTGATAAATCAATCGCCTTAAACAGATAAGATTCGGCTTGTTCCTGCTCGCCTATGTCCAGATATGTTTCACCTATTTTGGTATAACTAATGGCCACCTGCATCAGGTCACCCAGATCTTCATTGAGGTGAAGAGCTTTTTCAAGGTATTCAAGGGCTTTGTGCGGACGTCCCTGCTCAATGTAAGCTCCACCGATACTATTGAAGCAGATAGACTGCCCTACCTTGCTGTTAATTTGATAATTGTAATCAAGAGAGGTAAAAAAATGAAACAACGCAGAATCAACTTCACCGAGTTTAAGTAAGGACTCCCCAAGGTTATTATGATTGATTGCTAATCCAAGTTTATTGTCCGATTTCCGGGACATGGCAAGGGAGCGCTTAAAATACTCTATGGAGGTAGCAAAACGATCCAGGTTGTAATTTACATTTCCTATGCTGTTAATTGAGGAACTGATAAGTAAAGTGTCTTTGGTCTCTTCGGCGAGCGAAAGAGCTTTAATATGCATTTCCAGGGCCATTGGATTGTCATCAATCCGCCTGTAAACTACCCCGATTTGAAGATATACATTTGCAAGCAGATTCTTATCCCCGGCCTTAGTTGCATAATCGAGTGCCTTTTGGTGATACTTCATGGCTTCACCATACCGGGCCCTGTTTCGGTGTCTTTTACCAAGAAGATTATAGATTCTGGCGAGTTGACGAACATTATCATTTTTACTGGCAATCTCTTCTGCTTCGGCAAGATAGCTATCTGTAATATCCAAATTTGCCCCACCCTGCCCATATTGACTTCTCGATCGCTCTATCAGTTGTTCAACGACAAGAGAGTCGGTACCGGAAATGTCCATTCCGGTTCGTCCGGGAGAAGATTCTTCTTCAGCCATTGGCCCCTTGCATGAAATTATGCCTGTTAATAGGATTAAAAGCAATCCTGCGTAACGAATCATAATGCTTGTACTTTAAATCGACATACAATGCCATCGGCTCCTTTACAATGGAAATCAAGGGCATTGCATGTAGGGTTTTCCGGTTATTGCAGCACAAGTTAAGCATTTTTTAAACCCAATTTACAAAGAGTGTTTCTGTTTTTTGATGAAGGGTTATCTTTGTAAGCTAAAACCAGTTGATGTGAAGATAGGCAATTTAGAACTCAGAAAGGAGCCTTTGTTACTTGCTCCGATGGAAGATGTTACAGACCAAATGTTCCGCAAGCTTTGCAAACGGTATGGTGCCGATTTGATGTACACGGAGTTTGTTTCATCAGATGCGCTGGTGCGGGAGGTGGACAAAACAATGAAGAAAATGAAACTGGATGACGCAGAACGTCCGGTAGGCATACAGATTTACGGAAAAGAGATTGATGCCATGGTGGAAGCTGCTAAGATTGCAGAGGAAGCCAAACCTGACATTATTGACATCAACTACGGATGCCCTGTTAAGAAAATTGCTACCAAAGGGGCCGGGGCAGGTATGCTCCGCGACATCCCCAAAATGATTGAGATGACCCGCGAAATTGTTAAGGCTGTGAAGGCTCCGGTTACCGTGAAAACAAGATTAGGCTGGGATGAAGACTCCAAAAATATTGTAGAGGTGGCAGAGCAACTTCAGGATACAGGCATTCAGGCACTCACCATACACGGACGCACAAGAGCTCAAATGTATACAGGCGAGGCCGACTGGACATTAATTGGTGAGGTGAAAAACAATCCACGAATGAACATTCCAATTATTGGTAACGGAGACATATCAACCCCTGAAAAAGCGCGGCGTTACCTCAATGATTATGGAGTGGATGGGTTAATGGTGGGACGGCCTTCCATTGGGCGGCCATGGATTTTTAAAGAGATACGACATTACCTGGATACCGGTGAACTTTTACCGGCACCCTCCATCCCCGGGCATGTGGAAATGATCCGCGAACAAGTCAATAAATCAGTGGAATGGCTTGGCGAAAGAAGAGGAATTCTTCATTCACGCCGGCATCTGGCCATAACTTTTAAGGGACTGGATCATTTCAGGCCTTTAAAAATAAAAATGCTGAGAACAGAAAGCATTGAAGATCTGAATGCCATTCTTGACGAGATAGCAGAAAGATGGGCTGATCATTCTTCTCCCTGCTCAGAATAATAGCGACGAACGATTACACGAACGGGATACAGGGCAGCAAGAAAACCTATTAACGAAACACTAAAATAAACCAACACCATATCAGTCCATTCCAGCGCTACAGGATAGGCTTCAACAATGAAGGCGCCTCCTCCCTGAAACCGGAGCAAACCAAATTGCTGCTGAAGCCAGATTAGAAGAGCACCGAGCAGAACGCCGGCCGTGACCCCGGCCAGGGAAATCAGCCATCCCTCAACCAAAAACACTTTATTGATCAGACTGCGATCGGCACCCATACTTCTTAAAGTGCCAATGCTTTGCTTTTTCTCAAAAATCAAAAGTGAAAGTGTACCAATAACGTTGAAAAGAGCGATCACAAGAATAAACAGCAAAATCAGGTAAGCCATCAATTTCTCAACCCTCATCAGTTTGTAAAAAGTAGCATGCTGTTCATGTTGGTCTTTTACTTCGAAGCTATTGCTCAGCAGAGTTTCAATATTCTGTTTTACATCCTCAGTATCAAATTTTTTATTTACGGCAATTCCAAGAGAAGAGACTACGCTGTCGCTGTATTCAAACAGCCCCCTGGCCTGATCAATATCAACAATCAAATACTTTGAGTCATACTCGAGCTGTCGCACGGCAAAAAGACCTGCCGGATGAAGATATTCTTTTTTAAACGAAAGGTCGGGGCGCATCAAATTTATCCGTCCCTTGCGTTTGGGAGCATAAATTACCAGAGGTTTAACAAAATTAAGTCTAAGCCCCAACTGATCGGCCAAAACATACCCCACTACCCCGTAGTTCTGATTGTTTTGTCGAAGCCTGTATCGCCCGTCAACTATTATGGAATCAATTCCGGAAACAGCAGCAAAACTGTCGTCTACACCCATAACTATGGCAGGCACCTGCCTGTTATCGGATCTAATTAGTGCATGGTCTTCCAGAACGTGTGAAATGGTCTCTACACCTTCAATCTCTACCAACTGTTCATAAGGAATAGAATCTATATTAAAGACCTTGCCCTGTTCCGGAGTAATTTTCAAATCGGGATCGAAAGAACCATACAAAGAGCCTATAAGACCATGAAGCCCGTTAAAGACAGAAAGCACCACAATTAAGGCCAGAGAGCCCACTAAAACGCCGGTCACCGAAATCATGGAAATGACATTAATGACATTTTGCGATTTTTTGGCAAACAGATATCGGAGCGCTATCCTGAGGGCTAGTTTCATAACTAATTTGCAGCTGGTTTAAATGCTTTAACGAGCAATCCCGTTCCTTCTTTATGATGGCCTCGCACATCTATAAAATTCAGGAGGTAGGCAAAAGGCCAAACCAACAAATAATAAAAGGGTAGCAGAATAAAAAACACCTTGCTCTTATTGAGCAATAATATTGGCGTTTTCATGGTCAGTTTCCATGAGATATGTCCGGGAATTCCATATGAATATCGACACTCTACATTTTCAAACCCGGCCTCTTGAAGTTTTTCTGAAATATCTTCAGGACTATAGCCATCACGAACATGTTCATCAATAAACCCTGAAATACCATCACCTTCGTGATCATGATGCGCATCAGAACCACCTTTATCGGAAGGGGTTGAAATTAACAGCATGCCCCCCGGAGTTAAACTTTCAAAAAAGTTGTAAAAAACCTTCCGGTCTTCCTCAATATGCTCCATTACATCAACCGACAAAACCAGATCGTAAGAAGCCTGGTTGGAAAAGCGGGTCAGATCGGCTTCCTGAAAAGTCACTCTGTTCCCGTTGCCCAGCAACTTGAAAAACCTGTTACAATCCTCAACCTGTTCTTCTTTTACATCCACACCCAGAATCCGGAAATCCCGGCCTAATTTTGACATAAACCATGAATACTGTCCAAATCCAGAGCCTGCATCCAGTATGTCTGCCATCGAACCTTGAGATCGGGCCCACTTCTTCAATTCCCGGCGTATATACCAGGAGCGTAACAACAAAAGATTAAGAAGCCGGTAAAAAAGCACTCTCAAACCAGGCGTAGCATTGAAGACACGCCCAAGAGAACGTTTTATTGGATCATATTGCATAACTGCTAATTCTGTTTAAACTCAAAGTCGTGAAAGACCTTGAACGAAGGGAAAATTTATCCTGATTATTCGTTAAGAAGGCGATCAATATTGTCAATATAATCCAGGCTGTCGTCAATGTAGAACTCCAAATCAGGGATTACTCTCAATTGCTTGCCGGCCCTTTGACCAAGGGTAAAGCGTATTTGTGAAGCGTGTTGCTTAATGTTGTTGAAAACTTCATCTTTTCTGTCAGGTGGGAAAATGCTCAAATAAACCCTGGCAATTCCCAAATCGGGGGTAACCCGCACCACTGTTACCGACACCAGCGACCCCAGCGAAAATTCCTTCACTTCGCGCTGAAACATTTCACTCATATCTTTTTGAATGAGCCTTCCTATCTTCTTCTGACGGGTAGTATCCATATTCTATTTTGTTTTAACTGTACGAAGTTAGGCAAAATTATGCAAAAACGATTCCACCTCCTCTACCATCCTTTTGTGGTTAAACAAGGCCTTCACAGTTTGCTCTCCATTGTTCCCAATCTTCAGTAATTTTGCCGAGGGCATATCCAGGATCTGCTTTAATTGTCCGGCAACCAAATGTGGTTTCCCGGGAGTTAAAAATCCATTTTCCCCATGATTTATAAACTCGCCCGAGCCACCTGCATCAGTTGTGAGCACAGGAACGCCACAACTCATCGCTTCCAATAGTGCATTTGAAACACCTTCATTGCGGCTCAGCAGGCAAAAAAGACCAGCACGTTTCAACCAGGGGAACGGGTCATTAAAACCTTCCAAGCAAACCACATCCTGCAATCTATTGAATTGAATTTGTTTTTTAAGATTCTCTTTTTCCCGACCCTCTCCTAAAATATGGAGCTGAAGCTTTCTTTGGTATTGCTCGGGAAGCCCGGCAATAGCATCAATTAAAACATTGAAGCCCTTTCGGCGGGTCAGCATCCCGGTCGAGACAATCAGAAAACCACCTGCTTCTTCATTGGTAGCCTTATCTTTACGGCATCTTTCGTCCAGACCGTTATAGATTACTTTTACGGGATGGTTTTTCATCCATCTGTATTTATGAAGTTGATTTTTTATTTTTCCGGCATTGACAATAATCCCATCGTTTAACCTTTGATAAACCAACCGGCTCCAGAAAGGAATTCGCATCTTCCGCACAATCCCCAATCTCAAAACATGTCTTATCCTCATACCCCGGGCAACAAGTCCCGCCAGAAAATATTCCTTTTTTTTGGTTGAAACAATAACATCAATCTCATTTTCCTGCACTATATCTTGAATGATCTTCCGGGTTTCCCAATCAAAAACAGACCTGAAAGGTGCCCAAAAAGATGGAATATTACTTCCAAATTGTTCTTGTAAATGAGGTGCTCTCCCCAGGAAAAAAACGTCATGGCGATTTTGCAGGCCCTCCATAGTATTAGCGACCCATTTTTCATTTCCACCCCAAACTTTTGCTGAACAGATGAACAATATTCTCATAAAATCTTTCCTTATAAAAGCTCATCAAAACTACTGAAAAATATAAACAACACTCTATTCCCCGAAATAGAGATCAGCGATAATCAATTATTACGATCAATAATTTATAACTTGCACATAACACTGATAATTAATAAATTTTCTGATAGAAAAACTATTGTGGAAAATTAGCCTGCTTTATTCATGAATTATCGTTATGAGATGTTCAAATATCAAGAAATACAATCAACCGCAAATAAAATGGATGCAGGAAATAATGGATTATTTTCAAATCCATTTTATTGAGGACGGTTGTATTTTGCCGATAGATGGACATCGGAATAGATTATTTGTGAATAAGGTAGGTTAGATCCTGAAAAATGGGAAAAATTAATTTCTTTTAATTTTCAATAGTTCTACGCTTGAATTAATCAGGTTAAATGACAATTCTAAACATATGAACAAAAAGACACCTATTCTTCTCTCCGTGGCAGGGACATTACTGTCGGCTGCAGCGTTTGCCTTTTTTCGTTTAAGAAACAGAGCCGAAAAGACTCCTTTTTTTGAAAAAAGCCCCAAGAGGTCTCCAGCCAAACCCAACATTCCGGCCAGTACTCTATACAAAACTAAAGGCATAAAAAAAGTAGAAATAAAGGCTTATCACGATATTAAGTTATCGGGGTTTTTCCGGGGAGAAGCAAAAGTCAGACCTGACGAGCATGATAAATATAATGTGGATATTTTCGTAAATGACAATGATTTAATTGGTCATATTGAGAAAAACCGCCGATTAAGCAATTCCATTACTGTGTGGCACAACGGAGCTGTTTTTGCCTTTGGATTGATTCCCACAAGCGGCGACGTAGACAACTCTCAGCAGAAAACATTTGCCTTTATTCCAGTGGGTTTATCTGACAATGCAACAGAAGAAATATTAACCGCTCTGAGAAAACTGGAAGACAGAGAAAAAATACTGGAAAAAGAGGAAATTGCATCAAACGATTATCTGCAAATCCTGAATGACCATCAGTTGGTATCTGAAGTCTTCAAAAAATATGATTTACTTAACGAATTCGACATCAGTCTTTCAAAAAAATTAATTCCGGCTCTTTCGAAACAGCTCGAAGAGGAGGAAGACTGGGAGGGACTCCTCAAATTAGAAAAGCATGCGTCACTCATTGACGAATTAAGCGAGCGCTTTGCAGGAGCCACTTACCGACGCATCAGTAAAGCCAGAAAAACAAAAGGGATAAAACAGTAGCCATTTTTTTGTTCGGATATTAGCAAAAAAAGTTCCTGCAGATTTTTCTACAGGAATACAATTCTATTGAACGCTTCAGATCAACTCCCCATTGCACTCATTTTGCCAAAAACCTCTGAACAGATCTCCCGTTCTACCTTTGTCGTAAGTTTTCTTACAACACTATTCAGACTTGCCACAGATTTACCCAGGTCTTCATCCGGAGCCGACTGATAAAGCCGGTCGGTTATCCAAAAGAGAGACCTTAGGGCGTTCTCGAGGAGCGGCCTGGTTTCGCGAACGGATATTTCTTTAAAAGCTCCTATTTTCTTTTCATCACTAAGAGAGTCAAAATCATTCTGGGCACGTACCAATTCATCAAACCAATCCGAAGCCCCAAGTTGCTCAATCGTCTCAAGATGATATAAATCCAACTCCTTAATCAGACGGGGCAGACCTGTGATTTGTCTCTGATAGCCATCATTATTGGACTGCCAGGTATGCTTTTGAAGCACCGACAATAATTCTGTTCCAAGTACACTATGTTTACCCGACAACCGGTGACAGGAGGCTTCAACAAAACGAACAAATGCAATGTAAGCTTCATCCCTTTTACTGGCTTGTAAAGTTTTTCGCTCCATCACACTACTAATCACTCTTCGTTGAAACGTCAATTCATATGTCTGCAAACTCTCTCTCACATCTTCAACAAAAGGAAGTAAGGTTGACCGATGTGACGGACAGTGATCAAAAACCTGCAGTGATATTCTTGCAAGGTCGTATAAATCAAACGATAAAAGATTTGAAAAATTAAGGGCTTTTAGCATAATTGTTGGGCTTAGGAATAAAACCGTTAATACTAATCAGAAAAAATCAGCCTTTTCGAATGATGAAAAAGCTGTAAACCTCATAATTTTACGATTATTGACTAAAAAGGTTTCAAAATACAAAGTATTGTTAAACAAAACCCTTAAAAAAGATAATAATTAAAGGTGTTGCCAAGGATGGTTGATATTCGACTGGTGTCAAGTCAAATGTAGAATGTCGGGTAAGCCGCCGCTATTTTTCACTTTGTGCAAGTCAACAAAAAAGTAAGCATAGCCGTAGCTACGTGAGTCTTTTTTTGGGGAAGCACAAGGTAGAAAGAGCAAGGCTTGGGCCGTCAGACTATGCTTGACTTGGCACTAGAACCCCTTTCCTTCCAGGCCGGTACCACTGATCTTCCGGAATAAATCAAGGGCATAAACATCCGTCATCCCTGAAATAAAATCAATCACCGTTTGTATGCGAAGATGTACGGGGGCATCATCTGAAACCCGATATTGATCAGGAATGAAAGGCAACAATAATCCTGAATAATAATGCTTTGGCTCAAGAACTGCTTTAATGAATTCATCCAGAAGGGTACCGAGAATTTTAAAACCGGCGATTTCTATCTCAACTACCGAAGGATCTCTGTAAATACGTTTAAATCCTACCCTTGCACATTTTTTCATAGCAACATTCATGGCTCCATCCAGTTTGTCGGTCAAAGCTCCATGAAACTTACCCGCTAAAATGTCATCATGATTTTTAATGAAAATATCGGTACAAGCCCCTACCAGTTTACCAATAATCCCTGCTCTGATATAAGCAATCTGCTCGTTGGTATCGGTCACTTCCCTGCTCACCCCTTCAATCTTGCTTAAAGCATCACGATCATCAGAAGAATCATAAAAAGACAACAGCAGGTCTTTGGTTTCTTCAGTTGACAAGATTCCCAGTTTATGAGCATCTTCTATGTCCATAATCTGATAGCAAATATCGTCAGCAGCTTCCACCAGATAAACCAGCGGGTGACGTGCAAAAACACCGGGGGATAATTCCTTAAGCCCCAATTCCCGAACTATATCCAAATACATTTCCTTTTCTGACTGAAAAAAGCCGTATTTCTTGAGATTTTCGTTCCCTGAGGAATAAGGGTACTTTACGATAGAAGCAACAGTGGTATAGGTTAAAGCAAAGCCTCCATTACGACGGCCCGAGAATTTATGAGTAAGCACCCTTAATGCATTGGCATTTCCTTCGAAATCCAAAAAGTCGTCCCACACTTCTGAATTATTCACTTCCTTTTCCAGATACTGCCCTTTTCCATGCTTGAAAAAATCTGAAATGCCTTTCTCCCCGGAGTGTCCAAAAGGAGGATTCCCCATATCATGGGCCAGACAAGCAGCAGCTACTACAGAACCAAGTTCTTGTGACAGAGGAAGATCACCTCCATAAAGATCGTGCAAAAATCTGGCAACATTGCTGCCCAGGGAGCGACCAACACTGGCCACTTCCAAGCTATGAGTCAACCGGTTGTGCACAAACACACTCCCGGGTAAAGGAAAAACCTGGGTTTTATCCTGCATTCTTCTGAAAGGCGAGGAAAAAATCAAACGGTCATAGTCACGTTGAAACTGAGTACGATCATGATGCTCCGGTCTTACTGACTGGCCGGTTCGCTTGGTTGATAACAGGTTTTTCCAATCCATATCTTTTACTTTCAATAAATGGTTGTCCGATGTTTTTTCATTTCTGAAGCCAATACCCGTGCTTTACCTCCGGTAACTCTATCCATCAATCGCCAGAATCCCGGACCATGGTTTTTCTCCACAGTATGGCACAGTTCATGAAGCACCACGTAATCAATCAGGTATTCGGGCAACCTCATCAATTGAAGATTCAGATTGATATTATTGACTGCTGAACAGCTCCCCCATCTTGATTTTAGATTTTTTACAAATACTTTTTTGTAGGAGAAGTTATGACGGTGGGCAAATTGATGCACTTTCTGAGGAAGAACAAGTTTGGCCTCAATTCTCATGGCCCTTTCAATGCCTTCACGTATGGCATCCTGGACTTTGGAATCGGCAACATTTGCAAAATGGGGATAAGCAACTCTCAGTATTCCGTTGTTAAGCGTCATGCGAATGGTTTCAGCCTGATGCTTCTGTACTTTCAATTCAAAACTACTGGTTCTGAAAACAGATTTTTCATCAAAAATCGTTTTCTGACCTTCATGTTTTTCGATTTTCTCCAGGTTTTTTAATATCCATTGGTGCTTTTCTTCTACAAAAGCCAACGCTTTTTTGGGAGAGAATCCGGGTGGGAACATCACTGTAATACCCTCGAATGGCTTTAGCCGGATTGAGAGACGCTTACAACGACTGTCCGATTTAAAAAGCACAGGCCCCAGCCCTTCTATTTCTATAAGTGAGGTTTTTATCGCCATTTAAACGCAAAGTTAAGTATTTCATTTTTCCCCCAAACAACCTTTTTCAGGTTTTGCTGTAACGTTTATCCCCACTCAGGCGTCGCACCTGAAGTTATTCTTTCTTAGAAAAACATCACCTATTTAAGCAATTTGTTACCAAAAAAACATTAATCATGCATTGTTTTATCATCAAAATGTTCGATAACGGACAACCCTTGTCGCAAAAACAGACAGTTTTAAATATTAAAAAGAAAAGCCCCACAATCACAAACAACTGTATTTCTGAGCATTAAAGACTTTGGCAAATCAATTGATATGAGATCAGAGCAAAACCACACAAAACCAGGTACCATGAGCAATAGTATTATTAAAGTTGAAGGCCTGCACAAATCCTACAGGATGGGAACCAGTGCACTCCACGTTCTTAAAGGGATTGATTTGGACATAAAGGCCGGGGAGATGGTCAGTATTATGGGGTCCTCTGGTTCTGGTAAGTCTACTCTTTTGAATATACTGGGAATTCTTGACGGACATGATCGGGGAGATTACTTTCTCGATAACATCAAGATTCAGAAGATGAACGAAACTCAGGCGGCCAGGTTCCGAAACAATTACATTGGTTTCATTTTTCAGTCGTTCAATCTTATTTCTTTCAAGAATGCCATGGAAAACGTTGCGCTGCCGCTTTATTACAAAAACATCAGTCGCAAAAAACGTAACCAGAAGGCATTGGAATATTTGGAACGACTTGGACTTAAAGAGTGGGCCAATCACCTGCCTTCAGAACTCTCCGGTGGTCAAAAACAGAGAATTGCCATTGCACGGGCACTAATATCGGAGCCAAAGGTAATTCTTGCCGATGAGCCTACAGGAGCACTTGACACTCAAACTTCTTATGAAGTAATGGACATCCTTCAGGAAGTCAATAAAATGGGCATTACCGTAATCATAGTTACTCACGAGGACGACATCGCCCATCGCACTCAAAGAATTATCAGACTTCGCGACGGCATTATTGAAATGAACAAAAAGAACGGACATTTTCAAGCTGCTGCATCCAGTGAAGTTTTTTCCACAACTTAAAAATATTGTCAGCCACAAATGGTGCACATGCAATGATAAAGGTTTTTTTGACGCACCTTTTCACCATGCCATGCACTCTATAAACTGCCAATAAAAAATCAATATTCAAAGACTATGTTTAACGCATTCCAGGAAATATTCTCGACCCTCAAACAGAATAAACTCAGGGCCATCATGACAGGTTTCAGTGTGGCATGGGGTATTTTCATGCTCATATTATTGCTGGGATCGGGAAATGGACTTCAGCATGGGATGGAAAACAATTTTCGCGGAACCGCCAAAAATGCCCTATGGATATGGAGCCGGCAAACACAGGTTGCGCATGAAGGTCTGCAGGCAGGCCGGAGGATTCAATTCACCGATGAAGACTATGACATGCTGGTCAACCAGTTCAATGATGACCTTTCGAATATATCAGGAAGATTTCGCCTTTGGGGAAGTGGAACTGTGACCTACAAAAACGAATACGGAGATTATGATCTGGAAGGCGTCATGCCGGAATTTCAACACATCCAGATTGTGGATATGGAGCAAGGCCGGTACCTCAACAAAATTGATTTGGAGCAGTTCCGAAAAGTAGCGATCATCTCTGTGCCCGTCAAAAAGGCCCTTTTCAAAGAAGAAGATCCTATTGGAAAATACATCCACATCGATAAAGTTCCTTTTATGGTTGTAGGTACCTTCATCAACCCCGAAAGAAGAGACGATGAACAAATTTACATTCCTGTAAAAACAGCCCAACGTGTATTTAACGGCGGAAACCGATTAAATCAGCTGGCCGTTTCCACCAACGCACTTACCGTAGCTGAAAACAAACGCGTTGAAGAAGCCATCCGCTCCACCCTGATGAAACGACATCGCATTGCCCCAGAGGACAAACAAGCCCTGGGAATATGGAATACACTTGAGCATTTCAAACAAGCACAAGGTGTTTTTATGGGCATTCGCATCTTCGTATGGGTCATTGGCATCATGACCATCATTGCAGGAATTGTTGGTGTCAGTAATATCATGATAATATTGGTAAAAGAACGCACCAAAGAGATTGGCATCCGCAAGGCTATAGGTGCAACGCCATGGTCTGTTATCCGCCTGGTACTTTCAGAATCCGTGTTTATAACCACTCTTTCAGGATTTTTTGGCCTGGTAGCAGGTATGGGGCTCCTGGCAGCAGTATCGATGGTACTTCAAAACATTGCAGAGGGGAACCCGGGTATCGAAAGAAGTTTCTATAACCCTACAGCCGACCTTTCGGTGGCAGTTTCGGCCCTGGTAGTGCTGATTGTGGCTGGATTAATTGCCGGATATGTGCCGGCAAGGAGGGCCTCAGGCATTAAGCCAATCGAAGCCCTGCATGATGAATAGCATTAGGTGAGCCCTAAAAAAAGCCTAAAACAAAATCGAATCAGTTAAATTAAAAGCTAAATACCGTGTTTGATCTGGACCGCTGGCAAGAAATATTCAATGCCATAAAACAAAATAAATTCCGCAGCATCCTGACTGCCTTTGGTGTGTTTTGGGCCATTTTTATGCTGGTTGTAATGACCGGCTCAGGCAATGGCTTAATCAACGGTGTCACCCATGGATTCAAGGATTTTGCCACCAACAGTGCCTTTATGTGGGCCAACCGGACAACCGTTGCCTATCAGGGATACGACAGAGGGCGTCAATGGAATCTGACCAATGCAGATATGCAGACTATTACTGAGGAAGTACCTGAAATTGATGTTTTATCTCCCCGCCTTCAGGGATGGAATCTGCGGGAAGGACAAAACGTAGTGAGAGGGGAAAGAGCTGCCGCTTTTAATGTTATGGGCGATTATCCCCAATACAGAAAGATTGACCCCTGCACCATGCCCTGGGGCAGATACATCAACAAAGAAGACATTGATCTTAAACGTAAGGTCTGCATAATTGGTGAAAAAGTATATGAGGTGATGTTTGATGAGGGAGAAGATCCTGTAGGCATTAATATCCGCATCAATGGAGTCTATTTTATGGTAGTAGGCGTTTTTAAATCGAACAACCCAAATATCAACATTGGCAGTAACAAAAAAGAGACCATTTATCTGCCATTTACAACGATGCAGCAATCCTTTAACTATGGTGACCAGGTGCACTTTTTTGGCTTTACCGCCAAACCCGGAGTTAATGTTCAGGGACTGGTTGATCGCATCAAACCTATTGTGAGGAAACAGCATAAAATATCGCCCGAAGATGAAGAAGCCATTGGTGGATTCAATGTTCAAAGTGAACTGCAAACCATGGAATACACTTTTCTGGGCATCAACATCCTTATATGGGTAGTAGGTATCGGAACCCTGATTGCAGGCGCAGTAGGCGTCAGTAACATCATGCTGGTGGTCGTTAAGGAACGCACCAAAGAAATAGGCATTCAAAGAGCCATCGGAGCCCGGCCGGCCTTGATTGTCGGACAAATTTTAACCGAATCAGTTTTTCTGACAACCGTAGCCGGATTCCTGGGACTTGCCATGGGTACGCTGGTTTTGCACCTCACCGATATGGCGATCACTGCGGCGCAAGCCCAGGCACCGCCCGATGAGATGACGTTCTTCATGAACCCGGAAGTCGGGCTCCCGTTGGCCATTTCAGCTTTAATAATGCTCATTCTGGTAGGCCTTTTCGCCGGGTTCATTCCCGCGATGAAAGCTGTTAAGATTAAACCCATCGAAGCCCTGCACCATGAATAAGTATTAAAGTCTGCCTTACGGCAATCCGAGATAAATCGAAAACTAAATAACAAACAATACAGGCACTCATCAAATGCCTTTAAAAACCTGATCAAAATGAAAAAGTTTCTCAGAATCCTAATGGTCGTTGTTTTGGTAGCCCTTGTAGGCTGGGTAGTTTTTTACCTTTACAAACAGACTAAGAAATCACCGGTTGTTTACGAAACGGAACAAGCTGAGGTGACTAGTATTATTAAAAAGACGGTGGCTACAGGATCAATTGTTCCTCGCAAAGAGATTGCGATTAAACCTCAGGAATCGGGCATCATCACCGAAATTTATTTAGAGCCCGGTAATCTGGTAACACAAGGCGACCTGATAGCTAAAATCCAGATAATTCCTGAGATGATACAGGTAAATGAGGCTGAAACAAGGCTGGACAAAGCACGTTTGGCCTATGAAAACGCCAGGATTGAATTCAATCGCTCAAAGGAATTGTATGATAACAAAGTCATTCCCGAATCGCAGTTCCTGGCCGACAAACTAAGCTTTCAGACCTATGAAAAAGACCTGGAATCGGCCCAAAACAACCTCGAACTGATTAAAGAAGGGGTCATTAAAAGAGCAGGTGCACAAACGAACACTCTCATTCGCGCTACCACTACAGGGATGGTGTTGGACATTCCGGTAGAAGTTGGCAACTCTGTTATTAAAAGTAACACCTTTAATGATGGTACAACTGTCGCTTTAGTCGCTGATATGGGTGAAATGGTCTTTGAAGGGAAAGTAGATGAGACAGAGGTTGGCAAAATCAAAGAAGGCATGAATCTTTTGCTGACCATTGGAGCTCTTGATGAAGAGGAGTTCAAAGCAAACCTGGAATTTATCTCCCCCAAAGGGGTTGAAGAAAACGGAGCCATTCAGTTTGAGATTAAAGCCGCTGTTAAGCTGCAGGAAGGAAGCTTTGTAAGAGCAGGATACAGTGCTACGGCAGATATTGTACTTGACCGTCGCGACAGTGTTCTGGCCATCAAAGAGAAACTAATAACTTTCAAAGATGACTCTACATACGTTGAAGTTATGACCTCCCCCCAGATATTTGAAAAAAGAGTGGTTGAAACCGGTCTTTCTGATGGCATCAACATTGAAATAAAAGATGGTATCACCAAAGAAGACAAAGTAAAGGTTCCCAAATCATAATCATTACTAAAGTCTCTTAATTGGAGGTTGTCTCAAAAGTCCAATTTTGACGTCATTCTGAGCTTGTCGAAGAATCTTTTCACTTGAAAAACGGATGTTTAGACTACGCTCAACATGACAAACCTTTGGGGTTATATACTTTTGAGAAACCCTCAGGGAATAACTTGTACCAAAATGAAACAACTCACACAAGACACACATTTAATACCATGAGAAACAAAACAATCATACTCCTGTTTGCAGCCCTAATGGCCTCGGCCGGAGTAATGGGACAGGAAAACAATAAATGGAGCCTGAAAGATTGTATTGACTATGCCAGGGAAAACAATCTTTCCATAAAACAACAAAACATAAATGTTGAATATCAACAAAATCTTTATGAGCAGAAGAAGCTGGACCGGGTTCCCTCCCTCAACGGGAGTGTGGGTTATCAGTTGAGCTTTGGCCGAGCTTTAGACAAAACAGCAAACGAGTATCGAAATCAAAGATTTCAGTACGGGAGCATGGGAGTAAGAGCATCTGTCCCTTTATTCCAGGGGTTTGCTCTGCAAAATCAGGTAAAACAAAACGAAGCCAATTGGAGAGCGGCTCAAAATGAATTAGAAGCTGCAAAAAACGATCTGGCTTTAAATATAACTGCATATTACCTGCAGGTATTATTCGACAAAGAGCTTTTAGAGGTAGCAAAAGAACAACATAAGGTAGCATTAGAGCAGGTCGAAAATACCCAAAAGTTAGTTGAGGCAGGCCGGGTTGCTGAAGGAAATCTTATGGAGATACAGGCGCAAGCTGCCAGAGAAGCACTTAATGTAACCCAGATGGAAAATAATTTAACCCTCTCGCTTCTTAATTTGGCTCAGGCTCTTGACCTCGAAGATCCAGGGAATTTTAATATTGTTTATCCTGATATGCCCGAACTAAGAGAACAAGATTTAATGTTGCCGTCAACCCTTTTTAATACCGCAGTGGAAATTATGCCAGAAATAGAGGCTTCGCGTTATAACCTAGAAAGCGATGAATATGCTTTAAAAGCTGCCAGAGGAAGATTATACCCTTCTCTTTCTCTTGATGCAGGATGGAACACAAGTGTATCCAAATACAAGGATGAGCAAAACTTCGATTTCAATAGCCGCTTCCGCAATAATGCAAACCAATTTATTGGCGTAACTATTAATATTCCTGTTTTCAATAATTTTTCGGTTCGTAACAATGTAAAAAACTCGGAACTCAGTATTCGTAGTGCCAAGTTTGAGCTTGAAAAAGAAAAACAAGTGCTTCGCAAAGAAATTCAACAAGCTTACGCTGATGCAGAGGCTGCTTTTCAAAAGTACAACTCTGCAAGGGTAGCGGTTGATTCATACGAAGAATCTTTACGATATACCGAAAAGAAATTTTCAGTAGGACTCGTAAGCCCTGTAGATTATAGTGTAGCCCGTTCGGATTACATAAGAGCCCAATCGGACTTTTTGCAGGCCAAATACGAGTATGTATTGCGGACCAAAATACTGGATTTCTATACCGGAGAACCGCTTATTCTTGAATAAGATCAATAATAACACCTGAATTTGAACCGTAAAAAGCCCGCATCCAAAATTTTGGATGCGGGCTTTTACTTTCCCTGTGAAGTAATAACTCAAATTATTGTATAACTCTAAAAACAATACTCCGTTAAACTTTCATAGGGCACTTGTAGTCAGTTATTTATATTTAAACAATTGTTTATACTAACAATAGTCCGTTATACTTTTGTAAAAAGCTATAAATCAATTATTTGGAACCAAAGATGCATTTGCTTTAAATTCCAGATTATCAATGCTATATGGTTTATCTTAAATCTTTTATCTAAGTAAAGTCATAAACCATTTAAAACGTGTTTTTTATAATTTTCTTAGTTTTTTAAATATGCCGCAAAAAGAATCAAAATTTCTTAACTTCGAAAGTTTCCAGCTTCTAACTTCTA
>NZ_QEWP01000030.1 GCF_003121985.1 Marinilabilia rubra
AGGAACAGAATGTAGAACCAAAAAATAAAACATTTTCGAGTATCCACATATTAGAAATGATAAACCAAACCTTTGATTTTGTGAATATTCCACTGCATCAATCTGCTTAGCCTGACGGCTATGCCCCTACAGGGCGAAAACGGCCATCCGGCCTGGTTCCCGGGACGATGTCTCTGGCTGGATTTAAATGCCCTTGCAGGGCGGGAGTCCCCAATAAATTAGAAATTTCAATGATTAAGACAAAAAACATAAGGAAAGAAAAATTGAAATCAACAATAATCAAAACCGCCAACAATGTAATTCAACCCCAGACGGGCCGAAGGCCCAGCTTATCCCAGCCCGGGGCACCGCCCCGGGGAAATGGCCAACGGCCTATAGCGGGCTGAAAGCCCAACTCCTAATCATTCAACTTAAATCATAAACGATTACAAAAACCACCTATGGCTCAATCACTCTCCAAAATCTACATTCACCTCACCTTCCACATTAAAGACAACCAGGTTCACATCAGGCAAGAGGATAAAAAAAGACTTTTTGCTTACATGGGCACCATCATCAAGGACACAGAATGCCTCCCAATAAAAATAAACGGAACATCTGATCACCTTCACGTGCTATGCACATTGTCACGAAATGTTACGATGGCAAAACTGACAGAAGAGATAAAACGTCACAGCAGCCGGTGGCTAAAAACCCTTTCCCCATATTATTCAAAATTTGCATGGCAGACCGGTTATGGTGTCTTTTCCGTTAGTCAATCGGTGGTTGACAAGACCATTTCATATATAGAAAATCAGGAATTCCATCACCAAAGAATGAGCTACAAAGATGAGTTGATCGCCTTTTTAGAAGAATATCAGATAGATTATGATGAACGGTATTTGTTTGAGAAATAACCTGCCCCGACGGGGCGAAAACGGCCATCCGGCCGCATTCCCGGGACGATGCCCCGGGCTGGGTTAAAAAGCCCTTACAGGGCGGGAATCCCCAATAAATTAGAAATTTCAATGATTAAGACAAAAAACATAAGGAAAGAAAAATTGAAATCAACAATAATCAAAACCGCCAACAATGTAATTCAACCCCAGACGGGCCGTAGGCCCAGCTTATCCCAGCCCGGGGTACCACCCCGGGAAAATGGTCATCGGCCAAAGGCGGGCTGAAAGCCCAATTCCCGTTATTGGCTCTAATTCCTGTTGCTGAGATCAGCAGCTCTTTTACAAACCACTACCGCATTTGCAGTTCATTCAATTTTTGGTAAACGCCGCCTTTTTCTACCAGTTCGTCATGCGTGCCGGTTTCCACAATCTCTCCATCCTGAAAAACATGGATACGATCGGCATTTCTAACAGTAGAAAGACGGTGGGCAATAACAATAGAAGTCCGGTTGGCCATTAATTTCTCCAACGCTTCCTGAACCAGCTTCTCAGACTCTGTATCCAGCGCTGAGGTGGCCTCATCCAAAATCAAAACAGGTGGATTTTTCAAAACAGCTCTGGCGATACTGATGCGCTGACGCTGACCACCGGAAAGGCGTCCTCCCCTATCCCCCACAAGGGTATTATACCCATGCGTAAAGGATGAAATAAATTCATGAGCATTAGCTACCCGGGCGGCTTCCTCAACTTTCTCAGGAGTAGCATCATCAACCCCAAAGGCAATGTTATTATAGATGGTATCATTAAACAAGATGGCATCCTGATTGACATTCCCCATAAGATTTCGAAGATCATGAATCTTCAGATCTTTAACGTCAATGCCATCTATTAGTATGGCCCCTTCCTTTACGTCATAAAACCGTGGCAACAAATCGACAAATGTGGATTTACCACTACCCGACTGACCAACCAAAGCAATGGTACGTCCTTTGGGAATATTGACCGACACGTTCCTAAGCACAGGTGTTTCCTGGTAAGCAAAAGTAACATTGCGGTATTCTATCCCCTGTTTAAGTGAATCAATTGATTTGGCATTTTCAGTTTCTTCAATAGCGATGTTGGCACTTAAAATATCATCAATCCTGTCGTAAGCTGCCAGCCCTTTCTGGATGTTGTAAGTAGCCTTTGAAAAGGCTTTGGCCGGGTTTATGATTTGGTAAAATATCGCTAAATAACCCAGAAACTCTGCAGCATTAATAGTATCTGTGCCAGTAAGAATCAGGGTACCACCAAACCATACCAAAATAACCACTACAATAGTCCCAAGAAACTCACTCATAGGATGAGCCAGATCGCGACGCCTCATAAGACGATTCATGATGGACTTATAATCTTCAACTTCCCCTTCAAACCGCTCATCCATACGCTTCTCGGCATTAAATGCTTTAACGATTCGTAAACCGGAAAGTGTCTCTTCAATAATCCCCAAAAGATCACCCATCTTATTCTGTCCTTCACGGGATGTTTTCTTCAGACTTTTTCCGATGCGGCCTATAATAAATCCGGCAACAGGCAGCACAACAAACACAAAAAGAGTAAGTTGAACACTAAAAAGAAGCATTGCAACCAGAAAAACCAAAATCAAAACGGGATTTTTGAGGAACATATCAAGAGATGACATGATGGAATTTTCCACCTCCTGCACATCGCCTGTGGAACGGGCTATAATATCCCCCTTCTTTTCTTCACTAAAGAAACCTATGGGCAACTGAAGGATTTTTTGATAAATCTGATGCCTTAAATCACGAACTACACCATTTCGGATGCCGATGCTTGTATATGAAGCCAGGTAAGCAAATCCGGTTTTCAAAAAAGTGCCCAATACCAGAAAAATTCCAACAAACAACAGTGACAAACCCGGTCCATAGGAAGATTTCAATTGTGTGATATAGTAATAAAGATTCTGCTTCAGATCACTAAAGTTAAACGACCACGCTGCCAATTCATGCACTTCACTATCCTGTGAGAGAATAATCTCAAGCATGGGCACCATCAATGCCACTGAAAAAACAGCAAAAAGTGCCGACAGCAAATTAAAAAGAAAATTAAATCCAAGCAGATGCTTATAAGGCGGTAAAAACCGCCTCATAATTGCAAAAAAATCCTTCATCCCAATTTCTTTAATATAAATTTACTCCGGTATAGTTAGATGGAGTAAACTGTTTCAATTCTTCTTTTACCTCATCACGCACATCCAGTGTATCAATAAATTTTGCAATAGACTTAGCATTAATAACATCGTTGGTACGTGTCAGGTCTTTTAGTACTTCGTAGGGATTGGCAAAACCTTCGCGGCGCAGGATGGTTTGCATGGCCTCAGCAACCACAGCCCAGTTATTTTCCAGATCTTTATCAATGGCATTCCGGTTAATTAACAATTTGCCCAACCCCTTCTGCAGAGATTGAATTGCCAGAACAGAGTGAGCCAGAGGCACTCCAATATTTCTAAGCACCGTACTATCAGTAAGGTCACGTTGAAGACGGGAAACAGGCAACTTGGCAGAAAGGTGCTCAAATAAGGCGTTGGCAACACCAAGGTTTCCTTCGGCATTCTCAAAATCAATAGGATTCACCTTATGAGGCATAGCGCTGGAACCAACTTCACCTTTCTTAATTTTTTGCTTGAAATATTCCATCATGATGTATGTCCAAAAATCACGCGATAAATCAAGCAATATTGTATTAATGCGTTTCAGGTTATCAAAAATGGCAGCCAGATTATCGTAATTCGAAATCTGCGTAGTCAATTGTTCACGGTCGAGCCTAAGCTTCTCGCCAACAAATCGATTACCAAATGCCACCCAGTCGATCTCAGGATAAGCAGCTTTGTGGGCATTAAAATTACCTGTGGCACCACCAAACTTGGCAGGACAAGGAATATCTTTGAGCAGGAACAATTGTTTTTTAAGGCGCTCAACAAAAACTCTTACTTCTTTGCCCAACCGCGTGGGAGATGCAGGCTGACCATGGGTCCTGGCCAACATAGACACATCCTTCCAGTCGTTGGATAATTTTTCCAGCTGACTGATTAACTCTTCCAAAAAGGGATAATAAACCTCGTTTACCGCATCTCGCAATGAAGCAGGAACAGCAGTATTGTTGATGTCCTGTGAAGTTAATCCGAAATGGATAAATTCCTTGAAATTCTGCAACCCTAATCCATCAAACTGCTCTTTCAGATAATACTCCACTGCTTTCACATCATGATTGGTGATGGATTCGATGTCTTTGATGCGTTCCGCATCCTCCAATTCAAAATTGCGATAGATGGATCGTAAAGCATCAAACTTACTATGATCCATTTCTTTGAGCTGTTCCAAGGGCTCTTCACAAAGAGCAATAAAATATTCCACCTCCACCATAACACGGTAGCGAATAAGGGCATACTCCGAAAAATAAAGGGCAAGGCCGTCAACTTTTGAACGGTAACGCCCGTCAATGGGCGAAATGGCTGTTAACAGGTGCAGATCTGTCATGATATCTTTGATTTTTATTTTTGCAGGCACAAAGTTAGCAGTTTTCAAGGAACAAAGCTTCATTAATCCCTTTCAAAAATCTTTAAACTACGGTTTTGTTTCCTTACTTGTACAATAAGGCTTTTGAAAAGAAACCATTCATTTTATTTCTTTAAATAAGGATATTAGTAACACAAAAACATGATAGTAATCGTGCATCCCTTCTCCCCTAAGCCCGGCCCAGTATATATTCATTGTAAAAGGCCGATTCATCAAAAGTTTTTACTTATCTGTCAAGGAAAGTAAAACTTAAAAACAGTTTCCCTCGTATTTAATACTCATACCAATCGTAAAGATTTAAATAACAAGATACAATAGAGAATTCCAACACTTCTATCAAGGAGACAAACAGCAAAAACCCAACATAGTCAAATAAACGAACCTACTTCCTTTCCCAACAATCTTAAAACAAAAAAATATCAAATTAGTTAACCTGTAATTTAACTCTCAAAAAGAGTAGTGCAATGCATTTTGTTGTTAAACGCAACTTATTTTATTAACTTAAATGCTTCTGACAAAGAAAAAAGCAGCAATGTACCGGCATCTTAATATATTATTCTTACTTCTGATCTTTTGCAGCGAATTAATTCTGGCCAACGAAAAAATAAAGTTAAAGCCACTTGAATCAGAATTGTTCCAAAGCCTGGTGAGAGACATCCACAGGGATCACGAGGGTTATTTATGGATAGCCAATAATGGTGTGGGGTTAATGAAATACAACAGTCATTTCATTACGCGTTATTTGCACAACAAATCAGACACCACTTCGATGAGCGATGACGGGGTGATGGTTATAGAACAAGACTCCATGAAAAATCTTTGGTTTGGAACCATAAATGGTCTGAACCGCTATTGCACTTATCAAGATAATTTTGAAAGATATTTCAGCATTCCGGGAGATACCACAAGCCTCAGCAGTAACTTCGTCAACGAAATGTACCTCGACACCCGTGGCACACTTTGGGTTTTGACTGCACATGGGCTCTGCCAATATCTGCCTGAAAAAAATCATTTTAAAAGGTTTTATATTCCAGACTCCCCCAGTGCCAATAACTTCACAGGAATGGATCAGGACAGCAAGGGGAATTACTGGGTGGTGACCACCTCTAATGGCATTTACAAGTTTAACCCCGACTCTAATCTTTTCATTCACTACCCCGATAATAAAACCATATCTGAACGACTATTCAGCAAAAAAATACTAATTGACACCAAAGACAGGTTCTGGATTGCGAACTGGGGCGCCGGTTTGGCTTCCTTCAATCCGGAGGCTGGTGACTATTTTTATTATCCGGTAACAGACGACGGGTCAGGAACCAACAGAAATCTGGCTATGAACATTATTGAGTGGGGAAATGACCAATTGTTAATTGCTGTTGACCAGGGAGGTATTAACAAACTGGATTTAAAAACAAATATCTTTACTTATATAAAAGCCAATGACCCTGCTTATGGTCAAATGCTTTCCAATGGTGTTTATTGTTTTCATCACGACCAGGAAGGCATTCTGTGGGTAGGTACCTCCAGGGGAGGCACTTTCTATTCTAATCCGAAAGAAAATATTTTCGATATATACAGTACCTACGGGGGCAGTATGGCGGTCAAAGACGGCATATACAACATGCCCATTCATAATATTATTACCAGCTTTTATGAAGATGCAAAAGGGGATATTTGGGTAGGCACAGGAGGTGGAGGCATAGCTTCTTTTAATCAACAGGAGCGGAAGTTTATATTTCATACACATAACCCTCAAAATGAAAATTCGCTAAGCTCAAACGTAATACGGACCATTACCGGAGATCACAATGGCAATCTATTAGTTGCAACATGGGATGGAGGTATCAACAAAATGAATCCTCAAACAGGCATGTTCACAAAAGAACCATTCGAAAGAAAACTTGACGGTGGATACCATGGCAGGAATTTATGGAACATAGACACAGATTCAAAAAACAGAATCTGGATTACCAATCCTGTGGGTCAAATTGACTTGTATGATGAAAACAAAAACCTTTTGGGGCAATTCTTTATTGAACCCAACCCCGAAATATACCATTTACCACTAATCTATGAAGATGAGAAAAACAGAATTTACACCAATACCGTAAGAGGAGTATTTCTTTTTAATGAATCGGGAAGGTATTTCGAACAGGTAATCAAATTACCCGAAGTTACCTTTATAAACCTCGACGACCCGAAACACATATGGGCGGGAACGCAAAAAGACGGTCTTTATTTATGCTCCAGAAATGGTCAAATATTAAAACAATATACCACAGAAGATGGCCTGTCTGACAACTACGTATGCTCAATAATAATGGATTCTGAGAGAAACTTATGGATATCTACCCATAATGGTTTAAGTTACCTCAAAACCAAAGCAGAGCAATTCACCAACTACACGGAGAAGGATGCTCTCGCTGGTAATCATTTTTATATTCAATCTTCTCTAAAGACAAGTAATGGTAAAATCTTTTTTGGAGGTGCAGACGGATTCATTTCTTTTTTTCCGAAAGATATTCCAGAGAATAAAACAAGACCTGAAATCTATCTTACCGACTTTTATGTGAACAACAAAAAGATGGATTTTAAAGAAGAGAAATCACCTATATCAAAACCTGTTAAGTACATTAAAAACGTTAATCTCAAATACAACCAGAGAATCCTGACTTTTCATTTTCAATCTATCAATTACACATTTCCACATAAAAGCCAGTATAAATACATCCTGGAGGGATATGAAAATGAATGGCATGTACAAAATACAGAAGTAACCAGTGCAAACTACACAAACCTTGATCCGGGTACTTACACCTTCAAAGTTACCGCGTCAAACAGCGACGGTTTATGGAGTAAAAAACCGGCAACAATGGAAATATTAATCCGCCCACCTGTCTGGAAGACAAGATTATTTTTAGTTGCACTCACAGTTATTATAATTGCATCTTTAGTCTTGCTTCTAAAATGGAGAAACCGCAAACTCATAAGAGAAAAAAACAGGTTACAGAAAAAAGTAAGTGAACGCACCAAAGTCATTGAAGAACAAGCTCATGAACTCTCCAATCAGAACAGAATCCTTGAAGATCAAAAGGAAGAATTGGAGATTCAGCGTGATGAACTGGCCAAACATGAAGAGATTCTTGAACAAGAAGTTAGAGAGAGAACCAGAGATCTGAAAATTGCCAAAGATAAGGCTGAGAAATCAGATAAATTGAAATCTTATTTCCTGGCCAATATGTCTCACGAAATAAGGACTCCAATGAATGCCATTGTTGGTTTTGCGACCCTTTTAAATGAAGAAGGTACAAGTCCTGAGGAAAAATCTGAGTTCATAAAACTGATAAAAGATAATTCTGACAATCTCAGATTCCTGGTTGAAGATATTTTGGATTTTTCATTGATCGAAGCCAATCAAATGAAAATTCACTATAACAATTTCCTGTTGAATGAATTCATTAATCACATATATTCTTCCTTTGCTCTTAGAAATGAAAATCCAAACGTAGAATTACGTAAAAAGAATCTGCTGGAGAAAGAAGATTTGTCTTTTATTTCAGATGAATTTCGCATTCGTCAAATATTATCAAATCTATTAAGCAATGCCATAAAGTTCACCGAACATGGGTTCGTTGAATTAATAATTGACCGTAAAGCTTCTGAAATTGTATTTTCTGTAACCGATACCGGCCCCGGAATTTCAGAAAGTGAACAAAAAATCATTTTCAATCAATTTGTAAAACTGGAAAATGACCAGTTTATGGCAAAGCGTGGAATTGGTTTAGGCCTGACCCTCTCACAAAGGCTGTCCAAAATGCTTGGGGCCAAGCTGTCTGTGGAATCAGAATTGGGTAAGGGATCAACTTTTTCATTAAGTTTTCCATTCAATGTAACCATGAGCAGGCGCACTTATCCCCCAAAAAAGCCCACCACTTTTCTTCGAAAAAACTGGTCATATAAAAACTTATTAGTCATTGAAGATGAGATATCTAATTACCACTTTATCTTTGAGGTGCTTAAAGGTACTGAAATCAATATCACCTGGGCAAAGGATGGATTTGAAGCTCTTGAATTCCTCCACAACAGCAAGAAATTCGACTTGGTCTTGCTGGATATAAAACTTCCAAAGATGGATGGTTTTAAGACTTTTCAACGTATCAGGGAATTGGTTCCTGAGCAGATTATCATTGCCCAAACAGCATATGCACGTCCCGAAGATGAATTAAAAATAAGGGAAAGTGGTTTTGATGAATACCTGGCAAAACCGATCAATCCACATCATTTATTAAAAATTCTCTCTCAGTTTTTGGATAACAATTAACAAAAACCAACGGTACCTTGATAATTCATCACCCCTAAAATATAACATTCACTTTCAGACTAAAAGTTAATCACAGCAGAGCCTTAAAAACTTCGGGATTTGGTCGGTAAAGAAAGATATATTCTTTTGGGTAGGCCCTCGGGTCAAGTCAGGCAGAAGTTTGAGAGGCAGAAGGCAGGAGAAAAACAATTGACTGATAAGGGCTGTTAAGAGAAAAGTCAATTATTATTTTGAGTTAGAAAAAAGACAAATCATATATTGCTAAAAGACTGGATTTTAACACAAACAAACACCTCTCCCACAACCAGTTCAATTTGAAGACCTTCCAAAAAATGAACGAAGTATTGAATAGAAGTATAATACTTTTAATATCTTTATCCCGATTGAAAGTGGATAACCCCCCATAAAGCTCTCTATCATATGAACATCCTACTTGTCTATAGTATTCAAAAATCTATTGCCCCTAAAAAACCTCTTAAAGGAAATGAAGATGTCCAACTGGGGTTGGCTCAAATTTCAGCAGTTCTTAAAGAGGAAGGCCACAATACATCGCTTCTTGTTATTGACAGGAAAAACGATAACAACAAAACCATCGAAACAACAATAAATGATTTTTCTCCGGGGATGGTCTGCTACACCGCTGTGGATACAGAATTCGAATTTATCAAAAAAACAGCAAAAGAGATCAAAGACAAATTTGGTCTTTTTTCAGTATTAGGAGGAGTTCATGTAACCCTTAACCCAAACGAAAGCTATTTGGATATTTTTGATATTCTCTGTATTGGGGAAGGCGAATATGCTCTTCTTGAATTGGCTTCAAAAATTGAAAAACAAGAGGATTATTCTCAAATTTCGAATCTTTGGGTTAAAAAAGCACCAGGAACCATTGTAAAAAACCCGACAAGACCATTTATTCAAAATCTGGATTCCCTCCCATTTCTTGACAGAGAAATATGGGCTCCATGGATATTGGAAAAAAACTCTAAACTCACCATATTGCTCGGAAGAGGATGCCCTTATAATTGTACATATTGCTGTAATCATAAGCTTAAAAAAATTGCAAACGGAGGGTATGTTCGTATGCGTTCCCCAGAGAATATCATTGCAGAAATCGAAGAATTAGCCAAAAAATATCCGGCTGTAAATACCTATTTTCTTGAAATAGAAACACTCGGCTCAGACCTGAAATGGCTCAGACAACTATGCAAATCTCTGGAACACTTTAACCGTAAAAGACCTACTCCGTTCAATTTTGAAGCAAATTTACGGATTTATAAAAATCTGGATTTAGATGGTACTTTTAGTAACTTAAAAAGGGCAGGTTTTTCAGCAATAACCATTGGTTTGGAATCCGGTAGTGAAAGAATCAGATCCGAGGTATTAAAAAGGTTTTATTCTAATAATAAAATAATTGAGGCCGTCAAAAAAGCGAGGGAATATGGAATTAAAGTAGGTATCTTCAATCTGATTGGTTTACCTACCGAAACTTACCATGATTTTCTTGAAACCCTGCATTTAAATCAAATAATACAACCAGACTGGCATGCTACCTCAATTTTTTTCCCTTATGAGGGTACGCAACTCCATGAAACAGCATTCAATCTGGGAATCCTCCCTAAAAAACTATCAAGTACCAATGAGAGGCAGAAAGCAGTTTTAGACCTCCCGGGTTTTCCCCAAAAACAAATTCAACGGGAATTTGATAATTTTCACTTTAATGTTTACACCAAGAAAGCTCATCCAAACCCGGTAAAACTTCTTTTGTTTTTCATTCAAAAATACGTGGGGCACAACACCATGGCCAACATAAAGAATCAACTCATAAAATTAAACTACCGGTTGGGTCTGGAAACAAAACTGCTAAACATTATTCAAAAACTCTAAGTCTCAGAAAACACTAGTGTCAAGTCAAGTGTAGAATTTCGGGTAAGCTGCCGCTATTTTTCACCTTGTGCAAATCAACAAAAAAGTAAGCATAGCCGTAGCTACGTGAGTCTTTTTTTGAAAAGCACAAGGTAGAAAGAGCAAGGCTTGGCCCGTCAGACTATGCTTGACTTGACACTAGTTTGTCACCTCATAAATTTCTCACGTTTCTGTAAATTAAGCAATCCCCATAATAAAGCCACCGCCGAAACAATCATCATATAGGTACGGTTGCGTACCACCGAAAGATCCCATACAACGGTGCTGGTATCGGATGGCATATCAAAAGGATTAAAAAACACACTCCATACTGCCATGGAGAGATTATCTGTTAAGAGTTCCATAAACCAGGCAATAAGGGCCAGTATTACCACTACAACGGCAGCGCCATGCCCGTTTCGGATAATAGTGGAAAAAAAGAACCCAACTGTTCCAAAAAAGGTAACCGGAATCATCAGTTGAAATGACAACCGAAGACTATTGTGGCGTAGCAGAATAAAGTAATCCAGAAATGACAGTATGAGAAGTACTCCCCAAACCATCAGTAAAATAATCAACATTCTTATCATCCAGACTTTAAACCTGTAATTGGGAATGCTAAAAAGGATTTCCAGAATACGGGCGTCTTCATCATTCTGAATACCATACACAGTAGGAAAGAAAACCAGCAAAAGAGCCGGAAAAAGTAATTGATAATACAGTGACGACAATTCCGGTAACGAGGAGGAAAACAAACTAATCCCGGTTATCAGAAAGAAAAAAATGAGACTTCCTCCCAAGAAATAAACAAATTTACTTCCAAAGATAACCTGGATATTGTAACGGATCATCAATGGAATTATTTGAGCCAATTGACTATCTTTTTTCATAACAATGGATCAATAGATTTTAAGATATTAGACATCCCGTATAACACTGGTATAATATATTTTATAACAAAACCTCAGCTGGAGCGGATTTGAAATCCATCTTTTGTAATAATAGACAGTATTGTAAGTATGCGTTTGCAGGTTTATGCCTCCCCATTATCATTATTTTTTAGCAGCCACAGATAGGAATCTTCCAATACCGCTTTTACCTGAATAGCTCTATCATCGGGTTTTTCGGAAGACAAGCACCGCAACCTTACCTTATCCCCCTGGTTCATATGGTGTATAACAGTAAATTTCGTTGTCATCTCTTCAACCTCATCAGCATTAACCTCAACCTGCCATACTTTGCCATCGGCAATAGACATCATATTGCGTGGCTCCCCCCAATAACGTAATTCACCGGTCGACATAACAGCCACCTGGTTGCAGGAACTGGAAATATCTTCAATAATATGTGTAGAGAACACCACCACCCGCTCACGGCTAAGTTCAACCAGTAAGTTACGAAAACGAATACGTTCACGCGGATCCAGTCCGGCTGTAGGTTCGTCAACCACCAGAATTCTCGGCAGGTGCAAAAGAATCATTGCAATACCAATGCGTTGCTTCATCCCTCCTGAATAAGCTCCGATTTTATGGTGACGGCGTTCCCACATATGAACCGATTTCAATACATATTCAACGCGATCTTCACGCTCTTCTTTAATCAGAAGGCTTTTTAATATAGCCTGATAATTCAGGAAATCCCAGGCAGTCATATTTTCATACGTGCCAAATTCCTGAGGCAGATAACCTATGAGTCCCTGTAATTCTTCTCTGTTATGGGCAGTATCAATCCCATTTATAAAAATCTTGCCGTAACTCTGATCCAAAATACCGCAGAGTGTACGCATAATGGTTGTTTTGCCTGCTCCATTGGGACCTAACAGACCTATCATTCCACTGGATAACTGAAGAGAAACACCCTTCACGGCTTTAAAAGGTTCTTTGGCCGGTTTGGCAAAAGGAAACAGCATTACTCCCCTAATAAAAAGACGTCGAATACCTTTAAACCAACCGTTCAGATTTGAGGGATCAAGTTGATTGGATCGTGTTCTCTTAGCCACAACTGCAACATTCATGACCAATATCCACAGAACAAAAATGGTAATGGCTCCTCCTTTACTTTTCCAATCCTGCAGCATGAACAACAACAAAAGAACCGGATATCCAATATGCCAGACTTTTCTGGAAATATTGATAACCCAGGAACGGTTAAACCATTTCCTTTCATCATAAAATGACATCAGCCATCTATTATGATAATAAGTGGCATAACCGGAAATGAAGAAATAAAATACAACCCAAAACACCAGTTGCCAAAAACCAGAATCCAGATAGAACAATGAAAACCAGGTAAAGAACAACAGCAATGGAATCTGCCATATCAGGCCGGCTTTCAAACTTCGCACGCTCAGAGGTTCTTCAAGAAGCTTCTTTCTCAATTTGTTTCTCTGCTTCCATTCTCTTTTAAAACGATTGGCTCTGCCATAAACTTTGACGATGTTGCGTATATGGATACTGATTTCTTTATTATCAGGTATTAATTTGCTGTTGGCCCTCTTCAGGCTGTTAAGCGCAAACCAAATGCTCCATGGAATGCCTGCCACCACAACAATAGTAGCAATCATTTGCCACAAAACAGACCAATCGGCTCCCCACCAAATCCACCCAAAAGCGGCAACCCAAAGAGCAATCATCAATACCTTCAGGGGTTGTTTTACTGACCTGATCCAGTTCAGGGATTGCTCAAGGCCAAGCCCGAATGCCGGAACAAAGACCAAAGTAAGGATTGAACTAAAACAAAGTCCTCCTATTACAGTAATTGCAAATGGAGCTCCAAGAGCACCAACGTATTCTCCTTCGCCAAGACTTAGCGGAAGCATTGCCACAATGGTAGTGGTGGCAGTAATCAAGATAGGTCTTAATCTGGCCATCCCCGCTTCCATATAAGCCCTTACTGCAGAAGTACCGGAACGCCTCATCTGCATGGCATAATCGATCAAAATGATACCATTATTGACAACCACTCCCAAAAGAATTAAAAATCCGATAAAAGAATTAAAACTCAATAAAGAATTACCTGTCAGGAGCAATGCCAACATTGATCCTATGGCAGCCAGTGGAATGGTAAACAGCATAACAACCGGT
This sequence comes from Marinilabilia rubra, assembly GCF_003121985.1. GTDB lineage: Bacteria > Bacteroidota > Bacteroidia > Bacteroidales > Marinilabiliaceae > Marinilabilia > Marinilabilia rubra. The sequence continues at coordinate 13,760 of NZ_QEWP01000030.1, forward strand.
GCCGTAAATGACTCAAATACGGATGCCAGAATCATAAAAATCAACAAAATGGCCATCCCTGCCAAAAAATAATATTCTTCAGTTTTATCATCCCGCTCCAGGGATACGTTAACCCCTTCTGGTGTAACCGCTGCAAGTAATAACTCCTCGATCTCCTTAAGAGCAATCTCCTCAAGTTCCCTGGAACCCTCAACCTCTTCTTTGAGATTAAACCTTACAACCAGCTGTTTCTCCTGATTAACCCGATTATATTGTGCCTCACTACTTCTCAGGGCTAAATTGGCAAAAGACTCCAACCGGACCTTTTCTCCCGTTCCTGTCCTGATTTTTGTTTCTGAAAGTGCCTTCAGATCTGTAGCCTTTCTCTCCTGTGTAGAATCTGTGAGGGCATCCTCAAAAGCCAGCATTATTTTATATTCCTGATTATCGGCTTTAAAAGTTCCTCCCGACTCAACTTGCGGTGACAGTGTGGTTAACTGCGAAACTACCTGTGCCGGTTCAACGCCGTTAAGTCCCATCCAATAGGGGTCTAAATCAAGCATTACCTCAGGCCTCTCCCAGTTTCCCTGAACCCATGCACCGTCAATGCCGGTCAGATTTTCCTTCATGAGTTCAACAATGCGATGAGCTGTTCGCACCATATCCTGAAAGTTTTCTCCTTCAACCACAACCTTGCGTTCTTCGCCGGCAAGTCCTAGCATAGAAAAGGCACCACCTCCTCCTCCAAATCCACCTGAACCGGAGGACCTGACATCAAAAGTAACGGCTACACCGTGCTGTCTTACCACCAACTCTTTCTCTACTTTTGATTTAACCTCAGAAAACTTCAGGTTCCGAAACTCCAGTGAATCTTTATCCACATCGATGGTCAACACAGCTCTGTCAGAATATATCTTGCTAATAAGATCCAGCGGCAAATCCAATTCCTCAACCTTTTCTTCCATCTGGTGAACCACCTCATCTGTCCGTTGGAGGGTAGAACCCTCACTCATGTCAACATTCACTTCAATCTGTGATCTTTCCACAGGCTTGTTTCCGGCAATACTGAAGGTGAAGCTTACAAAAGCCACTACGAAGAAAAGGGCCAAACCACCAAGCACAAGACGTGCAGGACTTCTCAAACCCGCTTTTAATAATTGAATATAAATCTGAACAAAATGGTTATGCAAAGGCAATCTGGACAACCTCCAACTTTGTCCTTTCTGTCTTTTGAGAATAAAATTAACGATCGTTGGGATCAATATCAGGGCTACCAAAAGAGACACCAGTAATGTAGAAATGATAGAAACACTTACATGCCTGGCCACTTCACTTAATATCTGGTTGGAAGCAAAAACAAAAGGAAGGAATACCACGATTGTGGTAAATGTGGCAGCAGCCACAGAGCGCCATATCTGAGAAGTTCCTTTAACCACCATGTCTTCAGGATTTTTCTCCCTCCCAGCCATGCGGTATATATTCTCCATGACCACTACCCCATTGTCGATCAGCATGCCCAAAGCAAGTGCCAGGCCAATAAGTGTAAGCATATTTATGGTAATACCCGCAGCATAAAAGAAATTAAAGGCTCCAAACACAGAAACAGGCATGGCTACCATTACTACCGTAACCAGAGGGAGGTTTTCCAAAAACACCCATAAAATAAATATGGCCAAAAGCCCTCCTATTAAAGCCAAATTGATGATTTGATCAATATTTTCTTCAATCTCCTCGGCGCTGTTGGACTGAATCTCAAGAGATATTCCCTTTGGTGCAAAATCCTCATTAATAGAAGCCAATTCGGTTTTTACCTTATTTGAAAGCTCTATAAGATTTACCTGAGATTCCCTTACGAGAGACAAGGTCACCACATCTTTACCATTTACACGGCTGTAAGAATCCGGCTCCTGAAGTCCATAAGTGATTTTACCTAAATCGGAAAGCAGAAGAGGCCCCTCCTCCTTTATTACAATATCCCCAATATCTGATGGAGAAAGATATTCAGCACCGGTATTGACATAAAAACGCGTTCCGTTATCCTGAATTTCACCTACAAAAGTTTTGACTTGTTGACCGGCTCTTATTCTTTGCCGCACATCATTCATGGTCAATCCATGACTTTCCATCTCCAGACGATCAAGGGTTACGCTGATTGTTTTCTGCCGCCCTCCAAAAACCTGAACCGATGCAATGCCATCAACCGCCATAAACCGGTCATTAACCTCCTGTTCCAGTAATGTTCTTATACGATCGGCCCCGCCCTCTCCCAACACCTGAATTTGCATAAATTCGGTGTTGATTTGTTCCAGATCCACCCTGACTACTTCTGTCATGAAACCTTCAGGCAAACGATTACGAACAGCATCCACCTGCTCAGTAAGCTTCAGATAGCTGTAGCGCATATCAGCCTGTTGGGCAAAGTAAACCGAAACCATGCCTCCATCCGGCATCACTCGTGATTCTATCTTTTCTACCTTGTCAAGTCTTCCCGCAGCTCCCTCAAGAGGAATAATTGCCTCTCTTTCCACAAATTGAAGATCACGCTCAACAGGAGCCATAACCCTGATAAACAAGACAGGCAGTTCCATTGCCGGAATTAACTCTACTGATAATGAACGATAACTAATCACCCCTAACATAGTAAGGGCAACAAACAGCATGCTCACAAATACTTTTCTGTTAATCAATTGTTTCATGAAGCATTGTTTAGTTTACGTCCGCTACGATCGAACAATTCATAAACACAAGGAATAACCAGCAATGTTAGTATTGTAGAAGTAAAAAGACCGGCAATTACAGCTATGGCCAGAGGCGATCTTAAAGAGGCACTGCGCCCGATTGACAAAGCCAATGGGAATAGGGCCAGCATTGTTGTAAGAGAGGTCATTAAAATAGGTCTCAACCTGTCTCCGGCTGCCTGAATAACTGATTGTCTGAGGGGCAAACCGGCAAGCTTGTATTGATTAATAGCATCCACTAAAATTATAGAATCATTAACCGCAATACCTCCCAGCATAACCACACCGATGAAGGCCATAACATTAAAAGAAATACCCAGAATCCAGAAGGTGATAATGGTTCCAACTCCGGCCAACGGGATTGTAAGAAGAATGGTGAAGGGATGAATCAGAGATTCAAACTGAGCTGCCATAACCATATATACCAAAACCACAGAAAGAATGAGTGCAAACATCAGCTGAGAAAATGATTCCTTCCGGCGCTGTTCATCTCCGGTAACCAATACCCGGTAACCTGGCGGAATGGCCATTGAAGCCACTTTCTCTTCAACCTGATCCACTATTTTATCATAAGGTTTTTCACCGGAAACTCCGGCATAAATTTTCCCGACACGCATCTGATTGTTCCTCAGAATTTGGCCAGGCTCATAGCCTACCAGTATTGTGGCAAGTTCATTCAACCTGTACTTCTTGTCCCCATCTATGATTTTGAGATTTTTCAAATCACTGATATTCAGTTTCTCATTGGAAACTTTGATATCGGTCCGGCTTCCACCTTTCTCCAAAGACCCAGCTTCCTGCTCTTTCAACACAGCCTCAACCTGGGAAATAATTCCCGGGATATCGAGTCCCAACATTCCAGCCTTCAAACGATCAATGCGAATGTCTACTTCAGGGGCTTCCTCTTCAAAAGACGTATATACATTCAACAAATCCGGATCATGACTAAGAACCCCTGCAATTTCTGAAGTAGTTGTTTTCAATACATCCATGTCTGCTCCTCTTATTTCCAAAACAAAAGGTGCATTTTCATCCCGAACCAGGACTTTAAGGGCAGGCTCTGTATGTTGGAAATGAAGTTCAAGTCCGGGGACATTGTCAAACAAACGGTCCAAACCGGCTATGGTCTGACGGGAAAGAGAGCTGGAAAAATTTGAAAAAGCAATTTTCAGAAACCCTTCATTCTCCCCGCGTGAAAAAGACTGTCCTGACTCAGTAACAGAGGGTCCGGAATGTGCATATACCCACCTGAGAGCATCCGCAGGCAAAAGACGTCGAATGGATTTCTCCATAGCGTTCAGGGTCTTGTCGGTTCTTTCAAGCCTGGTTCCCGGGGGCAATGTGACCTCGATCTCAAGTTCATCAGATGATGCTTCGGGAAGAAATGAAGATCCCACCAGGGGGATTAACATGTAACTGCCTCCCATAAGCACCAAAGCAAACAATAGAACCACCCCTTTTCTGTTTAATGCTTTTTCCAGAAAATTTTGATAGAAACCATGATTCCGGGGACTTTCTGAAGCCGGTTTTTGTTTTCGCTTAATCAGCCTGGTACTTAAAAGGGGCACTACCATCAGTGCAACACCAAGGGAGCAAAAAAGACTGAAAGCCACTGTCCAGGCCTGATCTTTGAAAAACTCACCTGAAATACCCTGCAAATAAACGATTGGCAGAAATACCACAACTGTAGTTAAGGTGGAGGCAAGAATGGCTCCTCCCACACTGCCGGCTCCCTCAATTGCAGCTTCCCGGGCAGACTTTCCCTGCTCCAAAAGGCGATAAATGTTTTCCAATACAATAATGGCATTATCCACCAGCATTCCTGCTCCTAAAGCAAGACCTCCGAGGGTCATCAAATTCAGTGTTAAATCGTTGAAGTACATCAATCCGAAAGTGGCCACAACAGAGAGTGGGATGGCAATACTAACCACCATGGTAGCGCCCCAGTTACGCAGAAAAAGAAAGAGAACGACCACAGCGATAAAAATCCCGATCAAAGCACTGTCACTAACTTCCGCTATAGAAGTTTCTATAAAGTCTCCCTGGTTTTCAACAACCTCCATCTTTATACCGGGATGGTTTTTCTGAAAATCCTCCATCACCCCAAAGACCTTTCCGGTCATTTCAACGGTATTATACCGGTTTTCTTTGTACACATAAAGCCCAAGGCAATCTTGTCCGTCAATTCGCACAATACTTGATGGCCGCCCCTCAATAATGTTCACCCCGGCCAGATCACGCAAAAGAACGGGACTTCCGGGATTCCCTGTATTTGCATCATACCCCGCCATTTTTATTACCAACTCTTCAAGATCGGATGCCTGTGAAATGACACTTGTACCTCTGACCACAAACCGCTGGCCTTTTTCTTCAATATAACCACCGCTTACATTTTGGTTAAAGCTATTGATTTTGTTTACCACCTGAGACAGGGTAACACCATAAGCCTGCAGTAATTCCGGCTCGGTAAGGACCTCTATTATTTGTTCGCGCTCGCCCGCCAGAGCAACATCTGCAACACCTTCAAGCCGCACTAAATCTGGCCGTAAATTGTTTTCAACCAGCAATCTCAACTGATTCAGATTTCCACTTAATGAATCTGAAAGCGCCATCTGAATGACAGGATCAGCATTGGGATTAAACCGGGAAATCTGCAGTTCCTCAACATCATCGCGCGTAGAATAAGGGGAAAGCACCTTTTGGAGCTCCAGAAAAGCCTGATCCATATCATTTTCCCAGGCATATGAAATGGTGATTTGTCCACGACCGGACATAATCCTTGATTGCACATTAACAACACCTTTCTGGCGAACAACCAAGGCCTCAATGGGTTCCACCAATTGCTTCTCAATTTCAGCCGGAGGCCGCTCACCGGCATCAATATCCACAAACAACTGCGGATTCTCAATCTCAGGCATCAGATTAGTGCCAAGACGGGAAAAGGAGATGAACCCAAGCAGCAATACAGCCAATACAATCATGGATACTGTTACAGGGTTCTTTATTGAAAAACGGGGTAAACTTCTCATTTTAGTTCTTTTTCACTATAGGGTAATTCTAACCTCATTTTCAATGTTCACTTTCGATCCGTCACGCAAAGTCTCAAAACCTTCAACAACCACTTGTTCTCCCGGCTTTAAGCCATCCACAATTTCAATTCTATCCCTTCCTTCAAGGCCGGTTTGAACAATTCGCTTACGTGCCGTTTCTTTATCAACCACATAGACAAACTTCCCGCCCATCTGTGAAAGAACAACCTCGGGAGGAACAGCTAAAACACTGTCATTTTGTTCCACGACAATAGCGGCATTCACAAACATCCCGGGTCTTAATATTCCCTTCTCATTTCCTATTCCTATACGACCCTTATACGATCGGGTACTCACATCCAATGCAGGTGAAAGCTGTGTCACTTCGCCCTGAATGGTATCCTCAGAAGATGAGTAATTGGTAATCAAGCTCCTTTGCCCCGGTTCTACTCTGCCAAAAGAACTGGCCGGAAGCGTTACATCCAAAACCAGTTGCTGATAGTTCATTATACCAATCATTTCGGCACCCTGATCAACCCGCACTCCTTGAGAATAATATGGAAGTGAAGTAATCACACCATCAATTGGGGCTTCTACTGACATTTTATCAAGATTGATCTGGGCGTTTTCGTAGTTTTTACGGGCGGAAACCAGATTGCGCTCGGCATTTACCAGCTCCCTTTTAGTTACCCCCCCTTTTTCATATAATGCATTCTGCTTCACATATTCCTGCTCAGAAATTTCCAGGTTGAGACGTTCTCCTTCAATGTTGGTGGTATTCCGATAAGCCTTATCCTCCAGTTTAATAATGACTGCTCCTTTTCGTACCTTATCACCCATTTTAAATAACTCACCGGTTTGCGGGTTTCGCTGCAAATAATACTCTCCGGGCATTTCACTTTTCAGAACAACAGAACCTGCAGGCATCAAATCCCCGGTTACGGTTACCATTTCCTGAATAGATTGGGGAGAAAGCTTTTGAACCGTTACATCAACGGCAACATCCATATTAAAACGCTGGTTTCTGTTGCCACAGGCGCAAAAAACCAGTGTCATTAAAATTGCAATGGCGGATAGTCTCATGGTATATAGATATTTATTATATTTCATTAATATTCACTCATATCAGGCACTATACTCATTTGATTTTCAAAATCATAAAGTGTCTGAATTTTCATATTCAACAACTCCAGCATATAGTTTATTCTGGCTCTTGTGAGTGATGTTTTTTTCTGAGTCAGCTGATTTTGATATAGATTAAGATCCATACTTGTCAGGTCTCCGTTTTTATATTTTTCAAGATTGATTTCATAAGTCAGTCGGGCATTTTCAAGATTTTTTTGGGCAATATCAATCTGGGTAAGAAGGTTTTTCAAACTCCTGTGAACCTGACGTATGGTAAGTGAGATATTGATTTTTTCATCATCGAGATTTATTTCCCTTATTTTCTGTGCAGCTTTGGCCGCACGCATGCGTGCTTTTTTCTCTCCCCAATCCCAAAGCGGGATTTCCAAAGAAAAACCAATATTCTGGTTATCTGTAGGTTTGTCAAAAACTCCGGTAAATTCTTCATTCTCGCCAAACAATCCAACTGAAATGCCAATATTTCCTTTAAACTCATTCATCGCATTGGTACGAACCAACTCAAACTGCCCTGTTTCAATGTCAATTTTTCGTTGGCGTATTTCAAGGCGGTTATCAACGGCCAGCTTCATGGCTTTCTGCAACTCAATGTCAACAGGTAGAACGTTTACTTCTCCCAACAACAGCACCTCTTCTTCGAGGGGCATACCAAGCATTTGCTTAAACTGATCTTTTAGATTGGCTAAATCCACTTCCTGATTCTGATAATTCGACCGGCTGGTCATCAAATCAAGTTCAGCCTGCAACAGCTCCTCTTTTGCCACCAGCCCGGCTTCAACCTTATTTCGAATTATCGCCACACTTTGGGAGCGGTTTTCAAATTCTTCCCTTGCCGTATTTAAAGTCATCTGGGCTTCATAAACCTGGTAAAAAGCCTGAGATACCTGACGTTCAAGGCTAAGTTCCTGTAGTGCGTAACCGATTTTTGAATTCTCCAAACGATACTCCAGCTCTTTTAATTCAAGTTTTGTGCGATTGTAAGTAAACAAAGGCTGATCTAAATTGAGAGAGATCCTGTTACTAAACCCCTTAAACGGATCGCCACTGAAGGAACTGTTACTTTGGGAATCCTGGTATCTTAAGCTGTTGCTTAGTGTCAACACCCCATCAGTCATAACAATGGGTTGCTGAACGCTGAATGTGCCGTAACTGTTAAGACTTTCGGTGGTATACCATTCTGACAACGGATCATTGTATTGCCGGTTATGACCATACTCTATAGGCGTTAGATTTAACCGAAAACCGGACTTCAACGAAGCTCTTCGGGCTATAAGATTTTCCCTGCTTTGCTCCAGGTTTAATCTTGCCTTTTTTATTTCCGGACTTTCCTGCCTGGCATATTCCAGTGCTTTTTCAAGATTCAGAACTTGCTGAGACCAGCTCTCAGAAACTGAAAAAACCGCTAAAAACATTAGCAGAAAAAGATTAACAGTAATTTTTCGCACAAAACTCATAGTTCAATAGATCGTTATATTTTTAGATACAAGATTTAAGACAAACCATATAATACTAATAAACGGGGCTTTAAAGCAATCATAAGCATAATTCTAAAACTTTAATTACAGACTCTTACAATCCCGAACCATCGGGATAACGGAGTATTGATAGTTAAATCATTAGTTCTTAATCCATTTTACGGCATCGGCCACCACATAAGGGAAATCCGATTTATCAGACAATTCAACAACGGCATCTCCTTCATCTAAATAAAACCGTCCTAAAGAAACCCAGCCATTGCGCTCCCTGACAGGTGGTGTATCCACTTCGTCCTTTCCGTTAGCATGAAAAACCGTATATTTAAAACTTCCTTTAGAATTTCGGTTTCTCCAACCTACATCCAGGTTAACAGGAATATAAACCTGAACCTCGTAACTCCCCGATTCCGAAATACGACCTGTCCATCTGGCACGATCCTCCCCGTTCCCTGATGCTTTTAGAGATGCAGACCTTAGGTATTCACCAAAATACTTATCACCAAGAGAGGAAATCCAAACAGGCTGAGGACTCCAATGCCGAAAACGGACATAATCCTTAACCTTCTCACTTTCTTGCTGTATCCACCAGTCTTTGAGTGTTCTGATTTCATCACGGCTGTCGATTAAAAAGCCGGGGTCTTCATTATCCACTATGAAGGTGTTTTGCTCATCTGAACGCTCAACAATTGAATCTACGTTAAAAACACCTTCTTCTATATTTTCCTGTCCCTTATATTCGAAATTTTCAAGAGTAAATGAGTAAAAGGGAGGAATATTACGTGCTACACCCGTATTAACTTCAAGTTCCCTTGGCAATTCGTCATAAACCATGTCAATTCGGACTTTTGACCGGGCTGGAACCACATAAGTTTTTAAAGCAACATTTTCTTCATTCTCAACATTCTGATACATCCATTGTGAGAACGATCGTCCCCGGTTTTCTGATAAATCCAAAAAGGTTACCTGCATATCCAATACCCCGTCGGACCACCCTTCATTGTCAACCGGCAAAGAGACCATATATTGACTTTTTCCTTTTTGTCTCAGTTCTGAGGTTTGAACCGTTCCAAACTTAAATGCCGGGAGCTGGCTTTTTTGAATCAATTCCCTGTATTTTTTTTCAGGATCGCCAGGTGTTTCAATTGCATTCAGCCATTGAGCAGGGCTACTTCGTTGAAAAGCGTAATTTTTTAAAGGATAGTGCATCCTGTCAATAAAATCTTTTTCATCTGACGCTGAAGAAATTTCAGCAAAAAACTGAACGCCGGTCAAATTTAATATCCGTGCAATAGTATCGCCTGCATTTTTATTATTTAGCCATTGATGGAGGCTCTTATTTTTGAGGGCAAGATGCCCTTTATACTGATCGTTTTCCTGACGCCAGGAATTCCCAAACTCTTTTCTGCTTTTTGACCGAATGGCCTCATCCAGCATTATCTGAAAAACAGGCCAACCTTTCTCCCTTATTTGATAGGCATGAAAAAAATACAGGGGATATACCTGAATCCTGTTCCATTCGTCCATATTTCGCTCGTTGATAGATTGGAACAATTGCCATCGGGGAAATAAAAATGCATTTCCCGCAAGGGTAACAAACATTCTGGCCTGAACTTCCTCTTCAAGAGGCTCTTCACCCTTCTGTTCAGCTTCTTCCTCAAAATCATTCCGGGTCCTGTTAATATCTAAAAACCATTTCCCCGTACCATATTCAGGCAATAAAATCATTTCAGGCTGAATATGATCTGTCCCACTTCGCCATGGTTGCAGCCATGAATAAAAATGAACAGGAACCTCAATAACTTTCAGGCGTCTAAAGGGATACTCAAGCTTTAAACGTCTTTCATATTGGTTTTTCAAATTACGAATCAAAGAGGGAATTGTATCAGCAACCTGATCAAAATTATTTGCAATTAAGTTATTGTCAACATTTGTTGCCAATTGGTATTTTATACTATCCACAACAATTTCAGAGCTTGAGTACCGGCCGGCAACAAGCGTCAACGCATTCAGAGGCTGATCGTTAATGAATTCAACCATAGAATCGCCCACAACTGATTTTCCCTGAGAAAAAGCCTTCAGGTTGTTTTCAGAGTTGAAAGTCAGTTTGTAATTCGTAAAGTCGGGTTGCTGTCGATAGTTTTTCCAGGCCACTTTGGGATACCATCCTGACTCAGAAGTAAGTAATATAAACTCAGATTCGACAAAAGCATATTTCTTGTTGGCCACTAAAGGATCAAAACGACTTAACATCTGTCGCTTTTCCTCATCTACAAAAGGATAAATTGTCTTATTTAGGGGACTCCCACTATATGAAATACGACAGGTAATTTCAGAATGCATTTTGCCAGGACCCCCCGTAATATCAATGTTCAGAATTCCTGATTTATGATCAAATTCAGCCTTTCCCCCGTTAACTGCTACTGCGGTTACACTAAAACCGGAGTTCAAAGCCAGCTTCAGGGAATCCGTTTCAGAGAACAGCGAAATTTTCAAATGTGCATCGCAATCAAGGGAATTATCGATGTGTTTTACATCCAAAAAGCAGGAATCGATTTGAGCTTCAGGCAAATCAGGAAGTCCGCCTTCATTATTTCTTATTTCTTCTCTCAACACCAGTCCATTCCGTCCTTCATCAATAATACCATAAAAAAAAGAGCCCGATACCAATAAAGAAAGAACTGCAATACCGATCAAAGCAGGTGAGCGTCGTTTGCCGCCGGGTAACCGGGGTAAAAAGAGAGTTGTTAATACAATGCCTGTGCATCCAAGAAGAACATAACCTCCCCTTTGTTCCAGAATGGCATAGAGGTCACTGAATCCGGTAAATCCGGAATAATGAACAGGAAGAAAGAACCCCATAAAGTCCCACACCCCCCAATGCATATTTTCCAGATAAAACAGCACTGTAGCCCCGAAACCTAAAACAAGTACAAAAGTAACTGCCTGGTTGCGCACCAAAACCATCAGTACATATGAAAAACCAAGAATAAAAATAAGTGACGGCAAAGAGTAAACGACTAAAAAGAACAAAAAAGGGCTGAGAGCAAAAGGGGTGTCAGGGGTCAATAATGTAACAACCATTGACAGAATAATAACCAAAAGATTCAGTCCCCCAAAAACCATCATGGCTCCCCAGGTCTTACCCAAAACATATTGAAAGTTGGACATGGGACGGGTATAAAAAACTTCGGTAGTATCCATTTTACGTTCACGCCCCAGGAAATCAGCAGACAGAAAAGCGGCAATAATTACCTGGGCGATGGTAAACAAGAAGAAATTCATGTATACAATATTGCCCGGCAGGTTGCGCCCCGGCCAGGCATTTGCCCCTGCAATTCCAAGAACACCAAATAAATCAAACAGAACAAGAATGGCCAGTATCAGGATCGAAAATACACGAAACAGCCAACTGCGCCACAGAATGCGTGCTTCGAAATTCCCAACACTGGAAATATAATACAATGCAGATAAGAAAGAGGAAAACACGTTCTTTCTTTTGGGTTTTGTTGTTGTAGTTGAGTAAGGACTCATAATTATTTTTTAACGAATATCCGGTTTTACCTAATTGAAAATATAGAGGGGCTTTGCCCCTTAAACCCCAATTACTTTTTTGTCTTGACACAAAAAAGTAATCAAAAAAAGTCAAGGCTGTGACCGCTTCACTCAAAAAAACAGCGTTTGATGGCTAAAATCTTTTAAACTCGCCTATCGGCTCAAACAGAAAAGATTTTTTAACGCCATCTTCACTTGTTTTTTTGGCTCACCGATCAAGGCCGTCCTTTTCGGCGGGTCTGCTTTCAAGTTGGGTATAAAAACGGATACTCATTTTATTTTTTAAAAGCCGGACCTTCGGACTTTTGGTGGTTTGGTATATATTCTTTTGTGAATACAATTAAACATTCATCTCTGCATCAACTACTTTCTCCATAAAACAAACATAAGCATGCTCCAGGCCGGGATCAATCATTGTTGCATCCGGAGTTGGTTTATCAGATGCGATCAATTCCACTTCATAGCCTTCAACAGAGGGAATGGTTGTAATAACCGGGTGTTTTTCCTTTACCTCCTTTAATGCATCAAACCCCACATTAGCTCTCCAAACCATCCCTTTGGCTTTATCGATAAAACTTTCGGGACCCCCCTGGTATTTGACCTTCCCTTCATCCAACAAAGCCATATTTCTGCAGGTACTTGAAATATCGGCTACAATATGGGTTGATAAAATGATAATCACCCCCTGCTGACTAAGATTACTCAATATATTGCGGAACCTTATCCGTTCTTCAGGATCTAAGCCGGTAGTAGGTTCATCAACAATAATAAGCTTTGGGTCGCCAATGAGAGCTTGTGCAATCCCTAATCGTCTTTTCATTCCTCCGGACAATTTATTGGCAAATCTGTCCCTGGCATTGGTAAGGCCCACCTGGTGCAGCATTTTCTCAACCTCGGCGCGTCGTTCTTTTTTACTCCTGATACCTGCAAGAGAAGCTGCATAATCTAAAAATTCCCATGATTTCAGTTTTGGGAAGAAGCGAAAATCCTGCGGAAGATACCCTAATATTTGTCGGATTTCCTTCCTGTGAGAAGAAAGCGAAAGCCCATCAATAGTTACCTCACCGGAAGAAGGTTCCTGCAAAGTCACCAGGGTCCGCATCAAAGTAGATTTCCCTGCACCATTGGGCCCCAACAATCCGAACATTCCTTCTTCTAAGAAAAGATTAACGTCCTGTAAAGCCCGATGGCCATTCCTATAGGTTTTATTTAACAATTTAATATCTAATTCCAAAACAAAATATTTTCAATTGCCAGTACCAATAAACAGACCAAAACTTTTAAACAAAACTATATCAAAAAAATAAGAAATTAAACAATAAAAAAAAAGTGTACGAAATCAAACAGCCAGGTGTTCGCTATCGAACAAAAGAACAAGTTTGTCTATTGGAATAAAAGTGGCTTGGACTAATGCTAAAAAATACCTACTTTTAGTTCCATTAAATTGATAATTGAGGGATCCTTACTTCTATTTATGGCAGACAAGCTATACAGCAACAGAATTTTTTCATTTCTTCTTTTATGGCTTATTGTCACAAACCAATCATGGGCTCAAAAGGAGGAGTTTAAGGATATTGTTCTTTTAAACTCCTATCATCCTACCTTTAAATGGACCGTTGACATTACCCGGGGCGTTTTAAATGAATTCTCCAATCCATCAGAATACCGTGTTTTCGTAGAGTACATGGACTCAAAAAGGTTTCAAAATGAAGCCTATCTTAAACAACTCAGTCGTATTTACCTCCAAAAATACAGTAACACTACTATTGATGGAGTAATAATTAGTGATAACAATGCTTTTGACTTTTTCCTAAATTACGGAGATAAAATATGGGGTGATGTTCCGGTTGCTTTTTGTGGGAACAACAGCATCCTTGAATATAAAAATCTGGATACCACGAGATTTAAAGGAGTCAAAGAACAAATCAACATTGACAGTACTATCAATATTATCAAGTCCCTGCAGCCTGAATTAGAAGAACTCATTGTCATATCCGACTCTACTAATTCGGGTGAAATTTTCAGTAATCAATTCAAAAAAGCTGCTTCATCGCATCCCGACCTCAACTACAGCTTTCTAATTGCCAGGACCCCGGATCAGTTAAAAACGGATTTAAAAAGGAGGTGTTCAAAAAATAAAGCAATCTATTTGTTAAGTCTGTACATTGACCGGGAAGGCTTTCCCAGGGAAATGCTTCAGGAAGCACCCTTAATACTGAACAACTGTTACGTACCCATATATAGCAACTGGGATTTTCTGTTTGGAGATTTCATTACCGGAGGGTTGGTAATCAGGGGTAAAGATCAAGGTGAAAAAGCAGCCAAAATAATGAAAGACTTAATCAATGGCCGGCAAGTACCCCCCTGGCTTTCGGAAAACAGGGAAATCCTGGCATTTGATTACAAACAACTCAATAAAGCGGGGCTGAATTATTCCGGTTTAAAAGGAGAAGCAGTCCTTCTGAATAAACCAGAAAATCCTTTTGAGAAATACAAACAGGAACTTCTGGGAGTGGCATCTGTATTGTCTTTTATGCTAATTACAATCCTGGCTTTACTTCGTGTCATCAATCAAAAGAAAATAGCAGAAGAACAGCTTAAGCAGAGTGAAAGCCGGCTTGAAATGGCGCTTGAGGGTGCTAACGAAGGACTATGGGATCTTGATTTTACCAACTATGACGTTTTTCTCAGTCAACGATTTGCGCGTCTGCTAAAATATAGTAATCCCAATGAATTAAATATTGGATTCACAAACTACGAAAATCTGTTCCATCCTTCTGATTTCCCTCAAATGATGGAAGCTTATGAAATGCATAAAACAGGCCATTCCCCGCTATTTCACAGTGAGGCCCGGATGCTTACAAAAACCGGTCATTATATTTGGTTTTCTATCCACGGGAAGATCATTGAAACCGATGAAAATCATGAACCTGTTCGAATGGTAGGAACGATCACCCAAATTCAATCGCAAAAAGAATTCGAAAACAAACTTAAAGAAGCCAAAGAGAGAGCTGAAGAAAGTGACCGGTTAAAATCTGCCTTCCTGGCAAACATGTCGCATGAAATCCGCACCCCCATGAACGCCATACTCGGCTTTACCGACCTAATAATGAACGACATGATTACCCCTGAAGAAGGAAAAAAATATCTTGAAGTTATAAAAAGCAGTGGCGAAAATCTTTTGAATATCATAAATGACATCATCGATATTTCAAAAATAGAATCAGGGCAGCTGAAAATAAAACAGGAAACTTTTGATCTTCACTCTTTACTGGGTGAATTGCAAGATATTTCAGAAAACCTCATATTTCAAGGCAGAAAACCCATTGAAATAATCGTTCATAAAGGCAGTGAAAATAAAAACTTTTTCATCAAAACAGACCCATTCCGCTTACACCAGATCTTGCTTAACCTCCTGACCAACGCCATAAAATTCACAAAAACGGGACACATTGAGCTGGGTTACATCATTCTTGATAAAGGTGCCCTTCAGTTTTTTGTAAAAGACACCGGCCAGGGGATTGCTCCAAAGCACAGGAACATCATCTTCGAGCGTTTCAGACAAGTAGATGAAACTTCTATACGAAAATTTGGGGGAACCGGCTTGGGGTTAGCCATTACCAAAAGCCTGATATCAATGATGAAAGGTAATATATGGTTAGATTCGGAGGTGAATAAAGGTTCCAAATTTTACTTTTCCCTTCCCTGTGAGTTTAAGTTAAAAGAGCCTGACATACCTGCATCTTACTGACAACTAACTTTAAATTAATTAATTCACCACCAGTCTGTTTGTTCCCGGACAGAGTAATTATAGAGACTTGTAAGCTCTCTGGAAAGGCTAATTCGAATAATTGGCAGAGATTGATTATTACAATAACCGGGTTTCAATTATTTTTGCAGCCAAACAACACAAAATCTAATGCAAATTTTTTACGATCCTGACATATCAACCAATGGGGGTTTTCTCAATGAGGAAGAAGCAAAACACTGCGTAAAAGTACTAAGGCACAAACCCGGAGACAAAATATTTGTCATTGACGGCAAAGGGTCCCGTTTTCACTGTGAAATAGCGGAAACTTCTTCCAAAACTTGCAGGTTAACCATTTTAGACACAGAAAAAGCACCAGCTGTGGAAGGGAAATGCCATATTGCAATTGCTCCAACAAAAAGCAATGACAGATTTGAATGGTTTCTTGAAAAATCTACGGAGATTGGTATTGACAAGATTACACCTTTACTTTGCAAGCAATCTGAAAGAAAAAGAATCAAAATTCCCAGACTTGAACGGGTTTTAACTGCTGCTACTAAACAATCCCTGAGGTTGTGGAAGCCTGACATCACAGAACTGACCGACATCAAAGATTTTTTGAACTCAGACCACCAGGAAAAATACAAGTTCATTGCCCACTGTGAGGGGAAAGACAGAAAAGAACTTTTCAACGAACTTCAAAAGAGAGACAATCATGAAGATGTTCTGATTTTAATTGGACCGGAAGGGGATTTTACAAAGGAAGAAATTGAAACTGCCCTGTCAAAAGGATTTCAACCTGTCTCTCTTGGGAAAAACAGATTAAGAACAGAAACTGCCGGAATAGCAGCTTGCATGGCCATTCAATTAACCAGTTCGTATTACAAATAATCCTGGAGGGTTTTTCCTTCAAGAAATTCTTTAATTTCACCTGACATTCTTAGCGAAAGATCACCTAATAAACACTCCCCAAACGGACAAACATCCCTGTCCATAGGGCAGGTTTGAACGGCAAGAGGGCCCTCAATGGCTTCATAGATATCAAGCAAAGAGATGTCTTTAGGCAGTTTTTTCAGGATAAATCCCCCTGAAGGACCTCGATTGGATGAAACAAATCCCCTTTTGGAAAGTCGTTGCATTATTTTGGCAACATGATGACGGGAACTACCTATAAATTCGGATATTTTGGCAACATTAACGACCTCATCCGAGCGGGCAATTAAAACCATACTATGCAAACCAATTGAAGCGGCCTCTGTTAAGGCAACAATTCCAGACATGTGATAAACATTAATACTATGAACATCACAAATGTAACAATATTTATAAAAAATTTAATCCGCAAGTTGAGTTTTTCCCAAAATGCGGATTAAAAATATTCTTTTGTAAACTATTTATTACTTCTCGAGCTGAAGTGTTTTGGTCGTTTGATCACAAACTTCGCTTGGCCCGAAATACTGAATGGGCCCGGGATAAACATATTGAGTATTTTGAGCCCAGGCTGTACGGTTTTCAACCAAAGTCTGATATGGCTTGTCATCAAGCTTAACAAGAGCCTTCTGAATAACCGGCTTCATAGCCCCGTGACGACGCTCCATATTCATCAGCATGGTAACAGGAACACCTCCTGCAACCCACTCTTCAGCAGGGGCCGTAAGGTTACGAACAGACGCCATATAACCGGTTTTTCCATCTGCAATAAGCACTGCGGCTGTATTACCTAAGGAATAAGTATAATCGGCATCAAAGTTTGAAGGAGCTGCACAACGTCCCTCATATCCAAAAAAGTGGGCCTGGCCTTTAAATTTACCATTGAACTTACCCTCTTTTTTCAGCTTTTTAACTTTGGCCTTAACCATGTCAATCAGAAGCTTTTCGGTATCAATCATCGACACCTGAACGTTTCCGTGCGGGTCACGATCAAGGAGTAACTGATTGGCAAAGCTGTTAGGCAATTTAGTAAATACATCCGAAGAGTCAGCAGACAGTTTTTCGGCTACAAATTCGCGACGCTCCTTATTGCTTTCAAGGGCATTCACCTCATCCTCATACTTTGCAAGCATATCGTTAAGTTCGGCAATCAAAGCTTTCATTGCAGGGATGAACTCAACCAGGCCTTCAGGAATGAGAACAGTTCCGAAATTCTCGTCATTTTCGGCACGTTTCACAACCACATCCACAATCTGATCCACAACCTGATCCAAGGTCATATTTTTGGCTTCAACTTCTTCTGAAACAATAGCCACGTTAGGCTGCGTCTGAAGTGCACATTCCAAAGCAATGTGAGAAGCTGAACGTCCCATCAACTTAATGAAATGGTAGTATTTTTTAGCAGAGTTGGCGTCACGCTGAATATTACCAATCAGCTCGCTGTAAACTTTACAGGCAGTATCAAAACCAAAAGATGTTTCTATCATATCGGTTTTCAAGTCACCATCAATGGTTTTAGGAACACCGATAACCTGTACACCTGCATCTTTAGCTGCGAAGTATTCAGCCAAAACAGCCGCATTGGTATTGGAATCATCACCACCAATAATAACAAGTGCGCTAATTCCCAATTTCTTGCAGTTCTCAAGAGTCTGGTCGAACTGAGCTTCTTCTTCAAGTTTTGTACGTCCTGAACCAATAATATCAAACCCTCCGGTATTGCGGTAGTGATCAATAACATCAGAAGTCAGCTCCTGATATTCATTGTCAGTCAATCCACTGGGCCCTCCCAGAAAACCATACAATTTACTATCACTATTCTGACTTTTCAACCCGTCGAACAATCCGGAAATAACGTTATGACCTCCGGGAGCCTGACCACCTGACAAAATAACCCCGACATTAATGGCCGGATAGTCTTTTTTCTCATCAGAGGCTTCGAAAGACAAAACAGGCATCCCATAAGTATTGGGGAACATCTTGGCAATTTCAGCCTGATCAGCAACCGATTCGGTTTTGTTTCCTTCAACAACTTTTACTCCGCCTTTTAATGAAACAGGCACTTTGGGAACATATTTTTCCCGCGCAATCTGTAGTGGACTTTTGATCATCGTCTAAGTATATTTATGAGATTTCTAAACAATTAATTCGTTATTGCAACCTGATGTAATGGCCATTAAATCGCCATAGACTGGACGCTTTACAATTTTGCAAGCATCAACACAAAGGATAAAAAAAACAGATTTCAGGCTCTGAAAGCCTTCCCCCCGAAAGCTTTCACTGCATTAATCAGCGTTTAAAACATCATTTCACTGATAAATTAAAAGCAAAATACTGCCAAAAACTCATCATTATAACAAGCTGATTTATTGTCGTGCAAATTTGTGAATATTTTTTCAGAATAGAAAAGCCCCACCCTATTAATTAACAATTCATAAGCAAATTAAGGACTTCCGAAGGACCGGTAAGCAAAGTCCGCCTATAAAACAAACATCAAAAGTTTCAATTATATCAACCACTTTCTTGATAATTAATTTTTTATCCACTAACTTGAATTAATAGATCGTTAGTCCCGATGCTTCGGGATAGATATGAGATGTGAAACAAATATTACAATACTGAAATCCTGCGCATTAGCCTAAATCAAAGCATACTTGCAAACAATTGTAAAAGTTTTACGGAGTATTGTTGAATAATCAGTTCCTACAAAAAGAAGTATGGGCTAAAACATTGAGGTAAATATGATCAACATAATCGATTCTGACAAAAAACAAATTCTTCGAATGCCAGGTAGATAAAACAAGCCTACCCTTTAAATCAATCATTTCAATCAATAATCCCTAAAATGAAAAAACATGAGCAACAAGGGCAATCATCCAAAAACCATAGGCATCCTCACCGGTGGTGGCGATGTTCCGGGACTAAACCCGGCCATTAGAGCAACAACATTGAGAGCTGTTAGAGAAGGATACAAAGTAATTGGTATAAAAAACGGATGGAAAGGTATTATTTCAATTGATCCTTCAAAGTCATTTGATGAACAGGAGTATTGTTTCCATTTGGACGAAAAAGCTGTTACAAAAATTGGCCGCACCGGAGGTACCTTTTTGCACTCCAGCCGAACAAAAGCCGACAAGGTAAGCCTCAAAGACATTCCGGACCACCTCAAAGGAAAATACACGGCCGAAATCAACGATTTAACAGAGGAAGCCCTCACCAACATCAAATACCTGGGATTGGATTATTTAATTCCCATAGGCGGAGACGATACTTTAAGTTATGGCTTCCGTCTTCACAAAGAAGGGATTAAAGTAATTGCCATCCCCAAAACCATGGACGGCGATGTTCCCGGCACTGAATATTGCATCGGTTTCAGCACCTGTGTTACAAGAACCATAGAGTTGACTCATGAACTCCGTACCTGTGCCGGCTCGCATGAGCGATTTCTGGTATTGGAGGTATTTGGACGAAATGCAGGATTTTCAGCGTTATTGCCCACTGTAGGGGGAGCAGCCGACCGCTGTGTGATTCCCGAACATCCGTTTAACATGGAACACCTCACAGCTCTGATGGTGGAAGATCGAAACAATAACCCAAGCAAATATGCTGTATTATTAGTGTCAGAAGGTGCACACATCATAGGTGGCGGAGAAGTTTTTGCAAGCCATGAAACCGATAATTTCGGACATAAAAAACTAGGGGGCGTTGGAGAAATGGTAGGAAGTCAGCTTAAAAAGATTTCACCCAAATTCAACAATGGCAAAGAAATCAACATTATCAACCAGAAGCTGGGTTACCTGGTACGTTCAGGGCAGCCTGATGCACTAGATTCTATTGTTCCCACAGCCTATGGGAATCTTGCGCTTGATCTTATTGCCAAAGGTATTTCTGGCCAAATGGTATGTATTCGTGATGGTCAGTATGGTTACACTCCCATCGATGCGGTAAAAAAAGACGAAAAAGGTGAAAGCATTAAAAAGGTTAATGTTGAAAAATTTTATGACACCAACCGTTACCGCCCAATTTATCAAAACCTGATAGGTGATCCCATGCTAATTATGACAAGGGATTGAAGGTAAATGAATAGTGGATAGTTGTTAGTCGTTAGAATTCATTGGTTGATGGTAAGTAATCTGTTAAAAATGAGAAGTGAAAGCATGGAGCAGAGAAGACCCCGGATGAATCCCCGGGGAATTTACTTCGAAGCAACGGAGGCTAACCCAAAAGTCCAAATTAAATGTCATTCTGAGTGCCTACCCCAAATAATCTTGAAGAATAATGCGGATATGACAAGGCGAATGCCTCGTCCCCAAAGGGCATAGCCGTCAGGCTTACAAAGCCTAAGTGCTTGATTTGAAGATTGGTAAACAGACGCAACTCACCCCTTTCGGGATGATAGTCGAATTTTCTTCATATATTTGCTGTGATTTATTTAACA
>NZ_QEWP01000031.1 GCF_003121985.1 Marinilabilia rubra
CTTCAGGCCCGATTCCTGGTATTCTTGGTAGAGTTGCTTAAAAGTTGTCAGTGTCATCCTCATTTTTTGACAACAAAGTAACGGCTGCCGGCCGGAGGATGCAATACGTGGCAGACCGATGGCTTACTTTACATCTACTTACATTTAAGTAATGCACTCATTCAGAACGGCTTTGTAAATGAGGCATCCATTTATATCAACAAGTCGCTGAACTACAACCCTGAGAATTATTATGCGCCCTTGCTGAAAGCATTTATCCTGTACGCCAAAGACGGAAATACCGGCAGGATGAAAAACCTATTGATTAAGGAATGGAAAAAGGATACTACCCGCCTGGATATTTTGCAGGAAGTGGCGAAAGTCTGGTATTTTCAGGAAGAATACGACAGTGCCTTTTATTATTATGAAAAGTTTGTAAATGCCAGGGAAAAATTCGGTCTGGATATTTATCCCCAGGAAGATGTTAAAATTTCTATTGTGTACAGAAAGAAGGGCCTCGAGGCACAGGCCGCAAAATTTTTCAATGACTATACTGAATATTGCAAAAAGGACCAGTCAATTTACAAGAGTGCCAGCATGGCGGTAAAGTATGCCTATGAAGGTGAAAACGGCGAGGCGATTGAGCAACTCAAAATTTTCGCAACACAAGATAATTACCAGTACTGGATCTTGTTATTTATGGAATTAGATCCGCTGATTAAACCATTGAAAAGTCATCCGGAGTTTGATGGGATCATCCAAAAGATCAAAGACCGGTTTTGGGAAAAACATAATATTCTGGAAAAATTATTAGAGAATAAGGGATTACTGTGATCGATCAAAATAGTTCTCTTCCCACTCGTGATGCTTTATAAAAGGCATCATTTTGATTCAATATTTTTATTGGTAGTATTTATCCTTTTTGTAGATCTGACCTGAACTTCAGTTGAACAATCCTTTCCCTCACCAATTTTCTGGATAGCTTGTCAACAAACCGATTGTGGTTGGCTTGCTCTGATCCGTCTCTTTGATGGGCTTTTATTTTTATCCATTCGATATCATGTGCTTCAGTAAGCTTAATAAAGGTTTTCACCAAATCTGCATTTTGTATTTCGGTGCCTCTTCTGGTCAGAAATGCGTTTTGCGCTAACCGCGGGAGTCTGTCAGGCAAGGTGCAGACATACTGGCTGTCACTGTAAATGCGCAGACTGGCCTCAGGCTTATTATTGGCAACAAATCCAATCGCCTTTATCACCGATACCAGTTCCATACGGTTATGGGTGGTATCCTCTTCCACTCCTGTTAGAATTTCTCGTCTATCCGTCAACAGGATAAGTGCGGCCCATGCGCCTATTCCAATTTTTGTGTGGCAACTTCCGTCGGTGTATATTTCTATCCGGTTATTTTTCACAATACTCCGTTAAACTTTTGCAATTCCCTGCAAGCCACTAATTTGTGTTTATAGGTGTTTGTTTATTAAAATACAGTATATCAAGATTGTACGAATCATCTTATATCTAAAAATCTAACGATCTATTGTATTCAAGATCTATCTATTTCCGCGACTTCTTATTTTTTCTCTTCTTTTTATTTTTCAGTTCATCGGCTTCATCAATCAGAGCTTGCCAATTGGTTTCCTCCACTCCAGACATATTCAGGGTCTCCTCAAAGGCCCCTTTCTCTATGTCCATTTTGGTGATCTTCCGGTCCAGGAAACCTTCGATGGCCGTCAACTGCTCTTTTTCCTCATCGCTGCAAAAGGCAATGGCCAGGCCTCGTTTTTGTGCACGACCGGTTCGTCCCACCCGATGCACATAGTTTTCTGTTTCTTCCGGAATGTCATAATTGATTACAATGTCTACATCAGGAATATCAATTCCCCGAGCACTTACATCAGTGGCAATAAGGACTTTGTTCTCGCCTGAAGAAAACTGCTCCATCACATGACTTCGTTGATTTTGATCTTTATCGCTATGAATGGTTTGGCTAAGTAACCGGACGCGCTCCAAGGCTTTCATAACACGCTCTGCCCTGACCTTTGTCCGCACGAAAACCAATATCTTGCTATTCGGATGTTCACGGATGATTCGTTCCAAAAAAAACCTTTTGTCATCCATCTCTATAAAGGCCACAGAATGATCAATGTTTTTTGACACCGGATCGTTAGGAGAAATCTGAATGCGAACAGCTTTATGAACCAACGAATATGCCATATCTTTAACATGCTTATTGATGGTTGCAGAAAAAAACAAGACCTGTCTTCCGTATGGTAGTTTTCGGATGAGCTGGTTCATATCGTGTTTAAAGCCCAGTTCAAGCATATGATCAGCTTCATCGAGGATAAGGGTTTCAACAGCCTTGAGGGACAGATACCCCTGACTTTCCAAGTCAAATAACCGGCCCGGTGTGGCTACAACCACATCTACTCCCTGCTTAAGCCTTTCAATTTGCGGATCCTGATCAATGCCTCCAAATATGCCGGCAATCTTCAATGAGATTCCAGAGGCCAACTCTTCAAACACCCGGCTCACCTGTATGGCCAGCTCATGAGTTGGCACCATCACCACACAACGCACTGATTTATGGTCATGCTTCCTCTGTCGGGTAACCAATCTCTGAATCACAGGCAGGGCAAAAGCCACGGTTTTCCCGGTTCCGGTTTGAGCCACAGCCAGCACATCCTCCCCTCGCATAATGGGAGGAATAGATTTATACTGAATATCTGTCGGTCGTTTAAATCCCAGATTCCTGAGGTTACTTTTTATATCTTCTGAAAAACTATATTTTTCAAATTTCATTCTGATTTAGATTTTTAGATGTGAGATCAATAGATTTGAGATAGATAGGGGCAATATTTAGATGGAGACACCATTTTCCAATTCCACTTTTCTTCTCTTTCTCCATGCTTGTTTTAGACTTTTAGATAGAAGATTATCAGATTTAAGATGAACCCATTGAATGAACCCTTTTCCATTCCACCGTTCTACCTTTCTCCAGGCCCTCTGTCCTATTCTCCATGCATTTCCCTGACCCTTCCAACAATTCCGGACACTAACCTGACTTTTATTCCATGTGGATGGAACGCACTTTTAGTAAGTATCTGCTCAACAACTCCGAAAGTGATTTTTCCCGAGCGCTGATCCTCCTTTTTTACAATCCCTACCTCAACGCCTGGTTTAATATTTACTCTATGCTGTCCGTCCATTATCTTTTTTGCTTTAAAAATCGATGTATCTTATCTTGTTTTGAATATGGCACAAAGGTAGGGTATTTTATTTTCGGTTCTTTAATAAACACAATAGTGCGTTAAAAAAGGCCTAAACGCAAAAAAACAATGACGCAAAGGTTTTATTAATGGAGAATTACAACTCATCACCAACACTCTTCAACAAATTACCAGGCAATAAAAAAACACAACTAAGTATTGATACCCCATCAATACACCCTTAATAATTCCTTTCCAGAATGCCATATGCCAGACAGATCGATTAAAACTGGTAATAAAACAAATTACGATACCACCTCAATATTTAAAACCTAACAATCTGTTTTTCTAACCATTACACTCCACTCAAACCATCAACTATTAGAAACAACCATAGTTTTTTTTCATTATTTCTTTTAAACACACTATTATTAAAATAAAAGTTCTATATTTGTGTCGTCCAAAAGGACACCAGTTTAATTATTATAAGGTAGTATTATTTGTTTGTTCGAGTTTTCTCTTCTTTACAATTTAATTTAATCATTACTTTATTTTTTTAAATGTTTCAAAAATGGCTCAGTCATTTTTGAAAATATATCCTAAACTATTTTGGATGTATTGGTTTCCAGGATAAAGTGAAATATATTATTTTTTTTAAAATTTAGTGAAGATGCAAGAAGGCACAGTAAAGTTTTTTAACGAGACAAAAGGATTTGGTTTTATCACACCATCGGACAACGGAGATGATATCTTTGTTCACAGTTCCGGACTAATTGATAACATTAATGAAAATGATAAAGTTAAGTTCACTACTGAACAAGGACGAAAAGGCTTAAATGCTGTTAACGTTGAAGTTATTGGTTAATCCATAAATCACCCTAAATATTTATTTAGGCTTATTTATGACTACAATAAAATTCTTTAGACTCCGGGGAGCTTTTCCCGGAGTCTTTTTTCTGTTATAATATCCTGATTATTTCCCTCTTAATCTGATTCTGAATGGGAGCAGACAATTTTCAAGTCCTGTTTCTAAAAATACGAGACACCAAAACTCTTTGACACCAACTTATTGAGCTCCTCAAGATCGGATAATAAATCCAAAAAATGCTCTGACCTTGATAATTCATTATTTTCCTGCTGTAACAGCTTCTTCAATTCAAGCACTTTGAAGTAAAATGATGGAGATTCCAATTTAAAAGGTAATGTCTCAAACTTTTCTTCAATAGCGATCCTTTTTTGCTTAACGACATTGATGGTTTCAATAGCCAAAGCAAAATCCAACTCCTTATTTTCGATGGATTTCAACATTCCGCACTTAAAATTGTCACATTGCCTGGGCCGTTGGGGGTATATCTTGCAACCATCACAGCCTAAATTATTGCAGGGTAGTAAAAAGAATCCTGACTTTTCAAATTC
This sequence comes from Marinilabilia rubra, assembly GCF_003121985.1. Classification (GTDB taxonomy): domain Bacteria; phylum Bacteroidota; class Bacteroidia; order Bacteroidales; family Marinilabiliaceae; genus Marinilabilia; species Marinilabilia rubra. Next base: position 4,601 of record NZ_QEWP01000031.1, read on the forward strand.
TTCTATCTCCATCAAAACTCTCAGTCTGGACAGCTCTTCTTTACCAAGCTCTACAAACCCGATCAGGCTTCCATCACAACAGAAACCGCAAGACAAACAAATATTTAATGATTCACTCATGATTTCTGATATTTTAAAGTGGGTGAATAAAATAATTTTCACATTAACAAGGCGCGAATGTAGCGAAAATTTGGTGGTTTAATCCTATTCCCTCTTATTGTCAGGAAAAGCAATTATATTTTCTTTTTTGCGCTTAAGCCACACTCCTGAAGCTTTAGGATTAATTCTTATCTACAGCAAAAAGAAGTCTGCCTGATCAGTTGGCAATACATACCTGACAGACCGGGACATTTCGGGTGCGGTATACCCTTATTGACCGCCTTTCGAATGGAGGTGGGAGGCGCTCCCGGGTTAGCGTGGAAACTTAATATGCATTTGGCATGTCCGACGACCCCGGTCGGGCACAGTTCCCTAAACATGGCGGTTACAAAGTTACTATTCCCGCAATGACCAATGTAAAAACCAACGACGTTGGGTTTCTTTTCGAGGCTTAAGTACACGGCTTTTGCACTCCCCGTGTACGCTTCGTGCCGTTATTTCTAATGACTACGCAACCACTCGGTTCCGGGTGCTGGTTAGGCTTTCCCGGGTAGGATTCATCACCTACAGGTTTCTGTTGAAAAGTTTCAAAGATCGTTGCTAATCCCCTTTTCACGGATTTAGCCTGGCGCAAGGTAATGCGAAACCCTCAATATGCTGTGGATGCCACGGCTGGCGTATAATAGCTTTGTTGGGCACCGTGGTTACTATTCTTTTAATTTTTTCCTTTCTAATCTTTCTCGTGCTTCAATCAATGCGTTATGTAATTTGGCTTCAAGAATCTCTTTAGGAGGTAATTCTGTCCAATATTCTGCTACCATAATTCCATCTTTCTGCATTTCCAACAACTCAATCTGCTCTTTACTTGCTTCTGCACATAATATTAATCCAATTGGAGTTTCTTCTCCTTCTTGTTTTTCATATTTATTAAGCCACTTTAAATACAACTCCATTTGCCCTTTGTATTTAGCTTTGAATTTGTCAATCTTCAATTCAATAGCCACAAGTCTTTTCAATTTACGATGATAAAAAAGCAAATCTAAGTTGTAATCATCTCCATCAATAATCATCCGTTTTTGTCTCTCAACAAATGTGAATCCATTACCAAGTTCCAGAATAAATAATTCAAGTTCTTTGAGGATTGCAGATTCCAAATCATACTCTAAATATCCATCCTTTAATTCTAAAAAGTCTAACAAGTAAGGGTCTTTAAATATTCCTTTTCTAATTTTCTTACTGTCATAAAGTTGGATGTCTGCTTTTTCGGTACGTTCAAATGCTTTTTTCTCAATTTGTTTTCGAAGCTCTCGAACTCCAAAAGAGTTTTCAAAAGCCAATCTTCCGTAAAAATCTCTTGCAGACTCATTTTTCAATGGAATCAACGCTATGAAATGTGACCATGTCAAATGTCGTGACAGTGTAACGACATTTTCAATTTCAGGAAACTGTTTTGCAAATTGAATCATCCGCCGAAGATTTTTCTCTTCATAATTCCGACCAAACCGTTTTACTAATTCTCGTGATACTGTAACGACAATTTGTTTTCCATATTCAGCTCTTTCATTGTGCAGATTCTGGCTCAGAATTCGTTTTCCAATATGCCAAAACAGTACTGTAAGTGAACTATTCGCCTGGGATACAACTTGATATTTTGTGTTTTCGACAAGAGCAACAAGTTCTGCTAATAAATCCTTATATTCTTTTTTTTCTATTGGCATCTTCAATTCTTATTTTCAAATTAATCCTTAAATATAAAGATTATTTATCACTGCAACTTGCCTGTTGTTCCCTTTCCATGCCGCACAATCGAGATAGGATAGCAGATTACTCTGCCTACCCCCTCGCAGATCCGGACGTACAGTTTTCCCGTATCCGGTTCCTCTGTATTTACTTTCGCTATCAGTTGCTAATTTAAACATTTGCATGAACAATCTTAGGTTTTGGTAATGGCAGATATTTCAATAACTCACCATATCCTTTCCATGTGTAGCTTTTGCGTTGGCTACGCCGGTTTAACCATTTGAACCAAGAGATTTTCGCATCACCATACATTCTTTGTAAAGCCAGGTAATTCCCTCTTATTCCATAATATTGGTATAATCCGCGTAGTTTTGAAGTCAATAGTTTACACTGGTCTTTCAGCTTCATGTGTCTGTTATCTATGCAGCAATCTCGTAGTTTCCGCAATGCTTTCTGCATTTTCTTTTTGCAGGTACGCCTTTTGACAACATTGTAGCCTTTTTGACTCTTTGTCCAATAATGTGTAAATCCGAGAAAATCGAAGGTTTGGCTTTTGCCTCTTTTGGCTGGCATAAACCTAATTAGTCGGCTTTTTTCAGGATGAATAGTTAGTCCATATTTCTGCATTCGCTTGGGAAGCGTCCGGCTTACTCTGCGGGCATCCTCTTCTTTTTCGAAACCAATAATGAAATCATCGGCGTATCTTATTATGAAGATTTCTCCCTTGAGTATTGGGCGTACCACCTTGTCAATCCATTCATCTAACACGTAATGCAAGTAGATATTACATAATAGCGGTGAGATGATATTGCCTTGCGGTGTTCCTGCGCTGTTGCGATGCATACTCTTTCCATCTATTATCCCGGCTTTCAGCCATAGGTTTATTAGCCTAAGAAGGCTTCTGTCTTTGATGCGCTTGCTTAGAAGGTTGCGAAGGGTTTTGTGGTCGAAATTATCGAAGCATCCTTGTATGTCTGCATCCAGTATCCACTTTATTCGTCCTCTTCCGCGCATGCAGTGGCTTCTCAGCGATGACAATGCTTGGTGCGCATTGCGTTTGGGTCTGAACCCATACGAAAAATCATAACGGTACTATGAAGCTGCTATGACTTCTGCTTCGCCTTCTCTTTGGCTATGGTTGTCCCTTGCCGCAGATACCCTTGCATGCATGTCCCTTTTCTTCGCGCTATTACAAGTGGAACATGAGACTTATAATGCCTGGTGGTTGGGGAGAGGAGCACCTTCCTCTTTTCATGGGGAGCTAACAGATCTCCTGAGTTCCGAAGATTGACCTTTATTCACATGCATTGCTCTTTGACCACGGTGGTAGAACATACCTGACCGCCTTTTGAGTAAGTTCTTGCTGCCTTCCGGATGAACGTATTCCGTCGGCTTAACCACGATTTAATATAGCTTTTGCTCATTCGTGGTTTGTTTTTCAAGGTAATCGCGATTTCTCTTCGTTAAATTCGAGGCTCTGTCACACTGCCTGCACACTCGCTTACCAGATACTTTTACTCACATTTGTGGTTAATTTTTATCGCGTTCGTGAACTCCCTTTGGTCGTTTCTGCTATCCTCACGGAGTCACCCATCTGGTTCACTACTACCCTGCCGGCGGCTTTGGGTAGACAGGAATTGCACCTGTTGTCAATCATCATCTAATTTCAAAGACCTTGGTCTTGTTCCGAAGATTTCGGCTTGCGATACCGTTTCACATTCTTGTTTAGGTTGCTGCGGTTTCTCTTAGAGTACTCGTCCCGGCTATGCGTAGTGCGGGTTTCAAAACTCCGAACTATTAACTATCAAGTTACTACTCCGCTTATTAAATGAACTTATGCTCAAATATATCACTTTTCCCCGCATTACGCATGACACTTTGTTGAACTAAACCCTCCTTTCGTCGGGAGAAATAAAAATAGCTAAAAATGTTTACTTTACGGAATTTATCTAAAAGTAAATAACATGAAAAACAAAAAGAAGAAGCCTTAGAACAGGCAGCTCCATTACTGGAGAAGATGCGGCAACGCATGGTGTTGGAAAACCTCTCGCCGCGCACCATCGTATCCTACCTTCACGGCCCGCGCCAACTCATTCGCTACTACAACACACCGCCTCATGAGATTACTTCGGATCAGATTTTATCCTATCTGGTGTATCTTAAGGAAGAGAAACAGCAAAAGCGCAACACCATGCGTATCGCGGTAAACGGTATCCGGTATCTCTACAAACATTTTCTCAGCCGTCCGGAGATCTGCGAGCAGATTCCTTATCCCAAAGCAGAGCGGTATATCCCGGAAGTTTTCACTGGTGGTGAACTTAAACGCTTGTTTCTGGGCATAAAAAATCAAAAGCATTGTACACTTCTAAAATTGATCTACTCGGCCGGATTGCGTCGGGGGGAAGCCTGTAATATTCTTCTAAGTGACATTGATACCAAGAACATGCAAGTACGCGTACGTGGCGGCAAGGGGCGGCGTGACCGCTATGTGATGTTGTCGCGACACATGTTGGTAGAATTGAGTGCCTACATTCAGGAATGCCGGCCACAACATTATTTATTCAATGGTCGCAAAAAAGGAACGCCCATTACAGCTTCCTGCATTCGTTGGGCCTTATGCCAGGCTCTTAAACGGGAAGGATTGCAGCGAGGGCTCAATGTGCATTCCCTGCGTCATTCGTTTGCCTCTCATCTGTTGAGTATGGGCGTGAATCTCATGGTGATCCGTGATTTGCTGGGGCACCAAAGCATCCTGACGACCATGATCTATCTGCACATCAATTACCGCATGAAGAGTGATGTGGTAAATCCTTTGGACAAGATGTTCCCGGTTTTATGAAAAAACAGGGTATTGCAGAGGTAATTTCCCAGTTTCGGGGACGTATGGATGAAACAGGGTTTACCTCCCGCCAGAAAACGGTAATGACCCATCTTAGTCAGTGTCACACGCCGGTGCTGGGCGGTCGTTTAAAAGCCTGTGATCATTGTGGACATGCCCATCTGATGTGGTACAGTTGCCGCAACAGTCACTGCCCCCAATGTACCCACAGCAAGCGAGAGCGATGGATTCTCAGCCGCAAGGAAGATCTTTTACCCGTGGGCTATTTTCATATGGTTTTTACTCTGCCACATGATTTAAATCCATTGTGCCTTCAGCATCCGGGGGAGATATATAATCTTTTGTTTCAGTCGGTATGGAAAACCATGCAGGCTTTTGGGCAGAAGTCTCTTGGTGCTCAAACAGGGATGGTTGCCGTGTTGCATACCTGGGGGCAAAACATCAGTCTGCATCCCCATATTCATTGTCTGGTACCGGCCGGCGGATTAACCCCGCAAGGGAAGTGGCGCAGGGCCAAAGCCAAAGGCAAGTATCTCTACCCGGTAAAAGCGCTGAGTAAGATGTTCAGGGGTAAGTTTACCGATGGCCTGCAAAAGTTGCATGAAAGAGGCACCATTAAACTGGATGAACCCATTGACTTGTCTCAAAAACACCTTCATCCGCTTTACCGCCGCAAATGGGTGGTTTATGCCAAAAAGCCTGTCAGAGGATCAGAACATGTGGTGGAATATCTGGGCCGGTATGTCAACCGGGTAGCCATAGCCAACAGCCGCATTAAAAAAGTGGACGAAAAGGAAGTGGTTTTCTCCTGGAAAGATTACCGCACCGGTAAGCAACACGTGACACCACTCAATGGTAAGACCTTTCTAAGACGGTGGCTCATGCACGTATTGCCTGCCGGATTTGTGAAAGTAAGGCATTATGGCATCCTCTCATGCCACAACAAAAAGAGAGCCTTACATGTCGCGCGGCAATACTTTAAGCAGCCTTCGCCGGAAAGTTCCCCAAAAGAACCCTGGTATGTCATCTTTGAGCAGAGGTATGGCCATTCACCGTTTCTGTGTCCGGAATGCAAGGAGGGGCTGATGGGGGTTGTAGAGGTGTACCCTCCCATACGCGATGGCCCACAAAAGCGAAAGGCGGCCTAAAATATGGGCCAACTATTTTTATTTCAAATGACAGCGACCTGTCCGGGTCGGTGATTAGGAGTGGTATGCTCTAAAGTGGAAAATAACTCGAAAAACCAAGATAAAATGACCGGAAAAACCAAATATAGTAAGGGAAATTCGTCGGCCCAGACTCCCCAATTATTAAAATTTCGGCAACAACTACCTCACAAATCCAACCCCAATGCATTGAAATTCCTATATGCCATGGAAAGCGCCCCAGATCCCTAAAACGATGCCGGCCGGGTAACGTTCAACAACCGGCAAAATTAATCCCGCCACTTTATAAGAGGCGGGATATTTTATCTCGTGGGGATTAATTCAGCCCTGAATGTTGTATGCTGGCGTTCATTGTTTATGTCTATTTATCAGTCAATTAATTTTCTCTTTTATACTTGTTTCAAACCGCATTAGGCTAACTACGAAGCACAAATTTATTTCGTTTTTTTACGGGTTGGCAATCCTAAAACCGCCCACAAAGGCGGTTGCTTGGGCTGGAAAGGCGAAAGCTCTTTTGCCAGCCTTTGGATTGAGCGTTGGACCGTGTGGGCTTGCAAATGTGCTTACGACTGTGAGCAAGATAAGACAAGTCATTTTGATAAAGTAAAAGCTTTTTATTCAATTATTTTCTTCTTAACCTCCGAAGTATGAGCATTAAAATAGCCTAATTCCGAACCTAAAATATTTGTGTATGGATTTGCTGGTGTCGCTGAACTTCCTTGAGTATTACCGAAACTATTGAAATATTCATAAACAAATTCATCAATACATTGCATCTCAATTTCTAATACATCACGTGGTAAAAGTTCCCTAGAAAAGTTTAATAATGGGACAGTAACATATTCACCATTATTTAACCTGTCATCAAAGACATAGGAGTTTGTGATTTCATTATTTACAATCTCCACAAAACGGTAAAAGTTTACCGCATCAGCCGGGTCTTGGTACTGTACCCTCACTTCATAATATAAATCATTTTCTTGTGCGCCCGGAAAACCAGGTACAGATGCTTTATTTACAATTAGAGAATCAAAACTAACATGGTTGGGAATGTTACTGACAGATTCAAGCGTTTTATCATCTACCTGAACATTTAAGGAGTAGGTTCTGCCTTCCACGCCACCAAACGAGGTAGTTGAATAAATACCTTCGGAGGATTCTAAAAGGATTTCACTATTTCCGAGATTATCTGAAATCTCAACAAACGCATTCCGTACTTTTGGAAAATCGTTACTTTCATCAAAATTTACTGATTCAGTAATCTTAATAACAGACTCACCTGTGGTAGATACACTACCCTCTATGACAATCTGAGGGTCTGATGAATTAAGGTCAATGTCAATCTCTTCGGTACAAGATGATAATATCATCAATGCCAGAAAATATGTTGCTATATGTTGAATTATCTTCATTGCTTTAAAATTTGAAATTATATGTAATTGAAGGTATATATGTAAAAAGATATGTTTTAACTGCCACAGTTCTGGTTGGGTCGTTTTTGTCTTCTTCGAAATCAATAGAATAAGCATTCTTGCGACCATAAGCATTATAAATTGAAAAGTTTAGAGAACTTTCAAATTTATCGGTCTTTTTAATATTCCAAGTAGCACCTAAATCCAATCTATGATATGCAGGCATCCTATATCCATTTCTTTCGGTATAATAAAATTGAACTTTCCCATCAATTCCATATTTACCACTTGGAAAAGTAACTGCATTACCTGTATTATATACCCATGTAGCTGATAAACTCCATTTATCATTTAAGTCATAAATTCCAACAACAGAAATATCATGTGTTGCATCTTGTTTAGCCGGATACCAATTGTTTTCGTTTATGCCATCAATGTTTTTTTCGGTTCGAGATAATGTATAAGATAACCATCCAGATAATCTACCTGTCTTCTTACGTAACATTAATTCTAAACCGTAAGCCCTGCCATCTCCAAACAATAATTCACCTTCAAGGAATTCATTTGCTTGCAGCTCTGCACCATTTTTTAGGTCAATTTGGTTTTGCATCCATTTATAGTATATTTCACTTGAAAATTGATATTTATTATCATTAAAATTTCGGAAATACCCCAAAGATATTTGGTCGCCAATTTCTGGCTTCACATTGTTACTTGACGATATCCAAATATCAGTTGGTGTTGATGAGTTGGAATTTTGAAGTAGATGTAGATTTTGTGTATTTCTGGTAAAGGAAAATTTAAATGAATTTGCCTGATTTAATACGTAAGCCATATTTAATCGAGGTTCTATATTATAATAGCTTTGGACTATCTCACCCGATTTAAAAGTGGATGTATCCGATACAATTCCGTCAGTATAATTATAGAAATCACCTGGGCCTAAAAGATAAAATGCATTTAATCGTACACCGTAGGATATATTCCACTTATCTGAAGGTTTCCAGTCATGTCCAAAATATGCGCCTGTTTCAAACGTGTACTTCTCTTGTAATTCGATGGGTTTAAATTCTGAGTCTTCAGAAAACTCAACCTGACCAGGTGTAATAGTATTATACCTTCCATACAAACCAAATGCAAGTGAGCTTTTATCGCTTATAAAGTATTGAAAATCTTGCTTTAGATTAATATTGCCAATAACTGAAGTCAGACTAAAATCATCATCTCCTTCATTCATTATTGAAACTTTATAGTCGTAATCAGAATAAATAAGTGACGTATTACTAAATAGCTTACTATTCCAGATATGATTCCACCTTAATGTTCCTGTGGTGTTACCCCAATCTAAACCAAACATATCCTGAATATTGAAATAATCCCTACCCATGTATCCTGATAGAAAAATTCGGTTGTTTTGATTGATTTTATAGTTTGCCTTAGCATTAAAATCATAAAAGTATAGTCGGTTATTGTTCAAGGATTCATCAGAAGAAAGTTTCAGAAACATGTCGGCATATGTTCTTCTTCCAGTAATTAAAAAAGAGCCTTTATCCTTAACAATTGGGCCTTCTATATTAGCTTTTGCAGATATTAAACCTACGCTACCACCAAAATGATATTTTTGATTATTGCCTTCGTTCATTTTTACATCCATAACTGATGAAATACGACCACCGTATGGGCTAGGTGCAGTTCCTTTATATAGTGTAAGGTCTTTAATGGCATCACTGTTGAAAGTAGAAAAGAATCCCATTAAATGATTTGAATTGTACACTGTAGCTTCATCCAATAAAACCAGGTTCTGAGAATTATTACCCCCGCGCACAAACATGCCTCCACTACCTTCTGCTGATGTTTTAACTCCCGGAGTTAACGTGAGCGTCTTAATCACATCTTGCTCACCAAATAAAACAGGAATCTTTTTTATTTCCTGTGGTTTTAAATTCTCCATTCCTATTTCTTCAGAAGTAATATTATCATTTTTCTTTTTTGCCGTTATTACAACCTCTTCCAAGGATTTTGAATCTTGTGATAATTTGTAGTCTAGTCGTTTGTCTTCATTTAAATTAATTTTGTTTTCAATCGACTCATAACCTATATAACTAAAAATTACAGTGTATTCACCTTTGGGTAAGGTAAGAGAGTAATAACCATAAGCATTGGTTATTGTACCCGTAGCTGAAAGTTCCTTAACTGAGATTGTAGCCCCAATCATTGTTTCGCCCGTTTCGGCATCTGAAATTATCCCACTAATCGTATATTTCTCCTGTGAATAAGTTTTCACCAGAAATAAACATAGTACAATTGGTATCAACAATACTTTTCTTTTCATTATTTGTAGATTTCTTTACTTAATAATTTTAGTTCAAAACTAATCGGTGATTGCCTGTCTTTAAATTGAAAATACAGTTAGATGAACAAAACAGGGGGTGAATTGAACAAGTTACTTATTGAATAATTAGCATAACTTTAACTTTTTAAGAAGTTAAAAGACAATAGAAAAAACGGCTGATATTTTTAATCCGGTAAAACTTTTATATCCGCCTATATTTTCATCGAAGTCTTTTGAGTGAACATAGTCGCAATTCAATCCAAGCTGAACGTTTTCTCCAGTGCGGTAAACAAAACCTGATGATAATTCTACAAAAGGAGCTTTACTACTAAATTCCAGCTCATCTTTATTAATACCATCATTCATGTTGCCTGATGCTTCAATTAATTTTGTTTTAGCAGAAACAGAACCAATACCAACTCCAAGGAATGGACGGAATCGCTGCTTCATAAAAAAGTAATCCATACCTATACTTAAAGGAATAAAGGTTAATCCAGCGCCTTCAATATCGATATCACCTCCATTGAGAACGGTGAAAAAATCGGGTTGGTCAGGTTCCAGCTTCTTAATTTGTATACCAACATTAGCATTTACAGATATAGATTCTGAAAAGTATCTAGCGAAAGACAAATTCCAGGAACCCATATTTTTAGGGAAATCTAAAATAGTTTTGTCATTTGATTTTGCAGAATTATTAAAACCCCATTGACCATAACTTAGTGATATTTGCCAGTTGTTTTCTTCTATAGGCTTGTTGAAAGTTTTTGCGTCTTCAGAAATTCTATGAATATCGATTTCCCACAATCTATTTTGAAGAAATAGTTGATGAGCAGAATCCAATGCAACAGAATTTATTTCAGTAACATAAAAATGTTTTACGTTATTGTATTGTTTAACCCTTTCCGTAAAGTATGTATATGTATCAGGGTTATTTGTGATATAGACCGTTGCACCAAAGTAATAATCCAGTTCATTTTTTGTTTTTATTGTTTTCTCAATATTTTGATTAACTCCAAGCAAATAAATTTTATCCCTTGATACTGAATAATCATTCTTTATCTTTAAGATAATCTCTTTCTGATATTCTGGATTAGAAGTTAAATTTTGAGTAGTATCAAACAGCAGAATAATTAATTGTTTATCCGTTGAATATTTGATGAATAAACTATCCGAGATATGACCTTTATAACATACGATTAATGGGTATTTTTTTTCTTCTTGATTATAATTTTCAGGAGTTATAACTGAAAAATCGAGATAGTCTTTCTTTGTTTGCGCATTGAGCAAACATGTATAGCCAGAGATTAAGATTGCAATAAGTAAACGCACTTCAAATTTTTTCATTTTTATTGTGATTTGTTAGGTTTTAGAGATTGTATAAATTTCACCCACTCTTCCGAAACATCAGTTTTGAAAATACTGGATGGTACCAGTGTATTTGTTAAGTCCCAAATTCTTTTCAATTCTTCAAAATATTGTTTAGCGGAGCCATTGGAAGTCAAATATTTATTTAATTCGGTTTGCTCTTTAACTGATAAAGAATCAGTAATTTTTTTTGTAATTAATATTTTACATCTATTGCTTACTTGTTCTTTCATTTTGTTTGATAATTAAATAATTAATCCATCTGCCATTTCAATAGTTCGGTCTGTATTATTTGCAAAATCTTTGTCGTGGGTAACACAAATAATGGTTTGTCCATTTTCTTTTGCCAATCCTCTAAAAATATCAAGCACAGCTTCGGTATTTTTCGAATCAAGATTACCTGTTGGTTCATCGGTCATAATAATTGAGGGATTGTTAATTAGAGCCCGGGCAATAGCCACTCTTTGTTGCTGACCTCCCGATAACTTATTCGCACTTTTTAGTGCCTGGCCTTCAATGTCCAGCAAACGCAGACTTTCATACGCTTTATGCTCAATCTCTTTTGTTGAATACTTGCCCAACTTTAATGCAGGCAACATAACATTTTGCAAACAAGAAAATTCGGGTAGCAAATAATGAAACTGAAACACAAAACCAATATGTTCATTTCTAAATGCAGCCAATTGATTTTGTGTCTTTCCGGTTAGTAAATCACCATTAATCTGAAGTGTACCTTCATAATCGGTATCCATTGTTGAAAGCACATACAACAAAGTAGACTTACCTGAACCAGATTTACCAACTATGGATAGAAACTCTCCTTTTTTAACTTCGAACGAAACACCTTTCAATACCTGGAACGTTTCAGGTTCATGAAAATATTTTACCAGGTTTCTTATTTTTAATGAAGTCTTGTTTTCCATCTTATCCACGAATTATTGTTACTGGGTCGACCTTTGCTGCTTTTCTTGATGGTAAATAACCTGCTATTAGAGTAGTTAAAACGCCAAAAACTACTGCAAGAACAAAATCCTGAACCCGGAAGTAAATGGGTAAGGTTTCCAGACTAGCCACGTTGAAGGGAATTTGATTAATCAGCAATGAAATTAAGTAACCAAGAATAACACCTAAGAAGCCACCTAATAGACCAATTGCTCCGGCTTGGGAAAGAAATATGGATTTAATATCCTTACCTGAAAATCCTGTTGCTTTTAGGATTGCTATTTCTTTAATCTTCTCATTAATGGTCATATTCATGATATTATAAATGCCAAAACCAGCCACTAATAAAATGGTAAATGAAACAGCAATAGCGATAACATTACGGAGAGATGCACCTGCAACCAATTGTTCATTGGCTTCCTGCCATGACTCAATTTGAAAAGGGATTAGTAAGCCGAGTTTTTTAACAACGGGTACTGTATTATCCCGGTCTTTAATATTTATTAAAATATCACTGGCATAATCAGAGTTTTCACCTATTAATTGACGCGCTGCTGTGATATTTAAATAGGCTTTTGTTTTATCTATATCTTTTAGGGAACTTTCAAAAATTCCAACAATAATGTAGTTCCTGGATACGCCATCAGACGTTAGCACATTTATGCTACTATTTACTTGTAAGCCGAGGTCTTCAGCTAACAATTTTCCAATAATAATACCTGATTTATGAGTTTGTAAATTATTCCAATTGCCTTGGGTAACTATTTCTGAACTTTTGAATAGCTTGTCCTCCTGTTCTAATTCAATACCAGAAACTCTTCCATTTATCTTTTTTGACCCGCTCCTAAAAAATACGCTAAAGTTTATTTGGCGGGCAACAGCAACAACTTCTTCCTGCTTTTCTACTAATGAAACAATGCCATAAGAATTCTTAATACCACTTGTGTATTGAATGCTTTTTCTGTTATGAATATTAAATACAGTTTGAGAATTATCGTATTCACTTTCAATTGGATTGTAAGAATGATTATTATCTTGATTATAAATGCGGATATGAGATAAAGCACTAAAAGCAAGGTCGTCTTGTGTTTTGTTAACACCATTCATAAAACTGTTCATGAATATGTACATAGAGACACCAAAAGTAACTCCCATAATGGCTACAAAAGTTTGCCAAAACTTTGAAGTAAGGTGAACACTAGCTATTTGAATATTTACTGATTTAGCCATGATTTCTAATTAATTAGGGAGCAATAAAGTTGATATTTCATCTATACCCGAAAGAATTTCAACCCATTCTGAAGTTCTAATGCCTACCGTTACTTTAACTTTCTGCTTATTTTTAGATAGAATAAAATCTCCCGGTAATAGAAATTCGGTTGGAATCACCAGAGCATTAGCCTTATCCTTTATTTTTATATTCGCCTGAAGTTGTGTTCCTGAAATTAATTTGGGTACAAGCTCTGTAAATTTAGCTTCGGCAATAAACGATTGTTCCTGTGAATCGAAAAAAGGGTAAACCTTAGAAAGTATCGCTTTATAGCTTTTGTTTTTATCCGTATTTAGTTCGATGAAAACCTCCTGGCCAACTTTAATTTTATTTATGTCTTCTTCAACAATTAACAGCTTTGCAATAAATTCACCGGAACCAACCTCTGCGACTTGTTCTCCTCTTTTTATCAGCTCACCCTCAGTTTTATTAATCTGAAGAATAATCCCATTAACCTTGCTTGCTATTTCATAAAATGACGATGTATTTTGTTGAGATGCTAAATTGGCTTTGCTCTTTATAACTTCTAATTGAAGTATATTTTTCCTGTCAGTTATCTGATTTTCAACAGATATAAGGTCTTGTCTACTGTTTTCATAGGTTAATTTTGCTTTTTCATAATCAAGTTTGCTTACAGCTGCTGTTTTAATCAGTTTTTGATGTCTAATAAAATTGATTGAATCTGTTTCGAGTTTATTCTTTATTTGAAGTTTTTGTGCAATTAGTTGCTCTAAAACGGGAGAGCTATCTTTTGCATTCGATTTGGAGTATTCGTAGTTTGCTTGAGCATTATCCAGTTGCTCTGCTTGCGATTCATTTTCAATTAAGAAAAGTGACTGACCTGCTTTGACTGAATCTCCTTCGTTGAAAAGTAATTTGTCAAGATAACCTTCGGTTTGAGAGGTTACTATATAATGATTTTTAGTAATTACATTACCACTTGCAAAAACTGCTTCAACAATATTTTTCCTTTCAGGTGTGGTTGAATTGTTTTGTTTACAACCAGAAAAAATAAATATTAATGTAATACCAAGTATTAAAAGTATTTTGCTCATTTTTCATTAATTATTGCGTGATAGAATTGTTGCTTTGTTTATCATGTAATCTGACAGCCGGGTGAAATATTGACTTTCCACAGCCAGGTAATCATCGTATACCGACAAGTAGTTATCCAGACTAATAAGACCTTCAGAATATCTGCTGTAAGCAAGTTGAACGTTCTCACCAGATATTTTTAAGTTTTCATTTGCTGTTTCGGCTAACTTTTTATATGACAGGTAGTTATTTAATAATATGCTATCTGTAATTGAGGATTTCCTAATTTCTTCCTCATAATTTAATCGAGCGATATTTTGTGAAATCTTTGCCGAACTGCATTGGTTTTTATTTCCAAAACCTGAAAATATAGGTATAGATAGGTTCAAACCGATATAACTATTAGGTTGCCAATCGTTTGAATTGAACGATAAATTGAAATCTTGCTGATACTGTGTGCCTCCCCAATAATATATAAAGTCCAACTTGGGTGTAAATCTGGTTAAGGCTTGTTTCCTTTCAAGGTCGGCTATTTCTATTTGAGCTTCATATAATCTTATACTTGCTTCATTTTGAGGAACAAACTCAATTGAATTATTCATGTTTAATTCAATTTGTTCTTTAAGAACAAGCGTTTCGGAAGTTGATAAACCAAGTAATATTTTAAGGTTCAGTTGATTTTCAACCAGGTATTGTTTGTTTTGTTCCAACTTGTCAAAAGCATTATTCCGGTTAATTTTAGCCTGATTAAAAGATAGACCATCAATTAATCCCTCTTGAAATCTATCGTAAGCAATTTGAAGTATAGAATCTGCCAGAGTTAAATCTTCTTGGGCATTATTAACCGCAGATTGAGCTGTTATAGTAGTATAATAAATTTGTGCCACTTGTTCTCTTAAAGTCTGCTCGTACAAAGCTTTTTCAGTTTGCTTAAGCTGTGTGTTTGATTTTGCTATTTTAGATTGGAATATTGATTGCCAGTCAAGTAAGGTTTTACTGACAGTGATTCCGCCATTGTAGCTATATTCCTGACCAAATCTTACATAAACAGTTTCTCCGGGTTTTCCAACAATTTCTCCAGGGATAGGCGTTTCAGCAATATCCAGATTATATTGACTGTTAAATCCTGCATTAATCTTCGGATACAATGAGCTATTGGCAATTCTTTGGTCTTTAACTGCCTTTTCAACTTGCAATTGATAAACTGAATTATCCGGATTGTTTTCTTTGGCGTATACCCAAATTTCATCAATTGAATGAAAAACTTGCTGAGCATTTAATACAAATGAGTTCATCAGTATTACAGCAACAACCGATGACTTTAACAACTGTGTCATTCTTTTATCCATGTTTTTGTTCTAGTGAACATTCCTTTTGATACAACTAAGTTTAGCTGCTTATCCGAATGCAATTCAACTTCACAATCTGCATATATTCCTTTTTGAGGAGTGTAGATTGTCCCATTTATCCACTTACCATCCGAAAATGATAATCCTGTTATTATATCCATACCCAGAATACTTTGATTCCGCTTATCAGGATTTGGATTGTTTTTATCTTTTGGATTAAGTCCAGGATTGTTTTCCAATTGCGCTATCCAAATTATTTTACCAGAATAGGTATCACCTACCTTGTAAATTTCAATTTTGTTGGTTTTATCGTCATTTAGCCAAATTCCAATAATGTTATCAGGAGCTTCCTGAGCTTGAGCAATGAATTGACAAGCAAATAGAAAAATTGCTATTGTAACTTTTGTGATATGTTTCATTCTATTTTCTTTTTTCTCTCTCATTTAGGCAGTTTTTTTGATGATTCAATATTTTTAATTTCTTTTCAAATTCAAGATTTTGAATCCACTCAATTTTTTTCTTAAGTGTAAATTGTTCTGTTACAATAAAAGGGCAGTCTTTACACCTGGAACAAAATGGACAGTCGATGGCAAGACCAGATAATTTTAGATTGTTCATGCTGGTTATAGATAACTTCTGCTAGGTTCATACCTTTAATTATTCATAATATTCCATTAGCTATGGATGTGATTTTAGTATGTCTTTTTACCTTCTTGGTATCTCAACCATTTTTTGTTTTGCTTCTCTGTTAGGATTTCTGTCATAGCTGCGTTAAGCAATTTCTCCTCATTCTGAACCTGCATTCTGATAGGAGGAATAATTTTTTGAATTTCTGCTTTTACTCCATTCATCTGATTCCTGTCTCTATTTCGCATGGCAATCTGTACGTTTCTATCGAAATCAGCTTCTAATTTTTGAAAGGTTGCTGCATGTAGTATCGACAATTCGTATATTTTACTGTTATAATGATTTAAACTTTCAGATACCTTAGACTTTATGGAATCATCAATGATCTTTAATTTTTTTATCACTTTTTCAATATCGTATTCAAAAATTCCAGCAGCTTTCTCAGCATTAAAATCGGGTGGCGACATGTTCCCTGGCATTTGTGCATATATATTTGACATAAAAATGCCCAGGCTTAATATGATAGTCGAGAGTGTTATTTTCATGATAAAAGATTTTTACAGAATTACTGGCCCTTGCCATGAATCTTGATTATTCTCTGCCCGAATATTTAGGGTAGGGTTAGGCAAATCAAAGGTTATGCTATCATTGATTTCTCTTTCTTCGATTTGCCACGTTTCCGGAATAACTGGTATGTCAGTTATTCTGTTTGCGTCTCTGGAAATCAATACATATTCTTCACCTTGTGGAGATATAAGAATAGAAAGCGTTCTGCCTTCGTTGAACGTGACTTGATGATATTTGGCAATGTACCTACCACTGAGTAACCCGTCTTCATTTTCCGGTAGTTCAGCGTTGCTATCAACAATTTGTGCATTAAATAGCCATTGAAAACCAAAGTGCTCAGCTGATGTAAATTCTCTATCTTCTCCCGCATCAGGCGAGCGCAAAAATTTGGCATAATCCGGCATTCCTTCTCTTGGTTCGTTTTTTTGCCAACCACTAGTGATTTGAATGGAATCAAATTCTTCCTGAGTTAAAATTTCATTATTTGCCCAAACAAGTATAGAATCCATAGAGATTATCTGTACCAGTTCAAAACCTATTCTTTTGGTTTCTGTTACAGTTTCTTCTTCAGGAATTTCGGTATATTCAACTTCCTCACAACTGATTATTACAGTAGATATTACCGATATTGATAACAAAAAAAGTAAATGCTTCATAATGTTCATATTTTGAATTTTTACAACTCAAATATGAACACATACCAATTGATCTGGAATCAATAAGTTGGGGAATTGAACAAATTGGAAGGTGAATTGAACAGGGTTAGGATTGTTCTATCCAGTTCATAAATTCGGTAACTTTTAATCGGCTAACAATAAGCTGCTCTTTGATTTTTAAATCAGTTTTAATGACAACTTTTCGATTAAAGTAGGGTTGAATTTTTTTAATGGCTTTTTTACTAAGTAGAACTTGCCTGTTTATTCTAAAAAATAGAGAAGGGGCAATGGAAGCCTCAATTTCAGACATGGATTTAAAAACCGGATATCGCTGATTATCGAATGTATGGATGTAAAGAACTTCGGTGTCAACAATAAAGAATGCAATTTTACTCACCTCAATAGGAATGAAGCTTTCCTTGACATGAACAAGTATTGAGGATTTATAGTTTTCTTTCTGCTGAAATGTGTTTTTTAGCAGGTTTACAATTTCTGTATCTGGCTTTAAAGATTCTTTTAGTGTTTCGTATTTTGTAAAGGCTATTTCCACATCCTCTTCCTTTACCGGTTTTAAGACATATTCAATACCATTGGTTTTAAATGCTTGTAAAGTGTATTGGTCGAAAGCGGTACAGAAGATAATTGGGCATTTCAGCTGTACTTTTGAAAATATCTCAAAACTAAGCCCATCAGCCAGTTGAATGTCTGAAAAAATTAAATCAGGTAAGTTCTTATCATTGGAAAGATACTTTACTGATTGCTCAATACTTTCCAAAGTATCAAGAATAATTGAATCAGGACGAACTTGCACTATAATTTCACTTAAAATTTGTGCGGTATGTGGCTCATCTTCTATAATTAAAATATTCATCGCCCGAGTAATTTAATTTTTACACGAAAAACTGATTCATCCGAAAATACATTAACTCCCTCCGGCTTTCCTAATAATTCATACCGCTTAATAAGGTTTTGCAAACCTAAACCTGAATCATCACCAGAAGCTACTTTTTGCTGTAAGTTATTTTCGACTGTTACACTGTTAATGCCTGAAACGTAAATTTTAATGTGCAGCGGTTTTCCTTTCGATACGATATTATGCTTAACGCAATTCTCTAATAGTAATTGTAAAGAAAAGGTTGGGATATTATAATTCAATAGATTTTCAGGAATATCAATATCAATGCTTAACATGTCCTCATACCTGGCAAATAACAAAAATGAATAATCATCAATAAGTTCAAGCTCTTCTTTAAGCGTTACCGTGTCTCTTTCTTTTTTAAGCAACAATAATCTATAGATATCAGACAGTTTGATAACAAATTCCTCTGCGTTGTTATTAGATGAGCGAATCATAGAACGCAATGTTGACAGAGAATTAAATAAAAAGTGTGGGCTAATTTGTTGCCTAAGAATTTCAAATTGAGCACGAATATTTTCTGTTTTTAGCATTTGATTTTGCAATGATACTGATTGATTTCTGGCATTTAAATTCAGGGCATATTGAATTAGAAAAATAATCGCAATACTTACACTACCTCTGATAAAAATAAAAAGATAACTGCTTTCCCTGTTATCATTAATACTTTCAGCTCCAGCTGAATTAAGAATGATTAATAGAGATATAAGAAGGCCATTGAAAAGAAAAATGATAAGAATTTTACTGGCTAAATTCCATTTTTTGGAGGTGTGAAAGATTAGATTAGTAAGTTTTGAATTTAAAAACCATGCTATCATTAAGAAGGAAAAAGAAACTAGCCATGCTGTCAAAAAACTTTCTATGAAAGGGGCTGTTTGATTCTCAGACTGATTTAAAATCGCGAATAGAGGTAACAAAGCTGAGAATGCTACTCCGACTTTCCAATTATTAACATGTTTTTTTATAAAATTCATATTTTTCAAAAATACAGATAAAGACTCAGTTTAGTTGTGTGTGTGACGGCAAAATTGCACTCTTTGGTAAGCTTTGGTTTGAGCCTTGGCCAGTGAGGCTTGCCAATGTGTGCAATGTGGGTTGGGTTTTCCCAACTGTCCCGAAGGGCAGAAGCGGGCAGGCAAAAAACTAATTTTTTCTTACACTAACCTTCAATCAATGAGATAATATTTTCAAGCCGTTTTTTCAAATTTTATAATCAGGTTTCAATGTTGCAGCTTCGTTCTTTTCACTTGCAGCTAACGTTTGATGGTATGGTGTCGTGCGGGAGTACGAGGCGAAAACCTATCAGGTTACACCGACCTTTTTTACGAGCTACAAAAGCCAGAAAACCGCTAAAACCCGCATGCACTATACCATGTGTTGAACTAAACCCTCCTTTCGTCGGGAGAAATAAAAATAGCTAAAAATGTTTACTTTACGGAATTTATCTAAAAGTAAATAACATGAAAAACAAAAAGAAGAAGCCTTAGAACAGGCAGCTCCATTACTGGAGAAGATGCGGCAACGCATGGTGTTGGAAAACCTCTCGCCGCGCACCATCGTATCCTACCTTCACGGCCCGCGCCAACTCATTCGCTACTACAACACACCGCCTCATGAGATTACTTCGGATCAGATTTTATCCTATCTGGTGTATCTTAAGGAAGAGAAACAGCAAAAGCGCAACACCATGCGTATCGCGGTAAACGGTATCCGGTATCTCTACAAACATTTTCTCAGCCGTCCGGAGATCTGCGAGCAGATTCCTTATCCCAAAGCAGAGCGGTATATCCCGGAAGTTTTCACTGGTGGTGAACTTAAACGCTTGTTTCTGGGCATAAAAAATCAAAAGCATTGTACACTTCTAAAATTGATCTACTCGGCCGGATTGCGTCGGGGGGAAGCCTGTAATATTCTTCTAAGTGACATTGATACCAAGAACATGCAAGTACGCGTACGTGGCGGCAAGGGGCGGCGTGACCGCTATGTGATGTTGTCGCGACACATGTTGGTAGAATTGAGTGCCTACATTCAGGAATGCCGGCCACAACATTATTTATTCAATGGTCGCAAAAAAGGAACGCCCATTACAGCTTCCTGCATTCGTTGGGCCTTATGCCAGGCTCTTAAACGGGAAGGATTGCAGCGAGGGCTCAATGTGCATTCCCTGCGTCATTCGTTTGCCTCTCATCTGTTGAGTATGGGCGTGAATCTCATGGTGATCCGTGATTTGCTGGGGCACCAAAGCATCCTGACGACCATGATCTATCTGCACATCAATTACCGCATGAAGAGTGATGTGGTAAATCCTTTGGACAAGATGTTCCCGGTTTTATGAAAAAACAGGGTATTGCAGAGGTAATTTCCCAGTTTCGGGGACGTATGGATGAAACAGGGTTTACCTCCCGCCAGAAAACGGTAATGACCCATCTTAGTCAGTGTCACACGCCGGTGCTGGGCGGTCGTTTAAAAGCCTGTGATCATTGTGGACATGCCCATCTGATGTGGTACAGTTGCCGCAACAGTCACTGCCCCCAATGTACCCACAGCAAGCGAGAGCGATGGATTCTCAGCCGCAAGGAAGATCTTTTACCCGTGGGCTATTTTCATATGGTTTTTACTCTGCCACATGATTTAAATCCATTGTGCCTTCAGCATCCGGGGGAGATATATAATCTTTTGTTTCAGTCGGTATGGAAAACCATGCAGGCTTTTGGGCAGAAGTCTCTTGGTGCTCAAACAGGGATGGTTGCCGTGTTGCATACCTGGGGGCAAAACATCAGTCTGCATCCCCATATTCATTGTCTGGTACCGGCCGGCGGATTAACCCCGCAAGGGAAGTGGCGCAGGGCCAAAGCCAAAGGCAAGTATCTCTACCCGGTAAAAGCGCTGAGTAAGATGTTCAGGGGTAAGTTTACCGATGGCCTGCAAAAGTTGCATGAAAGAGGCACCATTAAACTGGATGAACCCATTGACTTGTCTCAAAAACACCTTCATCCGCTTTACCGCCGCAAATGGGTGGTTTATGCCAAAAAGCCTGTCAGAGGATCAGAACATGTGGTGGAATATCTGGGCCGGTATGTCAACCGGGTAGCCATAGCCAACAGCCGCATTAAAAAAGTGGACGAAAAGGAAGTGGTTTTCTCCTGGAAAGATTACCGCACCGGTAAGCAACACGTGACACCACTCAATGGTAAGACCTTTCTAAGACGGTGGCTCATGCACGTATTGCCTGCCGGATTTGTGAAAGTAAGGCATTATGGCATCCTCTCATGCCACAACAAAAAGAGAGCCTTACATGTCGCGCGGCAATACTTTAAGCAGCCTTCGCCGGAAAGTTCCCCAAAAGAACCCTGGTATGTCATCTTTGAGCAGAGGTATGGCCATTCACCGTTTCTGTGTCCGGAATGCAAGGAGGGGCTGATGGGGGTTGTAGAGGTGTACCCTCCCATACGCGATGGCCCACAAAAGCGAAAGGCGGCCTAAAATATGGGCCAACTATTTTTATTTCAAATGACAGCGACCTGTCCGGGTCGGTGATTAGGAGTGGTATGCTCTAAAGTGGAAAATAACTCGAAAAACCAAGATAAAATGACCGGAAAAACCAAATATAGTAAGGGAAATTCGTCGGCCCAGACTCCCCAATTATTAAAATTTCGGCAACAACTACCTCACAAATCCAACCCCAATGCATTGAAATTCCTATATGCCATGGAAAGCGCCCCAGATCCCTAAAACGATGCCGGCCGGGTAACGTTCAACAACCGGCAAAATTAATCCCGCCACTTTATAAGAGGCGGGATATTTTATCTCGTGGGGATTAATTCAGCCCTGAATGTTGGGGGCTGCTGATTATTCATTTTCAATTAGTTTACACTCAATTTTCTCAAATTTAACTCTCTGGACTTTTAATAATTTTTCGGTTTTCCTAATAATTGATTTTTTATTATCGGTCAGAATTGGTTCCTCTAATTCAAATCTGTATTGAGAATGGTCTTCATCCCTCTCAATAATAATTTCATTGTCAAATAAGTAAAATAAAGCTACTTCATCTCCGAAAATATTCTCAGGATAATATTTTGGTTGCCAATCGGTTTTTTGTTTCAGTCCTTCGGTCTTAAATATTTCGATAAAATCATTAAAATCTTTGTCAGAGATATTAAACTCGGCATTATTCACTTTGTTTTTGTTGAGGCATCTACTTTTATGATTTTTATTCAACTTTGATATTGATTCTTCAATAATCCGTTGAAATAGTTTTAGTTTTTTAATTTTTCCGATTTTATCGTCACTATCAATTATAACTTTGTAAACAAAATCATCTTGTAAATCTTTGTTGTTAATGAGATAAATTGTGTCTTCCATGTCTATGTCCGAAAATATTGGAAGATATCCATTTAGTGATTTTTTAATAAAGTCGAAATCTTCAAAAAATGAATCAATATCAGTTATCAATTTCTCAAAAATATCTTGAGTCATTCCAAAAGTCAACAAATACTCACGATATAAAGGTTTTATTGGCTGACCTATTTTCTTTTCCATCTCAAGAATATTATCTTCTGTCATTGGTTCATAATAAACGACAGTTGAAAATCTTATCAATTTTTCTTTAATCTCCTTATAATACTTTTTGTAATCCATGTTGTAGTGGTGTTTCTTTCAGTTGCCCCCAATCGAGATAGGATAGCAGATTACTCTGCCTACCCCCTCGCAGATCCGGACGTACAGTTTTCCCGTATCCGGTTCCTCTGTATTTACTTTCGCTATCAGTTGCTAATTTAAACATTTGCATGAACAATCTTAGGTTTTGGTAATGGCAGATATTTCAATAACTCACCATATCCTTTCCATGTGTAGCTTTTGCGTTGGCTACGCCGGTTTAACCATTTGAACCAAGAGATTTTCGCATCACCATACATTCTTTGTAAGGCCAGGTAATTCCCTCTTATTCCATAATATTGGTATAATCCGCGTAGTTTTGAAGTCAATAGTTTACACTGGTCTTTCAGCTTCATGTGTCTGTTATCTATGCAGCAATCTCGTAGTTTCCGCAATGCTTTCTGCATTTTCTTCTTGCAGGTACGCCTTTTGACAACATTGTAGCCTTTTTGACTCTTTGTCCAATAATGTGTAAATCCGAGAAAATCGAAGGTTTGGCTTTTGCCTCTTTTGGCTGGCATAAACCTAATTAGTCGGCTTTTTTCAGGATGAATAGTTAGTCCATATTTCTGCATCCGTTTGGGCAATGTCCGATTTACTCTACGGGCATCTTCCTCATTTTCGAATCCGATAATAAAATCATCGGCGTATCTTATCACGAAAATTTCGCCCTTGAGTAATGGGCGTACCATCTTGTATATCCATTCATCCACTACGTAGTGTAAGTAGATATTACATAGCAACGGTGAGATGATATTGCCCTGTGGTGTTCCCACTGAGTTACGGTGCATGCTTTTTCCATCTAATATCCCGGCTTTTAGCCAAAGGTCAATTAACCTTAGAAGGCTTCTGTCTTTGATGCGCTTGCTTAGAAGGTTGCGAAGGGTTTTGTGGTCGAAATTATCGAAGCATCCTTGTATGTCTGCATCCAGTATCCACTTTATTCGTCCTCTTCCGCGCATGCATTGGCTTCTCAGCGATGACAGGGCTTGGTGTGCATTGCGCTTGGGTCTGAAACCATACGAAAAATCATAAAAGTACTGCTCGTATATCAGATTTAATAAGTCTGTTACTGCTCGCTGAACTATTTTGTCTTCCGTTGTGCTTATTCCCAAAGGCCGTTGCTTTCCATTGTCTTTGTCAATCCATACCCGGCGTATGTCCGGGGCGTGGTACTGCTGGTTTCGCAGTTGCTGATGCAGATGTTCGATCCGTATCGCAAGGTCTTCTTGGTATGCCTTGCAGCTTATCGTATCGACACCTGTTGCTGCGCTTCTCCTAAGTTTTCCGAAGCTTGTTAACAGATACTCTTCCGTTAGGTGATGTGACAAGGAGGTAAAAACTTCGTCTTAGTTTTCTCGTGCTTTTTGTGCTATACCTCTAAATTTCGTTTGCCTTGTTTGTGCTTTTCCGAGTAAGTCCATGGTTTCCTTTAGTGGTTACGCAAATACAGGCAGACTTCCTTCCCTACATCGGCTCGCTCTGATTGCACTTCGCCGACTACAAGCGGTACTATGAAGCTGCTATGACTTCTGCTTCGCCTTCTCTTTGGCTATGGTTGCCCCTTGCCGCAGATACCCTTGCATGCATGTTCCTTTTCTACGTACAGTTACATGTGGAACATGAGACTTATACTGTCTGGTGGTTGGGGTGAGGAGCACCTTCCTCTTCTCATGGGGAGCTAACAGATCTCCTGAGTTCCGAAGACTAACCTTTATGCATCCCGACCTGCGGTACGGGACAGGCTCTGTTGTCAGTCATCATCTAATTTCAAAGACCTTGGTCTTGTTCCAAAGATTTCGGTTTACGAAACCGTTTCACATTCTTGTTTAGATTGCTGCGGTTTCTCTCAGCGTACTCGTCCCGGCTATGTGCGCCTGGGCGTGGTTTCAGACCCGCTATGGATTTATCAGCTTGAACGCATGGTTGAGGGTAAAACAAAACCCTCAATATGCTGTGGATGCCACGGCTGGCGTATCATAGCTTTGTTGAACTAAACCCGTTTTCAACGGGAGCTTACCATCATAAAACTAAGAAATCTTCCTAAATAAACCGATTTTTCGGCCTCAAACAATTAAAAACAATTTAGTTATGAGTCGAAAATCG
>NZ_QEWP01000032.1 GCF_003121985.1 Marinilabilia rubra
ATCTGAAAGTCGCTTCGAAAACAACTCTAAGATACTGGTTTTCAGGGATTTAAACAAATTTATTGCGCTGATTTTCAGGCATTTACCATACTTTTTTTATTATATTTTCAACCCTTGATTCACATTAGTAATGATTTTGGTGATATGATTTTTGATGCCAATGTTGGGTTTATGTCTTCTAACGCAGATAAATATTTACAATTGTCAGGCAATCCTTCATTTGTTGATGTGATGAAATCCATCGAAAAAAGGATTTCCCAATATGATTATAAATGTGTGTCAGAAGATCAGATAGAACAAAAAGCAAAATATATAAAAGACGGTGATATTATTGCTTTCTGCTCGAATATTGAAGGTTTGGATGTGGCGCATACGGCTTTGGCTTACCATATAGATAATCAACTTCACTTCATACATGCTTCAACCACAGAAGATAAGGTGGTTGTTTCTGAAAAGAGTATGGCCGGGTATGTAAAAGACCGAAAAAATGTATATGGTATTTTGGTTGCTCGACCGGTTTTTAAAAATTAATTTAACTGTTAGATTATGAGGAAAATTGGAATTGTATTGTTGATTGTAGGTATTTTGGGGTTAATTTTTTTTGGTATTGATGCTTATCAACAATCAGAATCTTTTAGCGTTGTGGGTGTCGATATTGCCGTGAGTAAAGCCAACTGGACCCCGGTTATTTTTAGTGGAATTGTTGGGATATTAGGGTTGCTTTTAATGGTTTTTTCAAAGAGAAAATAATCTTGTTTCTAACCATAAAATACTCCATTGAAAAAAGAAAATTCAATGGAGTATTTTTTTTCCAAATCTTGTTGTCACACTTTTTGCGGGAATGTGAATAAGGGTTCTTCGTTGATGGCTTTTTGTTTGATCTTAAGAATTTCAGAATCTTTCATTGGGGTTATCTGTTCAGATATTCCAAGAGCCATGCTGAAGAGGTCTTCGTTGCCCGGAGGTATTGCGGCTGTAACCGGATGAGATAAAGTAAATCGCAGTCCTTTAAGGGCCTCATCTGGTTCAGAAAGGGGCTCGTACCAACATTTAGGAATTTTATTTGTCGTACCTTCAGGCCAGGGACCTTTGGCCATTGCCTTTAAAGCCAGAATGCCCATGTTTTTTTTTCTTTGGCCCTGTCGAGTACCTGTGGTCCGAAATTTCCGGCATACCAGGTGTTGTAGCTGACCGGAAACAACATGGTATCGAAATCAAAACCATCCATTAGCGCCATTGCTGCTTCAACCGAATGCGCCGAAAAGCCCATGTATTTTATTTTGCCTTCTTCCCGTGCCTCCAAAAATGCTTCCATTGCTCCGTTTTGACCGAAGATGGTTTCTATGTCTTTCAGGCTGGTAACAGCATGATGCTGGTAAAGATCGAAATAGTCTGTCTCCAGGTTTCTCAAGGATTGCTCCAGTTCTTTTCTTGCACCTTCTTTGGTTCTCGCCTGAGTTTTGCAAGCCAGGAAGACATCTTTGCGATAGGGTTTTAATGCCGGACCAAGTTTGATTTCTGCATCTCCATAGGTGGGAGCAACATCGAAATAATTGATGCCGCAGTCAATAGCCTCTTTTACTCTTTTCTTTGCTTGTTCGGGCGTTGCATCCATCACAACAATTCCTCCAAATCCTAAAATGGATAGTTGCTCTCCAGTCTTTCCAAGAGATCTTTTTTCGATTTTATTGAGAGGTTTTTCGCGGTTTATTCCACTAAGATTCGAAGGAAACAGCGACAGTAAAGGTATGCTGAATGCTGTGTTGCGGATAAATGTTCTACGTTTCATTTTTCCAGATTTTATTGTTTGGGATTTTTAATTTACAAAACAATCAATAGATCGTTAGACTTTTAGATATAAGATTTAAGATAAATCATATAACACCGATAATCCGGGCTTTAAGACATAGAGTTATTTATCCGCAAGAGCTTGAAATTTAAACTTTTACAATAGATTTATAATCAATTGAATGTATGAGCACTCTCTTTTGTATTAATGTGCTGGAATTCAGTATGATACGAATTATCTTTCATCTAAGTAAAGTCATAAAGCGCTTAAAATACGATCTTTAAGACTTTTCCTGGTTTTTTGAATATGCCGCAAAAAGAATCAAAATTTCTTATAGTCGAAAGTTTCCAGCTTCTAACTTCCAGCCTCCAGCTTCAAACTTCCGGCTTCCAGCTTCAAACTTCCGGCTTCCAGCTTCAAACTTCCGGCTTCCGGCTTCCGCGCTGCTGGGCTACTTACATCTAATATCTATCCCGAAGCATCAGGACTAACGATCTATTGATACAAGTAAATTGCTAATCAAAAGAGCCCTGAGTGGTTGGTTGTTCTTTGCTTCGATGCTGTTTTGTCATTTGGTAAATAAAATTGTTGTCTTTTGTTTTGGATGAATCAAAAAGAGTTTTTAAATTTGACCAAACGGTTAAAGTAAAAAGTTAAATCAAATGGTCAATAAGAAAGAGAAAAATAAAGATACTGAAGTACTGATATTGGATGCCGCCCGGAAAGTGTTTGTTAGAAAGGGATATGATGGTGCCAGAATGCAGGAAATAGCGAATGAAGCAGGAATAAACAAGGCATTGCTTCACTATTATTTCAGAAGCAAAGACAAGCTTTTTGATCAGATATTTAAAGAAGCTTTTAAAACTTTTTGGCCCAAAATAGAGGTTGTTGTTAGCCAGGAGGATACCCATGTTAAAGATTTGATAAAGGTGGCGGTTAACAACTATGTCGATTTGCTGATGAAAATGCCCTTCTTGCCGGCTTTTGTTGTAGGAGAGATTAACCGGTCACCTGAAAAGATGGAAGAATTGATTCTTTCTACGGGAATAAATCCCGGGAAAGTTGTTGAAATAATAAAAAAGTCTATCAAAAATGGAGAAATGATACCGATGGATCCAAGGGAGTTATTAGTCAATATCGTTGGTTTGTCAGTATTTCCATTTCTCTCCCGGCCTCTTCTTAGTCGTATGTTTTGGGATTCGGAAGAAGGTTATACGGATTTTCTTGAAAGTAGGCGAAATAGTCTCTATGAATTTATTTGTCGCAGTGTATTGACAGAATGTAATAAATCAATACTCTGTTAAATTATTGCAATGATCTGAAAATTAATTGTTTGAATCAAAAGGTGTTTATTTGTTAAAATGCAGAATATCAATATTTTATGAATCATCTTAGAGCTTACCTGACTACCGTCAGGCAGGTATCTGAAAATCTAACGATCTATAGATAAATAAGTGATTATGAAAAATCTGATTTTAATTTCCTTTTTTCTTATTGGCGGAAGTGCTGGTTTTGCCCAGAATATAACACTAATGGATTGTTGGGCGATGGCCAGGGAGAATTACCCTTTAATTAAAGGAAAAGAGGTCCTTAAACGCACTACCGAATTAAATATTCTCAATATTAATAGTAAATGGTTTCCGCAATTCACCGTTTCAGGCCAGGCCTCATGGCAAAGTGATGTTCCACATGTGGATGCGGGTTCAGGAATGCCGGGATTTTCAATACCTCAGGCTCCCAAAGATCAGTATAAAATGAATCTGGATGTCAGTCAGACCATTTACGATGCCGGGAAAATGAGAGCACTCGCAGAAGTTGAAGAAGCCAAAGGAAATGTGGAGGAACAAGGGATCGAAATTGAGTTACACGAAATAAAACGTCGTGTGGCCGATCTTTATTTCAATGTTTTGATGTTGAGCCACCAGGAAAAACAGGTAGATCAAAAGCTTGAAGCCTTGAACGCCAGGCGAAAAGAATTGAGCAGCCTTTATGAAAACGGAGTGGTTCACAAGTCATCACTTAAGAATATAAATGCTGAGCGTCTTTTGGTGCAGCAAAAACTGGTAAGCATTCAGTCCGGTATTAAAGTGTTGTTGAATAATCTTTCCTCTTATATCGGTCAGAATATTAAGAATACTGAAAATTTGCAAGTTCCCGGAGTTGAGAGTTTTTTTAATACTGGTGACCGGCCGGAATATCAACTTTTTCAATATCAGAAAGAACAGCTTCAGAAAACGGGGGATCTGGATGAACGGAACCGGTGGCCTGTCCTGGTTGCCTTTGGTCAAGCGGGATATGGTAATCCCGGCTATAATATGCTTAATGATGAATTTGACATCTATTACATGGTTGGTCTGAAATTGAAATGGACTCCCTGGGACTGGAAAGAAACTCATCGAAAAAAGTTAGTTGTCGAAAAACGAACACAGCTAATCAATTACAGGGAGAAAGCTTTCAGGGTAAATCAAGAAAGGGCGGTGCGCCAAATTGATGGTGATATTGATCAGTTCTTGAAAATGATGGAATACGATGACCGTATTGTGGTTTTAAGGAAAGAAGTGGTCTTAGAAAGTGAGACGAGGCTGAAGAATGGAACGGTTACATTTTCCGATTATTTAATGGATTTGAATGCTGCTGTTGAAGCAAGAATAAACCGTGATCTTCATAAGCTGCAATATTTAAGAGGAATGGCCTTAAAGTTTATAACGGAAGGGGGAAGTCAAAATCAATAAAACTTCGGGCAATACTCAGTTATCCCGAGGGTTTGGGATTGTAAAATCTTAAACTTCAGTTGTTTGCAATTAAAATGTTTTGTATTAATAGTCACATTATCAGTGTGATATGGTTTGTCTTAAATCTTATATCTATCCCGAACCCCAGGAAATAACAAGTACCTGTCTGTAAAATCTGCTCAGCAGCCTTGAATTTGAAGTGTTTGTATAGAATGTTGGGTTTCGAGGCTTGCGCACCATTTAAGATCAGAAGGTTACATTGGTGAATGACTGGTTTTGAATGTAAGGATAACGAAATAAACGGTCTTTATAGACGAACACTAACGATCTTTTGTAAATAATACTTCTATGAAAACAGAAAGGAATAAATATGATGCTTCAAGATGTTTTTCTATGGGCATTTTGCTAATGATGTTTTTTTTCACAACGGCCTGTAGCAATAATGACAACAGCTCTGATGCTTATGGTAATTTTGAAGCCGGGGAGGTGGTTGTAAGTGCCGAGAACAATGGTACACTAATCGATTTTCCTGTTCAGGAAGGTGATATTCTGAAAGCTGGAAGGCAGGTAGGTTTGATTGACACCACCATGGATGTTTTAAATCTTAAACAACTGGAGTCTTCTCTTGAGAGTGTTTCTGCAAGAAGAGTGCAGCTACAAAAAAGTATCGCTGTTCAGATGGAAAATTTGAAAGTGTTAAAAAAAGAGGTGGACAGGGTATCCCGACTCCGCAAAGAAAAGGCCATCCCCACCCAAAAATATGATGAGGTGACCGGACAGTATGATGTAGCCCTGAAAAGGCTGGAACAAATCCGCTCTCAAAAATTATCGCTACTAGCTGAAAAGTCTGTGATCAACTCAAAAATGGATGCAGCTAAAGAACGGATTTCCCGTTGCCATGTAGTGGCTCCGGTTGACGGAACTGTTCTTCAGAAATATGCTGAAAAAGGGGAGTTTACAGCAATCGGGAAACCATTGTTTAAAATAGCTGAAACCCGGGAGCTTATTCTGAGAGCTTATGTTTCAGGCGCTCAGTTGGATGACATTCGGATAGGTCAGAGGGTGACAGTGAAGTTTGATGAATCGGAGACGTCTGATCATCAAGCAAATGGTAAGATAGTCTGGATTGCTTCCTCTGCTGAATTTACCCCCAAAATAATTCAGACCAAAGAAGAGCGGGTTGATTTGGTTTATGCAATAAAAGTGAGGGTTCCTAACGAAGATGGCAGACTGAAAATCGGTATGCCCGGAGAAGTGGTCTTTTAGGAAAAGAAACCTCATTCAGTATTTTTTTCTGAATTTAATCTATTTGATTTATGGTTTCTGTGACCAATTTAACAAAGACCTATGGTTCTGTTAATGCTCTCAATGGCGTGAATGTGCAGGTTAAGGAGAGTGAACTTTTCGGAGTTATCGGACCTGATGGAGCTGGGAAAAGTACGCTTTTCAGAATCATACTCTCGTTACTTCTTCCCGACTCCGGAGAGGTTGAAGTGTGGGGATTTGATCCGGTAAAGGATTATCGAAAAATTCGGCAGATGGTAGGATATATGCCTGGTAAATTTTCCTTGTATGAGGATTTGTCGGTGGAGGAGAATCTAGGCTTTTTTGCGACCGTTTTTGGAACAACGATAAAGGAGAATTATCATCTTATCAAAGATATCTATCAGCAGATTGAACCTTTTAAAACCAGGCCTGCCGGCAAATTATCGGGTGGAATGAAACAAAAACTGGCACTATCTTGTGCACTTATTCATAAGCCAAAGTTGCTGGTGCTCGATGAACCTACAACCGGGGTGGATGCTGTTTCAAGAAGCGAATTTTGGGAGATGCTTCAAAAATTGAAAAAGCAGGGTATTACCATTCTTGTTTCTACACCTTATATGGATGAAGCATCCTTGTGTGACAGGGTGGCTTTGATTCAAAAAGGGAAAATCCTGGATGTTGCTGCACCTTCAGAGGTGGTGGCAGGTTTTGATGGAAAGCTGTTTGGTGTGTCGGGGGGCAACATGTATCATCTTATCAACGCTTGTAAAAGTTTTGAAGGTGTGGAATCTGTTTTTCCTTTTGGAGAAGAGTTGCATTTGACTTTTAAAGACAGAGATGATCATAGTGAAGCGTTAATGGAATTTCTTAGGGGCAAAGGGTTTGATAAATTGAACATCAGATTAATTCGTCCAAATATAGAAGATAGGTTCATGTCACTGATGTCATCTGAATCTTTTCATGAATAATTTACAAAAACACACTCATGAGAAAAGCGGAATCTTCAATGGATGTTATCAAAGTGGACAAACTGGTGAAGAAATTTGGAGATTTTACTGCCAATGATCATCTCAGTTTTCAGGTTAAGAAAGGCGAAATATTTGGCTTTTTAGGGGCCAATGGAGCCGGCAAAACAACTGCCATCAAAATATTGTGTGGGCTATCTGCTCCAACTGAGGGACGAGTAGAAGTTGCAGGATTTGATGTGGAACACCAGACAGAGAAAGTGAAGAAGAGCATTGGCTACATGAGTCAGAAATTTTCGTTGTACGAGGATTTAACGGTTTTTGAAAATATTCGTCTTTTTGGAGCCATTTATGGACTTTCAGCCGGGCTAATCCGGGAAAGATCGGAGAGAATGCTAAAAAACCTCGGATTGTATGAGCAACGCAATCGGCTTATCGGCAATCTTTCTCTGGGATGGAAACAAAAACTGGCTTTTTCTGTGGCGATTTTACACAGGCCTCAAATTGTGTTTCTTGACGAGCCTACCAGCGGAGTTGATCCTGTTACCAGGCGTCAGTTTTGGGAGTTGATTTATCAGGCTGCAGCCGAAGGGATAACTGTTTTTATTACCACTCATTATCTTGACGAAGCTGAATATTGTGACCGGGTGACCATTATGGCAGACGGGAAAATTGAAGCCCTCGAGACACCTCGCAAGCTTAAAAAGCAGTTTGATTGCGAAACCATGAACGAAGTTTTTCTGAAGCTAACGCGTCCACATTAAACTTTAAAACCATGAAACAACTCTGGGTTTTCATTAAAAAAGAATCAAAACATATTTTCCGCGATTCAAGAACATTGGGCGTTTTGTTTTTAATGCCTTTAGCTCAGATTCTTATTTTTGGCTATGTTATTTCAACGGAGATAAAAGATGCCCGAATCGGGGTTTACAACAAGGCCAATGATTATACGAGCCATCAGGTTACTGAGCGGCTGATATCTTCCGGGTATTTTAAAGTAGTAGCGTACTTTTCTAATAAAGCCGAGATGGAAACTTCTCTTCGTCGGGGAAATATTCAAATGGCCGTTGTATTTCCCGGTGATTTTGGGAATTTAATGCAATCTTCTGACGGCGCTCCCCTGCAATTAGTTGCTGATGCTTCTGAGGCCAACACCGCTCAAATGCTGGTAAATTATGCACAGGGAATTGTGAATCGGTACGGATGGGAAAAAACGGGTGACATAGATCAGACCACGCTGCCAATTCAAATAGATGTTAGAATGTTTTACAATCCTTCGTTGAAAGGGGTTTTTATGTCTGTTCCGGGCATTATGGCTATGATCCTTATTCTGGTCTCAGCCATGATGACTTCTATATCCATTACCCGGGAAAAAGAATTCGGGTCTATGGAGGTTCTATTGATATCGCCTTTAAAACCATGGCAGATTATTGTGGGTAAAGTGGCCCCATATGTTTTACTTTCTTTTGTAAATGCTGCCACCATTTTGCTGGTGGGTATTCTAATCTTTGAAGTACCTATGAATGGTAGTTGGCTTTTGCTGGGATTTATTAATTTGATTTATATTTTATTGTCCCTCTCCCTGGGGATTTTTATATCCACAGTAGCCAATAGTCAGATGGTGGCTATGTTTATTTCTCTTTTCGCTTTAATGTTGCCAACAATTTTGTTGTCCGGCTTCATCTATCCCATTGAAAATATGCCCGATCCTCTCCAGTGGTTAAGCTTATTGATGCCACCAAGGTGGTACATCCAATCCGTTAAAGATGTTATGTTTAAAGGAGCCGGTTTTTTCGTAGTGTGGAAAGAGCTTTTAATTATGATCTCCTTTTTATCGGCTTTTATGATTTTGAGTGTTAAGAATTTTAAGATCAGATTGGAATAATGATTTTTTCGAGGCTAATAGATGTTTAATAGTCTGTGGCTCTTAGTAACAATACTCCTTTATCCCGGGGGAGGGATGGTAAAAGACTAAAAATAAATTGTTTGAAGTTAAAAGTGATATTGTATTAAAAATCAGATTATCAGTGTGATATGATTTATTCTTGAGTCTTGTGTCTATTCCGGATTCGGAACTACTGATCTATTGGATACTGTTTTAAACAAAAAAAATGAGAATACTTTATTATCTGTTGCAAAAGGAATTTATCCAAATTGTCCGAAATAAAATTATCCTTCGGCTGATATTTATTTTGCCTGTAGTCCAACTGCTGGTTTTGGTTAATGCAGCGACGATGGACATGAAAAACATGGAGATGGTGATTTGCGATCAGGATCATTCATCATTGAGTAACCGATTAATCAGTAAAATTGAGGCATCTCCGTTTTTTGTGTTAGAGCGAATGACGCCAGATGTTGCGAATGGGCGGGAACGGTTAGAAAGTGGGGAAGCCGATCTCATGTTGGTTATTCCAAATGATTTTGAGCAAGATGTAATAAAGGGACAATCGGGTGAAATTCAGCTCCTGGCCAATGCCATCAATTCGCAGAAAGCTCAGCTGGGATATGCCTATATGCAGAGACTTACATCAGATCTGGGGCATCAATTTAAGCTTGAAATGACCGGTGAGAAAACACAATCAACCCTTTCTTCAACTTATACTTATTGGTATAACCCGGAGCTCGACTACAAGTTTTTCATGTTGCCTGGTATTTTGGTGGTTTTGGTTTCGGTGGTTGGTATGTTTTTAACAGCCATGAACCTTGTTCGGGAAAAAGAAATGGGGACAATTGAACAAATAAATGTAACACCGGTTCCTAAATACACCTTTATTGTTGCCAAGTTGTTACCCTTTTTGGTTATTGGTTTATTTGAGCTGGCTCTTGGTTTAGTAATCGGTAAATTTGTTTACAATGTGCCCATGCAAGGAAGTTTATGGTTGGTTTTTGGTATTGCCTCCCTTTACCTTGCAGGGCTACTTGGGCTGGGTTTACTTTTATCCACTTTTTCCGCATCACAGCAGCAGGTTACTTTTGTAAGTTACTTTTTTTTGCTGGTATTTATTCTGATGAGTGGGATTTTTACCTCGGTTGATAATATGCCTGAGTGGGGACAGAAAGTGAATTTATTCAATCCATTATTCTATTTTATTGATGTTATGCGAAGCATTCTGCTAAAGGGAGCTCAATTTTGGGATCTTTGGCGACAAATACTTGGAATAACTATCCTTGCAATATCATTTCTTACCCTTGCTGTTTTGAATTATCGAAAAACTTCCTGAAATTTGAAATAACAAATATGAGAAGGTGGGATGATTTTTAATCTAAAACAAAACAATCATGGGCGATAAGGCGAATTGCAATTGCCATACAGGGAATGCCGTGTATGGATTAGGTCTGATAGGGGCTGCTATCTATTTTATTTCTCAGGCAACATCCTTTATTATGGGTGTTTTAGGTTTTGTTAAAGCATTGTTTTGGCCTGCTTTCCTGGTTTATGAAGCCTTTTCTTATTTTGCCGTGTAGAACGATATTCTAATATCTTTTATTTAAATAATTCTGGTATCTTTGTATTTTGGAGATGAGTCAGTGGGAGGCCAGAAGTCAGACCCGAAAGAATGTGTTTTAAGAGCTGATGGGTTGAAAAGAATTAATCTTTTTAGCTATTTTCGTATATTAACTTGAAAACCAATTAAAGTAAAATAAATAAATTGTATGAGTAGATCTCAAGAATCGTTTAACAAGAAAGAAGTTAGAAACAAGAAGGAAAAAAAGCGCAAGGAAAAAGAAAAGAAGCGTTTGGAAAAAAAGGAACAAGGAGATAAGAAAGGCAATAGCCTGGATGATATGATTGCTTACGTTGATGAGAACGGCAATATAACATCCACACCTCCTGATCCTGAGAAGAAAGAAGAGATTGATCCTGAGGCGATTCAGGTGAGTGTCCCCAAACAAGAGGAGATGGAGGAGGAAGATCCAATTCACAGAGGAGTTGTCAATACTTTCTTTGATTCCAAAGGTTACGGTTTTATTAAAGATTCTGCGACCAAAGATGGAGTTTTCTTTCACGTTAATAACGTTGTGGATGATATCCAGGAAGGGAATGCTGTGACATTTGAAATAGAGATGGGACATAAAGGTCCTGTTGCTGTAAATGTAAAAATAGCGAAGTAATTTGCTTTTGGTAAAAAGGGTGTTGGTGTTAACAGTCGGTTCACCTGATTTTTGATTTGGCCTTTTATGGGGCGATAGGAAAATGTCTTTTAAGATGAAGAAAAAAATACTGTTTACTCATCAACTTCCCTTTAAACCGTTTTCGGTTTTAGATGAGTGGTTTGATTTTATTCGTCCGCAAAGTCCGGCTTTTTCTCGTGATGATTTAATAGAATATTTGCCTGAAGCCGATGTAGTGGTCTCTGTTTTTGGAAATCGATTTGATTCTGATTTAATTAATACCGGCTCTGTGTTAAAGTTGATTGCCAACTATGGTGCCGGGGTAGATAATATTGATTTAGAAGAAGCTACTAAAAATGGGATAGTGGTTACCAATACACCCGATTCAGTTACAGAGCCTACTGCCGAATTGGCCATGGGGTTGATGGTCGATATCGCAAGGCGCATATCTGAACTTGATCGCAGGCTGAAAGATGATAATATTTCTAGTTGGGGTGTGATGGATAATTTAAGCACTACTCTTTATGGTAAAACTCTTGGTATTATCGGAATGGGGGCCATCGGAAGATCATTGG
Organism: Marinilabilia rubra; assembly: GCF_003121985.1. Taxonomy (GTDB): domain Bacteria; phylum Bacteroidota; class Bacteroidia; order Bacteroidales; family Marinilabiliaceae; genus Marinilabilia; species Marinilabilia rubra. Next base: position 11,441 of record NZ_QEWP01000032.1, read on the forward strand.
CAAAAAGAGCCAGGGCTTTTGGAATGGAAATCATCTATCACAACCGGAACAGAGTTGATTCTGAAATTGAAGAAAAATTAGATGCCCGCTATACCGATATTGAAAGTCTTTTACGTAATTCTGATTTTGTGTCCCTCAATGTGCCGCTCACCCCGGATACAAATGATTTAATAAGCATCTCGGAGCTGAAGATGATGAAGTCTTCAGCCTTTTTAATTAATACAGCTCGTGGACCTGTGTTGAATCAAGAAGCTCTTATTGAGGCTTTAAAAAACAAGGAAATAGCAGGGGCTGCATTAGATGTTTTTGAGAATGAACCTGAAGTACCGGAGCAACTCAAAAAAATGCCAAATGTGGTAGTTTCTCCGCATGTAGGCAGCGGTACTTATGAAACCAGAGAGATAATGAGTAAACAGGTGGCTGATATAATAAAAGATTTCTTTGATGGAATGGGAGGAGTGCCTGCTGTTAACTCTGAGGTATGGGGTTCATCTTCATTGAGAGTTAAAAACGAAATAAATGGTTGAGCAATTCAATATTACTCTGCCTGAATTGGGGCGGGGATTTCATCTGGTTACAAGTTATATCACAGCCGAACTGGGTGATTTGCCTGAAAAAGGTCTTGTAAATATTTTCCTGCAACATACATCTGCAGCCTTATCTCTGAATGAAAATGCCGATCCTTCGGTAAGAGATGATTTTGAGACAATTTTTAATAAGCTGGTAAAAGAAAACGATCCCGACTATACCCATACTCTTGAAGGTTCAGACGATATGCCAGCCCACGCTAAAAGTTCAATTCTTGGAGCCTCTGTTAATATTCCGGTCACCAAAGGAAGACTTGGCCTGGGTATGTGGCAGGGGATTTACCTTTGTGAATTTAGAAATTACGGAGGGCCCAGGCGCCTTGTCGTGACGGTGTATTCCTAAAGTAGCAGATCAAATATCTTTTTAATGGCTATCTCCTCATTTTCCCAGGTTAATTGTTGAGCTGCATTAGAAATGGATTTTTGCCATTGTTTCCTGAGTTCGGTATCTTCACAAGCTTCTTTGATTTTTTCGGCTAGTAGTTTTGGTGTTAGGTTTTCAATAATAAGTCCGGTATTGTATTTGCTTACAACGGCGCTCATGTCCGGAAAGTCGTTGCATATTACAGGAATTCCGGCTTGTATAAAATCAAAGAGTCGGTTGGGTAAAGCATAATAGTAGTTTAACCCTATTTTTTCATGTATACACATACCCAGTAAGACGCCTTTTTGATATTTTGGAAGTTTTTCAAATGGAACAGCACCAACGAAATTCACCTGATCTTCCAGGTTTAACTCCTTACTCAGTTTTTTTAATTCCCGGGTGCAATCTCCTCTTCCTACAATAATGAACTTGTATCCCGGCAAAAACTGCATGGCTTCGATTGTTTGTGAAATTCCTCTGCCTAAATTTAAGGCTCCCTGATAAAGGATTGTCGGCGTATCGCTTTTAAGCAAAGGGTGTATGTTTTGTTTATTTTTTAGAGGGAGGTTGCGTACCAGAGTGAAATCAAGTCCCATGTTTTGCTTGTATAACTTAATAAGACCTGGCGATACAGTGATAAAAAAATCTGCTCCGGGGATAAAAGTTTTTTCCAAAAATCTCCAAATTTTCTTTACACGCTTTCTGTTTTTTAATTCTGGTGATTCGGAGAAATATTCGTGACTGTCGAAAACAACCGGTTTTTTTTTGATGTAACATGCAAGTCTGGCAGCCGGCAAGGTATCCATATCAACCGCCCAGATAATATCATACGGTTTAAATAATAGAAAGAAAAAAGTATAGATGTTCAGGAAAGCATAAAACAGAGGGCCATTTTTGAAGGGCAGATTAAACCTCTTTTCATGCCCCGGACGTTTTGTATTTGGCTTTGTTTTTGGATAATTACGGCCAGTTTTATACACATCAAGGCCCAGTTTCATGAGACTCAGTGTTATTTTATGAACTCTGTTGTCGTATACCAGATTGTTTGAAGTGGTGATGATTGCTTTTTTCAAAACTGTCAATTTTTATTCAAAGATATATGATTCGAAAATACTTTTGTTTACTCGGGGACTATTGATTAGCAATTTTCATATAACAATAGATTGTTAGTCCCGATGCTTTGGGATAGATATTAGATTAAATATAAAGGCTCTGGTTTAGTTTTGCGATGATATTAACAATTAGGTTCTTTCTATAAACTACGTACCTTGTGAATGACACAAATAGGGCTAATCCATCAAGTCCCTGATAAGCTTGCTTACTGCCAGGCAGGCATTGGTGGAATTTAATAAAATCGCCATTTTAAACTACAGCCAATATAAATCATAAAGTATTAATAAACAGAGTTTTAAGGTGATCATGTGTATGATTCCAAATAGTTGATATATAGCTTTTTGCAAAAATTTAACAGAGTATTGATATGATCAAGTGTAAAAAATTCCGGTTGTGAAGTGAAACAGCCTTGCACTTAAGTGTTTGTTGATGTGATTTAAAATTTTAATAATTAATGAAATGTGCGTTTTTCGGCGCTCCCTACTTAGCCCTGTCCATAAACTATGCGTCTTTTACGTGTTTGAGCTAGGAAGTTCAAATTCAACGCGTGTGAAAAATCCAAACCGCAGTCCCGAAGTAGCTTTTGCAAGGTTTTTTGAACAAAAAACCAACAAAAAGCACAATCGGGATGAGGATTTAGATTTTGATCAACAACGCAGAAGTTGGACTTTATAGACAAATACTACTTAAGATCAAAACAAAGTCTGTAGGTGGTATTTAATGGAAAAAATACAGGAAAATTGAAGTCTGTGATATGTTTTTTACAATGTGGTTTTAAAAGTCAGTAAATCAGTGTTTTGTGATTATTTTTTGTGGGCGAAAATGTCCGCTGAAATGGCCCTGATTAGCACTAATTTTACTATATTTGTGTGGCAATTTTAAAATTCTGATAAAATTCGGAATGCATTCAAATAATGAAAAAAATGAGTGATAACGTAAACGAGAACAACCTTGATCCAGCTAATGGTTACAGTGCCAATAGTATTCAAGTTCTGGAAGGTCTTGAAGCTGTTAGAAAAAGACCGGCAATGTACATTGGTGATGTGGGTCAAAAGGGTTTGCACCATCTGGTATATGAGGTAGTTGATAACTCTATTGATGAAGCTCTTGCGGGCTACTGTACCTCTATCGGTGTCACTATTAACGAGGATGACAGTATTACTGTTGTTGATAATGGGCGTGGAATTCCGGTAGATTACCATGAGAAAGAAGGAAAATCTGCACTGGAAGTTGTTATGACCGTACTTCATGCCGGGGGTAAATTTGACAAAGATAGTTACAAGGTTTCAGGTGGACTCCACGGGGTGGGTGTCTCTTGTGTTAATGCCTTGTCAACTGATCTTAAAGCGGAGGTGCATCGTGATGGAAAGATTTATCGTCAGGAATATCAAAAAGGTAAACCCACCGGGCCCATTAATGAGGTAGGAACTACGGATATTACCGGAACCTGGGTGACTTTTAAGCCCGATACTTCCATTTTCAACCAAACCGAATACAAATATAGCATTCTTGCTAACCGGTTAAGAGAGCTTGCTTTTTTGAATGCCGGTCTTGAAATCATTCTTACCGATAAGCGGGAAAAGGATGAAGAAGATAACTATAAATCAGAGCGTTTCTTTTCTGAAGATGGGTTGAACGAATTTGTTGAGTTTATCGATGGTAACAGAGATAAACTCATTGACAACCCAATCAGTATTTCTACTGAAAAGAATGATATTCCCGTTGATATTGCGATTGTTTACAATACCTCTTTTAACGAGAATATCTATTCGTACGTCAATAACATTAATACCATCGAAGGAGGTACACATCTTACAGGATTTCGAAGAGGTCTTACCAGAACATTAAAAAACTGGGCTGACAAATCAGGAATGTTGGCCAAGATGAAATTTGATATTAATGGGGATGACTTCCGTGAAGGCTTAACAGCTGTCATTTCGGTGAAAGTAGCCGAACCTCAGTTTGAGGGGCAGACCAAGACCAAATTGGGCAACAGTGAAGTTAGTCTGGCCGTTGATCAGGCTGTAAGCACAATGTTGAATAATTATCTTGAGGAGAATCCTAAGGAGGCTAAGGCTATTGTTAATAAAGTTATCCTTGCTGCTACTGCTCGTCATGCTGCCAGAAAAGCCCGTGAGTTGGTGCAGAGAAAAAGTGTATTGACAGGTGGTGGCTTACCCGGTAAGCTGGCCGATTGCTCCGAAAAAGATCCTACTCAGTCAGAAATATTTTTAGTTGAGGGTGACTCTGCGGGAGGTACAGCCAAACAAGGAAGAGATCGCCGTTTTCAAGCTATTTTACCTTTGAGAGGTAAAATTTTGAATGTGGAAAAAGCGCTTCAGCACAAGGTGTTCGAAAACGATGAAATCAAAAATGTTTTTACGGCACTTGGGGTCAATATAGGTACCGAAGATGACAGCAAGGCACTGAACGTGGAAAAGCTCCGATATCATAAGATTGTAATTATGACCGATGCCGACGTAGATGGTAGTCACATTACAACTTTGATTATGACGTTCTTTTTCCGTTATATGAAAGAGCTTATTAAAGAAGGGTATATATATATTGCAGCTCCTCCATTGTACTTCCTGAAAAAAGGAAAAAATGAAGAATATTGCTGGACAGATGCCCAACGTCGTGAATTTGTTGAGAAATATGCCGATGGTCGTGAAGATTCTGTTCATATCCAGCGCTATAAGGGTCTTGGGGAGATGAACGCTGAGCAGTTGTGGCTTACCACTATGAACCCGGAGAACCGAATGTTAAGGCAGGTTACCTATGAAAATGCTGCTGAAGCAGACCGGGTGTTTAGTATGTTGATGGGAGACGATGTTCCTCCCAGAAGGGAATTCATTGAAAAGAACGCTACGTATGCAAACATTGATGCATAGGGAGTGAATCAAATATGTAAATTGTCTTAAAGAGAGGTTTTTCTATAGCAGAAAAGCCTCTTTTTTTGATTTTATGTTCACAAAAAAACCTCTCCGAAAATACAGAGAGGTTTTTTTAATATTAAATTTCGGGGATATTATCCCAGATATGATTTTAATAATTTACTTCTGGAAGTATGACGCAATCTGCGGATTGCTTTTTCTTTAATTTGTCGAACACGCTCGCGGGTGAGACCAAATCTTTCGCCAATCTCCTCCAAAGTCATCTCCTGGCAACCAATTCCAAAGAAAAGCTTAATTATATCACTTTCTCTTTCGGTAAGGGTCGCCAATGCACGCTCAATTTCTCTGGCTAAAGATTCATTAATCAGTGTTTTATCAGCATTGGGAGAATCACTATTGACAAGAACGTCAAGCAAACTGTTGTCTTCTCCTTCAACAAAAGGTGCGTCAACCGAAATATGACGACCAGAAACCCTGAGCGTATCTGCAACTTTATCAGCAGGTAACTCTAGCTGATCTGCCAATTCTTCAGGAGAAGGTTTCCGCTCATGCTCTTGTTCAAACTTGGAATAAGCCTTGTTGATTTTGTTGAGGGAGCCTACCTGGTTTAATGGTAATCGAACAATTCTGGATTGTTCAGCCAATGCCTGAAGAATTGACTGGCGAATCCACCAAACCGCATAGGAGATAAACTTAAATCCCCTTGTCTCATCAAACTTTTCGGCTGCTTTGATCAAGCCAAGGTTCCCTTCATTGATGAGGTCAGGTAAACTTAATCCCTGATTTTGATATTGTTTAGCCACAGAAACCACGAATCTCAGGTTGGCACGGGTAAGCTTCTCAAGAGCTACCTGATCACCTTTTTTTATCCTTTGTGCCAATTCGACTTCCTCTTCAACTGAAATAAGGTCTTCACGACCAATTTCCTGAAGGTACTTGTCCAACGACGCGCTTTCGCGGTTAGTGATTGACTTTGTTATCTTTAATTGTCTCATAAAAATTTCCCAAAAATACGGCGCAAAAGTACAACAAATATTGAATTATTGCAAGTGCCGTTCGACCTGTGTTCTTGCTCCGTGGTTAATCTTCCAAATTTATAGCATAATAAGCTACTTGTCCACTCGGATAAATTCCTGTAAGGAATAATCCATCTTCCACCATTTCCACTACCTTTCTTAAATCTTCAACACTGCTAATGGGCACTCTGTTTGCTTTTGTAATAATATAGCCTTCCTGAATTCCTGCTTCCTGAAGTTTCCCTCTTGAGACTTCGGTAACCTTCAATCCGTTACGAATTCTTAATCGGGCTTTTTCGGCATTTGAGACTTCTTCAAACTCAGCACCTAACACCTCAAATGACTTACTTCCTTTTACAACGTCTGTAGAGCCATAAATGTTTCGTAAAGTAACGTAAAATTCCTTCTTTTTTCCTTCGCGCATGGCTGTTACATTTACTTTGTCTCCGGGGCGATAGCGACTGATCTTTTCCTGAAGCTCTGAAACCCTGGTGACTTCCTCTCCATTTACATCTACAATTACGTCACCTTCTTCAATTCCGGCTTCTTCAGCGCCGCTTTTTTCCATAACGTTGGCTACATACACGCCTTGCGCTGTGCTAAGATTAAGTTCATCGGCAAGATCACTGTTAACATCTCTAATGTTTACTCCAAGCATTCCTCGTTGAACTTCGCCATACTCCATTAAGTCAGCCACAATCTTCTCAACAATACTTACGGGAACGGCAAAAGAGTAACCTGTGTAAGACCCTGTTTGAGATGCAATGGCAGTGTTTATACCGATCAGTTCTCCTTTTGTGTTAACCAATGCCCCACCACTATTACCGGGATTAACAGCGGCATCGGTCTGTATGAAGGATTCAATTCCTAGTGTGCCCTGTTGGCGGGTTAATATGTTAATACTTCTTGATTTGGCACTCACGATTCCGGCTGTAACAGTTGAAGTCAGGTTAAATGGGTTACCAACGGCCAATACCCATTCCCCTATTTTAACATTGTCAGAATCTCCGTACTTCATATAAGGAAGACTTTCACCGTCAATTTTAAGAAGGGCAATGTCAGTGGCAGGATCAGTTCCAACAAGTACCGCTTTAAAAGTTCTGTTGTCATTGAGGGTTACTTCTATGTTGTTGGCATTGTCAATGACGTGGTTGTTGGTGACAATATATCCGTCAGTGGTGATAATAACCCCTGATCCTGATCCCATTACCGGTTGTTCTTGTCTGGGCCTGGGGTTACCCGGTCCAAAGAAGAAATCATACAGAGGATTTCCCGAGTATTCTGAGGTTTGGGTTGAAATAGTTTTTACGTGTACCACTGCATGAACAGAATTTTCTGCAGCCTTTGTAAGATCAGGCCCCGCCAATTGAGGGGTTGGGGGTAAAGATGCATATTGAGCTGCAGGGATTTGTTGCTGCGGAACCTCAACGATTTTTTGTTCCGGTTTTACAATGTATGAATAAGCAAATACTGCGATTAATGCACTTAAGACAGCAATTGCAAATACTGAGAAAAACTTTTTTGTATTCATATTTTTCGATTTTCGTTTTACAATTTACAAATTACATTATTCAAATGATATGCCTTTATTGCTCTTGTTGCAAATGTTAACTTTTTTTGGGTTTATTTTTGATTGAGTTTTTTGGGACAATAGATTAAAATATTTTTTTTATACAAAGGTCAGTTGTCCATCTTTTGAAACATCCCTAATTGCTGCATTCTAAAGAGAATTTATTTTGAGTTTTAAACAGTGATTGTAAGAGGTTTATTTGGTTTATATTGGCAAAATACGGTGAAAAATGTGTCATGTCAACGAACTTCCTTTTTTGATCACCCGGCAATTTGTAATTTTGGAGTTTATTTTTCATATCTGACGGAGCGCAAATTTTATTTATTACAATCAAAACAAATATCGAGTTCAAAAGCTTACTTAAAATGAAGAAGATACAATTTTATAAATACCAGGGAACAGGAAATGACTTTGTACTTATCGATAACCGACAAGGGCAATTTGACGGGAGCGATCAATCACTGATTGAATCTCTGTGTCATAGGAGATTTGGCATTGGAGCAGATGGTTTAATGCTTTTGGAGAAGTCAGAAAAATCATCTTTTACGATGCGCTACTATAATAGTGACGGGAGAGAGTCCACTATGTGTGGAAACGGAGGGCGTTGTATTGCTGCTTTTGCTGTTGATATAGGAGTTGTTGAAGCCGGAGAGTATTTTTCATTTGATGCCGTTGATGGCACTCATGAAGCCATTGTTGAAAGTGATATTGTTAGTTTAAAGATGGTAGATGTTGAGGGAATAAGGAAACTCGATGAGGGGCTTTTTTTGGATACCGGGTCTCCTCACTTTATTAAATTTGTTGATGATCCTTCACAAATTGATGTTTTTAAAGAGGGCACTTTTTGGCGAAATCATGAACTGTTCGCTCCGGATGGGACCAATGTAAACTTTGTTGGACCTGTAAAAAATGGAGAAGTCGATATGAGAACCTTCGAGAGAGGGGTTGAGGACGAAACCTGGTCATGCGGAACAGGTGCTGTTGCATCGGCCATTGGTAGTTTTTTTAAGACCGGAAAAGGCAACCGGTTTTCTATGCATATTCCGGGAGGAGAATTGACTGTGACTTTTGATACCGCAGGTGAGGAAAAGTTTGAAAACATATGGTTAAAAGGGCCTGCCAAATTTGTTTTTGAAGGAGCCATATAGACAAGGATTGATACATGGAATTCAATATAACTTCTGATTTTCAACCAACAGGGGACCAACCTGAAGCCATTCGTCAATTAGTGGATGGGATTAATAAGGAAACCCCATTTCAGACATTACTGGGGGTGACTGGTTCAGGAAAAACCTTTACAGTGGCCAATGTCATTAAGGAGGTGAAAAAACCAACCTTGGTTCTTAGTCACAATAAAACTCTTGCTGCTCAGTTATATGGAGAGTTTAAGAGTTTTTTTCCGGATAATGCTGTTGAATATTTTGTTTCATATTACGATTACTATCAGCCGGAAGCTTATATTCCTGTTTCAGATACTTATATTGAGAAAGATCTTTCCATTAATGATGAGATTGAGAAGCTGCGATTAAGCGCTACTTCAGCTCTTCTTTCCGGAAGAAGGGATGTCATTGTTGTTTCTTCAGTCTCCTGTCTTTATGGTATAGGTAATCCTGAAGACTTTCATGCCAATGTAATACCTCTTGAAACCGGTCAGGAGGTTGGACGAAATAAATTTCTCAGAAACCTTGTAGAGGCTCTTTATTCCAGAAATGAAGTAGAGTTTAACCGTGGTAATTTTAGAGTAAAAGGCGATACTGTTGAGATTTTTCTTGCATACGCAGATCATGCATGTAGAGTTATTTTCTGGGGGGATGAAATAGAATCTATCGAGACTTTTGATCCTTTGAACAATGTTACCCTCTCTTCGGTTGATCAAATTTTAATTTATCCGGCCAATATTTTTGTTACAACGAAGGAGAGGATTAATCAGGCCATCAGAAATATTCAGGATGACTTGGTCAAACAAGTTGAATATTTTAAGGAAATAGGAAAACCACTTGAAGCAAAACGTCTTGACGAGAGAGTAAATTATGATCTTGAAATGATCCGGGAGCTTGGTCATTGTCCCGGAATTGAAAATTACAGCCGTTACTTCGACGGAAGGGCAGAGGGTACCAGACCTTTCTGCCTGCTGGATTATTTTCCCAATGATTTTATGATAGTGGTAGATGAGAGTCACGTTACTTTGCCTCAGATCCGGGCCATGTACGGGGGAGACTACAGCCGGAAGCAAAATCTTGTGGAATACGGCTTTCGTTTGCCCGCAGCCATGGATAACCGACCCCTGAAGTTTGAAGAGTTTGAAAATTTGGTTAATCAGGCTGTTTTTGTAAGTGCCACTCCTGCTGATTACGAGCTGGAGAAAAGTGAAGGGGTGATGGTTGAGCAGGTGATCCGACCAACCGGGCTTTTGGATCCCGTAATTGATGTACGGTCAAGTCTTAATCAAATTGATGATTTGCTAGAAGAGATTCAGGTAAGAGTGAAGAAAGATGAACGCGTGCTGGTTACCACTTTGACCAAAAGAATGGCAGAGGAGTTGACAAAGTACTTGCAGCGACTTGATATTCGAACTGAATACATACACTCGGATGTTGACACACTCGAGCGTGTGAAGATAATGGAGAATCTGCGTAATGGTGTTATTGATGTATTGGTTGGGGTTAACTTATTGCGTGAGGGGCTTGATTTACCTGAGGTTTCTTTGGTGGCTATTTTGGATGCTGACAAAGAAGGCTTTTTGAGGTCAACCAGATCTTTAACACAGACTGCAGGCAGGGCTGCCCGGAATCTGAATGGTCTGGTTATCATGTATGCTGATAAAATAACCAAATCAATGCAGGAAACCATTGATGCCACCAATTACAGAAGGGAAAAGCAGTTGACATACAATGAAGAGCATGGCATTACTCCGGCTGCAATTAAAAAGAGAAGAGCTAGTGCGTTTGCTGCAGACGATAAGGAGGAGGAAAGTAATAAACGGCCTCATGCCTATTCAGGACCTGAAGACACCGATGTGGATGTTGCTGCAGATCCGGTGTTGTCTTATATGACTCCTGATAAGTTGGAGAAATCCATTGCTGAAACGAAGAAAGCGATGCAGGCAGCTGCCAAAGAGCTGGATTTTATTCAGGCTGCGCAATACAGGGATGAAATGTTCCGACTAGAGAAGTTACTTAAAAATAAAAAGTAAAGCTCAAATAATGAAAAAGCCCTCAGGTGTTGAGGGCTTTTATATGGTTTATTAAAAATATTTCTTGCTTTAGAAAAACAGAAAACCGCTACTCTTTCTTCGGCTTGGTTTTCTTCTGGCTTTTGATTGATAATAACTCCTGGTCTTAAGATAGCTTTTTCTGTTGTACCTTGGATCGTTCTTAAGTTTTGAATCCTGTAGAATGATTTTTACACCTACTGTGAATGTATAATAAAAATCGTTAGGATTGGTGGTTTGCGGGTTTGTTTCAGTTTGCCAGTCATGACCTGCGTACCAAACATCATGAACGTCCATTTTATCAGTAAAAGGCATTGCCCCCGAAAGTTCAAGATTGGCACTAATAATTGGATTAATCCAGATGGATGCGCCTCCTCCCATAGAAATCACTGGGGCAATTTCTGAAGCTGATCGCCATTCTTCATCTGTTGGCCCGCTTCCCCCTTCGCCCCAATATTCTGTAGCACTATAATAAACCATCCCAGCATTGAAATGGGCATATGGCTGAAAGGTACGTTGCTTAAAATAGCCCATTATGTGATTAAGCGGTTTATATGTTCCTCCAAGAGAGAATTCTGCGTAAACGTTGTCAAATGATGCATAAACTAATCCTGAAGAGGGAACAGTCTGAGCTCCTTGCATTTTTCCTCCAATTAGTTGGGCACGGGCCGAAAACAATGGGCTCAATTCCCGATCAGCTAAAACGCCAACTGAGAAGCTGCCTCTTGATTCATCTACAAGGTCGCCAAAGAACATGTTGTATCCACCTTTGGGGGTAATACTCATTCCCTCAAGCAGATTAAAGCTGCCTCTCCTGTATTGAGAAGCGGAATTCTGAGGCAATGCAATAAGAATTGCTAAAAAAAGAAATATAAATTTTTGGCTTCTACGCATGAAACTTTAATAGTTAGGTGTTTTAACCGACTGTAAAAATGGGAAAAACTTTACTAATACAAAAACTACCTACGTAGTATTTGCTCAATTAGTGACGTTTTTTGGGATGTTTTTTTACAAAATGACCAAATTTTTATTTTATTGCTGTCAAATTTTCCACATAAATATCTGAATTATTATTGTTAATCACCATTTTTGACCTTCGTTTTTACAATTTTATATGAATACATTTCTCTTTTTTGATTATTAAAATTATTAGTCAGCGCCTCGCTTCTCAATTATTGATAAAATGAAACCGAAATAGCTGTCATCTAAAATTTTTATTGGATGCCCGAATTATGTTAAAGTTTTCCCGGCTTGTTTTTGGAGGTTTCTTTTATTTACTTCCGAAATAAAATCACGTCCCTGAGATGTGTATAAATACTCAATTTCATTATTAAAATGTTCTTCTACTTTTCTCCTGACAACCTTCATTGTGCTGTTAAGAAGCCTGTTTGCCTCGGTGAAAGGTTCCGGAAGGATAATGCTGGTTGCCGGGAGCCATCTTTGTGGAAACATATTTTCCAATTTGCCACCTTTTTTGAACTGGGCCAATTGTTTCTGAATGGTTTTTAGGGCTTCCTCTATCTTTTGCTCTTCATTAAGACTTTCTTCTAAAGACCTTATAAATTGTTTGATCTTTTCGGTGTTGGGAACAATTAAACCTACAGTGTACGGGTTTTGATTGTTGTGTAAAACAATCTGATCAATGAAAGGGCAGTGGTCGATAATTGCTTCCTCAATGCCTTCCGGACTGTATTTTTCTCCATCAGAACCTATTAAAAGGCTCTTAAACCGACCCAGTACATAAAGATAACCAGCCTTGTCCATGTATCCAAGGTCACCGGTGTATAGCCAGCCATTCCTGATTGTTTTCTTTGTGTCCTCCTCGTTCTTCCAGTAACCAAGCATTACATTTTCACCCTTAATAACAATTTCACCTGAGGTTTCAACCGGCAATTCTTTGCCATCTTCATCACAAATTCGTAATTCCATGTTTTGAACAATAGGTCCGGAAGAGCCTAATTTATGATGCTTAGGTGTGTTGGCTGAAATGATAGGAGAGGCTTCACTTAGTCCATATCCTTGAAACATAGGGGTTCCGAGAGCATAAAAGAATCTTTGCAAATCGATGTCCAGTAATGCACCACCTCCAATAAAAAACTGAAGGTTCCCGCCAAATCTTGTTCGAATGGTTTTAAATAAAAGGTTGTCAAAAAGTTTATATATTGGAAAGGTAATCTTTTTTAACCCTTTTCCCCTGTTTTCACCATTTCCATTGTACCAGAATGCGAATTTAAGAGCAACTTTAAAAAGACTGGAGACCATTTTGCCTTTGGCAGCGATTCCTTTCTCTATGTTTTTTCTAAAGTTTTTGGCAATAGCCGGAACGCTCATAAGAACGTGTGGCTGAATCTCCATTATGTTTTTTGAAAAATTCTTTAAAGCCTCCATCTGATTTTTGCCTGCTTCAACTGACGCTATTGAGGCTCCACGGAACATAAAAGAGTAAAGGGCCGCCGTGTGGGCAAATGCATGATCCCATGGAAGCACAACAAGTGTTCTGAAGTGGGCTGGAATGTCGATAAAACTAAATGCCTGTTCCACATTGGCAGTATAATTTCTATGAGAAAGCATTATGCCCTTTGGTTGAGCTGTTGTTCCGGAAGTATAGGAAATATTTGCAACATCATTAAAATGGACTGCCTTTTTGGTTTTGTGCAGTTTTTGAGGGTTTTCTTTTAAAAGGGACTTTCCACTTTTCAAAACGTTGCTTAACGTTACTTCTTTGTCCTGTAGATCCTCGATGTTATCTAAGACAATTACCTTTTCGACCAACGGCAGGTCTTTAAGGATTTTTCTGATTTTGGGAAGTTGATTCAGAGATGCAATAACCACTCTGGACTCGGAGTGTGCAAGCCTGAAAACCAAATCCTGATCAGCTTCGAGTTTTGTGGATAGCGGAACATTTATTGCACCACAAAACAAAATGGCTAATTCTGAGATTAACCAATAATTTCTTCCTTCAGACAGCAGAGAAAGTCGATCCCCTTTTTTTATTCCCATCCCAATTAGTCCTGCAGCAAAGGTTTGAACCTGCTTATGGGTTTCAATATAGGTGATGGACTGAAATCTACCTTCTTTTTTTTCCCATAATAGGGGATGGTCTCCGTATTTATTTACTTTTTCTTCAAAATAGTCGATAATGCTAATCATGATCAGGTGCTTTGATTGTGGCTGATTGTTAACAATTGTTTTACAAATGTATGAAATTCGATGGAACTTTAAGTTTTGTTCGAAAACGGACATTAAATGTTGAAATCCGAACAGAATGCCTTTGGTTTTTAATGTTTAAAAATTTAAAAATCAGTGTTTTGGTGTTTTTGGCAAAGCTATTGATATTAAATCGTAGCCGAAGGATTTATCATTTTTTTCACCTTGATTAGGCTTGGGGGAATAATTGTAGGTCAGGATAGGTAAGGTGTTTTAATTCAATTTTTATGCTCAATAAAAGAACTCAAAGAATTAGATGCCAGAGATAATTAAGTAAAAACTAAAATTTATATAGGTTATGAAGTCTTCTCGTTCATTTGCTGCGGCAGTAGGTTTGCTTTTTTTTATGCTTTTGGGTGGAATTGGAACATTAAGTCAGAAAACTTATGCTTCAGTTAACCATTCAGAAAAGGATAGTATTAAATGTTTGCAACAGCTTTCTGTGGCTTCGTTGGCCCTTGAAAAAGAAATGTTCAAACATGCTGTTGGTCCCTGGCGTTTCCTTTTTAAGAATTGCCCTGATTTGAGTGTGCGGATGTACTCCGATGGAGCAAAGCTTTTTAAGCATTTTGTTGAAAGTGCAAAGGATGAACAATCGAGAGAGGCTTATTTGGATACTTTGTTGATGATCTATGATAAACGAATTGAGTATTTCGGAGATCATAATAAATATCCTGAGGGGTGGATTTATGGACGCAAAGGGATGGCATTGGTCCGTTACGAAAGAAAAAATGTTAACGCATTAAAAGAAGCTTATGAATGTTTTCAAAAATGCTATTCCCGGATGGGAGTTAAAACAGAACCCGCTGTTATGATTTCCTGGATCCAGGCCTCGCGGGCTTTAGTTCAAAAGGGAGATCATTCTGAGGAGCAATTTTTAAGAGATTATGTAACTGTTTACGATCATATAACTGCTGATGGTTTTAAAAATAGTTACAACGAGAGGGTTTATGAAAGAATTCTTCTGGCTGTGAAGAAAATATTTAACCGGACGGAAAAGTGTAATTGCGAAACTTTTGCAAAGCTTTTAGAAACAAAATCTGATGTTAATGAGCTTGATAGCAATGATATAAATGTTTTTATGGAAGTGATGGAAATGGCCGAATGTTCCGACTCTGAGCTTTATACACAACTCGTTGAAAGGAAATATGAAATAAAGCCATCCGCTGAGGCTGCTGGTGGCCTGGCCAGGATGTTTATCAAACATGGAGATTTTGATCGTGCTGCAAATTACTACAGCGAAGCTTTGGAGAAAACCGTAAATGACAGCCTTAAAGCAGTGTTTTATTATGAATTAGCGGTATTGAAAGATGGACATTTCAAAGAAGAGGTGGAAGCACGTCAGTATGCGAAAAGGGCCTCCGCTTTACTGCCAGGATGGGGAAAACCACATTTGCTTCTAGGGAGCATTTATGCTCGTGCATCAGTAAGGATAGAGGGGAATGAACTTGAAAAAAGTGCAGTTTACTGGGCTGCTGTAGACCAGTTTATGATGGCTATGAAGAAGGATGCTAAATGTTCAGAAGAAGCCCGGAAGCAAATTGATGTTTATTCCCAATACTTTCCTGATAAACAAACTTGTTTCTTCCACGGATTAGACGAAGGTCAGGAGTTTGTGGTGGGAGATTGGATTAACGAACCAACAACAGTTAGGTTCCGATAAAATATTCTTTGGGTGGATTGGAAGAGGGCCGGTTTCTGAAAGGAGACCGGCCCTTTTGTTGTTTTATTCTACGGTAAATTTAAATACTGTTGTGTGGTTAAAGGGGTTATCGGGTGTTACGATGCATGAAGGAAATGCCTTATGATTGGGGCTATCCGGAAAGTATTGAGTTTCGAAGCACATGCCTGAAAATTGATCAAATTTTCTTTTGGAGTTGCCATAAGTTCCATCCAGAAAATACCCGGTGTAGAACTGCATTCCCGGCAAGGTTGTGTATACTTCCAGGGTTCGCCCTGATTCAGGTTCTTTGGCGATGGCTGCCCTTCTTAGATCTCCTTCATCTCCACTTATTACAAGGTTATGATCGTAGGCTTCTTCGGGTAAATGGTTCAGGCGTTCTCCAACTTTGCGAAAATCCTGAAAATCAAATGGTGTATCTTTTGTGGGAACAATATCGCCAATGGGGATGTCATCTATTTTGGGAGTGTATTCATCAGCGAATATCATAACCTCGTGATTCAGAATATCGGTGACTTTCCCGCTTAAGTTGAAGTAACTGTGGTTGGTCAGATTTACCGGAGTGGGTGTGTCGCTTTGAGCATTATAATCAATAATCAATTCATTTTCATTTGAGAGGAAGAATCTGACCTCAACTTCAACTTTCCCGGGATACCCTTCTTCTTTGTCAGGACTGGTTAGCGTCATTACCAATGTCTGACCTGCGTCAGTATCCTCAATCCTGGCATTCCATATTTTCTGATGAAACCCTGTCGGTCCACCATGCAGATGATTATTGCCATTGTTTTTCCGGAGTTTATAGGTCTTGCCATCCAGTTCAAACTTACCTTTGGAAATTCTGTTAGCAAATCGTCCTACGGTTGCTCCGAGGAAAATACAATTTCCCAGATACTCCTTCGATATGTATTCTTCCGGGGTGTCAAATCCAAGAACTATATCTGAAAGATTCCCCTCTTTGTCTTTAGTTTTGATACTCGTAATTGTGGCACCAATATTTGTAATGGTAACTTCAGTTTCCTCTCCATTGGTCAGCTTGAAGAGTCTTACTTCCTTGTGTTGGACATTGGGTAGATCAATTTCGGTGATTTTCATTTTGATGTTTTTTTTTGTTTGTTATTTTCAATTCTTTTTCATTTAGGCAGATGCTGGAATATTTGGGAATACGGTAATTACAGCAAAAAACTTTGCTGGCGTATGAGTGAATTGGGTTAAGTGTTTGTATGCCTGGTATTTTGTGTCACAAACTTAAATGGTCAACTTGAAGAAAATGCAAAAGAAATGATAAGCAAGTTCTTCGGCCAGCGTAAAAAATGCAAGGACAAAGTATAAAAGCCATTTTTCTTTTGTTGGCAATCTTAAAATTTTCTGTTAAGTTTTTGATTTTAAAGAACCATTAAACACAAATTTAAGTATTTTTCTGGTTAAGGTCTAATAATATCAATATGGTCAAACAACTCACTGGATCGTTAGTCCGGAAATTTCGGGATAGATGAGATGAAAACCATACAGAACTGATAGTCCCATTTTTTATGTAAATGTTATTTTGATTTTAAAACGATTGATTTTTAGCGTTTTAAAATCCGGACCCTCCGGTGTGCCAGAGTATTAAAAAGGTGGATTTAAGTAGTTATTTCCCTCTCTTTTCAGCCTTACTTAGAAATATCGAACCTGCTTTTTGAAGATAACCTACACCTTTTATGAATTTATTACTGAGGGCTTTTGGGCTTGACGATTAGGTCTCTGCCCGGTAATTGTAAAGAAATTTGAACTTTAAGCGTTTTTTTTCTGTTCCTACTCTTTAATGAATAACTAAAAGGAGAAGAAATCATGAATAATGTGAATCAAGGGTTGAAAATATAATAAAAAAAGTATGGTAAATGCCTGAAAATCAGCGCAATAAATTTGTTTAAATCCCTGAAAACCAGTATCTTAGAGTTGTTTTCGAAGCGACTTTCAGAT
>NZ_QEWP01000033.1 GCF_003121985.1 Marinilabilia rubra
GAAGTCCTCACTAAAATAACGACTTGATCTAAATTGAAATTGTGAACGTTTCTTTTTCATAATAACCGTCTTTTGAATGTTTAGTGAAAATGTTCAAAAGCGGTCAACCTATTTCAGGACGGAACAAGTGGTCGGTGGTCAGTAAAATAAGTTCCGTTAGGGCTGAATTATCGGTAGAAAAATTAATTGTAAATAGTAAGGAAAGTCCCGTAGGGATGAGATTCAATAGTCAGTGGTCAGTAATCAGATTATTGATGGTTAGAGGCTTGAGGTTAGAGACTGGAGGTTAGAAGTTAGAGGTTAGAAGAGCAGGGAGCATGGTATATACGGGCTGAAGGCCCGGTTTAGACTAGCCCGGGGCAACGTCCCGGGTGTGTGAGTTATATTGTTGTAGCGCTCTGAAAGGGCAGGCAGGGAGGGGAGGGATTCCTCCACGTCCTCTTCGGTAAAAAAAATAAGCCGGCAGTGCTGGTTAAGGAACTAAAACCACAAACCTCCGCGCACCTCTGAGGTCTCTGCGGTGAAAAATGCAGCCGCTTCAAAAAAATCACACTGGTGTTTCTCATTTCTTACAGAACTCTATATTTTTGTAAATAAAAAGCATGACAACAAACATCCATACCACCTTTGACAAGATCTATGACCGGAGGAAGAAAGAGGAATTTCTGAATCAGCGCTCTAAAGTGATTTGGTTTACGGGGCTCTCCGGTTCAGGCAAGACTACTCTTGCCAGTGGATTGGAAAGGCTTCTGTTTAAGAAAGGTCATTTTTGTCAGGTATTGGATGGTGATAATATTCGTTCGGGAATAAATAATAATCTCACCTTTACCGAAGATGACCGCCGTGAGAATATCCGTCGCATAGCGGAAGTCTGCAAACTATACCTCAACAGCGGAGTAATTACTCTTTGTGCTTTTATCAGTCCTACCAATGAAATTCGTGATATGGCCCGGGAAATTATAGGAGAGGAAGATTTTCTGGAGATTCATGTTAATACCCCCATCGAAATCTGTGAGGAACGCGATGTAAAAGGTCTTTATGCCAAAGCAAGACAGGGTAAGATACCCAATTTCACGGGGATCTCATCTCCTTTTGAGGCCCCGATTTCCCCGTTTTACCGGATTGATACTTCCAAACAGGAAGCTGAGAAAGCTGTGGAAATGTTGTTTGAGAAGGTGGGAGAGGAGATTTCCTGGTGATTGTCGGTTTTCAGTGATCAATAACCAGTTATCAATGATCAATGATCAGGGCCAACAGCCCGAAAGCATCAGCCCTGGGTGAAGCCCCGGGGATCAGGATCAACGATAATTGGAGCCCTGGATGGGCGAAAGAAAGCAAAGGTGCATGGTGCCGGGGCCACATAGCAAAGAAGAAAAAGCCTGGCCAAATCTGAGTTATTTTGAGCTTGTCGAAGAATCTGTTAACTATAAAAAATAGATGTCTTGGCTATGTGTAATATGAAATGCTTTTGGGGTATACTTATGGGGACAATTTCTGAAGAAAAGGGTATGGGAGAAAAACAGGAATTTTAGCGGAAAAATCAGTGAACTAAAATCTTTTTCTTTTGGGGTGTTGACGATTATCAAAAAAGTCAAGTAGAATTATCCCTTTTTCGGTCACTGTGTAAAATACATTTACTTGTTTGACAATGGTGAAACCACGTATTTGTTTTTCCGCGTTTTCCATTGTACCAATCTCTGGAAATTCAACAACTAAATCCAGAAATTCATATACTTTTTGGACAAAAGTTTTTGTTGCTTGCTTTCCCCACTCATCTAACAAGTAATTGATGATTACATCAAACTTCCGGTCAGCCTTCTTTGACCAATATAGGTTTAGAGCCATTTCGTGTGTTTCTTTTTAATCTCATTGTGGTCAATTAAGTTGGAAGGGTCATTTGCGGCATCAGCGAGTTTTATTAAATCTTCCTGCTCCTGGAAAGTTAATTTATTCCATAACGATCCTTGTTCTGATTGGCTTCTGCTTTTTAAAAGCTCATAAAAGCTAAAAAGGATATTTTCATTTTCAATACTGTCAATCAGATTGTGGAAATTTTGCCTTATTTCGATCCTATTCATTTTCTTACTTTTCTTTCAAAAATAATGATTTTTTCGGAGGCTGACAATCTCATTATTGGGGAATGAAGATGTTGAGTGATTCGTTTTTATTAATTCAGAAATTGATTTTGGTATTCAGCTGTCAGTATTCAGTTCTCAGTTGGATGTTTTAGATGCTGGAGGCTGGATGTTAGAGATGAGAGATTTGCGTAGAGTATAGGGCAAAGAGTATGGGGCATGGAGCCTGGGGCAATTGGAGAATTAACGTTTAAGGCCCGTTAGGGCTGAAATGTCGGTAGAAGATTTGGTTTTACATAAGAGTAGAGTCCCGTTAGGGATGGGATGTAAATGGCTGTGGGCAGTGGTCAGTGTTCAGTGTTCAGTGGTCAGTAACAGGGCCAACGGCCCGAAATCAAAAAGCCCGGTGTGAAGCCCCGGGGATCAGGATCAACGATAATTGGAGCCCTGGATGGGCGAAAGAAAGCAAAGGACCCTGAGGTGGGTCGTATACATACCCCACCCTCTCGTTTGCAACGAGAGGGTGTTTCCCACTCGTCTGTGTTGAGCTCTCTGAATGTTAATTGTTCGGTTTCTCTTCGGTTGCCATTCGTCCCACCTTCGGAATTGCTTCGGTCCTGTTTCGTAGCAGCTTCGGTTGCGCTTCGGTTGTTGTTCGTTCAGGCTTCGTTCCCTTATAAGCGAAGGATAACCGAAGAACAACCGAAGAAACACCGAATCTGCCCCGAAGCAGTCCCGGAGTTGGTCCGAACCATCTCCGAAGCAGTTCCGAATAATTACCCAATTGAGGAGATATTGTTTTCGGCCATCTGTTAATTGATTATTGATCATCGATCATTGCTCATTGATTGATTCTTGCCCCTGCTAACGCGAAACTGTAATTTGCGTTTTCTTAACTCAGGATATGTTATCCTGTTTTATTTTTTCATTGTTTGGCCTTTGTTCGACTGTTCTTCGACCTTTCTTCGACTCCTATAGGGTCGTAGAAATGCCGAACAAAGGCCGAAGAAGACCCGAAGAAGCTCTTAAGAAGGCCCCTAAAAAGGTTTTTTCTTAAGTGTCGTCTGCCTGTTAAGTGGGTGTAGGTCAGTGGTTAAGTCCGGTTTTTGTGATTGGTGGAGGTTTGTTAAAAATGGCTCAATATAAACTTTTACAATGTGTTCGTTATTAATTGTTTGAAGGTATATTTTGATTTGGGGCAATGCGCAGGTTTTCGGTGTTAAAAGATTTATCTTACATCTTACCTGACTGCCGTCAGGCAGGTATCTAAAAATCTAACGATCTATTACAATTAGGAATTTCAACAAAATTGATCCCTCCTTGTTTTTAATGGAGTGTTTTCAAAAAAAATATAATTGCTGTTACCCATAATGGGTTTGTAAAGGGGAGTGTTTTGTGAAAAATATGTACTTTTTTTTAGAGGGGTATTGCTTTTAGGGGTGTCTTTTGAAAAGTCTGGTTTTTAGAGGATTGTTTTGATCATTTAGGGGGTTGGAAAGTGATAAAAATCAAAAAAAATATTTGCAGGTTATTCTTTGAAAGCGAAAAGTTATATATTTGTGACAAAATATTCGAAAAACCACCTCCGCCCCTAACGGAATATCAATAGTTGGATGATATATATCATAAAACTTGAATTATGGTTGTTTGTCGTTTAAAAAATCACTGATTTGTAATTTTTAATATTTAAAACATTTATTAACTTAGATGTGTTAAATACGTTGTTCTATTTTTTAATTTTAAACCTAGTTATCTATGAAGAAAGTACTTTTAGCACTTTCGTTCTTGGTCGTGTTTGGGCTTGGTTCTGTTTTAGCGCAGGCCCAGACTGTTACAGGAACTGTTACGGGAAGTGAAGACGGTATGCCAATACCCGGTGTTTCCGTTTTCGTCAAAGGGACTACTGTGGGTACAGTAACCAAACCAGATGGTACATACTCCTTAAATGTGCCGGAAAATGCAGAAGCAATCGTTTTTTCGTTTGTGGGTATGCAAACACAGGAAGTTATTTTTGAAGGCCAGTCAACTGTTGATGTGGCTTTAGTGAGTGAAGCAATTGCTATGGATGAAGTTATTGTAGTTGCTTATGGAACATCTACTAAAGGGTCATTTACAGGTTCTGCAGCAGAGATTGACTCTGAGAGTATTGAGAAAAGACAGGTCTCAAATGTTACCAATGCAATGTCAGGTGCTGTCGCTGGTGTACAGGTATTGAATGATAATGGACAGCCCGGAGAAGAAGCATCTGTCAGAGTAAGAGGTGTTGGATCAATTAATGCAGGAACGAGCCCATTATACGTTGTAGATGGGGTTCCTTTTGATGGAGATCTTTCTTCAATCAATACTGCGGATATTGAATCAATGACTGTTTTGAAAGATGCCGCCTCTACAGCTCTTTATGGTGCTCGTGGAGCTAACGGTATTATCATGATTACTACCAAGAAAGGAAAGGCTGGTAAGCCAAGTGTAAAATTCGATATGAAGTTTGGTGTTAATTCCCGAGCTGTTGAGAACTATGATGTTTTATCAAGTCCTCGAAATTATATGGAAACAGCTTATCAAGCTATTTATAACGCTGGGATTTATAATTTGGAATATACTCCTGCAGACGCTAATGCTTATGCCAATTCTACTTTGCCAACTGATTCAGAGGGTGGTTTAGGATATCGAATTTATACTGTGCCAGACGGCGAGCAGCTTGTTGGGATGGATGGTCAGTTAAATCCCAATGCTCAGTTGGGGTACAATGATGGTGATTATTATTATGTGCCGGATGATTGGGCTGACGAAACTTTTCAAAATAACCCGCGACAAGAATACAATGTTTCCATTTCTGGAGGAAATGAGAAACAATCATATTACATGTCATTTGGTTATCTGAATGACCAAGGTGTTATTTCTGGATCTGGCTTTGAACGTTTTTCCGGTAGATTGAAAGGAGATTATGAGATAACTGACTGGCTTAATGTTGGAGCGAACTTTAATTACAATAATATCACCAGTGATTATCCGGGAGAGCAGGTTAATACCAGTTCTAGTGGTAATGCCTTTTTTATTGCTAACTATATTGCCCCTGTTTATCCGTTATATGTTAGAGATGGTGAAACAGAAGAAATTCTTTTAAACAATGGCCGTAAAATTTATGATTATGGTGATGGTGTAAGTACGAATTTTGACCGTTCATTTATGTCTATTGCTAACCCTGCTGGAGATTTGACGTATAATAATACCGATTATAAAATGGATATTATTAATACTTCATGGTTTGCAGAACTAACCCCAATTCAGGGAATGAAGTTGACAGCAAGATATGGGTTCAACGTTGATAATACGCGCTACGGTGATTTAGGTAATGCATATATGGGGCAAAGTGCTGCATATGGTGGTACCGCATATCAGCAACAAGATAAAATGGTAGGTTTTAACCAGCAATATATCGGTAATTATCAATTTGCTTTCGGATCATTGAATCAAATGGATATAACTGTTGGATATGACGGATATGAATTTCAGGATGGTTTCATTTTTGCGAGTGGACAGAACTTGTATAACCCAGAGAGCTATTATGTAAGTAATTCTATTGATAACTTGCGTGGAGGTGGTGCCAGAGATGAATATTCTACACAAGGTTACTTTGGACGTGTGAATTATTCGTATGCAGATACCTACTTTGGTAATATTGCATATCGTCGTGATGCTTCATCTAGATTTAGTCCTGAAAACAGATGGGGTGACTTTTGGTCAGCCAGTGTTGCCTGGATGATTAGCAAAGAAAACTTTATGGCATCTCTACCTTGGGTTGATATGTTGAAATTGAAGGCTTCATATGGTGAGCAGGGAAATGATGACATAGAGCTAAATGGTACCGATAACTATTATCCATATTTAGACCAATATGAAGTTACAGGTGCTGATGGTGTTTTTTCTGATGGTAGCTTAGTCTTCAAAGGAAATCCAGATCTTACCTGGGAGACTTCTACTTCTTACAATGTTGGCTTGGATTTTGCTTTACTTAGCAATCGGGTGACCGGATCTGTTGAGTACTTTGGAAGGAAATCATCCGACATGCTTTATTTTAAGCCCGTGGCTGGTAGTAATGGCTATACCTCTATACCAATGAATATTGGTTCAATGACCAATTCAGGGTTGGAGATCGATTTAGGCTATAATATTGTTAACACCGGCAATTTGAGCTGGAATGTAAATGCCAATGCAACATTTATTAATAATAAAATTAATGAATTGCACCCTGACCTTGAGGGAGAACTTATTGATGGAACCAGAATTTATGAAGAAGGTGAGTCAATGTATCGTATGTATCTTGTAGAATATGCAGGTGTTGATCCAGAAGATGGTATGGCATTGTATTGGGCAGAAGATGAGGATGGTGCACGCATTAAGACCAGTGATTACACTGTTGCGCTTGAACATAAAGTTGCCTCTGATGACCTGCTTCCTACTGTCTATGGAGGAATCGGTACAAGCTTGGAATTTTATGGGTTTGATGCATCAGTTCAAACGTCCTATCAATTGGGAGGCAAAATCTATGATTCTGGTTACCGACGACTGATGCATGGTGGAAATTCAAGCTTTGCCGGAAATAACTGGCATGAAGATATTTTTAATGCTTGGACACCTGAGAATACCAATACCGATGTACCAAGGTTAAATGCAAATGATCGATACGCAAACTCTACCTCTACAAGGTTCTTGACAAGCTCTGATTATTTCAGCATTAACAATATTACCTTAGGATATACTTTGCCCGCTAATTTGTTCCAAGGGATTGATATTCAGAGGCTAAGGATTTATTTGAGTGCTGAGAATGTTGCCTTATTTACAAGTCGAAAAGGGCTTGATCCCAGACAAAGTTATACCGCAGCTTCTACTGCGCGTTATACACCGATTCGTACGATTTCTGGAGGTATAAATTTGGTCTTTTAAAAATTTAATTGAGATGATTATGAAGAAAAGATATTTAATAGGATTTTTTATTTCTGCTTTACTTGGAATCGTATCGTGTGAGGATGCTTTGGATACAGCTCCTGACGGGGATATTGTCACTTCCGAGCAAAAAGAAGATATTGTATCAAAAGATCCGTCAAAGGCTAAGGCAAGTGTGAATGCTGTGTTTTCCCAGTTTAGTCAATACATGCCTAATGAGGATGCATTAAATGCATCTAGACATAATGATTTTGGGTATCCCTCTGTTATGTTGTTTACTGACCACAATGGTTATGACGTTGTGAGCGACAATAATGGATATAACTGGAATGGTAATAATTTGGAGTTTACTGATAGGGACTATGATTCTAATGAAAGCCAGATTTTGTGGAACGATATGTATTCCATTATTCGCGCTACAAATAATGTTGCTGCTGCTATTCCGGAAGATACAGAAGATCCTACCTCCAAGTTCTATCTCGCTCAGGGTTTAGCTACCAGAGCTTTTAGTTATTGGGTTCTGGCACAATTGTATCAGTTTACCTATGTTGGTAATCAGGATGCTCCATGTGTACCCATTATAACTGAAGAAAATGCAAATGCCGCAGCTATTGATGGTATTCCACGATCCTCGGTAAAGGAAGTATATGATTTAATCTTAGCTGATGTAAATCTTGCTATTCAGCTGCTTAAGGATGCAGAACAAGAGGGTGTTATGAGAGATGATAAGCGGTATGTTAATCTTGCTGTTGCCTATGGAATTCGCGCAAGAGTTAACCTAACAATGCAAAATTGGACTGAGGCTGCCTCTGATGCCACCAGTGCAATCGAAGCTTCTCAGGCCACTCCTGCAAGCATTGAGGATGTTAGTAAACCAGCATTTTGGACGGTTAATGAATCAAATTGGATGTGGGGGATTATTGTCTCTGAAACCGATGCCGTTGTTACCTCTGGTATTGTTAACTGGATTTCTCATATGGGATCTTTGAATTGGGGGTATGCAAACTATTCTAAAGGAAGACAGATAAATAAATCCTTGTTTGCATCTATTTCTGAATCGGATGTTCGCAAAGGTTGGTGGATAGATGCTGATTTGCAGTCGGATAATCTTAATGATGCAGAGCAAGAGTTTATGGAAGGGACTTATCGTGAATATACTCAGGTTAAATTTGCTCCATATAATAACGTTCTTCAAACTACAACGAATGCCAATGATATTCCTCTGATGAGAATTGAAGAAATGTATTTGATTAAAGCAGAAGCTGAGGGAATGAGTGGCGGAGATGGAGTTAGCACTTTAGAGAGTTTTGTTCAGACTTATAGAGACCCGGATTATGTTTACAGTGCTGCTGATTTCCAGGAAGAGGTGTTTCGTCATAGAAGAATCGAACTATGGGGAGAAGGTTTAAACTGGTTTGATATTATGCGCTTGGAAACAGGTGTTGATAGAAGAGGAGCTGGTTTTCCTAATGCTACCATGGTTTTTGATATTCCTGCTAATGATCCTTTATTACTATGGAGAATTCCAGAAGCTGAAATTCAAGCTAATCCAGGATTAGCAGAGGGTGACAACAATCCAGCTGCGCCTACTCCTGAACCAGTTACCGATTTTTGAGAGTAGAATAATGAGATTGCAACTTGTATTTGCAGAATAGTAATGCAAAATAAGTTTTGATTACAAAAGCCTCGGATTTTCTTCGGGGCTTTTTTTTGTCTTATAGTTTTATTTTTCCGAGAAACATAACCAATGAACATCTGGCAATGGCGGATTATCTTACCTTTTCAGGATATTTGCTAAAGACGAGGATGAGCAAAGGAACTCCCGTGTGCGGAACCGCGTGGCGATGTTTCTTGAGTAGTGAGAGGACAAATAGGAAATAATCCCTATCTTCCTACTTGATTATTATAAACCTAATTTCTACTCAAAATGACTTACTCTATTTGAGATCTTTATATAAATGTGGCAAGTGATTTTTTTTTAAGAATCTCGATTTAGTAATTCCACCACCTCCCGAATTTTTCTTTTACCTTTTCTTTGGACTATAATTAAGGGGATTATTGTCCTTCTGAAGATTCCAGCTAAAACTGTTTCAAAAAGGTTATTTTTCTCCATGCTTGCACAGATTTTATGAGAGAAAGCAGGTTCTTGTTTACTTTATGATTATTAATATTTTGAATTTCCTGCGATAACTGCCAGTCAATTAACCGTTGTCTATCTATTAAGATTTTTTTCCTTTTCCCAGGCCTAAACGGTTTTTTGTATAAGGTACTGAGGTAGAATGCAATGCATTCTTTTTGCTTTTAAAATCTTCAAATTTTTCTTGTTGCCATTCCAGTTTCTTCAAAATAAGTCTCATTTATTCTATGAATTTATGTTTATGTAAAGTGAATAATAGAAAAAAAAATTCAAAAAAAAAACTTGCCTGTGAATAGGGGTTTTTTGATTTGTTTCTGTCTTTAGAATGGAATAGTTGAAAAATGAAATTCTTAGATTATTCCGGGTTTAAAATTATAGAATAGAATAAAGCCATTCCCTAACGAGGGGATGGCTTTCGTTAAGTGTTTAGAAAGATTTTTCTCCTTTAATTTTTGCCTCCCATTATTAGAATCAGCTTTAATGAATTATTGAATCTATATTAAAAGGGAATTGGTTTAATTAAATGAAAGGTTAAAATAAAAAATATACCTATAAATTAAACTTGTTTCTCAATGTCCATAATTATTAATTTTTAAACCATTAATCTATGAAGAAAGTACTTTTTGCACTTTCGTTCCTTATGGTTATTGGGCTTGGATCCATTATGGCACAAGCACAAACTGTTACAGGAACTGTTACGGGAAATGAGGACGGTATTCCTATACCTGGTGTTTCCGTCTTTGTAAAAGGGACAACTGTGGGAACAGTTACCCAACCGGATGGTACATTCACGTTAAGTGTACCCGAAGAAGGAGAAACAATTGTTTTTTCTTTTGTGGGAATGCAAACTCAGGAAATTTCCTATGAAAGTCAGTCCACCATTAATGTCGCTTTAGTGAGTGAATCTATTGCGATGGATGAAGTTGTGGTTACTGCTTTAGGTATATCACGGGAAAAGAAAGCTGTTGGGTATGCAACCACTTCTGTTGATGGGGAAGATATTGCTAAATCCAAGGCTGTTAATCCCATGAATGCCCTTCAGGGTAAGGTGGCCGGAGTAGATATTTCCACGGCTCCAGGCCCCGGAGCAACACAAAATGTGATTATTCGTGGGGCTTCTTCTTTTGGAAGTAATCAGCCTTTATATATCGTTGATGGTGTTCCTATTACCAATGAACAGAACCGGTCAGGAGATGATTTGAATTCGCAGGTTGACTTTGGTTCCGGTATTAATGCGCTAAATCCCAATGATATTGAAGAGCTAACCGTGCTTAAGGGAGCTGCCGCAACAGCCCTTTACGGGTCGAGAGCTGCTAATGGGGTTATCATGATTACTACCAAATCGGGAAGTGACACGGATGGAAAAATTCAAATAAATTATGATGGCGGTTATACCTTATCAAAAGTTGGAAGACTTCCTGAGGTTCAGCGTCAGTTTGGCCAGGGATGGAGTGGCGATCGCGCTCTCGATGAAAATGGGAACTGGGGGGCTCCTTATGATGGGAGAGACCGTGTATGGGGCAATGAAGTTGATAACCATCAGCTGATTAAACCGTATGCTTTTTTGGAAGACCGCGTCAGAGACTTTTTTGATTATGGCGAGAATATTAAGAATTCACTTTCCTTAAGTGGTGGTAATGCAAATACTACCTATTTTCTTTCATTGTCTCAAAACGCTGTTGATGGGGTGATTCCTACTGATGCCGATTCTTACGACAGGTATACCATTGCTACCAATGGTTCTCATAAAGCCGGTAAATTAAAATTCAGTTCTTCGGTTAATTTTAGTACTGAAGAAACGTCATCAGTTCCCTCGGGTCAGGGCACATCTGTGTTTAGATCTCTTTATGAAATTCCTAATGATGTATCCATTGTTGATATGGAGAATTACAGGGGGAAATTCTATTATCTGGACAATTATTTTACACCCTATGGGGTTAATCCTTATTATGTTTTGAATCAGGATGGTGCGACTCAGAGTAAAAACAAAATCTTCGGAAAATTTCAATTGGATTTCGATTTGCTTGAAAAATTAAGGCTGACATACCGTTTTGGGGGAGATCTTGAGGTAGCGCGGTCCGAATCTCACAAGGCCATAATAGAATTTAGCGAGGGAGCTCCCAATGCCAATTCAAGTACAGCCAATCCTGGAAATTATGAAGAGATAAGAAGAACCAGAGTGCAAATGAACCATGACTTTATGGTTAATTTCAACCATGATTTTTCTGATAATATTTCATTAAACTTCATTTCCGGATTGAACATCAATGAACGAAAGTATAATTGGTTGAGTGGATCCGTCAATTCCATTGATGTACCCGGTGTTTATCGGTTGTTTAACAGTTTATCGCCTTCCATATCAGACCAGGAGTCTGAGAAAAGACGTTTGGTAGGCGTTTATGGAAATGCGGATCTGAGTTTTAAGAACTATCTTTATTTAACGCTTACAGCGCGAAATGACTGGTCATCCACATTGCCATTGGATAATAATTCCTATTTCTACCCCGGCGTTACCACCAGTTTTCTGATTACGGATTTCTTAAAGGAGAAGGGAATTTCCTCGTCAGTTTTGAGTTTTGCAAAGATAAGGGCTGCTTATGGTATGACTGGTAGTGACACTGAACCTTATTTCGTTTATGACAGATATGTCTCAGCATTCTCTGCCAATCCTAATTTTCCAGAAGTTGATGATCTTACCTTTCCTCTGGGTGGAACCAACTCTTACATGGTTTCTAATCGTTTGGGGAATTCTGATCTTAAGCCGGAGCTTACTACCGAATTTGAACTTGGGTTTGAGGGACGTTTTCTAAACAACCGGATTGGTGTGGATTTTTCATACTATAACCGTTTTACCGATGGCTTGATTGCCACTTTACCTAAGGATCCCACAACCGGTTATACCGAACAAAGGTCCAATCTCGGAGATGTCAGGAATAAAGGTTATGAAATCATTCTTGATGGTTATCCTGTGAGAGGAGAAGATTTTCAGTGGAATGTATCTGTGAATTTTGCTACTAACGACAATGTGGTTGAAAATCTTGAAGTTGATGAAGTTAATCTTGGAGGTTTTGGCTCGGGTGGCATTTTCGCTGTTGAAGGCAAACCGCTGGGGCAGTTTAAATTTGAAAGTGCCAGAACAGTAGAGCTGGATGGAGAAGAGCATATTGTGGTTGATGGAAGCGGCATGCCTCAGGCTACGGCGGATGAAGTGTTTCTTGGGAAAGATATCAATGAAGAGTTCAGGGCCGGATTGACCAACACTTTTGCATACAAAGGGGTAACTATGTCTGCAACTTTTGATTTGCGTTATGGCGGCTACATTTATTCTTATACCAAGGATTACATGCACTGGACCGGAAGTTCGCCTGAAAGTGTATTAAATGACCGGAGGCCTTTTATTGTGCCCAACTCAGTAGTTGATAATGGAGATGGTACATATAGTGAAAATAATGTTGTTGTAGATCCAACTGCGCTTCATACCTTTTACAGTGATGGGGGAATGCAGGGACCGGACTTTGCTATTATAGACCGTTCCTATCTGAAACTGCGTGACCTTAGTTTGTCATATCAACTGCCAAAGTCAATTACTGACAAGTTGAAATTGAATACGGTTAGCCTTTCCTTTAACGCCAGTAACATCTTGTTGTGGACTCCGGCTGAGAATCCCTACATTGATCCTGAAACAACCACCTTTGGAAATGACGTTGCAGCTAAGTTCGGGGAGTTTGGGGCTAACCCAACCAATGAGTACTATACATTTGGCGTTGCGTTTAGTTTGTAATAAATAAAAATGGAAATGATATGAATAACAAAATATTAACAATCATCACAGTCATTACGCTAATTTTTTCAGCTGGCTGCGAAGATTATCTGGACGTGAATAAAGATCCAAACGTTTTAAGTGACATACCGGATTCAAAAGCTTTACTACCCGGAGCTCAGATTGGTATTGGTAATCAATTAATGGGCTGGGATTTTGGATTTGCCGGTGCCTACTGGGTACAATATTGGACACAAAATTATACTGCTTCTCAGTTTAAAGCTTTGTGTGAATACCGGGAAACCAGTTTTGAGGATACCTACGAGGAATTAACGGCAGGCGTTCTTAACGATCTTAAAAGGATAAAAATGATGTCCGATAACGATCAGGGACGAGGGAAGTATTTCGTTGCAGAAGCTTTGTCGCTATTTACCTGGCAAATTGTTACAGATGTATGGGGTGATGTTCCATATTTTGAGGCTTTGCGGGGAAGTGAAGGCATTGATTCGCCTGAGTTTGATGCTCAAAAGGAAATTTATGCAGACCTGATTAGCCGGATTAACACTTTGTTGGAAATGGATCTTACAGATGCCTCTTTAGATGGACATTTTGATTTTATTTTCTCCGGCGATCTCAGTAAGTGGAGGTTGTTTGCAAATTCATTAAAGTTGAAATTAATGCTGCGTTTATCCGAAACTGAAGGGTATAACAATGCCGAAGTGCTGAGTTTTGTTGAGAATAATGAGTTTTTAACCAGTGAATCTGCAAAAATTGATGAATCGACATGGGATGATGGTCAGGAAGGCAAGCGGCATCCTATGAGAGAATTTGAAGCAGGAGGGGCCTCAAATCTGTCTACCAACGTTATCGGATGTAAAACTTTTGTGGACTATTTGCAGCAAAATGCTGACCCTCGCTTGAATACTGTTTTCTCTCCTGCCGGAGGGGGCTTTGAAGGCGCATTTTTTGGGGATTTTGACTCCAAAGAAGATTCTGATGCAGATGGCACTATTGATGAAGAGGAAGCATATTGTGAAGCTGATTTTGCCGGGGACATGGATTTAATATTGATGTCTGCATGGGAAGTAAACTTTAATATTGCTGAAGTATATGTTAGAGCCGGCGAAAATGAAATGGCCGGGGATTATTACGAAGCTGGTGTGATGTCTTCTTTAGAGCAGCATGGTATTAGTAATACTGAAATTCTTGAAGAGAATAGCGACAATGAGGAAGTAAATCCCGGTTATGCCATGTGGCACGATATGGAAAAAGAAGAAGGCATCAGGCAAATAGCCATGCAGCGTTGGGTAGCCAGTGCCAATTATCAGCATCTTGAGGCATTTCTGGAGCGGAATCGTAATAAGTATCCTTCGGTGAATGACATTAATATTGCTGCCGACAGACAGTATGCCAATAATAATTTTCCGGTAGGACAATTAACGGTTTCAGTAAATGGAAGGGCTAAAACCAACGGTCAACTTCCTGCCTCGCCTATTTATCCTTCTGATGTATTAACCAGGAATGTTAATGCACCGGGACAAAAAACAGACTTGTTAGAGAAGGTTTGGTGGAATCAAAAAACGGATAAATAACAAAGAAAGGATAACGCTTTATGAAAAAAATATTTTATACAATACTTGCTATGGTGCCTCTTTTCTTCTCATGTGAAGAAAAAGAAACAGAAGGCATTTCCCGGGAAACACCGGTTCCTCATATGGAATTATTGGGAGATAACCCGGTTGTACTAATAAAAGGAACTGAGTATAACGAAGCAGGAATATATGCCGAGAGGTATACTGCCGATGGTGATACCATTAAAGATGTTGAATATAGAAAGCTTAATGATGTTAATCCTGATGTCGCAGGCTCGTATAAAATTACCTACGAAGTGCTAAATGCTGAGGGAGTGCCTTTTTATATCAACAGGGATGTTACTGTTGCCGATATTGAAGGTTACGATGTATTTGAATTGCCAACCGGCGTATATGACGGGATTCGTGTAGGACGAGATGCCGGGGGGGAGGTTGTCATAACTAAGCTTACCACCGGGATATACAGTGTAAGTGATCTGCTGGCCGGATATTACGAGCAGTATGCCGGTTATGGTCCTGCTTATGGTGCTCCGGGTGTGTTTGTGATAAATGAAGATGGAACTATAACCACTGAATTAGGCTATGTGTCTGGTTGGCGTGAAACAGTAGAAGGAGTTAATATCACCTTTGATGAGGCAACGAATACTATTTCATACACCCAGGTAATGGAGAGTGGTTTTAGTTTCGACGTGAAATTAACATTGCAGTAACCCTTAAATTTTTTGAACAATGAAGAATGTATTTATTATATTATCATCTGTAATCCTTTCAGTTTGTTTCACAGCTTGTGAGGAGGAACTGGAAATTTGGGATAGTGCAACTTATGAATATTCCGGCAGATGGCATTTTAAGGCTATGGGCGAAAATGGGCAAATTCTGAAAGAATACGGTAATCATACCATTCAGACTTACAACTCAGCAAATGATGTTTCGGATGAATTGTGGATCTATGATGTTAATAATGTTTTTGCAGCGAAAGAAGACTCTGAAGGCGAAAGAACCGGAAATATTGGTGGCATAAAGATCAAATCGCAACTGGAAGGTGATTATTCCAACTTTCACTCCGTAGATAATTCTGAAGAAGGTGCCGGGCTCAATGCGAGTGGTTATCCTGTCCCGGGCGTTGCTCCTGGTGAGGCAGATGAAGATGTTCCTGCCGAAGACGATGTTAATGTTATTCCTTACTATTTTAATAAAGGAACTGTTTTGGAAGGGAGAATTCTTGAGGGAGCAGGAACTTCAAAATCAGGATCTCCGGTGGATAGCATATATCTGCGCCTGAAGCTTTTTGCCGGGGAAATTGTTTATAATAGCGTTTATGATGCCGAAAATGAATCCTATGTCTGGGATTCAGGTGAGTTTAGCTATTATGCACAGCCGGATTCTATAGTTATTATTTCCGGTACCAGGTATACCGGTTTTGAGGAGGATGAATATTAGTAATTAGTGCCCGACTATAAAGTCAGCTTTGAAACTAAGGGGCCATCTCATTAATTTGAGATGGCCTTTTTTGGTGTGCCGTGCATGGTAACAAACCAAGCTGTGAAAGTCTGCTCTCGCGGAATCAGTTAACTATTTTTTCACCTGATAAGATAAAAACAATTTCCACACATTACAACAACTGATGTAAGGCAGGAACCCGTCATACACTGAGGTTTCGACTTCCCGTCCTGATGTTCATGAATGTGAAAAAAAATCAATAAAAGGATTGTGGGATAGAGGAGTCGAAATTATGGGCTTAGTAAGTGGGATAATGATTGATTTTTGCTTTGATATTCTGTTGCTGTTACTCATGAAGGGGTGGTTGGTTGTAAGAGGCAGACAATGAGAGTCAAAGCTTCATGTTTGTTTTCCTGGGAATCCTCTATGGCAAAAAACGTGTTTCCTGGCTTATGTGTGAAAATGAAAGGGGGTGGAAAATGGGGGTGGTGGTAAGTAAAAACAAGAATAATTAATAAGTGGACCGGAAAGAGGGGGTTTTGGGTAGAGGGAATTCAAAAAAATATAATTCGTGCGATAAAAAACGGGGGTTGGAGCTGAAAAAGTATTTACTGGGATAATGGATGTAAGAAAAAAAATTATATTTGCATTGAAATGTAGTTTTAGAAGTGGAGAAATCAGCGAAATATTTTTTTGTTAAAATGATTACCGATGACAAAAAATGTTAAAAAAGCTTGATAATCACTAAATAAATGTGTAAACTTGTTTTTAATTGTTCTTTAATTTTTAATTTTTAAACCTTTAATCTATGAAGAAAGTACTTTTAGCACTTTCGTTCCTAATGGTTATTGGGCTTGGTAATTTGTTTGGCCAGGCACAAGCCGTTACGGGAACTGTTACGGGAAGTGAAGATGGTATGCCGATACCCGGTGTATCCGTTTTCGTAAAAGGCACTACAGTGGGTACCGTTACCCAGCCTGATGGTACATATTCTTTAAACGTGCCTCAGGATGCTGACGCAATTGTGTTTTCATTTGTTGGAATGGAAACGCAGGAAATACCTTATGAAGGTCAGTCTACTATTAATGTTGGAATGGTAGATGAAGCTTTTCAGGTTGATGAAGTTATTGTTACTGCATTAGGAATCAAAAGAGAGAGAAAAGCATTAGGTTATGCTGTTCAGGATGTTGATTCGGAAGAGATTGGTCGTACGGGTAATTCTGATTTGGCTGGAGCCATGCAAGGTAAATT
Source organism: Marinilabilia rubra (assembly GCF_003121985.1). GTDB lineage: Bacteria > Bacteroidota > Bacteroidia > Bacteroidales > Marinilabiliaceae > Marinilabilia > Marinilabilia rubra. The sequence continues at coordinate 17,200 of NZ_QEWP01000033.1, forward strand.
AGCTGGTATGGATATAAAGCCATCCAGTGGTATGCCTGGTGCTTCATCACAAATTGTTATCAGAGGAGCAAGATCCTTTACCGGCAATAATACACCTCTGTATGTAGTTGATGGAATGCCTATTGCATCTACATCATATTATGATACGGGAAATAGTGTTACCGGAGCAGATATTTCTAACCGTGCAGTAGATATTAACCCTGCGGATATTGAATCAATTAATGTGTTGAAAGGGCAGGCTGCTGCTGCTTTGTATGGAATCCGAGCCTCCAACGGAGTTGTTATTATTACCACTAAGAGTGGTGCCAATAATAAGGTTGGAAAACCTGTGGTACGCATCTCTCACAATTCCAGTTTTGATGTCGTTTCAAGGACTCCTGATTACCAATCAACATGGGCACAAGGTAACTATGGTAGCTATGTTCCCAATACTTCTTTGTCCTGGGGGCCAAAAATCAGTGAGCTTCCTAATAGTCCGACATATGGAGGAAATACAGATAATGCCTATACCCAGGAAGATGGCATGCAGCAAGGTAAGTTTTATGTTCCTCAATTGGCACAAGCTGGTTTAGATCCCTGGAAGGAACCTCGTGTTTATGAAAATTGGGATGATTACTATCAAACCGGTTATAAGTCTACCAATAGTGTTAACGTAAGTCAGGCTTTTGAAACTGGTAGTTTTGCAATAGCATTGACCAATACGACACAAGATGGTATTGCCTTAAACACCGGGATGGATCGGTGGAACTTCAAAGGAAGCGGAGTTAAGGAATTGAATGATAATTTCACTGTTGGATTTTCTTCCAACTATGTAAAGTTGGAAATTGATAAACTTTCGGGAGCTAATGATGCATCACTTGCAGGAGTTCTTTCTGCACCGGCCAGTTACAATCTTGAAGGTTATCCTTATCATGAGCCAGGCGATCCTTATTCTCAGATATACTATCGCTCAATGACTTTTGATAACCCATATTGGGTTGCTCAAAACAATACATTTAATGAGAAAACAGAACGTTTTTTTGGTAATGGTTACGTAGAATACTCAGCTAACATAGCTGGAAGTCTTGATCTTGATGTGAAATATCAATTAGGGGTTGATAGTTATACCACCCATTTTCAGGATATTTTTGAATATGGATCAAAAGGAGGAGCCGGAGTAATGGATAACTATGGCGTTACTTCAGCTACCTACAATTCATTGTTGACGGCGAGCTTAAATTGGTCATTGTCTGATAACTCTACGATTTCTGCTACTTTTGGTAATGAATTAAACCATGAGGAAATTAAAGCGTACTCAGAGCATGGAGAAGATTTTAACTTCGGAGGTTGGTCTCATATTCAAAATGCTAATGTAGTAACAGCAGATGAGTCTCAGTCGAGCGAAAGAACAGTCGGTTTTTTCGGTAGTCTATCGTACGATTGGAAATCTATGTTGTTTTTAAATGCGACCGGGCGAAATGACTATGTTTCAACCATGCCCAGAGGTAATAGATCTTTCTTTTATCCTTCAGTTTCTTTAGGCTTTGTTGCTTCAGAACTTGAGCCGGTTAAAGCTTTGGATTGGATTTCATATGCCAAAATAAGAGGGTCGTATGCTGAAGTAGGACAGGCAGGCGACTACATTAATAATTATTTTACAAAACCTGATTACAGTGGTGGCTTTTGGACCGGTGAACCTATTCAATATCCTATTGATGGGGTTAACTCGTATATTTCTAATAATGTTCAGTATGATCCCAACCTTAAGCCACAGAATACAACTTCGTATGAGGTAGGAGTTAATCTGAAGTTTTTTAATAATCGCTTTGGTATAGATTACACTTATTCTCGTCAGGACGTTGAAGATCAGATTTTCCAGGTCCCATTGGCTGCCTCAACCGGAGCTGCAGGTTTGGTGATGAATGGAGGAGCTGTTCATACTAATACTCATGAAGCAATTTTATATGCAACACCAATTAAAATAGGTGATTTTACATGGGATATTGCAGTTAACTATTCTAAAATTGATAACGTAGTTGATGAGCTTGCTTCTGGTGTTGAGAGTATTTTCCTTGGTGGTTTTGTTACCCCCCAGGTCAGAGCTGGTATAGGAAATACTTATCCGGTTATTTATGGAGCTTCATTTAAAAGAGATGACCAGGGGCGAGTATTAGTGGTTGACAACCCTGGTGCATGGAACCATGGTATGCCTGAACAGGGGGAGCCTGCAGTTATAGGAGAGGTTTCTCCGGAATTTATTCTTGGGGGTACCAATACCTTTAGTTACAAAACTGTTTCTTTAAGTGCTGTTTTTGAATGGAAAAATGGCGGTGAGATGTATTCCGGTTCTAATGGATTGTTAGATTTATATGGAATGTCTGCACGAACTGAAGATCGCGAATCTACATTTATATATGATGGTTATAAACCAAATGGAGAGAAGAATGATATCGTTCGTGGAGGCGTGAATGATCCGGATGCAATACAGGATTTATATGTAAATGTACTCTCCAATATTGATGAATATTACATTCATGAAAATTCATTTGTGAAGTTGAGAGAGTTGGCCTTGAGTTACAAGCATCCAACCAAAGTTTTTGGTAGTGTAGATCTTGGTGTTTCAGTTTTCGCCAGAAATATACTGCTTTGGACAGCTCTTCCAAATTTTGACCCGGAGGCATCTCAGGGAAATAATAACATGGGAGGTTCATTTGAGCGCTTTTCTTTGCCTCAAACAACCAGTTACGGATTTGGAATTGATGTTACGTTTTAATTGAGTAATTAAACAACTGTGAAATTATGAAGAAATATTTGAATATAGCTTTGGTTTTCTCTCTACTTTCTTTCTTAGGAGCTTGTAGTGAAGACACCTTGGATGATATAAATGAAAATGTGAATGACCCTACTGATGTTGGTTCACATCTGATTATTACAGATGTGATGACCAGTACAGCTTTCAGGGTTGTAGGAAGTGATCCCGCTTTTTATGCATCTGTATATATAGAGCATAATGTTGGTATTTACAATCAGTCTTATAATGCTGAGATTAGGAGTGGTGAACCAATAAGTTCAACTACATATAATAACTCATGGGGATCAATTTACGAAAACCTGTATAACCTAAAACTGATTATTGAGAAGTGTTCTGAAGGAGGTTCAGAAGAAGGAAATTATCACACTTTAGGTATTGCCCAGATTTTGACAGCCTATAACTTGGCTGTATTGACTGATCTATGGGGAGATGTACCCTGGACTGAGGCGTTACAGCCAGGAGGGATTTTTACACCTGTATTGGATAGTCAGGAAAGTCTTTACCAGGAAATATTCGGGATGCTTAATTCTGGACTTGAAAACCTGAATAAGGAAACCAATTTTTCTGGTCTTGGAAGCCAGGACTTTTTCTACGGAGGTGATATTGATTTGTGGAAAAAATTTGGTAATGGTCTGAAGGCACGATACACAATGCGCCTCTCTAATAGAAATGCAGCATATGGCGACGTCATTTCCTTTGCCGATGCATCATTTGAAAGCGCGGCAGAACAATGTCAGTATGAATATGTTGATGCGAGTCCCTTTTACCAATTCTTGCAGGATCGTAATTATTTTGGAGCAAGTCAAAGTATGCATGATAAACTGGCAGATAGAAACGATCCCAGAGATAATGTATTCTTTACAGGAGATGTATTTGCACCAAACGGAACTCCGGACCAGGTTCAGGATCAATATTCGAAATCAGCTATTTCTGTTGAAACAGCGCCAACTTATTTGTTGAGTTATCATGAACTTCAATTTTTGAAAGCTGAAGCGTATGTTCGACTGGATGAGTTGGAGGATGCAAAAGATGCTTTAGAAGAGGGGATTATTGCTGCTTTTCAAAAACCTAATATTGGTCTTACTGCTGCTGATGCTGAAGATTACTTTGCAAATGAGGTTGAGTCAAGATTTGATAGTAATCCTCTTGCTGAAGTTATGATTCAGAAGTATCTTGCATTTTATGAAGAGGAAGCGGTTGAGGCTTATAATGATTATCGTCGGTTGGTAGCTATGGGCGATGATGTTATTGCATTGCAGAATCCTGCCAATCCGCAGCAGTTCCCTGTCCGTTTCAGTTATGGAGCTGATGATGTTACTACGAATGCGAATGTCCGTCAAGCCTATGGCGATGGATCATATGTGTATTCAGAAGATGTTTGGTGGGCTGGTGGAAGCCGTTAATTACTTTGTTGAATTTGAAATTGTTTTGATATGAAAAACATATTTTGGTTATTATTTATACTTGTCGCAGCTTTTGCATTTAATGGCTGTGATGAAGAAGACGAAGATCCTGCTGGTTTAAGGAGTGCAGGTATTGTCCCTGTTATTTCGGATATCTCATCTTCCTTTTTTGATTTGCAAGATTTGGATAATGCATATGTGGAGTTTACAGTTGAAGCTTCCGGGGAAGATGAGGTGAGTCAGGTAGAGATAGAGGCTACATATAATGGAGAAACCGGTTCTATTGGATCATATGAGTCATTGCCGGCAACTGTTACTGTTACTGCCTCCGAAGCTGTTCAGGCAGTAAATGCCACCCTTGATGAATTAGCTCTGGGTGATGTCGTTACCCTTGAAGTAATTGTTACTTCAAAGTCAGGCGTAAGGGCGCGTTCTAATGTTATTATTAATGCTACTTTTGCTTGCGAGTCGGACTTGACCGGTGAATATGTTTGTTTAGCAAGTGGTGCTTCAACAGATCCTGGGCCATCTTCTGATATTAACCCAATTTCTGATTATGAAACAACTGTTGTTTTAACAGAGCAAAGTGTAAATGGGGTTTATACAATTTCTGATTTTTCAGGAGGTTTATTTACTCTTTGGTATAGCATTTATGGTTTGTCTGGTGATTATCCCGGAGAGTTGAAAGATGTTTGTGGAGATATTACCTACATGAATACGGTTGGGCCATTTGGGTCTCCTATTTCCGGATCCGGAAGTGTTAATCCTGAAACAGGGGTTATTACACTAACTGGATTGGCTGATGCTTGGGGAGATACCTGGACATTGGTATTAACACCAGTAAGCAACTAAGAATAAAACTACATAGACTATTATTTCCCGTAATAGTTTTTGTGGGGGGCGGTACTTTCGGGTGCTGCCCCTTTTTTGTGTGCCGTGCATGGTAAATAGCTAAGTGGTGCAAGTCCACGATGTGGGGTTTATAGTCGCCAACCATTAGCCGAAGGCAAAGGAGTCCATCGCGAGCTTCCCGAATGCTTCGGGATTAAGGAAGCTGGAAGCAAAACACTGCCCCAAGGAATACGAACCGCATCAGGCATATCCTGTAGGATGAGTTTACAAAACAAGACGAAGTCCAAAGACTATACGAATACAGGAGTGTAAATGCGGTGGGGACATGGTGTGAAAGTTATTTATCTTACCACGGTACCGCACGTGCGGGATCACGGACATGTTGAAACGGAGTATGATTTATTGATACATTGATTACATGTCTTCAAGAGAGAGTCCATTATATTCAGATTTGAATTCTGAAAGTTTTTTAGTGAGTCCTGATGATTTAATAATCAGATCATTAATGTTTATATTGGCAGGATTTCTTTTAATTTCGTAAAAATAAATTTTTCTTTCTGCTTCATTGATCGCGACAATATCAATTTCATTTTTATTTCCTTTTTCCCAATAGCTTCCAATCGTTGAATAGTTTCTTTCTGCTTTTAGTTTTTCTATGAAATATCGTTCCAATACCTTTCCGGAATAGACATTATAATCCCTTTTAATGATGTTCTTTACATATTCCAGGTTGTCGATTTCAATCGCACTTTTGTATTTGTATATGAACCTGAACCAAAAGTTCAGAAAATTGTCGCTGATTTGGTATTTTACTGATCGGCTATTAGGTTTAGCCAGTATTGGTTTTATTTTGGAAATGATGCCAAAATCATTTTCCAGTCTGTCCAGATAGCCTCCGGTTTGAATTTCGAGAATTGATTCCATTTCCGGCCGTGATGTTTTGGATGAGGCTATAAGAGACAGAATAGAAAAATAATTGCCATAGTCTTTCCCAAATTCATCAATTAAAACATTTTTTCCCTCCTCAATAAGAACTGAATTTTCTGATAGAGCCACATCAATCATATCGTTGAAGTTAAAAGCTTCATTTTCTATTAAAACTTCAAGATATTTTGGGATTCCACCGGTTATCATGTATAGGGCAAGTAAATCATCTTGGGAGTATTGAGGGTTATGTTCTGCAAGAATTCTTTTCTGTGTTTCAATATCGAATGGTTTAATGTATAATTTTTGCGTGGCTCTGCCAAATAGGGGTTCTTTGGCATCTTCAAAAATTTTCTTCATCATGGAATATACCGATCCACAAAAGATCAAATTTATTTTGCTTTTGTTTTTACTGTTGTCCCAGATATTCTGGATTTCGCTGTAAACAGAAGGGTTAATTGAAATGAATTCCTGGAATTCATCAATTATTAAAGTGAAAGGACGAGAGGATGATAGATCCAGTAAATAACCAAAAAGATCCCGGAACGACTTGAAGGTGCCGTAAATATTGACGGATAGCTTGCTTTTTACTTCTTCTATAAATTCTTCGCACAATAGAACTTCGTTTTTTTTGGAAATGAAGAAATAGAGATGTGGAAGATTTTTCACCGATTCAATTAATAAGGTTGTTTTGCCAATCCTTCTTCTTCCAAGAACAATAGACATTTGAGCGTGAGATCGTGATTTTTTCTCAGTCTTGCGCAGCAGTTCCAGTTCTTTTATTCTATCATAAAACTTCATAGTTCAGCAGGTATTTTACGATGATACTTGTGTTACAGTAATGTGCATTACGGTAATGCTGGTTGCTTTATTTGTAAATATAGTTAATGTGAGTGAAAAGCCGGCTCATTTAGATGAATTATTATTAGCAAAATTCGTTTTGAGAAGGGGCTTATGGAAACAGATATTTCCCGCTAACGCGGATTTGTAATCCGCGTTTCTTTAACGAAGGATTTGCAATCCTGTCAAACAAAGAAGTGAAGTTGAACGGTAAGCCTGTTTGAAAGAGCAAAATCTTACACAGTGGTGGATTGCCGCTCGGCTCTGCCGCTTTGGCTACAAAGAAATCCATTATTAAACGGTGCGGATTGCAAATCCGTACCAGCGGTATTGAATCAAACAAGTTTGTATTCCCATAGAAAACACATGTGTCTGGTCTTCTCAAAACAACTCTTCAGGATTGAAACTCAGAAATCCCTCGATTGTAATACCCTCATAACCAACCAGCATTGTTTGATGAGGAGAGAATTTTTTTACAAAAGCTGACATTCCTCCGGAGGGTCTTTTGTGCTCACTCTTTATTTCAATGCCAATTGTTTTCCCTGATGATTCAATAATAAAATCAACCTCATTGTTTTGCTCTCTCCAATAACAATAGATCGTTAGACTTTTAGATATAAGATTTAAGATAAATCATATAGCACTGATAACCTGAACTTTAAGACAAAACCTCATTCACTCGCAAGAGCTTAAACTTTAGACTTTTATAAAAGTTTAACGGAGTGTTGCAATAAAACAATCGGATCTTTTTGCTCATTGCATGGTTGAGTAAGTGAGTTCCAACTGCTGATTCGACTAATCTACCCCATTTTATAGGGGTGAGTAGTGTTTGTTCGAAACTGCTGTTTCCTTGAGCAGAAAGTAAGGCGTTGTTGATTGCAATTGCTCAAATTATTGAGTAAAATTACTCAGTGTATTGAGTAAAATCAAATGTTTATTGTCTTTTCTAAGCCCCGACTTATTCCGGTGATGCCCTCCCGCTTTTGCTTGTCACGTCATCTTTCCTCTGTTTTATGTTGTACTAAAATGATAGTTGGCCTCCTTCAGAGACCGGTTTTTACTGGTGTCTGATCCCCCGGGCTCATTACGGCTATGCCCGGAGGGGGCTAACTTTTGCCCAACTTAAATTCTACCGGTCAGTCACCGCTCCGCGTTTTTAAAACCTCAATCTCAACCTCAACCTCAATCTCAGTCTTAACCTAAACTGTAGCCTCAAGCTCAGCCTCAGCCTCCTTCCTTTTCTCTAAAATAACTTCCTTTTTTCTTTCATTTTTTGCTTTTCGTGTTTAAATTGTAATCTACATAAAGATTAATAAATAATCAAAACAGGTTCATGGACACTGATAACAGGCATATTGTGCATTTTGATCTCGATTCTTTTTTTGTTTCGGTAGAGCGGTTGATGAACAGTCGGCTGAAAGGGGTTCCGGTGATTGTGGGAGGGATGAGTGATCGCGGCGTGGTGGCTGCATGCAGCTATGAAGCCCGGCAATTTGGAGTGCATTCGGCTATGCCCATGAGGCTGGCCCGGCGACTTTGCCCGCATGCTTTTTATGTACGGGGCGATATGGATGAATACAGCCGTTATTCGCGCTTAGTAACTGAAATTATTGGCGATTCGGCGCCTCTTTACGAGAAAGCATCCATCGATGAGCATTATCTTGATCTTACGGGGATGGATCGTTTTTTCGGTTGTCTGAAGTGGAGTCATGAATTGAGGGATAGGATTATCCATGAAACCGGATTGCCCATCTCTTTTGGCTTGTCTGTTAATAAAACCGTGTCAAAGATCGCTACCGGAGAAGCCAAGCCCAATGGTGAAAAGGAAGTGCTTTTGGGGGAGGTAAAGCCCTTTTTATGGCCGTTGTCCATTCGTAAAATCCCCATGATTGGTCCTGCCACATACAAACTCCTGCGTTCTATGGGAATTGATCGGATTGAAACACTTGGACGCATGCCTCCCGAGATGTTGCGCCATGCCATGGGCAAAAACGGCGTAGAAATATGGCGCCGGGCCAATGGCATTGATCCTACTCCGGTGGAGCCTTACACAGAACGTAAATCCATAAGTAGTGAGCGCACCTTTGACCAGGATACCGGTGATATGAAGATGCTGACTGCTCTGGTAGTGAAAATGACCGAAAAGCTGTCTTTCCAGTTGCGAGCGGGAGAACGATTGACGGGGTGTATTACCATAAAGATTAAATACAGCGATTTTGATACCCGTACATTGCAAAAAATGGTGCCATACACCTCTTTTGATCACGTGCTGATACCAATAGCCAAGGAGTTGTTAGTCCGGCTCTATACACGCCGTGTGATGGTCCGTTTGGTGGGGGTTAAGCTATCACACTTAGTGAGCGGTGCCCCTCAATTGAATTTGTTTGAGGATACGCCTCGTCAGGTTGAGCTTTACCGGGCACTGGACTATGTGAGGCAACGGTATGGTGCCGGAGCTGTGGGGAGGGCGGTGTAGAGAGTGGTCAGTGGTCAGTGGTCAGTGTTTGGTAGTCAGTAATCAGAGACCTGGTGAGCCGTCCTAATATAGGTTGACTTTTTGATTTATTATTAACTGCAAAATTGCTAAAAAAAAAGAGTGCCTTGATTGACATTTGATTTTAATTTTCTGTTTTGATCAGAATATATGTTAACTGAGG
>NZ_QEWP01000034.1 GCF_003121985.1 Marinilabilia rubra
TGAAGTCCTCACTAAAATAACGACTTGATCTAAATTGAAATTGTGAACGTTTCTTTTTCATAATAACCGTCTTTTGAATGTTTAGTGAAAATGTTCAAAAGCGGTCAACCTATTTCAGGACGGAACAAATGGTCTGATGGTTGGAAGTTAGAAGCTGGATGTTAGAGGTTAGAAGCTGGATGTTAGAGATGGGGGTGGAGCTGTATTCAGTGGTCAGTAATCAGTGGTCAGATGAGATTGGCGTAAATGAAGTTGCTCTCTATCTAATAATCTATTGTAATTATACTATAGGGAAAAAACTTTGTAGTATAGTGTCTTTGCGTTTAGGCTTTTTGAGGACTGGTGTGCTCTTTTGTCGAAACTGTTCTAACTTTGAATTGAAAATTATTATCCTCTATTTTTATGTTTGAGTCAAATCTGACGTTGGTAAAATGCCGGTCCTGAGGGGGTAGATTTTTTATGTTTTCGACAGGAGTTGTTTTTTTGAATTGCAAGGTTCTCCCGGATAGAAACTTGTCCTGTTTTTTAATTTCTCCACTGGAATTCTGTTTTTTCTACCTGCTAATTAAGTTAATCTTACCCTATTTTTAATGACTGTTTAATTTTAATTACTGAAAGATGCATTTGAAGGATTAATTCTTTTGGCAAATCAAAGTTAAGGTGAACAGCCAAGGTGTTGTCATGAAGTTTTGACCTGTAAATAATGGATGTAAATATCTCAAAGGGTAATACTTAAACAGTTTCTTTTTATCAGCGAGTATGTTCTGTCTGTTAATAATAAATTGTAAAACGAAGTTTAAAAATAAAAATCATGATAAAAAAACTATTTCCTTTATTAATGCTGTTTGTGGTTTCAGTTTCCTGTACCGACAAAAAAACTGAAAAGCAGGATGGATTTCCGTTTATTTTGCCTGAAGAAAAGCCTGAAAGAGAAATGAGTGCTGCCATGGAGCGAATATATACAGACTATTCTGCTCCTCAACCACAGAATAATGAATTGTTTAGCCAGTTTAAATATACTGAACTTAAAGGGTTTGATTACAACGGTTATGATGGAACAATTACCAGACGTGATCCATCAAAAGTATTGTTTCATGATGGAAAATATTACATATGGTATACCTACCGGAATACCCCAACCCCTCCTCAAGGGGCTGAAAATTGCAACGATACCATTCCTTCATCAGATTGGGATTTGTCGGAAATTTGGTATGCTACCTCAACTGATGGTTTTAACTGGGAAGAGCAGGGTGTAGCTGTTAAAAGACCTGAAAAGCCTCTGGTTGGTTGGCGTTCGGTGACTACCACTGATGTTTTAAAATGGAAAGGCAAATTTTACTTGTATTACCAGGGATTTATGGAAGCAAGTGGAAAAAGGGGGGACGATTGCCCGGTTACAGTTTCCTATGCCGATTCACCCGACGGCCCCTGGGTACCCCATAATGAGATTGTTATACCAAACGGTGATAAGGGAGAATGGGATCAATATTCTATTCATGATCCATATCCTTTAGTTCACGATGGTAAAATTTACATTTATTACAAATCGGATTTTGGCGAAAAATCCCATTTAGTGAGAATGCAGGGGCTGGCTATTGCAGATAATCCTCTGGGGCCTTTTAAAAAGCATCCTCTAAATCCACTTATTACCTCAGGCCATGAAACATCCCTATTTCCCTTTAAAGAAGGGGTTGCAGCGTTGGTTTATAAAGACGGACCTGAGCATAATACGATTCAATACGCAGAAGATTGGGTGAATTTTGAAATTGCGTCTATTACTGAACTTATGCCGTATGCAGCTGCCCCTTTTGTTCCCGATGCGTTCAATGACACAAAAGATGGGCGAGGCATTACCTGGGGCATGGCACATTTCATAAATGCCACGGGAGATTGGAGTAGATTCTGTTCAAAACTGGTTCGATTTGATTGCGATTTAAGTCAGGATGTACATGATCCTGAAATGAAGCAGCACAGGGTCAACTACCGGCCTGATGTTTATTATCGTCAGGGATTGAGCCAAAAGCAAAGGAAGCGAATTTTTGAGAGAAAACCTGGTCCAGCTTTTCAGTAATATACTTCCTGTTGGGTTCTTTAAGGTTAGTTGTGATTTTTAATCCGGTGTTCTTCGATTTTTCGAGCATAAAACTCATGAAGCCCTGGTTTCTATTTTGCAGGTTGATATTGTTTTCTAACCGGTCGCCAATAGTAACAATCAGGATATCTTTGGTGGACGGGGTGCCATAGTCGATTAAACCGGCTGCAACTCTACCCCCATTGAAGGCATCTTCACATACATAGGCGATGCAATTTGTGTTTTGTAAAAAACTATCGATAAAAAGATAAGGGATGTTCTTTTGATCCAGCTTTTGACATACCTCCCGGGCTTCCTTTTTGTGGATTGGGGCGAGTATTACTCCGTCAAATTCTTCTGCCAATAACCCTTCAGCTTGTTTCGTGAAATCGGTCGGGTTCTGGAGATCGTACAGAAAATAATCTGTTTTTATTTTAAAAGGGGCAAGATGGTCAATGGCCTTTTCAACTCCTTTAGGGTGAGAGGCCCAGTATTCATTTGGGAATTCCGGTTTGGGCAGGAGCAGTGCCAGTTTAAATATCTTCTTGCTTATTAGTGCCTGAGCCAGAATATTGGGTTGGTAGTTTAATTCCCGGGCTATTTTACGTACCAATTCTTTCTTTTCTTCTGAAACACCTTCCCGGTTGTTGAGAACCCTGTCAACAGTGCCGGTCGATGTTTTTGCAATTCGGGCAATATCTTTGATGGTGGCTTTCGGCATTTTGGGTATTCAGATATTTCAATGAATTCATGCCAATATAGCAAAAAATATTCTGTTTTAAGGGATCCTGATGATTGCCTCTCCGTCTGCGAGAGGCAATCCTGAGAGCTCAAAAAACGGATCCTTATTTTTTGACGGCCTTGATGGTGTCTGTTAATTCTTTTACCTTTTGAGTGAGTACTGCAAAATTCCCACTTTCGATAACATCTTTTGGGAAAAGTTTGGATCCCATGCCAACGCAGGTAACTCCGGCTTCAAACCATTTCTCCAAATTTGCACGGCTGGTGTCAACACCCCCTGTTGGCATTATGTTGGTCCACGGACATGGCGCTTTTACTCCTTTAACAAAAGAGGGACCGCCGACTTCCATCGCCGGGAAAATTTTCACGAGTTCAGCACCCAGTTCCTCAGCTTTTCCTATTTCCGACAATGAGCCACATCCCGGAGCCCACATAATCTTTCTCCGGTTACAAATCCGGGCCATATTTTCGTTCAGCAGAGGAGAAACAATGAAATTGGCTCCAGCCTGAATGTAAATGGCTGCGGTAGCTTCGTCAACCACCGATCCGGCTCCCAAAATCATTCCGGGGAGTTCTTTCAATGCATATTTATTTAATTCATTAAAGACCTCATGTGCAAAGTCTCCCCTGTTGACCCACTCAAAAGTTCTTATTCCGCCGTCATAGCAGGCTTTTAGTACATTTTTTGCAATGTCAACATCTGAATTGTAATATACAGGAACAATACCGGTCTCCTGCATCTTTTGAAATACTTCTATTCTTGAATATTTGGCCATTTCATTTATGTATTTGCTCTGCATTATCTACCAATAATCTATTGCAATTATTCATACATAAAGCAGGTTATAATAAGGGAGGGGATGTAGTAGCGTGTTTTTTGCAATTACTAAAAAAAAATCAAAACCAAGTAATTGAGTGAGAAATCACCCTCCCTTATTTTTATTATAAACAGTTTTCTTAATGTATTGATTTACCGGGATACACGACCTGAAGTATCGCCCCCCATTAATTTCTCAACCTCCTCAACGGTTACCTGATTGAAGTCACCATTAATGGTATGTTTTAAACAGGAAGCAGCAGTGGCAAACTCAACAGCTTTTTGATTGTCGTCATAAGTCAGCAGACCATATATAAGACCTCCCATAAATGAATCGCCGCCCCCTACACGGTCAACAATATGTGTGATTTGGTAAGTGGGTGCTTTATACATTTTCCCATCTTCAAAAAGAACGCCCGACCAGGAATTGTGATTGGCGCTGATTGATCCGCGAAGAGTTGTGATGACTTTTTTTACTCTTGGGAACTGCTTCATAATCTGTTCCGATACACTTTTGTAGGCTTCTGCTTCAACATGACCTCCGGTAACGTCAACTCCTTCGGGTTTTATGCCCAGTACCATTTCAGCATCTTCTTCATTTCCCAATACAACGTCGCATCCGGCAACCAGTTCGGGCATTATTTCTGAGGCTTTTTTGCCATACTTCCAAAGGTTTTTACGGTAATTTAAATCACACGAAACGGTAACACCTTTTTTATTGGCGGCTTTTATGGCTTCCAGGCATACTTCGGCAGCTCCTTGCGAAACAGCGGGGGTAATCCCGGTCCAGTGAAACCACTCTGCACCTTCCAGTATTTCATCCCAATCGAACATGCCTTTTTCGATTTGGGCAAATGAGGAGTAGGCCCGGTCGTATACTATTTTACTGGGTCTTGCAACAGCTCCGGTCTCAAGGAAGTAGATGCCGAGCCGGTCACCGCCATAGACCATCTTACTTGTGTCTACACCAAATTTGTTCAAATCCATCCGGCAGGCACGACTGATGTCATTTTTAGGAATTCGTGATACAAATCGTGAATCAAGTCCATAATTGGCAAGTGATACCGCCACATTGGCTTCTCCGCCGCCATAATTTACGTCGAATGATCTGGTTTGTGTATAGCGTTGATAGCCTGGAGTTGAAAGTCTCAGCATGACTTCTCCGAAAGTAATAACTCTTTTGCTCATTTTTGATTGTTTTATCTGTTATTAATTGGTCGTGCTCGTTACCGAAATAATTGCTGAAGTCCGGTTCTATTTCTTTTTGGTTAGGTTTTATTCACTTTTATGTTGGCTGTAGTTTAATTTTGTGTTGTTAATTTCAATAAATCCAAAAAACAGGAACACCCTTGCCGGGGCTTTTTTTAATAAAACGCCGCTGCTGGTGCGGATTTGAAATTCGCACCTCCTTAACCATGGATTTTTAATCCATTTTAATTAGAGTTAAGAGTGAGGCTCATACTGCTCTTGTCAAAAAAATAAACACGCGATTATAAACTAAAGCCTTTATGTTTTATAATGGTTAGATTATTAGGTTTATATGAAGATGATAACAATCTAAGTAAAGCGCAATTGTTTTTCCGTTAACGAGCACGAAGATAGGCTTTATTACTTTTCTAACCAAATATGCTTTCATTAACCGGATTTTTGGGTATGGGAGATTATTGGAGTTTTTCCATAATTTTGGAGCTATTATAATTCGTCTTTCATATCAAAATAACTGACGATTTGCTTTAATTCCATGGCTTTGTCAGGTAGTGATCTGGATTTTAATGCCTCACGAAGGTTTCCGGCCATCAGGTTTAATGGATCTGCCAATTGGACCACTTCATCCTTCTGTTTTAATTCCAGGTTTACACTTAAATTCCCTTTGGCAATTTGCTGGGCCAAATTCAAAGCAAGTTTTTAGGGTAGAAGTAACAGTCTTGCTTAAAAAATAGTTGCTTAAAATAATGTTCAGGCGTAAACCTATTTTTATGTCAGATAGATTTTTTTATTTTTCCCCGGTTATTAGTCCTAATAGCCCGTTAATTTTTTGCAATAGCTAGTGATTTCATTGTTTGTCTTTTAAAAGAGTTTTGTGTTAATGTACAGGTTTTCAGTGTTGTAATATTTGTCTTAAATCTGATATCTAAAAATCTGACGATCTATTATATTCCTGTTCAAAAAGAGTACTCATATTCTACAGGTCAGGCAATGCATAGCTAACACGCCGTTTATGTCTTTAGGGGGGATTTGTTGCAATTAGAGGTGAAATTGAAAACGGGAAGGTTAAATAGTGGTTCTGTGATGCAACAGTGGGTCTTTAATGTTTTTTATCCATCTTTTTAATGTTTTTTTTTAACTGCGAAATCCTTTTGGGATTCTTTTCTTTACAGTATATATTTCAATGGAAAGACGTGTTTGAATTCTTTTTTTTCAATTTTAATATGTTAAATTAACAGGTATATGAAAAAAATCATTTCAGAAGCATGCATTATTATCTTTTTGATATTGAGTTTCAATGTTGCAGGTCAAAGAAAGGTTTATGATTTTAATTTTAACTGGGAATTTAATTTTGGGGGATGTGGATAAAGCATATGCTCCCGCTTTTAATGACGACAGCTGGCGGATGCTTGATTTACCTCATGACTGGTCTGTAGAGCAGAACTACACAACTGATGAGACCGCTGGATCCACCGGATTTTTACCAACAGGAATCGGTTGGTATCGAAAATTATTTGTAATTCCGGAAACCTCCCGGGATAAAAAGATTCACATTGAATTTGATGGTATCTTTTCCAATTCGCGCGTGTGGATAAACGGCCACTTTTTGGGTGACCGACGGAGATACTAAAGCTTTAGAGTTGAAGTAACCGTTAATGATATAATTTTTTTCACCCTTGGTTCTTTTTGAATCAGGGGTGTTTTTTTGTCTCAGGAATTTCAAAATTGACACATAAATTCTTATTCGTAGGGGTAGCATAACGCCTTCAGGATTTAACATCAATCCCTATCTGAAGGAGGGGAGAAGCAATTTGCGGTGGAAGTGTATCGTTGGAGTTTGGGTTCGTTCCTGGAAGATCAGCCTTTATTGATGTTAACCCAATGGGGTGGAGGGGTGGAATATGGGGGATGAAAAAAAACCGCAATCTTTTTAAAATAAAAGAATTGCGGTTTATGTGTGTGATCCGGGCGGGATTCGAACCCACGACCGACAGCTTAGAAGGCTGTTGCTCTATCCAGCTGAGCTACCGGACCATTTTCCTCAAATGCGGTGCAAATATAGAAAAAAGATATTAAAGACCATGGTCTGAGGCGAGGAAAATTCAGCTTTTTGAAAAAAATCTATGTCTTTAAAGATTTGGGTCTGCATCTAATTTTTAATTCCATTATAAGCTAAAAATCCGGTAGCTTGTCTCGCTTGGTTAGGACGAGACGCTCCGGATTTTTACTTCTCATAGTTTAGGTCTATTTATCGGTATTCTTTAACTCATAGTTTATGGTTGGTGGTTTGTGTTAATGGAGAGGGTTATTCTCCGCTTTTGCCATAGTTAGGCAATACACGTGCACTTGGATCATCTACGTCACAGTTTTCCCATTCTTTATTTGGCATCCAGAAGTCTTTGACCATATCGGCCCTTCCGGGGAAATGACTCTCAAAGATATCTCTGTACATCAGTGATTCTTTTGAAAATGGTGTGGCAAAAGGATATTTTTCTTTCGCTTTTGCTAAATCCTCGTCGCTGTAAAGCTCCTCTGCATACCCTTTAAGGTAATCTACAGAACTGTGACCAACTGCGTCGGAGAAAGCTGCTTTCTCGCGGTAAAGAATGTCATGCGGCAACAGATCACCTTCAAATGCTTTGCGTAGCAGATATTTTCCTATGCCGGTATAGTTCATCTTTTTTTCGGGGTTGATGGACATAACGTACTTAACGAAATCAAGGTCGCCAAAAGGAACCCGGGCTTCCAGACCGTTGGCGGAGATACACCGATCGGCTCTGAGCACGTCGTACATGTAAATCTCTGTCAGTCTTTTTTCAGCTTCTTTTTGAAAAGCCTCCGGCGAGGGAGCGAAGTCGGTGTACTTGTATCCAAAAATCTCATCACTAATTTCACCAGTCATCAGAACTTTGATGTCGGTGTTCTCGTGAATGTATTTGCTTACCAGGTTCATTCCCATCGATGCTCTGATTGTTGTAATGTCCCAGGTTTCAGTTTTGTATATGAGGTTGCTTAAAGTGTCAAAAATTTCCTGACGCGTAAATAAAACCTCGGTATGATCTGCTCCCAGATAATCAGCAACCTGAACTGCATATTTTGTGTCAATAGGGCCGTCCTGAATCCCCACCGCAAAAGTGCGAATAGGCTTGTCTGTCATTTTTGCCGCAATGGCACAAACCAGACTGGAGTCCAACCCACCACTCAAAAGGAATCCTAGCGGGGCATCACTGTCCATTCTTTTTTCAACGCCTTTGGTAAGAAGTTCGTTGATTTTCTTGAAAATGGTCTCTTGCTCATCATCCACAAATTTATCCACTTTGGCAATGTCGTGGTAGCAAACAAATTTGTCTCCATCGTAAACATATCCGGGAGGGAAGGGGCGAATTTCATCACAAATGTTATGAAGAGCTTTCATTTCGCTTGCAAACAGGATGTCTTTGTCAGCCGTGTAGCCATAGAACATTGGTCGGATACCAATGGGATCACGTGCTGCCATATATTTGCTTTTCTTTTCATCATACAGTACACAGGCAAATTCTGCATCTAATGCCTGGGCCATTCCAATAATTCCTTTTTCAAGGTATAAGGGAATCATCACTTCGCAGTCACTGGATGATTGAAAATCGAAAGTCTTTTCGTAATCTTTTCTTATTTGACGGAAGTTATAAACCTCTCCGTTACAAACCAGACTGAGGTGTTTGTACTCCAATGGCTGATTACCATTATCAGAGAGATCCATAATTTTTAATCTATGAAATCCTATCCAGCCATTATTGCCCAGGTCTTTCATAATGGTGTTGTCGGGGCCGCGATACTGCAGGCTCCTGAAATCGTGGGCCATCTGCAATCTTAGCATCTGGTCGTCTCCGGTGTAAACAGCAAATCCACACATGGCAATCAGTTTTTTCGTTCCAGTAAATAGTTAATTGTAATGTTTCTGGTTACAAAAGTAACGAATTAAAACAAAAAACAAATAAAAAACTTACAAAAATGAATAATATCGCGAAAAAAAGTAACGAATCGGCGCTTTAAGTGTAGAGGAAGTTCATTTTCATGATTTTATGAAACAAATAATTTTTGGGGAAAGTAAAGGAGTGGGAATTATGTTGGTGGTTTCGGTTGAAGTGAAGAGCAAAAGAAGACCCGGCTCTTGAAAAACCGGGTTTTAAAAGTATAGGTATTGGATTGTTGCCGGGACGTGATAGGGGTGGGATAATTCTCCAAAGGGCGGGGAAAAGGATTAGATAAAGATTTTATATCACAAACTCAAAGATCTAATTACATGTTTATTTCTCTGTCACGAAATCCGAGCAGGTAAAGAATGGCATCCAGTCCAATAGTTGATATGGCATGTTTGGCCGATGCCTTAACAGTGGGTTTGGCATGAAATGCAATTCCCAGACCGGCTTCCCGCAACATGGGGAGGTCGTTTGATCCATCACCAACTGCTATTACCTGGGCCATGTGAATGTCTTCTTTAAAGGCGATCAGTTTGATCAGCTCAGCCTTTTTCTGCCCGTTGATGATGTCGCCAAAATGCTTGCCGGTTAATTTCCCGTCTTTTATTTCCAGATCATTGGCAAACACGTAATCAATTCCCAATTTGCTTTTCAGGTAGTTGCCAAAGTAAGTAAAGCCTCCCGATAAAATAGCTGTCCGGTATCCGTATTTTTTCAAAGTTTTGAAAAGTCTTTCTGCACCTTCGGTCAATGGAAGTGATTCGGCAATCTCTTTCATTACCGATTCTTCCAATCCCTCCAGCAAAGCAACACGCTGTTTGAAACTTTCATCAAAATCAATTTCACCTCTCATGGCAGACTCGGTGATTTCACTTACTTTGTCGTATACGCCGGCTTTTCTGGCTAACTCGTCAATAACTTCCGCCTGGATGAGTGTTGAATCCATATCGAAACAGACCAATCTTCGGTTCCTGCGGTAGATGTTGTCCTCCTGAAAAGCAATATCAACACCTCTGCTTCCTGCGATTTCAATAAAACGGGTTTTCATTTTCTCGATATCATCAGGTGTTCCTCTGACAGAAAATTCTACAACAGACTTGGTGTTGTCGATTGGATCATCAAGAGGAATTCTCCCACTGAGGCGTGTTATAATATCAATGTTGAGGTTTTGATCTGAGATTTCTTTGGTGACAGCAGCTAACTGGGCTGCGGTTAATTTGTGGGACAACAGGGTTATAATGTATCTCTCCTTACCCTGATGATTAACCCAGTCGTTATACTGTTCTTCGGTAATGGGGGTGAACTTAACGTTGAGGCCGATTTCGTAGGCTCTGAAAAGCAGGTCTTTTAATATGGGTGATGACTCCGATTTTGCCGGAACTTCAAACAGTATTCCTAATCCCAGGTCTTGATGAATAACGGCCTGCCCGATGTCGAGGATGTTAACATTATATTGGGCCAGAACATTGGTTAAAGCGGAGGTTTGCCCCGGTTTATCTTCTCCGCTGATATTTAGTAAAATTACTTCTCTCTTGTGGCTCACAGTTTGTTTTTTAGAGTATACTATCCGGCAAAAGGCCCTGCAGAAAATGGAGGCTGATGAAAAAATATCAGATTTAGCCGGGGTTTTATAATGTTTTGTTAATTGCAAAGATATAATGATGCTTAATTAAAACTGAAAGATCAACTGAAAAAAAATGGCCTGTATAATGTTTTTTAACAGGAAGTACTCTGAAACTAAGGGGATGCAAAAAAAAGCCCCGGTTCGTAACCGGGGTTAAAAATGTTAAATCATGTGATGTAAACGATCATCGTAACTTTCCTCTTCAATTTCACCTTTATACCAGCGTTTTCGGATGATTTCCAGTGGATCTTGGTTTTCTTCCGGGTTTTCAAGCATCATTTTCAGTATAAACCACACAGCAACTACCAGGAGTATGGTAGCGAGTGTCCAGATAATCTGCAGACCGGAAATCGTTGCGAAATTTAGCATGCTCTATAACCTCCTTTCTGATTAAAACCCGGGGCCAAAGCCAGCAACGGAGCAATAGCTCACGTCGGCCCTATAACTGTCTTTAGCCCTGGGATGTTGGGATGTAATTCAAATTTCGGGCATATCATGCCGTTCGTCAAGAAAATATGAGGATAAAAAAACTGCCAGGTCTAAAATAATAGATCGTTAGAGTTTTAGATAAAAGTAACCAACAGGCAGAAGTTTGATAAGCAGAAGGCAGAAGAAAATGTATTGCCCCGAAATGCCATCTTTGAGCATTCAAAAGAATGTTTTGCCTGATAAGCAAATATCTAACTACATGCATTAAGGTTTTGATATAAAGAAAGTTACAGATTGAGTTGGATGAAGTATGTAAGACAAATCTTATAACACTGAAAACCAGTGTATTTGCCTAAAGAAATGTGTGCCTGCAAAAAAATTGATTACAAGTGTGTTGTAATAGTTTAACGGAGTATTTTCATTAGATCATCAGTTATGCAGACATAGAGCATATGGAAAAAGGGCCAACGGTCCGAATGAAAAAAGTCCGGGGTGAATCTCCAGGGCTGTGAATCAGTTAGTTTCAGGAGTCTGAATGGGCGAAATATGTTTAATAACAAATTCTTTGTGATCAAAGCAGCAGAGCAGAGCGTCATATCTGCAGTCAAGACCCGTCGGATTGCAAATCCGCCGGAGGGGAAAATAAAAAAGCACGGCCCCAAATGTAATGGTTAAACCGTGCGTCTTTAAAAGATTTTTATCGAAGTTTTCTATTCTTCGGTTTCTAATTCTGTATTATCAGTTTCTTCCTGCTGTTGGCTGAAAGCTCCGTCTGCTTCATAAGGGAATACATCCATCAAAGGACTTTCAGTGATGCTGATGACTTCAAAGTCCACGACCATGTCGGACAATCCCTGCATGAGGTTATCATAAGCGTCTTTCACATTATCAGCCATTACCAGCATTTGGCTGTTGACTTTCTTTTCTTTTCCGGCATTTTCATCAATAGAGAGGTGACTTACTTTGCACTTATACCAACGATCGCCGGCAAAATTCGGGAAAAGATCGCTGTAGTCTGCTTTTCGGATATTGGTGACCTGGAACTCCCCGCGAATCATGGTCTGCATCTCTTCATGAATACGACTTTCTGCTTCGGTAAATGAAACGGCATCTACCAGATATGGCTCGGTTACTTTCTTCTCTTTACCGGTGTTCTCGTCTGTTTTAATGTATTTTACTTTGCATTCAAACCAAGTGTGTAGCATTGTCTTGTTTTTTTGAGTGAATTTTTTTCGGGCTGTAAAGGTAAAAAAAAAGTTAGGGGATAGTCTGGGGTGGTCGGTAATCAGTGGCCAGTGGTCTGATGATTGGAGGTTAGATGCTGGATGTTAGAGGTTCGATGAGCATGGAGCATACGGGCTGAAAGCCCAGATGAATTTAGCCCGGGGCAACGCCCTGGGTGGGGTAGGATGTATTGAATATTTTTAGCGCCCTGAAAGGGCAGGTAGAGCGAAGGGCTGTGGTCAGTGGTCGGTAATCAGTGGTCAGTAGAGAGATGAGAGTTGAGCATAGAGCATAGAGCAAGGAGCAAGGAGCAAAAGGAGCTTATTATATCTAATGATCTTAAATCTAATTATCTAATGTCTTATAAGGGTGGGATGGTAGGAGGGTAGAAAGGTGGGATGGTGGGATGGCGTTATCAATGATCAATGATCAAATATCAGTAATCAGTTCAGTGGTCAGTTGTCAGTTGTCAGTTGCCAGTGATCAGTTATTAGTATTCAGTAAACTAATGCCCGTTAGGGCTGAAATATCGCTAGAAAATTTAATTGTTAATAGTAAGGAAAGTCCCGTTAGGGATGAGATTCAGTGGTCAGTGGTAGGTAATCATATTATTGGAGGTTAGAAATTAGAAGTGCAGAGTGCATGGAGCAGAGGGCAGAGAGAATATTTCTATCTAATAACCTGCTATCTAACAATCTAATGTCTAATTACGGAGAGTATGGAGCGGGGGAAGGCCAACGGCCTGAAATATTAATAACCCGGGGTGCAGCCCCGGGAACTATAGACAAAAAGATAGACAAGTGATTTTCTCCTCTCGTTGCAAACCAAAGGGAGGTGGGTTAATTCTTCGTTAAACTCTTTATTCTTTCGTCCAGTTCTTTTTGGTCTTTGGTAAATGCTGCCATGCCGGCAAGGTTGAGAAGGGTGTCGATGGCTGTTTCACCTCTTGAGATAATGCTTGCCCAGCGGTCGTGTCTGGGGACTTTACCATCATCGGCGATGAACAGTTCTTCTATGGGGGTAAGGTGCGGAAAGATATCTGTGATGCCCTCCTCCCGGAGATGATCTACCAGTTCCCAGGCAGATTCCGGAAGGTTTTCTCCTAACGCTTTGAATACCCTCTTTTCATTTTCAGAAACGCTCCAGAGTTTGTCCATCCGGATTTCAGATGTAGCCACACCCGGCTCATATACGATGTTGAAGTCGTGATCGGTCATGGGTTGGTAAGGCCCTTTAAGGTGTTCAATGGCATCCGAAACAACTTTGGCGGGAATGGTCATTACATCAACACCGCACAAGGCCGGAAGCTGAGTGTATTCCCGTATACTGGCAGCAATTAATTTAGTGTTCAGGTTATAGTCATTTCGGAGCGTTTTCAAGCATTTTTGGGCATGATGAACGGTCTTTTCTCCGGGCCCTTTGGCTTCACCCAGGTGGTTGTTTTGCATGTATGCTCCAATTCGCCCCATGAATACATTGGTGTAGGCAGGCCGTGCCAGCAGAGTAGCGAGCATGTTCTGTCGCACACTGAACAGCAATGTGAAATTGACAGGAATGCTCATTTCATGAAGTTTGCGGGCACCAATTAATCCGGAGGGAGACAAGGGAACTTTTATTAAAAAATGTTTGGGATCGATCTTATGAAACCTCTGTCCGTAATGCACGATGCCATCCACATCGTGAGTGAGGTCAGTATGAAGCTCCACACTTACCATTCCTCCATATCGTTTTACCAATCGTGATGCATGGAGGGCATTCAAAAGGAAAGCCATTTCCACCAGGCGTTTCTGAGGAGGAAACTCATCAAAACGATGGGCCATCTCTTTGATGATGCCGTCGTAAATACCTTTTTGCACCTCCTTGTTCAGTAGGGTGTTGTTGGTCGTTTGTGCAGTGACTTCAGGAGTGATAAGCTTGTCGATGGCTTCAATGTCACCTGTGTCCAGCCATAATTGGGTGCCGGTTTCTTTGCAGGCTTTAAAAATCTTCTGCGATGGATTAGAGACTTTTTCATCGTGAAACCGATGGAGTAACTCTGGTAAGACTTGCTCGGGTATAGGTGTTTTGTCCATAATGATTTCGTTTTACATCCCAATTTAGTTAACAATTTGGAGAAAAACAAGGAATAACCGTTTGTAAGTGTTCATTGATCAGTAGTCGGTGGTCAGTAGTCGGTGATCAGTAGTCAGTGGTCGGTAATCAGATTATTGGAGGTTAGAGGCTTGAGGTTAGAAGTTAGAAGAGCATTGAGCAAAGAGCAGGGAGCAGAGGGCATGGAGAATATTTTTATTTAACGATCTACTATCTAATAATCTAATGTCTACCGACGGAAGGATGGTGAGAGGGTAGGATAGTCAGTGGTCAGTAGTCGGTGGTCAGTGGTCAGTGGTCAGTAATCAGATTATTGAAGGTTAGAGGCTTGAGGTTAGAAGTTAGAAGAGCATTGAGCAAAGAGCAGGGAGCAGAGGGCATGGAGACTATTTTTATCTAACGATCTACTATCTAATAATCTAATGTCTACCGACGGAAGGATGGTGAGAGGGTAGGATAGTCAGTAGTCAGTGGTCAGTGGTCGGTGATCAGTAATCAGTCTATTGAGTTGGTGGGGGTTGGGTAAGGTCCCGGTTTACAATGTGTTGGCAGGAGGGGGGGGAGAAATAATTATGAGTGCCATAGTTACGGGATATTGAGCCGTAGTCAATGATAACCCATAAGCTCGCCGGTTCAGTTGTTAGTCTCTGATTCCTAATTGGTTTATCGGTATTTTCTGAAAAAGTTCAAAGTATGATTAAGTGGATTCATTTTATTTGGCTTAAATTTGTGGGAGAAATGAACAGGTAACCACTCTTGACTTATGGCGGACACTCGTTTTTTATTCTTTATACTTCTCACTATTACGTTTATTGGCTGCGGACCTTCAAGGGAGAAGCAGGCTTCAGGTAAGCTGAGCGAAGCACAGGCGCTTAGGGATAGTGGGCGCTATAACCTGGCCAGGTTAAAGTTGGATACTCTGATGGAGAAATATGGTGATCTGACGGAGCAGATTGCAGATGCCATGCGATTGATGGATGACATAAACCTTCAGGAGCAACGCCGGAACCTGGAATATCTTGACAGCATGATTCTGGTAAAGGAAAAGGAGTTGGAACCTTTGATGAAGAATTTTATTAAGTCGGATGAATATGGAGAGCCAGCCATTTTGATTCACAAGCGGCAAAAACCGGAGAATAGTTACAACAGGACATTCATAAGGGCACATCTTGATGTTGAAGGGGATTTCTATATCTCCAGCCGCTATTACGGAACTTCCTGGATTAAGCATAATCAAATAAAAGTTTATAATTCCGGTGAATCGGTGACTTCAGAAGTGGTTCCCGAAGATGGGTATAACAATCGCCGTTTTGAAGATGGCGGAAGTAAATGGGAGATTATCAGCTATCGCGATGGTGCCGATAACGGCATTGTGAATTTCATTGCCTCCAATGTTGATAAACCTTTGAAGGTTCAGTTCAGGGGTGAAGGCTATTATTATATTGTAATGGAGAAATACGATAAGGAAGCTGTCCGGGATGGTTACGAAACCTCTTTTGTTCTAAAGGAACTGGCCGGATTGAGAAAGGAGCGAAAGCAGGTAGAGAGAATGGTGATGAAGCTGGAGAAGCGGATGGAATAGCAGGGAGCACATGGCAAGGAGCAGGGGGCATGGTGCATGGAGCCTGGTGCTACGATCTTAGAGCATAGGGCAGACGGGCTGAAGGCCCGGTTAAATTAGCCCGGGGCAACGCCTGGGATTTGGTTGTTAGGCATTTGAGGGGGTAAGGAGCATGGAATATATGGTGGGTTTTATCTAAAAATCTAACATCTAACAATCTAATGTCTAACAATCTAATGTCAAACAACGGTGACAACCCTGGTTGCTCATATATTGTTAAATTTGTAATGTAAAAGGAAAAAGAAATAAAGGTTTTGGAAAAGAAAGAAGATGTTTTTCAGTGGTATGCCCTTTACACTAAATCGAGGGCTGAAAAAA
The DNA here is from genome assembly GCF_003121985.1 of Marinilabilia rubra. Taxonomy (GTDB): domain Bacteria; phylum Bacteroidota; class Bacteroidia; order Bacteroidales; family Marinilabiliaceae; genus Marinilabilia; species Marinilabilia rubra. The sequence continues at coordinate 16,102 of NZ_QEWP01000034.1, forward strand.
AGGTCTACGAGCAATTAAAAGGTTTTGGGATTGAAGTTTATTTGCCGTTAAAAAAGGAACAACGACAATGGAGCGATCGTAAAAAATGGGTCGAGGTTCCTGTCATTAACTCTTATATTTTTGTTAAGATTACTTCTGCTCAATACCGGGAAGTGTTTAATGCCACGGGCGTTGTTGCCTATGTGTCGCATAAGGGCAAAGCGGTTGCCATTCCCGCAAGAGAAATTGACGCAATGCGCCGGACCATCGAAAATAAACTATCCTTTTCCGTTGAAGCGGATACTCTCCGTAAAGGAGAAAAAGTAACCATTACCAGCGGTCCTCTCAAAAATATTGAAGGTGAAGTGGAGGAGATTCAGGGTACCAAAAAACTCTATCTCCGGATTTCTCACATTGGTTATGTGCTGGTGCTGAACCTGGATGAGGTTGAGCGGGTGAAATAGCATTTTTTAGAAGAGAGAGACTTGGTGTTCGGTAGTCAGTGATCAGTAGTCGGTGATCAGATTGTTGGAGGTTAGATGCTGGAGGTTATAGGTTAGAAATTAGAAAAGTGCATGGAGCAGAGGAGAGAGTGCATGGAGCAGAGAGCAGAAGGCATAGAGCCTGGAAATTATTTATGTCTAATAATCTAGCATCTAACAATCTAATGTCTAACAATGGGAGGAAGGTAGAATGGTAAGAGGGTAGGATGGTGGGTGTTACGTGGTTGAACCTTATAAGAGCATTTAAGGTGCAACGAGGTTCGGGCATACGGGCTGAAGTTCCGACTGAACTTAGCCCCGGTCAATACCCCTGGATTGGGTGAAATATAATTCATTAGCGCCCTTAAAGGGCAGGTGGAGAGAGTTCAGGGTTCAGTACCGCTGCTGGGGAGGATTTAAAATCCACACCTTCTTAACTATGGGTTTCTTTGCGAGTAAAAGCAGGCAGGCTGAGCGTTAATCCATTTCTATTAGAGTTTAGAGTGAGTCTTTTATTGTTCTTTTCAAAAAAACAAACACGCGATTATGAACTTAAGCCTTTTTTTTATCTAATAATCTAACATCTAGCTATCTAACAACAGTGGGGTGGTTAAAGGATATGGATCTAAGTGCAAAGAGAGAGAGGACGGACGGGGTAATCGGAATTAAAAAATATATATTCTTCGCAGGCTCGGATGACACTCCTGAGACTTCCATGAAAAATTAATTAAAGAAAAAAAGTGCGAATTCCTGTTTTATTTGGCAGGAAAAGATATTTTTGTGGAGGAAATTTTTTTAGATATGGAGTTAAAAAATTATAAGCAAATTCTTCCACTCTTTGTACTTCGGACAGCTATAGGCTGGCTTTTTCTTCACGAAGGTCTTTATAAATTATTAACACCGGGATGGACAGCCCAGTATTATCTGGCTCAGTCGGAAGGCCCCCTTCAATCGCTTTTTCAATGGGTGATATCCAGTGAAACATTAATAGCAGTGTCTAACTATGGCGTTGTTATAGTTTTACTGATTACCGGTTTTTTGTTGATGACCGGATTTTTAGAGCGCTTTGCTGCGATGACAGGAATGGTTTTACTGGTCTTTTTCTATCTGTCTTATCCTCCGTTTGGGGAGATCAGTGATGTTATGGCTGAGGGTAATTATCTGATTGTGGATAAGAATTTTATCCTTTTTCTGGTGTTGTGGGTGATCTACAAGTTTCGTCCCGGAAGATATCTGGGACTCAATCGTCTGATTTGTAATAATAATTAATTGAAGTCGCATTGTTGCAGTTTCTAAGCAACAAAACAAAATATTCTCATGGAAAGAAGAGACTTACTTAAAGGTCTGGCCGGCATTCCTTTTTTGGGGGCCTATGGTTATTTGTTTGCCCGGAAATTTACTGCTGAAAACGCCAAAGAGGCAACTGCTTTTCAAAAATTTATCCAGTCCAGAATAATGCCATCTCAGAATACCAAAGCGCCATCTGATGCTACAGGGAAAAAACTCAGGCTTGGTATTGTAGGATGCGGGGGACGTGGCCGTTACCTTATGAAGTCATTGGGTTTTATGACTCCCGGGGACATTGACCGGATGTCGGATAGACAAAGAAAAATATTTCTCGATCAACCCGATTTGAATATTGAAATTAACGGCGTTTGCGACCTATATAAACCCCGCCTGGAGGATGCAGCCCGAGCTGCTGCCAACAAAGACCGCAAAGGGACCGAAGGGTATAATTCATCTCCTGTAAAACAATACGGGAAGTTTGAAAATCTTATTGCTTCCGACGATATTGATGCAGTGGTTATTGCTACCAGTGATCATTGGCACGGACCGGTTGCTGTAGCGGCTGCCAACGCAGGTAAGCACGTTTACTGCGAAAAAGCACTTACGCATAAAATTGAAGATGTTTTTGAGGTCAGGGATGCGGTGAAAGCCAACCGAATTGTTTTTCAGCTGGGGCACCAAAACCGACAGGCCGAGAATTACAAAATGGCTGCAAATGTGGCTCAGGCCGGTCTGCTGGGAAATATCAACCTGATTGAAACCACCACTAACCGGAACTCCCCCAATGGGGCATGGGTTTATGATATCCCCGAAGATGCCGGTCCTCACAACGTAGATTGGGAACGGTTCCTGAGAGATACGAATACCCCTTTCAATAAAGAGCACTTCTTCCGCTGGCGGTTGTTCTGGGATTATGGCACAGGATTGAATGGCGACCTTCTGACCCATGAGTATGATGCCATCAATCAGATGCTGAAAATGGGAATTCCTGAAATTGTTACCACCACCGGAGGCATCTATCACTGGAAAGACGGCAGGGAGGTGCCTGATGTGCAGCAAACCGTACTGGAATATCCGGAGAAGAATTTTTCATTGCTATATTCTGCCTCACTGGCCAGCAACATGTACCGGCCCAAGAAACTTATGGGGGATGAAGCTTCACTGGAGATTGGTGGAACTCTTAAATTGTATGTGGACTCAGGCTCTCACCTGTATGAAGACTATATAAAAAGTGAGGATATTGTTCCTAATGAGCCGATTGGTCTTACTAAAGATTATCAGGCCCAGGTGGATGCCATCAGTTCAGCCACAGAGAAGTACTTTGCTTCACGTGGCTTGCTTTATACCTCGCAAGGGGGTAGAATTATTGATACTGCACATTTACATCTGGCCGACTGGCTCAATGGTGTACGCACAGGTGCACCTGTTAGTTGTGGCATTGATGAAGCTTTTGAAGAAGGCATTACTGCCATGATGGCGACAAAGGCCTATCGCGAGAAGCGCGTTGTGAGATGGGATGGTGAGAAAGTGTGGTAGTGATCAGTAGTCAGTAGTCAGTAGTTACGTGAAGAGAGGGTGTGGTCTATCGGGAGCACGTTGTTCGGTTTACGGGCTGAAGGCCCGCCTTAAGCCAGCCCATGGCAACGCCTTGGGCAACTATGGGTTTAGAGAGGTTGATCGCCCTGAAGGGCAGGTAACGAGGGAGATCAGTCGTTGGTGTTCAGGAATTAGTTTTATGGTCCCCGTAATTAAGTCGATTAGCCTAGTGTCAAGTCAAGCATAGTCTGACGGCCCAAGCCTTGCTCTTTCTACCTTGTGCTTCTCAAAAAAAAGACTCACGTAGCTACGGCTATGCTTACTTTTTTGTTGATTTGCACAAGGTGAATAATTGCGGCGGCTTACCCGACATTCTACACTTGACTTGACACTAGCCTGCGGGTTTTCCTGATGATCTGGATATTTAACATTCTTTCATCTGATAATCTAATGTGTCCCGGGTCTATGCAATGTGCACTATTGCTCCAATTTCAGTGAACAGGTGAGTGTTTGAAGTCCTCTGTCGGTTCACCCTTTCACTTTTTTACGGTTCACCCGTTTATCTGATTCATCAAAAAAGAACTTGCCACAAATAAAATATTCCCATGATTTTATGTAATTTTACTTTTGAATTTAGAAGCACAATTACCAATTCATAACTGAGCTTTAAGCCGGAAGATTGGCAGAAGGGAAAAAATTAGAATATGTATCAAATCAGACCCCAAATATATCAGGTTAAGGTAACACTTCAGGGTATTGAACCCGCTATATGGCGCAGGTTGTTGATCCCTGCTGATCTGTTTTTGCATGATTTCCACAAAGTCCTTCAAACTGCTATGGGATGGGAGAATCAGCATCTGCACATATTCATGCGCGGCAACAGATTGTTTGGCCCCTCTGATGATGAGTGGAAACAGAACGGGCGTTTTCAGGATTATACCATTGTCAGAGTTAACGATCTTTTACGGAACCCCGGTGATGAGATCGTTTATCAATACGACCTGGGGGACAACTGGCGGCATTTGATTACTCTTGAAAAACAAACAGAACCGGAGCCCCTGGAATACTACCCCCTGTGTGTTGATGGGGCCCGTGAATGCCCGCCTGAGGATTGCGGCGGTCCATATGGCTATCAGGAAATGATTGCTGCTGTAAAGGATCCTTCCAATCCCCAACACAAATTTTTTAGTGCTCTTTTCCCAGATGGTCTGGATCCTGAATATTTCGATCTTGAGGAAATTAATGAAATTCTTCTTGAGGATGACTATGGTTGTCTGCTGCCTTTTGATGAGGAAGATGAGTGAAGTGCAGTTTCAGTTTTCAGGGATCCGTAGTTTGTGATTTTGCTAACACGTATTTTTTAATATTCGTAATCCTGCGAAAAAATCTTGATAAGTTGCAGATTGAAAATCCGCGACCTGACAGTCTGTGTTCCATGCCCTGCGCCCGCCCTTCAGAAAGATATAAGATGGTTAGATAAAAGTAGCCCAGCCGCGCGGAAGCCGGAAGCTGGAGGCTGGAAGTTAGAAGTTAGAAGCTGGAAACTTTCGAAGTTAAGAAATTTTGATTCTTTTTGCGGCATATTTAAAAAACTAAGA
>NZ_QEWP01000035.1 GCF_003121985.1 Marinilabilia rubra
AAAGAGCTGGAGGATGTTGACCCCTTATCAGGGATCTTAGGGGGAGATAGTCCATCCAATCCCCGGGACTTTCGCCAGAGCCTGTCCCGACAAATTCGGGAGGGTTATTCGGATTCGCCGCTTTCAGAGACAGGGAGGTTCTTCTGTATGAGGGAGGCTTTTTAAGTGTTCGATGTTTCTTGTACGTTCCTGATAAGAGGCCAACTATTCCAGATATTGTAGTGGGTTATGAGATGTTGGCCTCATTCAAAAACTAATCATATCCATATATTCACCTCTGGCAGGTGTGCCCGGGGTTATTTTAATTTGCCCCCCTGTCTGCCCTGCTTACCGCCAGGCAGGCATTGGTGGAATTTAATAAAATCGCCATTTTAAACTACAGCCTTTATCTAAAAATCTAACGATCTATTGTTATTGAGGAGGTGTTAGAAAGACTTTATCACCTGCTTTTACACCCTCGGTGATTCTAACGTGTTTTTCATTTTCCCCGGCGGTTTCAACTTCTTCACGCACAACCCCCAATGGAGTTTTTTTATAGACAATTTCACGGCTATCTTCAACAAAGACTGCTTCGCGGGGAACCATTAGCTGGTCCTCCATCGATTCAATTATAAACCTGTTTGTGGAGGTCATTCCCGGCAGTAAGTCAACTCCATGCGGATCGACTTCAACATCCACCTTAAAACCATTTAGAAACTGTCCTTCAATTTCCTTCCCAATATTTGCCACGTTTTTCACCACTCCGTCAAAGACTTCACCCGGAAAAGCATCAATATTGATTTTAACTGGCATTCCCTCATGAATCTTGGTCACATCAATTTCTTTGACATAAGTTACTGACATAATGGTCGACAAATCGGGCAAAATGGCAATTCTGGGGTTCCAGCGACTTACTCGTGAACCCACTTTTATTTTATCCCCGCCCCAATCGCGGGCATACACTACAACGCCTTGTGCAGGTGCTTTAACGATCAAATCCTGTTTCAATTGCAGGAGTACCTGCATATGCTCCTCTTCCTGGGTGATTTTATCTTCAATACGCTTAACCCTAATTTCGTTTTTGCGCTTTTTTTGTTGGTAATTACGTTTTTTCTGCTCGAGTGATCTTTCAGCCATTTCCAATTCAATCTGAACCTGGCGCTGAACAGCTTTACTCTCATAAATCGACTGCTCGACTTTTACTTCTTTATCAAGCACATTATCCCTGGCTTGCCTAATGGCATCTCGGGCATCAGAAAGGTTTAAAGAGCTGTCCATACGGGAGTTTTCAAGATTGGCCGAAAGCATATCGAGTGTCTCCCGAGAGTTTTTAATATTTTCCTCCACCTCTGAAGGATCCAATGTGGCCACATAGTCACCTTTTTCCACCTCCTTACCTTCTCTCACCAAATCGTTTATACCAATATGTCTGATCCGGATGGTTCTGTCCAAAAGCACATCAGGAATCAGTATATCCTTTGATTCATGGGCTTCCAGTTCCCCCATTGAGACAACATATAATTCAAATTTTCCTTTCTCAACCTTAACCAAATTGGCTTCGTCCACATCGTCGGACAAAAAAAAGCGGTATCCCAGAAATGCCAGGATCACAAAAGCCAGAGGTATCAGTATCAACAGTCTTTGCTTCATAAGTATAGTTTTTAAGGCTTACTGCTGTAACAATTCATCCAACTCTTTCATGAGAGGTTCCTCCTGAACAAAATCGAACAAGGTGTACTGACGCATTTGAAAATAACTTCTCCAGTATTGACGAAGTGACGAAATATAATTACGGCGGGCAGCATCCAGCGAATTTCTGGCAGAGTTAAGCTTGATCACATCTACCTTATCTATCAAAAACCGCTGCTTGGTAACATCGTAGCCTCTTTGTGCAATAGTATCAGCCTTTGCGGATATTTCTACCTGCTTTTCCTGCATATTGAATTCCATCACGCTGATGAAAAGCTCCTGCTCAAAGTCAATTCGATCCTGTTTTACAGTTGCTTCAGTCACATCTCTGTTGGACCGTGCCATCTGAATCTGTCCTTTTCTGAGCCCCCAGTCAAGAATGGGAATATTCAGAGAGACCCGAACTTGTTGCTGATCAGCGAAGGGACTGCCATAAACAATTCCCAGTTCATCTGCATTTTTATTAATACCAAAATTAGCACGTATGTTAGCACTGAGTCCGCTCTCCGACCTTGCCCTTGCGATGCTTTGCTGGGCTTCCATTATCCTTTGCTGAAAATCTAAAATCTCCGGGTTGTTTTCAATAGCAAGCGCCATTGCCTGCTCAGGATTAATTTTCAGATCAGGGATCTCATCCGGAACGATACAATCGATGGCCATATTATCTTCCAGGGCCAAAAAGGAGCCCAGGGCAGCACGTGCCTGCCGAAGATTCACTTTTGCCTTTGTTACTTCCATGCTGGCATTCAGAAGTTCCAATTCAAGATCAAGCAGTTCATCCTGAGTGACAGTTCCTATTTCAAACCGTCCTTTTCCAATATTGTACAGAGTATCTGCATTGGAATAATTAGTTTCCGCAATTTTCAGATTTATCTCAGCCGTCACCTGACCAAAGAAATAATCAGTAGCTCTAATAGCCAGGGATTCCAGAGACTGAAGGTACTCCCTTTTGGCCTTTTCAAACTTAAGCGGTTCGATACGCGCTTCCCATCTGAAGCGGTTGTAGCCATTCAGAGGCTGGTTAAAACCAACACTTACAGGTACCGATGCGTACTGAATATCCTCACTATCGTCAAGGTTCTGGGATCTTGACAAAGATGAAGTAACATTGAAAACCCCTCCTGTAAAAGGAACGCTCTGACGGACAGACAATGAGGCATCAGAAGTAAAATAAGAGCGTTGATCAAAGTATTCGCCCTGATCAGCATTAAACCGGCTCACAACCGACCTGTCGTAATTGACCGGTGTTGCATCCAAACTCAGGATGGGCAACCTGTCTGCTTTGTAGCTGCGATATTCCCAATATCTTGCCAGATACATATTTTCAGACCTGAAACTGTAAAGGGATTGCTTATGAGCCAGTTCGATGACCTCTGTAAGAGACATTTCTACCTCAATTTCATCCTCCGATTCATCCTGAAAATAGGTATCTGCCACCTGAGCCTTTAAAGTAAATAAAGGCAGTAGGAGAAGAATATAAACAGATGTAATTTGCTTTATCATTATCCAGTATAATTTTTTAGTGACGCAATGATTCAACAGGATCCTGCCCGGCAGCCCTTTTTGCAGGCAGATATCCAAACACTATTCCAACAGTTGCAGACACTCCAAAGGCAACAACAACCGAGAACAATGTAACAATGGTTTCAATATCGGCCATCACATGAATGACGTGCGCCAATACAACGCCCAGTACAACACCGATCATTCCTCCGGTAACACTTATGAGTGTGGATTCAGACAAGAACTGCACAACAATGTCTTTCCGCGAAGCCCCAATTGCCTGTCGGGTACCAATTTCCCGAATTCGCTCCCAAACGGAGGCCAACATAATATTCATAATTCCGATTCCACCAACAATAAGAGAAATACTGGCTATGGCACCCAAAACAATGTTAAAAATATCGTTGGTTTTCTGCTGCTGTTTGAGCAATAACTCAGGAACCGTAACTTCAAAATCATAAATATTGGAATGTCGCCTAAGCAACATTCTCTTTATTACATTGGCTGAAGCGCTCAGCATTTCTGTCTCTTCTATTTGAACAATAATCTTATCCAGCTGATCTCCCTGTTCCTCTACTTCCTGATTCTCATCACCGTTTCCGCCACCACCACGGGCTACTTCCTCCAGAACTTCAGGGTTAATTCTGGCCCTGTCCTTAAACCTTCGAAGCATTGTTTTTACCGGAACAATGATCTTATTATCGGTACTACTGATTCCCAGCTCATCAGAGGCAGAGGCTGTAAAATCGCGACGTTCAATAACCCCGATTACCTGCACCCAGGTTTCACCACACTTGATGTATTTCCCCAAAGGATCTTCAGTATTGAAAAAACGATTTCGGATATTATCACCAATCACTGCCACAGGTTTTCCTGATTCTGCCTGACTTTCGCTAAACACATCTCCGCGCGCAATTTCAATGTTTAACAGGTCAAAGTAAGCCGGAGATACGCCTTCAAGTACAACGGGGTAACTTTTCCCCCCCAAAATGGCATGATAATTAATAGAAACCACCGGACTCACTCTGCTTACTGTAGGAATGGCTTCCCGAATGGATTCAGCATCCAACAATGTCAGTCCGGGTGAAAAACGCTCAGTATTTTCTCCTGCTCCCCCCTCACCACTGCCATCTATGGCAATATCACTTGGTGTAACGATGATATTGTTAACCCCCACCAGTTTTATCTGCTCCAAAACCTCCTGCTGAGCACCCCGCCCGATAGCCAGCATGCTGATTACGGCAGCCACACCAAACATGATACCCAGAGCTGTAAGAAAGGATTTGAGTTTATTGGCCATAATGGCCTCAACAGCGATGAGCACATCGTGAAAGTATCTTGAAATCAAATATTTTATTCTTCTCATTGAGACCTCCTTCCGTTCCGGCCGTCCTGGCCTCTCATGCCACCTTCAGGTCTCTCTCCTCTTTCCATACCCGGTTTTTTTCGTTTTGCCTTTTCCTTCATTTCCTGCTCCTTCTTAGCTTCCTGTTCCGCCTCCTTTTTTAGCGCTTCATAGATATCAAGCCCCTCAAAGGAAAGCTCCTCTACATTTGATGGTTTAGTAAGTGCAATCTCCATCCCTGGTTCCAGCCCCTTTTCCACTACCACATAATTGGCGTTTTCGGCTCCGGAATCAATGATTTGCTTCGTCCATTCCCCATCCTTACTCATAAACACATACTGCAATGAGTCATTTTTAAACACCCCCTCCAAAGGAATGAAAACAGCATCCGGAATGGAGTCAGTAGTAATTTGATTGCTGGTTGTCATTGCAGGACGCAAATCCGGGTCAGTGCTATTTAATTTTATTATTACTTCAAACACTTTGGCATCACCCTCGGGTAGTACCTGTCCAATATTAGCAACAGAAACAACCTGCCCGTCAAAAGATTTTTCAGGAAAAGCATCAATTCCAATCCTGGCTTGCTGTGCCGGTTTTATTTTTGAAATGTCTATTTCATTAATAAATGTTTTGGAAATCATGGAGGAAAGGTCGGGCAACTGTGCAATGGTGGGACTCCAACGACTCACCGTTGAACCCGCCTGTATTTTATTTCCAAACCTGTCGTAACTGTAAATCACCATTCCCGGTTTAGGTGCCTTTACATCAAGCGCATCAAACAAAGTCTCTATTTCATCTATTCGTTCACGGCTTTTTCGAACCTCCTCCCCGGCCCTTTGAACATCGTAGGCTGCTTGTTGCTTTTTTAAATCATAATTTCGAAGAGATTGCTCAAGGTCTCTTTGAGCGCGCTCCAGATCCAGGTTGGCCTGCCGCTGAACTGCAGGAGATTCATAAATTGACTGCTCCACGACCAATTTCTTCTCCTCAACGGTTACCCGTGCATCCAAAAGGCCATCACGAAGATTGCTCATATTAATATTGGTGTCAATTTTAGCGTCTTCATACCCCTGAAGAGCTTCTTCCAATTCATCTCTGGCCTCAGTCATAAGTTCATCAACAGCACTGTGATCAAGAGATGCGACAAAATCACCGGAATCAACGACTGTTCCTTCCTCCACAATATCAGTGACCTGAATTTCGTAAATACCAAGTGACCGCCCGGAAAGCGCAGAAGGAACTTCAATGGAAGTGGCATTTTCAGCTTGTAACTGTCCGGTAGATATCACCTTTGCTACAAAGGGCCCCTTTTCCACAGGGACAGATATCATAATATCATCACTTACCACAGAACGGCCCATTGACCATATCAGTGCTATCGCAAGCACAATCAAAGCCGGAACATAATAGACAGGTCGAAGAAATTGCTTCATAATTTATATTTGAATATTTTTTGAAACAGGAATGTTTGAAATCAACAAACCATACACTTTTAACAAGTTTTCAGAAAACTACTTTTCCCAAGATAAATCACCCAATCAGGAATTAATCCCCGGAGTCAATTGAAGGCATGTTTAAACTTCCATCTAGCCTGCATTATTCACAAATAATCTATTCCGATGTCCAACTATCTGCAAAATACAACCGTCCTCAATAGAAGGGATTTGAAAATGATTAATACGGTTATTATTATTTTTATGGCCGTATTGAACTCGCAAACTTGCTCGTTTCATTATTTGCCTGCATCCATTTTATCTGCGGTTGATTGTATTTCCTGATATTTAGACATCTCATAACGATAATTGATGAATAAAGCAGGCTAAAGATTCAGCATTCTCGCTTTATGAGAAAACTCACTTTAAAAAGACAGGGAAGAAGCCCGATAGTTTAAGATGTCTGAACAAAATATAAGTTTTAGTTTTTTTATGTCTCCAAAGAGGCATCAATCCAAAATTCTGATAAACGGGGTTTTGCGTCACTGATCAATTATACCTTTTCACCTCTATCCCGATACATCGTTAGAGTTTTAGATACCTGCCTGAGGACAGTCAGGTTAGAGAAAAATGAGGCGTCTTATAAATAAAAAACCGGAGTTGAAAACCCCGGTCATTCTATATCTGTTCCTTATCGATTACAGGAAAGAACGCATCACATCCATCATCGATTCGGCAAGTTTACGGGCTTCATCCTGAGATTTGGCTTCTGAATAGATTCGTACGATAGGCTCTGTATTGGATTTGCGCAAATGCACCCATGACCCGGGGAAGTCAATTTTAACACCGTCAACAGTACTTATTTGTTCATTGCTATAATGCTCTTTCACCTTTAGCAGCAGCTCATCCACGTCTACTTCCGGCGACAATTCAAATTTATTTTTAGTCATAAAATAGGCCGGATATTCCTTTTTCAATTCGGATGGCTTTTTGCCTTGTTTGGCCATGTGGGTCAGGAACAGAGCAATGCCCACAAGGGCATCACGCCCATAGTGACTGGCCGGATAAATAACTCCTCCATTGCCTTCTCCTCCTATTACAGCATTGGTTTCCTTCATTTTGGCAACCACATTAACTTCTCCTACTGCAGATGCACTGTATTCACCGCCATGATTGGCCGTCACATCCCTCAAAGCTCTGGTGGAGCTCAGGTTTGAAACCGTATTTCCGGGAGTTTGAGAAAGAATATAATCTGATACTGCCACCAGCGTGTATTCCTCGCCAAACATGGAACCATCTTCATTGATAATGGCCAGGCGGTCTACATCGGGATCCACCACAAAACCAACATCGGCACCCTGCTTACGGATCACATCCGAAATCTCCGTCAGGTGCTCTGGCAGTGGCTCCGGATTATGGGGAAACTCGCCGTTGGGCTCACAATACAACTCCACAACATCTTCGACACCCAACGCTTCGAGCAACGGCGGTAAAGCTACTCCTCCTACAGAGTTCACACAATCAATGGCTACTTTAAAACCGGCTTTACGGATGGCATCAACATCCACAAGATCCAGTTTTAAAACCTCTTCAATATGGATTTGAGTATAATCATCTTTAGTTGAAATCAGACCCAATTTATCAACATCAGCATAATCAAAACTTTCAGCTTCAGCCACCTTAAGCACTTCTGCACCATCATCGGCAGTCAAAAATTCCCCTTTATTATTAAGCAGTTTCAGCGCATTCCATTGTTTGGGGTTGTGACTGGCGGTTAAGATAATTCCCCCGTCAGCCTTTTCTTTAATCACCGCCAACTCTGTTGTGGGTGTGGTGGCCAGGCCAAGATCTACAACACTGATCCCCATACCCATAAGGGTACCGGCTACCAGGTTTTTAACCATAGATCCTGAAATGCGGGCGTCACGGCCAAGCACCACTGTGCAGTCCTCTTTGCCGGATTGTTTTTTCACCCAAACCCCGTAAGCGGAAGTAAAGCGAACCACATCAATGGGACTCAGGCCTTCGCCCGGAGCGCCCCCAATGGTCCCCCTTATTCCTGATATTGATTTAATTAAAGTCATTGCTTTTTGTGTTTTTATTATGTTTATGCAAAATTGTCGAAATTAATGGGTAATTGCAAGCTCAGAAAGCCTGAGTTAAGTGTTCTGATTTAGACGATGAGAATTCGGATGCTGATTTTTGAAGTTAAGTTTTCCTTACCACCATTGAAAGATTGTAATTCTATTCCCCAAAAACCATCTTTTTGTTTTCAGAAAGAAATTTAATTTTGCAACATTCTAAAAAACCTAAATTCATGCCCAAAACTCTTACTATAATTCTTCACGTTTACTACCGTTGGTTGAAATCCATTTTTATTTTTTCATATTTCAAAAAAGTTAACCCAAGAGCTATGAGAACATTACTTCTTATTACAGCATTATTTTTTTCTATTACCATTTACGGTCAGGAAAACACTACACACCGAAAAGGTCTGACCTTCAAAATAGGTACTCGTTATTTGGGATGGACAGATGTTTCGATTCCCAATCCTGAGGATTATGATGAAGAAATCGTCTTTTCGGATGATGGTCATTATGGTAAAAGTCTGAGAGTGTATACCGGATATTTCGTATCCCCTAAATTAAGTCTCAGTCTGGGTTTTGGTCTTGACAGGTATGAAGGCTACGGTGCCAACACAGCCCCACTTATTCTGCAGGGCAATTACTATCTATCACCCAATAAAAACAGTTTTTTTGCATCAGCAGAGGTGGGGACACAGATTGTGTTTGCCAAAGGCTCTACCAATAATACAGGGTCTACAGATGCAGGTCATGTTTATGCACTGATGCTTGGGAAAGAAATTTCATTCTCTGATAAAACCGGGCTAAACATTTATTTAGGATATAATTTTCAACGATCAAACAATGAAGGTTTTTACCATGAGAAAATCAACCGTAAAAGCTTCATTCTCGGTGTTGACTTTGTGATTTTTTAGAAAGCATCCTGTTTTTTTTAAATAAGCAGGGGCTTACAAGAGGTGAGTCCCTGTTTTTTTGCGTGAAGCCAGATTATAATTTTCTCTGGAAACTGACTATTGAAGCCCTTTCAACAACGTTAGTGAAACCCTTTCACTCGTATTGATGAAACCCTTTCACTCGTATTGATGAAACCCCTTCACCCGCATTGGTAAAGCTCTTTCACTCGTATAGATGAAGCCATGTTCAATAAATTCTCCAAAACGCAATGTTTAATCATCTAAAAACACCTTTTAGCCTTATTGCTGCTTTGCACTTGCCATTTTAAGCTTTTTTTACCTGTACAATCCATTAATTCCTGCCCCTAAATGCCTGATTAGTCATTTCTTTTTTACAATTTTGCACCATCAATATTCAACCCGATATGGGTTGAATAACAAAACTCAGAAAACCAACAATTACGATGGCCAAAAAAGGAAGAATCCCAGGAAAATATACATCATCGGCTCGCCGTTCGCGCAACGAAAGATTCCAGGAAGGACACAAACCCAAGAACACTGAACGCACCGAAAAGAAAGAGCGCCATACGAAGGAAGAGCGTGTTGCATATAAGAAGAGCCATCCGGAAAAGATGCGCTTAAACAAGTTCATTTCCAACTCGGGTGTTTGCAGCCGCCGTGAAGCAGATACATTAATCTCCAAAGGCGAAATAAAAGTGAATGGCAAGGTGGTTACCGAAATGGGGATGACTGTTACTACCAACGACACCGTGGAGTATCAGGGCAAAAAACTGATTCCTGAGAAAAAGGTTTATATGCTTTTGAATAAACCAAAGGATGTGGTTACCACTGCCAAAGATCCCGAAGGCCGGAAAACGGTTATTGAAATCGTCCGCAATGCCTGTCCCGAGAGGGTTTATCCGGTGGGTCGTTTGGACCGCAACACAACGGGAATATTACTGCTGACCAATGATGGTGAACTTTCCAAAAAGCTGACTCATCCAAGCTTTGAAGCGAAAAAAATCTATCATGTCTTCCTGAATCGACCTTTGGAAGAAGCGGATATTATTGCCATAAAACAGGGATTGGAGCTGGAAGACGGTCCTGTACAACCGGATTCTGTCAACTATGTTGACCCACAGGATTTAAGTCAGATAGGGATAGAAATCCATTCAGGCCGTAACAGAATTGTTCGCCGGATTTTTGAGCACCTGGGCTACAAGGTGGAAAAGCTGGATCGCGTATTCTTCGCCGGGTTGACCAAGAAGAATCTGCCACGAGGGAAATGGCGCTTTTTGTCTGATAAAGAAGTGTTGTTTCTAAAAGCAGAAATGAACAAACAGGGCACTCATTAAAGACAAAACGCGAAGACGCAACGACGCACAGAAGACGCTTTGAAGCCATAATTTACAAACGGCACATGTAGCGTCTTTTTTCATATTCCCGGAACCCGGATTAATTCTTCCTTTTTACCATTTTAGAGGCCACATAATTTTCGTATTTTTACTCAAGTGTCAAGTCAAGCATAGTCTGACGGCCCAAGCCTTGCTCTTTCTACCTTATGCTTCTCAAAAAAAAAGACTCACGTAGCTGCGGCTATGCTTACATTTTTGTTGATTTGCACAAGGTGAAAAATAACAGCAGCTTAACCGACATCCTACACTTTACTTGAAACCATCTGACTATCAACACAAAATACAACACCAAATGGCCTGTTCTCAACACTTAAAAAGGCATCCTTTTTTTCAAATTCATAAAATAACTAAGCCTGTTTTATGGGCTGTTTTTTTAATGGTAACAGGTTTAAGTCAGGCCCTGGGACAATTTCATGGAACCATTCTGGATGAAGAAACACAAGAACCCATCCCATTTGCCAATATTGTATTTGGAGATGCGCAAAACGGGACAATCTCTGATCTTAACGGCACGTTCACGATTCCTGAGAGTACGGCAGACTCACTTACAATCAGTTGCGTAGGATATCATTCAAAATCATTTTTGGTCAACAATGCTAATACATCAGGACTATTTCATCTTTCGCCAAAAACCATTGAACTCCAAACAGTCAATGTTTTTCCGGGCGTTAACCCGGCTTTGGAGATTATGAACAAGGTGGTGGATCATTGTCCCGCCAATAATCCTGACCTTTGCACCAATTATTCCTGCATCCTTTATCACAAGATGTCTTTCAGTCTTGAGGTTCCGGATTCAGCAGCACCTGAAGACTCTCTGGCCAGAAAATTCATGGATTTCAGCAAGAACAATCATTTATTGTTGATGGAATCAGTATCAGAAAAAAAGCATATGATGCCAGATAAAAATAACGAAAGAATTATTTCGGGCAGGGTAAGCGGTTTGAAAGACCCGGATCTGGCAGTTTTGCCATCTCAGATACAGCCATTTGGTTTTTATTCCAGGTATATTGGATTAATGGACATTCAGCACCTGAACCCTGTTTCTAAAGCGGGACTGAAGCATTATTTTTTCATTTTGGAAGACACCATCATTGAGAACAGAGATACTCTCTTTTACATTACGTTTCAACCCCGCAAAAGCAGTAACATCAAACCCCTTTCAGGTTCTTTTCATATTCACAAAAAGACTTACGGGATAAAAAATATCCGGGCCAGATCCAACTTACCATCTGCCCCTTTTGAAGTTGAAATAAATCAAAGTTATGAGCTCATTGACGAAAAACAATGGTTCCCCGCTCAGCTGGAAAGCAAACTGGTGATACATTCAATGGGAAATTCCAATTCCTTACCATATCCAATGGTGGGAAGAGCAAAAAGCATGGTAACGGCAGTCAATTTGGAGCCGGATCTAAAGAAACGTGATTTTTCGGCTTTCGTCCTTGAAGATCATATGAGGGCTGATACCAACGATATTAAAATACGCCGCTATGAGCCCCTGACAGCCAAAGACTCATCTACCTATTACCTATTGGACAGCATTGGCAGGGCCAACAATCTGGATAATCTCGTCAAGCTTCAAAAAGAACTAATAAGAGGTTACCTTCCTGCAGGACCACTATTAATTGACTTAAAACATTTGATCGGATACAATAGTTTTGAAGGTCTTAAGTTGGGAATGGGAATATGGACAGGCCGGGAATTAACCGGCGATTTCTCTGTGGGAGGATTTTTTAGTCACTCATTTGAGGCAGAAACCAACAACTATGGTGGTGGCATAAAATGGAAACCGGAGGCACACAGCCAAACCGGCATTTCTTTTTCATACAGCCATGCACTTCAGCCAACAGGGGACTTTTTATTTCACCAGGGAAATATGATGTCGGTCGAAGACTTACTCAGAACCATGGCCGTCGCCACCATGGACAAGCAGGACCGATATTATGGATCGGTTGAAGCCAGATTCTGGGGCCCACTTTCCGGTAAGCTGTTTTTCTCTCAATCGGATATAGAACCTGTAAGGCTCTATAATTTTATTCCGGATGCTGAAGCCCCTGTGGCTCCCTTTTCCAATATCGAGTATGGTCTGAAACTACGATGGGCCTACAAAGAAAAACTTTCTAAAACGGCATTTGGTGTTTTCCCAAAATCAAACACGGGCCCCAGGTTGTGGTTTAATATAATTGCAGGTCTGCAAGAAAGCAACGGACAATCAGAATACTACACCAAACTGGAAGCTCAGGTTGAGAAAAGCTTTCGCACGGGACCTGCCGCACAAACAACCCTGAGATTTGCAGGAGCAACCATTGACGGATGGAATACGCCCACCAATCTTTACAGTTTTTTCGGCACATTTGCTCCTTTCTCTGTTGAAATTCCCTACATGTTTGCCACCATGGGGCCTAATGAATTTGCTGCAGACCGGTTCATTGTGGCATTCCTAAATCATAAAATCCTGCTCCGGCAAAACAAACCCGGAAATTTCAAACCGGAAATAAACTTCGTAACCCGTGCAGGCTGGGGGGATATAGCAGCTGACCACCAACTATCTATGAAAACATTCAATCAGGGGTTCTTTGAATCGGGGATTTTGTTTGACAATCTTTTTAAAGTGCTCTTCATAAAATACGGGCTGGGGGTTCATTACAGATATGGGCCTTATCAAAATGCGGATGGCATTGACAACTGGAGCTTTCGGGTAGCTCTGGATTTTGCTTTTTAACCAAAATGCTGCCAGAATAAATAAAGCCGGCCTTGACAATGCCTTCATAAATTCTGATTTTAGCAAAAAATCGGAATTATGGATTTACAACTTAAAGACTTAAAATACCTTGTAACCGGAGCCAGTTCAGGCCTTGGACAAGCTGTCGCCAAAACGCTTCTGGCCAACGATGCCCGGGTAATCCTTACGGCCAGAAATAATAATTCTCTTCAGGAAATTGCAGCCCAATGGTCTGATCGGACCACTATTATTGCAGGTGACATTACAGATGCAGCATTTTTGGAAAAATTAAAAAATTCTCTTCCCGATGACCTCTACGGGGTGTTCATAAATGCCGGAGGGCCACCTGCAGGCACTATCGATGAAACAACAATGGATGACTGGGACAAAGCTTACCAACTCGTATTGCGCTGGAAAGTGGAACTCTCAAAATTCATCCTCCCCATTTTTCGCCGGAACAAACGAGGTCGTTTGCTTTTCAGCGAAAGTGCCTCGGTCAATGGTCCTATCCCCAATCTGGTATTGAGCAACTCTTTTCGCATGGCAGTAGCAGGGTATGTGAAAACCATGGTCAAAGAGATAACTCACGATGACATTACCGCCAATGTAATAGCTCCGGGGTATCATGAGACTTCCGCTCTGGATCGCATTTTCCATAAGATGGCCGAACAGGAAACAGTTTCTCTTGAAGAAGCCAAAAAGAAGCTTGAATCCAAAGTTCCCGTTGGCCGTCTGGGACGCCCCGATGAATTTGCCTCGCTGGCAGCCTGGCTGCTAAGTCCTCTTGCCGGATTTGCCTCGGGACAGGTCTATACCCTGGATGGTGGTGAGGGGAGATAGCACCTACCTCACCATCACTTCATCAGCAAAAATCCATGCAGGCAATCCTGTACCATGATGCCAATAAGGCGGCGTTAAAATATTAGTCGCTATAATTTTTATATAGCGGGTTTTTTGCGGTTTACGTTCAACTGTGAAATTCCGGATATCATTTTTTCGGGTCTTGCGGGTCAGCGGTTCCTGATTGCCTGCCACCCCAAATTCAGAAAAAGTCGTTCCATCCTTAGAGGTTAAATACTGCACCTTCTCGGGATAAAACACCAGATGATTGGTTACTTTTAGAAAAGCGGTAGAAATTTCGCTAACCATAACTTCTTTCTCAAGATCTATAATAGCCTCCATGTGATTACCTTCAAAGCCCAGCCAGTTTGCATAAAAATTAGGACCTCCAAAAGCTCCGTCTGTCAGTACCCGAGGATCTTCATTGGCATATTTTTTTGGAGATGTTAGCAGTTCAACCGGTTTCTGGTAAGCCAGATTTGTTGCGCCGGCTCGTTTCAGCATTTCACTGTATTGCCCCACATACTCGTCAATGGTATACCCCATCTCGTTGAGGAGGGTAATATTTCCCTCACGGGTAACATTTTTAAATCGCTCAAGCCGCTCATGGGTAATTACGGAAACCGTATTGCTACCATCATCATTGGTTTGAACCAACCCTATTTCCGGAGATATTTGTTGCCGGGCAGCCTCGAGTAGCGCAAAATCAACACTGAGCCCGGCACGTTTAACGCGCTCCAATATTTCAGGTTTGCCAGCCACTGCTGCCTGAGCCTCCTCGTACCAATTATCGTATTGAATAAGATGGTCGGGACTCAAAAATGAATCAAAAGCCTGCGATGGATCACCATACAAAAAAAGAAAGAAATCTGAATCAGCTTTAATCTCCTTGTGAACCTTAGAAATGTATTTTTGAATAAAGGGTGCAGCTTCCTGATAGTACCCCTTGAGAAACTCAGAGATGATACTGTCAGCATCGGCATCCGGATTCCATAGCAATTTTGCAGTTAGATAAGATCTTAATTCAAACAATTCGCTGGGATTATAGCTGTGTTGTTCAAAAACCCATTTTGCATGATTATCCCGGAACAACTGAATATTAGGTTTCAGAGTATGCAGATTGGGGAACGGTGCCAGAAAGTTGGTAAATTGAGTCGTATAATCCCAAATCCGTATATTATCGGTGAGCGTCCCCCAGTCCTCCAAATCCTGGGCAAAGTCCCTGCATTTCTCATTAATGGGAGCACTGCGATCACACTCAATAGAGCACAATGTAATCAGCACATTATCTTCCGGTTTAATATTTTCAGGTGCTTTTCGGGTATACTGATAAGCGAGGGTTGAAATCTGCTTATCCGGGAATTTCCGGGCTACCCTGTTTACAAAATCTATTACAGATCCTGCAGGTGATTTTGCGTGTTTATTGATGGCTTTACATTCCTCACATTGGCAGTACTGAGTATTATCATCCTGACTAACACTGATGACCTCTGCCCCGGGATTAGCCTTAAGCAAACTGTCAACCGCCTCCACCACCAGTTTAAATACCTCCGGGTTGGTAAGGCACAATTGAGTAGGACGTCTTTCTTCATTCCTTAAAGCGTAGTATTCAGGATGTTTGTCGAAAAAAACACTTTCGGGTAGAAAGCGATGAAATGTATGTACCCGGGCCCCGGGAACATACCTTGGAAATGCCTCCTGAGTAACAAAATGTTTGGCAGCAAAAGAGGGGTTGTTGTAAAATAAACGCGAATGGACAGTCCGGGTGGTAATCTCAGGAGTATAAGAGAAATCAAGATCTCCCGGAACTGAGAAATACGGATTTTCGGGGATGACTTCTGCACCGGGTGTTAAAAACCGGATATTTGCATACCTCTCAAGGAAAAAATATACAGCATTTAATACGCTGCGGGAGTTTCCACCTCCAATGTTTAACTGCTCGCTGGAAACAGATATATGAACTGTTGCGGGTTTAGTTTCTTTTGCTTCCACAGGCCAACCCACAAGAATTGATGGTCCGGCCGGTTTGTCCGCCAATTTTCTAATCTCAGGTTTTGCTCCGGAAACAGCTTCCATATAATACTGAATTTCATCGGCAGCATGCTCTACCAGAGAATCGGCATTTTCAGGAATAACAATAACATAATCTGTTGACTGATTTGATACAATTTGCAGGTTCTTATCCTGGCAACTGCTCAATAAAACCATCAAGACAAAAGCAATCTGGCAAAACTTCTTCATAGCTTATTTTTTTATAAAACTATTTAAAGTTATTCGTATTTTTTTAACAACCCATGATTACTTCAATATTTTTCAGAATTATTTCTCTTTCCCTTTTGCTCCCTTAGAGCCTCTGATAACCCCAATGGCAAGCAGGGCACCAATCAACACTAAAAGCGCTCCCAGATAAGACAACAAATTTACCGGTGGCACCTCAAACCAGGAAACCTCAGTCCAAATCAACAATTCCATTATTAAAAAGGTAATAATTGGATTGACGGTAATAATCATGCTAACTTTATTTGCTTCGGTATATTTCAAAGCCAGAGAAAGAGCTCCATATGCGGCCAGTGTGTTCCCACCCATAAAAAGTAGTAACACGATCTCTTCCCAGGTATTAACAGTCAGCAATCTTGAGAAATCGGCCAGTGGAACATACAATAAGGCCGGCACACCATATAGAATCAAATTGATTTGTGCTGAAGGAATGGACCTTACCAATATTTTATTAAGCACAGCGTATCCTGTCCAGGCCCATGCCCCTGCCATAATCCATAAAACTCCCAAATTTAGCAGCTCTGGTTCACCGCCCAAACGTTGCAGTTGCTGAAAATAAAAGAAAGAAAAACCAGACAGAGCAATGAAAAATCCGGTTCCCCGCAATCTGGAAATTTTTTCTTTAAAAAATAAAATTCCGGTCAATGCCAACGTAAGCGGCCCTACCTGAATCATCACCTGAGTTACTGCCGGACCGGTATAATGAACGCCCTGCATGAACCCAATATAGTTAATCCCAAGCAAGACACCGGCAAGAATCAGTTTCAAAGGTGGCCTTCTTACAATTTTCAGATAGCCCGGCTTTTTTATACTAAAAAACACCAACAAGAAGGTAAATGCCATGGCAAATCGCCACCACACCACAGTATATGGATCAAAATAGCTAAGTGAAATTTTCAGAACTATAGCGAGTGTCCCCCATAAGGAAGCAGTGGCCGTGGCATATAACAGGCCTTTGGTATTATCTGTCATTACTATAAAAAAAGAGATTAAGAAACTGTTTAAGTTTTATCCTTTGGGATGTTTTCTGGTCTTGAGCTCTTATACTTCGTCAAAATTTCCTTAAATAGAGTTTGTCCATAAAGTACCATTTACTGCGTTACGCTTGCCCGAAAATTACTCATTTACTCAAGTAAACTGCGTATTTTCGGGCTTCGCAAGCCTTGTAACTGGCACTTTCTTGACAAACACATGACCAGAAGCAAATTTTGCTTAGTTTATATACGGACTCTAAATAGTGTCGGTCCATAAAGTCCCTTTTGCGTCGTTACGCTTGCAAGCCTTGCAACTGGAAATTTCTGACCAGACACATGACTACTAAGTTTAAAAGCTGACTTTATTGACGGGCTAAATGGGGTGCGCCGAAAAACGCATATTCAATTAACTATTGGACACTTAAAGCAAATCAACAATTAACTGGGTGCAAGGTTATTCCACAGCATACTCTTATACCTTTGCACTTGTAAATAAGAAAACTGCTAATCAAAAGAAAAAAATTTACTTCACCGGCCCAATCTCGAAGTATTTCAATACTCCTTCGATTGGGCCGGCTTGTAAATTCTCCTCTTTTGACTTTTTCAGCAGACCCTTAAAAGCGTTGTTATTCGTGTCAATTTTGACTTGTCTAAGAACTCAATTCTTCAAAAACAACTTCCAAAAACAAAATTTAAACAGTTTCTAAAGATGCAAAAGTAAAAATGCAGAATCTCCGGCTACATGAGTTTTATCAGAAAAGGAAATATCTGAGATAAAGATAAAGAGAGGCGATTGCAACGGTTATAAACATCACAGGAAGTCCTACTTTCATGTAATCAATGAATTTAAGGGAGAACCTTGTCTTTTGTGTAAAACCGGCTACAATGATATTGGCTGCTGCCCCTATAAGTGTGCCGTTACCCCCAAAACAGGCTCCCAATGAAAGCCCCCACCACAATGGGTCAATATCACCGCCAAGGCCGGCAGCCATATCCTCAACCACCGAAATCATAGTGGCGGTATAAGGGATGCTATTGATAAAAGTGGTTGACAAGGCAGACATCCATAAAATCAACTGGGTCGCTATTGCAGTATTCCCTTCAGTAAAACCGGTCAGTCCATCTGCAATCATTCCAATAATTCCGGTTTTCTCCAGCCCCCCCACAATAATGAATAAACCTATAAAGAAGAATAAAGTAGGCCATTCTACTTCTTTGAGTATTTCAACAGGTTCCTGACGCGTCACCATCATTAAAATAAATCCGCCTCCTAAGGCCAGGGAAGCCATACTTATCTCATGAATATGGTGAGTCATGAAAGCAACAATAACCAGAGAAAAAACTACCAGATTGATGACAAAAAACTTTTTGTCTTTGATGGCACGGGTTTCATCAAACCCGTTAATCTTCTCTTTATCCACCTTCCGGCGGGTTAGTTTTTTGTAATAAAACAATTTAAGCAAGTAAAAGGTCACCACAGAAGCCAACAGTACAACCGGCATATTATTAGCAATAAAATCTAAAAATTCGAGATGAGTGGCACCCCCTATCATAATATTTGGGGGATCCCCAATTAAGGTAGCAGTTCCGCCAATATTGGAAAATAATATTTCCGAAATTAAAAGCGGAAGGGGATTGATTCTAATTGTATCTGAAACGGCAAGGGTAAGGGGTACAATAATCAGAACAGTGGTAACATTATCAAGAAAAGCAGACAGAACAGCTGTTACAACCGATAATACAACCAATAGCTTCCAGGGATTACCTCCAGTAATTTTAATACCCTTTATGGCTATGTATTCAAATAATCCCGACTTTCGCATAATTGCCACCATAATCATCATTCCGCACAATAGACCAATGGTATCAAAATCAATAAACTCAACAGCCTCTTCCTGCGACAAAATATGAAAAGCCACGACCAGGAAAGCACCCACCATTGCGGCAATGGCGTTGGGTAACTTTTCGGTGGTTATGAGAGTGAAAGTCAGTATAAATATCACCAAAATCAAAACGATTTCACTGGTAATGACGCCGGTAGATGCGATGGAAATTAAAAACATTTTTGAGGTTTTTTATCAGTCCGTTTGACCTTCATCAAGAGCAACAGCAAGTACATCAATCCGCGTTATCAGACCCACAAGCATTTTCCCGTCTACAACAGGAAGAATAGTACCCTTAGCGCGGTATAAAAGATCAGCTGCATACGACATCGAATCTCCGGGAGAAACAAAGGGATAGTTCTCATCCAGAAAATTCATAGCTTTTTCATCGAGCATCCCGGCCAGATTCACAGTAATTTGATCCAGTCCTGCCATAAATGAGGTATCGTACATCGACTTCATGTACGCAGGCACTGCAGCATTTAATATATCCTGTTCACTAATACACCCCTTGTACTCCCCTAAACTATCCACAACAGGCACAGCACTGGCCCGGTGTAATTTCATCGTCCTGATGACCCGGCGCAAAGTGGAGTTTTCATTAATGGACGAAATGTCCCTGTATGTATAGTCACCAACCTGTTTCATGGCAATATTTTAGGCATCATCCTTATCTATCTGCTAAAAATTTATTTCCTCAATATCTATACGCGATAGGTTTTGGTCTATATTTTTTAAATCAACAATCTCTTTATGTATGTCTTCGACATTGGTCAAACCAGCCGCAGATGCATATCTGAGAACTTCAGGCACCGGCTTCTCCTGCAAATAGGCATGAATAAACCCTGAGAGCCATGCATCGCCATAGCCCAGCATATTTACGATTTCCATATCAGCCGGCCGAACAACATAGCCTCTCCCATGCGTCACCACAACCACATTTTCCAAACGGTGGGTGAAAATTACAAATTCAGTTTGAGGGCTTTTTTCAAGAATATTCTTCCCTGTTTCCAGGAATTGATCAATTCCATCAACAGTTCGTCCCAGCAAAAAATGATCAGATCGCATATCGGGGTTAATCAAAAAGGGTTGTTCTTTCATCAGCACATCTACATACTTTGGAGCGGTATTAACTATTACATTTAGTCCATGTTTATGGGCTTTTTGAAGCATTTGGGAAAAAATATCAGAATTTACGCCCTGCGGTAAAGACCCTGCAATTACGATTAAATTCACTCTTGAAAGTAATCTTTCATAGTTTTCCAGAAAGAAATGAATATCGTCTTCAGAAATTTCCTGTCCAAAATCATTAATCATCGTCAGCTTTTCGTGTTGACGATCCAAAATGGTAATATTGGTCCGGGTAGGGCCTTCTGTGAAAATAAAATTAGTTGTTATCCCTGCCTGCCTGATGGAATCACAAAGCAAATGTCCCGAATGTTCCCCGGCAAATCCTGAAGCAATCACTTCATTGCCCAGTTTGGTAAGCGTTTGTGCAATATTGACGCCCTTCCCTCCTGCAGAAACCATACTCAACTCCCCTTCATGCAACCGATGAAGTTTGTGCATTTCAAAGGAGTCAAGGACTAATATCTTATCAATTGCAGGATTTAATGTAACGGTTAATACCATAGCCAGGATATTAAATGAAGACAAAAAAAGAGGCCGGACAAATTGGGCTCCAAAAACGTCTATTATAAATTTAAGGAATAACCCAGAATATGGAAAGAAAAAATTTTCAGCCTGCTACTTTTCCATATTTCTGTAATATAGAAAATGGTCAGCATTAGAAGGGGTATAAACAAAAAAATCCCGGTCTGAAATTAATCAGACCGGGATTTCTACTTAAAGATCGGCGGCGACCTACTCTCCCACTTTTACGTAGTACCATCGGCGCTAACAGGCTTAACTTCTCTGTTCGGA
>NZ_QEWP01000036.1 GCF_003121985.1 Marinilabilia rubra
TCTTAGTTTTTTAAATATGCCGCAAAAAGAATCAAAATTTCTTAACTTCGAAAGTTTCCAGCTTCTAACTTCTAACTTCCAGCCTCCAGCTTCCGGCTTCCGCGCGGCTGGGCTACTTTTATCTAAATGCCTATCACCTAATAATCTCAATTTCTAACTTTCTATCCTGATGATTTTCACAATATCGTACCAGATGTTTTCCACCTTAATTTGATCCGCTTCAAAGCCGGCTTTCAGTAAATTTTCGTAAGTGCGCCGGTTGATATTAGCACCATAGATGTATAAAGGCAGAGGATTAATAATGTCCATAAATTTTCCCACTGCCTTCTTCTGACTGCGAACATGTTCCAACATCAGCACTTTACCTCCACTTTTGCAAACCCGCTTAATTTCTTTGAGCCCCTCAATAGCATGAGGTACCGAGCAAAACACGCAGGACGTAACAACTGTATCAAATGAATTATCCGGAAAAGACATATTCTCAGCATCCATTTGAATAATCTCTGTATTAGGTCGTGGATGTTTTCGTAATTTACCAGTTGTAATTTCGACCATTTTTGGGCTAAAGTCAATACCTGTCAGCTTTACTTCTTCAGGATAAAAAGGAATGTTCTTACCTGTACCTATGCCCACTTCAAGTGTTTTTCCTGAGGCCTCGGCTAAAAGTTTTTTTCTCCACTTGGAAAACATATGTTCCATGGGGGCCTCCAGGATGTCGTAAAAACCGGCTATCCGGTTGTATCTTTGTTGGACTTTATTTTTCATGGTTGGTCTGTGGAGTTGCTTTGTATCGATTTCAGCCTGTTGACACTAGGGCAACACCTCATAATTACGCATCATCCCCATGTCTTCGTGCTCGAGGTTGTGACAGTGGTAGATGTATTTTCCGGTAAAGTCTCTGAAACTCATAACAACTTTTACTTTCATTCCGGGCATTAGTAAAAAGGTGTCTTGCCAGCCTTTATCAATGAAACCGTCTTTTACACTGTTCCAAACATCTGCATCCATTCCTGATATGTCTCGTTCAATAATTTGAAATTGCAGACCGTGGATATGGGCAGGGTGGGGGAGCTGCATCATATCCTGCATCATGCCCATGCCGCTTCCATCGTCGCCGTTTATGAATTGCCAGACTTCAGTAGTGCTTAGTTTTACTTTTTCCCAGTCTGCAACTTCTTCCATGTCGAAGGTTTCGCCATTGATGACCCAGTTCATGCGTTCATTATAGAAGTGAAACTGTTTTGGTGAATCATAGTTTACGGCCTTCGTTGGTTCAATTTCTTTGATCTGGGAGAGGGTTTGCGGAATTTCCAAAGATTTTCCTTTATCCTCGTTTGCAATGAAGGTATACAATTCCATGGCCTCCCCATTTCTGCCAGGGGAATTGCCTCCCATCATGCCACCTCCCATGTTACCCATCATTCCGCCACCTCCCATGCGGCCCATTGAGGTACCTGAGTTGAAGGCCAGACTTTCAAGGGTGACATTATCGTTTGGCTTGAAGTCTGAGAAATCCTTCCAAATCTCGACCCTCTCTCCAGGGGCCAGCATTAGGTAAGGTTTATTAAGAGACTTTTCGAGCAATCCTCCATCGGTTGCAATGACCTTTAATTCTGAACCATCGCTCCATGCCAATTTGTAAATCCGGGCATTGGAACCGTTGAGAATTCTGAACCTGTAAGTTCCCTTATTTACATTTTGAGTTAAGTTCTTTTTCCCGTTGATGAAGATCTGATCTCCCAGAAATCCCTGCATTCGTTGCATGGGACTCTCTTCAACATAAACCAACTGATTATCGGAATCAAAAGATCTGTCCTGAATAACCAATGGTTGATCGTATTCTCCTGAGGGTAACCCCTTGAGTTCATCCTCAATAATAAATAGCCCTGCCAGTCCTCTGTAAACCTGGGGGCCTGTTATTTTATCCGGATGGGGGTGGAACCAGTACGTTCCGGGGCGATCAACTACTGTGAATTCATACACATATTGCTCGCCATTATCAATAGCATGCATCGGGTGCCCGTCCATTTCTGGAGGAATGTGCAGTCCGTGCCAGTGAATAATGCTTTCACGGGGTAGGTTGTTTTTAAAAATCACCCTGATCTTTTGTCCACGCTTTATTTTGATGACAGGGCCGAGGTATGACCCGGGGATTTCTGAAAGATTGCGGGCTTTCCCTTTAATAAGTTTGGCTTCATAGTGGAATACATTTGTTTTTTTACCATCCAAAAGTTGCATGGAAACAGGTTGAGCTGTCATTTTGATTTCCACGTCGGGATTGAAATTGCTGGTTGCCTTGACAGAACCGGTTTTGGAGTTGCTCTTCCCTTGTGCATTACAGGCACTCAGACCGGTAGCAATCAAAAGCAGGAAAATGAGTTTTTTTGAAGTGAAGTTTTTCATTATCAATGCTTTTGTAAGGGGAACAAGTGGGATCGGGGATTGTTTGGTGCGGGCAAGGTGCAGGGTACCTGGAGCATGGAGCAAAGGGCAGAGTGCATGGCGAATGTAATGGGTCACACATAGCCCCTTCTTCATCCACCTTGCGCTTGGCTCCTTGCTCTCTGCTCTAGGCCCCATGGGCTGCTTTCAGCAGCTTAGTGCTGGTGACCGTGGTGGTCGTCACTGTCTTTTTTCGACTCAGTACGATCATACTTGCAGCATCCGGGCAGTTTTTCATAAGCTTCGTCAGATGCTTTGTGCATTTTGGTGTCGTGTCCGGCTTTTGCAATGGCCATGTGAACTTTGTGCACATTGGTTTTACCCTCATCGAAAGTTACTGTCATCATTTCGGTTTCTTTGTTCCAGTCGGCTTTACTGACGCCTTCTACTGAATTGGCTGCTTTTTCGATGCGTTTTTCACACATGCCGCAATTTCCTTTTACTTCAAATTTCTCGGTTTTGCTTTGAGCAAATACCGCTACTGTTCCAATCAGCAGCATACTTAACAGACTTAACATTTTACGTTTCATAACATTCTTGTTTTTGTGTTTAAAAATAGAAATTAATGTATATGGGCCGGGATAGGTAAAGACGCACAATTGTGTGTCTCAATTACAGACGCACGATCGTGCGTCTCTACTAAATCGATTCCACACCGGAATCGTTGTTTTTTATTTTGTACACTTCATCTACTGGTGACACAAGGACCATTCCATCACCCTGGTAGCCGGTTCTTCCTTGTTCGCGGATAATACCAACTACCTTTTTTACATCACTTCGTGGGATTAGTAATTCAATCTTCGTGACTTTGCAGGCATCGGCAAACGGGTATTGGTCGCTGATGTGCCTTTCCTCACTGTCGGTGTATTTTCCGGTACCTTCGCACTCCACCAGTGTCATGGCTCCAAAACCTTCCGACTTCAGAGCGTTATAGACTTCTTCAACTTTGTGGTGGCGTATGTATGCTTTTATTAGTTTCATATTTTAGATGTTTAGATTTTAGATCTAAGATTTAAGAAAAAGAAGTTAGAGGTTAGATGATAGAGGCTGGAAGTTAGAGAGCTATTTATAATCAGATATCCTCAGCCTCAACCTCAGCCTCAACCTCAGCCTCAACCTTAATCTCAGCCTCAACCTTAATTTATCGTCTCTCTTACCTCCCCGCACTCCATCATCATTTCTCCATAATAAGGATTGCGGATATTCTCTTCGGTACTCAACCAGTAAGCCCCCTTATCGTCGTTGGCCATAGGACAATACTGGAAATAGACAATTTTTCTGTCCAGCCCGAAAGCTTTGATTTTATTAAACAATATTGGATTGAAATCAATGAAAGCTTTTCGCTGTTTGCCAAGATCTTCAGATTCGCTGATGGTTGTCAAAGCAGACTCCATTTTATCAAGATCCTCCATCCAGAACATATGAGCTTCCCCTTTTAGCAATGCCATGTCGGTGTTGTTCAGTGCATTCAGTGCATCTTTGGCTTCAGCTGATGCCATTTCAGCATCGGAGGCCACCATGGCATCTTTCATTTCTATGTACTGATCGAAAAAGGCTGTCAACTGCTTTTTAAATTGTTGCGGCGCTTCGTAGTTGGGAATCTCTTTTTCCTCAGGGCTTTGGCTTTCCCCTTCCATGTCTTCCAGCTCATTCGATGTCATGCTGCCATGATCGTGTCCGGTGGCAGGTTCTCCTCCTTCCGGACTCATCATACTTGGCTTTCCGCTAAGTTGAGCGGCTGCATCAATGCTGAACGTGCCATTAACGGCAATTTCTTCGCCTGCTTCAAGGCCTTCTTCGATGATGTAGCTGTTGCCCAGATCAGGTCCCAGCAACACTTCCCGCATAACAAAGCCAACCTTGTCTTCAGTGGTCTTTTTTACATACACTACCGAGCGTTTTCCGGTCCACATCACTGCTGATTGTGGCACAACAATGTTTTCTTCATGGCTGCTGAGACCAGCTTCAACCTCCCCGGAAACAAACATTTCCGGTTTTAGCTCCAAATCTGAATTTTTGACTGCGACCCTGGCCTTGGCAACTCTTGTTTTGGGGTTAATAACCGGATCAATGTAATCAATCTTGCCAGAGAAGGTTTCTCCGGGTAGAGAAGAAACCGTAAAAGTTACTTCATCTCCCTTTTCAATCCACGGAATGTCACTTTCGTATACATCAAACAAAACCCAAACTGTTGATAAATCAGCAATTTTGTAGATGGTTTGTCCACGCTTTATGTAATCACCCATATTCACAAGCTTGTCAGTAACATAGCCGGAAACATCGGCCAATACGGGGAATTGTTCCCGGGGCTCACCCGAATCAAGAATTCTGTCAATTTGGGCATCGGTAAGTTTCCAGTTTTTGAGCTTTTCATAGGCTGCTCTGTAAAGTTCCGGCTGGACCTCTTTTATGGCCTGAGCTTCGAATAGTTCCTCCTGTGCGGTTACCAGATCAGGAGAATAAACATAGGCTACCGGTGCCCCCCTTTTTACATACTGACCGGTAAAGTTAATGGTCAGTTGCTCTATTCGTCCGGGTACGTGGGATGATTGAGAATAAACTTCACGTTCGTCGGCTTCCACTTTTCCGTCGAGCCGCACCGTTTTAACCGCAGTTCCCTGGGTTACCGGTTGAGTCTGAATACTTGCCAGCTGCATAGCCGTTGGAGACATCTTAATTTCTCTTGGATCAGCTCCTCCGTCATCTTCTTCCATAGGGATGAGATCCATTCCGCAAATGGGGCAGTCGCCCGGGTCGGGTTGCTTTACCTGCGGATGCATGGAGCACGTCCAGGTGGTTTCTTCTCCGGAATGGTCATGTTGAGACGCCCGATCGGGCGTCTGTACGGACCCAGAATCGCCCCCTGATCCCCCAAAGATCAGCCAGCCCAGTAATAATCCCACTACCAGGGCGGCAATGGTAATGATTATCGTTTTCTTTGGTTGAGACACCCGATCGGGTGTCTTTACTTTATTATTATTGTCCATGGTGTTTAGTTTTGCGGTTGAGACGCCCGATCGGGCGTCTGTACTTGTGCAATTTCTTTCAGATATTTCGGGTTGCGGGCAGGTATGTCCTCCCTTGGGGGGATTTAGAGGGCCCCCAACACATATTCCATTCTTGCCACAGCGGTTTTATATTTGCTTATGGCTGCGGCTTTTTTCTTTTCATATTTCAGTATTTCCTGTTGCATGCGCAAAACCTCTTCAAACTCCTTTCCCGAATTGGAATAAGCTGTTGTCAGCAGTTTCAGTGCCCGGCGTGTTTCATCGATTTGCTGATCATACAAGCTGATTAGTTGCTCCTGCTTATTGATGTCAAACCAGACACTTTCATATTTTGAAATCAGATTGTTGGTGAACTCCTCTTTTTGAAGTGCCAGGCTCTCCTGTTTTAGCTGTGCTTCTTTTACAGCAGCATTGTATTTCTTCCTGAAAATGGGAATAGTAACCGATACCATTGGCATGATTACATCCTGCCCGCTGTCTTCCACCTGCATGTCGGTACGTTCGCCTACAGCCACATAGTCAAGTCCAAGACCCAGTTTGGGGTATCCGCTTTTCCGGGCAGCTGTTTCAGCAGCTTCACTCGATTGGCGCAACAATTCCAGCCTTTTAAGCATTGGATGTTGAGCCATCAGAGAATCTTTCCTGACATGTTCCCTTAATGAATCTGTGTTTGCCACCACCTTTATATCTACCTTTTCATCTGCTGGTCTGTTCAACAATTTGTTGAAGGTAGTAAGCAGGGGTTTCTCTTCTTTATTGAGAATGTCCAGACTGGTGGAAGCATCTTTCAGCATAATGTCCACCCTCAGTACATCTACCATGGCACCCTTGCCGTTTTCAAAGTTGCGGGTGGCAATGTCCTTGTAAGAGTTCAGGATTTCGATGTTCTCCTTTTCTATCTGCTTCCATTCATTGAGTTTGTATAGCGGGAAATAAGCTGCAGCCACCTTATAATATAGTTGGTTGCGGGCATCCACGAATTCCTGAAATTTGGCTTCAGCTGTTAATGATGCAGCATCTTCCTTAGCCTTCAGGGTCCCAAACCAGGGAAACATCTGCGAAAGCGAGAATTTAGCTTTCTGAGGCCCCAGCCTGGTTTCTACAGGAGAGATAAAGTACCCGAACGAGAATGTCGGATCGGGCAACGAACTTACCTGTGGCACCCGCTGCAATGCCGCCTCAAACGACTTGTATCTGGACTGCAGGCCGGGGTTGTTCTCGGCAGCGGTGGCGAAGTAGGTCTCCAGGGATTGGGCGCGAACCTGATAAGTTCCCAGCAGCATTAACACACAAGCTATTAACGCGTATCTGAGCATAGATGACAGAGGATAGAGGTTAGATGCTAGAGGATAGAGGTTAGAAGTTAGAGGATAGAGGATAGAAGTTAGAGGATAGATGTTAGATGATGGCCATTTGGTGAATGTTCTATCATGATGCCTAATTCCTCTGTCCTGCTGTCTCTTTGACGATATTTTATGTTCTTCTTTTTTCATTATTTGTCCAGTTCTGGTGTAATTTGTTGAGCATTTTTCCGATTTGGTCAAGCTCATTCATGAATCGGTTATGTGTTTCATTGTCTAAGTATTGGCATTCAAGGGCAAAATCCAGCCATGTTTCGGTTTCAGAACAAGAGCCTAATGAATTAATGAGATGTTGTTTAAAAACCATTTCATAAGTTCTTTTGGCCCATCCTTCTGATATGTTAGCGCTTATTGACCTGGATGATCGCACTATTTGCGAAGTCAGGGAATAAACCTCTTCTTTCGGGAAATCCCTTGTCATCCGGTAAATATCCATTGCTGTATTAAAAGATCGTTTGTAAACTGTGAGGTCTTTGTAAGATCTGATCATTTTGTTGGTTTTGAATTAGAAACTTTGGTTAATTGTCCTGAATATACAATAATAGATTCTAACCTCTAACCTCCAATCTCTAACTTCTAACCTCCAACCTCTAACCTCCAGTCTCCAACCTCTAACATCTAATCTCCAGCCTCCAGCCTCTAACCTCCAGTCTCCAGTCTCTAATCTCTAACTCTCCTTTCCTCCCTCAAACTATACAACACAGGCACAATAAAATACGTTACTGCCGCAGCAATCATCCCTCCAAATGCGGGGATGGCCATGGGCACCATGATATCTGAGCCTTTTCCGGTGGATGTAAGCACCGGAAGCAGCGCAATAATGGTGGTGGCGGTTGTCATTACAGCCGGGCGTATTCGTCTTAACCCTGCTTCCACAATGGCTGCACGGATGGCGCTAATGTTTTCGGGCTTATGGCGGCGGAAACTCTGATCCAGATAGGTACCCATAACCACGCCGTCGTCGGTAGCCAGGCCAAATAAAGCGATGAAGCCCACCCAGACTGCCACACTGAGATTGATGGTTTGCATCTGAAACAAGTCGCGCATATTGGTGCCAAAGACTGAGAAATTGATGAACCAATCCTGGCCGTAAAACCAGAGCAGTATGAAACCTCCGCTAAACGCCATGGCAATTCCCGTAAAAATCATCAGTGAGGTGGTCACCGACTTAAACTGGAAATATAAAATGAGAAAGACGATGATCAGTACCACGGGAACGATGATGGACAGACGTTTTTCGGCCCTTATCTGATTCTCGTAATTACCAGAGAATTTATAGCTAACCCCGGCAGGTACTTTCAGTTCTCCGCTGTCGATTTTTGCCTGAATGGTGTTTTGTGCATCATTGACAACTTCCACTTCGGCAAAACCGTCGCGCTTGTCGAACAGTACATAACTGGTGAGAAAGGTCTCTTCGCTTTTAATCATTTGCGGCCCGCGTACATATTCGATATCCACCAGCTGATTGAGGGGAACCTGGGCACCAGTAGGTGTGGGCATTAGAATTTTACCCAGAGATTCAGGGTCTTCTCTTAGTTCTCTGGGGTAACGCACCCTTACCGGGAACCGCTCCCTGCCTTCTACGGTGGTGGAAATCTTCATTCCTCCAATAGCCGTTTCGATGGTTTGCTGAACATCTTCCACATTTAATCCATATCGGGAAATTTCATTCCTGTTGATGTTCAGGTGGATGTATGGCTTTCCGATAACCCTGTCGGCAAAGGCCGCTTCGGCTTTTACCGATGGAACCTCTTTCAGTATGGATTCCAGTTTCATCCCAAATGCCTCGATGGTTTGAAGATCGGGACCGTAAACCTTTATCCCCATGGGAGCCCGCATGCCTGTTTGCAGCATCACCAAACGGGTTTCGATGGGCTGCAATTTGGGGGCAGATGTGACACCGGGTATTTTTGTCGCTTTTACGATCTCATTCCAGATGTCATCGGGACTCTGAATCTCTTCCCGCCAGTTGCGGAAAAACAGCCCGTCTTCATCAGCAATTAAATCGGCTTTGGTGATGCCCTGCTCCAATGCTTCGGCGTTGGTTAAGGTATCGCCGTCACTGGTGATGAAGCGGTCTTCATCATCGGTGCGGAACCTTGTGCGATGGCCGCGATCATCCAGTGCATACTCGGGCTTGTAGTTGATCACATTTTCGTACATAGACACCGGTGCCGGGTCAAGAGCCGACTCTACACGTCCGAGCTTTCCAACGGTCAGTTCCACTTCGGGAATGCTGGTGACCAGCATGTCGAGTTGCTTTAATACCTTCAGGTTGTACTCCATTCCCGAATGGGGCATGGATGTAGGCATCAGAAGGAAACTGCCCTCGTCCAGCGATGGCATAAATTCTTCGCCAATGCCGGGGAATGAGTGGGTGAGGCTCGACCAAACGGTGGTGGTGCGTACATTCCACCCGAGGTTATCAAAACCTTTGGCTAAGAAGCCGAACATGGTGCTAAAGCCCATCCAGATGGTTAATCCGAGTACTATCAGGAAGCCCGGAATGGCTAGGAATGTGGCTTTATGTTCCAGAGTCCATCGCAAAATTGGTTTGTAAAATCTCTCCAAAAGGATAAAGAATCCCAGGATGAGGGCCACCAACAGTGCCACAAATAAGATATTGGTAACCGTGCTTTTGCCCGGCCCCAGTGGCAACCAGTAAGTCGACAGAATCCAGATGACTGCCAGAACTGATATGATCAGTGCTGAATGTTTCAAAAGATAGTGGTACCACTTCTGATCTTCGCGGGAGGATACATTATAATATTGACTTGCCCATCCGGTAATACCGAAAAGCAACAATACCGTACCGCCCCAATTGGCGCCAAAAATCAGTGCCACCAATCCAACCACTGCCAGTGCCACATTGCCCCATTTGGATAAATGGCGGTTTTTTATTCGAAATCCGAAAAACCAGTGTGCCAGAGTTGGGAGTATCAGCAGTGAAACCAATAAAGCAGCAACCAGCGCAAAGGTTTTGGTAAATGCCAGAGGACCGAACAATTTTCCTTCGGCAGCCTGCATGGTAAATACCGGAATGAAACTTACGATGGTGGTGGACACCGCCGTGAGAATGGCCGATGATACTTCAGATGCACCCTTGTAAACGGTGGTGATCAGTTTCTGCCCGGGTGGGGCTTCTTCAATGTTTTTAATCACATTCTCGGACAATATGATCCCCAGGTCGACCATGGTACCAATGGCAATGGCTATCCCCGAAAGGGCCACAATATTAGCGGTCACTCCAAAGTAGCGCATGGCAATAAATACCATCAGCACGGCAATGGGCAGTAAGGCTGAGATCATTACAGACGCCCGCAGGTTGTAAATCATCACAATAATGACGAGTATGGTGATGAGAATCTGCAGGGATAATGCTGTTTCCAGCGTTCCCAGGGTTTCATAAATCAGTCCCGACCGGTCGTAAAACGGTACAATGGTGAGTTGACTTTCGGTGCCATCTGCCAGTGTTTTAGTTGGCAATCCCGGACCGATATCCTTTATCTTGTCTTTTACATTATTGATGACTTCCAGAGGATTGGCACCATAGCGGGCAACTACAACGCCACCTACCACTTCGGCGCCGTCCTTGTCAAGGGCTCCACGTCGTGAGGCGGGTCCCAGCGATACCTTAGCCACATCGCTAACCCGCACAGGCACATTGTCCTTTACGGCTACAACAGCCTGCTCAATGTCTTCGATGTTTTTGATGTAACCAATACCCCGTACCAGATATTCGGCCTGATTGATCTCCACCGTTTTGGCACCCACGTCGCGGTTCGATTTCTTAACCGCCATCATTACTTTGTGTAGCGGTATGTCGTAGGCCTTCAGGGCGCTTGGGTTAACATCAATCTGGTATTCCTTAACAAAGCCACCGATGGATGCCACCTCCGAAACGCCTTTGGCCGAATTAAGGCTGTACTTCACATAGTAATCCTGAATGGTCCGGATTTCGTGTAAGTCCCAACCCCCGGTGGGATTGCCTTCTTTATCGCGGCCTTCGAGGGTGTACCAGTAGACCTGTCCCAAAGCCGTGGCATCGGGTCCCAGGGTGGGCTGGACACTTTCCGGAAGCAGTCCTGACGGTATGGAGTTGAGTTTCTCCAGAATGCGGGAGCGCGACCAGTAAAATTCAACGTCCTCCTCGAAGATGACGTAAATACTTGAAAATCCGAAAATGGACGAACTGCGGATGCTCTTAACACCCGGAATGCCCAATAAATAAGTGGTGAGCGGATACGTGATCTGGTCCTCAATGTCCTGAGGCGATCGTCCTTTCCATTCGGTGAAAACAATTTGCTGGTTTTCTCCTATGTCGGGAATGGCATCAACGGGTACCGGATCAGAAGGTAATGGGTCAATTTTCCATCCAAAAGGGGACGTAACCACGCCCCAGGTAACCAGAGTGATGAGCACCAACATGGTGACCAGCTTGTTCTCCAGAAAGTATTTTATAATTCTGTTTAGCATGTATGATGTGGTTTTCAGGTATAATCTAAACGCAGAAGTAAAAACGCAAAGAATACTTTGGTTAATATTAGAGTTCTGAGGTGTTTTTCTGATTCAAAAGTCAGGCTTGTAATAAAATGGCTTTTTGGGTGTCGCACCTCCGGCGCTTAGTCCGTTGATTATGCAATTGGCATTTTACCACTCTGTCGCCACTCCGTGGCTTTTATTTTCTTGTGATTGAAAGCGTAATGACCTTTGAGATGATTTTTGATATCCCCCCAGGTTTTTAACCGCAGAGGTGCAGAAGGGACGCAGAGAGTTTTATCTTAAATCTAACTTTCTAAAAATCTGTTGATCTCCCTTTAGTCTCTGCGCTAAAAACGAGCGTGGATTATCACAAGCGATAGACCTGCTGCAAAGCCAGGCGGGTGCCCGTGCAGCGGGGTGGCGGACCGGAGTTGTTAAATGAAGTATTGAAGCCGGTTTCCGGTAAAGGAAGCTCAACTTCTGAAGAATTCATAATGAGATCTGAAGCAAAAAGATTCTCCGGATTTATGTTTGTGACAACAGCCAGATAATCATTGTCCAGTTGCAAAAACTGCGTCTCGGTATGGCAGCACATGCCGTCATCGCAGCAAGGATCAGCTTCAGTTTTTAGTTCAACCGAGATAAGTTCGTTGCCACAGTAATGCTTGGAAACAGCAAAACCCGTTGTCGAAATCAACAACAGGCAAGTCATAATGATATTTGTGACGTTTCTGAGCATTTATTTTCTGTTTTAAACGCGGAGACGCGGAGTCGCAGAGTTTGTAAAAGTGATTTTTCCAGTCAGACTGTACCATCTCCTGCTTCTCGCTTCTCTTTTCCGTTTTGTTTGAAAGCGTTTTCGCGTTTTATACAATTACAAATATAACAACAGACTTTCTTATTCGTTTTACACAATTTTCGAAAAAACTTACATGGGGGGAGGGTGGTGGAATGGTATTCTCTCATTCTCTCATTCTCTCATTCCTTCATTCTCTCATTCCTTCATTCTCTCATTCTCTCACCAGTTCATTTAACAATCTCCTATAGGGGATTAAGGCAAGAAAAAAGCTGAATGCCTGATTTTAGGCATTCAGCTTTAGTTTTATCAAAACCCTGAGGGGTTAGCAATTAGTTTTCGTTGGATATTTCTGTATTTCCGTTTTCTTCTGAATCATCATCGGAATTTTGCCTGGCAATAACCAGAGCATTGTAATTCCCGGTAAGTTCGTTGATGCGATTGACAGTTTCTTTGTAAACTTCATCGTCGTTGATGGAAGCAAATACTTCAAGTTGATTAATCATCAGGCGGTAAAGGTGGGTAATTTCCTTTCTTACCTCAATGAAGCGAACTTCCGGATTGTCTGCGTTTTCATTCATGCGGGTCAGGAAATAGTCCCTGAAAATTTGATTTGCAGCATCCATTTCTTTTACCCATTCATAGAGGTTCAACTGCTTCAGAGCAATAACACTGTCGGGTGATTTTTCCCACTTTTTAACGATGCTTCCTATGGTTATGGTCTCCTGTTGGTAGTTAAGCCGGGCAATTCCACGTCCAAAAGTACTTAGGTCGTCCATTAGCGAAAGAGCGGCATTTTTAATAGCTGGATCGTAATGATAGCAAAATGCTTCCAGGGCAGCAGTGATCCCGCTAATAGCAGCGTCTCTGCGGTCATCGGCAGCCTGGATTTTTGGTGTAAGGTCACTGCCTCTTTCAGGCTTGTAGATGGAGCTCATTACTTCGTATTTTGGCTCCATTTTGTTCATCAGTTCTACGACTTTCAGGTGTTCAGGGTTTTTGGATTTGATGATTTCCAAAAAATAGTCCATATGCTGGACAAATTCACCATTGAAGAGTTTGGTAATAAATAAGGTTTCAAACATAAATTTTCATTTTTGTTTCAGGGTTTTGATAAAACGAGAAGCAAATTACTGATAAAGATCATAAAAGTCAAATTGTTTAAACAGAAAAGTTGTTTGAATTCAGTTGATTATGATTTGGGATTTATGTGCAGCCCTTATGAATGTTTATTTTCCGGAATTTTTATTGAACTCATCCAGACGAGGAATGTACAACCGGAATTTTTTTTAGTCAATGCACGAGATCAATGCCTTCAGTGAATTTTTTTTTAGCCGATGCACCTGTGCAATGCCTGTTTAAAACTTTTTTTTAACCAATACACACGTGCAATCTGTTTTCGAAGCATTTTTTAAGGCAAAACAGACGTGTAATGTGTTTACATAAATTTTTTTGAGCCAAAGCAGACGTGCAATCTGTTTTCGGAGATTTTATTTAGCCAATTTACGCGTGAAATGGCATTGCGAAATTTTTTTTTATTCAAGGTACGGGTGTTTCTCAATTTCGGGGAATTCTTTTTTTCAATGCACATGTGCAATATATTTTATAGAAATTTTTTAGGCCAGGTCATGATCCAACCTGATTTCTGAAAGTTCTGAGCGTTTGTTATTTTGAGCTGTGGTTTACTTTATTCCTGCCGCAACCATTGCCATCCATAGACCAGTCTGCATCTTCTATGTTTCAATAATCTGATAATCTCTAAAATGCCTAAAATGGTTCCATGTCTTCAACCTATTCAATTAACAGAATAACTTTTCAATTTTGAATGGCTATATTTGAATGCCTGATAATTAAATATAGATGATTAGATATATAGTCGTTACATCAGGCGTTTACGATTAAAGTAAGTGATTCCATAATAAATATAAACACAATGTCGTTTTTAGGCATAAACGACAATGTGGTTATGGAAACGTTGTGCCCCATTGTAAAAGAAAAATAACATATCAATATGAAATTCGGAAAAACAATAAAGATATTTTTAATTGATGGCGATCCAAACGGTCGATTGACCTGTGAGTTATCCAATTGGACAGGAAAAGCATACAAAATTCCTAGGATAAAAATTAAAGATTGCACGGACAGAGACGATCTCCAAAGTACAGGAATTTACCTTCTTTTCGGGAAAGATGATGAAGGGAAAGACCAAGTATACATTGGTGAAGCCGAAGTAATCTTTAAACGGCTGAACCAACAAATTAATCAAAAAGAATTTTGGAATGAAACAATCCTATTTATCAGCAAAGATGGAAACCTAAATAAAGCACATATCAAATTCCTTGAAAACAGATTATATGAAATTGCAAAGAAGGTCAATCGATATAAGATTGAAAATTCTGTAATCCCAACTCAATCTTCCATTTCTGAATCTGACATAGCAGAAATGGAAGAATTTATTGAAAACATAAAAATGTTAACTAATGCACTAGGGCATAAAGTTTTTGAAGAAAAAAGAGAAATAAGACCTAAACAAAAACAAAATACCTTCTTCATCAAAGCGGCTCGTGGAGCTGATGCACAAGGCGAACCCTCATCAGACGGATTTGTGGTATTTAAAAATTCCAAAGCAGCTAATAGCACAGTTGCTTCAATGACAAATAACCTATTGAATTTAAGGCAAAAACTGATTGATGAAAAAGTTCTAATTCTAAACGGAGATATTCTTGAATTCCCTGAGGACTTTATTTTTAGTAGTCCATCAACTGCCGCATCAATTGTATTAGGCCGTAATTCGAATGGTTTAACAGAATGGAAACTTAAAACTGGAAAAACTCTAAGGGAATACGAAACTACGGATTGAAACAACAGGGGCACAACAAAGCTATGATACGCCAGCCGTGGCATCCACAGCATATTGAGGGTTTTGTATTTCCCTAAACCATGCGTTCAAGCTGATAAATCCACAGCTGGTCTGAAACCACGCCCAGGCGCATATAGCCGGGACGTTAGGCAAAATTACAAGAAACGCCCTGCAAATAGAGAAATCGAATGAAATCAGATGAACTATATAAACATTTAAAGTTTACCACCGATTTTTCAGTTGATGATTGGAATGAGTTAATAAGCTTAAAATTTAGACCATATTTTCGTAACGACAAGATTTTTAACTCCAATAAAGAGGTGTTAAGGACTGAAATTATTAATTACGTTAAGTTTTCTGAAAATCCTGATTTATTAAATCTTTTTGATTGGACATTTTTAATTTTTAAGGAGTGTTTTGAGCGTGACGAACAATTAGCAATTAAACACCTATCGGATTCATTTTATGAAATCTCGGGTACGGATTTAAAATGGATGACCAATGCTATCATTCAACCGAATCCTACTGATTTTTCAGAAAGAGATAAAATGAGTTATTATTTCAAAGTGATTGATGAGATATTAGAAGGAGTATTCAAACCTAGATTTAGAATGTTTGATAATTTTATAAATTATTATACTAAAGGGACTTATTACGATAATTCAAAGATTGATTTTGGTCAAATAATACAAAAGTTTCCAGTCAATGAAAGCGTTTCTGCGGCTTTGTTTTTAAAAGACCCATATTTTTCGATTACAACTAATCAATGGAGAAACATTTCTGCTCATAAGACTTTTAGCATAGTTAAAGACTCTATTAAAATTGAATATGGAAAGAAAAATATAAAAACATTAAATATAAGTTTTGAGCAACTTAAATTGATTCTTGATTGGACTCAAGATATATACAGAGTAATTAGATTATCTGAAGTATTAATTAATTTAAATTACACAAAAGAGGTTGTTGAAAATTTGGGAGGTACTGATAAAATGAAGTTGAGATTTGAATCAGTTTTAATGCATTTAATTAACAACATTCAAATTGTAGGATTTCAATTTGTATCTACAATTGAGCAGGAAAATACCTTCATTTTACGACTAAAGAAAAAAACAAATGCAGACCTTAAAGACTCTGTTATTCATTCCTCACAATTTTTAGAACGTATAGCAAGTGCTATCTATGATGACGAATTTACAAGAGACAAATTCACAGATGTTCAGGTTCAAGTAATAGATGATAAAAATGAAAAATTTGCATCTGCGGCTGTAAAAATTAGTTCCGCTATGAGCAAATTGGAAAAAAAGATTAATTTGGATGAATATTTACAATGTATTGATTATGAAATAAATAACTTTGCCTAACACTTAGCCTCCGATCAAGCGTTGCTTGCACACGCTTGATATTGGAGGCTATTGTTGAACTAAACAATCTTCAGGATGCCTCACAATAAAAAACTATATAACAATGATTTAACTATAGTGTTTTC
>NZ_QEWP01000037.1 GCF_003121985.1 Marinilabilia rubra
CTTCGAAAGTTTCCAGCTTCTAACTTCTAACTTCCAGCCTCCAGCTTCCGGCTTCCGCGCGGCTGGGCTACTTTTATCTAAAAGTCTAACGATCTATTGTTAAATATGCCGCAAAAAGAATCAAAATTTCTTATAGTCGAAAGTTTCCAGCTTCTAACTTCCAACCTCCAGCTTCCGGCTTCCGCACGGCTGGGCTACTTAAATCTAATATCTAGACTAACGATCTATTGCGATAAAACTCCCGATGAATCTTAATTCTTTTTATTTGTGAACATGAAGAATATTTTCAAATGGTCCCCATCTTGCTCAACAAATTACAATAAAATCAAAAATCGACAGATACGGACGAA
The DNA here is from genome assembly GCF_003121985.1 of Marinilabilia rubra. Taxonomy (GTDB): domain Bacteria; phylum Bacteroidota; class Bacteroidia; order Bacteroidales; family Marinilabiliaceae; genus Marinilabilia; species Marinilabilia rubra. The sequence goes on from NZ_QEWP01000037.1 coordinate 351, forward strand.
CATTTCCCGCAACCTTTCATCAATAATTTTCGTACATTGATCAAATAAAATCATTATTTCGTCACAAATAACAAGTAACCCCGGAGTTCGTCGCGGAACCCAACCCGCCCCACTCCTCAAAACTAATGAAGTATGAAAAAGTTTTTACCTTTTCTGACCATTTTTATTTTGTGGATGAGTGCCTCGGCTCATTTGAGAGCTCAGGCACCTGGTGTAAACACTTACTTACCAGACCAGGATGCAACAGATGTAGCACTTGATGTTACATTAGAATTAACATTTGATATAAATATTGCATTTAACAGTAGTTCCACCAGATATTATGTGGAAATATACAAAGAGGGAGAAAGCCTTCCAGAAGAAGAATTCCAAATTCGGGGAGGCACTGCCGATGCAGGCCTGGCTATCAGTGATGCGACTTTATCAATAACACCTCAAAACAACTTAGATCCGGGAACCACTTACTATATTAATATTAGTCCTGATGGGATTGTTTCATTAAATGATGGCACTGGATACCCCGGAATTACAGACAACACCACCTGGCGATTCACAACAGTTCCCCGACCAGGATTAACCAGTAAATCGCCCACTAACTCAGCCACCGGTATTACCGGATCAGAGTCCCTGGTTCTCAATTACGATGAGGCTGTATCCCTTGGCAACAACAAAAACCTTCACATTTATAAAAGTGGCGGAACACTCTTTCAAACCATCAACACCACCGATGATGCAGGTTTAATATCAATTGACGGTACCAACACCCAGGTGACCATAAGCCATGAGGCCTTCACCGGCACTCAGGATTTTTACATTGATGTGGAGGAGGGTTTTGTAACGTCTCAGTCAGGCAATGTTGCGTCGGCTTCAATTGATGGTTCTACGGAGTGGACATTTACAACTGCCGATGGTCCGCCCATCTATTCCTTATCTCCTTCGGGAGCTCCATCAGGAGTAAATGGAGATCAAACCCTTGTCATCACTTACGATGAAAATGTGACTATGCAAAGTGGTAAAAACATTACCATTTACAATAGTAACGACACTGAATTTCAAACCATAAGTACAGATAACACATCACTAATTTCGTTTGACGGCGGAACCAACGCCATATCTATTAATCACAACCGTTTTGAAGGTGGTAGCAACTACTATGTAAACATTGATGAAGGAGTTGTTACAGCCAATGACAACAACATTGCTTCAGATGCCATGACCGGAAATTCGGAATGGTCTTTCTACACTGCAGATGCTCCTTCAATGACTTTCGATACTCCTGCTGATAACGCCATTGATGTAATAGCCAATGAAGATCTGATTATTGGTTTCAGTGAAGCAGTTTCTTTGCAAAGCAATAAAAACATCATCATTTACAACAGTGACGACACACCATTTCAAACCATCAACACAGACATCAACAGCGACTTATTTTCGCTTAATGGAACAAATGATGTGTTAACCATCAGCCATAATGCTTTTTCGGGAAGCAGTGATTATTATGTAACCATTGATGAGGATCTTGCAGTTTCGAACACAACGGCTATAGCTAGCGATGCTGTAACCGGAACATCTACATGGTCTTTCACCACAGCCAGCGGACCTTCTATCAGCAGTTTTACACCTGATGGAGATACCGGTGTAAGCGGGAACCAGCAACTTAATCTTAATTTCAGTGAAAACATTTCGTTGGGTGACAACAAGAACCTCAGCATCTACAGGTCATCAGACAACCAGCTCTTCCAAACCATCAACTCAACCTCGGACGCCAGCCTCTTAACAGAAGTTGATGCATCCATTCAGATTGATCACAACCCATTATGGGGTAATACCTCTTATTATATTCTGGCAGATGAAGGATTTGGAATCTCAACCGCTACGGGAATAGATGCAGAAGGGATCAGCTCAACAAGTCGCTGGGAATTCACCACAACCGGTGGCCCGACAGTTGAGTCATATGCTCCCGCAAATGCTTCAGGTAATGTTTCAATCACCTCACCATTGGAAATAGATTTCAATGAAAACATAACCCTGGGTTCTTCAGGAGCCGTAAACATTCACCTTTCAAGTGATGACTCTGTTGTTGAAACCATCAATTGGGACAGCGGTCAGCTCTCTGTCAGCAACGACACCATCACCATCAATCAGGCCACTTTAACACCGGAAACCGGCTATTACGTTACAATAGATAATTCCCTGATTCTTTCAGCAACCACAGGAACACCCTGGGAAGGCATCAGTGACCAGAGCTGGAGCTTCACAACAGGTGGGGCGCCGACCATAACAGGTTACTCACCTCTCAATGGAGAAACATCAGCACCTGTTAATCAAAAACTAACACTCACCTTTGATGAAAACATCAAAAGGGGATCAGCAGGGTACGTAAAAATCAGAACCGGTGATGATCAGTTTTTTCAGGATATCCCTTACGACGCGGGACAGTTGACATTCAGCAGCTCCGAATTACAAATTGCTCACACAGAATTTGATCCTGAAAGCACCTACTATGTTACTCTGGAAAGCGGAGTAGTTGCTTCTGCCTCAACCGATGTCCCATTCCAGGGTTTCTCCGATGTCAATCAGTGGCGGTTCACAACGGCAACACCTCCTTCAATTGATACATATGCTCCTACCAATGGCAGTACGTTAACTTCTGCTTCACAAACACTAACGCTAACTTTCAGTGAAAATATTGAAATAGGAACCACGGGATCGTTCCGCATTTTTTATTCAGGGGGAACATCTTTTCAAAACATATCTGTTGAGAATACAGAAAATATAACCATCACAAATAATGAATTGACCATTTCGCATGATGATTTCGCTCCAAATTCATCCTATTATGTTTTAATGGACCAGGGCTTTGTAAAATCTGTTGCCTCAGGGGTGGAATTTACAGGTATCTCGCAAACCGATCAGTGGACATTGAACGCACCGGCGGGGCCTCAAATATCAACTTATCAACCAGCCAATAACAGCATTGACATTGAAGTAGATTCTGTATTAACCCTCATTTTTAATGAAGATATAGTCCGGGGAACAGGCAATATGGTCATCCATTATCAAAGCGATGACAGTGACGCTGTAACTGTTAGTGCAGCCTCAACTACAAATCTAACAATCAACGATGACACCATTCGTTTCCCCAATCTCAGCATGCCGCACGAATCAACTCTTTATGTAACGATGGATGCCGGTTTTGTGAAGTCATCTGCCACAGGCTTTAATTTCAGCGGAATCAGCAGCACTACAGAATGGGTATTTACCACACTCCCTGAACCACCTGCATGGAGCAATGGGTATCCTTACTATTCCGGCATCAGTCCTTCGAATATTGATTTAGCATTAATGACCTCAAGGGAATCTGATTATTACTTTGTAGTCACCTCCAACTCTACACCCCCCTCCATCACGCAAATCATGAGCGGACAGAATTCAGGAGGAACGGCAGCACATGCATCCGGTAATGGCTCGTTATCTGTCACCACAGAATTCATCCATACAGGAATTGATATTTCAGGATTGTCTGAAGGATACCACTGGGTACATGCTGTAGCTAAAAACCCTACAAAGGAGTTGTATTCCAATATCGCCACCCTTCAAATTGACAAACTGGCTCCCGTTTCAACCATGTTTCCGGCTGATGGGACGACTCATTTTTCAGAATCAGGAAATATGATCATTTCATTTGATGAACCCGCATATTCATCGGGTGCCATTGTGGACAACACTTCTGTAACCGGGCTGGTCTCATTGGTTCTTGAAAGCGATGATTCACCGGTAAGCATTACAGCTACCATTAACGGTGCTGCGACCCAAATCACGGTGGACCCTGATAGCGATCTATCCCCCGAAACAAGTTACATCCTGACAATGTCAGCAATAGAAGACGAAGTTGGCAATTTGCAAAGTGGTAATACTGTTAGCACATTCACCACTGACAAACTAAATACCTGGACCGGAGGAGGAAGCGACCCGTCAGACTGGAGTGACACAGATAACTGGAGTAGCGGGAATGGCGCTTTTAGCGATGGAACCAGCATTTATGTTCCGGCTTCAGCCTCTGTTTTTCCTGAAGTCAGCACTAACAAAAACGTATACAATGTAAATATTGAGCCAGGCGCAGCATTAACCCATTCGGCAGGCACAATGACGGTAAACGGAGAATTTCGTCTGCAATCCTCTACCTCGGCCAATGCTTCATACATTAATTCAGGCGGTACATTGAGCATTGCTAATACCGATAGCGTAAAAATAGAGCAACACATTACCGATCTTACACATATATACAACATCAGCTCTCCTGTTTCCGGAGCCACTAAAAACAGTATAGGACTGAATGACCAGCTTTATTATTATGACAATTCAAGCAACTCCTGGATTGCAATGGGAGATACAGAAAACATGACAACAGGTCGTGGATATGTAGGAAAAAGCTCACAGAATCTGGTTTTTTCAGGTGCCATCAAAACCAACGGACAAACCATTGACCTGGTAAGAACACCTGCCGGACTTGGATGGAATTTAATTGGAAATCCTTATACAGCATCCATAGACTGGACTTCAACCAGTCTGGGTAAAAACAACATTGTGGATGCATTCTGGATTTATCTGGAAGATCAGGGAGGCTATGGTGCTTACAACGACCCGTCAGGTTATTCCGTGAATATTACAGATCCCAAAATTCCATCAAACCATGCTTTTTGGGTAAAGGTAAATGAGGGGCAGGATAACGACACAGGATCTCTGGTACTATCTCCTGATGCATTGTCCGTTAATACCAATTCATACCTAAAATCCACATCGGGCGCTAAATACCCAGGGTTTAAACTGGCTGCTCTTTCCGAAGGAGGCAACGATGAAGCTGCTGTAGCATATATACCTGATGCATCGCTCACGAAGGATCGCTATGATGCCAACAAAATGAGTAGCAACAATAACGAAGTGCTTCAGATTTACACCCTCGATGGCAACAATGACAAACTTTGCATCAACAGCGTTCCGGAAACCTTTTTTTCAGAAGAGATCCAACTGGGATATACCGCAGGAAAAACGGGAACGTACACTCTCCAAATGCAGAGTAACTATTTACAACCGGGTGATGAACTTATTCTTTCGGATAACAATACAGGCGCAGAACACAATCTGAGTCAGGAAGGCTATTCGTTTAAAGTCGCCAATTCAGGAACCAATGAGACCAGATTTAAACTTAAAGTGGTTCAATCAGTACCTACCACCGAAAAACCGATTGAGGAGGTAATCGAAAAGTGCAGAATTTATACACAGGAGAAAAACATCATTATTGAAACTCCGGGCATAAAAAACATGAAATATACGCTTACAGACATCAGTGGGCGTTCAATGGAAACGGGCGAACTATTGCCCAATACCACCAAACGCATTAAGACACCTCAAACCGGTATATACATACTTACAATAGTCTCAGACAAAGGGAAGGAAAAACACAAGGTGGCCGTTAAGTAGCCTGAAAAAAGACCTGGATCAAATAGTCCGGGTCTTTTTTTTTAAAAACACTAACTTTGCCTTTTCAAAAAAACGACGCATTGAAGACATCAAACCATAGAAATTCTTCCGATATAGACATTATCGGGAATGCCTGCCGCGATTATTTCAATCATCCTGATGAAGATCTGAAAATTGAAGTTTGGAGTGACATTGCAGAAACGGATTACATACCCGTCCATTATCTGTTCCGACCATATACCGACATGCCTGTATTGGAGCAGAAAGCCCTGGCAGAATGCAGGGGTAAGGTTCTGGACATTGGCGCAGGTGCCGGATCACATGCTTTATGGTTGCAAGAACGAAACATTGAAGTTACAGCACTGGAAATATCGCCCGGCGCCTGCGAAATCATGAAAAAAAGAGGCGTTAAAGAAATATTACAGGAAGACTTTTTTGAACTGCCAGAGTCTGAAAAGTACGACACCTTACTTTTGCTCATGAATGGAACAGGCATTATAGGCTCCATAAGCAGGATGAAAAAGTTTTTTGAAAAAGCAAAAAGCCTTCTCAAGCCGGGGGGGCAAATCCTGGTAGATAGTTCTGACTTACGTTACCTGTTTCTTCAGGATGATGGCAGCATTCTGATAAACCTTAATGACAAATACTACGGAGAAGTTGAATACCGCATGAGTTACAAACGCCAAAAAGGCAGACGTTTCCCATGGCTTTTCATTGATGATCAACTGTTAGAATACCATGCTAACAAAAATAGCTTTTCTTTTGAACGAATTGCAGAGGGAGAGCATTTTGATTATCTGGCCAGGTTGATTGAAAAAGATTGAGGTTATGGTTGAGGTTGAGATTAAGTAATTTAATCACTTTAACAAAGCCATACCTTCCTCTCATCTATTATCAAAACACACTCACCAAAAAGATTTGAACGTTCATGCCAAAACATTAAAAAATCCATTTCATTTTTTGTAGATTTACTTAGAAACAGATTGTTAGATTTTTAGATTTAAGATTTAAGATAAAGGCTTAAGTTTATTTTTGCGTGTTTTGGGAATCGAACCTTACCAATGGAAGATCAGGCGCGGCGGATTCTTTCTGGAAAAGCGGCAGAGCCGAAGCCAATCCACCGTTTTACCTCTGGTGGCGGATCGGAATCCGCCAGACCTAATTCGGTACTACTTTTCAGGAGGACCAATGATGCTCTTTTAACTTTAATATGGTGACTTTGTCCTTGCAAGGCCTTGCACTATGTAATGTCTAAGGGCAAAAACGCATTTTTAAACTACAGCCAAGATAAATCATAAAGTGCTTATAAAACGGATCTTTAAAGCAATTACACATAGCTCCAAAAAGTTGTTTTACAGTTTTTTACAATCCCGAACCATCGGGATAACGGAGTATTGACTCAGAAGTCCATTTCAAATACATTTCATTTCTTAACCCAAGCTGTTGATCAATAATCCACCATCAACTGCTATTCCCAAATTCAAAGGTCAAGTCGGAAAATCAAAACCTGGTTTTTTCAATAATAACACACTTATCCCAAACACTTAACCAATTACCATAACCAAATGATCTTTACCATGAACCACTCATCACCAAAGCCCTCCCCCCTTCAAGGGCTCCTTATCGAAAAAAAAATTAAATGTCCGGCGTGTCTGGATATATTCAGAACGAATTTCTTTCTACCCAAAAACCTTAAAGCCCGGCTTTTCTATTCCGACGGACAAACAGACATATCCCCAATCACGCATCCGACAACTATTACCAATTGTGCTTTTTGTGGTTTTATTTTCTCCATTGAACCTGCAACACATGGAACCAACCAAACAAAAACAACACCCCCCGAAACCTTTCTTTCTGCACCTGCCAATCCCGTGGGAAAACCAACTAAGATCAAAGACTATTTGCTTTTTCTGCGAAGGGGCGTTGCAGCTAATTTAAAAGAGGAGTTTGTGGCCAGAAAACACTTGTGGTGGTGGCTTAACAATAAAAGAGAAGAAAGCTCACCCCTTGATCATTGTCTGGAGGACATATGGTACCAAAACATGGAGAAGATGCTGCGAATCATGGATTGCGAAGCAATTGATAAACCGGCTATGAAAGCCGAACTTTTAAGAAACATAAGAATGTATGACCAATGCCTGAACACACTCAATAAACACGAGGACAAAATTCCGGACAACTTCAAAAATCAATTAAAAGAACAATGCTCCCAAAAGAATCCCTTTCGTGTAAAGCTCCAAACTGACGGATTTGGCGAAGACAATAAGCATCAGGAAGAAGGTCACAAATGGACTAATCCCTTCATCGAAGTTTCAATTTACAAAAACGAAGATATGGAGGATTGAAATCGTTCACATTTACCCGGCAGACCTGCCCATTTTCAGCGTTCAGGTTTTCAATCCTTTATTAAACCAACCGATCTCCGATCACCGAAGACTGACCAACGGAAGACTGATTACTGACCACTGATTACTGAACACAGTCAAGCCTTTCATCAACACTTTATCCCCCTTCATCAACTTACCCCCCTGCCGAAGAACCCTTCAGTAGGCTATCTACGTAAAAACTAATAAATTTACATCGAAAACTATTGTTATTAATTCGTTATTTTTCTAACAATCGAGATTTCTGACATTACATTTTTTGGCTTTCTGACAACTGCCAAAAACATTTTTTTGAACATGGTTAAACACAGGGTTAAATTTACTACTATGAGAAAATATTTACTTAAACTTGGCCTTATTGGGGTGTTTTTGTTCAGCATCACCAATGCTTTTGCCCAACCTTCAGTGACAGGATATGATCCAATTCAAGGGGCGACCGGAGTACCAGTTGACAAAACTTTGACTTTGACGTTTGATGAGGATATTCAGTTTAACTCTAGGGGGACTTATTATGTTGACATAAAGTATTCAACTGATAGAGGAGAAATGTTCTTTGATTATTTTGCAATAAATGATGGAGTTCCAGATCCAGGGTTATCAATTAATTCTAATCAATTGATAATTAATTCTCCTTTAACTTTAAATAATGACCAAAAGTATTATGTATTAATCCAAGGCGGAGCAATTCAAAACACTTTAAATGAAGATTACCCAGGAATTACTTCAACCACAGAATGGTCTTTCACAGCCGAAGCACCACCTAACCCTCCCATAATATCCGCCCTTTCCCCTACCGATAATGCCACCAATGTTTCATTAACAAACGACCTGGTAGTCACTTTCAATGAAAACATTGTCAGAGGGTCGGGAAACATGACCATTTACAACTCTGATGACAGCGATTTTGAGACTATTCCGGCATCTTCCACCAGCAAATTAACTATTTCCAATAACCAACTGATTATTGACCATAGCGACTTTGCTTTGAGTTCAGGTTATTATATTCTTATGGATGCAGGGTTCGTTAAATCAGAATCATCCGATGCAGACTTCGGCGGAATTAGTAGCACGGACACCTGGAACTTTGAGACTGAAAGCACCTTTGCCTTCAGTAGCTTATCACCATCTGACGATGCCACTGATGCCATTCTTCCCCAGGATTTGGTAATTACCTTCCCCGAAAACATCGCACGCGGAACTGGAACTATGACTATTTACAATGGAGATGACAGTGATTTCGAATCATTTATTTCCTCGTCAACAAAACTTAGAATTATTGGAAATCAATTAAGAATTTCTCACACTGATTTGGTACAGGGGAATGATTACTATGTTCAAGTTCCGACAGGTTTTGTAGAGTCAGCTGCAACCGGCAATGATTTTGAAGGCATTACCGATGCAGCAACCTGGAATTTCTCCACCTCAAACCTAAATATATGGTCTGGTGACTCAGGCACCGATTGGGCTACTTCAGGCAACTGGGGAACCGGAGCTTTCGACTCCAACTATAATGTTTTAATCCCGGCAGGTTCAACAAATGATCCAACCATCACCTCATCGGATAATATTTCCTTAAACGACTTGTACCTGGAACCCGGAGCAACATTAACACAAACCGGAGGTTCCCTTTCAGTGTCCGGCACCTTTACACTTGCCTCCGGCACTGACATTAATGCTTCCTATCTGCCATTAGGTGGAACGCTCCCTGCTACCATTAGAGCAGAACAGGAAATCTCTAATGCGGCAGCCAGTGACAACTACTTTATCGCTTCCCCGGTAACGGGAGCCACTAAAGGTGCAGCAGGCATCACTGATGCTATAGTCTATTACGACAATCCATCCAACAGCTACATATACCTGAACAACGATGCTGATGTTATCACCAATGGTCGTGGCCATGTAACACGCAACCCTTCAGACATTGCTTTCATTGGCTCTCCACAAGCTGCCAACACAACCATCAATGTTGAAAGAAATGCCGACGGCGGACTTGGATGGAACCTGGTAGGCAATCCTTTTACAGCGTCAATAGACTGGAGCCAGATAACTTTAACCGACGTTGAGAACTCTTTCTGGTTGTGGCTTAATGAATCAGGTATTTATGGCACATATAACGGATTTACCGGCATCGGAACGGTTATTGAGCTTCAGGATAATGGAGGCATTATTCCTTCCAACCATTCTTTTTGGGTAAAAGTAAACGAAAATGATCCGGATGGAGCAGGCTCTTTGGATATCCCGCTCTCTGCAATGACTATAAATCAGAATTCGTATCTTAAATCAACCGCATCATCAACCAAATATCCATCGCTGAAACTTGCTTCCAACTTAAATGGTCAAAAAGATGAGTTTGCAGTAGCACTGGTTCCCGAAGCAACAGCAGGCAATGATAAGTTTGACACTGAAAAGAAAGTCAGTGGCAGCACCGTTGCTGTAGAAATATTCACCCTTGTCAATAACAGTAAAATGGCCATTAACGGCTTACCTTTCGATGAGGAACAGCTCGAAATACCTGTTGGCTTCTTTTCTGCGGCTACCGGCAAATGTCAACTATCTCTTTCTTTAAATACCCTTTCAGAAGATCAGGGCGTGATGCTTTTCGATCGTTCCAACGGCCAGTATACAGATCTATCAGGTGGTGCATCTTACGAATTTGATGTCACCTCGGAAGGATATGTAAAAGACCGGTTTTCTTTGATTATTTCAAAAGCAACTGCCACATCTAACGAAGATATAAATGAGCCGATTGAAAAAACATGGTTTTATTCAAACAAATCAGAAATTATTGCGTATATTGGCAAATTAATTGAACCAAGGTTCAAATTGGTTGACATAAATGGCCGCCTTCTAAAAAGCGGAAGGTTAAATCCACAAAGCCGAAATACCATAACGGTAGATCAAAAAGGAATGGTTGTTTTAATTGTTGAGTCGGCCGAAGGAACCAATACATTCAAAACTGTATTTTAATATAGTTACTTGAAGGTCTTAATGGAACAAAAAAGAAGAAAAACATATAATAAACCTGAGCTCTCAACCATTTATCTCGACAGAGATATTGCGCTGATGATGCAAAGTCCAAGTGAAGAGGAGCCTCCAGGCCCTCCCTTAACAAGTGGGGCCGGGACATCCAATACCTCTACCGAAACCACCCAGGAACCCCTCAAGGAGAGCAACTTCGAGGAAAATCCCTTTGAGCGATAGAGCATATGCACCAGCATGATAAACACAAACGACCTCTTTTTAGGGGTCGTTTTTTGTTGTTCCTACCGAACTGTCTCAAAAGTACAATAAACCAGAGGCGTGTGTCATGTTGAGCGTAGTCGAAACATCTGCTTATCAAACAAAAAAAGATTCTTCGACAAGCTCAGAATGACATAAGAAACGACAAACTATTGCCCTCCCAACACAAGCACAATAGACCGTTAGATTTATAGATAAAAGATTTAAGACCACTTCTACATTACTGCTAACATGCACCTTACCACGCATTGCACGTAAATAAACATCAGACGATTACAAAATCTCAACGAAGGACTCAAACAAAAGGAAACTCCAAACCACCTCAAATTAGAACCTTTGCGTCACAGCGTCTTTGCGTTTAGGCTTTTTTGATGCACAATAAACCTTATATGGTTCCAAAAAATCCTATATTTGAAAAAAAAGAACCATCAATGCCACTAATTTCATTTATCATACCGGTTTACAACCGTCCCCAGGAAATAGACGAGTTACTGGAATCAGTCTCTTATCAGTCATTTAAAGATTTTGAGATGGTTATCGTTGAAGATGGTTCTACTCTTTCTTCACAAGACATTATTGAGCACTGGAAATCGTCCCTTTCAATACGGTACATTCTTCAGGAAAACACAGGCCCCGGCCCCGCCCGGAACACCGGGGCAAAAGATGCTTCAGGGGAATGGCTTATTTTTCTGGACTCCGACTGTTTATTACCTGAGAACTACACTTCAGAAGTAGCTGACAAACTTAAAAATGCCCCATTCGATTGCTTTGGAGGGCCTGACAGGGCGCATGAGGACTTCAACGCCACACAAAAAGCCATAGGGCATGCCATGAGCAGCCCTCTTACAACCGGCGGCATTCGTGGAGGAAACAAAAAGCTGGACAAGTTCTACCCACGTAGTTTTAATCTGGGCGTTAAAGCCAATGTTTTCCATGAAATAAAAGGCTTTTCAAACATGCGGTTTGGAGAAGACCTGGACTTTAGCATGCGGCTTATTGAAGCCGGCCACCAAACAGCCCTTCTTCCCGATGCATGGGTCTGGCATAAACGGCGTAATACCTTCAGATCATTCTTCAAGCAGGTTTTTAACTCCGGAATTGCCAGAATCAATCTTGAAGCCCGCCATCCGGGAACAACAAAAATTGTCCACCTGTTGCCCTCTCTCTTCACTATAGGATATCCTATGCTTCTGTTTTTAGCCTTTTGGCACCCCTTGTTCCTGACACTGTTTATTCTGCCTCCCGTTGCCTTCTTTTTAGATGCGCTGATCGGGCTTAAGCAGTTTATTCCCGCCATTCTGGCTATTCCCGCGTCTCTTACCCAGTTACTTGGCTATGGCTCCGGATTTCTCACAGCCTGGTTTAAGAGAAATATTCTTAAGAGTAAGGAGTTTACGGCTTTTGAGGAGAACTTTTATCAGTAAGCAGTGGTCAGTTGACCTGCAAATAATTAAAAAATGGGATTTGTAAGTAGTTCTAGAGAATTGGAAGTTTACAAATTGGCAAGACAAATGAGTCTTGAAATTTATACATTGACACTCTCATTCCCCAAAGAAGAGAGATATTCTTTAACTGACCAAATAAGAAGATCGTCCCGTTCTATTGGCGCCCAGATAGCAGAAAGTTGGGCAAAGAAAAGATACGAAAAACATTTTGTCAGTAAACTAACAGATGCGGATGGAGAGCAACAGGAAACACAACATTGGATCGAGACAGCTTTTGATTGCGGGTATATATCAGAAGAACAGCAGCAATTTTTTCTATCCAAATATGCAGAGATTGGCAAAATGATTCAATCAATGATCAATAAAGCTGGTTTGTTTTGCAAGTAGCCATGTTCCGTCCTGAAATAGGTTGACCGCTTTTGAACATTTTCACTAAACATTCAAAAGACGGTTATTATGAAAAAGAAACGTTCACAATTTCAATTTAGATCAAGTCGTTATTTTAGTGAGGACTTCA
>NZ_QEWP01000038.1 GCF_003121985.1 Marinilabilia rubra
AAGGGACTTACACCCTCTGGATAAAATCACCCCGCACTTTATGGTTCCTTGAAAAAGATTTGTATTTTTAATCTTTTTCAAGAACTTCCAGTGTGGGTGCGCTGCTGCTCATGCAGGGCACACACATGCAATATACAAAATTGGGGTTTCATAGGTTATTCAAGGGATGTTGCTCGCAGCAAGCGCCGTGTAGCTTGATAGTGAATCGCTCCGTAATCCCCAACTTTGCATATTGCCGCCGTTGTGTGGCATATAAAGACAAATAACGGGGATTAGACCTGCTCATTAAAAGGTTTTTACAATTTGTTGTTTATCTTTTTTTTGAATGGAAAAAATGACTTAGATTTTAAAATATTGAAGAACAGAAACAAATTAACTTGATTGTGAATATAGCAAACCATTTTCATATGTAAATTAAACCATTTTAACAATTTAAATCTCCAAAAGAAATAGCATGAATAAATACATTAAAATATTAAAATTGACAGTATTTACAATTGGAATGTACTTATTGTTGAGTATTTACTTTGATTATTCTAACTTATCAATTGCAGCTCTAATCGTGCTGGGATTATTGGGTGGTGTATTATCAAGATTGTTTACTGGTTATGTAGTCCCAAGTCGATTTATTTTTCGTTCCAGGTTTATTATCTATGGAATTGGTTTTGGACTATTTATTGGGTTGCTATTATCTTTAACAAATTCAGTTAAAGACCAATCATTTGCAATTCAGGATTTGGTGAGATCAATTCTAATATCAATACCGATTGGGACCATGGTAATTGGAACCCAATCCTATTTGAGATTTAAAAGACTTGAGAAGAAAACAGGTTGTGATATTGATAATAAAAATTCAATAAGTGATTTTGCAATTTACAGGGATTCGGAAAATAACTCGCTCAGAGGGCGATTATTGCTATCTAACAATAAATTATCATTTTGCTCAATGTCAAAAGGAGAGCGTGTGTTTGAAATGGAAACAACAAATATAAATCCAAGAATCAAGAAGACGAAGTTTGCGGGTATCCCAAATGGATTTGAAATATCTAATACGAATATAGAAGTGAATATAGCCTTTCCATATTATTGGATAAAATTGATTGAAACTGAAAAATAAAACGACCACACAACAAAGCTATATACCCCAGCCGTGGCAGTCACAGCATATTGAAGGTTTTGTTTTAACCTCTCCCATGCGTTCAAGCTGATAAAGTCTCAGCTGGTCTGAAAGCCACGGGCCAGGTGCATATAGCCGGGACGTTACCGCCAAGTGTAAAGACCGAAACGAACAGACAATTTGCTACTAAAAGACAAAGAAGAAGAAGAAGAAGAAAAACAAAATAATGAACAGCCCGCGCACAAAACAGCACATTTGCAAGCTCCTGCACACAAGCCGATGCTTCAGCTTGCAAAAGAGCTGTTTTTTTGCCGACGCACCCTCTGATAATTGTATCTTTGGGTTTTTTAATTTACAGACGGATTATTAAGATATGCCAACATTAAACTGGATAGGAAAAGATAAAGTTGTAAGTCATCATCAAGATGTTCCATACAGAGTATTTGAACACAAATACGGATTTACAGCTGAAAATGAAGAGCAAGAGCAACCGACAAAATGCGGAAATAAAATCATACATGGAGATAATCTTGAAGGTCTTAAAAGTCTTCTACCTGAATATGAAAATCAAATAAAATTCATCTATATTGACCCACCCTATAACACTGGAAAAGAAGACTGGGTTTATAATGACAGCGTTAATCATCCTAAAATTTTAAAATGGCTTGGAGATGTTGTTGGTAAAGAGGGCGAAGATTTAACCAGGCATGACAAATGGTTGTGTATGATGTACCCACGCATACAACTACTTTATAAGTTGTTAAAAGAGGATGGGATTATTGCAGTTCATATTGATGAAAATGAATATCATACTCTTGTAATATTATTTGAGGAAATTTTTGGAAAGAAAAATAATTTAGGAAGTATTATTTGGGACAAAAAGAATCCTAAAGGTTTAGCAAACAAAATATCATATCAACATGAAAGCATAATTGTTTTTAGTAAAAACTCTGATATTGTTAAAGACAAATTAAGACGTAAAAAAAAGAATGCAAAAAAAATATTAGAATTCTCTAAGAGAGTTTATGCTAAAATTGGTAAAGAATCGTATCCTGAAGATATTCTACAGATTTGTAAAAAATACAAGTTAAACAAATCAATGTTTGATAAATATAAATTTATCTATGACTTGCAAACTGTAAATACAGAGTTTGCACTATGGCTAAAAGGTCAAAATTTTAGTGGTGGTGAAAAAGCATACAAGTTTATAGATGAAAATGGCGATGTTTTTCAAACCGTTTCAATGGCAGCTCCAGATAAACCCGAAACACGTTCGCATAGACCCTTAATACATCCGATAACAAAGAAAGAATGCCCTGTTCCTGCTAAAGGATGGAGATTTCCTGATTCAAGTATGGATGAATTACTTAATTCAAATAGAATAGTTTTCGGAAATGACGAAAGCACACAGCCAAGACGTAAGTATTTTTTAAAGGAAAATATGTTTGAAAGTATTAGTTCTTACATTGGGTTTGGTGGTAACGATGATGAATTTCAAAGAAAAATTGGGATTAATTTAGAAAATCCCAAACCATATTTATTTGCAACAGATATAGTTGATTGGTTCACTGAAAAAGATTCTATTGTTTTAGACTCCTTTGCTGGTTCTGGTACAACGGCACATGCAGTTTTAAAGTTGAATAAAGAAGACGAAGGAAACAGAAAATTTATCTTAATACAGTGCGATGAATATGATAAAAAAGGAGAAGTTGTAAATATTTGTGAGAAGGTTACTGCAACACGTGTTAAAAGAGTAATATCTGGTTATGGTAATGGTAAAAACCAAGTTGAGAGTTTGGGAGGAAGTTTTGATTATTTAGAAATTGGCGACCCGATTTTCAAAGACGACAAAAACCTAAATGAAGATGTTGGTGAAGCAAAAATAAGGGAGTACATTTATTACACTGAGACTAAACAACATCTTGAAAGAGTGCAATCACCCGAGCATAAATATTTACTCGATACTTACAATGAAACGGGATATTATTTCTATTACGAAAAAGACCGATTAACTACATTGAGTTTGGACACCTTAAATATTGTAACTGAAAAAGCAGAGCAGTATTTAATTTATGCCGACACTTGCCACCTCGACAAAGAGTATATGTTGGCGAAAAACATAATCTTTAAGAAAATACCAAGAGACATAAAGAGATTCTAATTATGGAACTTAAACAATATCAACAGGAAGTAATTAACGATTTATCTGCGTTTATCGATGAACTCGAAAAAACCGAGCAACTCAATATTGCATTTTCACGATTTTGGGAAAGTAAAGGTATTTCCCTTCAAACTTTAGATGACAATTTTCTCAAACCTTACGATAACGCTATCAAGGGTGTACCAAGGGTAACAGTAAAAGTTCCAACTGCAGGTGGTAAAACTTTTATTGCCTGTAATGCATTAAAACCGATATTTGAAAGTTTTCCGCCAGATAAACCCAAAGTGGCTGTTTGGTTTGTCCCTTCAGACACTATCTTAAAACAGACGTATAAAAACCTAAATGACCCAACTCACCCGTATAGACAAAAAATTGATAGTCATTTTGGAAGTGCAGTAAAAGTTTATGATAAAGAATCATTGCTATTTGGACATGGTTTTAATCCTGTAGAAGTAAAAGAGCAATTAAGTATTCTTGTTTTAAGTGTTCAATCTTTTGCAGCTAATAATAAAGATGGTCGCCGTGTTTATCGTGAAAATGAGAATTTAACAGAATTTTCAAAGACTTATAAGTTCCCTGATAAAATGATTGAGGGAGCAGATGAAACCGCTTTAATACAGGTTTTGGCACAATTAAACCCTGTTGTAATTATTGACGAAAGCCACAACTTTGAGGCTGATTTGAGAATTGATATGCTTAACAGTATCAATCCAAGTTTTATTTTCGATTTAACTGCCACACCTCGTAATAAAAGTAACATCATAAGTTTTGTTGATGCTATCAGGTTAAAAAAGAACAATATGGTAAAATTACCAGTAATTGTTTATAACCACCAAGACTCAAACGAAGTAATAACAAGTGCAATTCAGCTTCAAAAGACGTTAGAGGATAAAGCAAAAACCGAAGAAGAAAATGGAGGGAAATATATTCGTCCTATCGTTCTATTTCAGGCTCAACCAAAAACAGACAATGACAATGTTACTTTTGAAAAAATAAAAGAGCAACTCATAGAGATTGGTATTCCCGAAAACCAAATCAAAATAAAAACAGCCGTTAAAGACGAAATAAAAAACGAAGATTTAATGAGCCGTGATTGTGAAGTCCGTTTTATAATCACAGTTAACGCATTAAAAGAAGGATGGGATTGTCCATTTGCTTATGTTTTGGCATCATTGGCTAATAAATCTTCAGCGGTTGATGTGGAACAAATATTAGGTCGTGTTCTTCGCCTACCTTATGTATCAAAACACAAACAAGAGCTTTTAAATTATTCTTATGTCTTTACATCATCAAATAATTTTTTGGCAACTCTTGATAAAATAGTACATGCTCTAAACAAGTCTGGTTTTAGTTCAAAAGATTACCGAGTAAAAGAAACTCAAATTCAGGTAGAACAAAATAAAGTTGAACAAGGCAGTTTTGAGAGTATGTTCTCACAGTCACAACAGGACACAGAGGAAAATTCAGAAACTCAACCTGAAAATCAAGACCCTGAAATTGATGTTGAAAGCCTAAAACAATTAGAAACATCTGAACAGAGCCACGAAAAACTTGATGAAATTATTGATTTAGCTCGTAATACGAATCAAGAGTTTGAAAAGAAAATCGAAGAAATTGAAAAAGAAGATAGTCTAATACCAGCAGAATTAATGGACAAAGTGAAAACATATCCAGTTAAGGAAGTATTTAAAGATGAAGTAAAAGAGGTAAGATTGCCAGCATTTTTTAAGAAAGTTAACCAAAATTCATTTTTTGAAACCGAAGGTACTTATTTGCCTTTATCTAAAAACTTGTTGCTTGATGGATTCGATTTAAGCAAGGAAGACCACAATATTGATTTTACAAGAACATCCTCTGAAATGGCAAGCATTGATTTGGTTGAAGGTAGGAAAGATGAATATGTTCCCGAATATAGGAAAGTGACAAATGAAGTAAAAGAAGCTTTTGTACAATATATTTCTTCATTGTCACCAGAAGGAAAAATCAATCAATTAGCTGGACGGCTTGCACAACAAGTAAAACGGAATGATGAAATTCCCGAGCCCCAAATAATTCAATACATAAAAAACTCAATTAAAGATTTAAACAGTGAGAAAATTGCTGAAATCGCACACGATGAGTATTATTTCTCAACTTTGATAAAATCCAAAATCAATTCACTCACCGACAAATACGCTGAAAAGCAATTTGTTACTCTGTTAGATAAAGGAACAGTAGTCTGTCAGGATTCTTTCGAATTTCCCCAAAAGATTAGTCCTAAAAACACCTTACAAGGAATAACTAAAAACCTTTATGTTGAAGAAGGAGAAATGAATGATTTTGAGCGCAAAGTGATAAATGAAGTAGCAAATCTTGACAGTGTAGTATTTTGGCATCGAAATTTAGAAAGAGGGAAAGGATTTCAACTAAATGGATTTATTAATCATTACCCTGATTTTATAGTAAAAATGAAAAATGGGAAAATAATATTAATTGAAACAAAAGGAGACCATTTAGATAATTCTGATAGTTTAAAGAAACTGCGACTTGGTGAAAAATGGGCAAGTAAAGCAGGTGACAATTATAGATATTTTATGGCATTCAACAATGCAAGACTTGACGGAGCAAAATCAGTTGGAGAATTAATTGAAATATTAAAAGATATGAAATGACAAGCCCACGCTTCGTAGTCAAGCACATTGGCTGGTCGCTCAAAAAGCCATCCGCACGACCAAAACCAGCCAAAGAGCTTGCCTACCCCAACGCACAATAGACATGAAAGTAGTAGCAAATTGAAAGAAAAATGACTTAAATGAATGAACACCAGGCGGTAATCGAGTAGACTGCCGCTAGGCCATTAGCCTAGCGGAGAGCCTCTCACACCACCGTACGTACGGGTCTCGTATACGGCGGTTCCTTAAACCATGGGAAACAGTTGATTCATTTCCGTATTTTTGGA
>NZ_QEWP01000039.1 GCF_003121985.1 Marinilabilia rubra
TTGTCAACGACAACAAAAGTAGTAATAACAGCCGGGTCTTCCCTCACCGGGCAGGCTTTAAAAGTGCCTGAGCCGTGTGCCGGGAAACTGGCACGCACGGTTCTTAGGGGGCGTAAGCTACCCGGTTGCGCAATTGGAATCTCAATTTAAAGAAACGGATAAATGGGAAAAACGAAAATAATATCGTCGATAATTTTATCGTTTATACTTATTGCTTGTACAGAAAGAACTAAAAATGAATTGAACTTACCAGTTATTTCTCATCGTTATCATGTTTATAAAAAGGATAGTATTATTGAGTCAAATAATTTGTTACTTGACAAGATAACTACAAATGACTCGATATATTATTATTACAAATACGATAAAAGTGGAGACGAACTTTTATACTCTTTGAAAAGGTCAAAGGTGGACAAAACAAATCTGCTTATTATCGGAACAGAATGCCCTTTAATTGCACAAAAGAAATATCAAATAGAAAATCAAGAATTTAAAATTTTCAAGTATGATTATGATAATCACAAGAGTTCAGATGAAGAAACAAGTTACTTTTATTGTGAAAAATATGGACTATTGATTGTTGACAATTACACAGAATACGGCTTAGTCTATTCGTTTGAATATGACTCAATTTCTCAAAGTATAGTTAATCAAATATTAAAAGATAGTACTGCTTTTGGGATTAAAATACCTCTAATACCTCCAGCATCTTGATTAATTAGATAGACAAAGTTAATATTAAGCAAAATAATTAAATTTGAAAGAATTGGGATTAATCAATCAACTTTTAGGGATAAGCTTGAAAACATTAACACCAACTTATCTTCAATCTGAAAAAAGAGAAAAGGTTAGAGAATCCATTGAAAAATTGAATAAATCAAACCTTTGATTGAGAAAAACAGAAATAGCATAGAAACAAAAGCGCATAACGGAGCTATATACGCCAGCCGTGGCATGCACAGCATATTGAGGGTCTCGTATTCCCCTCTCCCATGCGTTCAAGCTGATAAATCCATAGCTGGTCTGAAAGCCACGCCCAGGCGCATATAGCCGGGACGTTGCCGCCCATAGTAAGGAAAAAATGAACACCTAAAGAAAAATATTAACTTTGAAATAATTAACAGAAAGGTATAAAAACAAAAAACCCGGCTTCATCACCAGCATAAGGACTGGGAGAGGAATGACCGGGACGACAATACAAAGATAATAATAAATGGATAGAAAAGCAATTGAACGGATTTTTTCAGAAGAAAGACTTGAACCATACGTAAAACACCATGGTGGTGATTTTGAAAATGCCGTTAAACACTATAAATCAAACATTAAGATTTCTGAAGCATTCTATCCACTTCTTTCGATATTGGAAGTGGGATTGAGAAATAATATCCACGGTCAATTAGAGAGAAGATTCAATGATAAAAACTGGTTTGAAAATCCAGAATTTATAAAATTAGTAACTCGTTTTCAGGTAGATAAAATCACTGAAGCCAGAAACGCAATATTAAGAGAGAAAAAAGAAATATCAACCGGTAAAATAATATCCGAACTTTCTTTTGGGTTTTGGACTTCGCTATTGGATTCAAAATTTGAACCTTCGCTCTGGAAAAATATCCGATTTGCTTTCCCAAACTGTCCGAAAAATAACAGAAAACGGAAAACAATGAGCAAAAAGTTTAATGGGATAAGAAAGCTAAGAAATAGAATATTTCATCACGAACCAATTTCTTGGAATTTAGCAGCACTATTAAATTACGAAAACGAAATGATTGAAGGAATAAATTGGCTTGATAAAGATTTAATTTCTTGGAGCCATGATTTGATAAACACCAAAGAAATAATTATGAATAGTAAAACCCTGATTCGATAGAAACTACGGGCGGCAACAAAGCTATTATACGCCAGCCGTGGCATCCACAGCATATTGAGGGTTTTGTTTTACCCTCTCACATGCATTCAAGCTGATAAAGTCACAGCGGGTCTGAAAGCCACGGGCCAGGCGCATATAGCCGGGACGTTGCCGCCCATAGTAAGGAAAAAGACGCATAAATCAGTTAGATATAAACTTTGGAACCTTAAACGGAACGATATATTAAAAAAATCAAAAAAGACATAAAAATGAAAAACCCAAACTATGTAATCGTTTTAATGCTATTGGCTATAGCAAATGCCAGTGCACAAAGAGGTTTTGAATTTCCGGAAGATTTCAAACCTAATGAAAGGGCACACCAATATTTAGAAAAGGAAGGTTTTGAACCAGTTAAACATCATTCAAAGCCCCTTTCTGCTTCTTTCTCTGACAGAAATATGCTAAAAAGCAATAGTGCAGAATCTCAACTTGATTCTGTACGTAGCTATGTATATACTTCTGAGACTGATTCCGTGTTTAGTAGGAAGGAAGAATACACCTACGATTCCGATGGAAACAGGACTTTATGGGTGATTTACGACTGGGATAGTGAAAACGGTGAATGGGTTGCACACAGGAAGGATGAATCCACCTACGATTCCTCAGGCAACCAGACTTTATTTGAGAGATATTACTGGGATAGTGTGCAGAAGGAATGGATTGGTTCCTCATTCCAAGGGAAGAAAGAATACACCTATGATTCCTCTGGCAACGCGATTTTATCTGTGATTTACGACTGGGATAGTGTAAACGGAGAATGGGTTGGCGACAGCAAGACTGAATCCACCTACGATTCCTCTGGCAACGCGATTTTATCTGCGAGTTATAACTGGAATAGTGAAACCGGAGAATGGATTGGCCGAAGGAAGTATGAAGCGACCTACGATTCCGCGGAAAACAGGACTTTATCTGCGAGTTATGAATGGGATAGTGTAAACGGAGAATGGGTTGGTGACTCCAAGGATGAAGTCACCTACGATTCCACGGGAAACAGGACTTTATGGGTGATTTATGAATGGGATAGTGTAACCAGAGGATGGGTTGGCAGCAGGAAGCGAGAATACACCTACGATTCTTCAGACAACGAGACTTTAGATGCGAGATATTACTGGGATAGTGTAAACGAAGAATGGGTTGGTGACTGGAAGTATGAATACACCTACGATTCTTCAGACAACATGATTTTATATGAGAGTTATAACCGTTTTAGTGTAAACGGAGATTGGATTGGCTCCTTTAAGTATGAAGACACCTTCGATTCTTCTGGCAACATGACTTTACGGGTGTATTATAGATGGGATAGTGAAAACGGGGTATGGGTTAGCAGTTCGAAGGAAGAATACACCTATGATTCCTCTGGCAACAATACTTTATACGAGAAATATTACTGGGATAGTGTAAACGAAGAATGGGTTGGGGGCCAAAAGACTGAATCCACCTACGATTCCTCTGGCAACAGAACTTTGTATTTGACTTTTGGTCACAGGAAGGAAGAATACACCTACGATTCCTCTGGCAATACGACTTTATCTGCGACTTATTCCTGGGATAGTGGAACCGGAGAATGGGTTGGTGACCGGAAAACTGAATATACCTACAATTCCTATGGCAACTGGACTTTATGGGTGACTTACGACTGGGAGATTGAACAATCAACTTGGAAGTTAGATGAAAAAAAGTTTTTTTATTATTTCAATACCCCTACCATTATTGAAGATGAATTACACAGTCCCTATCAAGAAAAGAACTTCGATAAAGTTTCTTTATTTCCCAATCCCGCCAATACCCAGATTACCGTTTCCGCTGATGACCAAATATTACAATTACAAATATTTAACCTCGAAGGAAAAATAGTGGATGCTTATGAAGTTAATGAAGTGGAAACCAATATTGATATTAGTCGTCTTGATATAGGTCTATATATAATGCGGATAAAAATTGAATCTGGTTTTATTACAAAACGATTGCAAGTTATAAGATGATTTTTTTGAAACATTAAAAAACTTAACAAACTATTAACTACGGGTCGGCAATCGAGTAGACTGCCGCTAGGCCATTAGCCTAGCGGAGAGCCTCTCACACCACCGTACGTACGGGTCTCGTATACGGCGGTTCCTTAAACCATGGGAAACAGTTGATTCATTTCCGTATTTTTGG
>NZ_QEWP01000004.1 GCF_003121985.1 Marinilabilia rubra
ATTGTTAAATAAATCACAGCAAATATATGAAGAAAATTCGACTATCATCCCGAAAGGGGTGAGTTGCGTCTGCTTACCAATCTTCAAATCAAGCACTTAGGCTTTGTAAGCCTGACGGCTATGCCCTTCAGGGCTTGAATAATAGTTTGTTTATCTAATCCCGGGGCTTTACCCCGGGCTGATGCTTTCAGGCCGTTGGCCCTTTTACTGTACTTTATGCACTCTGCTTATTTCTCTTCTCTGGCATCTAACATCTATCATGTCCCGTCCTGAAATAGGTTGACCGCTTTTGAACATTTTTTTAAACCATTCAAAAGACGGTTATTATGAAAAAGAAACGTTCACAATTTCAGTTCAGACCAAGTCGTTATTTTAGTGAGGACTTTAAAAAACAAAAAGTCCATGAAATTGTCACTAAAAAAGCGACTGTGCGAGAGATTTCTAACCTTTACGAAATCCGAACGCCTATAATCTATCGATGGATTCATAAATATTCATCAGACCATCCCAAACAGACCAAAATTGTTGTAGAAATGGAAAGCGAATCTCAAAAGGCCCTCTTTTACAAAGAAAAAGTAGCTGAACTTGAACGGCTGGTTGGTCAAAAGCAAATTCAGCTTGATTTCATGGAAAAACTTATTGAGCTAGCTTCAGAGGAACTAGACATGGACTTAAAAAAAAATTTCTCATCCAAACTGTTGAATGGCTCCGGCAACACATCAAAGAACAACCCTTCACCATGAATGAGTTATATTCTGTTCTTGAAATATCAAAGCAAGCTCATTGGAAGATGGTGAAAAAATTCACTCAGCAAAACGAACTGAAAAGAATACTTATTCAGAACATTATGCAAATTAGATCCATACATCCAAAAATGGGAGCCAAAAAGATTTACAGTATCTTGGATCCCGAGGGAATAGGGCGTGATACTTTTATTGACATCTATGTTAATGCAGGATTCCAGGTGGTAAGTGAGAGAAATTATAGAAAAACAACTCACAGCCTGCCTCACCTGAAGTACTCAAATCTTGCAAGTGGCATGGTATTGAATGATATAAACCAGGTCTGGACAAGTGATATCACTTACCTGCAAATCGGGGAAAAGGAATTTCTCTATATAGTCCTAATCATAGATGTTTATTCACGTCGTATTCTTGGCTTTAATGCAAGTGCGGACCTACGTGCGCAGTCGAATATTAAAGCATTAAAGATGGTCTTAAGAGACAGGGAAATAGAAAGATACAAATACTTAATCCATCATTCCGACAGAGGGGTGCAATACACATCAAAAACATATACTGATTTGCTCGAGAGCTATAATATAAAAATCAGCATGTGTGAATCAGTGTATGAAAATACTCATATCGAAAGGGTTAACGGCACAATCAAAAATGAATATCTTTGTAATTTCCGCATTAAAAATCTCACACAATGTCAAAGAACGCTCAAAAAGGCGGTTTACGCCTATAATAATGGTCGGCCTCATGAAAAGTTGGATTTCAAAACACCTGTCGGGTTCGAAAACAATTTGTCAGAAATTCCACTTTCATCACGACCCTTAGTTAACATATATTCTGATCAAAACAGAAAATTAAAATCAAATGTCAATCAAGGCACTCTTTTTTTTTAGCAATTTTGCAGTTAATAATAAATCAAAAAGTCAACCTATATTAGGACGGCTCATCATCTAACTTCTAACAACTGACTTTTATCTAAGTAAAGTCATAAACCATTTAAAACGTGTTTTTTATAATTTTCTTAGTTTTTTAAATATGCCGCAAAAAGAATCAAAATTTCTTAACTTCGAAAGTTTCCAGCTTCTAACTTCTAACTTCCAGCCTCCAGCTTCCGGCTTCCGCGCGGCTGGGCTACTTTTATCTCATCCCTAACGGGACTTCCCTTACTATTTACGGTTGATTTTTCTACCGATATTTCAGCCCTAGCGGGCCTTAGTTTACTGACCACTGACTACTTGATAAACTTGATCACCGACCACTGATCACTGATTACCGACCACCGACCACCGACCACTGACTACCTACCACTCTCAATGTCAGTCTTTAATATTAAAATCCCCCAAAGCTGGGATTATCTCTTGCGTGACTTCGTTTTTCGTATTTCAAATCGCGCAGCATACTGCTGTTAACGGCAATACTGAAAAAATAGGACTTGTATGTGCCGATTGGTACAAGGTTAAAACTCATGCTCCAGCAGTGAAGATCCCGGTTGATGCGGATGTTTGTGTGAGAAATCTCTTTACGTTCCAGATTGTAGCCGGTTGTGAAGTTAAACGACCATTTGCTGGTCAACTCCAGGTTGCCGTTCATGCTAATATCGGCCGTAAACTTTTTCTTATAATCCATTTTGTCATAATCAAAGTTTTGCCGATCCTGCAGGATGCGCATGTTGTAATTAAGTGAAATATTCCAGGGAATAGAGAATTCTGCGTATTTAGGCGTTGTTTGAGTAGCTGCTTGCTGTGACTCCCCGGCGGGACCGTTCATCATATCCATGCCTTGTTCGCCTTCAGGAAATTCATCGGCACCTTCTTCTCCTTTATCACGTTCCTTTTTTTGAAAAGTTTTAGACCCAAAGTTTAAACCAAAACTCAGACTGGCATTCTCCATCCTGGCAATTTTCTTTTGCGTACGCCACAACAATTTGTCAACACGCACCGGATTGCCATTTTCATTTAATTGATAGGCATATGGATCAAACGTCGCATTGAAATTTACGGAAGTTCCCAAAACTTTCGTTCGGCCACTCATATTAATTCTTGACCAGTTCAGGGAGTCGGCCAGGAAATTGTAAGAGGTAGAAAAATTTAAGGACTCCAATAATGGAATTTTCTTAAATCCGGTACTGTCTTTTCGACTTTTAACCTTCATTTCAAGGTTGTTGTTAAGTCCGAAACTCATGGAACCTGATTCTCCTCTGCCGGGAACGCCATACATAGCCCCCTCGTAAATGGAATACTCTTCTCTGACAACTTCATCCCTGTTGGGATCATAATATTCAAACCAATCGTAATAGCCGTATTTAGGGTCACCAAAATCAGGTCGGTACGACATACTTACCGATGGGGTCATCATGTGTCGTATGGCCTGAATGCCATCTCCGAAAAGCCAGCGACTGGGGCGAAAGAAAGTATACAGTTTTGTTTGTGTACCAATTGAGAAATTATAGTCAAATACACGATTGAATCCCTGGGTAGTATCAGATACAACTACCTGGTCCTGCTCCGTGTCATATGACTTCTCAATGGATTTAAAATACCACCGCTCTTTGTAATTGAAGCTGGGAGAAAGGGTGAAGTGTCGTAGTAATTTAAAGTTCATACTTACGGGAATTGTATGTTGAATCCCGTTTTTCCAATCTTTAGTGAGGCTTGATTCCATAAGCTCACTTTCTTTGGTTGATATCCTATTGCTGGCATTACCTGTGTAGCTCAAACTGATCTTTTCGTACCAATGTTCTTTAGAACCCACCTTGTTCTTGCTTTTAAAGGGATATATCCGGTTCATGGTCAATGTCAGATTTGGCATTGTCAGGTCAATCGTGGTATCACGACTATTCTGCGAGTGCTGAAGGTTGGCCGAGAAATTAAACGGACTGTTGGGGAATTGTCTTGAATAGGAAATGCTTGATCGTTTGGTGTTTGTAGCCAACTGCCTGGGATTGATGATGCTACCTACGTTATTCCGGTCAAATGAACTGGTTGAGAAATTCACACTGGCCGAGAACCGGCTAAAAGGGCTTGCTTTGGAGTCCTGGCTGTGCGACCAGTTAATTGACATATCAGTGCTTTTGCTGTAATCGGGTAACTCCTTTTCACTGGTAATGTTGGTAATGTATTGAAAATTGAAACTTCCCGAATATTTGTATCTGACCTTATATCTGGAAGCCAGTCGTGATCCCCATGATCCGTTGGAGTATATATCACCGGTCATTGACAGGTCAAAATAATCATTGGCAGCCCAGTAATATCCACCATCACGCAGGAAAAAACCTCTGTTGCTTTCTTCTCCGTAGGAGGGGAGGATAAAACCTGAACTATATGTAGTAGAACTTGGCACAAACCCAAAAGGAACCACCAGTGGCATGGTCACATCCTCTAAAACCAGATAAGCTGGGCCGGTAATAATTTTTTTTCCGGGGATAACCTTGGCTTTGGTCATATTTAAGTAAAAGTGGGGATGGTCATGATTGCTGCAGGTGGTATATTTGCCGTTTCTCAGGCAATAAACATTGTCTTTGAGCTTTTTTGCCCTGTTGCTAACCACATATCCTTCTCCCTGTTCGGTTACTACATGTTCAATAATGGCTTTCTCAGTTTCAAAATTGTAGCGGATGGTGCGCATGGTATATTCACCACTGGGATCTTTAAAAACCGGAAGCCCAACTTCATTGCCTGTAGAATCAATTCTGCCGGTAGCGTAGGCAAGACTGCTGTCCAGATCAAGCTCTATCTGATAGGCTGTTAATAGAATTTCCTGATAATTTACGCTGGCATCGCCATAAAGGTAGACTTTGTTGCCGGTAAATTTCACCGAATCAGAAGCTGAGTATTCAACTTCTGCTTCAATAACCGGTTTTCTGGACGAAGAACTTTGAGTGGTATCGGCTTGCTGAAAAGTGGAATCGGCCTGTAGATTGAGAGAATCTCTTTCTAAGCTTAACTTTTCCTGTGCCGAAAGGATAACCGGAATAAAAAGAATAAAGGTCAACAGAAAGTTGACTTTGAAAGATCGGTTGGAATATTTGTATTGTTGTGGTATCAAGATAGATAAACTTCTAAACGGACGTTATATAATGGTTTTTATCTGAAAATCCAGCACAAAAATAAGCTAAAAAACGGTCTTTAAAGAGCATTTGCCAGCAAAATTGAGACCAATTAATTAAAAACAACCTGTAATATTTTTTATTTTTGGGATGGAATTTGTTATTAAAACCCGCAAATTTGCATCAACAATAAATTTCACATGCAACAGATGGAAAAATTTTCGCTTAAGATGAGATGTTGGGTTGCTTTTTTTATCATCCTTTTGATCCCTGGCTTTCAAACTATGTTAGCGCAGAAAAAGAGTGATGAAGCCATTAAACTTAAAACTGTTATTATTGACCCGGGCCACGGAGGTAAAGATTCAGGTGCTTTGGGACGCAATAACAAGGAAAAAGATATTGTTCTTGAAATTTCACTCAGGGTAAGGGAATACCTGAATCAGTATCTTCCCGATGTTAATGTGATAATGACCAGAGATAAAGATGTTTTTGTTCCATTGGATGAAAGAGCAAGGATAGCCAATGAAAATGATGCAGATTTATTTGTTTCCATTCATGCCAATTCTATTAAGAATAGCCGAATATCAGGAGCAGAAACCTTTGTTTTAGGATTGCATCGGTCGGAAGAGAATCTGGAAGTGGCAAAAAAGGAAAACTCTGTGATTGTTCTGGAGGATGATTATCGGGCCAAGTATGAGGGGTTTGATCCAAATTCAACGGAGTCGTACATTATTTTTGAATTGATGCAGAATGTTTATCTGGATCAAAGTATTGGTTTTGCATCTTCTGTTCAGAATCAGTTCGAGGAGCGAGTAGGACGTCACAACAGGGGCGTAAAACAAGCCGGGTTCCTGGTCCTGCGTGAAACATCAATGCCCGGCGTTTTGGTTGAATTGGGATTTTTGAGCAATAAGTATGAAGAGCGGTTTATGGCCTCTGAAAATGGGAAGGTTTATTTAGCATCTGCCATTTTTCGGGCCATCAGGGACTATAAAGAGCGATTTGACGAAGTGAATTCAAAATTAGTTTCCGGGGGAGCAAGAAATACTGAAGAAA
Source organism: Marinilabilia rubra (assembly GCF_003121985.1). Lineage (GTDB taxonomy): Bacteria > Bacteroidota > Bacteroidia > Bacteroidales > Marinilabiliaceae > Marinilabilia > Marinilabilia rubra. The sequence continues at coordinate 5,839 of NZ_QEWP01000004.1, forward strand.
AGGTGAATAGGGATTCATCTGAAAAACAGATCGGTGAAAATATTGAGTATCGTATTCAGGTTGCCAGTTCTCAAAAGCCACTGTCAAAAAATGAAGGCCCTTATAAAAAGTTCGATAATGTATGGGAATATAAGGAAGGAAGCTATTTTAAATATACAACCGGTTTTACTTCCAGTCATGAGGAAATATTAAAGAAACTCCCGGAAATTCGGCAGGTGGTTCCCGATTGTTTTATTGTTGGGTTTAAAAACGGGGAGCGGGTTATTCCTTAAAAAAAAGATTCTTAAATTGTTGAAAAAACAATACATATTGTCATATTCAGGAATCTGCAGTTTTTATTCCGATATTGAAGAAGATATGGTCAAGACAGGTTATTTTAGTTATTAAGAAAACAACTTGTTAATTTGCCTTTTGCCCGACCAAAAAAGTATAAAATATGATAGACATAAAGAAAGAGTATAAAATAGCCGTAACAGTTGTGGTTGCCTTGTTGGTGCTTCTGTGGGGCGTAAACTTTTTAAAAGGGAAAAACCTTTTTGAATCAGGATTTGCCTATTATGGTGTTTACCACAAAGTTGCCGGTCTTACAGAAGCCAGCCCTGTTTACTATCATGGTTACAAGATTGGCTCTGTACGGGAAATTCAATTCAATCCCCAAAAAGAAGACCGCTTTCTGGTGACGCTTTCCCTTAATGATGACTTTCCTGTTTATGAAGATATGGTGGCTCAGATTTACAGCCTCGATCTTATGGGTACAAAGGCGGTTCAATTTCTGGATGGCGAAAACCAACAACTGCTGTCTCATGGTGATACACTTCGGACAGATGTTATGGGGGGGCTTAAAGACCAGGTTACAACTGAAGTACTGCCGGTAAAAGATAAAGTTGAAAACCTGATAGTGAAGTTAGATACAACGTTGACCAATCTTTCGAAAGTTTTTTCAAATAAAAATAACCGGAGTTTAGAGGAAGGTATGGAAAGCTTTAGGGATATGATGCAAAATCTGGATGAAACCACTTCCGAGATTAATTCATCCCTGAAAAAGGGAGGGGCCATCCACAATTCTCTGGCTAACCTGGATTCCATTTCAGGTGAGTTAAACCGTCAGCGTCAGGCTATTGGAACAACGATGGAGAACGTTGCAGATTTTAGTCATCAGCTTAAAGCCATGAATCTTGATACTGTAGCAGGGCGTATAGACTCAAGCCTGATTGCTATAAATACATTGTTGAAGCAGACCAGAGATGGAGAAGGCAGCCTTGGGCTACTGTTGTCTGATGAGGGGCTGTATTATAATTTAATGGACGCCTCTGCCAGTCTCGATCGTTTACTGGCAGATGTTCGACACAATCCGAAACGATACCTGAGTTTTTCTGCTGTTGATTTTGGAAGGGATGTGTATGTAAATGTAGATGATGAGAAAGCAGAACAGCAGGGAATTGTCTATAAAGTGAAAATTGCAGAATCGAAAGAACCTCTCACCATCCGTAACCAAATGGTAAAAGACCAATTTCGTATTTTTGAAGACAGCGATGGTGAAAAATACATTTATACTGTGGGAGCCACTTCTTCTTACGGGAAAATTGAAAAGATTCTTAAAGAAGTAATTGGTGTTTATCCTGATGCTTCAATAATTGCCCTGAAAAACGGGAAACCAATAAAAGTAGTTAAAGCACTTAAACAAACAGGTAGAAAGAATTGAATATTTTGTTAAGTAAAATGTCTGATTTTTTTAATTTGACGAATGAATGAAAAAAAAATCAATTGTTCATCAAATCCCTTTAAGTCAATGTTTTGCAAGTATTAATTGAAAGTTAATTTTTTTGAATAAATAACTCTTTTGCAGACACTTAGGTGGCGTTAACTTCAATGTTTTGACTATTAATAGGATAAAGTAATTTGGGAAATTTCAACCCTTAAAGCATTTTTTTTTCCAGTTTTTTTTAGCAAATTTTGTACTTAGACAAGAACGCATCTTTAACATAGTATAAAAATGGAAGGCATAGCAACAAAACTGGATCATAAGCAAATATGGTCGGAATGTCTGAATTATATTCGGACATCCATCCCCGGGAATGATTTTCATACCTGGTTCGAACCAATTGTTCCTCTTAAATTGGAGAACAAAGTGCTTACAATCCAAGTGCCTACCTACTATTTTTATGAGTTTATTGAGGAGCAATACATTAAGCTTGTAGGCAGGGCTTTACGTGACGTTATTGGTGCCGGCGCTAAATTGGAATACAGTGTGGTAATGGATCGTAAGCAATCTCCTTCTGCTTCATCTTCATATACCGTTAATTATCCCACTGCTGAAAGGCATGATTTGCGCAACAGGGCTGTTGATAAAAAATACAATAAACAGGAAACCCCAAATATCCGTAATCCTTTTATAATACCCGGGGTAAAGAAATTGGATATCGATCCTCAGTTAAATCCTGAATATACTTTCGACAACTTTATTGAAGGGGACTGTAATCGTTTGGCCCGTTCAGCAAGTGAGGCAGTTGCCAAAAATCCCGGAAAAACAGCTTTTAACCCTTTGTTTTTGTACGGAAAAAGCGGACTTGGTAAAACTCATTTAGGACAGGCCATTGGCATTGAAGTAAAGAAAGAATACCCGGAGAAAACCGTTTTGTATGTAAGTGCCAATAAATTTACCACTCAGTATACCGATTCAGTTGCCCGGAATTCAGCAAATGATTTCATGCATTTCTATCAAATGATAGATGTGTTGATTATTGATGACATTCAGGAACTTGCTGGTAAAGAAGGCACTCAGAACACGTTTTTTCACATCTTTAATCATCTGCATCAATCCGGAAAGCAGTTGATTTTGACTTCAGATAAACCTCCTGTTGCTTTAAAGGGCATGAAAGAACGATTGCTTTCAAGATTTAAATGGGGATTGCCTGCTGATTTGCAATCACCGGATTTTGAAACGCGTGTGGAAATCCTGAAAAATAAAATATACAAGGATGGCATTATCGTTTCGGATGAAATAGTACGTTATATTGCTTCGCATATAACCGATAATGTAAGAGAGCTGGAAGGTGCCTTAATTTCCCTGTTGGCAATGTCCACATTAAACAAGGCTGAAATTACTTTTGATATTGCCAAAAGCGTTGTTGATCGTTTGGTTAGCCAGCCGCATAGAGAAATCACCGTCGATCAGATTCAACAAAAAGTTTGTGAATTTTACGGTCTTGATATAAATGTTTTACAGTCGAAAACACGTAAACGTGAAATAGTACAGGCCCGTCAGGTAGCTATGTTCTTTTCAAAGAACCTTACCAATTCATCTTTGTCTGCAATAGGGGCAGTAATAGGCCGTCGCGATCATGCTACCGTTTTGCATGCATGTAAAGCAGTGAAGAATCTTCAGGAAACAAATACTGAATTTAAGCATCAGTTAAAGGAAATTGAAAGCATGATAAGACAATAATGCTAAATGCATTACTTGTTGCGTCCGGATTTTTGATTCTTCTGACCTGCCTTTCTGTCTCAATGGTTAGATTATGAAATCAATAATTTATGCTTTTTTCAGTTTGTAAATACATAAAGCCCCCGTCAAATTATTGATTTGGCGGGGGCTTTAGTTTTTCTGTTTACCACTGATATATTTTTTCTAAAAAACATATCTTTGGTACTTCTTTTGACAATATTTTTCCGATTTTTGTGGATTGCAAAAAGAAAATGGATTTTGAACAGAGTATCATGCATAAAAATAGCTTTCAAAAAATAAGATTGTTTTTAATCGGTGTTCTTGCTTTTGGGTTTGTCGCAGTATCTTTAGCTCAGGACGAACCATTAGGTCGCCGCATTGTTATTGACGGGGATGAATACTTTTTGCATGTTGTAGAGCCGGGACAAGGTTTTTATGGAATTGGCCGCAAATACAATGTCACACAAAAAGAGATTCTGGAAGCAAATCCGGACATAGGGGAGGAGTTGAAATCCGGCCAGGTTATCAGGATTCCTGTTATTGAAGGACGAAATACCAGCTTCGAAGAGATCAATAAGACAGGGAACTTCATCCTTCACACTGTGGAAAAAGGGCAGACCATCTGGTATATCTCCAGAAAATACGGAGTAGATGTTGAAAATATTATAAAAAATAATCCGGGATCAGATGAAAAGCTCATCGTGGGTAGTATCATAAAAGTTCCCGTTAAAAAACCCCGGATAGAAACAGATTTCCCCGGTACTGATAAGGATTTCATGCTTTATACGGTCAAACCCGGCAATACGCTTTATTCTCTTTCAAGGCGCTTTAATGTCAGTGTGGGCGAAATTGTGAAATACAACCCGGCATTGAGAAACGGGGTATTAAAAATTGGTTCTGTGGTCCGCATCCCCCAGGAGGAAGAAATGGCCAGGGCTTCACTCAGTGAACCAACCTCAGATAAAATGGGCATGATACAGGGGGAGGAATTTATTTACCACGAAATTAAACCCGGACAAACGCTTTATTCTATCGGGAAAAGGTATCAGACTGAGGTAAGTGAAATACGAAAACTTAATCCCGAAATCTCAATCAGTGAGCTTAAGCCGGGGTATATGCTTCGAATTCCAAAAGTTGATAATAGAAAACAAACAGCCAAACAGCAACGAACCCGGGAGGATTTATTCCAAACACACCGTGTAAAACGTCGTGAGACCTTGTTTTCTATTTCCCGTCGTTACAATGTTGATATGGAAACCATCCGAAAGGTCAATCAGGGTATTGATTTTTCTGATTTACGAAAGGGGATTGAACTAAAAATCCCAAAAGATGAATGGTTCGTTGAAAACTATCCCGGTTCTCCGGATGAAAAGGATTTGAAAGATAAAACAGCCTTTGAGCGGACCGAGCAGGCGGCTTATGAGACTGCCGACAGCATGTGCCTGAATAAAAGCGGCCTGGGACGAATGCGGCCTGTAAGGGTTGCATTATTGTTGCCTTTTGCACTTGATGAGACTGAAGAAGCAAATATCCTTGAAAAGATTGAAGACAGGGATACCATTCGCACAGTTCGTAAAAACCGGATAGTTGCCCGTCGTTCAAAAGTTTTTGCTGAGTTTTATGAGGGCGTACTTCTGTCACTCGACCAATTAAAAAAGGAAAATGTCAGCGTCGATCTTTCAGTTTTTGATATTGCTCCGGATAAGGAATCTTTGAAAATGGTTTTAAAAACCAATTCCGAAATCAAAAATATGGATCTGATCATCGGGCCTGCACGTTCAGAGAATTTGGAGATTGTATCGGAATTTGCATTTAAGCATAAAATTAAGCTGGTTTACCCTTTGTCTAATGTAAATCCCGAGCTTGATCGAAATCCGTATGTATTTCAGATTAATACGCCTGATACGCTTGTGTTTGACAAGATGGCCAATGAGATTGTCAGGCAGGCCGGAGATTTTAACCTGATTGCGATTGTTCCTGAAACAGAGGATCCTTATGCCGGTGCATTTCTTGAGAAATTGAGAAAGAAAGTGTTTTTCAACGAGTTTGCCATGAAAAAGGAAATCCATTACAAGGAGTACCGGATGAGTGGTAAGGCTGACAAAAATAATCTTGAGGCATTACTTGATCCTGAAAGGAAAAATTATGTGGTTGTTCCTACCAATGAGGAAGCAACCCTTTCCAAGATTGTTCCCACACTTGCGGGAATTGTAGAGCAGGATAGAACTGATATTCGGCTTTTTGGAATGACTGAATGGCTTAGAGCACAATCTGTTGACCCTGAGGATATGTTTACTTTGAAGGCTCAGATTTTTTCTTTTTTTGCTTTTGATTACAGCAGTGCCCAAACCAATCGTTTTATCAAAAAATACCGTAAATGGTATCACACCGAGCCGCAGGCTGTTTCCTCATATTTTCAAAATTCCTCCTCATCATCAGGCTACTCACGTTATGGCGCCTGGGGATATGATGTTTCTTATTATTTCATTGCAGCACTGGCAAGGCGCGGGGAAAATTTTGAATATTGCCCCGATCCGTTGGATTTAAGTCCCGTACAATTTAATTTCTGCTTTAAGAGAATTTCAAACTGGGGTGGATTTTACAACGAAGGCATTTTTATGCTTAAATTCCTTCCCGGCTACGAAGTTAAGCGCTTGCCGGTTTTTTCAATGCAACCCCTGATGCCGCTTGAGGAGATCGAATAAATAACAGAATATTTCAACAATAACTATATGGTTTCTGTCAATCAATTGACACTCGATTTTGGTACTTTTCTTCTTTTCGAAGATGTTTCTTTTTTGATTAACCCCCGCGACCGTATTGGACTTGTCGGGAAAAACGGAGCCGGGAAGACCACGCTTTTGAAAGTGATTAAAGGGCTTCAGGAGCCTACTGCAGGTGAGGTGACGATGCCGCGTGATTTTACGGTGGGATACCTTCCGCAGGTCATGAAACACGACGACCGTTTTTCGGTGTTTGAAGAGACTGAACAGGCTTTTTCAGATATCAAAAGATTGGAGAAGGAAATTGAACAGCTTACGGAAGCCATCAATCATCGGGAAGATTATCATTCTGAAGAATATTTATCATTCATTGATAAGCTTACCGAGGCCAATGAACGATTTAATATGGTTGGAGGCCATGACTATAAATCGCGCATTGAAGTCACTTTGAAGGGGCTTGGTTTTAAGCCTTCAGATTTTGAACGATCCACTTCTGAGTTCAGTGGTGGATGGCGTATGCGTATCGAACTGGCAAAGATTCTTTTGCGGAAACCGGATTTGTTCTTACTGGATGAGCCTACCAATCATCTTGATATTGAGTCCATAACATGGCTTGAGGATTTTCTTAAGAGTTACAGTGGAGCTGTGGTTTTAATTTCCCACGATAAAGCTTTTCTGGATAATGTTACCAATCGTACCATTGAGATTTCTCTTGGTAAGATATATGATTACAAGGCCTCCTATTCAGAGTTTGTGAAGTTAAGGGAGGAGCGACGTGAACAACAAATGGCTGCCTACCGTAATCAACAGAAAAAGATTGAAGATACGGAGCAGTTTATAGAGCGGTTCAGGTACAAAGCCACCAAAGCGGTTCAGGTGCAGTCGCGCATAAAACAGCTCGAAAAACTGGATCGCATTGAGGTTGACGAGTTTGATAACAGCAAATTAAACATCAAATTTCCGCCTGCCCCTCACTCAGGCAAAATTGTGGTTAGTGGAAAAAATGTATCGAAAGCCTATGGCGATCTTCTGGTGCTGGATCAAATCGATTTTAACATAGAACGAGGTGAAAAAGTAGCCTTTGTAGGGAAAAACGGAGAAGGAAAAACAACACTTGCCCGTATCATTCTGCAAGAACTGCAACATCAGGGAGAAGCTAAATTAGGACACAAAGTAAAGATCGGTTATTTTGCACAGGATCAGGCTGAGCGCCTGGATGATAAACTTACTGTATTTGAAACTGTTGATAAGGTTGCTACAGGCGATGTCCGTACCAAGATTCGTGATTTGCTGGGAGCCTTTTTGTTTAGAGGTGAAGAAGTAGACAAAAAAGTATCCGTTCTATCCGGTGGTGAGAGGACAAGACTGGCCATGGTGCTTTTGCTTTTAGAGCCGGTCAATTTTTTGGTTCTTGACGAACCCACCAACCACCTCGATATGCGTTCTAAGGATATTCTGAAAAAAGCTCTCAACAGCTTTGAAGGTACTGTGCTTGTTGTTTCTCACGACCGTGAGTTTTTGGATGGTTTGGTTGAGCGAATTCTTGAGTTTAAAGACAAGAATATAAGAGAACATCTTGGGGGAATTTATGAGTTTCTTGAAAAGAAACGAATGGATACTCTGCATGAATTAAATAAGCCGGTCGCACAATCAACAACGAAAAATGGTGATGCTACAGAGAAGACCAAAGGCCAAAACGGCAAGGTTGCCTTCGCCGAAAGAAAGGAACTGAATAAAAGCATCAAAAAAGCTGAAAACGCTGTACAGTCAGCTGAAAAGGAGATTGCTTCCCTGGAATCCGAGCTGGAAAAACTTTCGGTTGAATTGGAAAATCCGGATAAAGCTGCTGATCCTGAGTTTTTTGGGGCTTATCAAAAAGCTCAGAAAGACCTTGAAGAAAAAATGGAAGAGTGGGAGAGTGCACATCTTGAATTGGAAGAGTTGGAAGGGAAAAGAGCGGCAATGGATAATCAGTGATTATCCCTCAGTTATTAAATGCTATAAATCAAGCTGTTTTAGACAGAAAATAATCAGAAAATCATGGAAAAAGACATCATATTTGGAATACGGGCGGTCATTGAAGCCATTCAAGGCGGAAGAAACATTGAAAGGATATTGATCAGCCAAAATGTTCAGGGAAAACTTGCCAAAGAACTGATGGATGTGATCAAAGAAAACAACATTCATTTCAAAAAAGTAAAACCTGAACGCATTGACTGGGTTACCCGCAAAAACCACCAGGGGGTTGTGGCTTACCTTCCACCAGTAGACTACCATGACTTTGAAGAAGTATTGGAGGCCTCTTTTGACAAGGGGAAAGAGCCATTTGTGTTGATTTTGGATGGTATCACCGACGTGCGGAATTTTGGGGCCATTGCCCGAACGGCTGAGTGCGCCGGTGTTGACGCCATTGTTATTCCCGATAAAGGGAGTGTATCAGTTACTTCTGATGCCATAAAAACATCATCGGGTGCTTTATTCAGGGTCCCCGTGTGCCGGGAAAAGAACCTCTATTTTGTTCTCCGTCATTTGAAAAATCGCAATTTCACAATTGCTGCTGCCTCGGAGAAAGGTGATAAAGATTACAGGAAGGTTGAATATAAAGGCCCTAAAGCTCTTATTATGGGGGCCGAAGATAAAGGGGTTTCCGGTCAGCTTCTGAAACTGGCTGATGCACATGTTTCAATTCCCATTCGGGGAGAAATTGGTTCTTTGAATGTCTCTGTTGCTGCAGGAATTCTTATTTATGAAATGGTGCGAAACCTGGATTAATAAGAATGTTGGTTGACCCGGTCCTTTTAATTATATTTGTTGCGCTCATAGAAAATAATTATGGAATATATTGTTTCGGCACGAAAATACAGGCCTGATACATTTGAATCGGTAGTGGGTCAGAAAAATATTACCACTACCCTGAAGAATGCTATAAAAAACAAGCAACTGGCACATGCCTATTTGTTTTGTGGCCCGCGTGGTGTAGGTAAAACCACTTGTGCAAGGATTTTTGCAAAAACGATTAATTGCAAGAATATTTCTGCCGATTTTGAAGCTTGTAATGAGTGCGATTCATGCAAATCTTTTAATGAAAACCGCTCATATAATATTCATGAGCTGGATGCCGCCAGTAATAACTCTGTAGAGGATATTCGCTCATTGATAGACAAAGTACGTATTCCTCCCCAAATAGGCAATTACAGTGTCTATATTATCGACGAGGTCCACATGCTTTCTCAGGCAGCATTTAACGCCTTTCTGAAAACTCTGGAGGAACCGCCCAAACATGCCATATTTATTTTGGCAACCACCGAAAAACATAAAATTCTTCCTACCATTCTTTCCCGTTGTCAAACATTTGATTTCAACAGGATTTCTGTGGAGGATGGTGTGGAGCACCTGAAATATGTAGCTGAGAAAGAAGGCGTGAATGCAGAGCCCGAAGGGCTGAATGTTATTGCCCAGAAAGCAGATGGTGCCATGCGTGATGCTTTGTCCATTTTTGACCAGATTGTCGCTTTTTCAGGTAAAGAGATATCTTATCAGCAGGTTATTGATAACCTGAATGTATTGGATTACGATTATTATTTTAAATTGATTGATGCTTTTCTGAAGGAAGATACAACACAATCTCTCTTAATTTTGGATGATATTCTGGACCATGGTTTTGATGCCGGACATTTTGTTTCGGGACTTTCCGGCCATCTCCGGGATTTAATGATGTGCAAAGATCAGGCAACAGTAGGTTTGCTGGAAGTTGGAGCATCAATTAAGGAGAAATATCTGGAGCAGGCTCAAAAATGCCAGGTTGATTTTCTCGTCAGGGCGTTGGATATTGCTACCAACTGCGATCTGCAATTCCGGAATGCACGAAATAAGCGTTTACATACTGAGTTTGCCTTGATAAAACTGTCTCGTTTGCTTTCCCAAAAAAAAAAGTAGATGATGAAGAAGGCATTCCCTCATTAAGTGATGGTGCGCCAATTGAGAGTGAAACAACCAATACACGTCCTGCTGCGGTTGGAGGTGGAAGTGTTGCCAAAAAATCGACTTCATCGACAAAACCGGCACCACCCAAAACACTGAAAAGTGTATCTATAAAAGCTTTTACTAAGCCGGGAAGTGCAGCCAATCAGAAAGATGCAGGGCAGGAGAATGCTGTTGGAGATCAAAATGATAATCACGGAATTGATCCATCGTGGGAAAATTCATTTTCCCCGGAAGATTTGCAACAAGTATGGAACGATTATGCCCGTACGCTTGAGCAATCCAACCCCCGGTTGTTTAGTATGCTCACGGCTCATGCTCCAAGATTAAAAGGATCGCATGTTGTTATTTTTCCCCTGCGCAACGAAACTCAGGAAGTTGAGCTGATGAAGGAAAAAAGTTCTCTTTTTAATAGGCTTAAGAAGGAACTGAAAAATGCCAAACTTCAGCTTGAGGTAGAATACATCAGGGAAGAACGTTCTCAGCAAAAAGCTTTTACCTCAGCAGACAAATACAAGGTTCTGGCAGAAAAAAATCCTTCCCTTAATAAATTAAAAGATGCTTTAAATCTGGACCTTGAATGAGTCTCGTTTTTGAATGAACTATGTTTGAAAATTAATGTTAGTAATACCTAATTGATATACAAACGATTGACCTATGACAAAAATTAAAGTTCAGAATCCGGTTGTAGAACTGGATGGTGATGAGATGACAAGGGTCATCTGGAAAATGATCAAGGACCAACTTATCTTTCCTTATCTTGATCTGGACATAAAATACTATGATTTAAGTATTGAAAGCCGCGACGAAACGGATGATCAAATTACTGTAGATGCGGCTAAGGCCATTCAAAAATACAATGTTGGTATCAAATGTGCTACCATCACACCCGATGAACACAGGGTAGAGGAGTTTGGTCTTAAAAAAATGTGGAAATCTCCAAATGGTACCATTCGTAATATTATTGGTGGTACTGTTTTTCGTGAGCCGATTTTGATACACAATGTTCCACGTCTGGTTCCCGGGTGGGAGCATCCAATATGTATAGGGCGTCACGCTTTTGGTGATCAGTACCGTGCAACTGATTTTCTGACCAAAGGAAAAGGTAAATTAACCATCACTTTTACCCCTGAAGATGGTTCTGAACCCCAGGAATTCAATGTTTATGACTTTGAAGGTGATGGAGTTGCTATGGCTATGTATAATACGGATGAAAGTATCCGTGGTTTTGCGCACAGCTGCTTTAATCAGGCTATTATGAAAAAGTGGCCACTTTACCTTTCTACCAAGAATACCATCCTGAAAAAATACGATGGCCGCTTCAAAGATATTTTTCAGGAAATTTTTGAAAGTGATTATAAAGAGAAGTTTGAAGAATTAGGCATTACGTATGAGCACCGTTTGATCGATGATATGGTTGCTGCAGCTCTTAAGTGGAACGGCCGGTTTGTTTGGGCTTGTAAGAATTACGATGGTGATGTTCAGTCTGATACTTTGGCCCAGGGATTCGGTTCACTGGGATTGATGACTTCCACTCTGGTTACCCCTGACGGTAAAACCATGGAAGCTGAAGCAGCTCACGGAACTGTTACACGTCATTTCCGCATGCATCAACAAGGCAAACCCACATCCACCAATCCTATTGCATCTATTTTTGCATGGACAAGAGGGCTTCAATTCCGCGGAAAACTGGATGATAATCAGGAACTAATTAAATTTGCGCTAACTTTGGAAGATGTTTGTATCGAAACAGTCGAAAGTGGTAAAATGACTAAAGATCTTGCTCTTACAATTCATGGAAAAGATATGAAGGAAGAGCATTATCTTAATACAGAAGAATTCCTTGAAACTCTGGCTGCCAACCTTAAAGTCAAGCTGGGAAATTAAAAATATAAGATAATTCGGAATCCATCCGGGTTGCTTACCAAAATATCAGGAGTGCTGAATCACCCTAAATAGTGATTCAGCACTCCTTTTTTTATTTCCCTGGAGTGGAATGCAGGAAGTCAATCTTCCATTCATTATCTACTTTTGTTAATGTTCCGCTTTCCAGCCATTTGAAATAAATAGGGACTGCTGAAAAAGTCAAAAGGGCAAAATTTACAAGCCGCCCAATCGAAGGAGTATTGAAATACTTCGAGATTCGGGCGGTGCAGTAAATTTTGTTCTTTTGATTAGCTGTTTTTTTATGATTAAGTGCAAAGAAATCCGAGTTTGATGTGGAATAACCTTGCACTTAGGCGTTTGTTGATGTGATTTAAAGTTTTAAACGCTAATAAAGTAGGCGTTTTTCAGCGCTCCCTAAATAGTGGTATCCGGTGATTCAAACAGGCCGGTGTTTTTGTAATGTGTGTTGGCCAGTTTTCCCGAGATACTTGTTTCAAAATTTTCTAATGTATACGACATTTTTCCGTCAGGATAATTTTCTTTGTACCAGTCAATAACCTTCATTAAACTGTCATTGTTCCAGATATGGCCGTCCTCATAAAGGATAAATGACTGAGTTGTCAACCGGTTTATCTCTTCCAGGTTCTGGTCAGCAATGGCCTCCGGAAAATTTCTTACAACCATTTCAGCACTGTCTTTCTCTTGCTACGGCTTAAGATCTCCGCTGTTACAACCTGTTCCAAACAGAAGCAATCCCATTAAAATAAGATGTCTTTGCATGGCATTTTGGTTTTTGTAGTTTTGACAATACTCCGTTAAACTTTTGTGGAAAGCTATTAATCCATTCTTTGTAATTACACACATTATTACTTTAAAATCCTGTTTATTAGTGTTGTATGATTTGTCCTGGCTGTGGTTTAATTTTGTGTTGTTAATTTCAATGAATCCAAAAAACAGGAACACCCTTGCCGGGCTTTTTTAAATTAAACGCCGCTGCTGGTGCGGAGTTGAAATCCACCTCCTGAACCATGAATTTTTAATCCATTTTAATTAGAGTTAAGAGTGAGGCTCTTACTGTTCTTTTCAAAAAAATAAACAAGCGATTATAAACTTAAGCCTTCTAGCAAAAGCTCATAATCAAGTTTTGTAAACCTTTTTTTAGGTGTGCGAAATCGTACATATCCTTGTTGCATAAGCGAACAACTATATGGGTCGGGTCGAATAAACAAAAGCCTGCAATAATCCGAAATACAGTTGAAAGAAGATTATGGCACATCGATTGATTTACTTTGGTCAACAACACAATTACTAACTAAACAGGAGGACTTAGAAATGAAAACTTCAGTATTATTTTCAATTATCGCATTGGCATTAACCGCTAATATAAATGCCGCAAACACAATGAATGAACCCCGTAACGAGAATGCTTTACCAGCGAATGTAAACTTGTCAGAATTGGTGTCAGCAGCAGAAGAAGAAATTCTTGAGGTATCTGAATGGATGACTGATGCAGAAGCTTTTGAAGTGAATTATGAATTGAGAGAAATTGAAGAATGGATGCTTGACCCAACAGCTTTTGAAAAGCCTGAAGTAAAGGGAGTTGCTTTTGAATTGGATGCTTCAGTTTTTGAAGACTATGAAGAAGAGCTTTTACAGGTTGAGCCCTGGATGCTTTCAGTTGAATCTTATGATTTAGAGTACTATGAAGCAGATTATGAAGAAAAAATTTTGCCGATTGAAGATTGGATGTTTAATTTTTAATTGAATGCATAAACAAACGTTTCTATCAAAAACCGATGGTAATTCTTTTGGATAATGATCACGTGAAAAGTTCAACAAAATGGTAATAACCGCAATTATTTTAAAAAGAGTTATCCTTTACCCAATGAAAACCTTTCTAAACTGGATTTTTCTGAATATTGTTGTTAACTTAAACTTAAAATATTCAGAAATACCATGGAACATAAGCTTAAAGAAAAACGTGCAATTGTAACCGGTGGAGCCAATGGAATTGGAAAAGCCATTGCAATTGCACTTGAAGAAGCCGGTGCCAAAGTCTGGGTAATTGACAAAGACAAAGAAGGTCTTGACAACCTCAGAGAACATTATCCCTGGATCCACACTACCCGCCTCGATCTCGCAGATGCCGACGAAATCCTTAAGTTTTACCGCCAAATAGAGGTCGAATGGCGTTTTGCCGATATCCTTATCAATAATGCAGGAGTCAGTCGGTTTAAACCCCTCGAAAAACTTTCTATCGAAGAATGGGATTACATCATTAATAGTAATCTCAGGGCTTCTTTTATTTGTGCCCGTGAATTCTCAAAAATGCATGCCCGCGGACAGTATGGCCGCATAATTCAAATTGCTTCAACCCGTCATTTGATGTCTGAACCCGGTGGGGAAGCTTATGGTGCTTCCAAAGGGGGTATTGTTTCCTTAACGCATGCACTCGCCAATAGCCTTTCAGAAACTGGCATAACCGTTAATTGCATCAGTCCGGGATGGATCCACACAGGAGCCCCTGATAAATTAAGATCCATGGATCATGCTCAACATCCAAGCGGAAGGGTGGGGAAACCCTCTGATATTTCCTCCATGGTTTTGTGGCTATGCGATCCTGATAATGACTTTATCAATGGAGAAAATATATACATTGACGGGGGAATGACCAAAAAAATGATTTATAAGCATTAGGTTATACCTTGAATGAAAGTATTCAACTTAAAAGAGGCTGTCTCACAAGTCTTTACTTGATGTCATTCTGAGCTTGTCGAAGAATCTTTTCTTTTGACAAACAGATGTTTCGCTTGCGCTCAACATGACACTCTTTTAGTGTTTTTGACTTTTGAGACAGCCCCTGTTATTGTAAAAAACTATCAGTTATTTTCTTAAAACTTTTCTTCATACTTTGTCCAAAGAAAATCACCCAAATCCCAGGCTTCTTTAACAACACGGTTTCCCCATTTCGCTGTATAACGGGTCAAATGATCAATGGTATGCTTGGTCCGCATGCTCATTGCTTCCTTTTCAGCGTGACGCTGGCTTTCAAAGATCTCCTGCTGCAGCGGAACCATAACACTATCGACGTCGTGGCGCATGTCGTTCCACCTTTGCGATGCCAATGTACTTAAGCGGTTGAATGCCCACCATGCGGATTGACGATTAAAACCTTTTCTGCCGGGTACTTTATATGAATGAGGCAGATCGTTAACACTGCAGTATACCGGGATATAAACCGAAGTAGCTACATTGTCCTGCGCCAGCCATACCAAACCTCCAATTTCATCAGGCAACCAGTCACGACTTTGTGTGATGGTTGCATACATGGTGTACCAGCGTGCAATGGTACGTTCACCAAGATCACCCCAACCACCGTGAATGTTAAACAAATCGTACGCATCGTAGGGCATGAAAGGACTGGCCATCGGATGGGGGATGGTATCGCCTTCTTCTGTTACCTTTTTTATATGACCGACCATGTCATAGGGAGTGCCTTCGTAATAATCTTTAAAAATTTCGATCATCTTCTCCAATGAAACTTTTCCTGAGGGTTTTACAGAGAAAGGATAGTCGCGTGTTTCAGGATCAAGTCCCAACGTTGGGTTCATCATTGATAAAACACGCCACTCGCGTCTTCGGGCTGCCATGGATTCACGGCTTTCAGGAGCATAAGCATCCGCAAAACGAAAGGGGCCTGTAGCCTGGTTCCACCACATGCTGTCCCGTGCCAATTCAAAAATATTATCTGAAGCCATAAAGAAATCGGTGTTTTCCAGATCAATCTCCTGAATACGGGCTGCATTGGCATTAACGCTTACTTCATCATCGGGCACCCTTTGAGCTACCCATATTGCACCAACTTCTCCTTTACCCGGGCCTACAATTTCCATATGCCACACTTCTCTGGTGTCTGCAATAGTCAGACATTCCCCGGCATCATTCCAACCATGTTTTTTGAGCAATTCCCCTCCGGTTTTAATGGCTTCACGAGCAGTTGTACATCTTTGTAACATCAGTTTTATGAGCCTCTGACAGTCAATTAATCCTTCGTCTGAAACCAGCGACTCCCGGCCTCCAAAGGTAGATTCTCCAATGGCCAGTTGGTCGGTATTCATGCAGGGATAAGCGGTGTTGATATACCCATATGTTTCTCTCACCTGAGGAATTTCACCTATGGGTTTATGTTTATAAGCTGGCATAGGTCCGGAGTCATCTGCCACCCTTTTATACATTTTGACTTTATCCCGACGACCATGGCGTTCTTCCGGAGTAATATTCATCCAGGAACGGGTGCGGTGACTGTCATCTGTATGAGAAGTCATGACTGACCCATCAAATGAAGCCATTTTGCCGACTGTAATAGAAGTACAGGCCTCAGGCACTCCATTTTGCCAATCAGGTTTATCCTGGGCCGAAATTGAAAAAGAAATTGCCATTAAAGCCAGAAACAACTTTATTGAATTGTAATTGTATTGCATAATTATAAGGTTTTGAAAAATGAAATGGGAGTGGGTTATTTTAGGCTGATATGTTCAACCAGTTACAAAAATAATCAAATTCGTTGGATGCACATGGCCTGTAAATACAAATGCTCAGCAAATAGCTGGTTATTAAAAGACAAAAATTCGTTCCATTAAGTTTTTAACGATTGGCATTTTCAATACTAATCATTGAACTATTAACCGGGAGTTCCCGTTGAATTAATTGGAATCTGAAAACGAAAATTTATGGAATATCGACATTTATCCGACTCAAACTTACAATTATCAGCCATTACTTTTGGTGCATGGGCTGCAGGTAGCTGGATGTGGGGTCATACAGAAACGAAAGACGCCGTCGGAGCTATCAGGGCTGCTTATGAAGAAGGTGTTACATCTATTGATACAGCCCCGGTTTATGGCATGGGGGCAAGTGAAAACATTGTAGGAAAAGCAATCTCCGATTTTCCCAGGGATAAGGTTCAGATCCTTACCAAATTTGGATTGAGATGGGACTTACCAAAAGGAAAGTTCTACTTTAAAAGCAAAAATAACGAAGGTCAATTTGTAAATATCCACAAATACGCCGGAAAAGAGAGTGTTATTGAAGAGTGTGAAAACAGTCTCAGAAGATTGGGAACAGATTACATCGACCTATATCAAATTCACTGGCCGGATGAAACAACCCCGATTGAAGAGACCTTTGAAGCAGTGGAAAGGCTGATTGATCAAGGTAAAATCAGATATGCAGGTGTCTGTAATTACAATGCTGAACAGGTAAAAAAAGCCAGCAAGGTGGTTAATATCATATCCGATCAGGTGCCTTTTAGTATGGTTAACCGTGAGATAGAAGATGAAACCCTTCCTTTTTGCCTGAAAAACAATAAAGCCATCCTTGCCTATAGTCCGCTTGAACGTGGATTGCTAACAGGAAAAATGAAACCGGGACAAACCTTTGCTGAAGGTGATCACAGAAAGTTTCATCCTTCATTTAAAGATGAAAGCATTAAGAAAACCAATGCATTTCTTAAGGACATAATGCCATTAGCAGATGCAAAAAATATTACGCTTGCTCAACTGGTATTGAGGTGGACCCTTGAAAGAGAAGGCATCACCATTGCTTTGGCAGGTGCACGTAATGCTGATCAGGCCAGACAAAATGCAAAAGCAGGCGAAGTGCATCTTACCGTTGATGAACTTGAATTTATTAATCAGAAAATTGTAAAATTATGAAAGAAGTCATTTTGACCTTAATATTAGCTTTATTGCCATCAGGCTTTATCGGATATAGTAACAACCCTCAGGAGGTGAATAAACAAAACAAAAGGAAGATTCTCTTTGTACTCACAAGTCATTCAGATTTAGGGAATACCGGTAAAGAAACGGGTTTTTATTTATCTGAGGCAGCTCATCCCTGGGAGGTGTTGAAAGATCACTTTACCATAGAGTTTGTGAGCCCGGTAGGAGGGAAAGTACCCGTGGATGGCTTTGACCTTGAAGATTCTGTAAATAAAGAATTTTGGAAAAACGCCGTGGTTCAGAAGAAACTGAACAATACCAAATCACCTTCCGAGATAGACCCCCTTGATTATGAGGCAATTCATTATGTAGGTGGCCATGGAACCATGTGGGATTTCCCACAAAACGAAAAACTGGCAAAGATCGCTGCCCGCATTTATGAGAATAATGGTGTCGTAAGCGCTGTTTGTCACGGTCCCGCAGGATTGGTAAATGTAAAGCTGAGTGATGATACGTACCTAATTCAGGGAAGACGGGTAGCCGGATTTTCTAATGCTGAGGAGAAAGCCGCAGGCCTAGCCGAAGTGGTGCCCTTTCTGCTTGAGAATAAATTAAAAGAGAGAGGTGCAGACTATAGTGAAGGTCCCAAATTTACTGAGCATGTGGTAAAAGATGGACACCTGGTTACCGGACAAAACCCTCAGTCTGCGAAAAAAATGGCAGAAATTGTACTTGAAATATTGAAGGAAAAGCAATAGCTCGCTGTTAAGAGAAAGGCTATAACGAACACTTTGAAAAAAATAATTTCCCCGAACTGAAAAAGTTGCCCGGGATATCCGGATGAAATTCCCAGGCAGCTTTTTTATTGAATTACACTTTATTGACCCAATTCTTGCTGACCCATCCTTCCAAAATTACATTTACACGTAACCATCCGCTTTTTTCTTCCTTTATTTTCAGCCTGGTACCTTTGGGCAATGGATCAGAAACTAAAGGTGATTGCCCGTCGGGCTCGCTTCTAATATTAAGATAATCAGCTGAAACCAGACCCGCTGAAACAGTAGTATCCTGTATGTCGTCTTCACCATCATTGTCAGCTCGTCCCATTAAAACTTTGTCTCGAAGGCTGTTAAGCGGAAATGCCGGCCCGGGATCTGTTTTTCGTTTAGGAGCAATATCATCATGTCCCACTATTTCTGTAATGGGATATTTTTTCCTCATTATGAGACATATCTTCTCAACCGCCTCAATTTGTTTTTCAGTAAAGGCCTCCCAGGCTTTTTCTTCTTTCCCGTTTTTGTGAGGGGCTAAAACAACCTGACTGTTGTCAATCCTTTTCCCGAAACAGGTATAAAAACCATCTGCTCTTTTCTCCAGCATACCGGCATTGTCCAGCTCGATGCCTATGCTATAGTGATTAAGTCCCTGCCTGCCTTTCCAATTGCTTCGTCCTGCATGCCAGGCTTTAATATTAAATGGAACGAGCTGAACAATTTCACCGGATTTTCCAATAACTAAATGAGCCGAAGCTTTGGCTTGCGGATTGGTCAGCCAATTAACCGAGGATGACAATGAACTTCCTGCCGTATAGTGAACTACAATGGTGTCTGGCAATTCATTGGTAAAAGGGCCGCTGCAATTGGGCGAATCTTCATAGGAAACAGAGAAGTCGCCATTTTTGCATTTCAATTTATGATCTGAAATCTCCATTATCCTTCAGCATTAAGGTTTTTATTGACTTTATTTATGTTGGATCCGGTCATTAATTGGGTAGCGCGGTTGGCAATGCCCATTTTCTCTGCCGAACGACCGACACCGTAAACACTTACCACAGTTCCCCATGCCCACCAAAATTCGTCAGGCAGATCTATTTCAGGCAGATCATTTGCCGGGGCTCCGGCCATATATGCGATAACCGGCACCAGCACATGAACAATGAAGATAAATATTAAACCACCATAGATAATGGTGGGGCGGGCACGCTTAGTGAACTTATCGCCCTGTGCCATTTCTGATTTAATAATATCGGCCCGTGATTCGAGCTCTGTGCGATAAGTTTCTTCAAGTTCTTTTTCCTTTTGCATGAGACGGCTCTGCATCTCAAGTTTAAATTCCTGCTTTTCTTCTTTTGACAATGAAAATTTGTCGATTACGCCACTCACGCTGTCAATGACACCGGAAAGGCTACCGCTGAAAATTTTGGATAGGATAGACATAGCTCTTCGATTTAATGAAAATAATATAGAATTATCATGTTTTTTAGATCTTTACGAAAGATTGAATTAAAAATCAAATTTAACCTTTTAGATCGATTATTTCCAGTGCATTTTTTTTGCATCTCCATCGAAGTCGTTATTAAAGACAATAGATCGTTAGATTTTAGATGTAAGATGATTTGTATCATTCTGAAATTCTGAATATTAATAAAAAAAAGAGGGTGTTCTTATAATCAATTGATTACGAATCTATTGTAATCCCGATCCATCGGGATAACGGAGTATTGTAAAGAAAAAACATACTGTTTTGTTTGAGCCGTGTTCTGCTATTGAAGCGAAATTCAATGATTCTTCATTCTTGTAATCTGTAGCATCATCACTTTCGAAAAGCTACTTACGATGATTTGATGTATTATTTTAGCAAAAAAACCAAAACGAATAATCAAATAGTGTCAAGTCAAGTGTAGAATGTCGGGTAAGCCGCTGCAATTTTTCACCTTGTGCAAATCAACAAAAAGTAAGCATAGCCGTAGCTACGTGAGTCTTTTTTTTGAGAAGCACAAGGTAGAAAGAGCAAGGCTTGGGCCGTCAGACTATGCTTGACTTGACACTAGTTAAACTAATGTGCCGGTAATTGTTCAAAAGAGTATTAAATTAGATAACTTAGAATGAAAACATTAGATATGAAAACCCTTTTATTAAGCACTTTAATTTTTTTGTCAGTTTTCTCTATACATGGACAAACCCGGGTAATTGAGGGGAAAGTCACTACCTTAAAAGACCTTCCTGTAGCCAACTTTGAAGTAAAGGCAAAGAAAAGTGGAGCAGCCATTACAACAGATTCTCTTGGTCGCTTTAGTATTGTTACCAGCTCTAAAGATGTTTTGCTGTTTAAAGGAAAAGTTTTTCGAAACAAGAGGGTTCGTATCACAGATAAGATTACTGATTCTGTGCATGTTGAAGTGGAGTTTATCCCCGGTCCCGAGAACAGAAAGAGAGCTATTGGTTATGGATATGTTTCTGAAGATAATCTGATCAATTCCATTTCCCACTTGGGACGAGCGGATGCTGACTTTTGTAATTACAGTGACATCTTTGAATTGATTAGAGGACGATTTCCCGGTGTTCAGGTACGGGGCAGCGGTCCTAATGCTGAAGTCATAATTCGTGGCCAAAGCTCCATAAACCTTTCAAGTGATGCCTTGTATGTTTTGGACGGCGTTACGGTAAATTCAATAAGTCATGTAAGTCCATGCAATGTGAAGAGTATTGATGTAATTAAGGATGGATCAGCGTCAATTTATGGTAGTAGAGGTGCCAATGGAGTAGTGATTATTGAAACCATAAAGGGTATGGATTCTACTCGGGAGTAATAAGTAGTACCTGTCAGAAAACCCTCTTTTTTAAAAACTAAACAGTATTGTTCTGAAGATAAAAGGCCCCCTTGATATTGGTACTCATAGCTGTTAAAGAACAAATAATTAAAGATTTTCAAAATGAAATATGCAGGTTATCTTCTTTCCTTATTCTTTTTGGTATCATCTTGTCAAATAAAGAGCCCAAAGGGTGAATGGCAAGTTATTTTTAATGGAGAATCCCTGGAAGGATGGACTGCAGGGGAGGTTAATAACGGGAGTTTTTCTATTGAAAATGGTCTTTTGAAATGTACAGGACCTGAGACTTATTTATATTATGATAGTAATATCAGAAATTTTGAATTTGAAGCTTCTGTGAAGACTGAAAATCTTTCAAAATCAGCGTTATTCTTTCATGCCAAACCGGGTGATAAAGGCCGGCCCGTAGAAGGTTATAAGATTCAGATTAATAACAATTTTCCGGGGACTTTCTCTGTGGATGAAGATCTCATGACCGGGAGTATCCGGAATGTGAGAAACATATACTATCCGTTTGTTGACAATGATCAATGGTTTAAAATCAGATTGAAAGTAGTCGAAAACAGAATTCAGGTTTTTATTAATGACGTAAAAGTAAATGATTATACAGAACAAGAAAATCCCTGGAGATGGGAAGGAGGAAAGTTTGTTAGAACCGGGAAAGGAGCTTTTGTCATCCAAAGTAGTGGATCCGAAAATTCTGCATATTATAAAAGCATTAGGGTTAAGGAATTACCTGATTCAGATCGATTTTTACCTGAGGTTTCAGAGGACTGGGACACAAAAGTTACCCGGTTAATGTCCGCCGGGTTTCCACTTGTTGATTATCATGTTCATTTAAAGGGGGGCCTGACACTTGATGATGTTATTGGAAACTCCGGCCAACTGGGCATTAATTATGGAATTGCCCCAAATTGTGGCTTGCATTTTCCTATAACTAATGATTCTTCTCTTTATGCTTATCTTGAAAATGTAAATGATGCACCGGCTTTTAAAGGAATGCAGGCAGAGGGAAGAGAGTGGGTCAAATTGTTTTCCTCTGAGGCCATTCGTCAGTTTGATTATGTTTTTACTGATGCAATGACATTTACGGATGAAAAAGGACGTAGAAACAGGATTTGGATCCCTGAAGAAGTATGGGTTGATGACAAGCAAGCATTTATGGAGCAAATGGTGCAGAAAATAGAAGCCATTTTCTCCCGGGAGCCTGTGGATATTTACGTGAACCCGACTGTTTTGCCGGATGAGTTAACCGATGAATATGACCGGTTATGGACAGAAGAGCGTAAGCAAAGGGTTATTAATGTGCTGGCTGAAAATGGGGTAGCCCTTGAAATAAATGCCAGGTACGAGCTGCCAAAAGCCGAGATGATAAAAAAGGCCAAAAAAGCAGGCGTAAAGTTTACTTTTGGAACCAATAATACCGGCAGGGAACTGGGACACCTTGACTACTGTCTTGAAATGATAGAGAAGTGTGATTTGAAACCTGAAGATATGTTTCATATAAAACCGGATTCTCTCAAACCCATTGTTGTAAAAGGGCTTCCTGAAAAGATTACGGGATGATAGATTTTCTCAAATATATTTCTGTTTGGTAGATGTTTTATAACCCGCTGGTTTTGTGATTTTTACCAATATGTGCCCAATTGCTTAATCATAGGTTCGGATGAAAAAAAGCACCGAGAATGTTTTCTGAACGAAACCATAAAAAAAACCCGGGGTTGACATGGAATCAACCCCGGGTTTTTTAAGCTGTTTATTCTAATTGGTTACCGGGTAACCGGCTTTATTTCCTTGAAAATTTCTTTGTTCGTTTCAATTTTCTGGTCATTTCCATAGGCACAAAGAATATCCTGATTCATAACATCCTCAATGATGCCCGCATAGTTTTGTATGTCCTCCGAGGTTGTTGATAAAACGGCATTTCTTTCTTCTTCCATTTTGGTTTTCGTTTGTTTTGTGAAATAATTATTGAATGCCATGGCCCCTCTTTGACTGGCTGTAGTGGGTCGGTCCATATTGGAGATGGTTCCGATAATAAAGCGGGTCATCTCTTTTTCATCTGCATCAAAAGTTTTCAGAAATTCTGGTGCTGCATTATAGTTTTCGATGGTCTCAGTAAGATTAGGATCTCTGTATGAAGCAAAATAAGTAACACCTGTGGGGGAAATTCTTGCCCAGCCTCCATAGGCTCCACCCATTACCCGAATTTTGTTCTGGAGATAATCACGGGAAAGAATCTGATTTAGAACTCTCATTTTTCCATCCCATTCGTAACCAAGTTTTTTGAAATCATATCCCTTTGTAACATACTGTACCATTGATGACGACATTAAGCCTTCATTTTTCGCACCTAAATCAAATACCCACTGGTTTTTAGTGATATCTTCATCGGGAAGCTGCTCTGCAAAACCGGTAAATCCTTCCTGGAATTGAGTATAATTCTCATCAGAACAGGTAATTCCGGCAGTTAAATTCTTACGATTGAATAACAAATCAGCAGTTGTTTGAAGATTCTTAATGATTTCTTCTTTTTTTGAATCAAAATTGCGGGTTAATTCAGTTACGAAATTGTAATAATTCAATCCACCTGTTAGTTCACTAAATACACCCCTGTTGGTATAGTAAGAATTTAAGCGGGTTATTGCATATGAAACACCATTGTTTTTTACACTGGATTCAACTTGTGACTGGTGGCGTACCAAAACGTCTTTTAATCGCTCCGGATCATTGAATTTTGAATTATTGAGAATTTCTGAAGTCAATTCAAGCAATTTATCGGTCTTGGCGATGGTCGATTTCGCTGTAATAACAAATTGGGGCATCAGGTTATCATCAGAATAATTTTCAAGGTAAGAGGTTACGTAAGTGCTGAACCCGCCGGTATGAATGTTCAGCGCATTATCCAGTTCCCCGAAATTGTAATTCTCAGTGTTCATTTGTCCCATTACCTCAGCTAACAGGTTTCCGTATGGAATAAGCTCTTTTGGCAATGCATACATATCAAAAAACAACCTGTTGTAGGCAATGTTGTTGGTGAAATCACTGAAATGTAAAACAGGGATATCAGCTGCCTTTTTTTCTAAAGGTTCGTACCATTGAACGTCATGGCTGATATCGGAAAGCG
This sequence comes from Marinilabilia rubra, assembly GCF_003121985.1. GTDB lineage: Bacteria > Bacteroidota > Bacteroidia > Bacteroidales > Marinilabiliaceae > Marinilabilia > Marinilabilia rubra. The sequence goes on from NZ_QEWP01000004.1 coordinate 30,332, forward strand.
AAAGCATGGGGACAGTAGCTACTGCTTCAGGCGAATCCTCTTTTTTCTGATGTGCTTTTAACTCCTGAGTTTCATCAATGAGTTTTTGAAGTTCCTCTTTGCTAAGGCTGGCTTTATATTTTGCCAATTTCTCTTTTGTTTTTTCGGCAATTTCGTTTTCCAACCCCGGTTGAGGTTTCAAAACCATCAGAAGTGCGTGAGGATTATCGATAAAGTACTTTTGTAATGTATTCTCAAGCATTCCATTTTCGATGCCGGTTTTTAATTGAGCAAGGGGCTTTTCAAACTCAAGTCCGGAGTACGGGTCATCTCCAAAAAGGATGCTGTTTTTGAGTGAGAAAAGATACATCATCCCTTTTTGAGGGGTATTTCCCTCCCTTAGTCTGAATTCTTTCCGGTTTACAATGCCTTCTATGGTTTCTTTGTCAAATCCGGTTTTTACAGCATCATTCATGGTTTCAAACAGAATCTGCTCAAACTCTTCCTTGTCTTCCGGGTTGGCATTTTTTACAGTTATTGAAAAAACGTTTTGCTTGCTGTCATCCACCCATGCATAAACATCTTTTCCAATATTGGCTTCCTGCAATGCAAGTCTTAATGGTGAGGATTGGTGATTAACCAGTGCATCACTTAAAACATCAAGGGCCATAACCAAATCCTGGTCTGTATTACGGCCTGCAACAAAAGTGTAATTTAAAAAGGTTTGATTTTCTGTATCAGAGCCTATTGGTATACTATATGCTTTTTCGGCTGATTTTCTGGTTTCAAATGCTGTTTGGAGGGGAATTTCAACCTTCTTATCTGAGACTTCATACCCGGAGAAATACTCTTTATCCAAAAAGCTCAATTCTTTTTCCAGGTCAGCATTGCCATAAAGCAGAACAAAACTGTTGGATGGGTGATAATAGCGTTTGTGAAACTCTTTAAAGTATTCGTAGGTAAGCTGAGGAATAGCCTGTGGATGTCCTCCTGATGAAACACCATAAGTGTTATTGGGAAACAGCATTTTATAGGAATGATAATTCAGCTGTCTTTCCGGGCTTGAAAAGGCCCCTTTCATTTCATTGTAAACAACACCTTTGTAAACAATATCGCCTTCTAAACTATCCAGTTCATAATGCCAGCCTTCTTGTTTGAGGATTTTAGGATCAGAATGGAGAAGAGGCTTAAAAACTGCATCCATGTATACATGCATCAGATTAAAATAATCTTTTTGATTCATGCTGGCTACCGGATAAGTGGTGAAATCCGATCCGGTCATGGCATTAAGAAAAGTCTTTAAAGAGCCTTTCATCAATAAGTCAAAAGGACTTTTTACGGGGAAGTTCTCCGATCCATTTAAAACTGAATGCTCAAGAATATGGGGTGTGCCATAATCATGACCAGGGGTTGTTTTGAATGATACGGCAAAAAGTTTATTGGCATCATCAGCCGCAATTTTCATTAATCTGGCACCGCTTTTTTCGTGTTGAAAAAATAAGCAGTTGGCATTAACTTCCTTGACAAATCGGTTTTCAATCAGTTTAAATCCATTGTAAACTTTGCCTTCCTTGTAATTTGGGGTTTGAGAACAAGACCACAGCAATAGACCTACGATGGCCATGGTAAGTGTTAAGAATTTGTTTTTCATTGGTTTAACTTTAACGAAACAATAATTGAAATAGGTTTGTAGTTGATTGGAAAAGAGTGTTTTTACCAATCATCCATTAAAGTTAATTGAATTTTCTTTTTAATGAATAAAAAATTCGTTTATTTCCATAAAACGTTACTCACACTCCTTTAATGTTATATATGCTTATTAAGAATTGGAATTGTTGATAGATTTTAAAGCATTTTGGAGAGGACAGTTAACATCAGGCGGGAGCCCATTCCTGTACTTGGAAAGAATTCTGGTAGATTGTTCTGCTAATAATCTGCGCACCCTTCTTCTTTCGCCTTTTATTCGCTTTATAGAAAGCTGGTCATAAACAGTGGTATTGTGCCGCATCCAGGCTATTACTGCACGTGAAGCTCTTTCTTCAATCGGGAGCATAGAAGTTCTGGCAACTGTGCCGCTTCCAATTGGAATAGCATGTTTTGTGACAGCTTTTGCAATGGTTTTTTCTGTCTCTTTATGAGAGGGATGGAAGCTTAGGTAGGTTAGAACGGCTTTCAAGAAATATTCTTTATATTCCAGTTGTTTCTTTTCTCTTCGCTGAGCAGCATATTCCCGAGATTTTTTATACTCGTCAGTTTGTCTGGTGGCTTCCAGTTCTCTTCTGGCGATATTTATGATTTCTGATGGTGCCCATATGCCTTTTGATATATAACGACGCCCTTTTTTTATCTGAACCCTCCAAAAGGTACCTTGAGAAGTAATTTTTCGGGTTAAACCCGCATCACCGGCAGGAAGAAATGTCCATCCTTTGGGAGGAGTGACTTTTTCACCATAGTGGTTTAACAGGGAATTATTCGGGCCTGGGGTAAATATATTTTGGTTCTCTGTCATGAAAAAATATAATTATATGGATAACTATCCATTTTTTGAGGTTTGACGGAAAAATTAATTTTTTAGCAAAAAAGAAGTTTTTTTTTGTATTTGCCAAAAGCAATTGCAGTACTCAAAAAAATATCATTAAAAACAATGGTGTCGCCAACTCCGGAACTCATCGCTTTTAGAAGGAGTTTATTCTGGGAATCTCTAAACCGAATGGCTGCATCGTCTTTAGACAAAAGAATTTTCTCTTTTAAAACAATCAGGAAATTAAAATTATCTAAATTTGATATAGTATATACAAATCAATAGATTTTAGTCCTGAATCTTCAGATTAGAAATAAGATAAATCCTGGAATACTTAAAATTTGAGCTCAAACACGGGTGTGCCTTTGATTTCAAATAATTGGATTTTAAGGGAGTCTTGGGAAGCAGGCACAAATGAAAACCGGGTTTAGTTATTCATTAAAGCTTGAGGGCTTTAGGTTCTTGCGAAAATCACACTTCAAACAAAGGGAATAAGATCATGTCATGGAAAACAGAATTTTATTGGATTCAGAATCATGAACTCTTAAATCACTTTACATATATAATTCTTAAATCATAATTTATGAAAAAGTATTTAATTCTTTTAGTGTTAGTTATTGGGGGAATAACTGTGATGGCACAAGACACGAATAGCAAAACAGAGATTAACCATAAGGTAGAGCAACTTGTAAAACAACTTACCTTAGAAGAAAAAGTATCACTTTGTTCAGGCCGGGATGATTGGAGCACTCAACCAATTGAAAGATTGGATATACCATGGATCTGGCTGTCTGATGGCCCTCATGGTTTGCGCAGAGCGCCTGCTACCAATAAAGCAGGATATGGAGATCAATTGCCAGCTGTATGTTTTCCCACAGCATCTGCTTTGGCAGCAACCTGGGATCTTGATCTGATTAGTAAGGTTGGGCAGGCTTTAGGCGAAGAAGCTCAGGCCTTAGATGTTAATGTCTTGTTAGGCCCGGGAGTAAATATCAAACGATCCGTTTTAGGGGGGAGAAACTTCGAATATTTTTCTGAAGATCCGGTTCTCTCGGGAGAGATGGGGGCTGCCTATATTAACGGTGTTCAAAGTCGGGGGGTTGGTACGTCGTTAAAGCATTATGTTGCCAACAATGTGGAAACCATGCGCATGTTCATGAATTCTGATGTGGATGACAGAACTCTACATGAAATATACCTGACTCCTTTTGAAATTGCTGTAAAAAAAGCACAGCCCTGGACGGTTATGGCATGCTATAACCGGGTTCAGGGAGAATATGGCACTCAGAATCCTTATCTTCTTACTGAAATATTGAAAAATGACTGGGGATTTGAAGGGATTGTAGTTTCTGACTGGTTCGCTATTGTGGACAGAGTTAAAGCTCTTAAAGCAGGTCTCCATCTGGAAATGCCACACGTGAGCGGGGTAAATGATGAAATAGTTTTGGAAGCCTTAAAAAACGGAAACTTAGATGAGGCTGTGCTGGATAATCTCATTAGTGAAATCCTGACTGTTGTTCTGAAGGCTAAATCACTTGAGAAAGAAGATGCGAAGCAGAATGTTGAAGAACACCATGCCCTTGCCCGAAAAGTATCAGCGGAAGCCGCCACTTTATTAAAAAACGATAAGGATGTTTTACCTTTAACCAAAGAGAAATATAAAAATGTTGCCATTATCGGGGAGTTTGCCAGTTCACCACGATATCAGGGGAATGGTAGCTCAGAAGTGAAACCTACTCAATTAGATAACGCTTTAGATATTATTAAAGATGAATACGGAAAAGGAATAAAAATCACTTATGCACAAGGCTACAACTTAAAGGATGACAATGATTTTTCTTTAATTGAAGAAGCCACACAAGCTGCTGCAAATGCAGATATAGCCCTTGTCTTTGCCGGGTTACCTTTGCATTATGAATCCGAGGGTATAGACCGGAAACATATTGATATGCCTGAAGCCCATAATAAGCTTATCGAGGAAATTAGTAAAGTTCAGGAAAATACTACGGTTGTACTAACCAATGGGAGTGCAGTTGCCATGCCATGGGTTGATCAGGTTCCTGCTATTTTAGAAACCTGGTTAGGTGGACAGGCCGGAGCCGGAGGCACAGCTGATGTGATTTTTGGAAAAGTGAATCCTTCAGGTAAACTGGCAGAAACTTTTCCGGTTAGACTTGAGGATACTCCGGCATTTTTCAATTTCCCCGGTGAGCAGGGAAATGTGTTATATGGCGAACGTATTTTTGTGGGGTATCGCTTTTATGATGAAAGGAATATCAAACCGCTGTTTCCTTTTGGACATGGAATGTCTTATACTCAGTTTGAATATTCAGATATGAATGTTTCTTCAAAAGAGATTACTGATAAAGATGTGCTGGATGTGACTATTAAAGTAAAAAATACAGGATCTGTTAAAGGAAAAGAGATCGTTCAAATTTATGTGAGTGATCCGGAATGCACATTGCAGCGGCCTGAAAAAGAACTGAAGAAGTTTGCTAAAGTTGAACTGGCTCCCGGCGAAGAAAAAGAGGTGACTTTTCAATTAAGCAGCCGTGATTTCTCATATTATGATGCTAAAAGAGACATGTGGATAGCTGAGAGTGGTCAGTTTGTGATTCTGGCAGCGGCCTCATCGCGCGATATAAGAAAATCAGAATCTATAATCCTTAATTCGACGCAACAAATACCCATGATGGTTGATGAGTACACCTTTGTGAAGGAGCTGTGGGAAAATGAGGAAACCCGTGAGTTGCTGAAAGAATATTTCCCCAATTGGATTAAGGGGTGGACGCCCGAAGGAAAATTGTTGGATGAGGCAAACATCCCGGGGTTTTTTCTTGAACATCCAATTATAAAATTCCCATACATCACCAATAATGAAATTACGCATCAGGAAGTAAAAGAGTTAATTAATAAATGTAAAGGAATGACTTATACCCCGGAGGTGGTTAAATTAAAAGATGTTGAGAATGTAAGTTTTTGATTTTAAGTGAAATTTATTTGATAATGGTAAAAATGTCATTGGTAGCTACTGATGACATTTTTTTATGATTGAGAAATCATGAGTGATTTACACATAGAAAGCTCTAGTGTCAAGTCAAGCATAGTCTGACGGCCCAAGCCTTGCTCTTTCTCCCTTGTGCTTCTCAAAAAAAAGACTCACGTAGCCACGGCTATGCTTACTTTTTTGTTGTTTTGCACAAGGTGATAAATTGCGACGGCTTACCCGACATTCTACACTTGACTTGACACTAGGTTAGACTGTTGAAATTTAATTGTGTGAGTATTATTGTATAAATAAATGACCAGACAACTTGCCCAACAATTAGAAGAAGATAGCTGTTTTTTTTATGCCGATAATACTTTGCAGTAAGAAATGTTCCCAAGGGAATGGATAATAAAACCGGAGTTAAAATTGCAATGCCTGGCATTCCGTATTTGGTTTTCAATAGCACCACACGCCTATTGAATTGGGTGAATGTTTTTTTGTTCTTTTTCGGCCTACCGGATTTTTTGGAAGTGAATTTATTCCATAGGTGAATGAGAGCTTTTGAGAAAAAGAGGGAAACAATAATACCAATTAATCCCCCCATATTGGTGTAAACTAAAGTCTCAATAAAAGTCATCTCAAAAATATAGATAGCAACAGGGAATGTAGCAGCAAATTTCCAGGTTGCCGATAGTATTATTAGTAATGCTTTCATTTTAGATGATTAGATGATTTTATGGACCGATTTACCGAAAATCAATTTAATTGTTTATTTTTCACCTGGCCATTAAGTGATGATTATTTAGTATTTTCGGCCATCAAAAAATGCAAATTTACTATTTAAAGCATCTGCACAAGCCAAAAAAATGCAAAAGAACCTGAATGAGGTATATGCTTGTATTGTTTGTTGGTTTTAAGTAGCGGTTTGCCAGGATTTTATGTGGTTTAATTATTCGTTTATCCATCTCGGTTACCTTTATTTTTAGACAGTTTATTAAGTGTTATTTATGAGTTTTACCTTATTGTCGTCACCTTTGCAAGGCTTTACGGATTTTAGGTTCAGAAACGCAGCTGATGAGTTTTTTGGTGGAATCAATGCCTGGTATGCGCCCTATATAAGATTGCAAGGGCGGCAGGAGATAAAGAATTCTTATCAAAGAGATCTTTTACCTGAAAACAATCACGTGCCTCATTTAATTCCTCAGGTAATGACCAATAGCGCTGAGGAGTTTCTTTTTGTGGCTGGATATGTTCAAGGGTTAGGATATACCGAACTTAACTTGAATTTGGGATGTCCTTATCCTATGGTTACTAAACGGGGATTGGGCTCAGGCTTATTGAAAAACAAGGAAAGAATTAATGATTTGTTGACCAGAGTTTCTTCCGAATCAGATATCTCTATATCTCTTAAAATGCGACTTGGGTATGAAGATAGCCATGAAATATTAGACCTGCTGCCTATTCTGGAAAAGCATATAATTAAGAACATAGTTCTCCATCCACGCCTGGGCAAACAACTTTACAAAGGTAAGGCAGATTTGGAAATGTTCAAGAAATGCATTGAGAATACCAGTCATAATATCTGCTACAACGGAGATATTGATTCGGCTGCCAAATTCAGAGAATTGAAAGATCGTTTTCCAACAATACAAAGCTGGGCCTTGGGGCGCGGATTAATAGCCAATCCATTTTTAGCCCAAATGATTCAATCTGACAACGACCAATTACCGAATGATTGGATCGATCAGTTCAGTCGTTTTCATGATACTCTTTTCCGGGGTTACGATGAGGCTTTATCAGGACCCAAACACATTTTAATAAAAATGCAAAGTTTCTGGGAATACTTCTCCCTTCTTTTTTCAAATCCACATAAAACTTATAAGAGAATAAAAAAGGCCAAAAATGTAAAGGTTTACCATGAAGCTGTAAGGATTAATCTGGAAGGGGAGGGGGATGAAATACAATAGTTCTCCAGTGTTTTTTTTATTTGAGTCAGTGGGCTGTGGGGAGTCGGCTCATTGAAAGGTAGTTACTTTCCGATACAGAAAGTGCTGTTTCGTCTTAATTATTTGAAGAATAGTGTTTTGTGTTGTGTTCTTGTAGTGTTTGTTGTAAATATGTTGTAAAAAATTTCAATACTGTGAAATCAATAAAGTGCATCATATCGCTTATTCAGTAATGCAATATACTTATTCTGCATTTCTTCTGAAAGGAAGGATTGCTCAATCAGCCGGAAAGCTTTAGATCTGTTTTTAAAAAAGCGCTTAAAAGCTCCATCGATTTGTTTATCGTTTAACCCCAGATCTTTTCCATAGGTTTCGAAACTTTTTCGGGTTAGTTTTCGCTTTTTGCCTCCCAGGGTGAGGGCAAACTCTTCGGTATCTTCAGGAAGAATGATGGATACATTCAGGAGATCATAAGATGGTGCCAGTGTCCATTTTCCTTTATTCTGGATCATGGAGAAGTTTTTCAAGTGCATATCATTATTTCCGGTCAGATAGCTGAAAAGGGTTATTTCAAACAGAAATAACTTGTCCAGAAGTGGATTGGCAGAGTAACTTCCCAATGCTTTGCCGACTTTCTCCATAGAGCTGATGTATTTATCGAATGCTTCGGTAATTTGAAACATGTCCAGCATGTGGATCTTCTCATTGTCTGCTGTCCTGTCAATTCTTTTAGTAATATATGACAACTCGCCGGACTTAAGCCGGATGAGACTGGATTGAACCACATTGATGCCAAAAGCCTCAGCAATGCGCATTGTGGCATGCTCATTGGCCGGCATTTCTTCATAATTGGGGGAGGGTGGTTTAAAGATGTAATTTCCTCCAAGTGCACCCACAACGGTTAACCTTTTATCAGAATTTTGTCTGGCTTCTTCAATTAAGCTCATGGAAAGCTTGGGCTGTACACCGGGAACTGTTATACTTCTTTTAACAACATTTTTTGCCAGCTCCGTCATTTCATCGAGAGAGTAGGGGATAGCAGGAGGTATTTTAGTACCAAAGAATTTCTGACTACAAGAAGCATGGAATTCACCTTCTTCAGCGACTTCCTTGTAACAATATAAACACTTGTTGCTATTCATCTTTCTTCCTCTATTGGTACCACACTTACAGCGCCGATGCAATTTCTGCAACAGGCCAATAATAATCCCATCCGGTCGTTTCGGTTTATTTTCCAGTTTTTGGAGGCTATCTCCAGTAGCCAACCTTCCGGTATCAATCCTTCAAAAAAGGAAAAAAGCCGGTTGGATCGATACTTTTTTTCTGAAACCGGCATGGTAAAAGTCAGAAACCTATCTGGAAAATTCCTCACATACTCTTTATCGTAGGTGAATTCATATTCTCCATCATCCGTTTCGATCAGTACTCCGGCCAAATCATCCTGATAATAAACTTTTGCTTGTCTCATGAATCACCGCTTTTTAAAGATTCCTGAATGCTGACCGGGCCCAACTCATGGCCAAACATTGCCAACACCTGATTGACCTTTTCCAGATTCAGGTTGGTTTTGCCCTGCTCAATCTTGCGGATAAGGGTAAGTGCCACCCCGGTTCTTTCGGCAAATTCTTCCTGAGTGAGGTTGACTTCCTTTCTGCGCTGTTTTACGAAATCGGCTAAACGATCCATTATATGCTTTTAGATATATTTTATGCAAATATAGGGAAATTATATTCATTTGGATATAATTTTACTTTAGATTTCGTTTTTATATGTTTTTGGATATAATGGGTGCTATTTTTTATCGGAAAAAGAAGTGTTATTTGGATAATTGCACTGCAAGAGTGCGATTATTGTCAAAAAATGCACTCTTAAAGTGCGTTTTTAATAAGGATAACTTGATTGAGAGCCTCCTGCAGGTTTTCGATTTCTATAACTTACGATTACTCCTTAATCTTTTCGCTCCCCACTTCTATGATTTTCCTACTGAGTTCATCATAAGACACAGGTCGGCACCCGAGAATATTTTCAATAGTAGATATTCCCACACTTTTCTGGGTTCCTAATTTTTGGTCAATATCATTCGTTGCCACTACATAGAAAGACCAGGCATCTGAAGATAGAGGATTGCAAGTGGCGGGATCTTTTTCATGATGCAGGCAAAAGACATAAACATCAGCCTGCCGAGTAATAATACCATCATATTCACTGGTTTCACCTGACCAACCGGATTTTTGTTTTATATCATAGGATGGGACAGAGGGTTTCTTTTGTTTCCAGATTTGTATGTATCCGGCGGTTTTGGCTTCAATTTTAATGCCTTCAGGACTGAGGATATCGAAAGATTCCCAACTGCTTTCAGGAGAACGGGATACTCCCACAGCTTTGGCTACGATATATTCCCCCAAGGCTGCCCTGTTTCTGTTGTCCAGAAAATTGGAATAGGCATATTGCCAAAATTCTTGTGGATTGAATGCTGTCATTGATTGCTATTGATCATTTGTTCGAGTGGTTTTATATCATTTACATCTATGAATACATCAGCCATGTATTTGGATAATTTGTGTTTTTTCAGACCGAGATAAATCTTCATAACTTCCAATGCAGCTTTCCATTCCTCTTCCTTTTTTGGCCCATTAACCTCGTGATCATTTAGGAAATATAAATTAATCAAAAAGGCAGGGATATTATTTTTAACCCTCAGGAAATAAAGGTGGGCTATTCTATTCGTATATTGATAAAATTTTCCCATCCAGTCTGCTTCATTGTTTATGTTTAGATAATCCCTTGTCTCATCTAATGCTTTGCGGATTTTATATATAGATTCCTTTGCTGTTGCAGCACAGGGGGAAGAAACAATCTCTGGAATATTAGCTTTTGCTTCCAGCAAAACAACTTGTCCGGAGCTTGATTTGGCCAATGCATCCCAATGTGCCCCTCCATTTGGCCAAAAATCATTGAGAGGATAACTTAAATCCAATTCCAGTTTCTCAATAAATTCTTTGTCTTTGAATTCTCGATAGTTATCCTTTTCTAAAGGGGATACCCAGTTTATCTTATCTCTGACAGAAGAGAGTTTTTTGGTTAATTTTGAATTCAATAAATCTGGGTATTTATTGACAAGTATTTGGATATCGTTAAGGCTGCCTTTTTTCATGTAAACCAGATCAAATTAAAAAATGAATTGAAGTAAAGTTTTTTTATATACTGAAAAAAATAAACAGTCCCTTATGCAATTTACGCACAACGGACTGTTTTTAACTAGTATGACAATCTCTGGAGCAATAGAAACATCCATTTGCTTTTGGATAAGATTTTCTTGCTTCTTTTACAGCCTCATAACAGGAATTAAATACTCCCAAATATTGCCTGTTTTCTATTGATGGGAGGAAAATACAGTCTTCCCGATGGACTTCATGATCCCCGTTGGCCTGAGCTTGTTTGTTTACATAGAAAGTTTTCATAATGTTAAGTTTTTATTGATGTTATGAAATTAGTAGTGATAAAAAAGTTATAATGAAATAGAAATACATAGAGAAGAGGTTGTTCTATTTCCTGAACAACCTCTTAAAACCTATGCCGCCTCCCAAAGATCTTTGATTTCTGAACACAGAGCCTTGATTTCTTCTTCAATAGTTTTGTCTGTTTCATCTGCTGACACTATTCTATTTCCAAAGACATCAATCGAAAGACAAAATTCCGGCAATACTTGCGAAGGGTGCTCTGCCACTTCATTTTTCAAGTATTCATAAATCAAATGTGAAACCAATTTTGACTGTTGCAGGTCAAAAGGTTTGCTTTTGGAGATATGAATTTTTACCCCTCCGTAAATAGTCTTTCCTTTGTAGTTACCTTTAATAACAAGATCGGGTGAAATAATAAAATTCACATTTTCAAATTGCAAGTTCTTTTCTTTAGGTTTGATTACTTCAAAATCGAGCTGCTTAAAATAGTGAGGGATTTGTAACTCGACAAACCGTTCTAAAGCTTCAAGTGAAACTTGTCTATCCCTTTTCTTGCGATCTGTATCAGGAATTCTATTCTTTAGAATATTGATTCCATCAAAGATAGGCTGCAAATCTCCTTTATATTCGAGAGATTTTTTCACCTTGGCTTTGGTTAACTGGTACCATGGAACCCTAAAGAGGTCTGGACTTAATTGCCTTGTAATAATGCCTTTCTTTCCTTTTTTAGTTGATTTACTGAAATTCGCAAACTGGTTAATTGAAATCTTACACTCTTTCATACAGCATTAACCTTTAGGTGGGAATGGATCATTGCCGTAAGAATTAGTGTCCCTGATTTTACCATCCTTACCATGAATAATTAATTCGGAACTTTGCTCTTTCGCATAGTTTTTCCCGATTTCAATTGCTTCTCCCTGGGTTTTAACAACCCGGGAGGCCCTTTGGGACTTTTCTTTCTTTACGGCCCAGCCTTTTTCATTGGGCACTACATGCACGTTTCTGCTCATGTTACTTGTTTTTAATTAGTGAAAAAAAAAATTGACAAGGCTGAACCAATTTGAAATTGTATTGTTTGTTTTAAAAAAAATAATTACTTTTGCACTCGCTAAAACACAAAAGTTTATTTAGAACAATCTAAATTTTGGTTCAACTTTGGTGTCCTTTATTTAACAATAAGGTTGCCAAAGTTGATATTTATGTGTTTTGGTGTCAGATTGACAGTTGTTTTTTATTACTTCCTTTTTCTCTACGAAATATTGACAGATTTTTCTGTCATACTGTCTATTTTTTCCTTAAAGTTAGTATTGTTTATTTACCTCTCAGATAATCTTTCAACTATTTCTTGTTGCGACAGTTTTGAATTTAATCAAAACTTAAATTTAATTCTATATTTCTTTTTCCTTCCTTTTCTTTCTTTTACTCCCCCTGAATTATTATTTTTAAATGATTTTTGAAGCCTCTAAAACATTCGTCAAAAGTTTTAGGGGTCTTTTAGTGTTTGATTTTAATGAAGTTGTAAGGTTAGATAATGGCTAAGAAAAACAATAACAAAAAGACAAAATCAATTGAAGAATCACTTTGGGACTCGGCCAACAAACTTAGAGGCCACGTGCAGTCTTTCGAATACAAGCAAACTTAATGAACCGAACTAGTAATAACATTAGTGAAAAATATATATGTACATGCCATTTTGAAGATAATGCCATTATTGACTTCATTGAACGGAATACCAGCAACAAAGAAAATGTTATTTGTTCATATTGTGATTTTGGTGCGCAAGAAGGCAGTATTGTATCGTTAACGAAACTTACAGAATTTGTTAAAGAGGGTATCACCAATTACTATGGAACTCCTGATGGAGAATGTTTAGATTACGATGAACAAGAAGGTGGTTGGATAAAGGTAGAACTTCTTGATACGCTTGAAGTTCTTGAAAGTGAGTTATATGTTGATGATAGACAAATATTAATTGATGTTGAATCAATAATTCCAGAATTAGAGTGGGTTAGAAAAGATCCTTATTATCCGGAAAAACATCACCAAAATATAATGGACTGGAATCAGTTTGGTAAGTTGGTGAAACACAAAATACGTTTCTCATCTTATTCCTCTACCGATTTTGATTCATTTGAAGGAAAAGTTTCTGATATTTTAACTGAAATAGCCAGAGGGGTTGATAAACTTGAATTAATAACAGAACTGTCCTCAGAAACTATTTTTTATAGGTGTAGGCAACATTCTACTGGAGAAACCCCTAATTCAATTAAGGAACTGGGTTCACCTCCATTAAAATATTGTACCTCTGAGAATAGAATGAGTCCTGCAGGTATTTCTATGTTTTATGGTGCTTTTGACCAAATGACAGCAAAAGTAGAGGTCATTAATAATGATAGCATTAAAGATGAACCAATGTTGACGATGGGGAATTTCCAACTAAAGGAACCACTTCATGTGATAGACCTCACAAGATTGCCGGAACCTCCATCAATCTTCAAAGAAAATAATAGAGAACTTTATCATACCGTCTGGTTTTTAAGATATTTCATCGATGACGTATCGAAAGTAATTTCTCCGGATAAATATGTACATATCGAATATATCCCGACCCAGGTTGTTACGGAGTATTTTCGCTATAGATTGCCAGATGAAGTAGGAGTTGTTAAAGGCATAGTTTACCCAAGTTCTAAAAATCCCAATGGAAAGTGTTGTGTCTTATTCATGGATGATGAAGCCTGTAAGGAATCTTTAAACCTAATCGAATTTAAAACAACTAATCTTTCTGAGTCATGATAAAACTTACTAAAAATTAAGTGTGACAATTATGGGTAGTGAAATAAGCAATTGCTGAATTATAGATAATGTATAGAATATAGCGCTTTATGAAATTTAAAAATTTCGAAGAATTAATAATACAGATAAATAAGGATCTTGGAGGGTTTTGTTCAACCTTTCAATACAAACGTAAAGATTTAACAAAAAGTCGAAGGACCACTGGTAATTCTCAACTCTTTGGTAATATAAAAGAGACATGGGCTATCAATAGAGGAGGTGGTGTGGAGGTTCAGTATCATATTGACATTCATAAGAATACAATAAGGTATGGTATTGCTTTTAGTACGCAATATGTACCGTTTGCTACAAACCGCATTGCCCCAGAAGTCCAGTTAAGGCCATATATGCAGGCGTTTCTTCAATTGGAAGATAAAATCCGTAATCAGTTAAAAGATTATGAAATAATAATTGGTTCCAGGCAATTGCTTGAAAAACCCGAATTTGATAAGTTTTGCTTATTTGGTAAAATAATAAATATTGAAATGACTTCCGAGGGTTTTACAATAAAGGATGAATTGTTTGAAGAATTATTGAATGACTGTAAACGACAATTTGAACCATATCAACAAATTTTTGAATTAAGAAATAAAATGATCGAATTGAACGATAAATACGAGCCAATAAAGAAGCTTCTTGAGTATAAGAAACAAATAATATTTCAAGGCCCTCCAGGCACTGGCAAAACATATACTGCCAAAGATATTGCTTATGAAATAATATTCGATAGGCAAGTATCAGGTGAACCAATGGAAAGAAAGAAGCAAATGGAGGAGTTACAGAATTCTGATCAATTTAAGCTCATTCAGTTTCATCCTGCTTATTCATATGAAGATTTTGTACGGGGGATAAGTGCAAGAGAAAACAATGGGTCAATTGAATATAATACTGAAGATAGAGTTCTGGTTAAGTTTGCTCAGGATGCAATCAAAGAAAAGGTCATTTATAGTTATGATGATTATGACAAGTTTTTCCCTTCATTTTTAAAAATGATAAAGGAAAATATTCCTTATGAGTTAAATAATTCCAAGTATACAATAAAAGGAGTAGGATCTAATTTTTTTGATGTTCATGACAATGGTAAACATTTTAGGAAGGTTCGATTCGAAGCAATAAAAAGTACTTATAGGGAATTAATTTCTTGTCAACCTCCTTTGGGCGGTGGATATTATATGGAGGAAGACTGTTCTAAGAAGTTTATGTTTTTTTTAAATAATAGCACAGAAATTGATTATGAAAAAAAGAAACAAAAATATGTATTAGTAATTGATGAAATCAATCGTGCTAATTTGCCTTCCGTTTTAGGCGAGCTAATTTATGCATTGGAATACAGAGGAGAGTTTGTGGAAAGCATGTATGAAAAGGATGGTGTCAGGAATATTGTATTACCACCCAATTTATATATAATTGGAACTATGAATACAGCAGATCGGAGTGTTGGGCATATAGACTATGCCATAAGAAGACGATTTTCCTTTGTAGATATATTACCGGAACTTTCAATTATTCAAACATGCGGATGTGAGAAAGCTGAGGAATTATTTAAAGAAGTGGCCAAACTATTTGTGAAAGATAATGGAAGGCCAGCTGACACATTATCTCCCGAATTTCAAGCCGATAATGTAATGTTAGGTCATAGTTATTTTATGGAACAGGACGAGGAAAATTTGAAAGTGAGATTGGTGTATGAGATAATTCCGCTTTTAATGGAGTACGTGAAAGATGGAATTTTAATAAATGATGCAGAAACTAAAATACAGGCTCTAAGTGTATAACCTTATTCTCTTAACTGAGCACATTAATAGGCAGCCCTTTAAATTATATGGGAATGTAAAATTTAAAAGGATCATTTTTAAAAATAATCCTGAAAAAACGTGCTTAAAAATAGATGATGAAGAGTATGGAAGTTATTTGTTCACATCTTACTATATTGGGGTTGATTGGATAACAGAGAAGGATGCAGTCTTCGTTCAGCCAAAGATTAATAATGGTGCTATTGAGGTTGATTTTTTAAAAATGCTCATGGAATGTATGCAACAACCAGGCGTATTGGAGGAAACAAAAGATTTGTTCGAGATAAAATTCGATGCAGAACCTATTGATATTAAGCAAAAAGAAGATTTATTAACTCCCCTTTTAGTTATTCAATTTTTAACGGTATTAAAAAAGATTGTAAGAAAGGGTATAAAAAAGAGTTATTATAAGGTCGAGCATAACCTCAATGCAAAAATTAAGGGAAAATTGATGGTTGGTAACACTGTAAAAAAGAATGTTCTGAATAATCGTCCGTTGAAAAACTATTGTACTTACCAGGAGTATGGATATAACGGATTAGAAAACCAACTATTGAAAAAAACTTTGATGTTTGTCTGCCGTTATCTTGCTATGCATAAATATCTTAATCACAGTCTTAAGCATTTATTGGATTATTGTTTGCCTGCCTTCGAAGAAGTTGATGAAAAGATAGATATTTCTACCTTGCAAAAAATCCATTTCAACGCTTTTTACACAGAATACAAAGAAGCTTTAAGCCTGAGCAATTTGATTTTAAAGCGTTTTGGATATACAATTAACAGTATAAATAAAAATGAATTAATAAAGACTCCTCCCTTTTGGGTAGATATGAGCAAATTGTTTGAGTTATATGTATTGGGTTTACTACGCAATAAGTTTAAAAATGATGTTCTGTATCAATTTAAGGTAGGTTCTGGAAATGAACTTGATTATTTGCTCAAAACAAAAAATAATGAAATGGTCATCGATGCTAAGTATATTCCTAAATGGAAGAATTGTATTGTTCATGAAAATGTAAGGCAGGTTAGTGGTTACGCTCGGTTAAAAGGTGTATACAAAGAGCTATCGAAGACTTATCCTGAATGTATAGATTGTTTGATAATTTATCCTGATATTGAAGAAGGGAAGGATAAAATTGAAAAATTAAAGAATGATTGGGTTCCGGTTGATGAATATTATGGGGTTTATAAGCTGGGAATAAAATTGCCAATTATTGAATTTCCGAAAAAGTTTCAATAGGGCCGATAAGTGTTCAAGTATTTGGATTTTGCTAAGCTAATTAATCTTTTTGCTTAATTTTCAATGATCCCATTTCTTTTTCCTTCCCTTTCTTTCTTTTACTCCCCCTGAATTATTAATTTTAGATGATTTTTGAAGCCTCTAAAACATTCGTCAAAAGTTTTAGAGGTCTTTTAGTATTTGATTTTAATGAAGTTGTAAGGTTAGATAATGGCTAAGAAAAACAATAACAAAAAGGAAAAATCTATAGAAGAATCACTTTGGGACTCGGCCAACAAACTAAGAGGCTCGGTAGAATCCTCCGAATATAAGCACGTTGTGCTGGGGTTGATTTTCCTGAAGTTTGCCAGTGACAAATTTGAAGAGCGAAGAAAAGAACTCATCAGCGAAGGCAAAGAAAAATACATAGAGATGAAGGAGTTCTACAACATGAAGAATGTGTTTTTTCTTCCGGAAGAGTCTCGTTGGTCGTTCATCATTAAAAATGCCAAACAGACCGATATTGCACTGAAAATTGATACCGCCTTAAATAATGTCGAAAAGAATAATCCGGCGCTGAAAGGTGCTTTACCGGATAATTACTTCTCGCGCCTGGGGCTTGACTCAAGCAAATTATCTGCTCTGCTTGATACTATAAATCAAATAGACACTCTCCGGGACAAACAAACCGATATTGTAGGACGGGTTTATGAGTATTTCCTTTCAAAATTTGCCCTGGCAGAAGGAAAAGGGAAGGGTGAATTTTATACGCCAAAAAGTATTGTAAACCTCATTGCCGAAATGATTGAGCCCTACAAAGGAATCATCTATGACCCTGCTTGTGGTTCGGGAGGTATGTTTGTACAGTCGGTTAAATTTATCGAGAACCACCACGGGAGCAAAAAAGAAGTTTCCATATACGGACAAGAATATACGGCCACCACTTTCAAACTGGCCAAAATGAACCTGGCTATCCGGGGAATATCTGCCAATTTTGGTGGGAAACCGGCCGATACATTTCACAACGATCAACATTCCGATCTGAAAGCCGATTACATCATGGCCAATCCTCCTTTTAACCAAAAGGACTGGCGGGCTGCCAATGAACTTATTAATGATCCCCGTTGGCATGGATATGAAGTACCTCCCAAAAGCAATGCAAACTATGCCTGGATACTCAATATGGTCTCCAAACTGTCGGAACATGGTGTGGCCGGTTTTGTATTGGCCAACGGTGCATTGAGCGGGGGCGGTGATGAATACAAAATAAGACGTAAGCTTGTTGAGAATAATTTGGTGGAAGCAATTCTGATATTACCGCAAAATATGTTTTATACCACCAATATCAGTGTTACCGTCTGGATTCTCAACAAATACAAGAAAAAGCAAACCAAAGAGGTGGGAGAAGAAACTCGTCAGTTACGTGACCGTGATCGCGAAGTGTTGTTCATGGATTTACGCCAAATGGGAGAACCGTTTGAAAAGAAATTTACGCAGTTCAATACAGACCATATTGCTCAAATCACCGGAACCTATCATGCCTGGCAACAGGAAAACAGTGATTACGAGAATATCCCTGAATATTGCTATTCTGCTACGTTCGATGAAATTGCCAAAAAAGATTTTTCGCTTGTTCCCAGTAAGTATATTGAATTTGTGAACCGTGACGAGAACATTGACTTTGACGATAAAATGAAGGCCTTACAAACGGATTTTGCTGAATTATTGAAAGCAGAAGAAAAATCGAAAAAGGATTTGTTGAACGTATTTAAGGAGCTAGGGTATGCAATCGAATTATAAGCCGATAGGAGATTACATACAACTTGTTGATGAGCGAAACAAAGACCTGAAAATTGATTTGCTTTTAGGCCTCACCATCAACAAGCTTTTTATTCCGTCCGTGGCCAATATAGTAGGAGCTAATATGCGGAATTATAAAATCATTCGCAAAAACCAGTTTGCATGCAGCATTATGCAGGTACGTCGGGATGGAAAAATGCCTGTTGCTTTGCTGCAAGAATTTGATGAAGCAATTATCTCACAGGCATATCCTGTTTTCGAGGTTAAAGATGAAAATATATTATTACCAGAGTATTTGATGATGTGGTTTTCCCGCCCTGAATTTGATCGGGAAGCTTGTTTTTATGCTGTTGGTGGAGTACGGGGGAGTTTGGAGTGGGAAGATTTTTGTAATATGAAACTACCTATTCCATCAATAGAAACCCAACGAGCTATTGTAGCCGAATACAACGCTGTTAAAAACCGGATTGCTCTGAATAACCAACTCATCCAAAAACTTGAAGAAACCGCACAGGCTATCTATAAGCAGTGGTTTGTGGATTTTGAATTTCCGGATGAAAACGGGAATCCCTATAAGAGTTCTGGTGGGAAGATGGTGTTTAATGAGGAGCTGGAGAAGGAGATTCCGGAGGGGTGGGAAGTGAGCAAGCTTAATGATATTTGTGAAATTAAAGGTGGTAAAAGACTTCCAAAAGGCGGTTCATTGAATGAAAATAAAGATGGGAATCCCTATATTAAAGTTGCTGATATGGTGAATGATAAGCACCTGATTTTAAAAGAAACCTTTGAATATGTAGATTATAGAACTCAAGAGAATATTAAAAAATATATCGTTTCCGAAAATGATTTAATCATATCTATCGTTGGAACAATTGGGTTAGTTAAAATAATTGACCGAACACTTCATAAAGCTAATTTAACAGAGAATTGTGTGAAGCTGACCAATTACAATCAAACTTATAGTGATGTTTTATATCATTCCTTGGTTTCAGATGAAGGTCAAAGACTTATTAAATCTCTGACAGTGGGGGGAGTTCAGGGAAAGCTTCCGATCTATAATATTCAGTTAATTCCCATTCTTCTACATGATCAAACGGTATCTTTATTTAATGATAAAATCCAAAAAATTAATTCAAATTTGTTGAATTTTCAAAAACAAACCAATTCACTTTTTAGATTGGAAGTTTTATTGCTCTCTAAATTAACAAGTTTAAAAAACTAACCCAATGATAAACAAACCTTATTCCGATTGGCATAAAATTGATTTACACATTCATACAGATAAAAGCAAAGAAACCAAATCTGGTGATTACTCAGGTTTGTTCTCTGTAGATGTCTTGTATTCCAAATTAATTGATAATAAGGTTGATGTATTTTCCTTGACCGACCACAATATAATCAATGTTGAGGCATATGAAGAATATTATTCCAAATATAATTCCGAAACAGATCCTTTATTGCTTGTTGGTGTTGAATTGGATATAGAAAAGTTAAGAGAGACTGGAGAAACAACAAATTATCATTCACTCTTAATTTTTAAATATTCAGATGTTGAAGGTGTAAGGAAAATAAATAAAGCCCTTGAAGAAAAATATGCCGGGAAAGGATTATGTGCTCTTGAAAGAAAACTTACTTTTGATGAAATATCTGATATTTTTTTTGGTGAAGATTTCTTTTTTATTCCACATGCAGGAAACACACAGAGTATTGTTGCCGCTCATGGAAGAAATGAAATAGAAGATGCTCAAAAAATGGTGATACTAATGCAAAGTGCATTAGAAAAAGTATCAAAGGAAGAAACGCGACAAATATATTCAGCAGGATTTGATAGAAAGAAGCCCACACAGCACAGGGCAAAAAAAGATATTGCCTATATTAATTTCTCCGATAATCATAATATCAATAATTATCCATGTAAAAACAAGGGTAATTCTGGAAATCATGATTTCTACTATGTTAAAGGGAGTAAAAATTATGAAACTCTAAGGCTTGCTTTTATTGACCCGGAGTCCAGAATAATGTCAAGCCAACAGCATGAATCGATACGTTTAAATGGCTCAAGAATAGAAAGATTCAGGATAGATAATTGTGAATTGATTGACGAAGTTGAAATTGAATTTAGTCCGTCACTTAATGTAATTATCGGTGGTCGTTCAAGCGGTAAGAGCTTATTATTATGGCTTCTGTGTAAGAGCATAGATTCTCTTGAGGTTGATGCCGCTTATGATTTGCCTCATTATAGGACAATAATCAAAACTATAAACGACGGAGGGTTTAAAGATATTACTTCAATTAACAAGGAAGATATAATTAGGATCAGTCAAGGTGAAATAGTTAGATATTTTGAAAGAAAAGTACTTAAAGAATTAGCTTTCAAAGTGGGCAAAAAGGAAGAATATCAATCTGTTCTTGATGAATTTAAGCACCATAATAATAGATTGAACGAAATACAGAATAACCTCGTAGCTGCTTATAGTAATGCTTATGACGAAACATTAAACAAAACACATGTTTTACATGCAAAAACCATCGAAAGCATACTTGGTCGTCAAGTTACATTTAATCTTAATTATCAGGAATTAATATCAGCTATTGACGTTTCAGAAAAGATTAATCAGATACAAGGTATTATAGAAACACTTAAAACAAATATTTCACAATTTGAAAACCATACATTAATAACCCTTAATGATGAGCAAAATAAAATAAAAGATGATTTTAAAGAATTATTGGAATGGAAAAATTCAGAGATAACTGAATTGAAAAAAATAACGAACAGTAAGATTAAATTCATTGAATCAGTAAACCTATTAATTGATAAAGCCAATGAAAAATTAAATATAAAATCCATTGCTAAGCATATAGGGAAACAAGAATTGAATAAATTGAAAGAAACTGTCAAATCGAAGTTTGAAAGATATGCTCAATTAAAATCTTTATCGGATGAAATTGAAAACTTCGATTATGCTCTTTGCAAAGAATTAGAACTATATGAGGATATAAAATTGGTTCTAGAAGTAAGTGAAGATGCAGCTCTAAAGGAAGAATTGATTGATTCAATTCTTAATTCCTACAGTGAAATAAGTATCTATCAGAATATATTACGGCTTTTAAATAGAGAAACAACAGTTAAAAGCTATCAGAATATAAAACCAGATTCTTTTGGGAAGAAGGTTGAATCCCAATTAAATAGAATTAAAAAGTTAATGCTTTCTCCTAATGATTTTTTGAAGTATCCAGATAACGAAACTTCTAAGGAAAAAAGCCCCGGTTTTAATTCGGAAAAATACTTGGAAATTATTTTAAAACAAGCCAGCACCAAAATTATCATAATTGACCAACCAGAAGATAATCTAGGAAACAGGTTTATTTCAAATGATTTGGTTAATCTTTTGAGGCAAATTAAGCATGAGAAGCAAATATTTTTAGTAACACATAATCCATCAATAGTTGTTTATGGAGACGCAGAAACTATTATCCTGGCTCAGAACTCCAATAATAAGATTTGTTATAAGCAATTTAAATTAGAAGATAAAACAGCCCAGAAAGAGATTTGTGACACTCTAGATGGGGGTGAATATATTTTCAAGAAACGTTCTGATAAATATGGTATTAAAAGCATTTTAACTCAATAGGTATGAATACAATCGAGTATAGTCTAAAAATTGACAGTGAAAGTAAATTAATTAATATTACCGGAATAACCTCCAGTCCCGTTACTATTGATTTCTCAGGAGATGTTGATTTTACAAGACTTGTTACAGCATTGACGAAATTAATGGACAGTAGATCTTTGTTAAGTCCTAAAGAGGATAATGATAAAGGTGAAGACAATACCACCCAGCTAATATTGGCAACAATTGATTCCATTGTCGAAGAATACAACAATACAGTTAAATCCATGGAGGAACCTGATGAAGAAGAACAAATTGACATTGAATTTGAGAATGAGGAAGATTTATCTGATAATGACGATTTGCCGTTTTAAGTAACCCAATTTAGATATGAAATTCACCGAAGAAAAATTAGAACAAGCCTTTATAGAACTCATCTATAAACAGGGTTTTGAATATGTACCTGGTGGCGATATTCAACGATCTCCGGATGAAGTAATCATAGAGACTGACTTACGAAATTTTCTTCTTTCTAAATACGAAAACGAAAAGCTGACTGGCCAGGAAGTAACCCGCATCATTCAGCAACTCAAAAGCTATGCTGCTTCCGACCTTTACGAGAGCAACAAGGCCATCATGAAGTTGGTTTCGGAAGGTTTTATCCTCAAGCGTGAAGACCGCTCACAAAAAGATCTGTATATCCAGTTGATTGATTTCAATGGACTTGCCGCTTTACGTGAACCGAAGCCTGAGAGTCTTCCCCAAATTTCCGAGACCACACCTGACCCTTATAGTGATCAAAACATTTATAAATTTGCAAATCAGTTTGAGATTGTTGGTTTTGAAAAACGCATCCCTGACGGAATCATTTACATAAATGGTTTGCCGCTGGTGGTTTTTGAATTTAAAACTGCTATTCGCGAAGAATGCACCATTCATGATGCCTATGTTCAACTGACGACACGTTACAAAAGAGACATCCCGGAGCTATTTAAATACAATGCTTTTTGTGTTATATCGGATGGTGTAAACAACAAAGCCGGTTCGTTCTTTGCCCCTTATGAGTTTTTCTATGCCTGGCGGTCGGAGCCTGACCGACAAAAGATGGAGCAGGATGGAATCAGTTCGCTTTATACGCTTATAGGTGGTATGCTTAACACAACCACTTTACGAGACATTATCCGGAATTTTATTTTTCTGCCGGATTCCTCCAAGAAAGAAGACAAAATACTTTGTCGCTACCCACAATATTACGGTGCTAAAAAGTTGTTTCAGAATATCATCAGCCACCAAAAACCCGAAGGAGATGGGAAAGGAGGTACTTACTTTGGAGCTACCGGATGTGGCAAGAGTTACACCATGCTTTTTCTTACCCGCTTGTTGATGCGCAGCGAACTGCTGAGTAGTCCCACTATTGTGCTGATTACCGACCGTACCGACCTGGATGATCAGCTGTCGGAACAATTTACCAATGCTAAAGAATACATTGGCGACAATAACGTAATTAGTGTGGAAAGCAGGGCTGAATTAAAGGAGCGGTTACAAAACATTCAGAGCGGGGGTGTTTTCCTGACGACCATCCATAAATTTACCGAGGATACCGACTTACTAAGTAATCGCTGCAATGTAATCTGTATATCGGATGAAGCACACCGAAGCCAGACCAATCTTGATCAAAAAGTAAGAGTAACATCAAACGGAGTCACCAAAAGCTATGGGTTTGCAAAATATCTTCACGATTCATTGCCCAATGCAACTTATGTAGGTTTCACAGGAACCCCAATTGATGCTACTCTGGATGTTTTTGGTGAGGTGGTGGATGCCTATACCATGACCGAATCGGTAAAAGATGAAATAACCGTCCGGATTGTTTATGAAGGCAGAGCTGCCAAGGTTCTGTTGAATAACAGTGAACTCCAAAAGATAGAGGATTATTACAATAGATGTGCGGAGGAGGGAACCAATGAGTATCAGATAGAGGAAAGCAAGAAGGCAGTCACCAATATGAATGTGATATTGGGAGATCCCGACCGGCTGAAAGCATTGGCAGAAGATTTCGTTACGCACTATGAGACCAGAGTGGCCGAAGGAGCAACCATTAAGGGTAAAGCCATATTTGTCTGCAGCAGCCGTCCGATTGCTTATGAATTCTATAAAAACATCATTAAACTGCGTCCCGAATGGGCTGAAGTGATGGTTGCTGAACCCGGAGTTGAACTTTCGGAAAAGGAGCAAAGAGAGATTAAACCCATGGAGCGCATCAAAATGGTGATGACTCGTGGTAAAGACGACCCGGAAGAATTGTACAATATACTTGGCACTAAAGAATATCGCAAAGAACTGGACAGGCAGTTTAAGAATGAAAAGTCAAATTTTAAAATTGCCATCGTTGTGGATATGTGGCTGACCGGTTTTGATGTGCCATTCCTGGATACCATTTATATTGACAAGCCAATTCAACGCCATAACCTGATTCAAACCATATCGAGAGTAAACCGAAAGGTTGAAGGCAAGGAAAAAGGTCTGGTGGTAGATTACATCGGCATTAAAAAACAGATGAATCTGGCCCTGGCACATTACAACAAGGCCGATACCCATAACTTTGAGGATATAGAGCAATCTGTCGTAGTGGTCAAAGACCATCTGGATTTGCTGGGAAGAATTTTCCATAAATTTGACAGCACGAAATACTTTTCCGGCAGTCCGGTTGAACAACTCAATACGCTGAATATGGCAGCCGAATTTGTCCAGATGACCAATGAGCTGGAAAAGCGGTTTATGTTCCTGGTGAAGCGCTTAAAAGCAGCTTATGACATTTGTTCAGCCAGCGAAAAACTGAGCCAAGAAGAGAAAGACTACGTCCATTTTTATCTGGCCGTTCGCTCCATAGTTTTCAAACTTACCAAAGGAACGGCTCCTGATACCGCACAGATGAATACCAAAGTGCGTGAAATGATAAAAGATGCGCTTGCCAGTGACGGGGTGGAGGAGATATTCAAGTTGAATGAAGACAAAAATGCAGAAACGGACATCTTTGACGAGGACTATCTGGCAAAAATTGAGAAAATAAAGCTCCCAAATACCAAAATAAAATTACTACAGCAACTGTTGGCCAAGGCTATTGAGGAGTTTAAGAAGGTTAACCGGATTCAGGGAATTGATTTTTCCCAAAAGATGCAACGTCTCGTTGAAAAATACAACGAACGCAAAGAAAGTGACGTTTTGAGGAGTGAAGTTCTGGAAGACTTTACAGACGAAATAATCGACCTGTTCCATGCCCTTAAAAAGGAAAAGGAGTCATTTTATGAACTGGGAATAGACTTCGAAGAAAAAGCCTTCTACGACATTCTAAAATCTCTGACCGTCAAGTACGATTTTACCTATCCCGAAGAAAAACTTATTCATTTAGCTGCGGAGGTAAAAAAAGTTGTTGACGACAAAGCCAAATACACCGATTGGAGCAAAAGAGATGACATAAAAGCCGAACTGAAAGTCGGTTTAATCATTCTCCTGGCCGAAAATGATTATCCACCGGTTGACCGGGACGAGGTTTATAAGGAGATTTTTGAACAGGCTGAGAATTTTAAGAAGTGGCAGAAGTGAAGATTAACCAATATGAAATTATCAAGAAATGGGAAGCTAGCAAAAAGGATAATCAAAAGAATCCATCGCGACCGCAAAAGGAAAACTATTGTAATATTGCTTGGTGCAGGAGGGGCTAAACCATGGGGTGGCCCATTGGCTAATGATTTAGAATCTGTAATAATAGAGAATAATAAGTATAAAACAACTACAGATCATATTCCAGTAGGCAGGTTTATTTTTGATAAGCTTCGAGAGTTTTATACTTCTAATGAGGAAGTTAATTTTGAAACGTTTCTCGGTTTTTTAGAAACATTAGTTGAATATGTTTTTTCTGAAACAAATGAAGGATATAGAAGTCCCAGCAATACTTCTTTCATGCCTTCTGGCTTTGAAGTAAAAGAATGGATATCAGAGATTATGGACTTCCAAGTTTCTCAGGAACTAGAAAATGGGCGCGTAATATTGCGTATTCCAGCAGAAGCTCCATTTGGAGATGTAGAAGAAAGAAGCAACATTCAAAGAATTTTCTTTTTTAAGTTATATAACCACTTCCTTAGTTTAATTGCTAGGAGAATAGAAGAATATTCCTATACTATTCATGAAAACTCAAATCTGAACAATTCACTAATACAGTTTATTCGTTTTTTGAATAGCAAAAACACTAAAATAAGAATCTACACAACAAACTATGATCGATTATTACAAAAAACATTAGGAAACCAATGTAAAGTTTTTGACGGTTTTTCTGATAATTCAGGAGATGATTATTATGAATATTATTCTTATCAGCCGCAAAGAATTTATGAAGATTCGGATAATATTACCTATTATAATCTTCATGGCTCATTATGTTGGGATAAAGATATGATTCTTCCGAATAGAGGAAATAATTTTTATTGCTATCCAAATCAAACTTTTCCTGGAATAAGTTGGCCTACGCTTGAACAAGTGAATCCTGGTCAGACACTTATTTCGTCTAATATAATAACTGGCTACAATAAAGTTCAAAGGGTTTCTCTAGAGCCTATTAATTATTTTAATTATGCATTTATGAGGGATTGCCTGGACTCTGAATTACTAATTTCCATCGGCTATTCATTCAATGATATACATATAAATAGGGTACTTAAGACGATTTTGAATAAACCAAAATTCAGTTTTTATCATATTACAAAAAATGCAAACCCGGATGATTTCTTCAGCAGCCGAGAGTATTCTAATATAGACGATTTAAAAGAAGTAACGGTGGCGGGCTTACCTGATTTTCAAAACAATGAAGACAATCCTTATTGGCATTTATCTAAAGGCGAGCAAATTATTCGAGGATTTTATTTGGATGGCTTTGATGGCTTTTTGGAAAATGAAGAATGGTTAAAAATGGACTTATAATAAGAAATCCTTCGGTAATGGTTTAGAATCTAAATCTTTATTTATGACAAAGATACAAAAGGATACCCTCGAAGAGTATTTGAAAAAATTCTATGGATATGGTAATCTTGGCAGTGATTTTTGGTTTATCGGGAAAGAAGAAGCTGGAGGAGAATCCCAAAAAGATATTGAAGCAAGGCTAAATGCATGGAAAGCAAGCAATAAAAGTGAAGTTGCAGACTTGTATGAATTCCATGACAGGATTTTTTCCTACAAGTCACCCGAAACATCTAATGCCGTTTTATCCAGATTCTTTGATCATACGTCCAGGAAATTCAAATTGCAAAGAACATGGGCTGGTTTAATAAAATTGCAATTGGCATCTAATGGAGCGTATGACGGGAAAAACTGCTCAATAATCAAAAAATACCAAAGTGAATGGCTTGGAAGATTTAACAGCCCAAATTGCCTTTTAGAACTTTTCCCTATTTCCTCTCCTTCTTCCAAAAAGTTTGAGATTTCAGAATGGTCTGATATCGAGTATTTAAAAGATAGAAAATCTTACAAACAAGCACTAACTGAAATCCGGATCAACAAAATAAGGAAATTAATTCAAGAACATTACCCCAAGGTTGTGATTTTTTATTCGACTGATAAAGAATACTTAGACTATTGGCATCAGATCGCCGGAATAAGCTTTTCTGAAGATTCAAAGATTCACCTTCACAAAAAGCATGCTGTTTACCTTAAGAAAAGGGAAAATACTGTTTATGTTGTGATTCCCCATCCAACAGCCTTCGGCATTTCCAATAAATTTTGGATTGAAGTGGGCCAAGAACTTAAAAAACTAAAAGAATAGTTCCCGAAGTCATCTTTCTTGATTACTTCTTCACTACAGGCCTACTTCGTGACAGACAGGATATGCATTTACGAAATCTTCATATAGCATCTCCTATCCTTGTTTTTGCATCAATTCTTTGTCATACCCTATTTGCCAAAAATACATATCCAAGATTTTCATTATTGGGTAGAACTTATTTATTTTTGTAAGTATCAGTTTTTGAGCATCCTTTATTTCAGTCCTATTTTCCTCAACAAAATCAAACAACTCATCCAATGAAGCGTCATCAAACACTTTGTTTTGTATCTTAATTTCTTTTAGGCCATCAATGAAATACCTGTCGAAAGCTGGAACGCACCCCAAAGTTCCTAGTAGGATCTTACTCAGCAATGTATCCGTCGGTGAAATTGATTTTGGTTTTTCTTCTCCTTTTGTGAAATATATATTTCTGTAATGGTTAGCCAATTTAATCTTTAAGTTCAGTATGTCAGGGATATTGCTTCTCACCACATCATTTTTTGAGTTGCACTTTAATTTCTGGCTTTCATGCGAAAACAAAATATTAACCGCGCCTCTATGGATTAAATGATTTTTCTGCAATAAGCCACTCGAGCCTCTATACATTCCCCAACTTGCTAAATAAAAAGCTAATTCTAATGAATGAATCTCGGTTTGCTGAGATGCGGAAAACGCTTGATGACAATTATCCCATGAAGTAAATCGATGAAACTCGTCTGTCATTATTCCGATTAAGTATTTTTCTATTGTCGGTATTATTCTCATTTTTCAAGGCCTTTGGGGGTTCGCAGAATCAATCGTCTTTCTATAATATAGAAGTGTTGCAGCTAAAAAAATATGCGTTTTTTCGAAGCACTTTATTTTTCGGCCGTGACAATAACAGGCACAAAAAACGAGTATAGATTAAATCATTGTCCTCCTATAGTTTTCTCATGAATTGTTGGGAGTTTGTTTTTTTTTATTTCAATACTATCGTGAATTACCTTTAAACTTAGTGGAAGTAAAACACCTGGAATTATGTACCAATTTGTGTATCCTGAAAAATTTAACAATAGAACTAAAGCGGAGACTGTGGAAAACAATAACATGATTATTCCAGTATATATTCCTTTAAGAATTTCGATGCTAAATAGTTTCTTATCTTTTTGTTTCGATTTAAAATCGGTATCCAGCAGCAATCCAACTCCAACAATACTTATTAGAGCTGTTAACAGGCTCCACGGATTGAAGTCATTGGAATTATCTATGAGGTAGATTGTCCAATATCCAAATCCTACAAATAGCAAGAGGGCGTATAGAGTGTTGAACCACTTAAATCTCGAATCACTGAGCAAAATATATTCTTCAATCTTCTGAAAGTATAGTTCTTCTGAAATAACATCGGATTCATGTGTTTTACGGTCAAGCAAGTCTCTAATTAACTTCAGGTCGTCCGCAAGTGATTTTTTTCGCCTTTCTTTTGAAAGTGAGTCAAGTACTTTCAAAAGAACTGTCAATAAGCTTGCAGTCGCAACGAACCACTTTGATAATATGTCAAAATTTTCCAGCATTTAATTTTTGTATAAAGTCCAATGTTTACGTAGCATTACCATATCCATCCATCCTGTTCAAAATCCTCATCAAAATCAAGCATTAACTTGTCATCTCCATTTTCATGGGCCTCCCTGGCTGCATTATCCCAGCCTTGTCGAACATTCTTTTTTGAAGAATCTCCTGAGTTATCAAAGGACTGATCATTATTCTCTTTTCCCCTTTCTTTTTTCATAACGCCTTTTTAATATTTTTTCCAATTATGGCATTTTTCCGGTAGTAATATGCAATCAGCCGTTTTTTCACATTTGGAGACTTTGCTTATACAGTTCGTCTTCAGTCCTCTTTCTAGTCTCCGGGTCAAATCCGGTCAATGTCATTTCAAGGAGGCAATGGGCCAGTATTTCCGAGGCGGAATAGTCTTTTAGAGTTGTTTCATTGATGGACATTCCCATCCATTCTTCCCAGGAAGAGAACATCGGACTATATGATTCTGGGGGATTCGAATTGGTCTCAATCGCTGATACGTGGATATAAGAGTCGTATTCCGGCTCCTTTTCCTCAATGAAACTTAATAAAATTTCAGAAGTGCTTTTCTGTGGCTCAATTAAGGATAATTGTTCATAAACTTTTTGATAGCCGGTTTCTTTTTTCTTTAGATCCGGGTATAATGAAAAGAGTTTTTCCCTTACTGATGGCCAGTTTGTATTGTTATAGAGTTCTTTCAAAGTCATGGTAAATAGTAAAATAAGGGATTTAGCATGAAATTATCAAAAAAATTTCTGAGTGAAAAATGAATTTTGATTATCTGTAGTCCTTGTTTTTGATTCTGCTATAGCCATTGATGAAGGATAACAAAATCATATTTGCATAACTCAAGTATCTGGTATATTTTAGCACTTGGGTTAGGGTTAAGGTTAGATAGGTCTGTCGGAATGCCGGCAGGCCTTTCTTTTTTGGGTGCAAGTGATAGGGGAGAGCATTTTTTTATTAGATAGATGTAAGTATTCTGTAATTGCTTTGCATACTACCAATATTCTCGTTTCTGGGTTTATTCAATTTCAATTACAGCATTTCTTCGATAAGAATGATGTTCTCCTAAATGCACATATCCCAACTGGTTGGTCAAAAGCTTTGTGCCATTTATTTCAGCTTCCGGCATATTCACATGATGATGTCCGTATATCCAGTAATCAATATGGCTATCGAAAATAAAATCATAATGCTCCGAGACAAAAGCAGGATTAATCATTGAATTTTTGAATTGCTCAGGGTTACACAACTGTGTTGGAATATGGTGGGTGACTACAATTTTTTTGTTTGCAGTAGAATTTTGAAGCTCGCGACTTAAAAAGTCCAGGCTTTCTTCATGTAGTCTGTTGAAATCATCACTTCTTAATTTCTTCCCCTTATGCCTTATTTTGTAAAAATCGTTGATGCCTCGCTCAACAATTAATGACTCACTAATAGGAATGTGAGACCAGAATGCAGTGAAGAAAAAATCTGTTCCCTCTACATGGATTACCTTATTGTTGACCAGAAAAACATTCTCCCTCAGTGGTTCAAATACCGGCTTGTCTAGTATCTGCACTTCCTTTCCGGTATAGAACTCATGATTCCCGGGGATATAATAAACAGCTTTGAAATTGTCGGAGACATAATCGAAAAACCAGTGGTTGAAATGCTTTTTACCCCAATAAGTAATGTCTCCAGCTAAAATAAGAATATCCCCAATAGATTTGATAGGGTTTTTATGCAAAAAAAGTGCATTTTGGGCAAATTCGAGATGCAGATCTGAGCAGTATTGAATCTTCATATAGATTGAAATCGGTTAAATGAATAGATCAAATTTATAAATTTTGATGGAATAAACGACTGAATTCCGGAGCGTATTGAAGGAGAAAAATGGAAATTAATTTTTTAATCTTTTTCTATTTCCGGAAAAATAGAAAATTCTCTTTTTCCCAAATTCCTTTTTTCGCTTTTTCTGTTTTCTGCTGTGAAGGACATAAGGGAAGGGGTGGTTAGTTTTAGAAATTAACCACAAATAGAAGGATTTGTTGCTTAGGATTTCTTATTTTTGTGATAGATAATGGTATTGCGTCACTAAAGCTTCTCCTTAGAAAAACCGCCAATTTTTACGAGAGAGAGAAGCCAGGAAGTGAACGCACCTGATATGGGTGTGTTCCTTTCGCTTATTTAGTTCTCTCGGGTGCTTGGCGGTGCCTTCTAAGGCTATATAACGCGAAGGTTCACACCCACTTTTTTGTGGGCCTAAAAACAGGTCTATGGAAGAATACAAAACCATCCGACCGGACATTAGCTCTTATTTGTCCGGTCTTACCTCTGAAGAAATCGAAAATGTAATTCAGGATTATCACGAAAAAGAACTTAAAATCCTTGATATTATTGAAAAGTATGGCCTTGAACAGGTAAATATTTCTGAATTTAGGACTTATTTACCTCCGGCTCTTCACTCTGAGAATGTTTGTCCTGAATGTAAAGCGGTGTCGTGGGTCTCCCACACCATTAGAGGGAAGCTCTCAAATCCTTATTGTCCGGTTTGTGAAACTCCTATGTTTGAAGATTTCTGCCCTGAGAATAGATTGAGAGCACTGGAATTTGAGCGGTTAAGACGTGAACAGGAGGAAGCCGAATGGGCCTATTGGCATGCTATTCCTCCTGATTTAGAAGCTCATGGTATTATTGATGTCACTTCCGAAAGATATGAATCCCTCGATTTTGATGTAAAAGTGTTTTTGGGCTCATTGGTAGCGAATGCTATTTCAGAGGATTTCACCAAGGTTGACGGAGGAAACCTCAGAGATTTTAAAATGTATCCCAATAAATCAGAGATAGATAGGATTTTATCTGTTTTAGGTATAGAAGATAAGGGGGCATGTGAATTATTCTACGGCTTTGATGAAAAGATCGCTAAAAAGTTGTTGCTTCCTGAAAAAAGGTTGGAATCATCTATTGAAGATCAATACAAATTATGGAAGAAAATAATTTTGGACGAAGCCCGGGAACTATTAGAATTTCAAATGTCAGACAGCGGATTTGAATTGAAGCAGGGAGAGGTGGTGGATGAAATACTTTCAGATCTTTTGCAAGACTATTCCCTGGGCCAGGTATATCACCTTATTTACAACGCTGTGAATTCTGCCTGCCGCTTTTATACCAAGAACAATAATCGCCAATATGCTGCCAATGCGGTGATTTACAATTGTCGTCGAAGTCGTGACAAATTCAAGGCCAATGGCTGGACTTTAAGGCCTTACAATCGGCCCTGGGGATGCAAACAATCAGAAATGAGCCGTTATTTTTTTGATTCTGTTTTGCAGATAGGGGAGGAAGGCTTTAAAACCCGGCCATCTATCGAAGCATTAACGGTTAGTCAGTTTAATTTCATTTGAATAGCCTAAGTTTAATTGCTTCTATTCAACTTTTCCTGCACAGCTTCAGTAATGAACTCTTTCAAAGAGAGGCCTTCATTTTGAGCAACAAAAACCTTTAATTCTTTATGAAGCTGTTTGGGTAAGTAAACCGTTGTACGGAAATATACCTCAGAAGCCTTTTTAGGAGCATGGATATTTGTGACTTCCTTTTCAATGCTTTTTGCTCTTTTTTCTTTTATCGGCAACTCTTTTTTCTTTGAAAGGGTATCTCTAAGTGTATTTGTTTTCTTCATCTGGAATAGGTTCTTGAATTATAAAAAACAGGATAGTATCTCATTTATAGACCGGTGAATTAAGCGACATAATTGTGTTTTGACGTAAAAGCTTAAATATGTCTGGACATAAATATGCTTTTACGTTATTATGTTTTTATGCTTTAGTCCATGTTTGTCAAGACTTCAATCGTCTCATTGGCAAGTTTTATAGTCTCATCTTTTGCTTTCGGGTCCTTAAACTCATAAACACCTAATCCGGAAATGATCGCTTCAGAATAGGCGATGCGATTATTAATTTGGGATTGCATTGGTTCAATCCCGAAATCTTTTAACACATCATAAACCTCGTGACTGATTTTTGTTCTCGAATCAACCTGGTTCAATAAAAACCGGGCATTGATATCCTGCTTTAAAACTAATGCCTGTTCATATTTTTCAATAAACTTTTCCGTAGCCCAAAGATCAAGCACCCCTGGTTTGATTGGAATTAAAAGCAGATCAGAAATAAGAATAATGGTACTGGCCAATTCTGAAAGGGCAGGGGTGCCATCCACAATAACCATTTCATAATCTTTTTGAATCTGGTTGATGTTTTTTCTTAATGCTCTGGGATCTGAAATTGATACCGCAGGAACTTCCGGGTAATCTTCCGGTCTCAATCCGGACCATCTTTGAGAAGATCCGTTGGTATCAGTGTCGATAATGATTGTTTTATATCCCATATGTGCAAAACATACCGCCAGGTTTTGTGATATGGTGGATTTTCCAGTTCCACCCTTTAGTGATGATATACTTATTATCATAGTTGTTAATTTTAAAGTTTAGGACCTCGTTTTTTGTTTCGTTTTTTGATTTTACGGTACTTGCTGTAATCAATTTCTTCTCTATACCCTTTAGATGATCCTGAATCAGCACCCTGGACAAGATTTTGAAGGATGTTGGTATTAAGCGAATTCTGCTGAGCCGATTGATGCTTTTGTTGTTTTAATTCCAATTCGGCAAAATACCTTTCCCTTTCATCAAGACTTCCATATTTTCGCATTTGATCGGTTTGGAGGCGACTCTCGATTCTTTGGTAATCAAACATTTTATCGAAAGCCCGTTCAGATTTTAAATAGAATTGTACCCGGTTAAAACGCTGTTTGTTGTTGACGTTGGGAGAGAGGCTTGTGTTTTGTTCTTTATCCCTTGCGGATACAATCACATGGACATGCATATTATCTCCATTTTTATTTTCCCCGTTTCTTTCTTTTTCCAGCTTGGCAGCCCACACCAGATCATCAAGACCTAACTCCAGGCCATTTTTAAGATTGAAAGATTTAGCATACTGGCGCATTACCTCCGAAGTGTAATCTTTCAAAGCTTTCGAATCGTGCTTTATGTGCTTTAGTTCTTCAGCATCCGGAGCGATTACCAGCGAATGAAATCTGGTTCTTCCTTTGGCAATCCCTTTGACGTTGTTGTCAATCATTTTAATTACTGCATTGCTGCTTAGTTCGGCTTCTTTATTGTTGAAGAACAACTCTTTTTCGTCCAAAGGCAACTTTTCATTTTCTTTGCCCAGATAATTAGCAAGGTTTCTGCAAGAGCCGGTATTGGAGAATGTTGTGTTGCCATGCAGTTTGGGGTTAATGACTTTGATATACATAGTGTCAGGATTAAGGTTGTATCTGCAGTTGGTTCCATTTTTCATCGAAAGGAGCAAGAATTTTTGTATTCTGTTCCCGCTCAACAAATCGACAATATTCTCTCAATGCTTTATATTTGGTGGATAATACATCATATTCTGCTAGTTTGTTGTCTGCAGAGTAATCAAGTATAAGCATTGTGAAAAAATACACGGCTACTGCAGAAGAGGAAGCAATTAGAAAATTTTTCAACCACTTAAGAAACCGGCTTTTCCTTTCTGCATATCCATGTAGCAGTTCTTCATATTTTCGGAGAGAGGCTTTGGAGGTATCATTTAGCCTGGTTATTCCGGATTCAAAAAGAGCTTCTGTTTCTGTTCTGGTGGAAACATCTTTCAGCCGGCGGGATAAAATAATTAAGTCCTCCTGTATTCCCGTGAGATGTGTCTTTTCTTGTTGCTTCATCCAGCTTCGAAAAGTATTCTCTAATGATTGGATCTGAGAAAATACATCTTTTTTGACCTCCTTTAGAGTTCCTCGTTTAAGT
Organism: Marinilabilia rubra; assembly: GCF_003121985.1. Lineage (GTDB taxonomy): Bacteria > Bacteroidota > Bacteroidia > Bacteroidales > Marinilabiliaceae > Marinilabilia > Marinilabilia rubra. Next base: position 65,676 of record NZ_QEWP01000004.1, read on the forward strand.
GTACCGGCAATAATTATTTCAGTGCCTTCAGTTAATCCTTTTTTTTCCCTTATGCATAAATTTTTGAAAGCAGAATGAGTTTCATTTGAGATTCGTATAATTTTCATTTCCAGTTGTTTGAGTTTTAAATTTGGTATAAGCAAGAGGGGACGTAACAGTGTTACATCCATGGTTGGCAAACAGAGTTTGCCGGGAGCCCCCGATGTTACATTACTATTATTCATGTAACATTGGGGGCTGAATCCTTTGTTTTTAATGGGTTTGAATGTTATTTTCGTCTGTCTTCACCAGGATAATAGATAGGATTCATCATTTCCCTCAGACGACTCATTACTCGTTCTCCATATCTGGATTCTAATTGAGTAGGAGAGAGGTTTGTGGTAATAAATGTTTTCATTTTATGAGTGATGAAAAAATCATATCGCTTAAGCAGGATTTTTTCCATTACATTTATTTTTGTCCCGTAAAAACTTGTGAATTGTTCTTCACTGCCCAGATCATCATAGCATTTAGATTTGGGGACACGATCAGCCATCCTTCCATTTTTATTGAAAAAACAAAGATCACTGTGCTGTTGAATAATGGAATAACCTTCTAAAGAGAAATTTCCTGTAATATCTATTGTTTTTTCAATGGTGAAAACCTGGTTTTGTAAATACTCCATTACAAGCTTTCTGAAAACCATGAGCATGAGACTTTTTCCAACCCCAACATTTCCCATAATCAAAAGTCCTTTGTTTAAATCATACTTTGGGTTGATTTTGTTAAATTCTTCATCTCTAAAGAAGTAAAAGAATACCCTTCTGTATAATTCCCGGTCATGCTCATTTAAGTGAAAATTTACAACCCATGTTTTTCCAATTGAACCTATATACTGGAAAACATCATCCATGTTATATTTCGACATAATAGGGATCGTTTGAGTTTTTATTTTCTGAATTTGAGTCAATTTCTTCCTTCTTTATTTCTAAATCATTCTTTTCATTCTTGTTTGGTTTCACGAGCGTTTCACGAGCGTTTCGATTTTTATCTTCTTGCGTTTCATGTGCGTTTCGCTGTCCCTGATAAGAATCGTAATTACAGATGGTTATCCGTGTCGTTTTTGGAAGCCCTTCCGTTTCAATCATGTTCCGCTTTTCCAACTGTTTGAAAAATCTATTAACTTTTGATTTTGTCCAATTGAAATCTTTCGCATAAGTATTTAAGGATCTAATACTTTGTCCTCTTTTACAAGTGAAAATAGTATCTCCAATAGGCACATCCATATCTTTGTGATTAACCGTCAATAAGAGATGAATCCATGCTTCTCGTTTCGTAAAAGGATCATTTCCGTTATACAGCCAGTGTTCCATAAATTTTCGATGTAGTTTTATCCAACCTTCCATAGCTTGGTTGTTCATGTGGATGTATATCCATATATTTGTGGTACAAAAAAAATATTGAATTTAACAGCGTTGTGGGAGCAACGCTTTTTTTGTTTAGAAGTGTCGATGTGATTTATTGGTCAGGAAATTACTGGCTTCCTGATCAATTTCACTTCGGGTTTTACACTTATTCGCCAAGAGCCAATCATCAAGTTCCTCTTTGTCGAAAAAGAGCTTGCCACCTCCTGGTTTACTGTGAGGAATGGAAAAAGAGCTTGTAAGCTTATAGAGATACGAGGGTTTAAAACCTGTATAACTTACAACTTCATCAAATGTGAGTACTTTCTTATTTGAAAGTAAGAGTGATTCAATCCTTATTAATCTTTCTTCAATAGGGAGAGTTTCTGTTTGTTTATTTCCCATGATTTTTCAGTTAAAAAAATTAAACATGGGTACCGGCGCCTGTACCTTGAAAAATGAATTCAAGGGCAATTAAGGAAAATAAGGAAAATAATGGAAGGTGATTATTTTTTATCCCAAATTATGATGGTTTAGTTTGCTTGTCTTCAGGTTGTTATTTATGGAGTGGAGGGGGGAGTTTTTTTAAAATTATTCAAAAAATGGCATAAATATTTATGCCTCAATAATTGATATTTAAGGTTATTCATTTTACTGTCTACTTTCAATTTTGTGAAAAAAACTTTAAGGGAGTCGCTTTTTGTCCTTGTGAAATTTTTGATTTTACTTCCACCTATGGTGAACCTATTTTCAATAACTTCAACTGTGTTTTTATTAACTATTGCATTTTCCTTGATTGTATCGATAAAGATATAGAATAATTCTTTTTTTTGTGGGTCAATATCAAAAACCAATCCTTGTTCCGACTCTTGATCTACCAAATCAAGAAGCTCTTCAATTTTATAGGCAAAGAGTTTAGGGGCTCTCGAGAAGTCCTTGCAAATATCTTTAAATTTGGAGAAATCCTTTTCTTTATTATGCAGGTGAAATTTTGGGATTTTTATTTGTTTAAGTTGAGCCTCCACTTTTTCATAAAACTTAATCAAACCAGGAATTTCCTCTTCGTTATTAAGGCTTTGTAAAATAACCTCATTTTGTGTGCTTATTCGTCTTTGAATTTCTTTCAATAGTTCTTCTTTTCTTGTAGGGATAATCTTTTCAAGAATAAATAACCTAAATATTGTTTTAAACGCAATAACTGTTGATTTTGAATTGATTTGAATGATAAAATCTTGAATAGGAGGGTTGTCTTTAAAAAAAAGGTCACTATATTCTTTTATGAACTGGGGGGCATGGGAAGACTGGCTTCTTAAGCCGAGTTTGAATATTTTGTCGTTTTGAAAATACTCTTCCCAGAATTTAGAAATTTCCAAAATGTTAACGAACTGGCTAAGTATTTTTTCTCTAATGAGGCTTAACGTCTCTGAATAGTGTTCTTGACAATTTTTCTGTAGCCACTCTGGTAGATCCGGCTTTGTATGAATGTAACTCTCGAAAAGGTTAATGAATTTTTGCCAATTCTCATGGAGAAAATTGGTATCAAACTCATTTAATGTCTCATGTTTGATGAAATCAGAACTCTCTAATTCCATTAATTGGATGTCATCTTCAATCTTAAGTTGTAATAAAACAATTTCAGCGGTATACCTATCAGTGGAATTTCTAATGTTTTGTAAGACAAAATCTTGAAAAGTAGGTGCAGAAACTGGGATTGAGGTGTTTTTTTTCATTCTTAAACAGTTAAGGATATTCTTTTTGGTTAAAGCATTTTTGGTTATAGGTCTATTGTAGGGATTATATTCGCTGCTTCACGTTGTTTTTGGTCAACAATTTTGGCATAGATTTCTGTTGTCCGGAGTTCTTTATGGCCAAGTCTTTTCGATACAGTATAAATATCAGCACCATTTTCCAACATCAGTACGGCATTTGTGTGGCGGCTTGAGTGGAATGTAAATTCTTTATATACCCCGGCTTTTATGGCCCATTTCATTAGAATATTGGTCGTTTGGGCAGTGTATTTTAAGCCAGGAATTACTTTGTCCTCAGGAGCGCCTCTATCGCCAAGCAGGTCTCTTGCATTTTTGCTGATGTAGAGGTATTCAAGTCCGTCGGTTTTTTTCTGGGTAAACACGATACGTAGCTCGTCTTCGTTTTCACGGACTTCTTTCCATGTTAGTTTTTCTATGTCAGAATACCTTAATCCTGTAAGGCAGGCAAATAAAAAAGCTTTTTTTATAGCAGGGATTCTGCATTCAGCCTTTGCTAATTTTTGAACTTCTCCATGCGTTAAATATGGCCGTTCAACTTCCGCTTTTGGGAATCCTTTAACTCGTTTACCTGGATTATCGAAAATAACATGATCGTCAAAGGCCTGATTTAATGCTGCTTTGACTTTAGCGAAATAGGAAAGTTTTGTATTTGGAGATAAGGGTTTTCCTTGGGGAGTAGTTGCATCTTTATCAAGATATTTCTTAAATCCTTTAAGTGCATTTGTGTCAATATCAGAAAAGGAGGTATTGGGATTAAAGTATTTGAGTAAATGTTTATAAGCACTATCCCAATTGCCATGGTTTCCCTGGCTTTCAAATCGCTCATCCGTAAGTTTCTTGAAATATGCAAGAAAATTTGCCCGAACCTTGGTTTCAGTTTTAAAGCCAAACTTTCCGGAATCGTATTCCGCTTGTTTTTTGGTTTTTACTTTTTCAGCAAGTTCTAAATTAGTTCTGTTCTCTTCTTTTTGTTTAGGCGTTTTCGGTTTTTCATATAGATACAATTCAAGATTCTCAAACTCCCGATTGTGTTTAATTTTACCGTTGACATCTTTGGAGTAGCCTTTATAATATTCGAGGAACAGACTAATGCGTCCATCCTTTAGTTTTCTCTTACGTAGATTAATTTTCATCTTTTTACAACTTTTTCCTTTGGTGTTGTAAAAATAAAGTAAAATAATCTCAAATAAAAGAATCTTGAAGAAAATTTAGAAAAAGAAAAATTTGATAAATACTTGGTATATAGTTAATTTATTTTCCTTTGTTTTCTGTGGGTTTCTTTTATTATTTTCCGATACAGAAGTTTTTAAAAATATTCCCCAGAACTTCATCAGTAGAAATCTGACCGGTTATTTCGCCCAAATAATGTAAAACCTCTCTGATATCCTGAGATAAAAAATCCCCGGAAATTCCATTTTGAAGGCCTTCAAGGGTTCTTTGAATACCTTCAAGTGCATTTTTGAGAGCTTCGTAATGCCGGGCATTGGTAACCACTACTTCATCATTGTCAATGGCTCCCGTATCCATAGTTTTAAGCAGTTCAGATGTTAACCTGTCAAGGTGAATGTGCATTTTTGCAGACAGTGGCACAACCGAATCGGTGCCGGTTAGTTCACGAAATGCTTTTTTAGAAAATCTTTTTTCCAAGATTTCCGAATCCACCAGATCAGTTTTATTAACAACAACAATTAGTTGCTGCTTATCGGAATTCATGTGCCTTTTGACGTCTGAAACGGCCTGATGAATTTTGGCATCTTCGTCCTGGGCGTCCATCATTAAAACAATAATGGATGCTTGCTTAATTTTATTGTAAGTAAGGGCAATACCCATACTTTCAACCTTATCGATGGTATTTCTTATCCCGGCTGTGTCTATAAAGCGGAAAGTAATGCCCTGAATGTTCATAACATCTTCAATAACGTCGCGTGTTGTACCATGCACGTCTGAAACAAGAGCCCGTTCTTCCTGTAATAAGGCATTCAAAAGGGTGGATTTACCGGCATTGGTATGTCCCACAATTGCCACCGGAATGCCATTTTTTATGGCATTACCCAGTGAAAAGGAGTCTATAAGTTTTTTTAGAAGGTGCTCAATTTCCAGAACAAGATCAATGAGTTGTGACCGATCAGCAAACTCAACATCCTCTTCGCTGAAATCTAATTCAAGTTCAATAAGGGACGTAAATTCAAGAAGTTTACTACGCAGGTTGATTAACTCATTAGAAAAGCCTCCTTTCATTTGTTTGAGAGCTACTCTGCGAGCCGCTTCACTGCGTGCAGCAATTAAATCTGCAACTGCTTCAGCCTGACTTAAATCCATTTTCCCGTTTAGAAAAGATCTTTGGGTAAATTCTCCCGGCTTAGCCAAACGTGCACCCTTGTCTGTAAGTAACTGAAGGATTTTTTGTTGGATGAAAACAGCCCCATGGCAGGAAATTTCAACTATGTCGTCTCCGGTAAATGATTTCGGACTCTTAAAGAGGGTAATAACAACTTCGTCAATATCGTTTTCTCCATCATAAATGGTCCCAAAATGCACTGTATTGGGAGCTTGTTCTGTGATTGATTTGTTTTTAGCAGCTGGTCTGAAGACATTTTCAGTAATGTTAAATGCTTTTGGTCCAGCCAAACGTAAAACGGCAATAGCTCCTGCACCGGGGGCCGTTGAAATTGCGCAAATTGTGTCTTCTAAAATCATGAAATCGCATTTTACTGCAAATGTAGTATTAAAAATGCGATGTTGGATTGGCAGTCAAAAGAACGTTGCCAATCCAGCACCGCAGTACCGGATTTTTTTTATATAAAAAAGATCACAAATAGATTAGACCAGTCAGTTGTTGTTTATGACATAATTTCTGATAGTTACTGGTAAATCTCCTCTTCTTTTACATAGCCTTCAGAAACCACTGTCATTTTTATGTTTTGGCGGTTTACGACCTGGGCTGAAAGTAATACCGAAGGAACCAATTTATGGCCGTTGTTAACAGTAATATTGGTGTTTATGGGACCTTCCTCTTCTGCTAGCTTCATTGCCATGTTTACGGCCGTATAAGCCATAGCATCGATTGGTTTAAAGATTGTGATGGTCTGATAACCGGCTACGATGTTTCTAATAGCCTCTACTTCGGCATCCTGTCCTGCAACCAAAACTTCTCTTTGTAAGTTATGCTCCTGCAATGCACGAATTGCACCACCGGCCAGTTCATCATTACCGGCAATTATGGCATCAAGCTCAGGGTTATCATTTGACAGATAGTTATCTATAATTTCATAAGCCTCTTCAGAATTCCAGTTTTCTACAGACTCATCTACAACAATTTCAATGTCACCTTTTTCGATGAGCGGTTGTAAAACATTCATCCATCCAAGATGTAGTAAGGCAGCATTGTTGTCTTTTGTTGGCCCTCCAAGTAAGGCAAATTTTCCGTTCGGGGCCATTGTAGAAAGGTATTCTGCTTGCAACTCGCCAATATTTATATTATCTGTAGATACATAATAGTCGACATCAGAATCACGAATCATTCTGTCATAAGAAATCACTGGAATGTCCTTCTTATGAGCTTCCCTGACTATGTCGCGTGAAGCATGCAAATCAACAGGAATGACAACTAAAACATCCACATGGTCATAGATCAATTCCATTGTCTGTTCCAATTGTTTAGGAGAGTTGCCATCCGCAATCCGAACTAATGGTATTCCCCCTAATTCTTCAACGCGCTTTTCAAATAATTCTTTGTCCTTTTCCCAACGTTCAATGTTAAGAGTGTCCATTAAAAACCCTATTTTAGGTTTGTTGTTACAACTTACCAGGATCACGGCAAGCAACAGAGTACTGAGGAGATAACCGAATGATTTCATAGGACAAGATTTTCAGTTAGTAATTTTTCTTAATTTACGAATTTTTGGGGTCAACGTAAAGAGTTTTTTTGCATGCTTTAACATTGAAGTTTATCAAAATCATTCATTTTAAGGGTTATTTATTATATTCACAACCTGATTGTGAATGCTGCATTTTTCAGCAATATCTCAGAAAAATTTTTATGGTTATGAAAGTGGACCTTTCCAGGTATGATAACAGCTGGTATTATCCCGGTAGAGGGGTGTTTGTCAGAACTTTGTGGTATTTTGTGAATGCCCTGTTTTTTGTTCCATCTATTTGGCCTGTTTCATCCCTGAAGGTAAGGCTTTTAAGAGTCTTTGGAGCAAAGATAGGTAAGGGAGTGGTAATCAAGCCACGGGTAAACATTAAATATCCATGGAATTTATCAATTGGGGATTATACCTGGATAGGAGAGGGGGTTTGGATCGATAATCTTGCCAGGGTTTCAATTGGCGCTAATTGCTGCTTATCACAGGATGCTTTGTTGCTTTGCGGGAACCATAACTATACAAAGCCAACATTCGACCTGATGGTAGGTGAGATAACTCTGGAAGATGGGGTTTGGATTGGGGCAAGATCAGTTGTATCAGGTAATACTTATTGTTATTCACATAGTGTTTTGGCACTTCAGAGTGTATCAGGCGGAAAACTGGATGCTTATTCCGTTTACCGGGGTAATCCGGCCGAAAAAGTAAAAACAAGAGATTTGGCAGGGAGCATCGACTAAAAATATTCGTAATAAATATTTTGAAGTGATGTTCTGAAAGCTGCATAAATGTAATTTCCGCTGACAGATTCCTGATCGTTCGATATTTTTCTGTAGCGCGCCCCCATCATAAGATTCATGTTGTTTTTTGGATTAATAAGCCATGAAACATTTAACTGGGCTTGAGTGAGTTTGGATTTCAGCCCCTGTCCAATTGCATGTCCATAATCTGCAGGCCTTGTAATATTTGGTTTGTGAATACTCCCACCATAACTAATATCTTCAGACATATCTAATCCTTTGGTGGCCAGTTGTGCTTTAAACTCAAAATGCCAACGGCCTGTACGGTATCTCAAAAAGCTTATACTTTCTCTGAAATTGGCTCCCAGCGGATGTGCCAATTCCTGATTGAAATGGCCATAGTTGGTTATGGGCTGGTAGTGCGAGTAAGTATAGGGACGTACCTGACTATATTCTGTTTGGAAATCGAAATTTTGTATTCCCAAAAGATTAAATATTTCTAATCCTGCAAGAAACCCCTGCTTATTTGCCCACCATTTTTCGCCGGAGAATACTTCATCAAATTTGAATTCACCCAACACAAACTGACCGTATATCGCTGCATCTTTCCAGAGAATGTATTTAAAGTTGAGTCCCATGGTCATATTGTCCGGTGACCCCAGATTATACTCAACAGGCCTGAATACCACCAACGGGGTGACATAGTTTACATCAATTCCCCTGTGCCCTACGGTGTCTTTTGCAGCCCAAATAACACTTTCAAAGAGTCCGAGACTAAATCTGTCCCCAATATTCCAGTTCAGGTAATGAAACGCTCCGTATTTAGATGGATAACGGGTGTCTCCCAAAGTTCTGTCTCTTTCGAAATGCTTCAGTTCACTAACCAATAACATGTACTTAGCATTCAGAAAAGATGCTGTCATTTTGAAAAAAGGGTAACTGTAAGCCACATCAGAAAGGAATAAAGACCGATAGCCATCGCCTATGAAATTCTTTCCGAATCCTGCCTGAAGATTGATCCATTTACCGGCATTGTAACTAACATAACCGGTTGATTGCGCATAATCATGACCATTTTCTCCAAAGTCTTTACGCCGCCCCTGACCGGGAACAATGTCTCTTTGTCTGGCAAATTCGTCAATATATCCGGGCAGTGTGGCCTGATTTTCCCGGAGGTCAACATAAAACCCGAGGTTTTCCCCAAGTTTGCCTTCCACCATTGCTCCACGGGTATTTACAAACCATGTTTCTCCTGTCTGGCTGTCATTGCCCATTTCAAAGTTAAAAATGGGGTTTATTCTTATTTCAACATTGTTTTTATCCCAGGAAAAAAGATCTGTTGAAAAGAAACGCTTAAGAATCCCGGCATTATTAGAAGTGGTGGGAAGTCCACGTTGAATCAGGGAATCAGTATTGTATTTTTCTGATAGCTCATCAATTCTGAGTGGTTTTAAAGATCCGTGAAGGTTTTGTCCGGGCCGATGGAGTATTCTTTCAAAAGGATTATATGTCCGGTTGTTGTCGCTATTATATAATTGTGCAGGGCTTTGAAAATAACCCAATGCAAAGATCAACACTAAAAAATATTTAATAAGCACCAATTTCATTTTTTCCGGTTTTAGAGGCAGAAAAAAAATCGAGAGAATAATATCGCGGTGGTTTACTGTTCTTCGTAATACCCATGCCCGTAGCCGTATCCATAGCCGTAACCATAACCGTATCCGTACCCATAGCCGTATTTCATTCCTCTCTTGCCTTTTTTTACCTGCAAATCGTTAAATAATATCCCCACATTATCAATGCCTTCATCCCCAATGTTTTTAAGTGTCTGAGCAAAAGCTTCTCTGACTGTGAAATTTTGCCTTGCCAGGAAGATGAGTGTGTCAGATTTTCTTGCCAATAAAATTGGATCCGCAACTACACCCATGGGAGGAGTATCGAGTACAATTACATCAAAACGGCGAGATAACTCAGCAAAAAGATCATCCGTTTTATCTGAGGAAATAAGCTCAGAAGGATTAGGAGGAATGGCACCTGAGGGGATAACACTCAGGTTTTCCTGCCCGCCATCATGAATTATCTCATCCAGGGTCACCTTTCCAATATAGAATTGGGAGAGGCCGTTGTAATCATCAAGATTTAGAATTTTATTGAGACCTGGTTTCCTTAAATCAAAACCAATAAGAACGGTCTTCTTCCCTGAATAAGCAAAAACAGCTGCCAGATTTAGCGCACAAAAAGTTTTGCCCTCGCCGGGCATAGAGCTCGAAACAGAAATTATTGGAGTTTTTTGATTGGAAGTCATATACTCCAGTCTTGTCCTTACCCTTCGAAAAGTTTCGGTTATTACCGATCGGGGGTGATTTGCAACAACATTGGTGACACCTTTATGGCTATGCATAATATGGCCAACAACAGGCTTTTGAGTTAATTTCTCAATTTCATCTGTTGAAGATATTTTATTATTCAACAGATGTCTCAGGACAATGAAAATAAGAGGGAGCAATACCCCGGCAAAAAATGCTTTTTGGTAATTAGATGAAGTTTTTGGTGAAACCTGCCCTGTAAATATCGGGGTTTCTAAAACAGAATGATCAGAAGTGTTAGAGGCTTTCTGGATTTGAGCTTCTGATCTTTTTCTAAGCAAAAAGGTATAAACTTCGCTGTTAAGATCAAATTGCCGTTCAATACCAAGGAGTTTTCTTTCTTTTTCCGGTAACTGATAGAGTTGACGGGTCATCAACATCTTTTCTTCTGCAAGTCTGTCTATGGATTCTCCGATTATCTCTTTCTGATTTTTTATTGCCTCCATCAAAGTTTGACGTGCAACGATTATTTGTTTGTCAAGTTCTTGCTTATAAGGGTTTTGCTGCCCATTAAGAGTCAATCTTTCATTATTCAGATCAAGAATTTTATTTATTTGCCTGGAAATAATGGGATTGTCAATTTCAAAGGCTGCCGGGGCAAGTCCCTTATTCAAGACATCATCTGATGAAAAATATTGCCCAAGATAATTGTAGTAATTAAGGGTGAGTTTTTTTTCGGAAATGCGTGTGCTTAATTCCTGGATTTGAGAAAAAAGGTGTTCGGCTTCAGCGCTTATGCTTTGTATTTGATTTTCTGTCCGGAAAGTACTTAACTGTGTCCCCTTTCTGGCTAAAGAATCTGAGATAACTATTAATTGTTCCTCAATAAAATTAATTGTATTGGTAGCTATCTGATTTTTCTTTTCAAGATTGGCCTGAATAAAGGTTGATGATAATTTCTGCAGAAATGTGATGTTTTTTTGATGATTGTGGCCGGTGACAGAAATATGAACAATTGAAGAATTTTCGCCAGCCTTATTCGCACGCAGCACTCTTGAATATTGTGAGGTGAGATTCTCCGGGTGATTGAATCTGAAATAGTAAGCTTTATCATTGGACGTGCGCAAACTTTTATTGATAATTCTGGCTTTAAGCCATGGTAAATCAATTATTTCTCCAAAAGAATAGGTTCGTTTAAAATCATTTATGCCTCCAATTGCACTCGTAGACTCAGTTTTATAGTTAATGGTTCCGGCACTTTCTGCTTTAACGCTTATCTGAAATTGATTGTTATCAATAACGGTAAGGTAAATGGGAACATTCAAAAGTTGCGTGGCAGAAGAGTCAAACTGAACTTCAAATCCCGGCGAAGAGTATATTTCTGTGTCTTTTAATCGTCCTGAAGCAAAATAGCTTACATGAAAATCGAGCTGATCAATGGTTTTGCGGATAATATCTCTCGACGTAAGAACCGCTATCTGGTTGTCCAGGTTTCTTTGCCCGGGGGTTAACCCGAACCCCTGCATCATATCATCCTGCGTCCTTTCAGAACCTCTCTCTTCCATTAGCATCGACATAGATGCGCGATAAACAGGAGGTGTGTAGCGATGGATGCTAAAAACTATACCAAGGGCCAGGGGAATTGTAATTGCGAAAACCCACCAAAAACGCAACAAATCAAAAATCACCTTTCGGTAATCCAGCATAAATGCTGTTGACTGGTCTCTGTTTTCTGGCTGATTGTTTAAGTTGGGGCGATAGTTTGAATTCATTTATAGTTTTCTTTTCCTAAGTTCATAAGCTACTGGGAGATGGCTCTGATGGTAAGGTACAATGCCAGAACGGAGCTTACAATTCCAAACGAGAAAGTTTCTCCAATTCCAAAGCTTTTGGCTTTCATTGGTCTTACGTAAATAAGATCATTGGGGTACACATAATACTCATCTGATCCCACCAGGTTGTTGTCGGTAATATCTACAAAAAAGGTTTCGTAGGCATCCCCTTTAGGTCTTACAATTTTTATTTCACTTCTTTTTCCGAATGTACGAATATCTCCGGCCAAAGCAACAGCTTCATATATGGTAATTTGTTCTTTTCCCATGTCAATGCGTCCGGGACTGCCTACTTCTCCTAAAATAACAAAAGAGTTGCTTGCCAATCGCATTTTCACATGAGCATCACTGACAAATGGCTCAAGGGCTGTTTCCATCTTTTCTTTAGCCTGCTGCAACGTTAATCCTCCAAAATTAACTTTACCTACAAACGGAAAATCAATGTTCATATTATCATCCACAGGGTAAGTGTACAATGATTGGTTTTGCTGGGAATTTCCACCGCCACCTGATCTTGAGGGATTAAAAAACTCAGATATTTTCGGGTTGCTTGTGTTTACCTGTATGAATAACTGGTCATTAGGCCTTAATACATACCTTTCTGTAACAGTCGTAAGCTCACTATACGGATCTGAATAATTCTTTTTTTCCTTTTTGTTTTGAAGGTAAACAGTTTCTTTTTGTGGAATACAACTGCTAAAAACCAACACGATAAAACTAAAAAACAGAAGGAATTTTACCAGAGGTAATGATTTTTGCTGATATAAGACAGGGTTTCTTTGCATAGCTAAATATAATATCCAGGTTTTAACGGCCAAATTTATGGTTTTCTTTTTTAAAATTAAACATTCATAAATTTAACTTTGTCAAAAGGGTTTCCTATTTTTGCCAAAATATTAATTTCTGATAAAAGTCCATGAATGATTACTCAACGTGCTTAATGATTTTATTTGCTGCGTTTTTGTCGTTTATTCTGGTTTTTCTTTCCATTCCTACAATCCTGCGAGTGGCCCATTCCAAAAACCTTTTCGACGAACCCGGAAAACGTAGAATTCATAAACAAAAAGTTCCCAACCTTGGTGGCTTGGGGATATTTATTGGTTTTCTGTTTACCTATACACTTTACGTGGATTGGTTTGACTTTAAGCCGATCCCATTTATAGTGCCTGCATTATTAGTCATATTTTCCATTGGCATAAAGGACGATATAATGATTACAGCTCCCATGATGAAACTTCTGGGACAATTGCTGGCTGCATTTATTATTGTCGGATTTGGAGGATTAAGAATTACAGCTTTTCATGGTTTTTTTGGTCTTGAACCTGATTACTTTGCCAGTCTCGCTATTTCTATCATTTTTGTCATTTTTATTGTCAACGGATTTAATCTCATTGATGGAGTTGATGGATTGGCGGCAATTAGCGGTGTTTTATCCACGCTTGGCTTTATGTTCTGGTTTTACATTAATAATGATGTCCATGTGACTGTCTTAGGTGCTATAGTCATAGGGGCGCTCCTGGCTTTTCTGTATTATAATGTTTTTTCCAAAAGCCAGAAGATTTTTATGGGTGATACCGGCTCTATGATCATTGGTTTTATTCTGGCTACCCTGGCTATCCGATTCATGGAAGCCAATGCTCCGGAAGTACGCACTGGTCTGGATCATCAAATGACCTCTGCCCCTGCTGTTGTTCTGGGAATATTAATAGTCCCGGTAATCGACACTCTTAGGGTGTTTTTTTTAAGGCTCTCGAAAGGAAATTCTCCATTTGTTGCGGATAAAAATCACATCCACCACCGATTGCTGACATTGGGGTTTTCACACATTCAAATTGCTTTGATTTTGGGAGGGATAAACATTGTCTTTATTGCCCTGAATTATTTGCTTAAAGACTTTGGTATGTTGAAACTTATGGTGTTAAATCTCGTATTGGGATTTATAATTTTTTATTTGCCGGCAATATTTATCCGAAGCAAAGCCAAAAGATTGCGAAACAATTAATGTCAATTCGCTGTTTGCAGCAGATCAAAATTTAATCAATGGGCAAGAAAATTTCACTTATAACTGTCACTTATCAATCAGCCAAAACATTATCTGCCACCATTGAATCGGTTCGCCGTCAAACGTTTTCTGATTTTGAATACATAGTAGTGGATGGCGGTTCTACAGATGAAACCATTGATATTTTGAAAAACAACTCAGATGTTGTTGATAAATGGATCAGTGAACCAGATAAGGGAATCTATGATGCCATGAACAAAGGAATTGGTCTGGCAGAGGGCGAATTAGTAGGGTTTATTCACGCTGATGACATCTTCGCAAAGTCAGATATCCTTGATACCATTGATCTTAGGTCTAGGGAAACCGATTTCCATCTTCTTTATGGCGATTTGGAATATGTAAAGGCTGAAAATCCGGAAAAAGTAGTTCGATATTGGAGAAGCGGATCGTTTCGCCGGCAGCAACTTCAGCGGGGATGGATGCCGCCACATCCTACAGTTTATGTAAACAGAAAATTTTTCCATAAAATTGGCCGGTTTAATGTAGGTTACCGTATTTCGGCAGATTATGAGTGGTTGCTTAGGGCATTATCCAATCCTGTCGTAAAAGTAGAGTACCTGCCGGAGGTTATGGTACGGATGAGATTGGGCGGTGCAAGTAATGGCTCTCTGCGAAATGTTATTGCTAAATCGGGCGAAGACCTGAAGGCATTAAGGTCAAATAACGTCGGAGGTCTCAGAACTCTTTTTCTGAAAAATGCCTCAAAATTATCTCAATTTGTCCGTAGAAACTAAAAGTGCACTCCCCGGCTGGTTGTTTTTTTATTTCATTTTGTTAGCTATTTTAGCAGACTGTAACCTATAATTCAATTAAACATGGTAACGAATCCGAAAGGATCTTCTTCTTTCCAGAACCATAATATTCCCGGAGGTAAAAGCGATGGGTTTTCAGATATAAAAAAGATAGCCAGGTTAGTATTACGGCATTGGTTTCTTTTTGCCATTAGCATTCCTGTCTTCCTGGGAGGGGTTTACCTGTTTCATCGTTACACACTACCCGTATACCGGGGATCGGTAACCATGCTTTTTAAAGCTGAATCGGAAAAGATGCTGAATGACATCAACCTCATGGAAGGATTTGGGCTCTCTTCTGAAGTACGGAATATT
Source organism: Marinilabilia rubra (assembly GCF_003121985.1). Classification (GTDB taxonomy): domain Bacteria; phylum Bacteroidota; class Bacteroidia; order Bacteroidales; family Marinilabiliaceae; genus Marinilabilia; species Marinilabilia rubra. The sequence goes on from NZ_QEWP01000004.1 coordinate 80,739, forward strand.
GAAAACCAGACATTTATTATTAAGTCTCAAAAAACAATACGGGAGGTTATAGATCGGCTTGATTTTAGTATTTCATACTATGCTGACGGACGTTTTAAAGACACAGAATTGTATCATTCTGCCCCTTTTAAAATTGAAATACTTGAAAACCATCCTCAAATTCTCGGTGTTCCACTTTATATAAAACCACTTGCAGGTGGAAAATATAAAGTTTCTGCATCCGGTGAGTCGGGGGTTTTACATAGATTTGATCAATCTTCTGCGGTCGGCCGTACAGGTCCATTTTCCTATGAGAAGACGGTCGAAGCAGGAGAAGTTGTTAATCACCAGAATTTTTCTTTTCGTATCATTCCGGATACCAGGAATTTAAGAACCGGGAGTGGAGAGTTTTTCATAAAGTTCAATTCTCATCAACAGTTAACCTCTCGTTATAGATCCAGAGTGTCTGTAAATAATTATCGCGAAGGATCGTCCATTGTGTTTATAGGTGTTACAGGCCATAATACAAGCAAGATAGTAGCTTTCCTCAATGTTTTGTCTGATGTGATTGTGGAGAATAACCTGGAACGGAAAAATGATATGGCTACCCGGTCGCTTGATTTTATTCAGCAACAACTCAAAAATGTCGCTGATACGCTCAACCAGACACAGAAAAAATTGATGGATTTCAGGAAAAATAACCGATTTATGGTTCCTTCTGAGTTTGCATCACGTTTGGCTGATGAGTTCATCGAGTTCGAAAAGGAGCTGAAAATGATGGAGCTAAAATACGACTACTTTCAAAAATTGAAAGCGAGATTAAAAAATGGTAAAATGAAGGAGGATTATCTGCTATCAGCATTTGCAGATGACGATGCAGGGGTGGTTAACCAGCTTGTTGGTAAGTATATGGAGACTATTTCTGAAATGAAAACCCTTGATAAAGCTACAGGAATCTCCAATCCATATTATTCTCAGCTTGAAAATGAAATAAGTGTCATTAGTTCTACATTACTCCAGGCAATCGATAAAAAAATGGAAACCCTTCTTATCCGGGAAGGCGAAATAAAACAACAAGTTGCAGAATTAAGCATCCGGATGAACAATCTGCCCGAACTGGAAAAAGAGTTTCTTGAACTGGAAAGAGCTTTTAAACTAAATGATGCAATATATACTTTTCTTTTACAGAAAAACTCGGAAACACAAATTGCAAAAGCATCAAATACTCCAGACAATGAGATCCTAAATAAAGCCACAATCTCCGGCATTGTCTCTCCTGATGAAAGGGGAAATTATGGTAAAGCATTCTTGTTAGCTTTAATACTTCCTGCTGCTGTTATTGGTTTCAAAGAGATGCTGAATAACAAGATCCGTGATCGTGAGGAGATGGAATCTATAGCAGGCGATTTTCCAAATATGGGGACTATTGTTAGAAGCAGGATAACAGGAGAAAATGTCGTAAGAGAACTGCCCAATTCTTTGCTGGCCGAATCATTTCGGTCATTGCGTACAAAAATCCGTTTTATGCTCTCAGAAGAAAAGCATAAGGTGATTCTTGTAACATCCACTAATACAGGAGAAGGAAAGACATTTTGTGCCCTGAATTTAGCATCAGCTTTTGCCATTTCAGGTAAAAAAGTGGCTTTACTTGGTTTTGATATGCGCAAACCAAGACTATCAAAGATTTTTGAGAAGGATCAACAAATTGGTATTTCTAATTATCTCGTGAATCAAAAGAAATTTGAAGAAATAATCTATCCCTCAGAATTGGAAAATATGTGGCTGATTCCCTCCGGAGTCACTCCTCCAAATCCATCTGAACTTATTGCCGGAGAAAGAACAAAATTGTTGTTTGATTACCTTAAAAGCCAGTTTGATGTAATTGTGGTTGATACTCCGCCAATTGGCCTGGTGGCTGATGCCCGAATCCTTATGCAACACTCGGATTGTAATTTGTTTATTGTAAGAGCCGGATTAACTCACAAAGAACATTTTGCGACCACAATTGAGGAAATACGGAATGAAAAGATATCTCATACAGGACTGGTTCTTAATGACATAAATCCGGCCGACAAGCGATACGGATATTACAATACCTCTTATTATGGGCCTTCACCCGAAGAGGTAAAGTAAACTTGTTTTATTTCTCTCGGAATTATTCAAAATAATTTAAATGCAGCGATTTAATAATTTCTCATTAAAGCAATACAATACATTCAATATTGATGTTAAAGCTAAAGAGTTCATTCAATTTGACGAACCGAAAGAAATCCGGAACTGGATAGAGGAAGGGGAATTCAACAATCCTTTTCTAATATTGGGGGGTGGAAGCAATCTTTTATTTACCCGGGATTACGATGGCTCTGTCCTTTATCCTGCTTTTAAGGGAAAAAAGATAGTAAATGAAAATGATGACTATGCCTTTGTTTATTTTGCTGCAGGAGAGGATTGGGACCAATGTGTGGAATGGGCTGTAGAACATAACTTGTGGGGTGTTGAAAATCTTTCACTGATCCCCGGTCATGCAGGTGCTGCACCAGTCCAGAATATCGGGGCTTATGGCGTTGAGCTTTCAGATTTGGTTGAAACCGTGGAAGGTGTTTACCTTGAAACAGGAAAAAAGTTCCTCAAAAAAAAAGATAGTTGCAGCTACGGATACAGATATAGCATTTTTAAGGGGCCATTACGTAATAAAGTCATTGTAACAGGTGTTACTTTGCGGTTAAATAAAAAGCCGGCTACTAAGCTGGGGTACGGCTCACTGAAAGTTGAAGTTGAAAATATGGGGGCTATTACGCTCCAAAATATCAGAAAAGCAGTTATTAATATCAGAACAAGTAAACTTCCTGACCCTGAAGAGAAAGGAAATGGAGGTAGTTTCTTCAAAAATCCGGTAATAAGCGGTAATTTTTATAAGAATCTTCAAGATAAATGGCCTGAAATTCCGGGATATTTTCTGAATGAAAGTAACCGGGTTAAAGTTCCGGCAGGCTGGTTAATTGATAAAGCCGGCTGGAAAGGTTACAAATCGGGCCGGGCAGGGGTTCATGATAAACAAGCCCTTGTGCTTGTAAACAATGGTGGTGCATCGGGACTGGAAATTGCTGACCTGGCTATGAAAATTAAAGAAGATATTATACAAAAATTTGAAATTCTTCTGGAGACCGAAGTAAACATCCTTTAGCGCCAGATTCTTCTCTCTCTCAAAGCCCTTCTGTACTTTGCAGCATTTACATTATGCTGCCTCAGTGTCTTGGCAAAATTGTGATAACCGGAAAAATCATCTTTCGCACACATATAAAGATAGTCGTGATGCTCATGATTCAGAACGGCTTGAATGCCGGATATTGAAGGAAAACGAATGGGGCCGGGAGGCAGACCTTTGTACATATAGGTGTTGTAGGGCGAATCAATAACCAGGTCACGAGACAATACGCGTTTTATCGCAAAATCGCCAAGTACAAATTTTATAGTAGGATCGGCCTGCAGACGAATGCCTCTCTGCAGCCGGTTTAAATATAATCCCGCTATAGTTGGTTTCTCACTGCCTCTTACTGTTTCTTCATCAACAATGCTGGCCAAAGTTGCTGTACCGACAGGATTCAGGTTTGCAGCCTTGGCTTTCTGAATTCGTTCCTCAGTCCAAAAATTTTGATATTCCCGGTGCATTCTTTTGATAAATCCTTCAGCATCGGTATTCCACCATATCTCATATGTGTTGGGTAAAACCATTGCATAAACAGTCTCAGGAGTAACGCCAAATTCTTTAAGCAATGTAGTGTCATTAAGGGCTTGCAAAATACTGACAGAATCGGCCTCAATGTATTCCGCAACTTTTCCTGACAAGTCCTGCTTTGTACGGACATTGCTAAAAGTGAGTTTTACCGGAGTTTGAAGGCCACCGCGAAACACATTGACCAGTTCATTATTATTCATTCCGTTTTTCAATATATAATGACCTGGTTTTATATTGTCAGGATAATCCTTTTTCTGAGCCAGCCAGTCAAAGTCTTCAGGTCTTTCAAGAAATCCGGAAACATTCAGAAGCCCCATGACTTCTTCATAAGAAGCTCCTGTGGGAATATAAAAACTGGCCGTTTTTTCCCCTTCAAGATTAACGTTTGGGGAAAATACTTTTTTTTGCAAATTCAACAATACCCAGGCACCAACAGCCACGGCCGCTGCAGCCAGAAGTGAAAAACGAATCAGTTTTCGATTATTTCTTTTATGTTTTTGTTTTATCGCCATTTTTTTCAATACCCCGTTAAATTATTACAATAGATTCGTAATCAATTAATTGTTAGAACACTTTCATTTGTGGTGATGTGCGGATTTTCAGCATAATACGAATTATCTTACCTGACTGCCGTCAGGCAGGCATCTTCTAATATCTAAAAATCTAACGATCTATTGGTTTCTGATAGAGTTTTTTTTATTAGACCACAAAAATAGAACATTATATTAATAGAGACAGCCTTCTTTTTGTTTGTTTCAAACGATTTTTTTTGCAATTTTGGTGCCGCTTATGCAAAAAAGATCAATTAAATTGTACTACAATTAGTATCGGTCTATAAATTAAGCAAACAGTGTCAAAATTTATGTGCATGTTCAGAAAGTTTCATTTATAAAGCCTGCCCCGATTTTTCTTCGGGGGCTTGCGAAGCCTGAAAATGCGCAGTCCCGATCCTCCGGGATGAGTAATTTTCGGGCAAGCATAACGCGGTAAATGGGACTTTATGGACACGCACTAATTAGGAAATTGAGTACGGGATTAATTTTAATTATCAAACTATGGTAAGGAATATATTTTTACTGATCGGATTATTAGTTTTCTTATCCTCCTGTGCATCCTTGCGCAAAGGATCTTCCAAAATGAGTGAATCTCCCTATGCAGAGGGAGGCAAAGATGATGGCATAGAAGTGCGTGAAGATAAGAAACCTGTTGCTGAGGAAGAAAAAGAAGAGGAACAGGAAATAATTATAAGGGAAGAAAAAGTAAAGTCGGTAGATATAGAAGAGAATGAAGACCAAATCTATCGTTACTATGTTATAGTGGGCTCTTTCCGTTATCTTGATAACGCTCGTAATTACAAAAAAGACCTGATTGATGAAGGTTTTGTTCCTGTTATTTTAGAAAATGAGAACGGCCTTTACAGAGTCTCTGTAGCAGCATATAATGATGAATTGCCTGCCCGCAATAACATCGCCGCCATTCGTCGCAACTTTCCTAAATACAGCGATGTGTGGCTTCTGATTCGTAAGCAATAATAAATTAAATAACACAAAATGTATCAACCAGTACAGTTATCTGAGGATATTTTTTACGTGGGAGTAAATGACCGGCGTACAGAATTGTTTGAGAATATGTGGCCATTACCAAGAGGGGTTGCATACAACTCATATGTGATAAAGGATGAAAAAATTGCTTTGCTGGATACAGTAGAGATCGGCCAGGTTGAGAAGTTCCTGAAAAAACTGCAATCAGTTATCGGTGATCGCCCCATCGATTATTTGATTGTAAATCACATGGAGCCGGACCATGCCGGTTCAGTTAATCTTATCCGTCAGCTTTACCCTGATGTCAAGATTGTTGGTAACAAAAAGACTCTTCCAATGATTGAGGGATTCTTTGAAATTACCGATAATTTAATGGAAGTAAAAGAAGGCGATGAGTTGGACCTTGGGAAGCACAAGCTCCAGTTTTACCTGGCTCCAATGGTACATTGGCCTGAGACAATGGTGACTTATGAAGAAACCCAAAAAATTCTATTCTCTGCTGATGCTTTTGGAAGCTTTGGGACACTGGATGGTAGCATTTTTGATGATGAAATGGACTTCAGCTATTTCCATGATGAAATGCGTAGATATTATTCCAATATTGTTGGGAAATATGGAAGTCCGGTTCAAAAAGCATTGAAAAAACTTAGCGGTCTTGATATTAAAATGATTGCTTCCACTCATGGGCCCATTATTCGGAGTCATATTGAAGAAGTAATTGGGATGTATGATGATTGGAGTAGTTTTAAAACCGGAGAAGGGGTTGTAATTGCTTTTGCCTCAATGTATGGGAATACAGAAGAAATGGCAGAGGTTACTGCGCGCGCAATTGCTGAGGCAGGAATCAAAGAAATCCGGATGTATGATGTTTCCAAAACTCATTCATCTTATATTATTTCCGATATTTTTAAATACAAAGGGCTGGTGCTTGCAAGTCCTACGTATAGCAATGAATTGCATCCCAATATGGAAGCCCTGGCCAATAAACTTAAACATATGGGTGTAAAAGACCACTGCCTTGGCATTTTGGGTTCATATACATGGGCCGGAACATCAGTAAAGCGTCTCACGGAGCTTGGTGAAGCACTGAAATGGGAAATAATTGAAAATTCAGTAGAAGAAAAACATACTTTAAAGAAACAAAAGTATGAAGAGTGTCGTAGACTGGGAAAAGCATTAGCAGAGAAGTTAATTGCTGAAAGAAATTAAGGAGCTTCTTTTCCTTTCCTTTAAGACCGAGGCTGTCTCTGTTTTGCAGAGATGGCCTTTTTCTTTCTTATCTCAGTGCCATCTCATCAACGTTTTTGCGAATATTCTCCAACGCTTTTTTGACCGAAAAATTAGCAGAAGTTCCTGCATCTTCAATAATTCTCTTTCCAAGTTCAAAAGAAGGAACATTTGGTGGAACTTGTGAGGCTGAAGTATTAATGAGGCGTGCGACTTCTTCACGTGCATTTTTCACCAATTGCCAGGTTTCAGAAGGAACATATATTTGCATTGCCAGGTTATGATTGAATTCTGTTCGAATGTTTTTCAAAAGATGACTTTGAAGCTGAAATGCATTCATGTTTTTTTGTTGCTCTCTCAAAACCAGAGATTCCGGAGAAATACGTTCCAAAAAAAGGGTGAAGCGTTCATAAGCCTGAAATCTATGTTGCAGAATAACTTCGCTGTTACTCATCAGGAACTCCTGACGTCTTCGCTTAGCATCATTGTCAAGGAACCATTTTACTAAAATCAGTGTAAAAACAGCAATCAATAAAACAGGTACTACAATCCAAAGCAATTCAGGTAATGCCATCGGTTTCATTATTTTTTAATATTTAACAGGGTTGATTAGTGAAGAACTCGGTTTAATAACCTCAAAACGAAATCTATTTCCTTTCACCTATACACAAAGTTAATCATTATTTCCGTCCTGCACACCCGCCGTTATTTTATGCTCTTGCCTTCAGGAAAAAAAAATCTATTTTTGTGCTTTCTTTGTTACTTCTATAAAATACTTGTTTCAAAGAGAATTAGCTTAAACAGTCAGGAAAAATACCATAAAAAACTCTATATAAACATGGAACAACTCTCACAGCGTCTTGCTCAATTAGCTGAATCAGAAACCATAGCCATGTCCCAGCGTAGCCGGGAATTACGCGAACAGGGATATGATATTATTAATCTTAGTCTCGGAGAACCTGATTTTCCATCTCCTGAACATGTAAAAGATGCAGCAAAGAAAGCCATCGATGAAAATTTCACAACATATCCTCCCGTTCCCGGAATTCCTCAATTACGAGAGGCTATAGCAGAAAAATTTCAGCGTGACAATAATATTGATTATAAACCTTCTCAAATCGTCGTTTCAACGGGTGGTAAACAAGCTTTGGCAAATGCCATATACAGTCTGGTAGATGAGGGTGATGAAATAATAATTCCATCACCTTATTGGGTGAGTTACCCTGCCATGGCACAACTGGCCGGTGGAAAGTCGGTCTTTGTTTACGCCGGAATTGACCAGGATTTTAAGATGACTCCTGAACAATTAGAGGAGGCCATTACCGAAAAGACTAAGGTTTTGTTAATCAATAGCCCAAGTAACCCTACAGGAAGTGTTTACTCTTATGAGGAGTTACTAGGCCTCGCTGAGGTATTGGAGCGTCATCCGAGAGTATTCATAATTTCAGATGAGATTTATGAATATATAAATTACGATGAAAAGCACCATTCATTAGCCGAGTTTGAGGGATTAAAAGACCGTGTTGTAATAGTAAACGGAGTTTCCAAAGGTTTTGCCATGACAGGCTGGCGCATCGGATATATCGCAGCTCCTGAATGGTTGGCATCAGCTTGCTCCAGAATTCAGGGGCAATACACTTCGGGTGCCAATTCCATTTCCCAAAAAGCCGCGTTAGCTGCCATAGAAGGTCCAATGGATTATACATTCAAGATGGTTGAGGCGTTTAGAAGGAGAAAAGACCTGGTTGTGAAATTGGCCCGTGAAATTCCCGGATTAAAAGTTAACGATCCTGCCGGGGCATTTTATTTATTTCCTAATGTGAGTTCTTTTTTAGGCAAAAGCTATAATGGCAAAACCATAGAAAATGCAAGGGATATGAGCTTTTACCTTCTCGAAGTGGCCCATGTGGCTACAGTAACCGGCACTGCCTTTGGAAATAAAAATTGCATTCGGTTTTCTTATGCCACCAGCGATGATCTGCTCGTGGAGGCTATGAAGCGAATCAAAAAAGCTTTAGCAGATCTTGTTTAATCCTGCTTTTGATAAGTGGAATTAGTGTTTTATATTTAAATCTGAATTATTTGAATTTATATCATTCAGGTTAACCTTGCATTCCATTTAGCAAGGTCAAAAATATTGTATTCATGGGAAAAGAAACGCTTCCGGTTGTTAATAATAATGGCCATATTATCGAAATATCTGATGGATTAGTACGTCAGAGAGAGCACATTATATTACGCGATGTAAATATTAACATAAAACCTGGAGAGTTTGTCTATCTCATCGGAAGAGTGGGAAGTGGAAAATCCAGTTTGCTTAAAACATTTTACGGAGATCTTCCTTTTCCGGAGGGCTATGGTTTTGTTGCCGGATTCAGGCTTAAAAGATTACGCAATAAAGACTTGCCCTATTTAAGAAGGAAAATGGGAATCGTTTTTCAGGATTTTCAGCTTCTCACAGATAGAAATGTTTATGACAATCTGCTTTTTGTCCTTAAAGCTACAGGCTGGAAGGATCAAAAAGAAATGGATCACCAGGTTCGTGATGTATTGTCAAAAGTAGACATGGTTCATAAAGGATACAAAATGCCTCATCAACTATCCGGAGGAGAACAGCAACGAATCGGAATTGCCAGATCATTGCTGAATACCCCTGACCTAATTTTGGCAGATGAGCCTACAGGAAATCTCGATCCGGATACTTCTGATGATTTGCTTGAATTGTTACATGCTATCTGTAAAGAGGGAAAAACGGTAGTTATGGCTACCCATAATTATGGATTAATTAAGAAATTTCCCGGAAGAACCATACGTTGCGAAAACACCCGCCTTACAGAATCCACACAGGAGGAGATTGATTTTGATCAACTTATAGAATAAATGGCGATTAATATTTTTTTGGATTCTTTTCCTTTTTATTCCTTAAAATCATTGGCCATGAATTTGATTTAGAGTCAAATTCTCTGTTACTTTGCAATCGATTAATAAATTAAAAGAAATTCAGAATGGAAATTGCAAGAAACAAATTTGTATCGCTTTCATATCAATTGCGTCTCAATGGTGCCGAAGGTGATTTAGTTGAGGAAACCGGAGAAAGCAATCCTTTGCAGTTTGTGTTTGGAGCTGGTAAGATGATTGAGATGTTCGAAAAAAAGCTGGAAGGTCTCACCCAGGGTGACGATTTTAGTTTCGAACTTAAATCTCATGAGGCTTACGGTGAAGTAAACACTGATGCTATTGTAGATTTGCCCAAAAATATTTTTGAAGTAGAGGGACAGATTGATGAGTCTTTACTTAAGGTTGGTAACATGGTTCCTATGCAGGATGCCAATGGTAACCGTTTGAATGGTATCGTATTGGAAGTTGCCGATGACACTGTTAAGATGGACTTTAACCACCCTCTGGCAGGTGATGATTTGCACTTTGCAGGAAAAGTACTTGAGGTTCGTGATGCTTCTGAAAACGAATTGGTTGAAGCAGTAGGAGGCGACTGTAGCTCAGGTAATTGTGGCGATGGCTGCAGCTGTTAATAACAATGATATTTTATGATAAAAGGTGTTTCATTGCTGTATGAAACACCTTTTTTTTGCTCATGTATTTGGTATCAGCTATTTTTACAGACATTCTTGCGACAATAGATCGCTTGTCTGCTTCAAAAAGCGGAATTCCAATGTGTGGCATTTTCTCATAAACAAATGCTTTACACTATTTGGTGATTAGGCGGCTTATGAAAGAAGGTCTCAGGCATAAAATATCAGGAGACTATTGTTTATAATGATTTTGAAAAAATAAAACGATGGCAGGTAATACATTTGGAAGACTATTTAAGCTTACTTCTTTTGGAGAATCTCATGGAAGAGGAGTTGGTGGTATAATTGAGGGAGTAAAACCCGGTTTGGAATTAGATATGGATTTTATCCAGAAAGAATTGGACAGACGTCGCCCGGGACAATCGAAAATAACTACTCCCAGGGATGAAAAGGACAGAGTAGAGTTTTTGTCAGGTGTTTTTGAAGGCAAAGCTACGGGAACCCCCTTGGCATTTGCAATCTGGAACAAGGATCAAAAATCAGGCGATTACGACAATCTAAAGGATCTTTACAGGCCTTCGCATGCCGATTATACTTATGATGCCAAATATGGAATTCGTGACCACAGAGGCGGGGGGCGTTCTTCGGCAAGAGAAACCATTGCCCGTGTCGTAGCAGGTGCTATCGCCAAATTAATGTTGAAAGAAATCGGAGCGGAAATTGTGGGTTTTGTATCGCAGGTGGGAGAAATTCAAATGGAGACAATACCCGAAGATTTATCATTGATTGAATCAACGCCTGTAAGGTGTCCGGATTTAAAGGTAGCCGAAAAAATGATCGATTATATTGATAATGTTCGAAAAGATAAAGATTCAGTTGGAGGAGTAGTTAGTTGCGTAATAAAAAACGCTCCTGCCGGATTGGGAGATCCTGTGTTTGAAAAACTGCATGCTTCTCTTGGACAGGCAATGCTATCCATCAACGCAGTAAAGGGATTTGAATATGGAATGGGGTTTCAGGCGGCCTCTATGAAAGGGTCTCAGCATAATGATGAATTTTTCAGTGAAAATGGCGCAATAAAAGCCAAAACCAATCGCTCCGGAGGGGTTCAGGGAGGCATTTCCAACGGAGAAGAAATTATTTTCCGTGTGGCTTTTAAACCCGTAGCAACCATTCTCAAGGATCAACACACAGTTGATAAATCCGGCAAAGAGGTTGTTATGAAGGCTAAAGGTCGCCATGACCCTTGCGTTGTGCCACGTGCAGTACCAATTGTTGAAGCTATGGCTGCCATGGTAATGGCTGATGCCTGGTTGATGAACAAAACTTATCATTAAATCGAGAATCAATGCTTTGGGGAGAATGAAACTTCCTTTACTTTTTATTATTGAAACTTGCATTTTTTTCTTTTATTGGCTTAAGCCGGAATGAAGAATTATAAGTGCTGACCGATATTGCAGATATATGATCAAAAAACTGCCGCTTCACTGGAAAATAATCTTTGGACTGATTTTGGGTATCTTATGGGCTCTCGCCGGGAGCTGGCTAGGGTGGAATACCTTTACCGAAAACTGGATCGCGCCATGGGGAAGAATTTTTATTGACCTGCTTAAGTTAATTGCAGTACCCTTGGTTTTATTCTCCATTATTGGTGGTATTGTGAGTCTTGGTCATCCCAAAGACTTGGGTAAACTGGGAGGAAAAACCTTACTTTTATATCTGTGCACCACTATTTTGTCTGTCACTATTGGTTTGCTGTTGGTCAACCTGTTTGCACCCGGTAAAACACTGGATAAAGATGTCAGGCTCCAGAATCGAATGAGCTACGAACTCTGGTTAAACGAAAAAGGGCTTTCACCAAAAGATGGCAAATGGTTCTCAAAAGATTCAGCATATGCAGATATTGTAAATGAGGTTTCGCTCCGAAAGGGCTTTGAAGAAACTGATGAAGTTAAAGACCGTTTGAAAACTGCCAAAAAAGCAGGTGAAGATGGACCTTTGGTTTTTCTGGAAGATATGGTTCCGGGTAATATTTTTTCCAGTCTGAGTGACAACCGCAATATGCTTCAAGTTATCTTTTTTGGTATTTTCTTCGGGATTGCTATCCTGTTTATTCCCAGGGAAAAGGTCAGGCCCCTTGTCGGGTTTATTGATTCTGTGGCAGAAGTTTTCCTGAAAATGGTTGATTTGATAATGAAATTAGCTCCTTTTTTTGTTTTTGCTCTCATGGCCGGAATGGTCAATCAAATGGCAGGCAACAACCCTGCACATGTTTTAGAGCTTTTTAAAGGATTAACGTGGTATGCTTTGGTTGTGGCCCTCGGGTTAATTATTATGGCTTTTGTGATTTATCCCTTGGTAATGGGTTTGTTCGTAAAAGGAATATCATACAAGGAATTTCTGAAGGGAATCAGTCCAGCCCAAATGCTGGCTTTTACTACCAGTAGCAGTGCTGCAACCTTACCAGTTACGCTGGAGTGTGTTGAAGAAAACCTCGGCGTTGATAAAAGAGTTTCCAGTTTTGTTTTGCCAATTGGAGCTACTGTGAATATGGATGGAACCAGCCTGTATCAAGCCGTGGCAGTGGTGTTTTTGGCCCAAATGCATTTGGTTGATTTAACACTGGGACAGCAAATGGTAGTGGTGCTCACAGCAACTTTGGCAAGTATAGGTTCAGCTGCTATTCCAAGTGCGGGTTTGGTTATGCTAATGATAGTGCTGACTTCAGTAGGTTTAAATCCGGCATGGATAGGAATTATTTTACCTGTAGACCGCATTCTGGATATGATGCGGACCGTTGTAAACGTAACAGGAGATGCTACAGTAAGCTCCGTTATCGATAAAACCACAAAGATTGAAAAAGATCCCTTTGTGGAGTAAGTTTCTGCAAATGGGAAAAGAAATACTCAAACATGCAGCTTTTCAGGAGATCCTGGTTAAGAAAAACAGGGTGGAACAAACCTGAAAATATACTAGTGTCAAGTCAAGTGTTGAATGTCGGGTAAGCCGCCGCTATTTTTCACCTTGCGCAAAACAACAAAAAAGTAAGCATAGCCGTAGCTACGTGAGTCTTTTTTTTGAGAAGCACAAGGTAGAAAGAGCAAGGCTTGGGCCGCCAGACTATGCTTGACTTGACACTATTGTAAAGTCAAGTGCAGGATGTCGGTTAAGCTGCCGCTATTTTTTACCTTTTGCAAATCAATTTGCGAGTCTTTTTTGACATTAGCTAGTTGACTATATTGCACTCTTCACCCTCTTCCTGAAAAGTATGACTGAAATATTTTACAATACTTGAAGGGAAGGAAAATATAAATGTTGATCCTCTGTTTACTTCTGAATGAAGATTTATTTCACCTCCCAACAAGTCCAGCAAAGCTTTACAAATTGATAACCCCAGGCCGACACCTTCCGGGTTGTCTGTATTTTTCCTCGTATTATTTAACTGGCTAAACCTTTCAAAAATTCGTTTTTGTTGCTCTCTCGGAATCCCGGGGCCGGTATCGAATACAAAAAACGAAATCCTGTCGCTCTTTTTTCTTACCCCAAAACGGATATCTCCCTCATGAGTGACTTTTAATGCATTGGTAATTAGATTGGAAAAGATCTGAAACAACAGAGTTCGGTCACTTTCGATAACAGCATTTTTAAGTTCAAGAGGCAGGTCTTTTTCTAAAAAAAGGCCCAGCTTTCTGGCTTGAGTAAAGTGGGCATTGTAAACCTGGGAAAACAAGGATTCAATCGAAAATGTGGATATGTGTTTCTCTACCAGGTTGGCCTCAAGCTTTGACAAATCAAGAATGTCATTGATAAGAGTCAGCAGTAACTCACTGTTTTCCCTGATGATGGAAATGTATTCATTTCTTTCTCTTGGTGACAATCCTGAATGTTGCAACAATTCGGTAAATCCAACAATCGCATTCATGGGGGTCCGAATTTCATGACTCATATTGGCCAGATAAGCCGATTTCTCCTTATTATCCTTTTCTGCAACTTCTTTTTCTGTTAACAATTTCCTTTTGGCATACGCAAGTGTTGGGATAACTGCTGCAAATAAATAAACAATTACAACAATATAATCTAAAATCCGTTGTTGTTCACTTTCATATGAAACAATTATTTGGGGGTATTGCCATTCCAGAATTAAAAGGAGAACAATATTGACTCCCAATAATAAAGAAATAAGAGGAGAACCAGGTTTTGGGTTAAAATAAATGATTAAAGCCATCAACGCGACAAAAATAATAGGGGAGGGACTTTGAGAACCACCATTATATATCCACATGCCATTGAGTGAGATTAATACGGTTACGAAAAAAGTGCTTATCGCAAATTTTCGAATCCTCCTTTGGGGATGACGGCCGAGAAAAAAAATGGGAATGAATGAAGCAGACATCACTGCTGTCCAGATCGTAACAATGCCATGAAGACCTATCAACAGATTGGTCACCGTACTAACAAAAGTAAACCAAAAGGAAAGAGCAACTGTTACAAGAAAAAAATGTTCGTTGTAACTAGTTTCCTTCGAAAAAGTTCTATTTGCAAGTTTATGTAAATACCATTTAAACATATGGGGTTAAGTATTAAATTCGCCGCAAATTTCTAAAAATATCCTAACAATGTAAAGGTATTTCATTAAAAAAAATTATTTTTGCATTAGAAATTAATAAAAAAGCTTCTTTCGGGGTGTAGCGCAGTCCGGTAGCGCGCGTCGTTCGGGACGACGAGGTCCCAGGTTCGAGTCCTGGTACCCCGACAAAAAAATAAAACACCCTTGTAAAACAATAATTTACAAGGGTGTTTTATTATGAAAAATTTCATGCTATAATTCTCTGAAAAATTAAGCCAATAATTGTTTATTATGATCGGCTCATATGGAAAACCCAGAGAAATAACCAGCAAAAGAAAAAAAGGCAGATATCCTACCGCACAGTTTCACGGGTTTCAGATAGGTTACTCAAAAAGCCATGGTTAAAAAACCTGGCATTGACATCCAGCAATCTAAACCCGTCTCCCGATAAATCATATATTTCAGGGAAGAATTTTACCATGCACATTTTTGCTTCAGAATTTATCCTGTCGACAAATTCTGTGTCTTCACAAAAGTCCGGAAGTTTTTTAACTACAGATTTCATCCGAATGACTTCTTCTTTTTTTCTAAAATCCGGGAAGGAAGCATCTTTATCAATGACTGACTCTGTATAACTTATAGTATTTTCAGCATATAGCACCAAATGTTCCGCCATTTTTTCGCTAAACTCTAAAGTAGGATACCTGTCTTCAATAATTCTACATAACCTGTCAATAAAAAATTCTTTAAATGAGGCATTAAAATCATCAGCTTCCTTAAAACCTTCCAGAATTTTTCTAAACCTATTTTGGCTATCTGAATTTTCCATATTTAAGTATTATTTTACTTCTTTCAAAACAATTTCAATTTAATTAATGTTCAACTAATTTTCAATTGATATCCTGATTTTTATTTAATAATTAGTTGTGGGTATTTTATGAATTTTCTTTCCATCCGCAAATAATCTGTATAAGTTATTGATCTGGTGGCTGCCTGAACGGTTGGCAGGGAACTCGCAAAGTTGATTTTTTACATGCCCTTTTGAAGCTATTGGAGACATACTCCTTTCATTTGTAATAATAATGGATGGTACAAATTTATTTATGCGCAGAAACAAGCAGAAAGATTGATGGAATACTACCGTTTTAGCTGTTTTATTTTCCCAAAATGTTGTTAATTTGCAACGGAAAAACAGGAGAATGAAAACTGTATGATAGAAAAGCTTATATATCTTGAATCAGTTGATTTAGTTGAGTTTTTAGGAGTTAAAAACAGTAAACTCGATTTGATTAAAGCTGGATTCCCCAAATTAAGGATTGTAGCCAGGGGTAATTGGCTCAAAGCCATGGGTGAAGCGGAGGAAGTCGCCGATTTCGAAGAAAAAATCAATCAACTTCTCGAACATTATGAACGGTATAATGTACTCAAAGAAGATTCAATTAATGATATTTTAAAAGGGGAGAGAGTTATTCAGTCTGAAAGTCCGGACGATACCATCCTATTTGGAGTGAACGGCAAACCGATTAAAGCAAGAACTGAAAATCAACGTAAGCTGGTAGAGGCCTATGAGAATAATGATCTGATGTTTGCCGTTGGACCGGCAGGTTCAGGAAAAACTTATACGGCAATTGCTTTAGCTGTGAAAGCCCTTAAGAGTAGAGTTGTAAGACGGATTATTTTAAGTCGCCCTGCTGTTGAAGCAGGAGAAAAACTGGGTTTTTTACCCGGGGATATGAAAGAGAAAATTGATCCCTATTTGCAACCACTTTACGATGCTTTGCAGGATATGATCCCTGCAGTGAAGCTTAAAGAGTACATGGAAAACGGAACAATACAAATAGCTCCTCTGGCATATATGAGGGGGCGTACGCTTAATAATGCTTTTGTGATATTGGATGAAGCCCAAAATACGACGACAAATCAGTTGAAAATGTTTTTGACCAGGATGGGGACTAGTGCCAAGTTTGTTGTAACAGGTGACATTACCCAAATTGACTTGCCAAATCCTATGACCTCCGGATTGGTTCAGGCTATGCGTATTCTTAAAGGAATTAAGGGCATTGAGCGCATTAAATTTTCTGTTAAAGATATTGTCCGACACAGATTGGTGACAGACATAGTTGAAGCTTACGAAAAAGAATAACTCAATATTTTCATATCTATGCAAAACGCTATTGTAAAGACCAACTTTAATTTTCCCCGTCAAAAAGACGTTTACAAAGGGAAAGTTCGTGATGTTTACAACATCGATGACAATTACCTGGTGATGGTAGTTTCTGACCGCATCTCAGCTTTTGATGTGGTATTACCTGAAGGGGTTCCTTTTAAGGGACAGGTGTTAAACCAGATTGCGGCCAAATTCCTTGATGCAACTGCCGATATCGTACCCAACTGGAAGGTGGAAACTCCCGATCCTATGGTAACAGTAGGCCATTTCTGTGAGCCATTCAAAGTGGAAATGGTTATTCGCGGATACCTTACAGGACATGCCTGGCGTGAGTATAAGTCAGGAAAAAGAGAACTTTGCGGAAATCCTTTACCTGAGGGAATGGTTGAAAACCAAAAGTTTGATCAACCTCTCATCACTCCAACAACAAAAGCGGATGTGGGCCATGATGAAGACATTTCACGCGAAGAAATCCTGAAACAGGGATTAGTAAGCGAAGATGATTATGCAATGCTGGAAAAATACACGCGTGAGTTGTTTCAACGTGGTTCTGAAATGGCCGCTGAAAAGGGATTGATTTTGGTGGACACCAAGTATGAATTTGGTAAAAAAGATGGAAAAATTTACCTGATTGATGAAATTCATACCCCTGATTCTTCACGTTATTTCTATGCAGACGGATATGAAGAGCGTTTGAAAAACGGCGAAAAACAAAGACAATTGTCTAAGGAGTTTGTTCGTCAGTGGCTTATTGAAAATGGATTTGAAGGAAAAGACGGACAAAAAGTACCAGATATGAATGAAGCTTATATCAAGGAAGTTTCGGAACGGTACATTGAATTGTTTGAGAAAATTACTGGTGAAACTTTTGAAAAAGCAAAAGCTGAAGATGTCGCCGGAAGAATTGAAAAGAACGTTACAGAATATCTTAACGGCCTTTTAAAATAAACTATTCATATCGACGCAGAGATATCAGGGATTAGAATTTATCGATGGCTTTTGTTTAGCCTCTCTGATATATCTGCGTTTCTTTTTTAAAATTTTACGCTGTGAAACTTTCAGCTAGCAAAAAGATTTCTTTGGCCGGAAAATTATTGCCGGGAATGTTGCCCCTTTTATTATTTGTTGGTGTTGAACTTATTTGGGGAACTACATCAGGATTATTAGCCGCTTTGGGGTTAGGTTTTAGTCAGTTGATTTGGTTTTGGTTCCGCGAAAAAAGGGTCGATAAGTTTATCTTAATGGATGTGGGCTTTCTGGTCGTTTTAGGGGGATTGGCCATATTGTTTGACAATGCCTTACTTTTTAAATTGAAGCCGGTTTTCATCGGTGCTGCTATTTTGCTGCTTATTGGTTATTCGGCTTTTTCCGACCACAATTTGGTAATGATTATGAGCCAACGGTATTTTAAAGGATTGATGACCGGCCCTTTTGAATCGTGGTTAATGCAACAAATGCTGAAAGTTTTTTTCTGGCTAATGGCAGCGCATACCTTTCTTACTCTTGGAGCCGCTCTTTGGATGCCTCATGCCTGGTGGGCAGCAATAAGTGGACCGGGTTTTTATATCTTAGTAGCCTTGTTGCTGGGAATTTCTTGGATTTCGAATCAGCAACGCCGCAAAAAATGGAGTAGGGAGGAGTGGCTTCCCATCGTAGATGAAGAAGGAAAATTACAAGGGCAGGCACCCCGGAGTTTGGTTCATAACGGAAAAGTGAAATGGTTACACCCTGTTGTGCACGTTCAGGTGGTTACCTCAGATGGATTGTGGCTTCAAAAACGTCCAATGCATAAAAAGGTTCAGCCCGGAAAATGGGACACAGCTGTTGGAGGCCATGTGGCCATCAATGAAGATATTCAATCAGCTTTAAAGCGTGAGACCCGTGAGGAAATAGGAATTAATGCCGAAGGAGCTATTCCTGTTGGGCGCTATTTGTGGCGTAGTAAGATTGAGAAAGAATTGGTTTTTGTTTTCGCTAAATCTTTCGAAGAAAAAATTACCCCCAATCCAGACGAACTGGATGGAGGTAGAATATGGACTTTTGAAGAAATAAAGGAGAATATTGGAAAAAGCGTTTTTACACCAAATTTCGAGAATGAGTTTTTAAGGTTTGAAGCTCACTTTTATAAAACTCAGGCTCAGGTTGTTTAGCTTTCTCCTCCCTTCCAAAATTCCTCTTTCTCGATTTTATTGATGCGGCGTTTCAGGTAATCCTTCAATTGGTTGTTATAATGATCAGAATTGGTGGTATCTTCTTCAAACATCTTGAGGGTTACCTTATATTCATTTAGTGCTTGTTCTCTGTCTTTTATCTGATAGTCAAGTACAAACAGTGCTTTCATTCTAATTGAAAGATTAGAGGGATCTGCCTCAAGAATTTCCTGATAGAGCGCTAGTGCCTTTTCCCATCTCATCTGCTTTTCATAAGTTTCAGCTAACTCAGTATTGATCATGACTTTAACCACCAATGGAGTGGAAGCAAGATTCATAGCTGTGTTGAAGTGTTTTTCACTTTCATTTACCAACCCAATTTTTCTACAGCAAATGCCAAGATTAAAAAAGACCAAAAAATCATTGGGATTCTGAAAAGCAGCAATTCTCAATACTTCTTCTCCTTTTATGAATTGGCCGTCTTTTCGGTAACTCATTCCGAGGAATTTGGTAGTAATGAAGGAAGAATCTCCCTTGGTGTATAACTCAGAAAAAAGGGCAATCGATTTTTCTATATTGTCGGTTAAATAAAAGGCTTGCCCTATTAGCCTTCTTAAAGGCTTAGATTGCTGAATTTCAGGATTGTAGTAATTTCCCATGAAATTTAAAGCCTCATTTGCTCTCTCCTTACCAAGAAGTAATTTTCCTGCCTTATAAAGAGTAACAGACTTTGGGATAGTTTCTGCACTCTTTGTATAAAATATCAGAGAACTATCTGTTTTGCCGAGATCTTGATATACTTCGGCTATTGTGTTAAGAAAAAACGTATTTGTACTATCTGCTTTTATAAGTGATTGGAAAACGGGCTTTGATGCTCTAAAGTCACCTTCCTTCTTTAGTATTAAAGCTTTATGAGGCATGTAAACTGAGCTGTCTAGTCCCTGCTTTAGCAAAAGATTTACTAACTCTAATGCTTTATTGTTCTCTGATGTTTTGTAGTATATTTCTTCAAGTTCTTTTACCAATTGAACAGAGGAGGAATCCTCCGAATAGGTTTTCTCCAAAAGGTCAATGGCTCTGTCAATTTTGTACTCTTTCATTAATCGCCTGGCTTTTTCGATGCGCCTGGAGACTATGTCGGGGGATAAAATTTCAGGGGTATTAATCTGAGTAAGGGTGTCAACCGCAGTAACAGTATCAGTTGTGTCAGCATTAATAAATTCTACAGCGGAAGAAAACTGTGAGGTTAGAATCAGGGAAAAAATGATTGTGGAAAGAGTTTTCATAATTAAGGTTTAAGTGAGTAAAAACACCTCCAGACTTATTAATTAAAAAAAATCTGGAGGTAATTCTATAATGAAAATTTTTATTTCTCAGATTTGTCGTTTTCCCCAGCGTTGCTGTCCGATATCCTGAAATTGATGGGAACAGTATAGTTGACACTTACCTTTTCACCTTGAAATTTACCAGGAGTCCATGCAGGAAGACTTTCAACAACGCGAAGAGCTTCCTCATCTAATATAATGTGACCTGAGCTTCTGGCAATCTCAGCATTTTTAACTTCCCCTTTCTCGCTAATTACAAATTTCACATATACCCGCCCTTCGTACTTATTTTTTATTGCCTTTTGAGGGTATTGAGTATTATTTGCCAAAAAAGAACGTAATTTCTGACTTCCTCCCGGGTATTCTGGCATCTCATCTGCCATATTATATACCTTGGTTCCGGAAGTTGATTTGGAAATTTCAACGTTTTCCTGATAAAGGTTATTCACCTCATTATTAGCTTTATTGCAAGACATAAAGCAAATAAAGAATATCATCACTGCTGTAGAGGCAAGAACAATATTACGTCTGGATGGATTGTTATTTTTAGTCATCATGATAAATCGTTTTTTAATGAATGATTTGTGAAAACTATTCACCAGATCCAGACGTTCTCCGGTGCGCTGATAAAGCAACAGCCTTTTGTAGTTAATTAATGGAGTTCCCCGTTTTAATACTTCACGATCCGCCTGGAATTCATGAATTTCCTTTAAACTGCGACTCAGAAACCATACGAAAGGATTGAACCATTGAAAAATAATAACTGATTCAAGCAGAATCACATCCAAAGAATGCCATTTTCGTGAATGAGAAGTTTCATGGGCAATGATTTGTTTTAATTCCTCTTCGCTAAATGTATTCTTTTCGATAAAAATCATATTGAAAAAGGAAAATGGGCTGAAATCGCCTGGCAAAAAAGCTAGTTTAAATCTTCCGTGGTGGACAAATTCGGCAGATTTGGACAATAAGCCAAGTTTTACCAATCCATACACCAGTCTGAACAATAGCAAAATTACTCCGGAAAAATAAAGCAGCTTAACAACATCCCAATTGGTGAAAGGGCTTGTTATTAAAGCCTTTATGTTATTTGAGGTAACTGTTACCGGATCCATCAGCATTGAAATTTTATTGGATTCATTTCCGGATAGAAACCAGTCGGCCGGAGAAAAGGGGAGAATTAGAGCAATAATTAGTCCCCCCAGGATGAAAATGCGGTTGAATGAAAAGGTGGTCCTTCCCTTAAGAAATACCTGAAAAACAAGTACTATTCCCGCTACTAATACCGATGACTCATAAAGCCAGTTTGAAAAACTAATCATTGTCTTTTGTTTTTATTGTTTTCCAATTCCTTACGCACTTCAGCTACCAGATCATCGAATTCATTTAGATCCATTTTGTCGTTTTTTGCAAAAAATGAGACAAGGTTTTTGAATGAATTTTCAAAGTAGTTGCTTATAAAGCGTTTCATAAACTTTCTGGTATACTCTTGTTTGGAAATAATAGTAAAATAAACGTGACCTTTACCCTCAGCAATATGGTCTACAAACCCTTTCCTTTCCAATATGCGCACGATGGTAGATACGGTATTGTAAGCCGGTGCCGGCTCAGGAAGCTGATCGATGATTTGTCTCACTGTGGCATTGTCCATTTGCCATAGCCGGTGCATTATTTGTTCTTCTGCTTTTGTTAGTTCTTTCATGGATTCAACTAAATGTTTAGTTTAAAATTACAACTAAAACCTTAGTTGATCAACCAATTCACTGTTAAATATTATTAAAGGATGATGTGTGCGGATTATGCCTGTATTAAAAACATGGTTGGTTTCTTATGCAAATCAGGTAATTTGCCTTTCCAGGCGGATACTGGTTTGGTTACAATCAATTCCTCGGAAAGTGTAACATTGCAGGCAATACACAATAGAGTATCCGGACGACAATGCTTTAGTATATCCTGGGCCAAAGCGTTGTTGCGATAAGGAGCTTCAATAAAAAGCTGCGTTTGTTTTTCTTTTGTACTTCTGGCTTCCAGATGCTTAATGGCTTTGGTACGCTCAGTTTTGTCAATTGGCAAATAACCGTTGAAAGCAAAATTTTGTCCGTTCATTCCGGAACCCATTAAAGCCAATAGGATAGAGGAGGGGCCAACAAGGGGTACAACTTCAATGTTTTTTTGATGGGCAATTTTTACGATCTCTGCCCCGGGATCGGCTACTCCGGGACACCCTGCCTCGGATATTACACCTATGTCCTGGCCATCTAGTATAGGATTCAGGAAGGAAGCATATTCTTTGGGACCGGTATGTTTATCCAAAACAAAAAAAGAGGAGGCATCAATATCCATATTGCTATCAAGCAACCGCAAGTAACGACGGGCAGTTCGAAGATTTTCGACAATAAAATAGCGAAACTGGCAAGCCATGGCGGCAACCTCCGAGGGTATTGTTAATGCCGTATTTTCATTTCCCAGATGATTGGGAATCATATAGAGTTTTCCCTTCATAATTGTTTTAAATTTGGGCAAAAATAGGGAAATAAAAAGACCTGTGGAACCTTAAGTATGATTAAGAAGTGTCATGATTCCAAAGAAATTAAGATCAGATTTCCACATCTTTCACAAATCGTTATTATATGAAGAAAATTTCAATATATTTATAATACGAGAAGGGAAATTTTCTTTTTAAAAAGCTTCATAATCTTTGTGACCATTTTGTGTTTGCACTTTACAGAATAGAAAAAAAGATGTAGCTTTGATGCCCGGTATGACATTAAAACAGGAAATAGGAAATAAGCCGGTATTTCTGGTGAACAAACACCGAAACGCTTTCTGCATCCGCAGAGTGCTTCGCCATTTCTATTTCGAAGATATTCATATTAAAAGACCTGGTCATTTTATTGATCGGGTCTTTTTTTGTGCAATATTGTTTGGAAACACTATTTTTAAACCATCATAAAGAATACCCATGCTTCAGATGAAGAACCGGAGTTTAGTCTCCATCAATGATTTCAGTAAAGAAGAAATTCTTCACGTGCTAAGACTTGCTGAAGAATTTGAAAAAAATCCCAATCAACCGTTACTTCAGGGTAAGGTTGTTGGAAGTCTCTTTTTTGAACCATCAACACGTACCCGGTTGAGTTTTGAAACAGCCATTAACCGACTGGGAGGCAGGGTTGTAGGTTTTTCTGATTCAGCATCCTCGTCAACAACCAAAGGGGAAAGTCTGAAAGATACCATACAAATGGTAAGCCGATACGCTGATCTTATTGTGATGCGACATCCCCTGGAAGGCAGTGCGCGCTATGCTTCAGAACAGTCTCTTGTACCTGTCATTAACGCAGGAGACGGAGCCAATCAACATCCCACCCAAACCATGTTGGACCTGTATTCCATCCAAAAAACGCAGGGTGGATTAGAAAACCTGAATATTTTCCTTGTAGGTGATCTTAAATATGGAAGAACGGTCCATTCTTTATTGATGGCTCTTTCAAATTTCAATCCTACATTTCATTTTGTATCCCCCGAAGAGCTACGGATGCCCCGTGAGTACAAAATGTTTCTGGAGGAGAATGGGATTCCTTATTATGAACATGGGGAACTTTCGGAAATTATTGATGAGGCAGATATCATTTACATGACAAGGGTTCAAAAGGAGCGTTTTTCGGACCCAATGGAATATGAAAGGGTAAAAAACGCATATGTATTAAGAAAGCAAATGCTTAATAATACCAAAGCCAACATGCGGGTTCTTCACCCATTACCCAGGGTGAATGAAATACATACAGATGTAGATACAAGTCCCAAAGCCTATTATTTTGATCAGGCAAGAAATGGTGTTTTTGCACGCATGGCTATTATGGCCGCCTTAATGGGAATGAAATAAAAGTGGGTTTTATTATTTCTCCATCGAGAGAACAAAAAAATGACTAAAATGGCACATTATAAAGAGCTAAAAGTAAGCGCAATTGAGAATGGGACTGTAATTGACCACATTCCCTCCGAAAACTTATTTAAGGTTATCACAATACTTGGATTAGATAAAATAACCACACAGGTTACTTTTGGAGCCAATCTGGACAGCAAAAAACTTGGACAAAAGGCTATAATAAAAGTATCTGAAGTGTTTTTTGAAGATTATGAAATCAATAAGATCTCACTTGTGGCCCCTCATGCACGGTTAAGTGTAATTAAAGATTATGAAGTTGTTGAAAAACGGGATGTTACCATTCCTGATGCCATTGTGGGAATAGTAAAATGTTTTAATCCGAAATGTGTAACTAATAATGAGGCAATTACAACACATTTCAATGTGATTAATAAAAAGGATGTGGCATTAAGATGTCATTACTGTGAAAAAATCACGACACAGGAAGAATTGAGATTTGAAGCTTCATAGTTTTAAGTTATTTATGAATAAAAAGAAGGCTGACATTTTTTTTAATGTCAGCCTTTCTATTTTTAATTGTTTTTAGCTTCTCCGGATTTCTCTTTTTCTCCGTCATCTTTATCGGAGAATTTTTCCGGCAACGTTTCAATATTAGTTGTTATTTTTTCTTTTTCCTGATCAAAGTCAACTTTTATAATATCACCCTCACTGATAGAGGCCTGAATTATTACCTCAGCCATCTCGTCTTCAAGATATTTCTGAATGGCCCGGCGCAGAGGACGAGCTCCGTACTGAACATCATATCCCTTAGAGGCAATAAAATCCTTAGCTTCATCTGAAAGCTCAAGCTTGTAGCCAAGAGATTCAACACGCTGATAAAGACCTTTTAGCTCAATATCAATAATTTTGCGTATATCATCTTTTTCAAGACTATTGAAGATGACAACATCATCAATACGGTTCAGAAATTCCGGTGCAAATGCCTTTTTAAGAGCTTTCTCGATAACACTCTTGGCGTGATCCGAATCGCTTGGACGATTTCCTGTTGAAAATCCAATGCCACGGCCAAAGTCCTTCAATTCTCTCGTACCAATATTAGAAGTCATTATAATAATGGTGTTTTTGAAATCAACACGGCGCCCGAGACTATCAGTTAATCGACCTTCGTCAAGCACTTGCAGAAGGATATTAAATACATCGGGGTGAGCTTTCTCTATCTCGTCAAGCAATACAACAGAGTAGGGACGACGGCGTACCTTTTCAGTAAGCTGGCCACCCTCTTCGTAACCGATGTATCCCGGAGGGGCTCCAACAAGTCTTGATACACTGAATTTTTCCATGTACTCACTCATGTCAATTCTAATCAATGCATCAGTGGTATCGAAAAGATATTGAGCAAGAATTTTAGCCAAATGAGTTTTTCCAACTCCAGTGGGTCCAAGAAATACAAAAGAACCAATAGGCCTGTTGGGGTCTTTTAGTCCGGCACGGTTTCGTTGAATGGCCTTGACTATTTTCACAATAGCATCATCCTGACCAACCACTTTGCCTTTGAGCTGATCGCCCATTTGCAGTAATCTGCTACCTTCTGCCTGAGCTACACGCTGAACAGGAATACCAGTCATCATAGCTACTACTTCAGCTACTTTTTCAGCATCCACCGTTTCGCGATGTTTTTGAAGTTCTTCTTCCCATTTGGCTTTTGAGTTCTCCAATTCATCAATCAAAGATTTTTCTTTATCCCGGAAACTTGCTGCCAACTCAAAGTTCTGAGCTTTAACTGCTTTGATTTTATTTTCTTTGGTTTCCTCAATTTTTTCTTCAAGCTCAAGAATGGTTTCAGGAACAACAATATTACTTATATGAACCCGGGAACCTGCTTCATCCATGGCATCAATAGCTTTATCTGGCAAGTGCCTGTCTGAAATATAGCGTTCCGTCAGCTTCACACAAGCTCCAATTGCTTCAGGTGTGAAGTTAACATTGTGATGGTCCTCGTATTTCTCTTTAATATTATTGAGAATTTCAACGGTTTCATCAACAGTTGTCGGTTCTATCATTACTTTCTGGAATCGACGTTCCAGAGCACCATCTTTTTCAATGTGCTGGCGATATTCATCCAATGTTGTGGCACCAATACATTGTATTTCTCCTCTGGCTAGAGCCGGTTTCAACATATTGGCAGCATCCAGTGAGCCGGTGGCACCTCCGGCGCCAACAATGGTATGAATCTCATCAATGAATAAAATGATATTGGGATTCTTGGATAACTCGTTGAGAATGGCCTTGATTCTCTCTTCAAACTGCCCCCGGTACTTTGTACCTGCAACAATTGAAGCCAAATCAAGAGTAACCACACGTTTATCAAACAGAACCCTGGATACTTTTTTGTCAATAATCCGCAGGGCCAAACCTTCCGCAATTGCAGATTTACCAACCCCCGGTTCACCGATAAGAACAGGGTTGTTCTTTTTGCGGCGGCTGAGAATCTGAGCCAATCGTTCAATTTCTCTGCCACGACCAACAATGGGATCTAAACGGCCTTCCTCTGCTGCACGGGTGATGTCAATACCAAAGTTGTCCAATACCGGAGTGTCAGAACCGGGTTTTCCGGAACCTGATTTTCCTCCTTCATGGCCACCTCCGCCGCCACCCTGATTAGAGAAGGGAGAGTCAGAATCATCATCATCCGGAAGTTGGGCTTTCCCTTGGGGGGAGGCCTTTTCAGCCATAGACCTCAGTTGGTCATATTTTACGTCGTAATCCTTCATAATTTCAGAAATTGTACTGCCACTATCTTTTAGCAGGGCCAGCAAAAGATGTAGCGTGTTAACTTTTGGACTTTTCAGGGCCCTGGCTTCCAAGTGAACAAGTTTCAAAATTTGTTCCGTTGACTTTAAAAGAGGTAACTGGTCCTTTTGGTTCAACGGAGTGTGTTCTTTTATTCGTCTTTCAATAGTATCACGTACTTGTTCAAAATCAACATCGAGTTGGTCCAATACCTTTCCAGCTTTACTTTCAGGGTCATTTAGTACCCCAAGCATCAAATGCTCAGGAGCCAAAAAAGGATTTCCAAGTCTGGAGGCTTCCTGGCGACTAAAATTAAGGACTTCTCGTATTTTAGATGAAAAGTTTAAATCCATATTTTTCCTTTCTCCTAGTTTTGGTTGTTCGGGAATTCAATTCAAAAACTGTGCTACACATTATAACAGTGTCATAATTGCAGAGTTTATTTATATTTCAAAAATACTATAAAATGAGCAAAACTCCCAAGATAGCGTAGCCTTTAAAAAACAGGCCCGGTTGTTTTACTGTTCGGGGGGAAATGATTAATTTAGGGCGGCAAAAAAATTGGCCCTAATGGGAGGCCTTTTTTTTATTTCAGACTCATCTAAAGACTATTTAAATGGCTGATGGAGAAAGAATAATTAAAATTAACATTGAAGAGGAAATGCAATCGGCTTACATCGATTATTCGATGTCTGTCATCGTTTCCCGCGCCTTACCCGATGTTCGGGATGGTTTAAAACCTGTACACCGGCGTGTACTATACGGAATGCATGAATTGGGAATGTCTCCTACAAAACCTTACAAAAAATCGGCAAGGATTGTAGGAGAGGTACTTGGTAAGTACCACCCTCACGGGGATTCCTCGGTATACCATGCTATGGTAAGAATGGCTCAGCCCTGGTCTATGCGTTATATGCTTGTTGACGGACAGGGTAATATGGGATCTGTCGATGGAGACAGTCCGGCAGCTATGCGTTATACTGAAGCACGCATGAACCGTCTTTCAGAAGAAATGCTCGGAGATATTGAAAAAAATACGGTTGACTATCAGTATAACTTCGACGATTCGCTGAAAGAACCAACTGTATTGCCAACTCGTATTCCGGCACTTTTGGTAAATGGCACATCAGGTATTGCTGTAGGTATGGCAACCAACATGCCTCCTCATAATCTTGGAAATTCGATTGATGCCATTGTGGCATACATTGATAATCCTGAGATTGAAATTGAGGAATTAATTAAGGTTATACAAGCGCCTGATTTTCCGACCGGTGGTACTATTTATGGTTACCAGGGGGTTAAAGATGGTTATGAAACAGGTCGTGGACGAATTGTTATCAGGGCTAAATCGGAAATCGAAACTGATAAAAACGGGCGTGAGAAAATTGTAATTACCGAGATCCCATACATGGTCAATAAAGCTGAACTTATTGTTAAGATAGCTGACCTTGTTAATGAAAAGAGGGTTGAAGGTATTTCAAATGTCAACGATGAGTCGGACCGTGAGGGAATGCGTATCGTAATTGATCTGAAGAAAGATGCTATTGCCAATGTTGTGTTGAATCATCTTTATAAATACACAGCCCTTCAGTCTTCGTTTGGTGTTAATTGTATTGCACTTGTACATGGTCGTCCACAGCTTCTCAATTTAAAAGGAATTGTCCAGAATTTTGTTGAGCACCGCCACGATGTCGTGACCCGCCGTACTCAGTTTGAACTGGATCAAGCTGAAAAAAGAGCTCACATCCTTGAGGGATTAATTATCGCCAGTGATAATATTGACGAGGTCATTAAAATTATCCGTGCCGCTCAAAGTCCTGACGAAGCGAGGGCAAAATTGATTGAACGCTTTGAACTTACTGATATTCAAGCCAGGGCCATTGTTGATATGCGACTTCGACAACTCACCGGACTTGAACAGGATAAGCTGAGAGCTGAGTACGAATCATTGCTGAAAGAAATCGATCGTCTCAAAGATATCCTGGCCAGGGTTGAATTGCGCATGGAGATTATAAAAAATGAAATGCTTCAGATTAAAGAGAAGTATAATGATCCCAGACGTACAGATATCGTTTATTCTTCTGAAGAATTCAATCCTGAAGATTTTTATGCCGATGAGCAAATGATTATTACCATTTCTCATATGGGATATATTAAACGTACCCCTCTGGCTGAATTCCGCACTCAACACAGAGGTGGAGTGGGTGCCAAGGGAAGTACAACTCGTGATGAAGACTTCATTGAACACATTTATCCTGCTTCAATGCATAATACAATGATGTTCTTCACCAAACGCGGACGTTGTTTCTGGCTGAAAGTCTACGAAATTCCGGAAGGAAGCAAAAATTCAAAAGGTCGTGCCATTCAGAATCTATTGCAGATAGATCCGGATGACACTGTCAAGGCTTTTATCAGGGTTAAAAAGCTAAATGACGAAGATTTTATTAATTCTCATTATATCATGATGGGAACCCGAAAAGGGGTCATCAAAAAATCATTGCTTGCAGATTATTCACGTCCGCGTCAATCCGGTGTAATTGCTATAAGCATTCGTGAAGATGATGAGCTTATTCAGGCACGTTTGACAAATGGAGAAAGCGAGATTCTAATGGCAACAAGGTCGGGGCGCGCTATTAGGTTTAACGAATCTCACGTTCGCTGCATTGGCCGTAAGGGGCTGGGAGTGAGGGGTGTTTCCCTTGACTCAGACGCCGACGACGTTGTTGGCATGGTTTGTGTAAAAGATGAAAACGACGATATTCTTGTTGTTTCAGAAAAAGGATTTGGAAAACGTTCCAGCCTTGACGATTACAGAATTACCAATCGCGGAGGTAAAGGTGTTAAAACCATGCGAATTTCTGAAAAAACAGGAGATTTGATTACCATCAAGAGTGTCAATGACGACAATGATCTGATGATTATTAATCGCTCTGGCGTTACCATCCGCGTTGCTGTAGAAGATATACGTGTTACTGGCCGTGCGACTCAGGGGGTTCGACTTATCAATCTTGATAAGAAGCAGGATATGATTGCGTCAGTTGCAAAGGTATTGTCTGAAGAAAAGCTGGATGAAGATATTACAGAATCTGGAATCCTTGAAAAACAATCAGATGATGCAGATGATGAGAATGGAGATAAGGAAGAAAAATCATAAATTAATATTGTAATTCCACTCAAAAACAGATAACAATGAAAAAGCTATTAGTTTTTGCACTTGCGATTTTTGCAGTAGCAAGTGTTCATGCACAAAAAAGTAAAGTTAATGCTGCCGAAGCCTATATCGAAAACGGTGATATTGATGCAGCTGGAGAGAGAATGGAAGAGGCCTATACGCACAAAAGATCTAAAGATTGGCCAAAAACTTATATTGTAGCAGCCAAACTTGCTGCCGCTAAATATAAGAAAGAGAATGACATCCAACTGCTTAAAGATGCAGTTGATCATTACATGAAAGCCATTGAACTAGACAAGGCTGATAAGGGGCGCTTTGAAAACGAAATCAAAGTTGCTTTGACATTCTTTCTGAATGAATTGACCAATGCCGGTATCGAAGGTTTTAATAACCAGAACTATGAAAATGCAATGACAGCATTTGAGAATGTGCTGAAAGTAAATAACCTGGACATGTTCCAGAAGGATAACCCAACGGTTGATACCGCCATTATCTATAATACCGCATTGGCAGCATACAATGCAAAAAAATGGGATACCGCCGCCAAGTATTTGGAAGAGTCAATTAACTATGACTATGGTGGAGGAGATGCTGTTTTACTTTTGCACCAGGTATATGGTACAATGGGTGATTCCACTAAAATGGCTGAAAACCTTCAAACAGGATTTGAAAAATATCCGGAGGACGATCGATTGCTTACTCAATTGATCAATTACTATCTGGAGACTCAGCAGAATGAAGAAGCTATGAGCTATTTGAATCAAGCTGTAGAGAACGATCCTTCAAATCCAACTTACTATTATGCAAGAGGAGTTTTGTATGATCAAAGCCAAAAATATGATAAGGCTATTGAAGATTACAAAAAAGCCCTTGAAAAGGATGAGGCTTACTTTGATGCCTTATATAATTTAGGTGTGATTTATTATAATAAAGCCATTGAGCAAATGAATGTTGCAAACGATGAAACTGATCATGCCAAATTTAAAGAAGAAAAAACCAAAGCGGACAGTTTGTTTAAAACTTCATTGCCTTACATGGAAAAAGCTCATGAAGTGAAGCCTGAAGAAAGAGCTGTTTTGGAAAGCCTCAAAGGACTTTATTACCGTTTCGAGATGAATGATAAATACGATGAAATTTCTGCTAAACTTGATTCAATAACAGGAGGAGCAGGTTCTAATTAATCGCAGTAATATCATTATTATTAAAAAATACGGGTTGGATTTCAGCCCGTATTTTTTAATACTTAAAATTAACATAATGTAAATTATAAGACAGGGGAAAAGAAATTAATCAGAGAGAAAATTCATAGTAACAGTAACTCAGTACCCGCAGCCATTAAAACCATTGGGATATTAAGAAAAAATCCGAAAACTCGCTTCGCTCATAAAGTTGGGATTTCTACACGTAATAGACCCTGATTTTCTTGACGGTATTTTCTTAATGCGAATTTAGGCCTTGTCCGAAGCAATATTCATGTAAAGCAATAACTTTCAAAAAGTTATTAAAATCTAAACCCTTTTAACCGGACACCAGAGTTAAAATATATAATAATCGATTGATTTCAAAAAAGCAGATATCAGGAAAATATTGCTATTCACTTGTGATTGAGTTAAGCCTGGTGGGACGATTACTGATTTCATGCACTTTTCCCCTTTCTGCTTCGTTGAGGCTTTTAACCGTAGTCAAGGTTATGCTTGGCAACCCCCACCTTGCATAAAGAAAAAAATCACATAAAATTCTAGTAAACCAATTTAATAAATGTCACTCTAGTGTCAAGTCAAGTGTAGAATTTCGGGTAAGCTGCTGCTATTTTTCACCTTGTGCAAATCAACAAAAAAGTAAGCATAGCCGTAGGCTACGTGAGTCTTTTTTTGAGAAGCACAAGGCAGAAAGAGCAAGGCTTGGCCCGTCAGACTATGCTTGACTTGACACTAGTCCCAGGAACTTGCCAGATCCAGCAAGTTGTAGTCAGGCCATTCAGGCATTTGTCTGATGGCACGATCCATCATCCGACGAATATCAGATGATAGCATTGGGCCTTTCCAAGTGCTGCTATTGAAAAGGATAACATAAGATACACCATCATCACGACGAACCATTAAAGCGGATGTACCCGCTAAAGTACCAGTTCTGTACCACGAATGCTGTTTAATTCCCCTCCAGCCAATAGGATCTAAGTAAGCCTTCTGGGGGGTAGTCATTTTATCAATAGATGCCTGATTGAGAATATCATCCGGGAGATTCATGCCGTCAATAGCAAGCATAAATTTAAGCAAATCAGTTGAGGATGCTAACCAACCTCCGGCAGGCCCCAGGGTTTCAATATCATTGCCTCCATAGCAACGTTGTACTCTAGAATCGCTTTGATGGTCCTTCACTAAATATGTATCAGCCGGTTCATAATATTTAACTTCAAGTTCTGCACGATCAGTGAGATAACTGCCACCAAGTCTCATATCAAAAATTCCCAGTGGATACAGGATATTTGTCTTGATATATTTTTCATACCCTTCTCCACTAACCTTTTCAATGACCTTACCTAAAATGGCATAGCCCAGGTTTGAATAGGAAGATCGGGTACCTGGCTTAAAGTGAAGACGTTTACCTAACATGAACTGAATAATATCTTCTGCATCAACAGGTAAATCCTTTTTGAGGCCACGCGCCACAGCATGGGGAATAAACATGGGATCTCCCCACCTATTAGTCCAGCCACCGGAGTGGTTCAGCAGATGAATCACTTTGATGTCTTCTACTTTTTTATCAACATAGAAATCGAATGGAGCTTCATTAAGAATACCATCAGGTCCAAAAACATTATCATCCAAACTCAACTTGTGTTGCTCTGAAAGCTTCATTATTCCGGCAGCAGTAATGAGTTTGGAAACGCTGGCCACCCTGAATAGATGATAAGGTTCAATTCGAATTCGGTTATTTTTATCGGCCCAACCATATCCTTTAGAAAAGACCATTTCTCCATCTTTAGCAATTGCCACTGAGGCTCCAGCCATCTCGTTCCGCTGTAAAAACCGTTTGACCGAATGATCTATTGAGGAAAAAACCGGATCATCGGAGAAGAAACCGGAAATGCGTAATGAAGTAGCCACCGGCTCCGGAGGTGTAAAGTCGGTACCAAACGACTGGATTGACGGGCCTGTGATATATTTAGATGCAAGTCCTATCAAAAGACCTGCTATAATCAAAGATAGTTTTACTGATCCTTTCATAACATTAAATTATAACCGAAAAAAACTGCTGCCAGCAATCTTTCCAACTTCTCTTCGCGATCTATTATCTTTTCAACTAAAAACAGTATTTCGGATATAATGACCTAAATTCATTATAAACTCTGTGAAGATGTTATCTACAAAAATAATGTTTTAAACAAAACAAGACATAACATCCTCTAAAAAAATTCTACGGATCCTTTCCAAAAAGGTTTCTTTGTTTTGATTAATAAACCTGTAATAAGCAACCACAACTAGTTATCATAATTCAGGGCGTTAGAACTTAATCAATGATTACTTCTCTAACAAAGGATAAGAGCAAAACAAAATCACGCTCTTTAGGGCACTCGAAATTCACAATATTTTCTTGTTTGATGCTAGTTTCTAGTTGCTTAAGGAGTGAGAATGCTGATATGAAAACCTCTGAAAGTTTCCAACCAACAAAAACAAAAGACCGTTGTATATTTTGAGTAATGGAAAATTGTGGTTCTACAGCCGGACTTTTTCATTTGTCTTTTACCAGAAAGGAAAAAGGTCGGATCAACCGAAAAAGAAAAATTAATACAAGTGGAATAAATTCAGCAGGAATATACTGTTGTGAAAAAGGTAATGATATCAAAAAGATCAAAAGAAATAGAGTTTGAAGTTTTTTTATGGCGTTTACAATTGTATTATTACCATTTGTAACCAAGAAGAACCATATTGGATTTACCCAAAGCAAGTTCCAATTAGATCCTGTGACAAAATGATCTGAAATAAAAGCCAAATAAGTAACCACAAGCCCGCCTACACCACCTACCAGAAAAAGTGGTATATCCAGCCATTTAAGGCGTCCAATATATCCCGTATGCTCACCAAGAGACAAGATAATAACAACTATTGCCAGAAACCAGATAATCAATACCGGAGAGAGTTGCTCTGATTTTATTACGCTCTTATCAGAAAAGTCAAGAATCAATTCAGTACCTTTTACAAGACCCTTTTGGGTTCCATTCATCGAAAATTGAATTCCGGAAAATTGCTCCATGAGGTAATCCGGGAGAAACATAATGGTCAAAGAATCGGTCCTTGCATCTGCAGGAGCACCAAGTATTAAATCAATTCCTAATTTAGTCCAGGGTTTTGAATTTAGATAAGGATGTATTGCATCCCTAAAAGAAAGATTATCTGCAGGCAATTGTACTGTGAAATCCGGTTTTCCAGGTAACTGTTCTATTACAGCAAAAGCAACTCTTGTGGCACAATTATCGTAAAAAAAGTCGTATTTATACGCCCTGTTTTCAGGTTGGGCATTTTCTATTAGAGATTCAAAAATATCTTGTTTTTGCTGAGGTGACAGTGCCAGTTCTTGTTCCCAAACAGATCTTCCTTCTACAAAATATTCGCGCATAAATCTCTTAAAGCTCGATACAGACAACATATAATCGAGACTGCCATGTCCAAACTTTAAATAGAAAAATGGAGTGTTGAAATCGAATGTCCCGTAATTAAAGGCCAGATCTATTTCGTTCTTTGGATCAGAAACCCTGATGGCAGAGTGCCCAAAGACAGAATACAATTCTTCCCCTGGTGCGCATGTAAGTATAGAAATTTCAGCTTTATCAGATAAGCTAACAGTATTGGATGCTGCCTTTAATCCGCTTACAAGCGAAAAAAAGATTAAAAGGGTAAATATTGGTTTATGCAAAACAAGTATCTGTTTAGTTTTGTAATTAGCTGCTTGTTACATTGGTAAACAAAGAATTGATTACACTTGTAAAGTGTTCAGTTTACTTTTCTATAATTAAGCCACCGGTAATATCACTTATTTCAGAAATATTATGCCTCTCCATATAATCAGAAATTCCGGAAATAATGTTAGCTGTAACATCTGGTTCTCTGAAATTGGCCGTACCTACCTGTATGGCGGATGCCCCGGCTAATAAAAACTCAATGGCATCTCTGGCTGATGAAATTCCTCCCAGTCCTACGACCGGTATGTCGACAGAAGATGCAACCTGCCATACCATGCGCAGTGCAACGGGCTTCACACATGGCCCCGAAAGGCCACCGGTTACAGTTGACAGAATAGGTTTTCTTGTCTCTGCATCAATGGCCATACCCAATAACGTATTAATAAGTGAAACCGAATCAGCGCCTGCACCTTCCACTCCTTTCGCAATTTCAGTTACATCAGTAACGTTGGGTGACAATTTAACCATCAAATGCCCGGGATATACTTTTCTGACAGCTTCGGTTACGGCAATCGCAGATGGACAACTTGTTCCAAAAGCCATTCCACCCTCTTTCACGTTGGGACATGAAATATTAAGTTCTATGCCGGGAATTTCATTAATCGATGCGATTTTTTCGGCTGTTTCGATGTACTCTTCAACCGTTGACCCGGAAACATTAACAAAAAAGTTAGTATCGTATTTCTTAATTCTGGGCCACGTTTCATTCACAAAAGCATCAACTCCCTTATTTTGAAGACCAACTGCATTAAGCATTCCCATTGGGGTTTCAGCCATCCTGGGATAAGCATTTCCTTCCCGGGCGGTAGCTGTGGTACCCTTAACTATGATACCGCCAAGCTCTTCGATATTGATAAAATCACTATATTCTTCTCCATACCCGAATGTACCGGAAGCGGTCATCACCGGGTTTTTGAGGTTTATATTTCCGAGTGTTACTGATAAATCTACCATTTCAAATAATTTGCATCAAAAACAGGTCCGTCAATACAAGTACACTTATGGCCTTCAACTGTAGGTGTAATACAACACAGGCAAGCCCCAATGCCACAGGCCATTGTATTTTCAAGTGATACCTGACATTTTACATTACGTTCTCTTGAATATTTAGCTAAAACTTTCATCATAGCTTCAGGTCCACAGGTATATAACCACTCAAAATCCGGATCGAAGGTTTTCATTACCGGATGATGAATAACAAACCCTTTTGTTCCCATGGAACCATCTTCGGTGGTAACAAACACTTCTCCTAATCTATTATAGGCGTCCAGTTCAACAAGGTCTGATTTACTTCTGGCTCCAATTAAAAAGCGCGGTTTAATACCATTCTCTTTTAAATATCTTCCCAGGAAAAGCAGTGGTGCTACTCCGCACCCCCCACCAACTAATAATACCTTATCGCTATCAGGCAGATCGTAACCTTTGCCCAAAGGATAAACCAGGTTTACTTCATCATTTTTTTGTAAGGAAGATAACTGGTGTGTGCCAGGTCCAACATCCTGAATTAGCAACTTCAAGGTGTTGTTTGTATAATCAACGTCATGAATGGAAAGTGGCCGTCTCAAATAAGCCTCCATGGCACCATCTGCCCTTACTTCAGCAAATTGTCCGGGAAACATTTCAGGAAGTTGACCAGGGTGCTTAAGAGTCAATACAACAAACTCAGAAGTCTGCCGCTCATTGGCTATTACCTTAAAATTTTCTTTAAACTTCTTTGGCATTGCAATAATTTCCATTTACATGTTCACATCTGTAAACATGCTTTTTAGTTTGTACTCTAAAAATGATTTCCATGCAAATATATGAAAAAGGGTCACATTAAAAGGGATCAATGTTTGAAAACTCTAATCTTAGCTAACCCTTTTTCTGGTTCAGTATCTTTCCTGCAATTTTTGAGTAAAACACACTTACAATATTAAGAATTGAGACCGCGAAGCAATAAGGCAGGAAAAACTTACAAGTATCAATCGAACTATTAACTTCATCATTCTAAGATGGGGTTTATTTCCTTATCATTATTAAGATACATCTTAGTGGAATGCAGCAATAAAGGCGGAATTGAAGTTCAAATGCATAGAGCGCAAACGCCAGTAGGAAATAAATATTTTGAACATGATGTTCCCTAGGATTGATAAAAAACCTCAAATGTCTGATCGTCATAGAAAAGAATGGTTTTTACAATCTGCTTTCTCTTATATGTAGAGTTATTCTGCAAATAAGATTGCGATTCGGTTCCTTTTTCAAAGGTATTAGGTTGTTCAGATGAGTAATCTCCTTTTTTTGTTGTTTTTTCAATTCCAGGAGTATTTCTTTCCAAGGAACCGTCAGTGGATTCTGATTCTTTTTTGCCGGAATTAACCAGTGAGGGAAACTTTATGGTCCCATTTACAGAAGCATCAGAATCTTCTTGTTTAGTTTTCATAGCGAAATCAGCTATATCAGCCCTTTTGTAAGGTCCAACACCTGATATTAACCAATCGGGGCTAATATGCTCTAATGATGTCATTATCTTGCGCAAAAACTCCAGACTCGGTTTATTTCTGCCGGATATAATGTGGCTTACACTTGATCTTTGCACCCCAACCAACTCTGCAAACCTTGCTGGTGTTAATCTCTCCTGCTTAAGTATCTCTTGTAAACGTTCCTTCATTGTATTGTTGTAAATGGAAAACTGATGCAAAATTGTTGTTACAAATGTAATAAATAAACAATTGAAATATTCAAACTGGCATGTAAATATTTTGGTTACAAATGTAACAGAACAATGAATTTAAACACTCTTATATTTTGCCAAATGCATTAATTGTATGTATACATTATGTGCTAGATTTTAATTTATTAAATATTAGATGTATAAGTATATTACTTGTGTTGGTTATTAATGAATATTTCTCTCCTAAACCACTATAGTAATACTTCCGTAAAAAAGCTATCACTAAGCATTAAGCCTTTAAAAATAAGGTGTTATGATAACCCATAATCAATACTTATACATTTGGTTTAGATGATTTGCTTAAACTACTGGTTATTAAATAATAAACAACAAAAAACCATGCTAAAAATTGAATAATGCATAAAAATTCATGCACTTCCCATGGAAGTTTTTACTTTTGCTTTAATAAAATGCTTTAATATACTGAAAAAGTGAGTTTTATGTCTGATTGAATAAGCTCTTTAGCTACGGAAATCTTTCGAAATTAAATTGTTTACAAGTGTAACATGGATAAATCAATTACTCCTACTCTCCTGCCTGTAATTTTAAGCAAGTTTCAACAGTTAAATTTATTGGATTAAAAAAACCTCAGTGACCAATAGAGACCATAGTAAAGCCCAACAGGGAGTTTAAAAATCAATTGTAGCAAATTGCCATGCTATGAGGTAACTTCATGAATGACCATGGAATTTTTAATGCATTTGCTTTCTTTGGTTCCATAAACTGCATATTATAATGGCGAATGGCGAATTCCATAAACTCCAATTTATCGGATTCATATAGCGATCATTTTCCCTCATGAAATCCTAAAAAAGAAGATTAAACTTCCCTGGCAAATAGTGGATTGAATATCCGATTGCGGTCTGGGATTAAACATCGAACACCACAACAGAAGAACTTTTCATCTATCCTAATAAAGCAGAACTCAAGAAACAAAACATACAAGTCTTAATTATGTTAATCCGGAGGGAATAAAAAAACCGCATTCAAGTAAATACTTAAATGCGGTTTATAATGGTGACCCAGCAGGGATTCGAACCCTGGACCCACGCCTTAAAAGGGCGTTGCTCTACCAGCTGAGCTACTGAGTCGCCTTTGTTTGTTTTGCGGGTACAAAAGTAGTTTTTTGAATGAACTTTGCAAAACTATTTAAAGAAATATTCCACAAAAGTTTTACTAGCTTTCATTGAAAGCTTTTTTTACACTCTCAATCCACTTTTCAATGCGCTCATCTGTTTGCGCTGCCTGGTTTTCAATATCAAGTGCCAGGCCAACAAATTTATTGCCACGTTGAGCACGTGAACCTTCGAATGTATACCCTTTGGTTGAGGTATGACCAACCACTTTTCCTCCTCGTTTTTCTACGAATTCGGCCATGATGCCGATGCCGTCAACAAAGTTTTCAGGATAGCCTTTTTGATCTCCACCTCCAAACAGGGCGAATTTCTTGCCTTTCAGGTCATCCTCTTCAATAGAGGGCAGAAACTCATCCCAGTAGTTGGGCAACTCACCATCGAACCAGGTTGGAACAGCAAAAATGAAATTATCAAATTTCTCAAAATCTTTGTGTGTAGCTTCATCCACATTTACTTCTTCAACTCCCTTTTCACCCAGATGTTTGATCATTTTGCCTACCTGCTTCTTGGTTTTATGTGATCTGAAACTATAAAAGACACCTATCTTTTTCATCTTTCAATTTTTTTCTCAATATAATTATCTAATAGACTTTTATGTTGATGCTATTCCATTATCTGATAACTAAAATTGTGCGATATTGGTTTAACGATTCCAAACCCCAATACTTAAAATCAGAGCATCGTCTTATAGGTTTGTTTAGCACTTAATATTTGGTCTCATAAAATTTTTGGAAAGCATCATTTACATTAATCAGGAACCAGCTTAATTAATACCCGGCGAGCTCTCTGGCTGCTTTCAGAATTTTATCTGTATTAGGTAAAGTAGCGCCTTCAAGAATCCGATTAAATCCAACGGGTGTAAATTCAGAGCCCAGCCTCTTTACAGGTGCATCAAGCAGCTCAAAGGCTTCGTCAGCGATTATGGCTGAAAGTTCGCCTCCAAATCCTCCAAATACTTTATCCTCATGCACAACCAATGCTCTCGAAGTTTTCTTGAGCGATTCAAAAATGGTCTCTTTATCCAATGGAAGCAGCGACCTTAGGTCAATTACTTCAACTTCAAGGCCGTCTTCTTTACTCATTTTTTCAGCCGCTTCAAGACACATATAAGTGGTATTACCATAAGTGATCATGGTCATGTGTTTACCATCTCTTCTAATTCTTGCTTTTCCAAATGGAACTTCAAAATCATCAGGAACGACAGCTGCTGCTTTCGGCGAGTTATATAACGCCTTTGGTTCCAGAAAGAGGGTCATCCCTTTTGAACGAATGGACGTACGCAATAAACCTGCAGCATCATCCGCAAATGAAGGATAAACTACTCTTACTCCGGGGAAGGTACTCAGGGCACCCTCGGTGGTTTGAGAGTGATAAAGGCCACCCCCGATGTAACCTCCT
Source organism: Marinilabilia rubra (assembly GCF_003121985.1). Classification (GTDB taxonomy): domain Bacteria; phylum Bacteroidota; class Bacteroidia; order Bacteroidales; family Marinilabiliaceae; genus Marinilabilia; species Marinilabilia rubra. The sequence continues at coordinate 121,010 of NZ_QEWP01000004.1, forward strand.
GAAGCCAGTCTCACTGTTACATTAGGAGAGAACTGTCCCTTGGTTCGCCAATATTCATGAGTCATTTCAACATATTGTTCCATGGCAGGCCAGAAGTAATCGGCAAATTCCGCTCCTTCAACAACCACACGGATTTTATCATTGTAGCGAGTCATTCCGTTGGCCGTTCCCATTATGTAATCTTCGGCAATTGGCGCATTGAAAACCCGGGTCTTCCCGAATTCTTTCTGCATCCCTTTTGATACATTAAAGACACCACCTTTATCTTTGTTGGCAATATCTTGTCCCCAAATATATGTATCCGGGTTGTTTCTAAACTCTGATTTCAGAGTTTCATTTAGAGCTTGAATAAGCTTTATCGGTTCGCCATCGTCATTATGGGTCCCCTCCGGATATTTTTCACTCGTGTAAGGCTCCGGAAGCACAAAATCATGAATTGATTCAGGTTTGGGATCGGGAGCCTTGATGGCCTTTTTGTGGGCATCCTTAACCTCTTTGGTAACCTTCTCTTCAATATCTTTTAATTCATCCTCTGTTGCTCTTTCATAACGCAATAACATTCTGCGATACTTTGCGAGAGGATCATATTCTTTCACATAACTCAACTCGTTTTCATCACGATAAAGCTCATGACGGTCTGAGTTGGAGTGTGAACCAATGCGAACACAATTGGCATGAACCACAACAGGCCTCTGCTCTTTTTTTGCCCAGTTAACAGCCTCTTCCATGGCATTCATGGAATCAAATACATCTTTTCCGTTGCAATAGATGATTCGCAAATTTTTGAATCCTTCAAAGTTGCGAGCTACTTTTCTATTGGCAGTTTGATCTTCTTTTGGAACAGAAATTCCATATCCATTGTCCTGAAAAACAAAAACAACGGGCAATTTCTCATTGGAAGCACCATTGATAGCTTCGTATACATACCCTTCTGAAACAGAGCTTTCGCCCTGTGAGCTAATAACTACAGCATCGTCTTCTTTATAAGTTTTCAATGCTCTTCCCAGTCCGGTAGCATGCAGAGTATGGTTTCCGGTAGCAGAGCTAACGTTGTGAATATTCCAGGCCGGTTTAGCCAGGTGATTTGACATGTGACGTCCACCACCTGCAACATCAGCATCTTTTGAAATACCGTTGAATATTACCTCCTCAGCGGTCATACCAGCAGATATACATGTCTGAAGATCTCGGTAATATGGGAAAAGGTGGTCTTTTTCCTTTTTAAAATTCTGCCCAATAGCATGCTGAATACCATCATGTCCGGCTGCCGGCGCATGGTATGACCAGCCTATGGCCTGCTTCAGGTAATTGGGGGCCCGCTCGTCAAGAGTACGCCCAAGAAACAAGAGCTTGTACCACTTTAGCAAAGTTTCTTTATCGGTTTTCTTTACCGAATAGTTTTCAGGAACATTACTTTTCATATTGTGTTTCCTTTTTCTTTTATTAAGCAATGATTTGTCTTAATGAGTTGTTTAACAATGCAAAACAACTCATTTATTGAAGTATTAGATGTCTCGATCAAGATCTGCTTCCTCCAGATAATCAGCTACTCTTCTGAGGAACATACCTCCCAGAGCGCCATCAACAACACGATGATCATATGATAGAGACAGAAACATTTTATGACGAATGGCTATGACATCACCTGTAGGGGTTTCAACCACTGCAGGTTTCTTTTCAATGGTACCGGTTGCAAGAATGGCTACTTGTGGTTGACTAATAATAGGTGTACCAATAGTATTTTTAAATGATCCAAAGTTCGTTATTGTGAAAGTTCCTCCCTGGATTTCATCGCCAGATAACTTATTTGCACGAGCAGCTTTTGCCAATCTGTTCATCTCGGTAGCTAGTCCAACCACGTTTTTTTGATCTGCTTGCTTTACCACAGGAACAATTAGGTTTCCGGAAGGTAGTGAAACCGCAATACCGACATTCACATTCTTCCGGTAAATAATATTGTGGCCGTCGACGGAAGCATTAACTCCTGGGAAATCCCTCAAAGCTTTGGCTACAGCTTCAGTAAACATTGGCATAAAAGTCAGTTTCTCGCCATACTTTTCCTGAAATTGATCTTTCACTTTATTTCTCCACAATACGAGGTTGGTAACATCAGCCTCAACCACTGAAGTAACATGAGGTGAAACTTGCTTAGACATCACCATATTATCAGCAATCAATTTTCGGAGCCGATCCATTTCAACAATCTCATCACCTTCACCTGCAGTTACTTTTGGAGCCTGAACTGTTTTGGAAGTAGTTGGTGCAGATTCTTTGGCAGGAGATTTTTCTTTTGCGGCGGCAGTTGGTTTTTTAGCTGCTTCACCACGATTCTCAAGGTAATTTAACAAATCATCTTTGGTTACCCGACCTTCACGTCCACTTCCTGAAATGGAATCCAATTCTTTGAAAGAAACACCCTCCTCACTGGCTATACTGCGAACAAGAGGAGAATAAAACCGATCACTTTCCTGCTTATCTTCACCTTCAGTTTTCGACTGCACCTGTTGGGAAGACTGGGTTTCTTCTTTTTCTTTTTTTGGAGCCTCTTCCTTTTCCTGGCCTTTACTTTTTTCGGACGATTCATCCTCTTCTTCTTCCCCTTCCAATGCAATTATTGCAACAGGTTTACCTACAGCAACTACATCATCGGTTTCATATTTAATTTCCTTAATTGTTCCGGCAACAGGAGAAGGAATTTCAGAATCTACTTTATCCGTCGCTATTTCGAGCACAGGATCATCTTCTTCTACCTTGTCGCCTACGCTGACAAACCATTTTGTAATGGTAGCTTCTTCAACGCTTTCACCCATTTTGGGCATCACTATTTCAAATGTTGACATATCAGTTGGGTTTAATTTTTGTTATTTCTGAGTGGCAAAAATAAAACATTTAACTATTTAAACAAAGTCTAAATAAAAACAATATCATTTTATTCTGTTTTTACTACAAACCACTTCCGAGTAAATTTTGTTCAACCTGAAGCGATAAATAGAAAACAATACCACAAAAAACCTATAGATACCTCAATAATCAATAAGGAAAAGCAAATAAAGAAGAGAATACTAAACCAGAGAAAGAAGGATTTTTCTATACTAAGTGAAAAAAAACCGGCATTATCGCTGTGACAATGCCGGTCAAACCTAAAATCTAATCTGTTCCGGGATTAGAGACTGTAAAAAATTATATTTTTTATAAAAGAATTTACTAAACTATTAATTGACGTTTGCTAGCAAAGAGCCTTCAATAATATTTTATGCATGAAACATATGAATATGTGTAATAAATATACAAAACAAGTATAATGATCAACTTTTGATTTAGCACTTTCTTCGTACAAAACCATGACAAATGTAATTATTTTTTTTATAGAACTGACAAAAATCAATCACAATACAGAAAAATGCTGATTTTTAGAATGTATAAAAACAACAAAAAATGAATATGCCATCCCAAGCTGTTATTTTTCTAGTGTCAAGTCAAGTTTAGAATGCACTGTAAGCCGCCGCAATTTTTCACCTTGTGCAAATTCAACAAAAAAGTAAGCATAGCCGTAGCTACGTGAGTCTTTTTTTTGAGAAGCACAAGGTAGAAAGAGCAAGGCTTGGGCCGTCAGACTATGCTTGACTTGACACTAGTAATTTGTAAACTTTTTATTCTGTGGAATTTTAAATGGAATTATTTTCCATTTATGTAACTTATATTGAAAACTCTACATCCACGAAAGGAACTTATGGAGCAAAAGGATCAGGACCCGGAATGGCTATAACCACAGAATTTATAGAACAGCATCATGGAGAATTCGTTATTGAGGGCTTCCCGGGCAAAGGCAGCACATTTGCATTCACAATTCCTATAAAACCGGCCAAGGAAGCATCCCTGAAGTATTGAATTTCTTCTCCCCTTTTTTTACTTTGACTTAGCATTGAACGGTCAGATGCCTCGCGAGACTCTATATAAAATATTTGTTGAAGTAGCTCAGTTGGTGGAGCTTCATCTTCCCAAGCTGGGAGTCGCGGGTTCCAGTCCAGTTTTCCGCTTCAGACAAAATAAAAAGCCATCTGAAAGTATTAACTTAAAGATGGCTTTTGTACTTCATGCCGGCAGAGAAATTTCATCTAAACATTTGCGACTTTAATAATGTCGGCAAATACCCCTGCCGCTGTAACATCAGCACCTGCACCATATCCTTTTATCTGCATGGGATGCTCATAATAATGTTCCGACCAGATTAAAACAATGTTGTTACTTCCTTCAAGTTCAAAAAACGGATGAGACTTATCAACCTCCATCAAACCAACTTTTGCCTTGCCATCGGAGGTGAGCTGTGCGCCATATCGCAATCTCTTGCCTTGCTCATTTGCTTTTTGGCGTTTTGCCTCAAATACGGGATCTAACTCTTTCACCTTATCCATAAATGCATCAAGAGTAGGCAGATCCAAATATTCCTGCGGTACAAAAGGGGCTACTTCCACATCAGCTTCTTCCAACCCGTAACCCGATTCCCGAGCAAGTATGAGAGATTTTCTTACAACATCGGTTCCACTCAGATCTACTCTTGGGTCAGGCTCGCTAAAGCCTTTTTCTTTGGCTTCTACAATAACTTCGGAGAGTGGCTTTTCCGCAGAAAGGGTGTTTACAATATAATTCAAAGTACCTGATAAGACTGCTTCGAGACGAACAATTTTATCGCCACTACGCACCAGGTCATTAATAGGTGCAATAATAGGAAGCCCCGCTCCCACATTGGTTTCAAAAAAGAACTTAACACCTTTTTCACGTGCAGTATCTTTTAGTTTGCGATAAGTTTCGTATGATGAAGAACTTGCTATTTTATTGGCCGTAACAACAGATACATTGGCATCCAGAAGTGAATGATATATGCCAGCAACTTCCTCACTGGCACTGCAATCCACAAAAACAGAATTGGCAAGGTTCATTTCGATTATTCTGTCCCGAAAATCATGAACACTTCCTTCTATTCCTTCTTTCTCAAGCTTTTCAACAACAGATGATGCTTCCAGGCCTTCGGGATCAAGAACCATTCCCTTACTACCTGACAAACCTACAAGACGAACTTTGAGACTGTTTTCCTTCATCAGTTTTTCAGCCTGAGTTCCCACTTTGTTTATGAGTTTACTGCCTACCGTTCCTTTACCCACAAGGAAAAGATTTAAGCGGGAGTAATCCGACAAGAAGAAAGATTCGTGAATGACGTTTAAAGCCTTTTTAATATCCCTCTCTTTAATGACGAAAGAAATGTTAAGCTCTGAAGCTCCCTGGGCAATAGCAAAAACATTTACCCCGTTTTTTCCAACACTATTGAAGAGAAGTCCCGACATACCGGTGGAATGCTTCATATTCTCACCAACAATGGCAACCACCGCCATATGATCATCCACAACAATGCTACTAATCTGCCGGTCTTCCAATTCGCGTTTAAATTCTTTCTCGATGGCAGCTTTGGCAAGATCAGTTTGACTACTATCAATAACAATACTGATGCTGTTTTCAGATGAAGCCTGAGATATTAAAATAACATTTACTTCCTTTGCCGCCAGTGATGCAAATAATCGCATCGAAATACCTGTTACTCCCACCATTCCAATTCCCTGAACGGTGAGTAAAGAAACATTTTTTATGGATGAGATGCCCTTAATCTGTTTTGGTCCTGATACTTCTTTAACTCCATCAATGAGGGTTCCGGGAGCTTCGGGGTTAAAAGTATTCTTTATTGCTATGGGAATATTCTTCTGATAAACCGGCAAGATGGTTGGCGGATAAATCACTTTGGCGCCAAAATGAGACAACTCCATGGCTTCGGCATAACTGAGATGCCCGATTGAATATGCCCGGCTAATCACCCGAGGATCAGCAGTCATAAAACCATCCACATCAGTCCAAACTTCAAGCATATCTGCATCGAAAGCTGCAGCTAATAAAGAAGCCGTATAGTCCGAACCACCTCGTCCCAGAGTGGTATTTTCACCTTTCAGATTACTACTGATAAAACCTGGAAAAAGAGAACGTTTCCCAATATTTGGATAAACTTTGGAAAGCAATTTGTTCGTTGCCTCAAGATCTGCCTGGCTGCGGCCATACTCATAAAACGATTTGATGTACTCACGGCTATCGTACCATTGGGCCTCCAAAAACCGCGAAATTATTTTTGAGGAGAGCCGCTCTCCTATTCCTGAGATACTTTCCAGACTTTTGCGGCTTAGTTCACGAATAAGAAACACTCCTTTATTGATGGATCTCAGTTCGTCCAGTTCCGGAGCAATAAATTCAAGAATTCCTTCAGCTTCATTGGGATTCAGAAATAACTCCAGAACAGTATTTTTATGATGCTCTATAATATTTTCAACAACATCAGTATACGCAGTATTTCCTTCGGCGGCCAAATTGGCAGCTTGAATAAGCTTATCCGTTATACCGCCCATGGCAGATACAACAATTACCGTCTGCTCTTCATTGGCATGAACAATTTCTTTTACTTTACGGATGCTTTCAACAGATCCGACTGAGGTGCCGCCAAATTTCAATACTTTCATGAATCTTTGTTTTTCCTTGAATTATAATTTCTTAGTGCGAAAAAAAAGCTCCAGAAATGCTGAAAAAACGTTTAAAATCTATTCAGCTACAGAGCTTATTCATTAATGATTAACAAATGTAGGAAAAAAAGAGAGGAAAACATGATAAATGTTAGCGGAAAGGCATTTTTATTAAGAAAACAAAAGCCAATCGCTCTCAAAAATCACATTCTTAAACCAAACCTACCATTTTATAGTGTCCCGGCTGAATCTTTTTGGAACAAAAGTTTGACCATTGCCATGATAATGCCACAATTCAGTGATTCCTGAATTTTCAACCATTTCCAATATCTCTTTAAAACCGGAAAGTAGTTTATCAGGATGATGAGCATCACTATTCAAAGTAACCGGAATTTTTTCTTCCCCCATCCATCGGAAATGATCACGCGAAGGAAAAGAAAAGTCGGCCCGCTCAAAGTATTTGGTATTAATCTCAACAACAACTCCCTTTTCAGCTGCCAGCTTCATGGTACTTCTAACCTCGTCTAAATACCATTTGTCTTTCTCATCAAAAAAGAACCGGTTTCTGTTGTGCATTCTGATCTTATCCATATGTCCCAGTATATGAGGCGGCTCATTGGCAATCATTTCTTTCTGGAGTTCAAAATATCTTTTTACTAACTTTTGGATATCTCCGCCAAAAATCTGATTCAATCCTCTTGTAAAATCTTCGGTAGAATCATCTATTGAGAAATGTGTACCATCATCATAAGCCTCCACAAAATGGACAGAACCAACAATATAATCGAGATTTGCATTAACAACACGTTGATGAGACGGACCAGCCTCCCCGGGAATGTAATCAACTTCCATAGAGGTTAAAAGCTTTATCCTCTCCTTATATTTTTCCTTCAGGTGCGACAAAACTTTAAGATATTCAGAAAGCTTTTCCTCTTTCATGTTCCAGTCAGTATCGAAGCCAACTGGTGCATGACTCGAAATTCCGAGCACCGTCATACCCCATTCTATAGCTTTTTTTACATATACCTCAGGCTCTTGTTTTCCGTCACAAAAGAAGCAATGCCCATGATAATTAGCCCAATTCTTAAGTGAATGACTATTGTCGTGTAAAGAATCTTGCATTATTATTCCCTTTTTCATGATTAAACAAAGTAAAGCATAAAAGCATCAAAGCGCAAAACACATATACAAAACACTCAAATTAGCTTTGGGGTTTAATTTCATTGACTAATTTTGCAACCTGAAATATATTCTTACGATGGCATTTAAAGAAGAAATACAACGTCGCCGTACATTCGGCATTGTCAGTCACCCTGATGCAGGAAAAACGACCCTTACGGAGAAGTTCCTCCTTTTTGGCGGAGCTATTCATGTTGCAGGAGCTGTAAAGTCTAATAAAATAAAAAAGACCGCAACTTCCGATTTTATGGAAATTGAGAAGCAGCGTGGTATCTCTGTAGCCACATCGGTTATGGGCTTTGAATACAAAGGTTACAAGGTTAACATCCTTGACACACCAGGTCACCAGGACTTTGCTGAAGACACATATCGTACATTGACCGCTGTAGATAGTGTAATAATCGTTATTGATGCGGCAAAAGGTGTTGAGGCCCAAACTCGTAAGCTCATGGAGGTTTGTCGGATGCGCAACACTCCGGTAATTGTTTTTGTTAACAAGATGGACCGTCCGTCCAGAGATCCATATGAGATTTTAGACGAAATTGAAGAAGAACTCAAAATAGAGGTACGACCATTGAGTTGGCCCATTGGCAATGGCCCTGACTTTAAAGGTGTTTACAACCTCTTTGAGCAAAGCCTTTATCTTTTTACACCTAACAAGCAAACGCTGGAGGAAGGTATTAGTCTGGATGTAAATGATGGCAAACTTGCTGATGAAATTGGTAAAAGTTCTGCCGAAGAGTTGAGGGAAGAACTGGAATTAGTGAATGGTGTTTATCCCGAATTTGATAAATCCCCTTACCTCGAAGGGAAGGTAGCTCCTGTATTTTTTGGAAGTGCTTTAAATAACTTTGGTGTTCGTGAGTTGTTACACTGCTTTCTTGAAATTGCCCCTTCGCCCCGTCCATCTGTTACTGAAGAGCGGGAAGTACAGCCATCAGAAGAAAAATTCAGTGGTTTCGTTTTTAAGATTCATGCCAACATGGATCCCAATCACAGAAACCGTTTGGCCTTCGTGAAAATTTGTTCAGGTCATTTTCAAAGAAACACCAATTACAAGCATGTGCGACTGGGAAAACAGATGAAGTTCAGCAGTCCTACTGCATTTATGGCCGAAAAAAAATCCATTGTGGATGAAGCTTTTCCAGGTGATATAATTGGCATTCCGGATTCAGGAAATTTCAAAATCGGAGACAGTCTAAGCGAAAATGAGCCCCTTCATTTTAAGGGCCTTCCAAGTTTTTCTCCCGAGCTATTCCGCTATATAGAAAATGCTGATCCTATGAAATCCAAGCAATTGGCAAAAGGTATTGATCAGTTGATGGATGAAGGAGTGGCGCAGCTTTTTGTGAGTCAGTTTAACGGGCGTAAAGTAATAGGAACGGTAGGTGCATTACAATTTGAAGTGATTCAATATCGCTTATTGCATGAATATGGCGCCTCTTGTCGTTACGAGCCAATAAATCTATACAAAGCCTGTTGGCTTGAATCGGATGACGAAACAGAGCTTCAGGATTTCAAAAAGCGTAAAAACCAATATATGGCCAAAGATAAGTTTGGACGTGACGTGTTTTTAGCCGACTCTTCTTATATGCTTGATATGGCCCGCGAAAACTTCAAGAATATAAAGTTTCACTTTAGCACTGAATTCTAAAAATAACCGTGTGCCTTCCATCCAGAACATCTTCTGGATGGAAGGCACAATTACATACAACTCTTCACAATTTTTTTCTTCCCACCTATTTTCAAATCATTGGCTTTGTTCTAAATTTAACCCCATCGTATTTCCTGCTATGAGACTGATTATGTGGTTTTACCATCAATCGTTATCAAATGAAAGGAAATAGGCTGAAACTCAACCTAATCAACCAATTTTATCACATTCAAATCGCAATCAATGCTTACTGAAGGTTTTTGGTATACCTGGATATTGATCCCTGCCCTCATCTTTTTTGCAAGAGTGGCAGATGTCAGCATAGGAACCATACGTATTGTTTTTATATCCAAAGGATTAAAGATACTTGCTCCGGTATTGGGATTCTTTGAAATCCTTATTTGGCTCCTGGCCATGACAAAAGTGTTTGAAAATCTGGATAACTGGCTCTATTTTATCGCTTATTCAGCCGGTTTTGCCGCGGGGAATTACATAGGACTTCTTATAGAAGAAAAACTGGCCATAGGCTATGTTAATCTTCAGATTATTACGCAAAATTCCGGAATTGAGTTGGCTCAGAAATTATCTGAAAGAGGTTTCGGGGTAACCTGGCATGATGCATTCGGCTCCAGAGGAAAAGTAACCGTGATTTACTGTGTAAGTAAACGTTCCAATTTTGAACTGGCTACAGGTATAATTAAAAAGAGCAATCCAAAGGCGTTTTACACAATTGAAGACGTCCGGTATGCCAACCAGGGAGTGCATCCTTTGCCCGCTATGCAACGTGGATTTGTGCAATTTCCACGGAGAAAAGGAAAATAAACAATTTAGTATTTTAGGATTTTAACACGGCTGGAAGACTTTTTTACAAGATATGAGCGCACAATCTGCCGGGTATCTCGGTTGTCGACACCTCCGACAACAAAGCCTTCCAGTTCTGAAGGATGTGTTATAGTATCCTCCTCGCTCAACCATCCAAAGCCACGAAGTACATTTTTTTCAATCCACACAAAAGATTTTTCTCCAGCTTTTCTTCCTTCATCGAAAATCACAAAATTGGGAGATGAAAAATTCAGATCATCAATCATTTGTTGAACTCTCTTATTATAAAGATCTGATGGTTCTTCGCCTGTACACGCCCCTTTACATTGATCTACCGAATAGTTGAAACATGGCCCTTGTTTGTTCTCTAACCCGCATAATTGGCGGCATAATTCATATTTCTCAACCCAATTAGACAACATGCTGACCGCATTGTCTTTCGAAGAGAAGGCATCCAATGGTTGTCGTGTGTTACTATTGACTCTGTCTATGAGGAAGCGGTAATAACCCTTTTGATCTTTAAAGGAGAAAACACCCCAATTGAATCGGGTTTTACGGCCGGCCCGGTTAAACAGAGGCTTTTGTTCCTTTATTTCATCCGACTCCCTTAATAACGCGACCAGTTCACTTCCGGTTACCTCATAAGAAACATCAGTGAGCTGTTCCTTCATCCTGAGCCCCCTCTTTCCTTTTGCTCCCAGGTGAGAAAGCACTCGTTTCCGCACATTTCGGCTTTTTCCAATATAAATAACTTCATTATTGGCATTGTGAAAAAAGTAAATTCCTGGAGTTTCGGGCAACCTTCGGATCTTTTTCATATCAAGCTCCGCATTAATCCCTTTTAAATCAAGATCGTCCTCTGGAAGAATGAAATCGCCCTTTATCTCGAAAAGATGCCTTAAAAGCAGTGCTGTTGCATGAGCATCCCCCCCGGCGCGGTGCCGATCTGATAAAGGAATCCTTAATTCCTGACATAACTGTCCAAGACTATAGGATCGATGCCCCGGTATAACTTTCCTGGAAAGTCTGACGGTACACATCACCTCTCGATTGTAATCATATCCTAACCCCTCAAATTCTTTTTTTACAAACGAGTAATCAAAAGGAGCATTGTGGGCAACAAAAACCGAGTCTTCAGTTATTTCGACCACTTTCTTCGCAATTTCAAAGAAACGGGGAGCTTCAGCTACCATTTCATTTGTAATACCTGTAAGCCGGCTAATGTAAGGAGGAATGTAACACTCAGGATTGACCAGACTTACAAATTTATCAATGATTTCCTCGCCTTCCATCAAGTAGACAGCAATCTCTGTAATACGCCCCACCCCTGCTTTTCCACCGGTGGTCTCGACATCAATAACAGAATATTTTGGCAGCTGATTCATAATAGCAAAAATATTAAAATCCCGGGAAAACGAATTTTAAAAACAAAAATAACCTGCTTCAACGTTTTGTCCCTAACATTCAGCGACATTGATTTAATTCTTCTAAATTAACACTCAAAAAGAAAGTAAAAGCTTGCATAGAAGGCTGCTTTAAGCTACTTTTGTATTAGAAGTTCTTTGATAAAGATATGCCACACCAGTGTTATTGATTGTTAAACTCAACACTACAATAATACCGAGTAAAACTACCTGTTGAAAGGGCAGGCCTCAACCTTCGGGTTGTCTTCGGACACGGAGGATCCCCGCTTTTCAGGTGTACTCAAATCCTGTCGTCAGGAGTTTAAATAATCCACCTGGTGTGGCTCCCATTAATACAAAAGGTGATTCGTTTTTTCGGGTCACCTTTTTTTTGTCAAAATTTTGAAACAAAAAAAGACCGGAGATCAAAATATTGAACCACAGGCTTTAATGACATATTTCTTGGAGGTGAGCAAAGTGATTTTGTGTAAAAAAATGGATGTGGTCCAAAAAAATCACTCTTTACATAAACGTTCCCCCAAAAAAACAAAACCCCTTGGAAATCAATATCTCCAAGGGGTTTTAAGTGCCCAGAACAGGACTCGAACCTGCACGGCCTAACGGCCACTAGCCCCTCAAGCTAGCGTGTCTACCGATTCCACCATCTGGGCAAAAAAAATATTTCTAATCTTAAAACTTCAATTTGAGCAAAAACGGGACTTTCCGATGATTCGGAATAGACTTCTCCTCCCTTTTTTAAAACTCACAACCTGGAACACTTCAAAAAAAGTTCCAAACATTTGAAATACTAACCGAGCGAAAAACGGGACTCGAACCCGCGACCCCGACCTTGGCAAGGTCGTGCTCTACCAACTGAGCTATTTTCGCAATTATTAAGAACGTATTTGAGGAATTTTGAAATCTATTATTTCGTTTTTCCTGAACAGCGAGTGCAAAGGTAAAAAAATTTTGTTTCCCCAAAACACTTTTTCTTTAAAAAAATGCTTCTACACACCCCGTAATTCCTAATAATCTCATTTCCTGATTGAAAAAAAATAACTTTACCCAAATCCGACTTGCCTACAATGTTTAGTCATCATAAATATTCGAAATTCCTAAATTTTTACAAAGCAATGTATTATATTCGTGTGGGTTGATGTATTTACAAAAAGAATTGTTTGCCATGAAATTAAAAGTGGGGTTTGTTCCGTTTTTATTCTTCACACACCAAGGCATGGTATTTAATACATTAGGAAAAATACATTTTAGTGAAACCCACGACCGGTTGGTGCGTTTGAATAGATAACCCAAAAAATTCCGATTTTTACAAGGAAAAGAAGTATATAATTAAAACTATAAATAAGCCATGGCGGGTATATTTGGATCAATATTTGGCAGTAAATTTCCGGATACCGGAAAATATGAAGCCGCTCAGATTGAATTAAGAGAGAATTTCAGGAAATTTCAGGAAATTAGTGAATCCACACTTTTGAAAAGGTATTTGGAATTGGATCACGAGGTTCACTCCGGAGATTTTGAGAAGCGTGTTGATGAACTTAAGAACAAAAAATTTAAAGACACTCAGCAATATCAGCAATTGAAGCGATTTAAAGAACTTGATAAAAGCAAGGACATAAAAACCTACCTTAAACTCAGTAAATCGGGCCAAGGCAAAAAAACTGAAGAGATTTTGGAGTCGGATAAATTTAAACGTTTCCGGGAGCTTGAAAAATACACCAACTCTCCTGAATTTTATAAAGCCAAAGCCTCTTCTGATTTCAAAAAATCTGAAGCTCATGATGCTTACAAGGAATATAAAAGACTTAAAAATGATCATTCCATAAAATGGGCGATCAAATCTGAAAAGTCTTCAGCCTACCAAACATTCAAAAAACTAGAGGACAGCCAGAAACTTACCAATTTTTTCGAACTAAAAGCCACCATTGAATCTAAAGAATTCAAGGACTTTAAAGATTATATGGAGGACAAGCATCGCTTTAAGAAATCAGATGAGGCAGCTTTGCTTAATGAGTTTTCTGATCTGAAAAAAAACAAGGACATTGTCTGGTATCTGAAAACCAAACAAGAAAAGCCATTTGAGGAATTTAAAAAATGGGAAATTACTTTTCAAGATGATTTTGACAAAGCCAATCTTGATCGAAACAAATGGATTACAGGTTACTATTGGGGCAAAGCGTTAATGAATGATACTTATTCACTGGAGAATGAAAAACAGCTGTTTTCAGACTCTAATGTGGAGCTTCGTGATTCCAATTTGAGAATAACTACTCAGCGCGAAACAGCAATAGGAAAAGCCTGGAATCCTTCCTGGGGGTTCAGGGAAAAAGAATTTAATTTCACCTCAGGCCTTGTAAGCACTGGTCAAAGTTTTCGCCAGCAATATGGTCGTTTCGAAGCAAAAGTGCGTTTTAACGCCTCTTCCCCCATTGTAAATGCCTTTTGGATGGTGGGAGAAAAAATGACCCCGCACATAGATATCTTTAAATCTGTTTTCTCCGGAGGCAAAGCCCTGGAAACCGGAGTAATTTCAAAATTAAAAGAGAAGGAATTAACCGAAGCCAGGAAACGGATAAAGGGTGCCAATTTCACAAAAGATTATTACATCTACAGCCTCGACTGGTCCCCAAAAGAGTTGGTATGGAAGATCAATGGTGTGGAGGTATTTCGTCAGACAAAAAACATCCCGGAGGAACCAATGTACCTGTCATTTAGCACGATTCTTCCAGAAGAGCCTAAAGAGAAAGATTTGCCCGCAATAATGGAAATAAACTGGGTACGCTGTTACAAACACATATAAACTAAAATTTTCATGAAAAAATGGGTTGTCCTGATATCAGCAGGACAACCCATTTTTCTTTTAAAATTAAAGGCTGTAGTTTAAAAATGCGTTTTTGCCCTTAGAGATTGCATAGTGCAAGGCCTTGCAAGGACAAAGTCACCATATTAAAGTAAAAAGGGCATCATTGGTACTCATGAAAAGGTAGCACCGAATTAGGTCGGCCATTGGTAAGGTGCGCCCCCAAAAAACACGCAATAACAAACTTAAGCCAAATTAAAATCTAAAATCCTGAAGAGAAAATTGATACATCATCATAATATTGACGACTTTTTTCTGTCACAGACATTTCTCCCTGAGAAAAATTATTAAAAACCAATTCGTAGGAGCTGTTTTCTGCTCCGGCCTTCGCTGGCTTTATTATATATTTTACACTCTTCAAAGCTTTTTTACTATTTGCTATATCGTCATAAACAACCTTAACTGAATATTCCAATTCTCCCGTATCATTGATATCAGCGAGTTCTTCATTCACAAAAAAGGATCTTCCATACCTGAAACGGCCATTAGATTGGTAAGAAGCGGAAATTTCCAAAATACTCAGCTCGTCTCTGTCAAGATGAATTTCCCCCTTGAGGCTTTCTATTTGTGCATCTCCGGAATACTCATATTTTGGGTTTTTGCTTTCGAAAGCAATTACCATAATTTGCTTTCCATTCTTCAGATAATTATCCATTTCCCAAACGGAATAATAATCGACAAAAGCACTGTCAAGAACATTCCCGGGGTGTCTCAAAAAATCAAATCCAAGCAACTCCTCAACTCTGTGCAATCCGTTTGCAAAGGGAGTAATATCAAAATTCCTGACACCTTCGATGATCTTATAATTACGGTCGGTGAAGGCTGATCGTCTGGTTCTTTCCTGATAGCCACTCAAATCTGTATAATCAAGTGTTAGATTTCGTTCCTTCTCATCTACACTTTCACTGTATTGTAGTTCAGCACTATAAACACCGGTTACATAATTATCCTTCAGCTTTCGAATTGCATCCTTCAGCATTCCGTAAAGAATTCTCGAGGGTGCTTCAACATCAACTTCATCAATTCCATAAACCATTGGCTGAAGATTAATTATCAGGGGATTATTCTCGATTAACCTGGAAATAAGAAATTCTTTTGTCTCATAACCAACAGCGGAAACCCGCAATCGGTTTTGATATAGATCAGGTTTAATGCGAATGCTGAATACTCCATCCTGATCGGTAGCATCTCCCTTAAATGTACCCGTTATGCCAAGATTTGCAAATTCAACAGCTCTCCCATTTGAGGCATCGAGTACTTTTCCTGATAACTCTTTTTCTTGTGCTATTGCACCCAACCAAAACAGCCCCAGGAATGCGGTAAGAATTAATATATTTTTTTTTGCCTGCATACTTTTCTTATTTTTGATGAAACCGTAAATCATATAAATCGACTCAGCCCTTTACAAGGTTAAATGTATAAAAAGCTTGGTACATCAGAAAAAGTTTATTTAAAACTTTGATTGTTTGCCTTGGTAATATTTGAAGCAACAGTAATTACTCAAAAAAGAAAGTGTAGTTCTGAATTATTAAACAGTAAATTTAAGTAAGATGAAAAGAATATTGTCAATCAGCGTTTTAATCATGTTTATTCTTTCTGGATGCGTGGTTTCCAAAAAGAAATATGAAGCCATGGTAAGCGAGAGAAACATTCTTCAGAACAGTCTTAATGACGCCCGCAATGAAAACAAGGCCCTTCTGAGTGACTTAGACCAGGCCATGGCAGATTTTGAATCCATGAAGTATAAATTGCACAAAAGCAATGCACTTAAATCAGACAAAGTTTCAGACCTTTTTTCGCAAAGTGAAGCATTAAAGGACGAAACATCTAAATTGAAGGATGAATTAGCCCATATAAAAAGCAGGTACAAATCTCAGCAAAACACAAGTATCGAACGGGCAAATGAACTACAAACTCTTCGGAAAAAAGTCACGGAACTCACAAATGACACGGTAAGTCTACATTATTCTCTTGAAATGAATAAGGAAAGACAAGCGAAATTAAAGACACAAATCAAAGACGTAAAAGAGCGGTATAACGAACTGGCAGCTTCCTATTCCGGAATGAAAAATGAGCTCGATCAAACAAGTCGTAAGATTGAAATGCTTGAAGGTCAGCTGGTAGAAAAATCGCAATCTTTAAGAAGTGTCTCTGAGGCTTTTATTGAACTTCGTAAACAATTGCTTTCAGCTAAGTCAAAAGGCACTCCCATTGATCCGAATAAAAATAAACTTATTGATAAAATTGCCAGGCTACTTGGGCATTATTAAAAATACATTAAACTGAGAATGGTGATGGTTACCACCATATAAATAATGGTGAGCGGAAAACCAATTTTAAAGAAATCTTTGAAGTTGTAATTCCCCGGACCATACACCATCAGGTTTGTCTGATATCCAATTGGCGTAATGAAATTAGCTGCAGCTGCAAATGAAACAACCAGTGCAAATGGTTCAGGATCTAACCCTAGAGTTTTGGCAGCTGTCAGAGAAATGGGGAATACTATGGCAACTGAGGCTTTGTTGGTAATATAGGCTGCAAGCACTGTTGTCATCAGATAGATGCCAAAAAGTAGCGTGACCCTTCCAAATGGCAGAAAGACACTAATGATTAAATCAGCAATCATATCGGCCACGCCGGTCTTAATCATGGCTGTTCCCAGAGCTAAAGAGAGAGCAATTATAACAGCCAGGTTATAGTCAATACTCTTGGGCATATCCTTGGGCGACACTATCTTAAGTGCCGACACTACAACCAAGACTACAAACAATCCAATAAACAAAGGAACAAGTTTTACGGCCGAAAGTAATATGGCCAATAAAGTTCCACCAAGAAGCGTATAAACTTTATATTTCTCAGTACGGTTAAATTCGCGGACTTTGGAAATAAGATAAAAATCCTGTTCACTTTCTGCACGGCTCATAAAAGCCTCTCCAACGAGCAGCATTAATACGTCACCGGCCTTAAGTTTTACTTCATCCATTTTACCCACAACCCGCTCTCCGTTGCGGTGAAGTGCCAGCAAAGCCGCATCATATCGTCCTCTGAAATTAACCTCCTTGACGGTTTTGGTAATTAAAGTGGAATTATGCGATACAACAACTTCAATTACCTGGGTTTTTTTCAGTTTGGACATCATCCCCACTAAAGGCAAGGTCAAACCTGAATTCTTTGAAAGTAAGCGAACGACGTTTTTATTCTCACCTGCAAATCTCAGCAAATCTCCCTCCTGAAGTCGAAAATTATCCGAAAGCAATTGAAAAACACGGTTTCCACGAATAATTTCGATAAGAGATAGTCCTTCCATCTCCCTGATTTCGGACTCCAAAAGTGTCATTCCTACCAGATGACTATTTCGTCTTACCTCGGCTTCAACAAGGTACTTTCGCTCCCCATTGGAGTATTCTTCCATGACGCTTTTTCGGTCTGGAAGCATGCGGTATGAATAAAAATATAGATATACCATACCTATGATTAACATAGGAAATCCTACCCAAAAAAAGTCAAACATGTCCAGTGACGGCATATCAGGGAAAATCTCCTGATCAACGACCATGCCATTGACTATCAAGTTTGTAGAGGTCCCTATAAGCGTCACACACCCTCCCAGAATAGCAGCATAAGAAAGAGGCATTAATAATTTGGAAGGTGCAATATTATGCCGGCGACTCCATTGGTGCACATAGGGCATCATCACCGCAACTAATGGTGTGTTATTCAAAAATGCAGAGAAACCTCCCACCCAGATCATCATTCGGGCCAGAAACCCTTTATACTTCATGGAGCGTGGAAAGGCTTTTTCAAAGATTGCCTCAATCACCGAGGTTTGGCGAATGGTGTCCCCGAGCAACAACAACATTATAATAACGGCTATCTGTTCGTTGGCAAACCCTGCAAGGATTTCGGACGGGGTCAGGACTTTAAAGATCCCAAGCACCATTACTGCAATGAAGAATGTGAATGCCGCACCCATCAATTCCCGATACAGGGAAATGAGGATAAACGCCAGAACAAGAAATACAAGTATTACATCAAAAGCAGGGACACTCATATGGTCTTGGTTTCTTCACCGGTTTTTTTGATTTTCCGGGCTGCAAGTTAAGATATATTTTGTAAAAATTAACAATCTCCGGGTTCAAAAAGACCGAATTGTTCCCAACAACCGGGGTTTGACAAATTTACGACTACATTTTCGCACAACATCTATTATCACTACTTTTGAATAGAAAATATCTATTATTGAAATTTACTATGAACGAGAAGAAAGAAGCATTTGGACGCCTGTTGGAAGTCATGGATGAATTAAGGGAAAATTGCCCATGGGACCGCAAACAAACCAATGAGTCTCTCAGGACGCTGACAATAGAAGAGACCTATGAACTTGCAGATGCCATACTTGAAAAATCGGAGGAATCAATTCGCAAAGAGTTGGGTGACTTACTACTACACATTGTCTTTTATGCAAAAATAGGCGAGGAAAAGAATGCTTTTTCGATTAAAGATGTCATTGATTCTTTGATCGAAAAACTGATCTACCGCCATCCTCATATATTCGGAGAGACTCAGGTCAAGGATGCCAGGGAAGTAGAACAGAACTGGGAGCAACTCAAGCTAAAAGAAAAAGATGGAAACCGCTCTGTTCTGTCCGGCGTACCCACATCATTGCCCGCAATGGTAAAAGCCAACCGTATTCAGGATAAAGCCAGAGGGATGGGATTTGACTGGGAACACAGGGATCAGGTATGGGATAAAGTTCAGGAAGAGCTGGGGGAATTGCAGGAAGAAATGAAAAATGGCCGTGAAGATGCCATTGAAGATGAATTTGGAGACCTTTTCTTCTCACTAATTAATGCAGCGCGACTTTACGGTGTTAACCCTGAAAATGCTCTTGAACGTACCAATCAGAAATTCATTAAACGCTTTAATTACCTTGAAGAAAAAACTATAAAACAAGGAGTTGACCTAAAAAAACTGTCTTTGCAGGAAATGGATGAAATATGGGAAGAAGCCAAAAAGCAACTCAAAAAGGAAATTTAAAATTTTCTGAAACCTTAGGATTAGTTTTTCCGGAGCTCCGGAACTAAAGCTCCGGAAATTATCATCTATTCTTCTAAATGCACCACTTAAATACAGCTGAAGCCACAGACCAATTTGAACCAAGATCAGCAAATGCCACCAAATCCCCTTTCTTTAGTTTTCTTTGTTTTATAGCATCGTGTGTAATGACAGGTATACTTGCAGTTTCCATACAGGCATGTTCTTCCAGCGTTTGATGTACTTTGCAATAATCTATCCCAATGTAATCAGCCCATTGCCTGTTGAGCCAGTCAAACTTTTGAGCCAAAATATAATGATCAATTTCATTGGGCTTTTTATCAATAGCATTTAAGGATTGCTTTAGGGAAAAAGGCAAGAATTGCTTTACATAGGGTAAGTCTCTTTGAAAACTATTGGGGGCTATATTGAAAAAGGCTTTCTGTGATGGCTCTTTGTCTGCAGGACCAGCTTTGGCGGTTTGAATTCCTACTCCTGCTGCGACCTCCTGGTACTGACTCGACATCAGATGAAAAACCTGAAGGCCAAAACCAGGTTCGGTTTCTTTCAAAATAAAGGCACCCGATCCATCTCCCACAAGCATTGACTTCATAATGGTACTGTCGGTATGTGGCATAATCGATTCAGCCGACACCACCATTACCGTTTCATAAAACCCTGAAGAAATGTAGGAAGCTGCAGTCATTAAAGCATACATCCACCCGGTAAACCCCTGGTCAATATTAATAGCTGTAGCGTTGGTGGCTCCCAACTCTGTCTGAATGGTTACTGAATTGGGGGGTGTTAACTGCTTAAGATCTCTTGTAATATGAGTCACTATTACCATATCAAGATCTGATGGTGAAATACCGGAATTTTGCAGCGCGTTTTTGCCGGCCTTAACCGCCATTTCGGTAATCGTTTCATCTTTGGCCCAACGACGTTTTTTGATGCCGGCTTTGGTCGCCATAAAGTCTTTTTCTTCTTTAGATAGATCGGCATTTGTAAACTCTTCATTGGTTACCGCATTGGGTGGAAGATAACTTCCTACCCCAACAATACCAACCGGAACAGAAGGCCTTATTGGCCGGGTTTTTGAAAGTTCAAGATTTACCTCACTCATAAAAATGCTTTAAAATATCCAATAGTCTAATGATGAACAAATATTGCTGTCTCCGGAAGAACAAAATTCCGCTACATCGGAAGTCTGATATTCGCTGAGAGTATAAAAAAAACAAACTGAATTGATTAATTAGCCCGTCTATAAAGTCAGCAATGAAACTAAGTAGTCATGTGTCTGGTCAGAAAGTACCAGTTCCAATCCCGAGGCTTCGGGAACGAAGCCGCCAAAAGCGCAGTCCCGATGCTTCGGGATGAGTATTTTGGCGGCAAGCGTAACGCAGCAAGTGGTATTTTATGTACAGACACTAATTTAATTTAGTGGGTTGAAACTTATGCACTCCCAATTACAAACATAAGGGCTAATTAAAGCGCTTCATATTTTCTATAAGTGCCTTAGAGACCTGATGCATAACCGCAATGTGATTTTCCCCTGCTCCACTGGAAGCAACAAGTACCATATCTTCAGGTTTTATCATCCCCTTCTCGAGTGCCTCTGTAAAATTGGTAGCTGCAGCAGCTGTTGCAATATTTCCATACTTTTTAAAAGACTCATAAAATTTGTCTTCCGAAATACCAACTGCTTTTCGCCAGGCTTCTCCTGCCCATGCCACCGGTTGATGGGTAACAAAGAAATCCACATTTTCGGTCGTCATATTGGCCTTTTCCAATGCACGGGAAACAACAAAGGACATGTCTTTTTCGGCATTGATGGCAATTTCTTTACAGGCATCCCGGTTAAAAAAGGTAGTCACCAATTGACGTCGATCCGGGGACGTATGCAATCCTTTATATAGCAATGGCAATCGACTCTCGAAAACAATACCATCATGCCGGTCTCCGTGACTGGAGGAATGAGACGACAGATATCCCATTTCACATGAAGACACAATGCCTGCAGCTGCTCCATCTCCGGTATCCACACTAAAATGGGTACTTTTATCGTTTACATGACTGTCGATGTAGGATGAAACAATCAAAACATTTTTCTTAATTCCTGATTTTACCATTCCAACAGCTACTTCAATCATAGATACAAATGAAGAGCAACAAGTATCCACCGAGTAAGCTCCTGCATTTTTTAATCCCAGTTTATGCTGAACCAGGGACACATTCTGAGGCAGCGGCCTGTCCGGCACCTGCGAGTGAGCCAATACCAGATCAATATCGTCAGGATTCATGCCTGATCGCAAAATGGCCATAGAAGCTGCTATAACTTCGGCGTCCGATGGCAACATTGGGTGCGGATGAATGCTTTCTGTAACTGAAGCAGGGTCATTGGGAACTCTTCTTCTTTCGCTGGTTCCCTGAAACGGATCTGCCTGTTTCTTTGGAGCCAGACTTTTCAGCCAGGCATCGAACCATGGTTGACTCTCCCACCCATCGTAGTTGTTTTCAACCGAGCCGGGAAGGCATCCGGTATCTTCAATACTTTTAATGTATTCTTCGGGAAGTAATGTTTGATTTTTTAGAAATTCGGGCAATGCTTTTGCCATTTTATCTTCTAATTTATTGGCCGGAAGATAAGCAGCCATACTAATTAACCCTGTATTCATTTTTTTTCAGTTTATTAATTCTTCCTCGTATCAAAAACTCGTTTGCTCTTTCCTGTAAATCGCTCTAGTTTATTTGGTTCAACCAGTTCCAACTCGAAACTCAAACCAATACAATGCTGAATGTGGGACTTCACTTTCTTGTGAAGAATCTCTACATCTGAATTACAATTTTCTTTACGCTCAACAACTGCTCTTAAATTATCAAGGTTTCCATCACGACTGACATGAAGATTGTAGTGGGGACTAGTAGCATCCAAATCAAGAAGAGCAGCTTCTATCTGTGAAGGAAAAAGATTAACTCCACGGATGATGAGCATATCATCGCTCCTCCCCTGACATTTATTCATTCTTACAAGGGTACGTCCACATTCACATTTTTCATAGTTTAATGAAGTTAAATCTCTTGTTCGATAACGAATAATGGGAATTCCCTCTTTGGTAATAGTCGTAAAGACCAGCTCGCCTTCCTCTCCCGGTTTTTTAGGCTCCAAAGTGTCCGGATCAATGATTTCTGGAATAAAATGATCTTCATTGATGTGCAAACCATTCTTATACTTGCATTCATGGGCCACTCCCGGACCAATAATTTCGCTGAGCCCATAAATGTCGTAGGCTTCAATGTCAAGCAGCTCCTCAATTTGTTTTCGCATTTGTTCAGTCCAGGGCTCTGCACCTAGTATGGCCGTTTTAAGTTTCAACCTCTGTCTTAAACCAGGTTTGCTTTTAATCACCTCAGCCAAATGCAATGCATAAGATGGCGTACAAGCTAAAACGGTGGTTCCGAAATCTTCCATCAATTCAATCTGTTTTTTCGTATTCCCTCCGGAAATGGGTATCACCCTGGCTTTAACTTTTTCGGCACCATAATGAACCCCCATGCCACCTGTAAATAACCCATAGCCATAAGCTACCTGCACAGTATCCTTCTCATTAACACCGGCCGCATACATAGTTCTGGCAATCATTTCACGCCAGGTGTGGATGTCATTTTCGGTGTATCCCACTACAATAGGCTTACCGGTAGTTCCACTTGATGCGTGAAGACGAACCACCTCATGTTCCGGAACAGCAAACAAGCCAAATGGGTAAGTATCCCTCAAATCTGATTTAAGAGTAAAAGGCAATTTTCGTAAATCCTCAAGAGTTTTTATATCCTCAGGAGTAACTCCGGCCTTTTCCATTTTGGCTCTGTAGTGGGAAACCTTTGCGAAAACACTGTTTACAGTATCTTGGAGTCGAATCAATTGAACTTCACTCAGTTTCTCTCTTGATAAGCTCTCATCATCATTCCAAATCATGGCGTCTAACTTAAAATTTATTTTACAAAAATAATTCTTTAGTTTTATAAAGAATAATTGATAAATAATTATTTTGTAGCTAAAGCAACAATACTCTAAAACACAGAGCACTATTAATTTATTTTTAATGAGACTAAATATTATTAGAACAATTTAGACAAATTTACTAAACCTTATAGGTATTACGGCGTATATTGGGCTTTTAAAACCTTTTAATTTAAACATTATATGTTCTGTCGTTCAATTTTTTAACACTTACTCAAAAAGACCATGGAATTAAAAAGAAAATCTTTAGCAAAGTTAATAGTAAATAATTCTATTAGAATATTTATTATATCAACTCTTGTACTGTTATCTGTGATTTTATATTTCTTCCAGAAAGAAATCATGTATAGTAGTATGGTTTACGGAGATTTATCGCTCAAAAACAGCGCACAAAGCATTGAAAAGGATAATGCAGAATACACACTTCTAATTGAAAATCTGGAACGAACCATTTCTTTTCAGCTTACGGACATGAATAAAAAGGAATTTGATGGCGAATTCCTGGTAAATTATTTATCCGACTTTCTTTCTTATGAGGAAAACCTAAGCGGAGCTTTTCTTGTGATTGAATCTGAATATGTTAATGTAAATAGAAGAGAGCGACAGAGAGAAAAGGTAATTGATGAGGCCGGAAATTATCATATCTATATTTCGAAATCCAACATATCTTCATTTGAAAATTACGAAGAAAGCAACTATTACACCCAGCCAAAAAAGACTCTAAAATCTTACGTTACCAATCCATATGGAAGAAAAACAGGTGGAGAAAGTGAGTTGGTTTATACTATTTCTTATCCTATAACTCTTGATGGTAAATTTGCAGGTATAATTGGCTGTGATGTCGATATGGATGCAGTTTATGAACAGTTGAAAGATGTTAAGATATACGACGGACATTCATCAGTGGCATTACTTGATAACCAAGGCACCTACCTCACCCATTCTTTCCATCCGGAGTTGGTTGGAAAAACCATTGAGGAAGATTGTCTGAATCCGGAGGTGCGTCTAAAAAACCTGCAGGAAGGCCAAATAGACCAGTGGTTTGAAGGGCCTGTGGGTGCAATAACAAACCCCATTCATTTTAACGATCACCAAATGCCATGGCAGCTCCAGGCAAAAGTGCATGCTAAGTACGTTTTTGCCAATGTAATTTCTGCTGCCTACTGGATTATTCCCACCATAATTTTTGCGATTTTGTTTTTCGTTTTCAGAATGAGGTACTATATCGGTCGTAAAATAAAACCGTTAATTGAGTTAGATGCTATCAGCTCTGAAATTGCAAAGGGAGATTTGACACATGAAATTTCCATAAAGTCTGACAATGAAATTGGAAGTCTGGCGGAGAGTTTTTCCAAAATGGTTGAGAAGCTGCAATACTTCGTAAAAGAGATACAGCAGGGCAGTGAAAACATCACCTCGGCATCTCAACAATTGGGAAGTAGCAGTCAAACTCTTAGCTCTTCAACTAATGAGCAAGCCAGCACAGGAGAAGAGATTAGCAGCAACATGGAAGAAATGTCTGCCAGTGTTCAGCAAAATGCCAATAAAAGCCAGGAGATAAAAAAAGGAAGTGGCAACATGTTGCAGAAATTCAATATCCTGAATGATGATGCCCAAAAGGCAGCGGCAATGCAACAGGAAATTGCCGAACTGAGTGGATTGATAAATGACATTGCCCAAAACATTAAGATACTCTCACTGAATGCAGCAGTAGAAGCTGCTCGTGCCGGAGAACATGGAAAAGGTTTTGCTGTTGTAGCTCGTGAGGTCCAAAAACTCAGTGAAAGCACCACTTCATCTGCTATGCAAATTACTGAGAAAATAAACGAAAGTTCAGAAATGTCGATGCAAACAATGGAGTTCATAAAAGAGATTGTACCACAACTTAAAACTTTGAATGATGATATTGAGGAGATCAATATATCATCTCAGGAGCAAGCCTCTAATGTGCAACAAGTCACAAATGCCACACAGCAATTTAATGAGAGCACCCAAGCCAATGCTGCCTCAGCAGAGGAGTTGGCAGGAACAGCTGAAGAGCTAAGTAATCAGGCAGAAGTATTAATGGACTTAGCTAACCAGTTTAAGATTAAAAGGTAAATTTTAATAATTTGGGGTTTTGCACAAAAGGCTGTCCAAAAAATGGATGGCCTTTTTCTTTGCGCAGTGAAAAAGTACTTTTAAATAGTGTGGGTCTATAAACTAAGTAAGCAGTGTCAAAATTTATGTGCATGTTCAGAAAGTTTCATTTACAATCCCGAGGTTTCGGGAGCGAAGCCCGAAAATACGCAGTCCCGATCCTTCCGGGATGAGTAATTTTCGGGCAAGCATAACCCGGTAAGTGGTACTTTATGGACAGACTCTAATTAGAGTTTAGAGTGAGACTCTTATTGCCCTTTTCAAAAAATTACCACGCGATCATAAACTTAAGCCTTTATTTTAAACCTTGTATCTGTCCAAAAGCTTAGGAACTAACGACTCATTGTATAAGCAAGAGATATAAATGATTTAGAATTGGCTAGTTTAACCTCTCTCCTGCTTTGCAATGTCATTCCACTGCTTTCCATCCACTTTCCCAGTTTATTTTCGTTAATTTCATTAGAAATGCCAGATAGCTGTTCGAGTGATTTGTAAGCTGTTTTTGAGACAAAGGCATCTTCCCTGTTTTTCTGAAAAACAATTGCCAAAGTGCCTCCTTCCTCTATAACAGGCAATATATTATTTATGGCTTCGCAATGTTTAACATATTCCAGCACTAATCCTGCAAAACAAAGATCTACTTTTGGAATTGACAACCCTTCTTTGTCAATATCACTTTCTATTACCTCTAATCCGGGAATTTGTGAGGCATATCTCTCCATGCATATTTCCAAATATCCAGGGTTAACATCGATGGCATAAACATTAGTTGTAACATCAGGATCAACATGTTCCAATCCATTTCCCGTGCAACATCCAAGCAAAGCAAAGCTTGATGGTCTGTACGTTTCCAGCAATTCTTTGGTAAGCTCGTTGAGAGTTTGCAATTGACCAACCTCAATCATGTGGGATTCATAATCGGAAGGAGATATCTTTAACCAGGGGTTTTTCATGTTTTGCAATATTTAACTAAATTTCAGCCACTAACAGCCTTGCAAAAAGAATTCAACAAAATGCTCTGCTGAGCGCGGAGGCCATGAATATACTCTACTCTGCATCCCCACCTTCTTACCGGATGTAAATGGTCTGAAAAAAGAGGATTAATTAAGCTATGTGAAAACACCGGACGAAGAATGAATTTTAATAAAAATGAGGGCCACAATAAGAATGAAACCCTCATTTTTCAAAAGTCAAATCTGAATCTGTTTTTAAAAACAGTATCCTCTTTACCAATAGATCGTTAGACTGTTAGAAATAAGATTTATGATAAATCATATAACACTGATAATCCGGGCTTTAAAACGAAAGCTCGTTCACTCGCAAGAGCTTGAACTTTAGACTTTTATAAAAATTCAACGGAGTATTGCTTTAAATCAAATCAAATCTATCAAGATTCATCACTTTATCCCATGCTGCAATGAAATCTTTGACAAACTTTTCTTTGCAATCTGCGCTGGCATACACCTCGGCTAAAGCCCTGAGTTCTGAGCTTGAACCAAAAACCAGATCAACTCTGGTTCCTGTCCATCGTTTCTCTCCTGTTTTGCGGTCCTTACCCTCAAAAGACTCCCTGCTTTCGGATGTAGGCTTCCATTCTATTCCCATATCCAGCAGATTAACGAAGAAGTCGTTGGTCAATGCACCTGATTTATTGGTAAAAACCCCATGTTTTGAACCATCAAAGTTGGTATCTAAAACACGCATTCCCCCAACTAAAACAGTCATTTCGGGAGGCGTTAAAGTCAGCAGTTGGGCTTTGTCTATCAACAATTCCTCTGCACATCTTCTATGATTTTTGCTCAAATAGTTTCGGAAACCATCGGCTTCAGGTTTTAATGCTTCAAAAGACTCAGCATCGGTTTGTTCGTCAGAGGCATCCATACGTCCCGGAAAAAACGGCACAGAAAAATCAAAACCGGCATCTTTGGCTGCCTTTTCAACTCCGGTGCATCCTGCCAGAACAATCAAATCAGAAAGGGAAACTTTTTTATTTCCTGATTGAGACTTATTAAAGTCTTCCCGGATGTTTTCAAGTGCTTTCAATACTTTCTGTAGCTGAGGCGGGTTGTTAACTTCCCAGTCCTTTTGAGGTTCCAGGCGGATACGAGCTCCATTCGCCCCTCCTCTGTAATCCGAGCCCCGGAATGTTGAAGCCGAAGCCCATGCAGTAGAAACCATCTGAGAAACGGTTAACCCTGATGCGAGAATCTTCGATTTCAATTCAGCAATATCTTTTTCATCAATTAGATCATGATCAACCTTCGGAATTGGGTCCTGCCAAATCAAATCTTCTTCAGGCACTTCGGGGCCAAGATAACGGGTCTTAGGTCCCATATCACGATGAACAAGTTTAAACCAGGCCCTTGCAAAAGCATCAGCAAACTCGTCCGGATTTTCGTAAAAATGCCTTGAAATTTTTTCATATTCAGGATCCACTTTCAGTGCAAGATCTGTTGTAAGCATGATGGGCGCATTCATCTTACCATGAATATGTGCATCAGGCACCTTGTTTTTGGCGGCCTCGTCTTTAGGTGTCCACTGATATTTCCCGGCGGGGCTTTTGGTTAATTCCCACTCATATTCAAAGAGGTTTTCGAAAAACCCCATGTCCCATTTTGTTGGTCTGTTGGTCCAGGCACCTTCCAACCCGCTGGTAATTGTGTCAGCCCCTTTACCGGTACCGAAATCGTTTTTCCAGCCTAAGCCCTGTTCTTCCATAGGCGCAGATTCCGGATCGGGACCATTGTGCTCTTCCGGAGCTGCTCCGTGCACCTTTCCAAAGGTATGCCCCCCCGCAATGAGTGCAACTGTTTCATAGTCATTCATTGCCATCCTTTTAAAGGATTGACGAATGTAGTAAGCCGATTTAGCAGGATCAGGTTCTCCATTGGGGCCTTCCGGATTTACGTAAATGAGACCCATGTGATCTGCAGCTAACCGACCTGCCAGATTTCCGTCTTCATCATGACGCTCATCTGCCAGCCATTCCTGCTCAGGTCCCCAGTTTATATCCTGTTCAGGCTCCCAAATATCCTCACGACCACCACCAAAACCAAAAGTCTTAAATCCCATTGATTCCAAAGCTACATTACCGGCAAGGATCATTAAATCTCCCCAGGATATCTTCTTGCCATATTTTTGTTTTATTGGCCAGAGCAATCGTCTTGCTTTGTCCAGGCTCACATTATCTGGCCAGCTGTTAAGCGGAGCAAATCGTTGATTACCGGTGCCACCTCCGCCCCGGCCATCGGCTAACCGATAAGTACCTGCACTGTGCCATGACATACGGATAAACAGGCCTCCATAATGGCCCCAATCTGCCGGCCACCAATCTTGAGAATCGGTCATAAGCTCATGCAAGTCTTTTTTTAAGGCATTAAAATCAAGCTTTTTAAATTCTTCAGCATAATCAAAATCCTCTCCCATCGGGTTGGATAAAGACGAGTGTTGGCGAAGAATATTCAGTGGCAACTGGTTGGGCCACCAATCACGGTTTTTGGTTCCGCCACCTGCATTACTATGACTGCCACCTGCTCCGGTAACAGGACATTTGCTAATTCTGTTTGAGTAATCTTCCATGGTTAATAGGTTTTTTAAAATTTCTTATAATTTACAAAAAAATTTGGGGATATTGTATTCAATAAAAATCCAGGGAAAAGATTTATTCAGGGAAAAATAATAATTCGAGATCGATTGTTTATTAATAATGGTGAGTAGTGCAATTGCTGGTTTCGTAACCGGAATGTCGCTAAAAAAGGAGGGAACAGACTAAAAATACTGTTTTATTAAGCTGACAAGCTTAGTTGGATTGATGGGTTTAGCAATATAATTATTACAGCCCGCAGCAATTGCCTTTTCTTTGTCTCCAGACAAGCCAAATGCTGTTTCAGCAATAATGATAACGTTTTGATCGAATTCTCTTATTTCTCTTGTTGCACTATAACCATCTAAATCAGGCATTCGCATATCCATAAATATCAGATCGATATCGGGATTATTCCGATATGCTTTAACAGCATCAAGCCCTGTATTAACAATTGTCACTTCTTTGCTGATAGATTCTATTGCTTTGGAAATCAGAATTTGTGAAGGCTCATCGTCTTCAGCAATTAAAACATTCAGGCTCAAATTCTTTAATTCGGTGTCGGAGATTGGATTTTTCTTTTCTTCATTATCAAAATCTGAGTTATAAGGACAATAAGGAAGCGTGAAATAAAATGATGAACCATTACCCTCTTTACTTTCAACCCAGATATTTCCACCAAGCATTTCAACATATGCCTTTGTAATTGATAATCCAAGACCAGCACCATTTTGCAAATTTCTTCCTGCATTATCTGCCTGAATAAATCTATGAAAGACATTTTCTTGCATATCCTCTGATATTCCAATTCCGGAATCTTTCACAAAAAACCTGAGGTAAGCCTCGTTGAAGTTATCATTTGTATCGGGAGAAACCAGATCATATCCCAATTCAATAAACCCTTCATTGGTAAATTTGATTGCATTTTTCACCAGATTTGTAAGTATGGCATAGAGTTTTTCGCGGTCTGTTTGAAGAATGGCCTCATTATCGGGCAAAGGGACTTTGCAGGAAAAACGAACTCCTTTATTCTCAACTTCAGGTTTAAAAAAAGTAAAGAGGTATTCAATCTGTTTATTAATATTTGCCTCATGCAAATGGACTTTTACAAGACCTGCTTCAACTTTAGATATATCGATTATATCATTGATAATATTGAGCATACGCATCCCGCTTTGCTCAATAATATTAATGTATTCTTGTTGTGCTTCTCCGGATAGTGAGCCGGTTTTGAGAAGTTCGGCAAAGCCCAGAATACCATTCATAGGGGTTCGTATCTCATGACTCATATTGGCAAGAAAGGCTGATTTTAACCTGTCGCTTTCTTCTGCTTTCTCTTTTGCTTCTTTGAGAAGGTTTTCGTAATGGAGATTGGCAAGAGTATCCCCTATACTTTTGGCAATGATTTTTAAATTGTGCTTTTCATAATTATTCCAGCTGTATTTTTGCTTTACAGCATCAAACCCAATGAAACCATAGTTTTGCTGTCCGCTCGATACCGGAACCGTTATAAGTGATTTAATGTCTTGCCTTTGAAATTCTTCTTTTTCAATACTGGCCTCAACAGGAAGTTTATCAACATCTTCCACCTGACAAATCTTCTGATCAAATAGTTGGGTTTTCAACCAGGGCATCGAATCAATCGGTGTGTTTTGGATATAATCCATTTGCGGGGTTACTCCCTCATTACACCATTCATGCGTGTTGCTCATGGTTGTGAAATCATCCGAAAACAGGAAAAGGTATGCCCGGTCAACTTTGTAAAAAACACCCAGTTCGGCAAGTGCTTTGGATATTTTGGAATCAAAATTTTTAGATGTTGCCTCCACGAATGATGTCGATATTTGGGCTGTAATTTTTTGAATTTCGTAGCTTCTCCGAAGGTTTTCTTCAGTCCGCCTGCTTTCTGTTATATCGAAGCAATGCCCGATATATCCCACAAACTCTCCCTGTGTGTTGTAATTTGGTGTCCCCAAATCCCGGATCCATCTGTATTCGCCACTTACATGTCGAATTCGGTATTCCATATCAAAGGACTCCCTTTTATCGAAGGCTGATGTAAAAATCTCCAGACAACCTTTAACATCTTCGGGATGAACATTTTCAGTCCACTTAAAGCCGATTTCTTCTTCCAGGGTACGTCCGGTAAAGTTTAACCATGGCTCATTGAAGTAAATGCATTGTTTTTCAGTATTTGCTTTCCAAAGAAGTGCAAAACCGGAATTGGCCAGGTTACGGGATTGAAACTCCTGCTCACGAAGTTTTATTTCAGTATTTTTTTGTCTGGTTATATCCTGTAAGTAAACAATAAAATATTGGGGTTCGTGTTTTTCATTTTGTAGAAGAGCCATTGAAACCAGTGCATATAAAACCTCTCCACTTTTAGTCAAATATCTTTTTTCATAAATGGCATTTTCAAGATCTCCGGCTATCAGTTTTTGGATCATTGAGCTTCCAATTTCTTTATCATCAGAATGAGTAAGATCATTAAAATGCAGACCTTTTAATTCATCATTTTCGTATTTCAATAATTCTCTGAATCGTTGGTTAACCTTTAAAAAACGGCCATCCAAACCAATCAGGCAAACCCCTGCTGAAGCATTCTCAAAAACAGTCCGGAACAGGGTTTCGCTCTCCTTCAGGTTTTCTTCAATAATTTTTCGTTCTTCAATCTCATCACTTAACTGACGGGTTCTTTCCTTTACACGCAGTTCAAGTTCTTTCTGATTCTTTTGGTTTATTTGACGCTGAAATCGTTCCTCAATGACAACTTCAACCACAAAGAGGAGGTTCATCAAATAGGGCTGATAATGCGAAAATTTTTGAGAATCTGATATTTTAAATCTCAGGATTCCAAAGTTGTGACCATTTTTTTCAAGGGGAATATCAATTGCTGAATCATCTGTCTGGCTAAAGGAGGTTTTGGAATAATCCACAGCATCAACACCGGGAATATCCGTCAGGCCCCTGGAAATAAAACTAAATATTGATTTATCATCAGGAAGATTGATTAATACACTCTGCATTAAAAGCAATTGTCCAACAACTTCAGCCTTTAGCATAGGTTAAATTTTAGTTCAGCAGCATATTAATACAATAATAAAATTAAAAATGATTATTTTGTTGAGAGAGGTACACTTCAGGTTGAATAAAAAAAGGGTTCTGCACAACAGCGCCACGCACAATCATATACGGATGCACTTTTAATATATCCATTATTGTTGCCCCGTCGAACTGACGGGAATCATATTGACAAACTGTTGTTACTGGAAATTTGCGCAACAGCAGACTTACTTTTGATTCATATTCCAATAATCTGGAACCACCCGGAATATGATCTATTTTGGGAGTCATCTCACCAAGAACTCTTGCTCCTTTGCGATTTTTTCTTAAACTCTCCTCATAAAAATCCTGAAGTAATTTCAGCATTTTATCAGGGTCAAATTTACCATCCACAAAATATATATCTCCGGTTTTATACAATGATAATATATCGGAGGATTTTGCCTGCTGGTAGGAAATCCCTTTCTCTTTGAGGAAGTCTGAAAGTGAAATTTCAGTTTCATTTTCCGAAAAGCAAGTTACATTTTCACCATTCTCTAATCCAGTCACCAAAAAATCAAACAAAATATCCTGTCGATCTTCTTCGCTATTGTATATCTGACAAATATGAACACCCTGCTCGAACGTTTGATCGGTAAATCCCAAAGAAATTTTTGATTTATTATTTTTCATAAGGCCTCCAGATTCATTTGTTCTAGTTCAGTAATCCGTTATTACTTTGAGCTAAAATAATCCAACCAAAATATAATAAAAAGTAAAGCATATTCCTATATTTTTCAGGAATAATCTTTTGTGCAGTCTGCAGGAACCTCTCCAACGTTCATGAAAACGTCCTGCAGGCGTGAAACAGACTGGCGGACTTAAGAAAACCATCTTGCAGGGATGAAACACACTCTCCCGATTCCGGGAGGCTTCTTGCACAGAGGAAAGATATTTTCAGTAGAGTAAGAGACTAAGCTGCAGAGGTACAGCAAGTATTCCGGTAACAGGATAAGCTATCCGGAGACTCATACCGATAATAAAAAACTCGCAAAGCCTATGAATAAAAGGCTTTGCGAGTCTATAAGCGATAATTCATGAATAAAACAGGCTAAAAACCCATTAACCTAAATAGCGCGTGTCCATAAAGTCCCATTTACCGCGTTGCGCTTGCCCGAAAATAACTCATCCCGAAGGATCTGGACCGCGTCTTTTCGGGCTTCGCAAGCCCCCGAAGAAAAATCGGGACAGGATTTGTAAATGAAACTATCTGAATATGCACTTAAATTTTGACACTGTTTGCTTAGTTTAATAGTCCTTTAACTCTTGCAATCAACTCTGATTCTATTGGTTATGATTTACCTAGGCTGTAGTTTAAAATGGCGATTTTATTAAATTCCACCAATGCCTGCCTGGCAGTAAGCAGGGCAGACAGGGGGGCAAATTTAAATAACCCCGGACACACCTGCCAGGGGTGAATATATGGATATGATTAGTTTTTGAATGAGGCCAACATCTCATAACCCACTACAATATCCGGAATAGTTGGCCTCTTATCAGGAACGTACAAGAAACATCGAACACTTAAAAAGCCCCCTCATACAGAAGAACCACCCTGTCGCTGAAAGCGGCGAATCCGAATAACCCCGGGGCGAAAGTCCCGGGGATTGGATGCCCCCCCCCCTAAGATCCCTGATAAGGGGTCAACATCCTCCAGCTCTTTTGCAGGTCGAGCTCTTTGCATCTTGATCCCTGTCAGTTAACTTAATCAATCAGGAAAAAGGTATCATCGATCTTAATTCAACTCTCTTCGATCAACCTACGGTATTCATCCAGGAAGCTCTCGCTTTCCGAATTAGTTGGCCCCTTTCAGGGACCCAGTGCCGGGAGCATGTTTCACCCCGGGACAGTTGCCCCGGGGTTATTTAAGTTCGCCCCCTGCCTCCCGGCAGGCAAGCTTATCAGGGACTTGATGGATTAGCCCTATTTGTGTCATTCACAAGGCACGTAATTTATAGAAAGAACCTAATTGTTAATATCATCGCAAAACTAAACTACAGCCTTTACCTTAAATTTAATATCTAACAATCTATTTTTTAGTTTATTGACCGACACAAAAAAATTAGCTTCCCAGCGTAGCAACCATAACGGCTTTGATGGTGTGCATACGGTTTTCGGCCTGTTCAAACACAATTGAAGCTGGTGATTCAAACACATCCTCAGTAACTTCAAGACCGTTAAGACCAAATTTATTAAAGATACCCTCTCCCACTTTGGTTTCACGATTGTGGAAGGCCGGCAGACAGTGCAAAAATTTGCAGGAAGGGTTACCGGTCTTCTGCATCGTGTGAGCATTAATTTGATAGGGCTTGAGTAAATCGATGCGGTCTTTCCAAACATCGTCACCTTCACCCATTGATACCCACACATCAGTATAAAGAAAGTCACATCCGGCAACGCCTTCGGCCACGTTATCAGTGATGGTAATTTGAGCCCCCGTTTCTTCAGCAATTGCACGACATTGAGCAACCAATTCGGCATCGGGCTGAAGCGAGGAAGGGCCTACAATGCGGACATCCATTCCCATTTTAGCACCACCTACCAGCAGTGAATTGGCCATGTTGTTGCGGGCATCCCCCAAATATGCAAACGATACCTGGTTGAGCGGCACATTCGAGTGTTCAGTCATGGTGAGGAAATCAGCCAATATCTGAGTGGGATGAAACTCATCTGTAAGTCCGTTCCACACAGGAACTCCGGCATATTCGGCAAGCTCCTCCACAATGGATTGTCCGAAGCCCCGGTATTCAATACCGTCGTACATACGTCCCAATACCCTGGCAGTATCTTTCATCGACTCTTTGTGCCCTATTTGTGTGCCTGATGGCCCCAGGTAGGTCACATGTGCCCCTTGATCATGTGCCGCTACTTCGAATGCACACCGTGTGCGGGTCGATGTTTTTTCAAATATCAGGGCAATGTTTTTCCCTGTGAGCCGCGGCTGTTCGGTACCAGCATACTTGGCAGCTTTAAGCTCACGCGATAAATCGAGCATGAACCCGATTTCTTTTGGAGAAAAGTCCAGTAATTTTAAAAATGATCTGTTTTTTAAATTAAAAGCCATTTTTTACAGATTTATAGGTGTTTAAAAATTTTCTTTAATGAGTATCCGTTCTTATACCCAACTTGAAAGCAGACCCGCCGAAAAGGACGGCCTTGACCGGTGAGCCAAAAAAACAAGTGAAGATGGCGTTAAAAAATCTTTTCTGTTTGATCCCGAGATTAGTTTTTGTTGGTTTTTGGGCAACAAAAACCTTACAAAACTTAAATCGGGAGAGTTTAAAAGATTTTAGCCATCAAACGCTGTTTTTTTGAGTGAAGCGGTCACAGCCTTGAATTATTGCGATTAGCGAAAGCAGTGTCAA
This sequence comes from Marinilabilia rubra, assembly GCF_003121985.1. Lineage (GTDB taxonomy): Bacteria > Bacteroidota > Bacteroidia > Bacteroidales > Marinilabiliaceae > Marinilabilia > Marinilabilia rubra. The sequence continues at coordinate 156,738 of NZ_QEWP01000004.1, forward strand.
GCTTGCTTGAACAATGCTGAGTATAGCAATAATCATGAAATAATTTTTTTGATTACTTTTTTGTGTCAAGACAAAAAAGTAATTGGGGTTTAAGGGGCAAAGCCCCTCTTTATTTTCAATTAGGTAAGTAACCGGATATTCATATTTTCTTTTGATCATATTCAACAGGATGAAAGCATATTTCTCCCAATTGCTAATCCGCAGATTATAACAAAAACAAAATAGCGGTTCATACATCATTATAATTCAGATGCAAACGCTTAATCATACTTATGCAAGTCTTTTTCGTCATACTCCATGGTAATTTTGGTACCATACGACTTATCCTCTAATTTTTTAGATTCTGTAATGATACTCTGACGTCCTCCTTTCTCAATAAAAGACAGGGCCGCTTTAACCTTTGGAGCCATACTGCCCTCGCCAAAAGTTCCTTCTTTCAGGTATTTAAGAGTATCTGAATGATTCAAAAACTCCAGTCGTTCCTCGTTTTTTTCACCAAAATTGGCATATACAAAAGGCACATCGGTAAGCACATAAAACTCATCAGCTTTTATTTGTGAAGCCAATTTAGAAGATGCCAGATCTTTATCAACCACAGCTTCTGAAGGACGAACCAGCCCCTCCTCATCCGTATAAACGGGGATTCCTCCTCCACCCACAGCGATGACAATAGTGCCTGCACGGGCATTGCTTTCAACCACTTCACAGTTCATAACAGACTGCGGCTCGGGTGAAGCAACCACCCTACGATAACCATTTTTGCTCTTTTTGTCTTCTTTAAATATCCAGCCTTTTGCGGCGTTTAGACGGTCAGCTTCTTCTTTCGTCATAACTTTCCCAATTCGCTTGATCGGATTCTGAAATGCGGGATCTTCGGGATTCACTTCAGTAAGGGTCATTAATGTCAGTACGTTTCGGTTAAGGTTATGCTTACGCAGAACATTTAGCAGGCATCTTTCAATCATGTAACCAATACCTCCCTGACTGTCAGCAACACAAATATCCAGCGGCATTTGCGGAATACCGTATTGTTGTTCTCCGGCATCATTACGGAGTAGAATATTACCTACCTGAGGTCCGTTGCCATGAGTAAACACCAAATTGTAGCCTTCCTTTACCAGGAAAATCAGGTTTTCAAGTGTTTCTGTTGTATTGGCTTCTTGTTCTTCAATAGTGCCCGACTGATTGCTTCTGAGCAATGCGTTACCGCCAAGGGCTATTACAGCTAGTTTACTCATGTAAGATTTTTTTAGATGAAAGATATCAGCATCAGGGTTTAATATTCACCGAATAACATATCGCTGAACACTGATCATTGATTTCTGTTTAATGAACATCGATCACTGACAATGCTATATACGGGAAAAAAAGCAGAATATCCTATGACTGTTGTCAGCAGCGTCATATGATATTCGCCATAGTCAAAACATTGGTAATTTTGACGAGTAACATCTTTAAAGCGATAAGTAATTACCTAATCCGGGAATTTTGTTTTAGTTTTGATATTCACAAAACAGGCCTTCTCCCTTGCCGTCCATAAGTCAAATTACCCTTATCTCAAAGTCATTTTTTCAAAAATCACCCACATACCGCAACCAATTACTATAAAAGCAATCTTTTAAATCCTGTTTGTTTTGAAATATCCCACTTACATATTGGCCATTTTTGTTGTTTTATTCCTGCTTTGGGGTTGCGAAAGCAAAAAGAAAAAAGGCAGTCCCGAAATCAGCGAAGGCTCCGTAGAGTACACGATTTCTTACACCCCTGAAATAATGGAAAAATCATTTTCTTTTCTCCTCCCGGAAAAGATGACTTATTATTTCAGAGATGGCAGCGAGCGAATTTCCTTTAAGGGCGAACTGGGCCTTTATTCGCTTGATTTTATATCCGACCATTCCACCGACAGTAGTAGCACCCTGCTGAAAATCATCAATAAGAAGATGTTTGTACCATCGTCGGAAAGTAAAAAATTATTCATATTCAGAAGCTTAAAGGAAGGACAGGTTAAGTTTATTAAAGATTCTACCCGCACAATTCTGGGGTATGAATCACACAAAGCCACGATACACTTAAACGACAAACAAAAAACAGAAATTGAAGTCTGGTACACACCGGAGATATCCACGCCTACCACCAATAAAAACACACCGTTTAGCGAAGTGCCGGGTGTCATGCTTGAGTTTTCCATCTATTTCAATGATGTATTATTCAAACTCACTCCCAAGACGGTAGAAAAAACCCAACTTCCCGAATCCCTTTTTGCCGTTCCTCCGGATTATTCAGCAACTACAATAGAAGAAATTGAACAAACCATTGCCGGGATTCTGCAGTAAAAGTGCAATTTTAATAGGTTATCCCGTTATAATGACAACTTATCTGACATTATAGCTTAAAAGGGCCGTGCAAATTATTATTTTTGCATTCGGAAAATCAAATCACAACTATGAGTACCGGTAAAAAGAACAAAACAGGCAAAAAAAACCGCAAATCAGGATTGTCAAAATGGGAAACAAACTTTAAAAACTTCAAGTTTCGTTTCATAACCGGCCTGGCGCTGGTGGCATTTTCTTTCTATTTGGCGTTGGCTTTTCTGTCTTTTTTCTTCACCGGATTTGCCGACCGCAGTAAATTTGATATTGCTTTTTGGGACTTTATAAAAAGTGCTGAAATCACTGTTCAGAACTGGACAGGAAAATTCGGAGCCTGGCTTGCTGATACCTTTATTAATGACTGGTTCGGTGTTGCATCAGTGTCTGTTGTTGTGCTTTTGTTCATGACAGGCATCAAGCTTATTGGTGCAAAAATAATGAAGCTCCGCAAAGCCTTTGTTCATGCTGCCCTTATTACCATTTGGACCTCGGTTACCCTGGGTTTTTTCTTTATAGATACCATTAATGATCAATACCTGCTCTTTGGTGGTGCTCATGGCTATTTTCTTAGTAAATGGTTTCAGGCTGCCATTGGGTGGGCCGGAACATTTATCCTGATTCTTATAACCCTGCTTGCTTATTTTTCGTTTTGCTTCGATTGGTTCATTCCATTAATATCAAAACCTTTCCAAAAGAAAGAAGCAAAATCAGACCAATCAGAAACGGAGGAAAGCACTGAATCGGAGATAAATGTAAATCACCAAAGCAAAATCAGAGCTGAAGAAGAGCAGTTCGAAAAAACTCATGCACCGTTGGATGAGGACTTGTCTCTTGACCGCGCAGTAAGTGGTCTGTCAGAAGCTGCTGAGTCAACTGCCACTTCCCACACTCCAGTCCCGTCACATCCTAAAGAAGAAAAGGAGATTGTTATAAAGGATGATGAGACTCTGGAAATGGATTTTGAGCCGGAGAATACCGACAAATCTCTCGAGCACAAAGGAGATGAAGACCTGGAATTGAAGATAGAAAAAGCAGCTACTGAGGAAATATCAGATCACAATGAAGACAGACCCCTCGGCGATTACGATCCCACCCTGGACCTTTCGTCTTACAAACTGCCTACTTTTGATTTGCTTGAAGAACATGATACAGACTCAGGTCAGGTAGGTGAAGAAGAATTGATATCCAATAAAAACAGGATTGTCAAAACCCTGGAGGATTATAAGATACAGATTAAGAGCATTAAGGCTACAGTTGGACCTACTATTACGCTATATGAGATAGTTCCCGCTCCGGGGGTACGTATTTCCAAGATCAAAAATCTGGAAGACGACATTGCCCTATCTTTGGCAGCATTGGGTATCCGAATCATTGCCCCCATCCCGGGACGTGGCACCATTGGTATTGAAGTGCCCAATTCGGAACCGGAGATTGTCTCTATGCGGACAATTATTACATCCAGGAAGTTTCAGAACAGCAAATTTGAACTTCCAATTGCTTTTGGAAAGACCATTAGCAACGAAACATACGTGCTTGACCTGGCTAAGGCACCTCACATGCTTGTTGCCGGTGCTACCGGGCAGGGTAAGTCGGTTGGACTAAATGCGATCATAACATCGCTTCTTTACAAAAAACACCCTTCGCAGCTCAAATTTGTTTTAGTTGACCCCAAAAAGGTCGAGCTCAATATTTACAGCAAAATAGAAAAACACTTTCTGGCCAAGTTGCCCGATGAAGAAGAATCGATCATCACCGATGTGCAAAGAGTGGTTAGTACTCTCCACTCATTAACCATTGAAATGGATGAACGCTACGATTTGTTGAAAAAGGCGCATGCAAGAAATGTAAAAGAATACAACCATAAGTTTGTTAAACGACAACTAAATCCGGAAAAGGGGCACCGATTCCTCCCCTATATTGTAGTAATCATTGACGAGTTTGCCGACCTGATTATGACAGCCGGAAAAGACGTGGAAATGCCTATTGCACGTATTGCGCAGCTGGCGAGAGCCGTAGGGATACACATGATTATTGCGACTCAGCGACCATCTACCAATATCATCACCGGTGTAATTAAGGCCAACTTCCCTACCCGTGTGGCCTTTAAAGTAGCTTCAATGATTGACAGCCGCACCATCCTCGATTCGCCTGGAGCAAATCAGCTCATCGGCCGGGGTGATATGCTTATCACACAAGGAAGTGACCTGGTACGTGTTCAGTGTGCCTTTGTTGATACTCCCGAGGTTGAACAAATCAACGATTATATTGGAGCCCAGCAAGGCTATCCTTCAGCACTTATTCTGCCTGAATACAATGGTGGTGATGGGGAAACTGCAGAGCCTGGAGAAGTAGATCTTTCCAAGCGTGATCCGATGTTTGAAGAGGCAGCACGTATTGTGGTAGCTAATCAGTCGGGGTCTACATCTCTTATTCAGAGGAGATTTTCTATCGGATATAACCGTGCCGGCCGAATCATCGATCAATTAGAAGCTGCAGGTATTGTGGGGCCATTTGAGGGCAGCAAAGCCAGACAAGTCTTAGTTCCCGACGAATATGAACTTGAGAAAGTGATTGATTCCATTAAAGGATAAAAGAGTAATGGTTTAGATGTGGGAAAAAACCTAATGTTTTTTTGTTTTAATTATGAATGATTTATAGGCATAATCGCCAATAAAATGGAGGTTTCATGCAATGAAAAAATAATTTTGGAACGGAAATTGATTAAAGAAAAGAAAAAACAAGACTAAAGATGAGAAACATTTTTGCAACCGTTAGTTTGATGATTTTTCTGGCCGGCAGTACTGTCTTTGCCCAAAGTCCGGAAGTACTGAAAGCCAAAGAAGTCCTGGACAAAGTATCTGAGGTTACTCAATCATACAATTCAATTAAAGCAGATTTTACTTTTTCACTGGAAAACACCCAGGCCGATATCACCGATTCGCATGATGGCACCATTTTTATCTCGGGTGATAAATACAAGGCTACAGTGATGAACGTTACCAGCTATTTTGATGGAGTAACCCTCTGGACCCACCTCAAGGAAGTGGGTGAAGTTAATATTTCAACACCGGATCCTATGGATGAAACCACTTTGAGTCCATCCAACATTTTCAACATACATGAAAATGGCTTCCGGTATATTTTTGCCGGAGAGGAAATGCTTAAAGGTAAGAAAGTAAATATCATTGATCTTTTCCCGGAAGATAGGGACAAGCCCTTCTCACGGATTAAATTGTATGTTAACAAAAGCAACAACCACATTTCTAAAATCATGCAGTTGGGCAAAGATGGAAACAACTACATCATCGACATTAAAGAAATGAAAACCAACGTACCGGTGGAGCCATCGATGTTTAAATTTAATGAGGAGGCCCACCCCGATGTCGATGTTATTGATATGAGGTAAAAGGTTCAAAAGAATTTTTGATGGTTTAAACAGACATCAAAACGTATTTAAAGCCCCGGTTTAATGGATGCAAAAAGCTTTCATCAATTAACCGGGGCTCTTTTTTTTATCTTGAGAATGAGACTCAGCAGGTATTATTTTGATTTTCTGCCGGACAATTTCCAAAGAATAGATGAGTTTGGATAATTGCAAAATCTACGTGTTGTCTTATTTTTGCAACTTAATAATAACAGTCTGTTTTATGTCTCGAATTATCTGTTTATGCAACCGGGTTGGCGGCAACGACGTGGAGAAGGTACTTTCCAAACATCCGCAGGCCAGCATTAAGGATGTTATGAATCTTACAGCCGCTTCAACCTCTTGTGGCAGATGCCGCAGCGAACTGGAAGCCTTTATTGAGGAAATTAAATCAAAGCAACCAGCTACTGCCCCTTCCTCCCAGCTTACCATTCCTTTCGATTTTTCCTGAAGGGACCTCAATATATGCGCTTTTAACTACTTAACATATTTAAACTAATATATTTCTTATAAAAACACACACTATTCATCTCAGTACGTAAAAACCCGTTATCATTTACTCCTATATATATCCAACAGAAGCTTGTTTATTCAGTTTTTCCATACCCTGATAATATTCCAATTCCTTTTATCAATCTTTCATACATGCCTTTTTACCAGCACCTTTCTTCGTGCAACTCAAAGGAAGCTATTGACACCATATCGGAACTTTTGTGATAAGCGTTGAGCGGCTTATGAGAACCATCCCTTGGCTTATGATAACCCCTGAATGGCTTGTGATACACCTGAAATGGTCTGTGACAAGCATCAAATGGTTTATGCATAATAACGAGTCGCTTATGAAAGACAACAAATAGCCTATGAACCATATTAATTGGTTTATGACAGACCTAAAATCCTTTATGAAAAACCTGTAGCTGTTTATTTATGATAGCGGTCCTAAATATTACAAAACAAAAAAAGGCCTCCTAATCCGGAGACCTATTTTTCAATCAACCAATTACTATAAAAGGATATTCTGATTACATAAGGAAACTCAACATCATACCTGCAGCTACTGCTGAGCCGATTACACCAGAAACGTTAGGCGCCATGGCATGCATAAGCAAGTGATTTGACGGATCACTTTTCAAGCCTTCCTGCTGTACCACACGAGCACTGTCAGGTACCGCAGATACGCCGGCAGCACCAATAAGCGGATTGATTTTGTTTTTCTTGCTCAAGAATGTATTCATAAGCTTTGCAAACAAAAGTCCGCCTGCAGTAGCTACAATAAAGGAAGCCGCTCCTAACACAAAAATCTTAATAGATTCAGCAGTCAGAAATACACTAGCCTGAGTTGAAGCACCTACCGTTAATCCAAGCAGAATGGTTACAATGTCGATCATTTTGGTTCGGGCTGTTTCAGCCAGACGCTCAGTTACTCCACATTCCTTCAGAAGGTTTCCGAAAAACAACATACCCAAAAGAGGCAATGCTGTAGGTGAAATAAACAAGGTGAGCAACAACCCCAATAATGGGAAAAGAATCTTTTCTGTTTTAGAAACCGCACGTGGAGGTTTCATCTTTATCAAGCGCTCTTTCTTGCTAATCAACAACTTCATAATAGGTGGCTGAATTACCGGAACCAGAGCCATGTATGAATAAGCCGCAATGGCAATACTTCCAATCAATTTGGGAGCAAGTTTTGAGGAAGCAAAAATCGCAGTAGGTCCATCTGCACCACCAATAATAGAAATTGCACCGGCCTGATGAATTTCAAAGCCAAGTGCCATGGCACCAATGAAAGTACCGAATACACCAATCTGTGCAGCTGCACCCAGCAGCATTAACCGTGGATTCGAAATGAGCGAAGAGAAGTCAGTCATGGCACCAATGCCAAGGAATATAAGGGGTGGATAAATACCTTTAACTACCCCGTAGTACAAGTAGTTCAACACGGAACCATCTTCATAGATACCTATCTGGAATCCTTCAACGAAAGGAATGTTTCCAAGAAGAATCCCCGTTCCAATGGGGATTAACAACAACGGCTCATAATCAAAGCGAATGGCTAAAAAGATAAACAGCAAGCCCACCGCAATCATGATTACGTTCCCTGAAGTAATATTTGAAAAACCGGTATAATGCCAGAAGGTTTGCAGTCCTTTAACAAGAGCACTCCCACTTTCTGCACCGCCACCCTGTAATACATCCTGAGCGGATACATTACCGCCGGTCAGGACTGAAACCACAAATAACAGGCCTACCAATGTAAATATTGTTACAAATTTTCTCACTTTAAAGACTATTTGAAAGAAGCTAAAATGTCAGCTCCAATGATTTGACAATAAAGATAAAAAGCCTCTACTCAAGAATTATCAGCACATCACTTTGAAGTACTGCATCCCCTTCTTTTACTTTTATCTCTTTAACTGTACCGTCTTTATCGGTCATGACATTGTTTTCCATTTTCATGGCTTCCATAATCAGAAGGGTATCACCTTTCTTCACCGTATCGCCCTCTTTTATCAGAATTTTAAAGATATTACCTGGCAAAGGGGCTTGAATTTGATGACCTCCGGCAGATTGTTTTTTAACAATTTGACCTTCACCCGGCTTGGGCTTCACTTCATTGCGAATCAGCTTGGGCGTTTTAACCTTTTTCACCTCCTGCTCAATCTCCACTGAATAAGGCGTGCCATTAACCTCTATCGATGCAATATTTTCATCGATGTCCTTAATGTGAACGTGATATTTATTTCCATTTATGGAAAAATCAAACTTTTTCATATTCAATCGGTTTATTTAAGGTCGGGGGCTGCCTGTCTGCCTAAAAATAAGAAAGGCAGACAGGCCTCCAACTTGATTAATTAAGTATCTGGTAAGGAATGTAAACCTACCTTCTGGTAGGCAATACATTGTTGATGTTGTAAATCTTAGAACTCCATGGCGAGTATCTTCTTTCTACACGTTTAATCGTAATTATCTTACTTTCATCATCATGCAGATCAGAAAAATACAGACTCAAAGCAGTACCAATCGCAGCATTTACCTCACCGGCAATGTATTCTTCCTCTTCCCCTTCCTTCTCGGTATATTTGCCTTCCCGCTTAAGTTTACGCTTCATTTGCAATTTTAGCACCTTGGGCATAAACTTAAAAACGAAAATCAAAAGTATCAGAGCCGAAAACACCACAGAGTATCCTACAGCCGTGATTACCCATATTTGTGACCAGTTTACAACTTCTAAGAAATGGTTCATATTGTTGTTTTATTACAATGGAATGTTACTGTGTTTTTTCGGAGGATTAGTCAGCTTTTTGGTTTGCAGACTCTGAAATCCACGAATAATACGGAAGCGTGTATTACGCGGCTCAATAACATCATCAATGTAGCCATAAGAAGCAGCCTGATAAGGATTGGCAAATTTCTCTTTATACTCTTCCTCTTTCTTGGCAATAAACTTCTTCTTCTCTTCCGGATCTTCAATATCCTTCATTGCCCGACCCTCGAGAACTTCAATGGCACCTGATGCACCCATTACTGCAATTTCGGCAGTAGGCCATGCATAGTTTAGATCTCCTCTAAGCTGCTTACAGCTCATCACATCGTGTGCTCCACCATAAGATTTACGCAGTGTAATGGTGACTTTTGGTACTGTAGCCTCTCCATAAGCAAACATCAGTTTAGCACCATGAGTAATGATACCTGCATATTCCTGACCACTACCGGGTAAGAATCCGGGAACATCAACCAATGTCAGAATAGGAATGTTAAAGGCATCACAGAAACGCACAAAACGAGCTGCTTTACGTGAAGCATCAACATCCAATACACCAGCAAGGAAGTTAGGCTGATTGGCAATTACTCCAACAGAAGCACCACCCATGCGGCAGAAACCAACAATGATATTTTTGGCATAGTTGCGGTGTACTTCGAGGAATTCACTATCATCGGCGATGGAATAAATAACCTCCTTCATATCATAAGGCTGGTTTGGATTGTCAGGAATGATTTCATTCAAGGCATCGTCCAAACGGTCAATAGGATCGGTGCAATCCACCAGAGGAGCCTCTTCCAGGTTGTTTTGAGGAAGATAAGACAACAACTTGCGGGTCAACATGATTCCTTCTTCTTCGTTCTCGAGTTCGAAATGTGAAACCCCGGATTTAGAAGAGTGAACATGAGCACCTCCCAGATCTTCAACGCTAATATCTTCGCCGGTTACAGTTTTTACAACCTTAGGACCGGTAACAAACATGTAGCTGGACTGCTCAGTCATCATAACAAAGTCTGTCAATGCCGGAGAGTATACAGCTCCACCTGCGCAAGGACCAAAAATAGCAGAAATCTGAGGGATAACTCCTGATGCCAGGATGTTCCGCTCAAAGATTTCAGCATATCCGGCCAGTGAAGTTACACCTTCCTGGATACGGGCACCGCCACTGTCGTTGATTCCAATAACAGGCGCACCAACTTTCATGGCCATGTCCATTACCTTACAAATTTTCTGAGCAAAAGTTTCAGAAAGAGAACCACCGAAAACAGTGAAATCCTGGGCAAAAACATAAACAACGCGTCCGTCGATGGTTCCATGTCCGGTTACAACACCGTCACCCATGATTTTCTTCTTTTCCATACCAAAGTTGGTACAACGATGGGTTACGAACATATCGAATTCCTCGAAACTACCATCATCCAAAAGCATTTCAATACGCTCACGAGCAGTAAATTTACCTTTGGCATGCTGAGCTTCAATTCTTTTTTCACCCCCACCTAAACGCGCTTCATTGCGCAACTCAATTAATTGCTTGACTTTATCCTGATTTGACATATTATGATAATTTATTGAAAAGTTTCATCCTCTCCTGATACACAATGGTTCAGGGTTTAAAAATCCATTTGTTATTTGGGAGCTTCACACAATTCGGTAAGCACACCAAATGTAGACTTAGGGTGAAGAAATGCGATGCTCAGTCCTTCAGCACCTTTGCGGGGAGCCTTGTCAATCAGACGGACACCCTGCTCTTCAGCAGCTTTCAATTTCGCATCCAATCCATCAACCGCAAATGCCATGTGATGAATGCCTTCTCCTTTTTTCTCGATAAATTTACCAATTGGCCCTTCGGCATCAGTTGACTCCAGCAGTTCAATCTTGGTATCCCCCACTTTGAAGAAAGCAGTTTTAACTTTTTGGTCAGCGACTTCTTCTACAGCATAGCACTCCAGACCAAATACTTTTTCGTAAAATGGTATGGCTTCATCAAGACTCTTAACAGCTATACCGATGTGTTCAATATGTGTTGGTTTCATATGATAAATATTTGTTTATTATATATTAAGCGGTTTATCAAAATCCTCTTTTTTCCGAAAAAAATATTCAAAGCAGAAATTCAAGCAAATTTCTGATTCCGGTTAAAAGATTTTTCTCTTTTAAAGAAAATTTTCCGCAAAAGTAGCAGAATTAAACAACTATCCCTATAAAAACCAGGATAAAAAAAGGGTGTTTTACAACATATTTTGAAGTTACCCCTCACCCAATGGGGCATAGATAAATAACATCTTATATTCCTCACCCGAACCGGAAATCTAATTTTGTTCTAAAAATTATTAGCAAATATAAAATTTTAAAGGGCAAAAACATTGCAAATCATTAGCAATAATCAACGAATTGCATCAATTAGAAAGCATCTAAATACCATTTGACCAAAAAACCATCTGTTTTCACTGTTCCTCTGCCAACCAACTCCTGAAAGATTTGATACGATCCCGGCTGACAATTACCTCCTTAGATGCATCGCCGGTATTTAGCTTCACTTTTAAGCGTGATCTTCCGTAGTTAACAATATCAGATACAAAATCAAGGTTAATAATTTCCTTACGACTGGTTCTAAAGAAGCAGGACGGATTTAAATGGTTTTCAAGTTGGTTTAATGATTGGTCGAGATAGTAGTTACGACCATGACCGGTGAGTAAGAATGTAGTTTTATCTTCACTGTAAAAGCAGGCAATATCAGAAGTTTTAACAATCCGGATATGCTCGCCGACATTAACTATAAACCGCTCTTTGTAATTTAGGTTTTCTGAAAACATTTCGGCGGTTGTTCTTACTGCTTTTTGTATTTCAAGAGTGTTTAATTCGGGGTGATGATACTGTTCATATTTCGCTATAGCGCGTTGTAAATCCTCCTGTTCGAGGGGTTTAAGCAAATAATCTACGCTGTTAACCTTAAAAGCCTTAATAGCAAACTGATCGTAAGCAGTAGTAAATATAACCGGGAAAGAAACTTTTACTTGATCGAAAATTTCAAAACTGGTGCCATCTCCCAGTTGTATATCAAAAAACCCCAGATCGGGTGACGGGTTGTTTTTGAGCCATTCCAGAGTTGATGCTAGAGAGGAGCAAACCCCTTTTACCTCAATTCGGTGATTCAGGGAGTTCAGAATTTTCTCTAACCTTTCCGCAGCAAGCGGTTCATCTTCAACTATCAGAACTTTCATTCGTTAAAATTATTCTAAGTTGTTGGCCTGAAACCTGCCTGTCGGCAGTCAGGGACCTCACCAGGCTAAAGGTCCCCAAAGCTTTGGGGTGTTCATTTCTGCCGCCCAAAGCATGCTCGTTTCATTCGCACAAAATTAAGTTAATCCAATGCTTTCTGATGAATTAGACTGACTACTTTCGGATGCCCTATTGAGAATTTGTCATTCCAAAATTCATTTTCGTTTCATCAGGTTGGAATTTAAATTTTGTCACCATCTTTTACCAATGGCATTCTGACTTCAAATATACCGTTTTGATTCAGAATTTCTATCTTCTCGCCTGTCAAAAAACTATAGCGTCCTTTAATATTTTCAATTCCGATATTAAGTGACTCAATTGATTGACTTTGAGCATAAATACTGTTGTAAACAACGAGGTGCTCATTCTCAATATCAACTTTGATCTTCATCGGTGCCTCGGAAGAAAACCGATTATGTTTGAACGCATTTTCCATTAAAATTTGAATCGAAAGTGGTACAATTAGAAACGAGTTCGATTGCTCTATAGAAGGTAATTCAAAATGAAAGGCTTTTCCAAAACGCATTTCCTGTAGGTATAGATATCTTTCAGCAAGTTTTAGCTCTCGTTGCAGGGGAACCAAGTCATCTTCCTGTAACTCTAAAATGTCGCGGTACATGCCTGAAAGTTGGGAAAGAAATTTCTTGGCACTTGAGGTATCTTTATCTATTAATGTTCCGGCAACATTAAGACTGTTAAAAAGAAAGTGGGGATTTACCTGACTTTTTAAAACATCATATTTGGCTGAAAGGGCCTCTCGCTTAAATCTTTCACGCTCTTTAAATTCTTTCTTCCAATCCATAAAGAACGCCCTGGCATAAAACCACATGGAGATAAAGTAGAGAATTACAAATTCAGTAACCCATATTCCTTTATGATATTTCAAGAAAGTTCCGAAAGGAATTTCTTGTATCAGTTTAAACCAGAACCAATTGGTAAAGAAAATAACAAACGCCGAATAAAGGGTAGTAATGCCAAATGCGATCCCAAGACTGCGAAGCGGCTTCTTTAACCACGAAACTAATGGTTCAATCCAAAAATCATAAATATATTTATTAAAAAACAATCCGTACCCCAGCATCACAGAGTATCCAATGTTGTGAATTACTGCCATGGGATCTTTTACACACTCGGGACACATGATGCTTTGAAAAAAGTGTCCTATCGACATGGAAATTAAACCATACGACAGGATTACTAATACTTGCTTTGTTTTATAGGTCATTTTGAGAATTACTAAATGTAAACGAGATTAACAATAATAAGCATATTAAGGAAGAGGACTATAATTCTTTCTTAATTTTTTCCAAAAGTTCCTCATTGCTTTCCTCCCCCCATGAAGGCCAAAGTGCGTTTGGTGCTTTGAATGAATCAAACAGACAGTCTGCTTTTTCAAACAAAGGGAGGGCTTTTTCGGCTCCTCCGCCAAACATCGATGGTGTGTGATAAACATTTTGAGCTTTACAAAACCAAATTCTTGGATTTTTAGGATTCAGTTTCGTTGCTTTTTCAAGTGCTTCCCGAGAGAGAGATGAGTATTTCATGCCCCGCATGGGACTTGTTATTCGCATGGAATGAAGTAAGCCCTGAAGCACGTACAACTCTGACTCATTGGGCGCTAAACCCATGGCTTTGTCCAGCATTTCCTGAGCTTTATCGAGACTCGCATCTATTTCATCAGAATCATCAACATTAAAAGTAATGCTAACATACGAATAAGCAGCATAATAGTAGGGCAACCACTTATCTTGCTCCGACTCACCTATTCTGAAGAATTTGCCGGCAAGAGAATTAAGCTTTCCAGAGGTATGAGATTTATACATTTCTAAAATGGTCAACCTCATAGTTTCTTCATAATTCTTTGCTGAAAGAGAAACAGCTGCAAAAAACACTAAAATTGAAATCACTAAGGTTTTCATAAATAAAGTTTTAAATAATTGTTTGATTAATTAATTGAAATAAATACTCCCAGAAACATGAATTGCCTGACATCAGGAGATATTGTTACAAGAGAAGCCTTGCTCTCACCTTCCTCCAAGGGTACTCTCCGGTAACCTAAAACCTGATCACGTTCAAGCACATTTGACACGCTGAAATGAATTATTGTATAATTTCCCAAAATGCTGGTCAGATAACTCAAATTCATACCCAAATCACTGTAATTTGGAGCAGTGCGGGACATGAAATTTTCATCTCCGGGCATGTGATAAGGTCGGCCGGAATTCCATGACCATGTAACTCCCACCTGACTTCGAATAGGTAATACAAAATGCTTGGCAACAACATTTAGCGTATGTGGCGAAATAAATTCAGGAACCACTTTTTCTGAATAATCCATAAATTTTCGTTTGGAGTCGATATAAGAATAGGAAATCCAGAAGTCGGTTTTTTTAATAAGTTGTTTATCGCGGTAAAAGAGATCGAATCCATTGGCATATCCCTCCCCGTTGTTGGTTTCGGGAACAAACTCTCCAAAAGACCAGTATTCCCCGGTAACAAGGTGATCATACTCCTTGTGATACACCTCCGCTCTAAACAGCCGGGAACTTAAATCACCAGTTTGCAAGCCGAAAATGAAATGCTCTGCCTTCTGCATTTCAATGTCCCGGTTATATTTAAGAAAATCAGTTTGGGCAGCTTGGTAAAAATGACCCCAAGCCAGGGAGAATGAAGTTTTATCACCAGTTTTAACTGCCAGGGCAGCTCTCGGAGAAATTTTCTGTTCTTCCGTTTGAGAAGAGTATTCATATCTCAAGCCCGGACGAAAGGCCATCCGTGAATTTAAGTTCCATTCTAACTCGGCAAATGCTGAAGTCAAATGATCCGTAAAATTGGTTTCCCAAGTAAATTCCCCGCCCGTTTGTTGGTATTCTTCATTAAAATCACTTTTTTGCCAGGCACCTCCCCAGGTAATTTTAAACGAATTACTCAACTGAGTGATGAATTTTAGCTTTCCTTCAGAAACAGCCTCCCGGGTGTTTTGATGGTGCATACCCGCCACCATCCTCTGATCATCATATGTGTAAGAGCCACCAAGCTTAACAATTGTTTTCTCTGACAGTGCATTATGATATGTACTGTTGATATATAAAGTTCCTCCCTCATCGTCTATTTTTAGCTTATCACCTGAGCCGGATGGAACCCAAAAGGATTGTCCGCCATAATCACCAGATGCAAAAAACTTAAACAAACCTCCGTTTTCCCCTTTTTGACGGAAGTTGAGGTTTCCGTTAAATGATTCCACATCATCATCCCAGTTGATATTATTTTTAACTAAGGAGTTATATGGGCCGAAGTTGTAGTAACCTGCTCCTGCTGAGAATGATCGGTCATCCCCTACCCAGGTATTGGACAACTCTCCGCCAATGTTCATTAGCGAAATACTCGTTAACTCGTCAAAGGCAACACCTTGCGACTCAAGCACCAAAACTGAAGAAAGAGCCTGCCCGTATTCAGCTGAGTAACCACCGGTACTAAAAAAGGTCCCTTCGAACAAAGAAGGGGCAAATCGTCCCCTTGTGGGCAAATCAGGAACTTTTGAATAATAAGGCTTCGACGCCAGTACACCATCCATCAGAACACGGGTCTCTGAAGCGTCTCCTCCCCTTACCAGCAACCGGCCATCATCCGGTGCAATCTGTGTTCCGGGCAATGTTTTCAATGCGGCTCCTATATCGCCAAGCGATCCTGCAGTGGTGTAAATATCCATCGGACTCATTACTGCAGCCCGTTTCTTATCACCTGCTTCAAAGCTTCCGGCAGTTATGGTCACTGCATTCAAACTTTGAGAGCTTTCTTTTAAAGAAATATTAAGAACAATTTCTTCTTCACCGGTATAAAAGTTATGCTCCTGGGACTGATAACCCAGGAAACTGGCGACAATTGTAAACTCATCTCTTTCATTTACCTCAAGAGTGAAACAGCCATCCTCTCCGGTTATGGTTCCGTCGTAGGTTCCTTTGATGATAATATTTGCTCCAACCAAAGGCTCTTGTGTGTGTTTATCGGCAACGCAACCGCTTACCATGGTTTGCCCCTTTATAACACCCCCGATCAGCAATACAGATGATAAAATCAGAAAAACCGTTCTAATACTTGATATTTTCATTTTCAGTCAATTTGAATTGGAATACACGACAAAATTGATCTAAAAAGACGCTGCTAGCAAAGTTTATAGGATGAGCCGTCACATTGATACGACAAATGGGAATTATGGGAGACAAACGGGAGGATTGTTCTTTCTGGTTTTATTCTTTCGGCAAAAAAGACCATTTTTGCATATCTGTACATTAGATATATAGATTTAGAGATTTTTAGATATAAAAAAAGGTAATTTTCGGGTTCATTCATACCTCCTGAAAATCAACTCCTTTAAAATAAATTAGCGAACTACTTTGAAATAAATTGCAATGAAAAATAAAGTAATCATCATCACCGGAGCTTCATCCGGAATAGGACTGGCCTGTGCCAGGGAGTTTGCCTCACGAGGTGCAAAATTATCCCTGGCAGCACGCAGCGCAGATAAACTTCAGGAAATTGAGAAGGAACTGACCAATGCCGGCCATGAAGTTTTGGTCACCCCTACTGATGTCAGCAAAGAAGAAGACTGCAAAAACCTTGCTGATCAAACTGTCAGTCGGTTTGGCAAAATAGATATCCTGGTAAACAATGCCGGTATTTCAATGCGGGCTCTATTCAAAGATCTGGATCTTAATATTCTAAAACAATTAATGGACGTCAATTTCTGGGGAGCTGTTTATTGTACAAAGTATGCACTACCTTACCTTCTGGAAGCCAAAGGTTCTGTTGTAGGGGTTTCTTCCATAGCAGGTTTTATTGGGTTACCCGGCCGAACAGGATACTCTGCTTCAAAATTTGCCATGCATGGTTTTCTTCAAACTTTACGGACCGAAAATTTAAAGAAAGGCCTTCATGTGCTTATTGCAGCTCCGGGGTTTACTGCATCCAATGTGCGTAAATCAGCCCTTACCGCAAATGGCTCTCAGCAAGGCGAAACACCCCGTGCCGAAGATAAAATGATGAGTGCCGAAGAAGTGGCCCGCCACATTGCCAAAGCCATCAAAAAAAGAAAACGCACATTGATACTGACCTTTAAAGAGGGAAAATTAACTGTTTTCCTCAGCAAATGGTGGCCCAGCCTGATCGAGAAACTATCGTATAACCATATGGCTAAAGAACCGGATTCTCCCTTTAAGTAAAAAACCATGCTAAAACATACCACAAAAATCCGTGTACGGTACGGAGAAACGGATCAAATGGGCATTGTCAACAATGCTGTGTATCCGTCGTATTTTGAAGTTGGTCGAACTGAAATGTTTCGTGAAATTGGATTGCCTTACAGTAAGATTGAAAAGGAAGGAATAATGCTGCCCTTGTCTGAACTTCACATAAAATACCATCGGCCTGCGGTTTATGACAACGAGATAACCATCGAAACCTATGTGGATGAATACCCGACTTCCCGTATCCGTTTTAAGTACAACATTTATAATGAGTTGGGCGAACTCCTGGTTTCAGGAGAAACAGTCCTTGCTTTCATGAATGCTGACAGCCGCCGTCCAACAAGAATTCCTCAGTATCTTAAGAGTATAATTGAACCTTTTTTCCAATAAAAATCAATTGGAAACCTCATAGGTTAAAATGGGCTAAACGCTGATTCATTACAACGCAAATAATTAATTACCAAGCAATTAAAACCAATAACTGCTTTTGTATAAATGACTCTTCATCACATTCTTGAGAGTCCTTCAGGCAAAATGCCAAATAGTTTGTTATTATTCGGAAGTCAATTCATGTCAAAACATCAGATTATTTATGAATAACAATACATTTCAGTACGTTGTAGAACAGTTTGCAGATTTGAGAATTCTTCGATATGCCGTTTCGGATTTTGAAGAATTAACGCTGGATCAAAAAAAATTGGTTTTTTACCTTTCACAGGCAGCCATAGAAGGACGTGATATTCTTTTCGACCAGAATTACAAGCACAATCTGGCTATTCGTCGCACTCTTGAAGCCATTTATGAACACTATACAGAAGATCGCTCTAATGACCAGTTTAAAGAATTAGAAATTTATCTCAAACGGGTTTGGTTTTCAAATGGCATTCATCATCACTATTCCACAGCCAAAATTGAACCTGGTTTTACGCAGGAGTTTTTCAAGAAAACTTTGGCTTCTCTTGATGAAGAATTGCTACCATTGCAATCAGGAGAAACAAAAGAAGATCTGATTATGAGGCTGACGCCGGTTATTTTTGACCCAAATATAGATGCCCAACAGGTCAACCAGGCCGAAGGTGAAGATCTGATCACTACTTCGGCCAACAACTACTATGAAGGTGTTACACAACAAGAGGCTGAGGAGTATTACAATTCTCTGAAAAATGCTGATGATAAAGCACCTGTTTCTCACGGATTGAACACTCGCCTTGAAAAAGACAACGGGCAAATATCAGAAAAGATCTGGAAAATTGGGGGGCTTTATTCAGAAGCCATAGAAAAGATTGTTAATTGGCTTGAAAAAGCATCAATGGTTGCAGAAAACGAGCAACAACGAAAGGTAATATCCTTACTGATTGCCTTTTATAAGACAGGAGACCTCAGTACTTTCGATGCTTACAATATTGAATGGCTCCAGGATCAGGAGTCACGGATTGATTTCATCAATGGTTTTATTGAAACCTATGGCGATCCTCTAGGATTGAAAGCAAGTTGGGAAAGTGTGGTGAATTTTAAAAACCTGGAAGCCACTCATCGAACCGAAATCATTAGTAAAAACGCCCAGTGGTTCGAAGACAATTCCCCTACCAATCCTCTACACAAAAAGAAGAAAGTAAAAGGAGTTTCGGCAAAGGTGATTAATGTAGCTATGCTTGGCGGCGACTGCTATCCGCATACCCCAATAGGGATCAACCTGCCGAACGCCGATTGGCTCAGAAAAGAATATGGTTCCAAATCGGTTACTATCGAAAACATTACCTATGCCTACAATCAAGCCGCCAAAGGCACTGGTTTTCTAAAAGAATTCTGTTACAGTCAGGAAGAAATTGATCGTCATAACAAATATGGATTTCTTGCCGGTAATTTGCATACCGATCTTCATGAGTGTCTGGGCCACGGCTCAGGCCAGTTACTTGAAGGCATAACAGGAAATGAACTCAAAGCGTACGGGGCAGTCATTGAAGAAACCAGAGCCGATTTATTTGCACTGTACTACATGGCTGATCCTAAGCTGATTGAAATTGACCTCCTTCCCGACAATGAAGCTTTTAAGGCTGAATATGACAATTATATTCGCAATGGCCTTTTAACGCAGATTACCCGAATCAAGCTGGGAGACAAAATTGAGCAGGCCCACATGCGAAATCGTCAGTTAATATCTTCATGGGCTATGGAGAAAGGGAAACCAAGTAATGTCATCGAACGGAAAACGAAAGACGGGAAGACTTTTTTCACCATTAATGATTATCAGGCATTAAGAGATATCTTTGCTGAGTTACTGGCAGAAATTCAGCGGGTCAAATCAGAAGGTGATTTTGAAACCGCTAAAAAACTGGTTGAGAATTACGGCGTAAAAATTGAATATGACTTGCATAAGGAAGTTCTGGAACGATATCAAAAACTGAACCTGGCGCCGTACAGCGGCTTCCTCAACCCTGGTTATAATGTAACCACAGATGACCATGGCAACATCATTGATGTGGTGCCCGATTACTCCGAAGGATATGCCGAGCAAATGATGCGCTATTCAAAGGATCATTCATGGCTCCCAACTTATCCTTGATAAAAGAAATATTTATTTTGAATTCGATACAGATTATTTAAATTTGTATGGTAACTGTTAGGGGTGCTCCTTTGGGGGCTGAGAATACACCCTTACACCTGAAATGTTTAATAACAGCGTAGGGAAACAGTCTTTCAATGACATCTGATCAAATACAATATCCATTGAAGCTGTTTTGCCATTAGCAAAGCAGCTTTTTTTGTGTCCAGAAATATATATTAAACACATTAGGCAAAAAAGAAACATATAATTCTTAACCTTATAAGGTATATCAGAACCTATTAGATTTGAAATGAAGAAGATCAACTTAATGAAATACTTAGAACCAGCCCTTCAAATTAACTGATAATTAACCATTCAACAGATCGTTAGATTTTTAGATATTAGATTCAAGACAGCTCGTAACTAATTGATAATCTGAATATTAACACCAGAAACTGTAACACTGCAAACAATTGATTCAAAGCTAATTGCAAAAATTTAACAGACTATTACCATTGTGAGATTGAAGAAATTAAAATTCTCTGAACCAAAACCAATTTGATATGATTACAGCACAAACCGTTAGCGATAACCTCAGGAAGCTCAAAGATCAAGCCCCTCTGGTGCATAACATCACTAATTACGTGGTGATGAATTCAACAGCCAACGCATTGTTAAGCATCGGGGCCAGTCCGGTAATGGCTCATGCCCCCCGTGAAATGGAAGACATGGCTGGTATTGCCTCAGCCTTGGTACTGAATATAGGCACTCTGAGCGAAGAATGGGTGGAAGGCATGTTAATTGCCGGCAAAAAAGCCTCAGAAAGAGGCATCCCAATTATACTGGACCCTGTGGGTGCTGGTGCCACTTCTTTTCGCACAGAAACCTGCCACCAAATAATTAAGCACTGCCAACCAACCATTATCCGTGGCAATGCGTCTGAGGTAATGGCACTAATCAGTAGTGAAGTTCAAACAAAAGGAGTTGACAGTACACAATCTTCTGATGATGCTCTGGAAATGGCCAAAACTCTGAGCCTTGAAACAGGTGCCGTAGTTAGCATTAGTGGCCCTAAAGATTACATTACTGATGGAAATAAGGTCATCAGGATAAAAAACCATATCCCTCTGATGCCAAAGGTAACAGGCATGGGGTGTACTGCCAGCACCCTTACAGGAGCCATGGCTGCAGTGTGCGAAAATCAACTTGAAGCGGCTGCCTGTGCTATGGGCATAATGGCTGTAGCCGGCGAAATTGTTACGCCCAAAGCTCAGGGTCCGGGATCATTTCAGATGCATTTTTTAGATGCGCTTTACAATATGAATAGTGAAGACATTTCTAAACACTTAAAGTTATGAGGCCCCATTTCGATTTGAGCCTGTATTTGGTTACTGACAGGGACTTATCACTGGAAAGACCTCTAAACGAAGTGATAGGAGAAGCCATCAAAGGTGGAATCACCATGGTACAGTTAAGAGAAAAAACCGCCTCCACCCGGCAATTCATAGGGGAAGCTTTAGAGATAAAATCACTGCTAAAACAGGCAAAAATCCCCCTGATAATAAATGACCGTGTCGATGTTGCAATGGCCATTGACGCCGATGGCGTGCATCTGGGACAGAGCGATATGCACTGGAAAATGGCTCGTAAACTATTAGGACCTGACAAACTCATTGGTCTCTCTATTGAAAATGAGGCTCAGATCGAAGATGCCAATAATGCTGATATTGATTATATAGGTATCAGTCCGGTTTTCACCACTCCCACAAAACGCGATCTGGAACATGGCCTGGGGCTCGGGGGAACTACACAGATAGCCAAGCTTTCCCGCCATCCATCTGTCGCCATTGGTGGCATTAATCCAACCAATGCAGCAGATGTAATTCTTACCGGTGTAAATGGCATTTCAGTGGTTTCAGCCATCTGTTCAGCCACTGACCCAGCATCAGCAGCCAAAGAGTTGTCTGAGATAATGAGGACAAATTCTATTTCTTAAAATGAAACGTTAATATGAAAAAATACAATACAACCCTCACCATTGCCGGAAGCGACAGCGGTGGCGGAGCAGGCATTCAGGCCGATCTAAAAACATTCTCGGCCTGTGGATGCTACGGAATGTCAGTAATTACTGCTATCACCGCTCAAAACACGCAAGGGGTTTCCGATATTTACCCCGTACAGATTTCAACAATTGATAAGCAATTGGATGCAGTTCTAAGTGATATTGGAGCAGATGCGGTAAAGATTGGCATGCTTCATTCATCTGAAGTCATAAATCTGGTAGCTGAAAAAATTAAGGAATACAATATCAAAAACCTTGTGATTGACCCCGTTATGGCAGCAACTTCGGGAGATAAATTATTACAGGACGAAGCCATTGCCGCTTTAAAGAACGAATTACTGCCCCTGGCCGCTATCATCACCCCAAATATCCCGGAAGCTTCCATTCTGCTCGGTCGTGAAATTCATTCCCAGTTAGACCTTCCCGAGGTGGCAAAGCAACTGTCCTTTAATCAAAACGTTTCCGTTTTGCTCAAAGCGGGTCATCTCACCGAAGATGAACTTGTAGATGTTTTTTACGATGCTGAAAAAGAGGAAATCATTCGTTTACCATCACACCGGATCAAAACTCTAAATACCCATGGAACCGGCTGTACTCTCTCTTCTGCCATAGCTGCTCATTTATCAAAAGGCAAAAATTTACAAACAGCCGTAAAACAAGGTAAAGAGTACATTGACCAAGCCATTAAAGCCGGACGGGATTACCAAATTGGTCATGGACACGGGCCGGTTCATCATTTTCATAACTGGTGGAATTAATATGAAAACCCTACTTCAGCTAAATACACCGCCCGCCGGACCATTTACCGCACAATTATGGAATGAGAATGAGGCACTCATTGAAAGAATCTTTAATCATCCCTTCTGCCGGGGATTATCTAATGGCTCCTTGCCTGTGGAGTCTTTCAAGCATTATCTGCAGCAAGATGCTTTATACATCGAACAAGATGCCAGAGCCTTTGCCATTACTGCCGGCAAATCAAAAACCCGTGAATCGTTTTCTTTTTTTCTGCATATGGCAAAAGATGGTCTGGAAATTGAGCGAGCTCTTCACCAAAACTTAATGCCTGCATTTAAAATTGAACCTGCAAAGAAGATGTCAAAGGCTTGTTGCAATTACACTTCCTTTCTTTTAAATACAGCTCTAAATGAATCATCTGCGATTTCGGCAGCCGCTCTTCTGCCATGCTTTTGGGTATATCGCGAAACAGGCCTGAATATCCGTCAATCCTCAATAATTAATAATCCTTATCAACCATGGCTTGACACATATGCCGATGATGTTTATGGAGAATATGTGTCAAAATTTATAAATATTCTGGAGTGCGAGATGGCAGGAACCAACAAAACAGAAAGGCAGGAAATGCTTAGAGTATTTGGCCATAGCATTGCTTATGAGCTTGATTTTTTTGACGAAGCCCTTGCGCAATCAAATTATTAAATCA
The DNA here is from genome assembly GCF_003121985.1 of Marinilabilia rubra. Lineage (GTDB taxonomy): Bacteria > Bacteroidota > Bacteroidia > Bacteroidales > Marinilabiliaceae > Marinilabilia > Marinilabilia rubra. The sequence goes on from NZ_QEWP01000004.1 coordinate 180,366, forward strand.
AAAAGTCGGATTGATACCTGAAATACATGACAAAACAATCATAATTGTTTAAATTTATACCTGAATTGTATTAATCTAAACAAATTACATTATTATGAAGAAAATTTTTTTGACCCTGTTCCTGAGCGTTTCAGTAGTATCCGGAGCCCAAACCAACACTGAAACCGTAAAGTCATTCTTTGGCGAGATTGTCTCCTTCCAGAATGTGGACGTTAATGAGCACAACCCAATTATCACATTGGATGAGCTGGCAACAGAGCAAGCTGACACTACCCTTGCTCTTACCGGTGATAACGTAAGTAAAACTTTCGACAAAGCGATGGAATATACCAATGCTATTATTGTGGTAGAAAACCACACCGCAGTATTGGTTAAAGATTGGGAGAATTGTCGCCAATCAGGAGCCTGGGGAGTATGCATGCCTTATGGCGAAGGTTATGTAAAAAGAGCCGCATTGGTTAATCTTCAGGATTACATCAACAACATCATTGGGATTCCTGATGGTCAGGAAAGAAAAGTTTATCTGTTTAATTAGTGCCCGTCTATAAATTAAGCAAAGTTTGTTTTTAGTCATGTGTCTGTTCAGAAAGTGCCAATTGCAATCCCGAGGCTTCGGGAGCGAAGCTCCCAAAAACGGAGTCCCGAATGCTTCGGGATGAGTATTTGGGGAGCAAGCATAACGACACAAATGGTACTTTATGGACCGACACTAATTAATACTTTATTTGACGGGTGGAGTTCCCCTTTTAGTTGTGACAATGACAACCCCGTTTTTTGCCTCAGGACCAAAGCGATCGATGGCTTTTTGTCCCTTCATTACACGTATTGATTTCACATTGTACTGGGGCAAACGGATGTACTCTTTTACAATTTTATCATCAATAACAAAAAGTGGCATCTTATCTTTCAGCCCCTTATTTTTAAGCAATTGAAAAAATTCTTTTTCTTCACGGGAAAGCTCAAATGGAACAGATAAAGAAACTCTGGCATCAACAAATTCGCCACCTTTTTTGGCCGGCTTCCATTCCTGCATAAGGCTAACCAGGCGCAAAGCTTCGCTATCTAAAAGAGGATCCACACTTTTTTCAATTTGCGGCTCCATCAACTTTCCATCATTGGTAACCATGAAGGATACATTAACAACGCCTTCAATAATATCCAGACGAGCCTCTTCCGGATAGTTCATATATTTATCAAGGAATTTTTCCGGATTGGATGGTTTCCCTTTAAATTTGGGAGCACGATCAACATCGGAATTTACCGTTATATCCTGGGCAAAGGCCAAAGATGATAATCCGAGAAAAAGAACCGTTAATAGATAAAAACTTAAATTTTTCATGGTGGAAAGGATTTACATTTAAGACTATAATAACAATAATTATACCATAACATGGGAAAGATCATTGTCTTTGCTAATGAAAACTTTCATTTTTGCCGAAAATCAGAATAATGCAAGTTACTACCAAGAATCTCCTAAAAATGCACCTGGTCGTGTTCATATATGGCTTTACTGCTATATTGGGCAAACTCATTACTCTGGATGCCATTCAGCTGGTATGGTACAGAATGCTTATTGCATTTTTAGCTCTTGGTATTATTTTACAAATCAGAGGGAAAACACTAAGAGTAAACTGGCCTGTTTTCTGGAAATTGACAGGAATAGGCTTTGTAGTCGCTTTTCACTGGATCACCTTTTTTCATGCCATCAAAATCAGTACTATTTCGGTAACCCTTGGATGTCTGGCATCCACCACCCTGTTCACAAGTCTGCTTGAGCCGGCACTTGTTCGCAGGCCTCTCGTATGGCTTGAGGTGATAACCGGATTTCTGATAATAACTGGATTGTATCTTATTTTCCAGTTTGAGCCAAACTACATCGCCGGTATTGCAACTGCCCTGATATCAGCTTTTTTGGCCGGCCTGTTTACCGTCTTAAATAAAATGATGATAGCCAGACATCGGCCTTTGGTAATAAGTTTTTATGAAATGGGAGGCGGTTTTCTGGGCATAACCCTGTTCATGGTTGTAAACGGAACTTTTGATCAAGGCCTTCAGGTCCCGCTGCTGAGTGATTGGTTTTACCTGGCCTTACTTGGTGTTCTTTGCACGGCCTATGCTTTTGCTGCCAGTGTAAAAGTAATGGATGTTCTGTCGGCTTATACCGTGGTTCTTACCATAAATTTAGAACCTATCTACGGAATCTTACTGGCATTTCTTTTCTTTGGGGAATCTGAGTTGATGTCAGGTGGTTTTTATCTGGGAACGGTGATCATTCTTGCGGCTGTCTTTTTATTTCCGGTAATGAGCAGAAAAATGACCCGCTTAAAAAGAGTTAAGTAGTTTCACTAAATCTCCTCCTGCTTTTTCCAGGAATAGAGCCGGACGTGCCATTAAAGTTGAAGCATCATTGGAAAACTGCTGAAGCGACACAACATGATCAAATAGATCTGTTTCAATTTCCTGACGCCCCACAACTGCAATTGTCTTTTTTCCTTTTTGCCTGGCCAAAGAAGCTAGTTTTCCGGGTCCTTTCCCCATCGCTGTTTGATAATCCAGTCTTCCCTCCCCTGTTATCACCACATCACAATCATCAATCAGCTTTTCAAGACCAAAGGTTTTACTGATCCAGTCGAAACCATTTTCCACCAGTGCATTTCCCTTTGCCAAAAAAGGCAGGGCTGCAGCACCTGCTGCCCCGCTTCCCGGAATTTTTACAATTTCCGGGTCAGATTGACCCGTTAAAATATTGACCCACTCCCGCATCTTTTGCTCCAGTTCCACAATCTGCTTTTCAGACAAGCCTTTCTGAGGTCCGTAAGTCCTGATTCCCCCATTCCTGCCAAAAACAGGATTATCAACATCAGCCAGAATGGTCCATTTCACCCTCGAAAACCGATCCGACAATCCACTAAAGTCCAATTGTTTGAACACACATAAAGGATTGCTGCCCTGAAGAATGTCATAACCATTTTCATCCAATAAACGGACTCTCAGTGCAGAAAAAAGCCCCGCCCCACCATCAACAGTGGCACTACCGCCTAATGTCAGAATAATCTCCTCTGCGCCTGTTTCCAGAGCATTCTTTATTTGCAAACCCGTTCCGTAGGTTGAAGCCTCTAAAGGTAATTTCTCTGATAATCTTCCCAAGCCAGAGGCCTGAGCCAGTTCAATTACTGAAACTTTTCCGTCATTATAGCTTCCCCTAACGGCTGAGACGGAACTTCCCAAGGCATCAATAACAGTTTCTTTTATCAAATCACCCTTCCAGAATGTTTGAATGGTTGAAAGCGTTCCCTCTCCTCCATCAGATAAAGGAAACAGGTCACAGAATAAGGTTTTATCCTGATTATTAAGCCCTTTTTTTATGGCCTTAGCAGCATCTATTGAAGAGATGCTCCCTTTAAAAGAGTCCGGTGCTACCAGAATTTTCATTTTGCGATGGTATTACGGGCTTCCAATAATCGATCCATGGCTTCCTCAATCACTTTATATGGGGAAGCCACATTCAGACGATGAAAATTAGCCCCTTGCTCTTTGCCAAAAGTAGGGCCGTAATTGAGGCCTATACCGGCTTGTTCAATAATAAATTTGCGAAGTTTGGCATCCGACAATCCCCAGGCAGAAAAATCAAGCCACATAAGGTAAGTGGCCTCTGGTTTGTGAATTTTTACTTCGGGCATATTTTGTGCTGCAAACTCCATCACATAATCTATGTTACCCTGGATGTAATCCAGCAATTCATTCAGCCATGATTGACCTAAGGTATAAGCAGCTTTCAGTGCCTCTGCGCCAAACATATTTCCTGTAAATAAATGATAGGCCTGCAATTGCTTTTGCATCGCTTTTCGAATCTTATCATCAGGGGTTACGATGTAGGAAGTGTTTAACCCGGCAATATTAAAAGTTTTACTCGGAGCCATACAGGTAACAGAATTGGCCGCAAAATCCTCCCTCAATGACGCAAATGGAATATGTTTATGACCTTTGTGCACAAGATCTGCATGAATTTCATCCGAAACAACCAGCACGTTATTCTTTAAGCATATTTCTCCCAGCTTAACAAGTTCATCTCGGGTCCAAACACGTCCTACAGGATTATGGGGATGACAAAGCAGAAGCATTTTCACACTGGGCTTGGCTGTTACTTTTTGAAGGTGATCAAAATCCAAACGATACCCTTCAGGAGTATTGACAAGGGGATTTCCTTCAATTACCCGGCCGTGATCTTTAATAACGTCAAAAAACGGCGGATAAACAGGAGGTTGAATAACAACCTTATCCCCGGGATTTGAAAAGGCCTGAATGGCCAGTATCAGCGTAGGTACCACTCCGGGCATATATTCCAGCCAGTCTATCGGAACATCCCAGTCATGTTGGTTCTTTTGCCATTGCTGAATGGCTTGATAAAACTTTTCATCGCGAGCGGTGTAACCAAATATGGGATGTTCGGCACGTTTTTGAATAGCTTCCGATACCTCCGGGGGAACCGCAAAATCCATATCTGCCACCCAAAGCGGAATGACATCACCGGTTCCAAAAACCCGTTTCCTGAATTCATATTTTAAAGCATTGGTTCCCGATCGATCTATCTTCCTGTCAAAATCCATAAAACTGATTGTTTTAATTCACAAAATAAAAAAAGACACCCAAACAAAGAAGTCCGGATGTCTTAAAAAATTTTGATTCCCTGCTACTTTTTTCAGGGTAATGTAATACTATTCAGTAATATTAATCGTAATATCTTCTGTTGCAGTATTCCCCGAAGTATCTTCTACAGTTATTGTAAAAACATACTCTCCAAGAGTTGCATCGTAAGTTACAAATCCAAAAGGATCTTCATCAGTAAAGGAATATTCTTTTCCCGAAATATCGCTATATTCAACGGGTCCACGATCAAAGGGCACGGGATCATCAATACTTTTAAGCTCTGAAGATGCGCTTTTTTGTGAATAGGCAACAGATACCTTGCACGTTTCCAGCCCCTGATCATCAGAAATCGTTCCATTTATTAGAATGACACCGGTTTCCCTCGCAAAGGAATCACCAGTCGTTGGCGATGTTAGAGAAATTACAGGATCAGTAGTATCCTCGGGTGGGGTATCGTTTCCATTATCGTCTCCATCGTCTCCTCCACATGCAACCAGCGACATTGATGCAACGATTACAAATGAAAGTAAAAAAAGATTTAATTTAAAAGATTTCATACAACCAACAATTTTAAAAAAACTATAATTTATATTCTTCATAAACTTCATTTATTCCTTCTTCCAAATCAAAAGAAGCTTTAAAGCCAAGATTATTGAGCCGGGAAACATCCAATAACTTTTGAAAAGTACCATCCGGCTTAGAATCATCCCAGGCAATATTGCCGTCAAAACCAGTTACAGACTTAACCATTTCTGCCAGCTCGGATATCGCCAAATCTTCTCCTACTCCAATATTAATATGAGAATTCCGAACTTCTTTAAGACCTCTTTCTTCTACGATGTCGTTAAAATCAACCTCATTCATTAAATAAACGCAAGCTCTGGCAAGGTCCGATGAATGAAGGAACTCCCTACGGGGGGATCCGGTTCCCCATAACTGCAATTCAACGTTATTCCCGGCCTTAAAGATACCAAAAATTTCCATTTTATCTATCAGGTACTTCTCTGATCCTTCAGGATTCACTCCTTCTACGGGTCTTTTCCTGAAATCGTTTCGCACACCTTCCAGATCATTTGATTTTAACATTTTGGCCAAATGCATCTTCCTAATCAATGCCGGCAAAACATGTGATCCCATTAAATTATAATTATCATTAGGACCATAAAGATTGGTTGGCATTACGGAAATAAAATTGGTTCTATATTGAAGGTTATATGATTCAGTCATCTTCATACCGGCAATCTTGGCAATTGCATATGGTTCATTGGTGTACTCAAGAACATCAGTAAGCAAATGCTCTTCCTTCATGGGCTGAGGACAGTTCTTAGGATAAATACATGAACTTCCCAAAAACAAGAGTTTTTTCACATCCGATTTCCATGAAAAGTGAATGATGTTATTTTGAATTTGGATATTCTGATAGATAAATTCAGCCCGGTAAGTATTATTGGCCATAATCCCCCCAACTTTTGCAGCAGCCAAAAATACAAATTCCGGTTTCTCTTTTTCAAAAAAGGCCTCTACAGCTTTCTGATCAAGTAAATCAAGCTCCTTGCGAGACCGGAGTATGAGATTATTGTACCCCAGGGCTTTCAATTCACGGACAATGGCAGATCCCACTAACCCGTTGTGGCCGGCCACGAAAATTTTGCTGTTTAATTCCATTATTCGAAATAGTTCAGTGTTTGGTATCCACCTTCGTTCAGGTATTTATCACGCTTCATCAACTTCAGATCGCTGACCATCATATCTTTCACCAGGCCCTGGAGGTCGTACTCTGGTTTCCAGCCTAACTTTTCCTGAGCCTTGGCAGGATCACCAATTAACAAATCCACTTCTGTGGGACGGAAATACCTGGGATCCACCTCTACCACACATTTATCTTTTTTAAGCTGATATTCAGGATTCTTGCAAGCTACCACATAACCCTTTTCATCAACTCCTTCTCCTTTGAATTCTATTTCAATACCTGCCTCTGAAAATGCAAGTTTAACAAACTCACGTACCTCTGTCGTAACTCCTGTTGCAACCACAAAATCTTCCGGCTTATCCTGCTGAAGCATCAAATACATAGCTTTCACATAATCTTTGGCATGCCCCCAATCACGCTTGGCTGACATGTTACCCAAATAGACTTTATCCTGCAATCCAAGTGCAATACGGGCAACAGCGCGTGTGATTTTCCGGGTCACAAAAGTTTCTCCCCGGATGGGTGATTCGTGATTAAAAAGTATCCCGTTACAGGCATACATGTCATAAGCTTCACGGTAATTCACGGTTATCCAATATCCATAAAGCTTTGCAACGGCATAGGGTGACCGTGGATAAAAAGGCGTCTTTTCGGATTGCGGAACTTCCTGCACCAGACCATATAGTTCACTGGTTGATGCCTGATAGAAGCGTGTTTTTTTTGTCATTCCTAAAAGCCTTATGGCTTCTAAAATCCTCAATGTTCCAACTCCATCGGCGTTGGCAGTATATTCCGGTGTATCAAAACTAACCTGAACATGGGACATCGCTGCAAGGTTGTAAATTTCATCCGGTTGTACTTCCTGAATTATCCGGATCAAATTGGTTGAATCCGTTAAATCTCCATAATGCAGAAAGAAATTGCGGTGTTCAACGTGTGGATCCTGATAAAGATGGTCAATACGCTCAGTGTTAAACAAAGAACTGCGTCGTTTTATACCATGTACTATATAACCTTTCTTCAGAAGAAACTCTGATAAATAGGCTCCATCCTGACCGGTAATCCCGGTTATAAGAGCAACTTTTGCCATAATATGTTTTGGTTAAGTGAATATATTATCAAAAAACAATTACAAAATTAAAATAAAATGGGGTGCTTTCAATAAAACCTAAGCTGATAAGCTATGAATTTGAACCGGCAGCAACGGATAAATTAGTCCAATACCAGTGAATGGCTTCTTTTAATCCATCTCCAACCTTATATGTAGGATTATATCCCAAAAGTTTTTCTCCTTTTTCAACAGAAGCCAATGAGTGTGGAACATCTCCCTTTCTTTCAGGGCCATATTTAATTTCAACCTTCTCTATAGCCTGATCGTATTGACTTAACAGGTTTTTAAGATGACCGACTAACTCATTTAAAGATGTTCTTTCGCCACAAGCTACATTGTAAACAGTATTTACCGCTTTGGAATCTTCCACCATGGCAGCTAATTCATTGGCCTGAACCACATTTTTTACGTATGTAAAATCTCTGGAGAATGAACCATCTCCGTTTACCAAAGGCGATTCTCTTGCAATAAGGGAACTTACAAACTTTGGAATCACTGCTGCATAAGCCCCGTTGGGATCCTGGCGGGGCCCAAAAACATTGAAATACCGGAGTCCAACCAACTCCATATCATACAGTTTACTGAACACATCAGCATAAAGTTCATCCACATACTTAGTAATGGCATAAGGCGAAAGAGGTTTGCCTATTTTATCTTCAACTTTAGGCATCACCTCGCTATCTCCATAAGTTGAAGAACTCGCTGCATATACCAAACGCTTCACTCCTTCATCCCGGGCAGCAACAAGCATGTTTAAAAATCCTCCCACATTAACATCATTAGAGGTTATGGGATCATTGATTGAACGCGGAACAGACCCCAATGCTGCCTGATGAAGGACTATCTCTTTGTCTTTAACTGCTGTGCGACATTCGTCAAGATTGCGAATGTCCCCTTCAATCAGTATAAAGCCGGGATGATTGAGAAATCCGGAAATATTTTCACGTTTGCCGGTAGAAAAATTATCCAGGCAGGTTACTTCGTTATTTTGCTGAAGCAGCTTTTCGATGATATTAGACCCAATAAAACCGGCACCTCCGGTTACCAGGACTTTTTTGTTAGTAATAATACCCATAGTGTTACAACTTTCAATTATTCAAATTCGGAAAAACCAAAAGGGTTTGCTATCCCCCTGGAACATAACTAACATGAAAAGAACCATTTTGATTAATCAACTCCCATAAAATTGCAAAAAAAAAGCGGCAATTGCCGCTTTTTTTGACCTAAGTATCATTTTACTTGGCATAATTAATAGCCCTTGTTTCTCTGATTACCGTTATTTTGACCTGCCCCGGGTAGGTCATTTCCGTTTGAATTTTTTGGGCGATATCAGAAGAAAGCTGATCAGCCTCATGATCACTAACTTTCTCGCTTCCAACAATAACTCTAAGTTCACGGCCTGCCTGAATGGCGTAAGTCTTCAAGACTCCGGGATATGATAATGCCAATGTTTCAAGATCCTTCAGACGTTTAATATAAGCTTCAACAACTTCTCTCCGTGCTCCCGGACGAGCTCCCGAAATGGCATCACATACCTGAATAACCGGTGATATCATGCTGGTCATTTCAACTTCATCATGGTGAGCTCCAATAGCATTACAAATATCGGGCTTTTCTTTGTATTTTTCCGCGAGTTTCATTCCCAAAATAGCGTGTGGCAAATCAGGATCTTCGTCACTCACTTTTCCTATATCATGCAACAGGCCGGCTCGCTTGGCGCGTTTGGCGTTAAGCCCAAGCTCTGAAGCCATTATTGCGCACAGATTGGCTGTTTCCCGGCTGTGCTGAAGCAAGTTCTGACCATATGAAGAGCGGTACTTCATTTTACCTATCAACTTAATCAGTTCGGGGTGTAAACCATGAACTCCAAGGTCAATAGCAGTACGCTTTCCATTCTCAATCATTTCCTCTTCAACTTGCTTACGTACCTTATTCACAACCTCTTCAATTCGCGCTGGGTGAATACGCCCGTCAGTGACCAGCTGGTGAAGTGCCAAACGAGCTACCTCTCTGCGCATGGGATCAAATCCGGACAAAACAATTGCTTCCGGCGTATCATCAACAATGATTTCTACACCTGTAGCAGCCTCCAATGCCCTGATATTACGCCCTTCACGACCAATAATACGACCCTTGATCTCATCAGAATCGATATGGAATATGGTCACTGAATTTTCAATGGCAGTTTCAGTAGCCGTACGCTGAATAGTCTGAAGAACAATACGTTTTGACTCTTTATTGGCATTGATGCGAGCTTCATCCATAATGTCATTGATGTATGACATTGCCTCGGTCTTGGCTTCCGCTTTAAGCGATTCCACCAACATTTCCCTGGCTTCCTCGGCTGACATCCCCGAAATAGCTTCTAATTGTTCAACCTGCCTCTTATGCGTGCGATCCAGATCTTCACTCTTTTTCTCAACCAACTCCAACTGCTGATCAAGATTCTCCCGAATGGCTTCATTTTCCTTTCTCTTTCTCTGGAATTCCTCCATTTTCTGGGAAAAGGCAGATTCTTTTTGCTTCAGTTTATTCTCTGCAGCAACAATTTTAGAATTTCGGGCATTTATTTCCTTTTCGTGCTCAGCTTTGAGCTGTAAAAATTTTTCCTTAGCCTGAAGTATCTTATCCTTCTTGATAACTTCAGCCTCTGCTTCAGCTTCACTGATTATTTTCCTTGAACGGGAACCAAGTGCTTTGTGTATAAGCACCCAGGCTGCTCCGCCACCAGCGAGAAAAGCAACAATTGCTATTACTATCTCCATTATTTCCATCACTTCATATTTAACAAATGGTACAAAAAAACCGCAACCTCGTCCTGAATCATTAGACACCTTATTGCCAGGCAATAAAGTATTTTCAGGAAAAAGTGCGGGCAACTTTAATATATAAAATTGTTTACTCTTCGGTCAGGATTGCTTCTAATTTATCGTTTAAGTCCTTTACGGCATCTACAATAGGCGAATAATCATGTTTGTTTTCAAGGTCCAACATCTTAATAACATACTGCAAAGAAGCCATAGCCAAAAAGTCCTGAACATCTTTGTCGTGATACCGCTGTTTATACTGTAAAACTTTCTCATTAATCAGACGTGCAGCCTTCCTGATTTTTTCTTCATCATCCCTGTCAACACGCAGCGGATAATACCGGTCTGCCACATTTACTCTTATGGAAAGCTTGTCATCCATTTAATGTACTTAACGATTTAATAGCGCAATGCACTTATCTATTTCCCGCACAATCTGATTGATCCTTGTTTTGGTTTGCTGAACATCTTCGGGGCCACTCTCCAGAACTTTTGCTATTTTAGTGTGCCCCAGTTGCTGCTCAATTTCGGCCTTTGAATTAACCGCCTCCTTCAACTGACTGGTAAGTTGCGATACTTCATTTTTAAGCATCTCGTTTTCCCGTTTTGTATTACGGTACAACTCAACCAATCGATCAACCCGATTACTTAATTCAACAACCAACTCTTTGTTTGGATCAACCATTGCTCAATTGTTCTTTAGTAACAATTAGCTTAATTAATTCATTAAATATCAAGAAAAAAAGATATATAAATACATATAATCAAGCCCCTTATTACTCCCACTTAAACCTTTTCTTTAATATTATTTTCTTTCGGTTTTATGGATAATTCATTACAAAATTAACATTGTTTCAATATTACCCAAAATCCAAGAGGAAAAAATGTTTAATTATATAAATAAAATAAGGGCGAAGCGGCATTTTCACTAAATGCCACTCCGCCCCCTCAAATATATTGAATAATAATTTTTCTAATAACCAACCGAGAATTGAACGCCGGCTTTTATCCATCTGCCCGGTCTCTCGAGTTCTCCCATATCGTAATACTTCTTGTCAAACAAATTGGTGGCTTCTGCAAAGACCCTCCATGAATGGCTATGCCAGGTTATTCTCAAATCGGTAAGCCAAACTGGTTTGTATTCTATCAAAGCATCGTCTGATGACCTGGTAAACGAACCTACGCGATCCTGAAAAAGAAAATTCCAGCGAGCGGAGATATTTTTTACAATATCGTGCTGAACCCCTAAATTAAATTTATGCTTTAGGTGATTTAGAACATAAACTGATTCATAGCCTTCTTCGGGATTTTTATCCTGATCCAGCCAGGCATAATTCAAGTCTAATTTTTCAATTAAAGGCACTCCAAGTTTCTTAGGAAAGACAGTTGTACTCACTTCAATACCATAAGCATTAATTTCATTTACATTTGAAGTAGTATATTCCTCTTCTCCGGTTTGGCGCCCCCAGTCAATTAAGTTTTCTCCTTTCCGGTAAAAACCATTAATATGACCTGAAACAACTTTGCTTACATACTTGACTCCCGACTCGATCGTTGAGGCCTCCTCAGGTTCAAGATCCGGATTTCCTACATTAGTGGGACCATCATAAAACAAATCGGTAAATGTTGGCATTCTCAATGACTGATTATAACTTGCCATCCATTTTAAGCGTGGTGAAATCCAATAACTCACATCTACCCCGGGAAACCAATTTAAATGATAATCCAGCCCTGAGTTAAAGTTAGCCATAACCCCTCCTGAAACTGAAAGATTGCCTATTTTAAGGTTATGCTCCAAAAACAAGGAGGTATTAGAGCGATGGTAGCTTTTAGTAAATTGCTTTCCAGATTCCCCCGGAACATCCAGTGGCTCATCCATATCGATTCCAATATTATTACTCCAAATATTTTCGGAACGCACTTCACCACCGACGGATGTCTTACCCAGTTTCCAGGGGATTGTTGCATTGATGTTTCCCCCAAACACATCAGTCATATGATAATTGTGGCCTCCATACCAGCCGGCAGCATTTTCACTGTTTCTGAACAGCTCAAATCTGTCGTGGTGACGACGCCAGTAAACATTAGGCTTTAATTGAATGGTTTTTCCGGTTTCGAAACCAAGAGAGGAAAAGAAGGTACGGGTTTGTTCAAATTGGTTGGGATAAGTGGCAGTATAGAAAGAATTGGCCCCAAAAGCTTTATTGGTATAACCAGTCTGGAAATTCAGGCTTTCGTGCTCCTTTATATAACGAAGCTGATAGAAGAGATTTAATACATCGAAGTCTGTATTATCTATGTAGCCATCGCTACCTCCCTTACTAGCTGAGAGATAACTGGTGGTTTTTCCAATGTTGTGATTTAGTGTGGCTCCAACATTATAAAGGCCATTCTCTCCAGCCATAGTATTTACCGACACTTTGTTGTTCTTTAAAGTTCCGGTAATAATATTGATGGCTCCGCTGAAAGCATTTGGACCATGCACCCTCGAAGCAGGGCCTTCAATAATTTCGATTCGATCAATGCTATTAAGATCTACAGGCAGGTTTAGGTTATGGTGACCAGTCTGAGGGTCGGTGATATTCACACCATTCAATAAAACCATTACCTGATCAAAAGATCCACCGCGCAAACTAAGATCTGCCTGAACGCCCAAAGGACCTCTCTCTCGCACATCGACATTCATCATGTACTTTAGCAGTCCCTGAACACTCTGAACCGGTAAAGCTTCTATCTCACTCCTGGGAACCACCGTAATCAAACGTCCCACCTCGGAATACAGCGAAGGTGCCCTGTGGGCTGTGACCTGCACTTCAGCAAGACGAATTTTGTTAGCAATAGAAGCTGTATCAGTTTGGGCAAAAGTGTTCATATACCCCAGACAGGTAAAATAAGCCAAGCCCAGCATGCCAATTTTCACATGGCGATGCAAAGTATTAAAAACAGAGTAATTTTGATGTTGCCAGCGTTTGAAGACCAGCGTTTTTGAGATTAAAAAATACTTTTTAATGTTCATGATTAAAAATATTAGATTAAAAAAACGCTGCAAAGATAAGGAATACAGGCCAACCTGACAGGTTGAAAAAGGTATTATTTCTCAACGAAGGAACAATAAAGCACAACCCGTTTTTGACCAATTAAGCATCACAAATAAAACCTCAAAACCCCCTAGCCTGATTAATTCATGAATATTCGTTAATGAGATGTTCAAATAACAAGAAATACAATCAACCGCAGATAAAATTGATGAAGGAAATAATGATTTATTATCAAATCAATTTTATTGAGTACGATTGTAGTTCGCAGGTAGTTGAGCATCGCAATAGTTTATTTATGAATTATTCAGGTTAGATATAAAAACAAAAACCCTCTCCGGAAAACCGAAGAGGGCTATATTGTTTCTCTCACTTAATGTGAGGACAGGAAATTACTTCTTAAAGTAGTCTTTCACCATATCGTTAGGTATCACATCTTCCTGGAAAGAGTATGAACCTGTCTTAGAGGACTTAACCATTTTAATAACTTTGGTATGTCCTTTTCCTGCACCTTTCTGTAACGATGCTACTGATTTCTTAGCCATGGTTCACTGTTTTTATTTGATTTCACGATGAACTGTATAACGCTTCAAAACAGGGTTATACTTTTTCAACTCTAGACGGTCCGGAGTATTTTTACGGTTTTTCAATGTAATATACCGTGAAGTTCCGGCCATTCCGCTGTCTTTATGTTCGGTACATTCTAAAATTACCTGAACGCGGTTTCCTTTGCTTTTCTTAGCCATAATTTACCCTCCGTTTTTAATATTTTGAAATATAACCATTTTTCCTGGCCGACTCCAGTGCTGCTTTAACACCGAGTTTATTAATCAGCCTAAGCCCTGAGGCAGAAACCTTCAGGCTAACCCAACGGTCCTCTTCGGGTAAATAAAACTTTTTATTGAAAAGGTTTGGATTGAATCTCCTTTTTGTCCTTCTCTTTGAGTGGGAAACGTTGTTTCCTACCTGAAAGCGTTTTCCTGTTATTTCACAAACTTTTGACATTGCTCAACCGTTTTTCTTCGATACGTTTTTCAAACAGAGCGCAAAATACGGCATTTTTCTTAAAACAAACAAACTTTTTCTCTTATATTTTACTCAAAAAAGCGCAAATGATCAAATAACATTCGAGAAAGGAAATAATGATCCCGGAACCAAAGCTTCACAAAACACCTTCTTTTATTCTTTGCATCAATTCAATAAGAGCTGTCTCCCCTGTCCTCACAATATTCCGTTCCCTGTCCTTCCCAAACCTAAAAACTTTACTCACTACTTTTTTCCCGGGTCCGGCCCAAGCCATCCAGACTGTGCCTACCGGCTTTTGTTCAGTTCCTCCCTCCGGTCCTGCAATGCCTGATGTGGCAATTGCATAATCTGAGCCTGTAGCCTTAAGAGCTCCAAGCGCCATTTGCTCTACTACAGGTTCACTCACAGCTCCAAATTCCTGAATATCCTCAGGTTTTACTCCCAATAGCTGTTGTTTCATTTTGTTTGAATAGGTAACTAAACTACCTTCAAAATACTTGGAAGATCCGGGGATAGATGTAATCAGATGAGCAAGATAACCTCCGGAACAACTTTCAGCCAGAGATATGCTCTTGCCCGTATTTTTAAAAAAAGAAGCAAAAACTTCAGAAGCAGAAAGATCTTCTTCTCCATAAATATTATTACCAATAATTGGTCTTAAAGCATCTACTGCTTTATCAATACCGGTTTTTATTAAATTCAGATCGTCCCCCCGACCTGAAAGGCGAAGTCTAATCCTACCCGGAGCCGGCAGATAAGCCAGTTTTATATGTTTAGGCAAGTTATCTTCCCAATGGCTAAGCATTTCAGCCAAAACGGCTTCAGGGATGTTATGTACAAGAACAGTTTTGTGAAAAATATGGCCAGGAGTATATTTGTCTTTCAAGCGGGGAATAATGCTTCCTGACATAGCTATTTTCATTTCGGAAGGTACACCGGGCATCGAAACCACCACACTGTCGTTATAATCAAACCACATAATAGGGGCTGTTCCTCGTGCATTCCGAATAACCTGGCACTTTTCCGGAACCATTGCCTGCTCGCGGTTAAGATCATTGATGTTTTTAACCCGCCCTCTAAGAAACTCCTGAATATCTTTAAAAACCTGATCATTGAACACCAAACGGGTATTAAAAAACTCACATAGCGTCTTTTTGGTAATATCATCACGGGTTGGGCCTAAGCCTCCCGTCATCAAAACAATTTTAGCCCTTTTGGCGGCGCTTATTAATGCTTCTTCTATCTCTTCTTTTTTATCGCTTACAGATGTTATCCGTTGAACATCAAAGCCGGCCAAGTTTAATTCCCGTCCCATCCATGCAGAATTCGTGTCAATCACCTGACCAATAAGAAGTTCATCACCTATTGTTATGATTTCTACCATCAGCTAGTCACTTTTTTTGAGTTTGCAAAGTGAAGTGTTATATATCTTTCACCTCAAAGTTTTTAAATTCCCTCCAATATTTACGCAAAGATAAGTTTTTAAATTTTGAACAACTGAATTAGTGTTTTTACAAGTCAAACAAATCAATAGACTGTTAGATTTTTAGATATTAGATTTAAGACCAATCATATAGTGCAAATAAACAGGGCTTAAAGCAATCATACATATAACTTCAAAAAGTTGACCTATAGATTTTCACAAATGCTCAACGGCAATACTCCGTTAAACTTTTATAAGACACTTGTAGTCAGTTATTTATATTTAAACGACTGTTTGTGCTATGGTGCAGATTTTCAATATCATACGATTCATCTTATATCTTATGTCTAAAAATCTAACGATCTATTGCAACGGAGTATTAACAAATTATTTAAGGCCATTTCAATCAGCAACTCTTTCTTGCTGCTTTCCTCACTTATTAAAAGTTATACAATTGCTCACGTTCGTTTTCATCTATGGTTTCAAAAAATTAAGCTAATTGGGGTGTAATAGTCCGTTAAACTTTTGCAATCAACTTTGAATCAATTGTTTATATATTAATGGTTTTTCAAGTTAACTCTCAGTTTATCAACTGGTTATGACTTATCTTAAATCTAATATCTATACATCTAACGATCTATTGGGGTGAAAACTCTCATAAAATATGTTTTTTACTTTTCTGCCGACTAAATACAAAGATTCTGAAAACGGACATGCACTTCATTAAAGAAATATTTCTGCATTTCTGTTAATATATGCAAAAAACAAGAAGGATCCTTGGTTCTAAAAACCATAATAAAAGTGGATTTTTGATGTTTAAAAGCAGATAAATACTGCAGTATTTCTTTAATTAAACAACTTCAGTAGAGCCAACATATTGATTTCATATTACATCCAATTATCTTTACATCTAAATACATTAGGTAGTTAATCTTTATTAAAGATTTTTTTCTCTAATTCCTGTGATCTACTTTTACACCCAAAATAAGAAATAATCACAAAAACAACCTGTCATGCAACGAGCCATTCAGTGGTGAGTTACATGTGACCAAAATTTTTATTCACATGAAGAAGTATTTGATCACAGTCAACGAGAAGCAGTACGAAGTAGATGTTGAAGAAGTAAAAACAACAACTTCAGGAGCATTTAAAAATCTGAAATCAGCTCCAAAAATGAAAACCGGAATAAGCCCGGATCAGATTAAATCATCAAAACCTAAGGCACCTGCTGCATCAGCAAATGGGCATAAAGTAACAGCGCCCATGCCAGGAAGTGTATTTAAGATGCTAGTATCCGAAGGAGATGAAGTTAAACAAGGTCAGACTTTGTTGGTTTTTGAAGCTATGAAAATGGAAAATGACCTTACTTCTCCGGCAGACGGGAAAGTTGTAGCAATAAATGTTGCTGAAGGAGATGCTATCGCTGCCGGCGATACATTGATTGTTGTAGAATAATTGAAAAAACGTACAATTTTATATGGGTAAAGTTGGAATTACAGAAACTATCCTCCGTGACGCGCATCAGTCGCTGATTGCCACGCGCATGAAGACGGAGGAGATGCTTCCGATAGTTGAAAAACTTGATGATATAGGTTACCACTCTCTTGAAGCATGGGGTGGAGCTACATTTGATTCTTGTATTCGTTTTCTTAATGAAGATCCATGGGAGCGTCTGCGCAAAATCAAAGATAAAGCAAAAAAGACCCCCTTGCAGATGCTGCTTCGCGGACAAAACCTGCTCGGATATAAGCATTATGCTGATGACGTTGTAGAATATTTTGTCCAGAAAGCAGTTGCAAACGGCATGGACATCATCCGCATTTTTGATGCCTTGAATGATCCACGTAACATGGAAACTGCTATTCAGGCGTGTATTAAAGAAGGTGGTCATGCTCAAGGATGTATCAGTTATACCACGAGTCCGGTGCACAATCTGGAAATGTTTGCCAACGACGCTAAGCGTTTGGAAGACATGGGTGCCAATTCAATATGCATCAAAGATATGGCTGGTCTTTTAAAGCCATTTGATGCTTATGAGTTGATTACTGCTATTAAAGAAAAAATAAAAATCCCGGTTCAGTTGCACACCCACTACACCAGTGGGGTTGCTTCAATGACTTATCTCAAAGCGATTGAAGCAGGTGTGGACGTTGTGGATACAGCCATTTCGCCAATGGCCGGAGGAACCTCTCAGCCTGCAACCGAGCCTTTAGTAGCATCATTGCAGGGAACCAAGCACGACACGGGTCTTGATCTGGTGAAGTTAAGTGAAATTGCGGCTTACTTCCGTCCTATGAAAGACAAGTGGCTGGAGTCAGGCCTGCTGAACCCCAAAATGATGGGTGTTGATGCCAATGCATTGATCTATCAGGTGCCGGGTGGTATGCTTTCCAATCTGGTATCTCAGCTTCAGCAGTCCAATGCCATGGACAAATATGAGGCTGTTTTGGAAGAAGTACCACGTGTACGTGAAGACTTTGGTTTTCCTCCACTTGTAACACCTTCGAGCCAAATTGTCGGAACCCAGGCGGTATTTAATGTATTGATGGGTGAACGTTACAAAATGGTTCCTAAAGAATCGAAAGGTGTAGTGAAGGGTGAATATGGAACGACCCCAGCGCCTATTTCTGAAGAGATTAGAAAGAAAATCCTTGGTGACGAAGAAGCCATTACTTGTCGCCCTGCTGATCTTATCGAGCCTGAATTGGACAAAATTCGGGAGGAAATCAAAGATCTCATTGAACAGGATGAAGATGTTCTCACCTATGCGCTTTTGCCTCAGGTTGCAAAGAAATTCTTCGAAATGCGCAAAAATGGAACTCTTGATGCTCCTGCAGAAGAAGAAAAACCTGCTGCCAAGGCACCACAAGAAGCAAATGCCGACAGCAATGGTGAAGAAGAGAATGAGGACGAGTTAGCGGCGGTTATTTCTGCAGCTATAGCTGCTGAGGCTGAGCCTGGCACACAGTATACCGTACGTGGTTTTCGACAGGTTGTTAGCCCGTGGGTATTGTCAGGTCGCCTGAACCGTTAAAACAACATCTCCTTATTGGTTTAAAGCAGCTGCGCCCGGTTTTGCCGGGCGCTTTTGTTTTTATTTATCAAATACAACACTGGATCAATATTTTACAATATATTCGTAATCAGATGTTTGATTACAGCAGTAAGCATTAAACTAATGGGCATTTGGGCATTTGACTTTCATTGTTTTTCTGCCGTAACACCATCACCTTTTTCCTTAAAACCTTTTACGATGAAAGCTTCCCGCTTTTTATTTTTCCGGCTGCTCCAGTCCTGCCTGCTCTTCTTGCTCATCAGCGTCCTCATCCAGAATGGGTGACGGAGGTTTTTGCGGCCCTTCTTTCCTGAAAACTACAGACACCACTACTCCTGCTAATGCCCCCCATAGATGAGCTTCCCAGGAATATTCAACAAGCCACTCGACAGGGAAAAGCCCCCAGAACAATCCGCCATAAAGAAATACCACCAACATGGAAAGCGCAATTAGAGGAACATAGTTCCGAATAATGCCGCTTAAAAATAGAAAAGCAGCCATCCCATACACCAAACCACTGGCTCCTACATGCCAGGCATCACGTGCGCCGAACCAAAGCCAAATGCCGGCAAGAACATAAATCCAGATAAAAACTTTTAAAGCAATATCCCGATATACGTAAAACAGCACCGAGGTGAGAATCAAGAAAGGTCCGGCATTAGCTCCCAAATGCTCCCAATCGGAATGTATAAATGGAGAAGAAAGAATTCCGGGTAACCCTTCCAATGAGAGTGGTTTTACACCAAGAAAAAACCAGTGCACATCCTCCAGTTCCTGAATCAGATGAACTGAAAACATGAGCAAAAGAATAAACATTGGAAATACCGCACTGTAAAATATCCTTTTTCGCTCTGTTTTCAGATCTGAATCCATAGAAATTTAGCTTTTGCATATTGATATAACTGGTTACTTTATTGATAAACCAACCATAAGGAACTAAACTAATCTTTTTATTGCCTCAACAAAACTGTTTATCTCCTCTTCTGTTGTATCGAACGAAGTCATCCACCGAACTTCATGACGGGATTCGTCCCACATATAAAAGAAGTACGACTCCTGAAGTGGCTCAATAATATGTGGCGGTAAAATTGCAAAGACACCATTGGCCTCCACCTTTTGGGTGATTTTGATTCTTTTAACAGGCTCAAGCTTTTCAGCAAGCAGGGCTGCCATTTTATTGGCATGATGCGCATTTCTATACCACAAATCATCTGACAAAAAGGTTACGAATTGAGCCGCAATGAAACGCATTTTGGAATGCAGCTGGGTAGTCTGCTTACGAATGTATTTAGCATTAGCTCCTAAATCAGGGTTCAAAAACACAACTGCTTCACCAAACATCAGTCCGTTTTTGGTACCTCCAAACGAAAGAACATCCACTCCAACATCCGTGGTCATTTCTTTAAAACTGCATCCCAATGCAGCAGCAGCGTTTGAAATACGGGCTCCGTCCATGTGCAGATACAAGCCCCGGGAATGGACAAAATCTGCTATTTTTTTTAACTCTTCCAACGAATAGAGAGTACCCATCTCTGTAACCTGCGTTATTGAAACCACTCCGGGCTGTGAGTGATGCTCAAAGCCAAAACCATGCAAATGTTGCTGAATGAGCTCCGGTTTTAACTTTCCATCAGGTGTATCCACGGTCAACATTTTACATCCTGTATGCTTTTCGGGAGCACCACATTCATCCACATTGATATGGGCCGTTTGAGCGGCAATAACAGCATTAAAAGGGTTAGCCATAGCCTGGAGTGCAATGACATTTGCCCCTGTCCCATTATAAACAAAAAAAACTCTGGCCCCGGGACCAAAAGTTTTCTGAAAAAGTTGTTCGGCTTTGGCGGTGAGTTCGTCACCGCCATAACCGACTGCATGTTCTTTATTGGCTTTAATTACAGATTCCATTACATCAGGATGCACTCCCGAGTTATTGTCACTTGCAAATCCCTTCATTAATAATACGGTTTATTTATTTTTTTCGGTTATCCTCTTCGTGCGTGGAAAACCAGCAATGGAGTTGTTGAGTGGAACAACATCTTTTTTCCTATACTTGGATTAAACATCCGGGAAAAGATATTCCTCCTATGTGTGGTAAGACTGATTATATCAATCTGCCGGCTCCTCACATAACTTTCCATTCCAACCCAGAAATCTTCATTTTTCACAAGGTCAAAATCAATTTGGGTGTTTGGGAACCTCTCTGCCACATATTTCTGGAGACCTTCCATTTTCAACTGATCCCATTTTTCTGAAGTTTTCTCACATACATGAGCAAAGGTAATGGAAACATCTAAAGGTTTAACTATTTTTTCCAATTTATCAAGAGCCACGAAGTCAGACTCCTCAAAATTAGTTGCGTAAAGCACTTTCTTCATCTTGTCAATGCCTTTATATTTAAAGTCCTCCGGAACTGCAAGAACCGGGACATGGGCCCCTTCCATCACTTCAGCAGTAACACTTCCGATCAGGTCGGATGCCTTACGGTCTTTACCTCGGGTGCCCATAATTATAACCGTCGGTTTATACTCATCGCTAAAGCGAATTATTTCATCTTCTGCAACTCCCCTAAGTAACTTGGTCTTTATGGGGATACTTTCCAACCCTTTTGTCTTTTTACGCGCTTTTAAGTGGCCGACAAAAGCATTCATGTCTTCCTTTGCTTTCTCTTCAAGGTCAATCAGCATTTCATCAATACTGGTATCATAAACGTAAGCTTCTGCAAATGGCAGGGTATTGATGACCGGATTGTAAAAAACATGCATAACAGTTATCTCTGCATCAAGCAATTCAGCCCAATCCATAGCCATTTCAGCTGCCTTGGATGAATAGTCACTGAAGTCAACCGGCAACAGAATACGGGATTTGGCAGGACGACCTCGTTTCTTCTCTTCAGCTTTCATCAGCTCAGGCTTTTCAACGTCCTCCATTATTTTTACAGCTTTTTCAAGGTCTGATTCCCGGATTCTGATTTTCACACCTTCTGCAACAGCTCCTTGAATGAGATTCAGATTCTCAAGAAAACACTCAATGTTTTCGGCTTCTAATATTGAACGAATGATTTCAGCGTGCTCATAAGTTCTGGTGGCAAGTGTTATAATTTTTTGTTCAGCCATAACATTATCGTTTTGATTTGTTTCTGTTATTAATTTAAAAAACAAACACGACAAAATCAAGGATACAAGCCATAGAAAACTTTCGGAAGGGAAATCTCCCAATACTAAAAAGAAATAAGATAATCATTGGTTTCCGTTAAAAATAGTTCTCTATACTGTCAATTGACTGAATGTTAAGTTTTTTAATAAGAGTAACTCAAGTGGGAGCTTGCATTTCGCATTAAGAAAATCTCCTCAAATAAATCAAACTGTTTTCCATATAGAAATCCGGACTGTTTGATCCCGATAATAGTTTTTGGTGGTTGTTGAATAACAAAAATCTTACAAAACTTAAATCGGCATTATTTAAGCGACGGCATTTTTTGTTTCCTTTTTTTTGCCATAGAATTGGAGCGAAGCGGAAATCGTGATTACCTCTAAAAGTAAGCCTGATAATGAACAAAAAAGGAAAAGCCAGCGCAGCCTGTCCCGATTCTTCTGGAGCTTGAGCGCAAAAAAGAAAATACTATTGTTTTACCGGACAATAGTGTAAATTAATTAATTCCCGATTTATAAGAAGCTAAGTTGTGGTACTTCCCTTTTTCCAAAGGAGCAAATAAAAAGGGGTACAATCTTCAGGCAGAGTCAAAACGTGACACATCAAATACTCCCCTGATATTCTTAATCTTCTTCATAAGCCTATTGAGCAATTGCTTATTATTCACAAATACCGAAAGTGTTCCTTCAAACATACCATTAAAGGAATCTACATTAATCGATCGCATTTTGAGCCCCATATCTTTTGAAACCACCTGGGAAATATTGGTAACAATGCCAATGTCATCCTCCCCTGTAACTTTGAGGGTCGCCAGATAAGAGCCCCCTGCTTCCCCTGACCATTTGGCGGGCACAATCCGATATCCGTATCTTTTGCGCATATCAGGGGCATTGGGACAAGATGTTCGGTGAATGCGAATTCCCCCACTGATAGAAACAAATCCAAAAATTTCGTCTCCAAAAATAGGATTACAACACTTTGCCAATTGAAAATTCACATTACTTAAATTCTTGTCAATCAACAGTACATCCTGCCCTATTTCTTCATCATCTTCAACCGGGGTCACAAAATTTTCAGCACTCTTTACAGCCTGCTGGTTTTCAAGACTCTCTTTTTCTCTCTCCCTTTCCCTGAATATAAAGTCTTTTACGGCAACAACATCCAGTTTATCTTCGGCAATATCACGGAAAAAATCATGTAAGGACTTATACTTAAAGTTTTTTACCAATTGTCCGATTAATTGGTCATTTAAGTCTAATTTCCAGTTTTTAAGCCTTCTGACCAGCAATTCACGGCCAATCTCAGCCTCTTTGTATTCAATATCGCGCAATGCCTGCTTTAGTTTGGTACGTGCCCTGGATGTAGATACCACGCTCAACCAATCCTGCTTAGGCTCTTGATTAGAAGATGTTTGTATTTCTACCTGATCACCATTGTGTAATTTATACTTGATCGAAACATTCTTCTGATTCACCCTTGCTCCCACACATTTCTTCCCAATTTCAGAATGAATATCAAAAGCAAAATCAAGCACAGTTGCCCCCTTGGGAAGCCTTCTTAAATCACCTTTTGGCGTAAAAACAAACACCTCCTCATCGTAAAGGTTTAGCTTGAAGTCATCAATAAAATCAACAGCATTAACCTCCGGGTTTTCAAGTATTTCACGAACATTTGTCAACCACTGGTCAAGCCCTTTTTCGCTTTTAATGCCTTTGTATCGCCAGTGTGCAGCCAATCCTTTTTCAGCAATCTCGTCCATGCGGCGGGTACGAATCTGCACCTCAATCCATTTATGATTGGGACCTAACACTGTGGTATGCAGAGACTCATACCCATTACTTTTGGGAACTGAGAGCCAATCGCGCAAACGGCTTGGATTAGGCTGGTATTTATCGGTCACAATAGAATAAACTTTCCAGCACTCTGCCTTTTCTTTTTTCAGGTCGGTATCGATAATGATTCGTATCGCGAAAAGATCATAAACCTGCTCAAAATCCACATTCTGTTTGAGCATCTTGTTGTAAATGGAATTTATGGTTTTCGTGCGCCCCTTAATTGTAAAATTCAATCCCTGTTCATTCAGCTCTTTCTCGAGCGGAGCAATAAATTCCTTTATGTATTTGTCTCTTGCCCTTTTGGTTTCGTTTAGTTTTTTAGCGATGAATTTGTACATATCCCGGTTGGTATATTTCATCACCAGGTCTTCCATCTCGGACTTTATAGAATACAAGCCCAGGCGGTGAGCCATAGGAGCATATAAGTATGCAACTTCGGACGATATGTTTTGCTGACTTTCTTCAGAGTAAAGGTCAAGTGTGCGCATAGTGCGCAGACGGTCAGCAACAATAATGAGGATTACCCTTACATCTTGTGCAAAAGTCAGTAATAATTTCCTGAAGTTTTCTGATCTTATTGAAGGATTTCGGTTGTACAAATCAGCAACCTTACCCAGTCCTTCCATAATCATCACTACGTGGTCGTCAAATTTCTCTCTGATTTCTGCAATTGAAATTTCCCCGTTACGCAACACATCATACAGTAAAGAACAAATAAGAGAAGTCCGACCAACTCCTATCTCTTCCACAACAATGCGGGCAATTTCAAGAGAATGTAACAGCGCAGGAGTTCCGGAAATGCGCCTGATATTCGTCCCTTTTTGCAAAGAAACTTCAATGGCTTCACGAATCATCTTTATATCGCCGGGTCTTGTGATTCCCTCCGAGGCTTTTAACAAAGCCTTATAACTGAGCAATATTTCTCTTTGTTCCTTTCTGGTTATTGGTTTATTCAGATCAGGCATAATAATTATGGTTTGGAACTGTAAAGATAAAACAATCCTTTACGCCAGAAGAATAAAAAAAACCAATTATTTTTGCCTAACCTCTATCTTTTCAAATCGTATAGAAAAAAGCAACTAATGTAACACAACCAAACTCAGACCATTTTAGCATGAAAAAATTCTTCAATCTCCTTAAATATTTAGCATTAATATTTATCTCTGTAGTGGTATTACTTTTTGCCATCGCCGAGTTTGCTGAAGACCGAATAGCTTCCATTAGTGTGGAGCAGATTAATAAAAGCATCGGGCTACCGGTAACATATGATGAAATATCATTTTCATTGTTGCGAGACTTTCCTTTGGCTACTTTGGAAATTAATGATATTTGGCTGGGCTCTCCCTCTAAAGGAGAATCAAAAAATAAAATTGACACCCTGGCTAACATTCAAAAAGTCTATGTATCTGTCAGAATGTTACCCCTTGTGAGTGAGCAGCGATTTGATATTGTAGAGATCGACGTTGAAGGAGCTGAAGGTTTCTACGCAGTGGATTCCTCGGGAATTTCAAATATTGATTTTTTAATGGACACCACCCATACTGAGGCAGTGGATACAACGGCCACAGGTCTTCAAATATCTCTTCGAGAATTGACTATTAAAAACATGCGCCTTCAATATTCCGATAAAACAATAAATGCAAAAGGGCTTTTATCTGTTCCGGAAATATATATGGATGGGGAATTTGAAAATGGAATTTTTGAAAGTGCCATTGAGGGAACAGCCATTTTATCCGACTGCCATTATGGAGAAACCAACGCTTGTTTGATGAAACAAACAAAATTGGTTTTTGAAATGGAATACCTCAAAGACTCCGTCTTTATCAATAAAGCACATGTTTTTTCAGATGGGATTGAATTAAGAGCCGAAGGAGAAATCGGGCTGAAAGAAGATCTCTTTTCCAGTTTACTGATATCATCTCCAAGTCTGGATATTCAAGAATTAAAAAAATACATCCCAATCGAACTATTGGAGGAATATGGTATTGAAAACACCTCTGGCACAGCCAAACTTGAGGGCACCGTTAAGGGGGTAATCTCTGATTCAATAATGCCGGGATTAAGCTTTGATTTTGAAATCAGTAAGGGGGGCATAAAAATAAAAGATTATCCTGCTTTGTCTAATATCAAGCTCAACGGACAATTTACCAACGGATCATTACACAACAATCAATCCACCTCATTGTCCATCAATCAGCTTTATTTTGAGACCGACCAAAGCAATGGAGAGCTCGATTTCATTCTTCAGGATCTGGATAATCCGCGATACTCAGGAAGTTTCTCTGCCAATATGGATTTAAAAGAATTGAAGAACCATTTTATTCCTGACTCCCTCATCTCCAAGCTGGAAGGCAAAATGGACGCCCGTCTGGTCACCGAAGGTGTTTTGCCCGACAAGATAGATTCCACATTTATGGACAAGATCGCCCAAAACAGCCGCGGGTTTTTGTTCTTCAAAGAAGTAAACCTAACAATGGACTCCCTTATTTCTGTAGATTCATGTGACTTGGAGATAGAATACCTGCCGGATACACTGAGAATAAAAGATGCCAACCTTCGTATTCCCTCCTATCATGTAATGATAAATGATGCCGATGCTTATTTTAGTTTTTCAGGGCAAATAAGCGATTATATGAATATGGCAGTAAAAATGGATACCCTGCATCTGCAAACCACAAAAAGTCTAATTAGTGGATCGGCTAGTCTTTCCAATCTGAATGAACCTGATTACGAACTTTATGCCAAAATGGATCTGGATATGGGAGAAATTGCAAAGATGGTTCCGGATACCCTGATAATGTCTATGAACGGAGAAATCATGGCTTCCATGTCTTCTTCAGGGAAAATAAGGCCAGATTCGATGATGAATGACATTGAACCACTGATATTTGAAAACAGCAGCTTCATTGTCAATGCCAACAATTTTTCTGTTAGGATGCCTGATACTTTAATGAGTGTAAAGAATTTGACAGGAGAATTTTCAATGGCTCATGATTCTTTAAAAATCATCAATACTTCAGGCACATATGCCAACATTGATTTTATGGTCGATTCGACCAGTGTCACTAATAGTTATGGAGCCATTTTGCAAAAAGATTCCTCCCCTTTGGGCATATCAGGAAAATTTGCCCTTGGTGATCTTGATTATTCGGCTTTTGCTGCTTTTATGGAAGAAGACAGTCTTGGCAGCGATAAAATTTCCGGAGAAAACACTCCTGATAATGAAGAGTTTTTGAACTTCAAATATAACCTGAAAGGCACTCTGTCAGTAAATAGTTTCAAGTACAACAAATCCACCTTTGAAAACCTATCCTGCCTGTTTAATCTAAGCGATAGCTTGTTTATTATTGATCAATTCAAAACGGATGCTTTTGATGGCACCTTAAACAATGCCATAAGATATGAATTGTATCCTGATAATCGGTCAGTAGTAGCATTCAGGAGCCAGATAGACAAAATGGATATCTCAACCCTGCTGAAGGAATTTGACGATTTCGATCAGAAAGAAATATCCCATGAACAACTCAGCGGATTGTTTTCTACAAAAATGGATGGTCGCATTGTCATGCATGGAGATTCATTAGTCATGGACTCAATACAGGTAAAAGGCGATATGAAACTGGAAGACGGAGGTCTCTACAATTACAAACGAGCCATGGAGCTGGCAGATTTTACCAGTTTGGACGAATTGGATAATATGCAATTTAAAACGATGGAAAGCCAGCTCTTTATATTTAAAAACGCACTTTACGTCCCTAAAACTGACATCCGAAGCAATGCCATGGATATTACAGCATATGGGATGCAAACTTTTGGAGAGGATTACCAGTACCATTTGCGCATTTACCTTGGAGAAATCCTTCACGGAAAAACCAGGAGAATACGCAAGAAACAGGAAGAAATGGCTGACAATCCCGATGACAAAAAGCCAAAACTAAAATCACTTTACATCCAGTCATCCAGTATAAACGGAAATTCGAAAAATGGTCTTGACAACAAAAAAGACCGGTTTAGAATGCAGACAAAAATTAACGTACAGGAAAAAATCCTGAATATTATTTTTCATCCCCTACTGTTAGATTTTGATACCGGAGTAGATATGGAGATGCTGCAAATTAATAGAAATATGGCCAAAAAATAGCCAGAAAATATGACACCAAAAATGAACAGGATTTTACAGGCAACTTCGTTGGTTGTTTCGGCCATTATTTTTGTATTGATCATCATTAAACTTGTCAATTATTATAGCGACAAAAACAATTCGGAACGTCCATTGGAAAAGCCGTTAACAGAAAGCGAAAATGACATTGTCTGGGGCTCTCCCGATGCGTCACTGACCATGTATATGTTTTCCAGCTATAAGTGTAAATTCTGCTCCTTATTCTTTACAGAGGTGTTTCCTGAAATAAATGAGAAATACATTGATACAGGCACGCTAAAGGTGGTACTCAAGCCAGTTAACCTTAGAGAAGATGAAAATATGATGAAAGCCATTCAGGCATCGGTTTGTGTCAATAAGTTTGGTAAATTTGAGAAATTTCATGAGCTGCTTATTACCAACCCGAATGTAGTTAAAACCGAAGACTTCCAGGTATTACTGGATGATTTCATTGCTGCCAATCCGGATATTGCCCAATGCCTGCTGGAGAACAATGACTACGAATACATTCGCAAAAACAATAAAGAATTCAGCGCCAATAATTTTTCCGGAACCCCTACGTTTGTTATTGAAGGGAAGATATATTCAGGGTTCAGAAACTTCGAACAATTTGAAGATATTTTTCAAAATGAAACATCTGATGCAACTTATTAGTATAATTAGTGCCTTTAATAAAGTACCACTTGATTAGCAGACATATTTTAAATATTAAGACCTTTTGTCTAATTTCAAAAACGGACATTACAAAAGTATAAGATCATGAAAAAGAAAATTTTTTATCTGCCTCTGATTCTTCTTAGTATTCTGGGAGCCATTCAGGTTGGTTGCCAGGAAGAAGATGAAGAAATTTGTGAATCGTTTGATGCCAATTGTGATGCGCCAAATTTGGCTACCACCTGTTGTACGGATGATGTATGCTATTACGAGTACAATGGTAAAAAATACGAAGATACTGCCAGCGGAGAGACTGAATTGATTGCAGACATGTGTGGCACCGGAGAAACACAAGCAGTCAATGTAAACACAGAAGACCTTAAAATGAAACTAAAATCGCAGACGAAAAGACTCATGGCAGAAGCCAGAGCGGCCGTTATTTGTCAATAAAAAAGTAGAGCATAAAAAAATGCCGGAGATCAGATTTGACCTCCGGCATTTTTTTATGTCCGTATATTTTATTTTTCTGACTTTCGACTAAACCAACCACTCCAAAATGGCGAAAAAGAGCCTTTTTCGAGCTTTTCCAACTTATCCTTAAGCTCCCTGCCCCTTAGGTTTTTTGCAACAACAATGCCATCTCCGTTAATAAGAATGTTGGCAGGAATTCCACGAACACCATATTGTTGCGCTGCCTGGTTTTTCCAACCTTTCAAATCACTAACATGATATTTCCATGTCATACCATCCTTTTGAATAGCATTCATCCAGGCCTCTTTTTTTACATCTAATGAAACACTATAAATGGTAAAGCCATTTGCCTCCCCAAAACTCGCATCTTTAAAGCTTTCGAAAGCTTCCACCAAAAATGGACTTTCTTTACGACAAGGGCCGCACCAGGAAGCCCAAAAATCAATTAAAACCATCTTCCCCGAAAGTGAAGACAATGCAATCTCGCTCCCTTCTGGAGAACTCATCACAATCTCCGGCGCTTTTTCCCCAACCTCGGGATTTTGGGCTTTACCGCTAGTAAAAGCAAATGTAAATGCCACCGTTAATAAAAATAGTTTTCTACTCATAAATATGTTGTTCTTGAAAATTATGGTTCCAAGCCACAAAAAGCCAAATTCTTTTAAAATTTTCTCATTATACCTGATTACAACAACCTCTCCAAAAATTGCAAAAAAATAAACCAAATAAATTTATTGAAGCTGTTAACAAATCAAGATTTTAGCCTGGTTTATTCATGAGTTTTCGTTATGAGATGTTTAAATACCAATAAATTCAGGCAACCGCAGAGAAAATTGATAAAGGAAATAGTGAACTATTTTCAAGTCAATTTCATTGAGGACGCCTGAATTTAGCAGGTAGTTGAACATCGTAATAGATAATTTATGAATAATCCAGGTTAGACATCTTTAAAATAGAATTCAAATTTTATGTGGCTAAATTAAACAATTCCTTTAAAATATAGTTATGCACATATGAAACAAAATTCAGATCAGGTGAATAAAAAAATCAACCTCAATTCTAATTATTGTTAAATCAACAAAAAAATTCAACACTCAATAATATAGTTGCACATACGACTACATTTTGAAAAAGAATTAATAATGAAGTGTTAACAACCACGTTTGGAGGATCGCTTTTATCATCAACAGCCATTCCACCATTTGACATTTCCAAAAAAAACCTTTATATTTAAATAATTGAATGTTAAATCGTTAAAACCAATACATTATGAAGAATACCGGATTATTTTTAGGAGGACTCATTTTTGGTGCTGCAGCAGGAGCTGCTCTTGCTCTTTTATATGCCCCACAAACAGGAGAAGACACTCGTCGACAAATCAAGGTAAAGATTGATGAATTGGAAGACGAACTGGACAAGATGCGTGATAAACTTAAAGAAAAAGGCTCCGAAATGAAAGACGAAGCCCGCAAAAGAATTCAGGAGCTTGAAACACGGATTGAAAAACTTATGGAAGAATACCGTAAGGCACCTGAAAAAGCCAAATAATCCTCCAGGTCATTACCTGATTATTTTTCGGGTTAAAAAGTTGTTCTTAACGGAGCAACTTTTTTATTTTATGAAAAATTTGCACCTTGCATTGTACTAATTCTGGACTAATGAAGGAAAATATTACTCGCGAAATAGATGAACTAAAAAAAGAGTTTGAAGAATATGTGCAGGTTCGTATAGATCTGACCAAACTTCATATAGCGGGTGAGCTGTCCCGGTTTTTCTCAAGTTTTATGACTAAAACCGTAATGCTTTATCTGTTCTTTTTTGTTTTTATGTTTTTCTCTCTTGCCGGAGCCGTTCTGCTGGCCCAATGGCTGGAATCTTATGTGGTGGGATTTGCCCTTACCGGAGTTATCTTTTTGTTTGCTGCCATTATTTTCTGGCTTTTGCGCAAAAGACTAATAGAACGCCCTGTAGTTAAAAGATTTATTGAATTAATGTTCCCTAAATTTGACGATGAAGATGAAGAAGCATAAAAGGAAAGCCCATTACAGGCATATCAGAAATTACAAGGATCTGCGAGCTGAAAAAATGCATCTTGCCTATAAAGCTAAATACAACGAAAAGCAATTGGAGTTGCGCCTGCTGGAAATTGGCTATTACCTCCACCCAATCCGACTGCTGCCTTCACTGGTGACCGAATGGGCACAACCAATGCTGATTGAATTAAAAAACCGAATCACAGAATATTTCTTTGGTAAAAGTAAAAAACGGCATTCGGAATAAAAAATGGGATTCTTATCCCATTTCTTCCCAGCTGCCATTTCTTAATAAGGGGATTGTTTCTTATTTTATATCACTCCCCTGATAAATCTTGAGTGCTGATTCTTCTTTTTTCCCGGACAGATTAACTGAATCTCCCTTTTTAATTCTTTCTTTAAGTTCTTCTACCTTGCGTTGAGCCACTTCAATTCATTCCCGTTTCATTTTGTATTCCTCATCTGATATAGCTCCCTTTTCTTTTTGCTCTTCCAATTCTTCAGATGCCTTTTCTATTTTTTCTTCAGTTTTTAATCAACTATCAAGTCAAATCACACGAGGAAAATAATTACTATATTAGTCATTTATAAGACGAAAGTTTAATGCATTGGTTGAAAAAATTGAAGCAATTCACATGGAGAAAACCAAAAATGAGACCTACGCACTCATAACCGGTGCCAGCAAAGGCTTTGGAGAGTTATTAGCATTTGAGCTTGCTTATCGCAGGATAAATGTCATATTAGTGGCTTTGCCACATGAGGATATCCTTTCGGTAGCAGCTAAATGCAGGGAACTCGGGGTAAAAGCTGAAACTTATGAAGCCGACTTGACAAACAGAGAAGATCTGTTAAGAATGACCGACTGGGCCAACAAAAACTTCAACATTAACATATTGATAAACAATGCAGGAAAAGGTGGCACTCAAACTTTTCATAAAAGTGATCTTTCCTATGTAGATAATCTCATTCAAATTAATGTGCTTGCTACAACTATTATCACCCACCAGCTTCTTCCTAACCTTCTTAAGCAAGAAAAGTCATACATTCTAAATGTTTCAAGTATGGCGTCTTTTAGTCCCATTGGGTACAAAACGGTTTATTCCTCCACAAAAAGATACATTCAACATTTTTCCCGGGCTTTATGTAATGAATTAAAAGACACTTCTGTTTTTGTGAGTGTAGTATTACCAGGACCCATGAAAACCAATTCGGAAATTACAGGAAGAATTGAAAAGCAAGGCTTATTGGGAAAAATAGGACTCATTACACCTGAAAGAGCTGCGAGGGTCAGTATTAGGCGAATGCTTAAGCAAAAGCCATATATCCTTGTCGGAAGAAGAAATTATATTAATAAATTTCTTTTAGCACTTGTCCCCGCAAAAATCAGGATGAGATTAATGACCAAAGCCGCATCCCGGGAAATACAGTTTTAACAGTAAATATTTGAGTAGAAAAACGTAGTTCCCGATTGGTTATTCTCTAATCATTAATACAAATTACGATGAACAAGGTATTGATTACCGGGGCAAACGGCCTTTTGGCAACCAACGTTATTGAAGAGTTATTAAAGAAAGGTTACTGGGTTCGTGGTTTGTTGCGGGATTGCCGAAAATATAAAGGCCCCCGTCATCAAAAACTGGAACTCAACGAAGGAGACATTACGGATGAAAATTCTATAATTAAAGCATTGAATGGCTGCGAATATTTGATACATGTAGCAGCACTTACTGCCCACGACATATCCAGTTATGCCCCTTACCTTAAAGTAAATGTTGAAGCTACAGAAAGGCTTTTAAAAGCTGCTATCTCAGCAAAAATCAAAAAGTTTGTCTATGTAAGCTCAGCAAATGCATTTGGTTTTGGCAATCAAGAGCATCCCGGCAATGAGAATACCCCCATAAAACCTCCATTTTCCGAATCTCATTACGCAAAAAGTAAACTTGAGGGCCAAAAACGAGTTTTAAAATATAAAAATCAAATTGATGCCATGGTGGTTAATCCCACTTTTATGATTGGCCCCTATGATAGTAAGCCAAGCTCAGGAAAAATTATAATAATGGGGTACAATAAAAAATTAGTATTTTGTCCTCCTGGGGGTAAGAATTTCGTAAATGTTACAGACGTTTCAAAAGGTACGGTTTCTGCCCTGAAGAAAGGGAAAAGCGGCCAAGCCTACCTCATGGCCGGAGAAAACCTTACCTACAAGCAATTTTTTCAAAAGCTTTCTGCTCATTCAAAAAAAACACCATTCATTATTAAGGTCCCATGTCCTGTTCTCTTATCTGCAGGCGTAATTGGGAATATCATGAGATGGTTTGGGCTTAAAACGCAACTTTCGTTAACCAACATGAAAATGCTGTGCGTTAAAAACTTTTACTCTAATCAAAAAGCTAAAAATGATCTAGGGGTCAATTTTGAGCCAGTTGAATCCGGAATAGAAGCCGCAGTGAAATGGTTTAAGGAAACCGGGATAATCTCCTGAAATATCTACCTCCAAATTCCCTCAAAAAAGCTAAATTTGCTAAACGAACCATGTAACCGAATAAAATGGATAAAGCTTCTGCCGAAAAGCACATACAACAGTTGCGTGATGAGCTTAATTATCACAATCATAAATACTATGTCGAAAACCAACCCGATATTTCGGATCAGGAGTTTGACCGGAAAATGAAGGAATTGGTTGATCTGGAAAAGGAATTCCCTGAATTTTCAGATCCTGACAGCCCGTCTATGCGTGTAGGAAGTGATATTAATAAGGAATTTGTGCAGGTTCGTCACAAATACCCAATGCTTTCGCTCAGCAACACATATTCGCAGGAAGAATTGCAGGATTTCCATAATCGCGTTGTAAAATTAGTTGGTGATAATTTCAGATACATTTGTGAACTAAAGTACGATGGGACAGCTATTGGACTTACTTATATTAACGGAAAGCTTCAACAAGCCGTAACTCGTGGCGACGGCACCGTAGGCGACGATGTTACAGAAAATGTAAGAACCATTAGATCTGTTCCTCTCAGACTTAAGGGCGATTTTCCGGATGAATTTACTATCAGAGGAGAAATTTTTCTTCCGTTGGAAGGCTTCCGAAAACTGAACAGTGAAAAAGAGAAAAATGGTGAAGCCCCCTTTGCGAACCCCAGAAATGCCGCAGCCGGTTCTTTAAAACTCCAAAACAGCTCTTTGGTAGCCAAGCGACCACTTGATTGTTATTTGTACTACATGTTATCCGAAAATTTGCCTACAGAGAGTCACTATGAAAACCTGATGAAAGCAAAATCATGGGGATTAAAAATATCTCCTCATACTGAAATTTGCAATGCCATTGATGATGTTTTCAATTTCATTAATCACTGGGATACAGCTCGTCGTGATCTCCCATTTGAAATTGACGGTGCCGTAATCAAAGTTGACAGCATTCCCCTTCAAAAAGAACTGGGTTTTACAGCTAAGTCACCCCGCTGGGCCATTGCTTACAAATTTAAGGCTGAAGAGGCCAAAACCCGCTTGACTTCCGTCGATTACCAGGTAGGCCGAACAGGAGCAGTGACACCGGTTGCCAATCTTGAGGCCGTTCAATTAGCAGGCACCACTGTCAAGAGAGCTTCTTTGCATAATGCAGATATTATTTCAGGTCTTGGTTTGCATATAAAGGATCTTGTGACCGTTGAAAAAGGAGGAGAAATAATTCCAAAAATCACCGGGGTTATTATTGAGGAGCGTCCGGACAATAGTGAACCCGTTGAATTTATCAAAAACTGTCCTGAATGCGGTGCCCCATTGATGAGAGTAAAGGGGGAAGCAGCCCATTACTGCCCAAATTCGGCCAGTTGCCCCCCCCAGCTTAAAGGAAAACTTGAACACTTTATTTCCAGACGGGCGATGAATATTGACGGACTGGGAAGTGAAACCATTAACCTTTTGTTCAACAAGGAATTGGTTCGCACCATACCCGACTTATACAGGTTAAGGGCATCGCAACTTATTACCCTCGAAAGGCTGGGTGACAAGTCTGCCCGAAACATAATAAGTAGCATAAAAAAATCGCTGGAAGTTCCCTGGCCAAGAGTTTTATATGCTGTAGGTATCAGGTTTGTTGGAGAAACAGTTGCCCGTAAACTGACTCAAACTTTCACTTCAGCTGAAGCCCTCTCAAAAGCTACCAAAGAGGAACTAATAGAAGTAGATGAAATTGGAGAGAAAATTGCAGGAAGTATTTTGGCATTTTTCAATTCCGACGCCAATCAACAAATGATAAATGAACTCCGTGAATTTGGCTTGCAAGTGGAAGGAACCACTGAAGAAGAACATTCAGCTTCGGATAAATTGAATGGAAAAACAGTAGTTATAAGTGGCAAATTTTCCAAACACTCACGTGATGAAATAAAACAACTGATTGAAGCCCATGGTGGAAAGAATACCGGGTCTATTACCGGCAATACAGATATTTTGGTAGCCGGAGAGAATATGGGCCCCAGCAAACGAGAAAAAGCTGATAAACAAGGGATAACAATCCTTAATGAAGACCAATTTCTTAAACTAATAGGAGCCGAATAGTTTGGTTCCCGTGACATTGAAAACAGAACCCCGTGATTTTATTTAGAAAACAAAGAGAAATAGCAGGCCGTTTCTTTCTGAAAAGAAAACTAAAAAAGATAAATCGCATCGTTGAATTGAAAAAAATTAACGAGATAGACAGTGCCGGCATATTTTTTGATGCATCCTCAGAGGAGTGCCGCAAAGAAGCCAAATCCTTCATAAAAAGGCTTAAATCAAAGAATATTCAAACCTGGTCGGTGGGCTATTTCGATACAGAAAAACCGGATGAAAATTTCATAAGTGATAAAAACCTTTATTTTTCAACTTTGAAGGATTTTTCATTTTTCTTTTTACCCAAATCGGATGAATTAAAGGAGTTTATCAATAGAAAGGTGGACATTCTTTTTGTCTTTTCAGATAATGATGCGTTCCCTGCCAAAGCAGTTATCAAAATGTCTTTGGCTCATTTAAAAGTTGGAATTACGGATACATTTGACAATGTCATGGATTTAACTTTTGAGATAAATGGTAACGAACCGAAAAAATTGATAGAACAAATTGAAAACTATCTTGAATAATTGATGTTTTTAAGAAACAATAGTTTCAATATTAATAACCCAATAACAACAAGGATCATGAAGTCAACCATTTATTTTCTTTCAATTCTGGCAATTGCAGTGCTATTGCAAAGTTGCGGAACACGAAAAGTTGAGCGTATTGACACAGAAGAAGTAATCGATCTTAGCGGAAGGTGGAATGATACAGATTCCAGAATGGTAGCGGATGCTATGGTCGAGCAGGTTTTGAACGGGAATTGGCTTTCAAACTATCAGGAAAACCATGAAGGGGAAAAGCCGGTAGTCATTGTAGGCCTCGTTTACAACAAATCACACGAACACATTGAAGCTGAGACTTTTATAAAAGACATTGAACAAGCTTTCATCAATTCGGGAAAAGTAAGACTGGTTCAGGCCGGAGATAAAAGAGAAGAACTGCGTCGGGAAAGAGCTGCCCAACAGGAATTTGCCTCGCCTGAGACCGTAAAAGCCTGGGGAAAAGAATTAGGTGCTGACTTTATGATGAATGGTGATATTAACTCCACTGTAGATACCTATAAAAAAGAACGTGTTAATTTCTACCAGGTAAATCTGGAACTGACAGATATTGAAACCAGCGAAATAGTGTGGCTTGGCGATAAAAAAATTCGTAAATACATTAAGAACTGATTGGTTTACGTTGAGGAACCAATTATTTCCTCTTTCCTCACCAGAGTACCAAAAGAATTCTTATGCGCCGATACCTGAAAGTAATATTACTCATTCTGTTGACGGCTTTAGCCGCTGCCTGCGCTACGTTTTATCAAAAAACTTTTCAGGTTCAGTCGAATATTGCTCAGGGCAACTTTGAAAAGGCTGACCGGCTGCTTGAAAACGATTCACAATGGGCTGGAAATAATCACCGGGTTTTATATTACATGAACCGGGGCGTTGTCTCTTATATGATGAGAGATTATCAGGAAAGTATTGATTTTCTGAACCAGGCAGATTACTACATCGAAGACTTTACCAAACAATTTGGCTGGGAAGCCCTCTCCATGGTTTCCAACCCGATGGTAAAGCCTTATCGCCCCGAGGATTTTGAAGCCATTATGGTTCACTTCTACAAAGCACTCAATTTTTTGGCCCTTAAGGATCTTGAAGGTGCTTTGGTAGAAGCCCGAAGAATCAACATTCGCCTCAATCAATTGAACGACAAATACAAATACCACAAAAACAAATACCAGCGGGATGCGTTTGCCCACAATCTGATGGGCATGATTTACGAAGCTGCCGGTGATTACAATAATGCTTTCATAGCCTACCGAAATGCACTGGAAACTTACCGGGATGATTACTCAGAGCTATTTAACATGAACTCTCCAAAGCAGCTGAAAGAGGATTTGCTAAGGTCGGCACAGCGTGCGGGATTTGAAGATCAGGTTAACTATTATGAAGAGAGGTTTGAAATGGATGCTCCTCAAATGTCTTCAAAAGGTGATGGTGAACTTCTGATCTTTTGGCTGAATGGAATGGGACCTGTAAAATCGGAATGGAACATTACTATTTCCAATTTTGGTTTTAGCAACAATATGGTGCATCTGGGCAACCCTCACTTGGGACTTAATTACTCCTATCACTCCGACAATCTTTCTCCGCGTGAAAGGACAGCCTTTAAGAATTTGTCCTTTTTCAGTGTTGCATTCCCAAAGTATGAGGAGCGTCCCCCCGTTTTTAATCAGGGCTATGTGAGCTACAACGACACCTCTCAATCGTTTGAGGAGGCAGAAGACATTAACCAGATAGCGTTTCAATGCCTTAGAGACCGAATGGTAAGAGAGCTTGGAAATATGCTTTTGAGAGTAGCCACCAAACGCGCAATGGAAGAGCTGGCCAATAATGAAAATGAAAATCTGGGAACTATTGTTAGTATTTTAAATTCACTTACAGAAAAGGCAGATACAAGAAACTGGCAATCCCTGCCACACACCATTTTCTATACAAGAATTCCACTTTCGGAAGGAAAACACACTCTTGACCTCCACTTTTCAGGCAATAGCTCTGCTAGAAAACAAATTGAAGTCAATATAGTAGAGGGAACAACTACTTTTTACTCTTTTCACACCATGAACACAACAGCATTTTAGCAGTTTGAATATTTTTGTTTTAGATCCGTAAACATACTTTAAAGCATTTACCTGTACTCCGCTTTACTGCATAAATAGGGGGCGCTGAAAAACGCTTACATTATTAAATACTAAAATCTTAAGTCACATCAACAAACTCCAAAGTGCAAGCTTATTTCGCATCACACTCGAATTTCTTTGCACTTAATCCTAAAATAACAGCTAATCAAAAGAACAAAATTTTCTTCACCGCCCGAATCTCGAAGTATTTCAATACTCCTTCGATTGGGCGGCTTGTAAATTTTGCCCTTTTGACTTTTTCAGCAGCCCCTAAATAAACAATAGTCCACTTCATTCCCCACAGATTTTCCTTTAAGAAACTAAAAAATAGATATGTACATATTTGTCGACATTTTTATTTCTTAGTTTTTATTTCTACTTTTAACAATTATTTACAAGAATTGTTTTTAAAATCAAATTTTCAGCTACCTAATTTACAAACTTAAAAACCATTCAGTTATGAAACAAAGTTTACTAAGGTTCTCCTTAATCCTCTCCTTTAGTATTATTATAGTTTCAATCCATGCTCAATCTCCAATCGCCAACGGAGGTTTTGAAACCTGGGAGGACGTTGCCTTACTCTCCGGCCCTGACAATTGGAACATAGAAAAGGACCATGAAGCAGGATCCTTGGTCAATTATCAAGTAGCAGATGCCACGGAAGGAAGTTCATCAATCCGGCTTGTTACCATGGACGACCCGGGTGGTGAATCCTATACCTATTCAGGATATGCCATTCAGGGTGAAGTTAATCAGACCGGAGCAGCAGGTGGTATTCCGTGGACAGAGGATGTTGACCAACTGGTTTGTGATGTAAAATATGACATTCAGACCGGAGATGATGCTCTCATCCTTGTAGTAGCCTATAACAATGGCTCAGAAATTGGAGGAGGACAATTATTGATAAACGGAACTGAGAGTTCCTGGTCTTCTTTATATGTCGATCTGACGTTAAGCGGCACACCCACTGAGCTTTTTGTCGGTTTTACCAGCAGTAATTTTGAAGGAACCCCCATTGATGGCAGCTGGCTTCAGGTTGATAATGTCAGACTGTTTAATAACGGATCTGAAGTTGGTACAACTCTACCAAATTTCAGTTTTGAAACATGGTCGGATATAACGATAAATGATCCGGAGAGTTGGTCCTCAACAAACATGGAGCTTTCGGAAGACAATGTCACCAATGTAGAACCGACTACCAATGCATACAGCGGAACCTATGCAGCCCAATTGACCAACGTACAAATGGATGGTTATGTAATGACCGGAGGACTAACTTATGGCGATGAACCGTGGGATGGAAAAACAGCCTATAATGAAAAGCCTCGGCTTCTGACCGGTGCTTACAACTACACCCCTGTTGGTGATGACATGGCAAGGATCTATGTTAACTTTTACGATAGTGAAGATATGGGCGTGGCAGGTGCATTGGTAGACATTGATGCCACAACAGGTTATGAAACCTTTGTCCTGCCCATATACTGGAACCCAGCCAATAATGATCCGGTGTCAACCTCAGTAGGAG
The DNA here is from genome assembly GCF_003121985.1 of Marinilabilia rubra. Classification (GTDB taxonomy): domain Bacteria; phylum Bacteroidota; class Bacteroidia; order Bacteroidales; family Marinilabiliaceae; genus Marinilabilia; species Marinilabilia rubra. Next base: position 220,251 of record NZ_QEWP01000004.1, read on the forward strand.
TCAGTGCAGGCGAAAGCCAGGTTGCCGGATCTGTTTTATTGGTTGATGAATTAAATTTTGAGAACGGAAGTGAAGTTACTTTCACCGTACATGATGGAGGAGATCCGGAACCTACTTATATAAGTGGGGCTAACATTGAGATCGAAACCTATGCCGGAAGTACTGTAACCACCGATCAAAACGGCAGCTTTTTCATGTATCTCCCTGATGGCGTCTATGATATTACCGTAACCCATCCCGACTATGACACTTACACCGGGACCATTGATATAACCGGCAACACCGACCCAGTAGTTGTGATGTCAGTGGCAACAGATATCCATTCAATACAAAATGAAACGTTTTCAGTCTTTCCAAATCCTGCAAGTGAAAGGCTCTTCTTTTCAAATCATGAAGAAATAGAAAGTCTTAAAATTATTACCCTGAATGGAATGGTGGTTGAAAAAATAATACCAGCTCAAGGTGCAAATTCGATTGATATCAGCCATTTATTGCCCGGCAAATATATAGTTAGCCTAATCACCCGAAAGGGAATGGTAAATAGACAGATTGTTATTTCAAGATGAAAAATAAAACCCCTGCAGTCCAATATCTGCAGGGGTTTTAGAAATAAACAATTATTCAAGAAACTTATAAACCCTCACATAATCCACCAACATTTTAGCGGGAAAGATGTCATCATCAACTCCATGAAGGCCACCCCAATGGCCCCCTACAGCAACGTTCAGTATCAAGTGAAAACGTTTATCGAAAGGCCATACATCCGTCCCCCCTTTATGTTTATCGAATGTAAATACTTTTTCATCATCTATAAAAAAATCAATTTTGTCCTTCTTCCATTCAATAGCATAAACACAAAAAGCACCCTCGCAATGAGGCACAAAAGTTGCTTTCCCAACTTCAGTTCCTATTGCGTGATTATAAGCTCCGGTATGAACGGTGGTGTAAATTGAATCAGACTCATACCCGACATGCTCCATGATATCAATTTCCCCGCTTTCGGGCCATCCTCCATAAGCCCAATCTGTAGGGAGCATCCAGATGGCCGGCCAAATACCTCTGCCGCCGGGAATATTGGCTTTAATTTCCATGCGTCCATAAAGCCAATCTCCTTTTTCTTTTGTTGTCAGTCGTGCTGAAGTATAATTAAAATCGTCCCAGGCTTCTTTTCTTGCAGTAATTACAAGGTTTTCGCCATCCACATATGCATTCTTCTTACGACCAACAGTATAGCATTGAAGCTCGTTATTACCCCATCCGTATGAATTTCCAATGGTATCATAATTCCACTTTGTCTCATCAGGAAGTCCGGTATAATCAAACTCCTCGCTCCATACCAATTCATAATTATCTTTATCCGTTTCGGTGCATCCCACCGTTAAGAGAGGCACACCAAACCAAATAAAAAGAAGTAAATTTTTCCAGGAAATCATAGCTATCAAATTTAAAAGATTAAAAAGGCATTGGCAAAGCACAGGAAAATGCCAACGCCCATTGCAAACCAGCTCATTTATGAACAATTTGGTATCTCATATTTCTATTATAGTTCATGTTTAAGTAAAAACCCATCAAATTCGTCTTCTGGCATCAGATTATTCACCATTATCCTCCGCTCGTCTTTTCTCCAGATCGGCCTGAATCTGAAGATTTGTATTCTTATCAATGGTATAGAAATACAGCAGGGCAGCACACGACATATACAAAATACCGGGAATAACGGAAACCATGAGTTTAATGCCACTGATGGTTTCGGCTGTTTGAACTGCATTTGCTTCAAAATTGAACAATACCAAAAGCCATCCTGCCAAAGCTCCTCCAATGCCCCATCCTGCTTTTTGACCAAAGGTAGCAGCAGAAAAAATAAGACCGGTAGCTCTTTGGCCGGTTTTCCACTCTGAGTAATCGGCGGTATCGGCCAACATCGTCCATAGTAAAACCACTGCAGGGGCATAAGTAAACTTCGCCAAAATATTAAAGATGTAGATTAATGTATAATCACCCGGCCCGGGAATGTAGAGCAGTCCAAAGAAAATACCTGACAAAATGGTACTGCCCATAAATACATTCCGGTTTCCAAAACGTTTTGCCAATGGTTTTGCGATAGGTAATCCCACAATTAAGGCAATACTGCTCACTACATTAAATAATTGAACATTTTCCTCCGTACCTATATAGTACTTAAAATAATACGCAATGGATAGGTTCTGAAGAGCAAACATGATAAAAGACACAATGCTAACTAAAGCCAGAATAACCCATGGCTTATTTTTCAGCAGGTTTTTAAAATCAGCACGAATCGATTGTTGCTTCGAAACTTGCGGCAGCACGCGTTCCTTTGTGGAAAAAAATGTAATAAAGAAAAAAACCACACTTAAAAAGCCTAATACCATAAGCGTATACTGGTAGCCTTTAGCCTTATCAACAATATTGTCGTTGGCACGCACATCAATCACTGACTCAAGCATTCCTGTGTCAATGTAATGTACATCTTCACGGGCCAGCGGGTAAGGAATTACACCTGCCACATTGGCCTTCTCTTTTATCGCAGTTGAGTCAAAAGCCATAAAGCCATTTCCATAATCCAAAGTATCTTTTTCAGATGGAGTTACTACTACATAGGCAACCCCATCAGCAACTTTTTCTTCTTCGTCTTCGATTGAATAACGAATAGTATCAATACCTACAAATCCCGGATTGAGCTTATAAAGAATACTATCAGCGTTGACCACCTTTGCTACACCACCAGTGGCCTGATGATCGACAATTTGTGTTTTAAAATCGCCTTTGCCAAAGTAAATGGCCATAGATAAAGCCAGACCGGTTACAATTAACTGCCCCGAAAACGCACTGATAAAGCGAAAAGTATTAATCCCTGCTCTTTCGGTTGAATCTGAGGTCATCACTGCCATTAGCGATGAATACGGCAGATTAATGGCTGTATAGGCAGTCATCAATAGAAAGTAAGTTACAGCAGCCCATATCACCTTACCCGTTTGATTTAAATCCGGAGTGGTGAATGTTAACACTGCTAAAATAGCATAGGGGACAGCAGTGAATAAAATATATGGACGGAATTTCCCCCATCTTGTGGTTGTTCTATCGGAAATAACTCCCATGAGCGGGTCGCTAACCATATCCCAGATGCGGGCAATCAGCATGATAGTACCGGCTGCAGCTGCCGAAATTCCAAAAGTATCGGTATAAAAAATTAATATCCAAAAACCGACCATATCCCAAACAAAATGGGATGCGGTATCACCAAGGCCATAGCCCAGCTTCTCTTTGAATGACAATTTTGTTACTGTTTTCGACATCTTGTATAGATTAAAATGGTCTTACTTTTTTTGATAAACTCTCACATAATCGATTTCCATGGTTTGAGGAAAGGCAATGGAATCAATGCCCTCAACACTTCCCCATTCTCCGCCAACGGCGACATTTAATATCAGGTAAAAAGGTTTATTGTATGGCCATTTATCAACGCCTAAACCTTCGTTTACATAATTAAAGTATTGCTGATCGTCAACAAAGGCTTTTAAGGTATCTGAAGTCCACTCCAGCTTATAATTATGGAATTCAGTATCAACATCAGGGACATTAATTGTACCTGTTTGCTGAGTCCCTTTTTGCCATTGATAATCTTTGGAATGTGCTGATGCATGCACAACGCCCAAATCATATCCCACATGCTCCATTATATCGATTTCGCCTACATCAGGCCAGTTACCATCTGAAAAAGTCCATCCTCCGGGCATCATCCAAATGGCCGACCAAGTGCCTCTGGCTTTGGGCAGGCGGGCTCTCACCTCTATCTTACCATACTGCCAGTCAGCTTTTGAGATTAACCTGGCAGAGGTAAATTCTTTATCTTCATAAGGTTCGTTGACAGCAGTAATATGTAGTTTACCATCTTCCACCCATGCATTTTCTTTTCGGGCTTTGGTATAAAACTGCGATTCGTTATTCCCCCATCCATGGGGATTCCCTTCCAGATCATAATCCCATTTGGCAGAGTCAGGCAGACCTGTATAATCAAATTCGTCCTGCCATATCAATTTATATTCTTCTTTGGGGCTGTTACAGCTTGTTGCTGATACTAAAAGCCCGATAATTGCAAAAAATCCTATCTTACCCATGTTCTTATATTTTTTATTAAATCTCTTCATCCTCATGATGCACTTTTCCACGTCGGGCAATCAATGCCTCACGTATCTCATTTGCCTTGCGCTCAGTGATGTCATAAGGAAAAATAATAAGGATCGCCAATAAGGCCGTTGCAATTGGAATTACAATGTCTGCAATGCGGAGATTCACAATGGCATCAGCTGCTTGCACATCAACATGCTCATCAAAGCCCACAAAGTGCAATACAATACCGCTCAGCAATAGAGCCAATGCGTTACCCAGTTTAACCATCCACCAGTATACAGCTCCAAACATGGCTTCACGACGTTCACCGTTTTTCAACTCATCCAAATCACAAACATCGGCAGTCATGGACATCATTAAAGTAAACAGACCTCCGATACCAAATGACAAGAAAGGGATTGGCATAAACATGAGCCACGGATTATCCGGATTAAAGCCCCACCATTTGAGTGAGTATCCGATTACAGAAATTAATGTAGCTATGATGAACGCATTTTTCTTTCCTATCCTTTCTGAAATTTTGGTAACAATGGGAATAACCAAAAAGGCGGTTGCCAGAGCACTGATGGTACCAAACCATGCGGGCCAGTTACCGGCTGCCACTTTATCACCATTAAACAAGTAATAGACAATGATGAAAAAGGCAAATTGGGCAATGGTTTGGAAGCCATTAAAAATCAAAAAGGTAGCTCCGCAAAGACGAAGAAACGGCTTATTCTTGAATGTTTTCTTAATGCCGGACATGAAGTGCTTGAAATTAGCGGCCATTTCACTCATGGATAAAGTTTTCATTTTATCCTTTTCGGGCACAATCATCTCTTTATTAAACAGAGCAGGCATGATGCCTAAAACCATACAAAGACCACCTACCCATACAGCCAAAATACGAGCTCCTTCAGGTGCCGAATCGAAAAGCGATTGATTGTAAATAATCACCCAAAACCAGGGGGCTATCATCCAGGCAATTTGTCCCATAAACTGAGAAACCGCCATGAGCCGTGTACGCTCATTATAATCAGGAGTCATCTCATAACCAAGACCAATAAGTGGTGTGGCAAAGATGGTGTAGCCAAGGTAAAAGAAAAGTGATACAATCAGGAAATAAACGAAATTATAAAGCTCTGAATTCTGAGGGTTTAATTGCCACATAATCATAAAGGAAACACCGGCAATAACGCTTCCCAGCAAAATATATGGCTTCCTTCGTCCCCATTTGGATTTAGTATTATCGGAAATAAAGCCCATAACAGGGTCCGTCAGTGCATCAATGGCTCTTGGTAAGGCGCCTAATATTCCTGCTAATATTGGATTCATGCCCAGGGACATCACCAAAACAACCATAAATACCCCAAGTGCTGCCGGGAATAACTGATTGGCCAGATGCCCCGAGCCAAAGGCTACCTTCTGAAAAACGGGTACTTTATCTTCCTTTGCAATCTTAATGGCATTCATATGCGGTACTTTTAAAAATGGATTAATTGAAAACAGAGATCAGGGCATTTTTTCTAATTATTCTGTGTCATAACTTTTTTGGGACTCCTGTCGATATTAAACAGGCCCCAGTGTTTCTCTGCCCCAAGGGGATTATTCGGATCTCCTTTCCAATCCTCGTCAAAAGCTTCAAAAAAGAAAGTGGTAATATTCATTTTATCAGCCCAGGCCATTAACTCGTTGTAATACCTCAATTGCTTATCTTCGCTGGCACGTTCTCCAAATTCTGATCCCTCACTGGCCCAACCGGCCTCACTGATAACTATGGTACTGTTGGGCAATGCGTCCCGCACCTTTTGCACATTTTCGATGGAGTAGCTTAAACCTTCATCAATATCTTTTCCTTCCCATACAGGATAAATGTGAATGGCAATAAAATCCAGTTCATTGGCAAGCTTCTCTCCATGTGCAGCCCACCACTCATAATTCTCTGCTACCGTGACAGGTTGATTAATGGCCTCTTTTACCTTTTGGCAATAAGCAATCACTGAATCTGTTTCTACCAAATGGTCATTCCAATCCACCAACGCTTCATTACCCACATTTACAGCAGCAACGATGTCAGGATACTGATTAGCAAGGTTTATCCCCCGTTGAATTTCTTCCTGGTTGTCTTGTCTGTTTTGTTCTAGCACCTCTTGCGGAATGGGCTCATTAAGCCATGCACAGCCTTCGTGATTGCTTAACTCGGCCTTAAGCCAAATACCCAACATCACTTTAACCGGCAGATTATGCTCCTTGATAACCCTAAGGACTGAAGCTGAGTTTTCCTGAGAATCATATAAACGAATCAGGTTAAAAAGAGAGTCTTCACTGATAATCTTTAAATCTTCGAGTATTTCTTCATCGCTTGGCAACACAGCTCCATCTCCCCTGTCGGGATGTTGTCCGCTGCGAAACCCTGAATAACACACAGCCCGGTACGTTCCGGCCAATAAATCCTCCTCATTTTGTTGAATGGAGGCTGATTTCATTTCCGAATCAGTTGTGTCTTTTTGCTGTTTATTGCCTGAACGACAACCCGAAACTCCGGCTAAAAGAGTTGAGGCTAGTATTATTGATACGATTAGAAACCTGGACATACTCATTTTAATTTTATCAATTATCATTCTTCATTAAACACTACTCCCGGATAGTTGGCCTCCTTCTTCCCGACAGGCTGGCATTCGGGAACCTGATTTCACTATCGCTTCTCCTGAACATTAAGATCGCCCACAGTGGGGTTCTTGTCTTTGTTTTCAATGACAGATCAGGTGCGGCGGATTCCGATCCGCCGTTTTGTCTCTCATGACAGATTGGCTTCAGATCAGCCTCTTTACTTGCTTATTCTATTTTTAACTCGATCGATTTAACTACACCATTTCTCTTAAAAATTTGAGCAGAGGTTTCAGTGTCAATTACAACGCCGGCGGATGTTTTCTTCTTACCATCAGCCATTGTCACAACCACCTCATTTTTATTAGCTTTGGAATAAATAACCGGCACTTTACAAACGGTATATGCCAGTTGTCCAGCCTTAAGATTCAATCGTTGCTCTTTATCATCCACATCGAAATAGGTAAACTCTGCATCACCCTCCAGTAACTCCTTCGGGTTCAACAATGAGGTGTTAAACACAATTTCTCCATTGATAACATCTACGCCCAGTTCATTCATGCGAGTGATGACATCTTCCTTAACCTGACCGGTCATGCCGGGTTGTTTAACTCCTGCGCCACCGGGTGTATGCGAGTAGGCATCTGTTGGGAAAGCTCCGTATAAATCGGGTGATTTGTACAAACCAATGCCCGCTTTGACTTCGTAATAGTGATCTTTTAAACGACCGATCACTGCTGGATCAGCATTGTTTCTTTCAGCCTCAAAATAGTTCTCCTGAACAGCCAGTAAAAGTTTCGACACCATGTGCCAATAAATGCTCCCTAACCCTTCGTAGCCATAGAAAGTACCTGAACGACCGGTAAATGACTGGTGATCAAACATGGATTCGTAAATGGCCAATACCCCTTCTTTATTTTCATCAACCAGTTTACCATATTTTTCTTTTGGCAATGCATCCAAAGCTTTTACTAACTCATCTGCATTGCGCATTACACCATTGAAATGATAGTTGCCAAGCTTATCACGCGATAAAACTGTAGTATTATTATCTGCAACCAACTTAGACAGCAAGGATGAACCTTCAACTTTATTCTTTGGTATGTTGTTCTTTTCTACAAAAAGAGGCAATTGACGATCGGGATACAAGATGTAGCTGTACTGATTTTCACGGAACAGAGCACTAGATTTTAATGCATCCATAACGCTCAGACTTTCTTTGGCATCTAAATAACCGGCACTAAGCACAGCTACCTGACCTTCCAGCATCTCATACAGATAGCGGATGGCAATTCCTTCTGAATCAAAAGCAATAAGGTTATAGGCATGATAAAGACCATCCTCACGCTTGTTGGCACGAATCGACTGATCCATATAAGCCAGGGCCACGTCCATAAACTGCTTCAGCTCATTGGTAGAGATACTGATACGTTCGCCTTTAAAGGATTTCTCATAAATGCTGTTACGGTAAGTTTCTCCTGCTATACCCAATGTATCAGCAAAGAGTTTTCTATCCGCTTTACTGAATCCTTTTTCGAGCAAGGCGGTATTATTGGCAAATAAGTTATGGATGGTATCCAGTAATTGTTTAACCTCACCAGAAAGAGTTATTTCAATGTTGGATAAGCTTTCTAAATGATCGGACCAAAACTTGATGAAGCGACGCATGTAATACAGCGTAACCATCGATACACCGTTGCCCACCAAGGCATTATTGGCATCGTTCCACTCGGGCCGTTGTGTATTGAGCCATATTCCTGCTTCAGGAATGAAATTGCTTAACTTGGCCAGCAGAGTTACCAAAACCTTTTCTGTCAGATTAACCTTGTAAAGATCGCCCTTGGAATTGGCCAGCATACGTGCATCAGCACCCAGTTCTGCCACTTTTTCTTTGATACTTGCGTTTAATTCGGCATCAAATTGAATGGTATCCTGAGGATTGGCAACTATATCTTTGTAAGACTTAATTCGATATGGGACATTGGCATAAACAAAAATATCCTTAGTCAAAAGCGTTCCAAGCTGTCCAGGATGATATTTATCTGACAGCTCAAGAAGTTTCTGTAAGTAAATAATCTGGTGGTCGCCCCAATAACCGATATAGGCCCATGGATCATTAGGATCGGGACACTCCCAGTCGATACCTTCACGGGTAATTCTGTAAGGATTGTATCCGTCGGGTGTTGAAGCATTCAGGAATTTTGCGATCATGCCTTCCACAAATTCAGGAAATGAGAGTCCCAGCGCTTCCCAGTTTTGGAAAATATCACGCCAGTTACCCTCGTAACTCAATTTGGGACTGCCGTCCTCATTTTTCGTTTCAATTGAGAATTTGTTCCAGGGGCGACTCGGGTCACCGTGACGACGACTAAATGTTAATGGCAAATACTCATAGCAAATACGGATTAAATCGGTATCAGCAGTTGTTTTTGCTTTATCAATGAGTTCATCATAAGTTAATTTAGCCGGCAATTCTTTAAGCCAGGATGAAAAGGCAGCCTCCAGCTTTTTATTGACCTTATTAACAAACAGTTTGAAATCAACAACATCAATCTGGTAGCCATCATTAAAAATTCCACCCCGCATGACATTAAAGAGGGTATTTGAGAAGTGACGCGCGCAACTTAAATCATCGCTACCCTGCTGTAAGCCATCGGCATCAGCCACTATTTCAATCAAATTCCTGGTACCCTTTTCGATATCAATTGCAATAACTCCGTCAATATCATTTTCGGTTTGGATAAAATCATTGAGTTCAGCTACAGCACCATTGTCCTGATTAATTTCAGCGACAAGACCCCACTTTTGCGATTCATCAGCTTTCAACTCAAAAACATTATTAATCAGGTAGGCACCACGAGCCGCTCTTACATCTTCCTCAGTGGCTAAACTTTGTCCTGACTTGAAGTTATTAATTTGGTTGTCAGACAAAAGAATAGTGCTGTTCTCAAGTCCCCACGACCAAACCGTTGTAGCTTTTAGTGATTCGCTGGGTTCAGCACGGTCAACCGGAATGGAGCTTAATGAAAAGACTGCTAATTTACTTTTTGCCAAAAGTTCGTTTTTCTTGTAGGCATTGAGCAAATTGCTGAATTCATTTTGAAAGGCATAATCTAAACCATAAGGCAATATATTACGGATGCCATCTAAAACCTCTACTTTAAGGTTGTTATTCCCAGTATTCTGAATCGAGGATTTTCTAATGAAACCAAACTTTTCGCTATTGGCCCATGAGTATTGGAAGCTCACACCAAGGTCAAGATTCTCTTCCTCAAAAATGATTTTATTACCGTATATGCTTTTGTATAGATTACGTACTATTTTATATACCTGAGAGGTCTCCTTCGAAAAAGGCTCCCATAAGTAGGTTTTATTATCTTTTTCAACCAAAAGACTGGTATAACTCCCGGTCATCCTTTGATAATCATGAATTTTATCATCGGTATAATAAGGAAAAAGAGCATTGTCGCGATCTTTTCTACCGGCAGTCAGTGAGCCATTACTTGACAAAAACATCCAGTGATCAGAATCACTAACGATGCTCATGAAAAAATCATCCATCACATCGTAATGACTTATCTTGTAATACTTCTCACTGTCACAAACGACAAATTCACCGTCCACTTTCTCAAAGTTGTCGTTTAAATTAGCATCTCCTAAATAGATCTCTCTTTTTGCCATCTTTTAAAAAATTAGTCTATGTGCTTTCTATTTCATTTATTTCAAAAACCCTTTGCCATCGCTCCGTTTTTCCGGGTTTCAGGTTAATGGTCTTAAACAGTTCGGGGCTTACCACATGGGCACGTCCCCAGAGGTTTATCTTTTCCGGCTTAAAATCGACAGTTTCGGAAATGGATACATTAAGGTCTTTGTTTATCAGTCTCCAGTTGAAGCCTTCTTCCTTAGGTTCTGAGATATTCTCAAAGAAAAAGTCAGACATCGGGGTGTTTTTCCAGGTTATTTTGTTTCCTGAATATGATAAACAGTCATTGGGGTTTAAGCCTTTAGAAAATTGCTTTCCATCAATAGCCTTTCCAATAGTAAGTTGGAGTTCATCTGATAGGTTTCGCTTGCCGGGTGAGATAAAATTATGAACATATTCCGAAGTGTTGAATTCTACTTTCCCGCGGTTCTCAAGCTGATAATCAATAACCAACCCATTTTCAGTCAGCGTTACCGTTTTTTTTAGTAGAAAGGCATATTGCTCAAAACGGTTGATACACTTAAACGTAACGCTCCAATCATCTGCATCAGTAGCAAATTCAAAAGGAAGGCAGTCATATTTGTTAAAGAAGTCGTACTCCTTATTGTTTTCTTTCCTAAGCATTCCAACGCCTATTTTAGGAAAGAATTTTCCTACTTTAGTTTCATCATATCCAATAGGTTTATCAATGCCAAATTCATTAAAAAATCCTTTCCCCTGCTCATCTGAATCGCTCCCTGACAGCTCAGAAGTACACATTGGAATATCTTTCCACCAGAGCTGAACCAATTTCCCGGTCCAGTCGAATCGGGAACCAGTATACCCTTCCTGTGGCTCTTCGATATTCAATCGTATATATCCTCTGGATAATTCAATCATATTAATAATTTTGAACTGGTGGCACAAAAGATGCCACCAGATAAAAATATTCGCTTATCAACATTGATGAATAACTTCATGCTTAGCAAACGTTTTTCTCTTGTTTGCAGCTGTAAAATGCTCAGGCCGCAGCCATGTCAATCACTATTGCACTTCGAAATTGGTTGTGAGCTTGGCGTTGGAGTCACCCCCCACCCAAAGCTGGAATTCACCGGGCTCAACTACCTGCTCCATGTCAATATTGGTGAAATTCAAATCATCAACCTCAATAGTTAAAGTCACACTCTTCTCCTCATTTTTATCAAGACTAATGCGTTCAAATGCCTTAAGTTCCTTCACAGGACGAGTAACATTACCCACCAGGTCCTGAACATAAACCTGTGCAACTTCATCACCTGCCAAATCTCCAACATTATTAAGTGCGAAACTGACCTCTATGGTTTCGCCCGGAGCATAAACCTCTTTATCAAGACTCAAATCGCTGTACTCAAATGATGTATAGGATAATCCGTAACCAAAAGGATACAGAGGTGTGAAGCCTGCGTCAATATAATGAGACTCATTACCCAGTGAAGTCTGAGGTGCTTTTACAGGAATGTCATACATCTGAGTCCACGAGTCGGGATTGGCAGGTCTACCAGTATTCTTATGATTATAATAGATGGGAATCTGACCTACAACTTTGGGAAAGGTCACAGGCAGTTTACCTGAGGGATTGGCTTTTCCTGAGACGATATCAGCCAGTGCAGCGCCACCCATGGTTCCGGGATGCCAGGCATATACAACAGCGTCGGCGTGCTCGCTAATTTCTCCAATGGTTAGCGGACGTCCGGCCATAACCACCAAAACAAGTGGTTTACCGGTTTTCTTTAATTCTTTAATCAAGTCATTTTGCACACCAGGCAAATCGATATTAGCACGGGAATGTGCTTCGCCTGATAAGATGGATTCTTCACCTCCGCAAAATACAATCACATCTGATTTTCTGGCCTGTTCAATGGCTTTTCTAAAGCCTTTTTGGTGACGGGTACGGCTAATTGCCATTCCTTCAGCAAAGAGTACATTCTCCTGTCCAAAAGTCTCATTAAAAGCCTGCAGGGGTGTTACCGATAAAGTAGTGTCTCCGTCAAAAATCCAGGTGCCCAATTGCTCATAAGCCTGATCGGCCATCGGACCTATCAATGCAACTTTTTTGGATGTATTTATTGGTAATGTTTTTTGCTCATTCTTAAGCAAGACCATACTTTGAGTAGCAGCTTTTTTTGCGGCTTCAAGGTATTCAGGTTTTGCAAACTGGTTTTGCTTTTCCTCAGCGATATATGGATTATCGAATAAACCAAGTTCGAATTTCACACGCAGTATATTGCGAACGGCCTGGTTAATGTCTTCAATTTCTAATGCTCCTTCTTCAATTAAAGCAGCAATATTATCTTTGTAAGAGGTGGTGGCCATTTCCATATTGACTCCGGCTTTAATGGCGCGTTGGGCGGCTTCTTTTGCATCTTTAGCAAACCCGTGGGGAATCATCTCCACGGTCGATGCCCAGTCGCTCACCACGAACCCGTCGAATTGCCATTCGTTGCGTAATACATCTGTAAGAAGTTGTTTATTTCCTGTAGCAGGTATACCGTCAATTTCATTAAAACCTGACATAAAGGTTCGAGCACCGGCATCAACTGCAGCTTTAAAAGGAGGTAAGTATATATCGCGCAGTTCGCGGGGAGGAATAGAAGTAGTATTGTAATCACGACCACCTTCGGCAGCGCCATAGCCTGCAAAATGTTTGGCACACGCTGCAATGCTGGTTTCGCTATTTAAGCTGTCGCCTTGAAATCCTTTGACCATTGCAGCTCCTAAAACAGAAGTCAGATATGGATCTTCGCCAAGGCTTTCAGCAATACGCCCCCATCGTGCATCTCTGCTGATGTCTATCATTGGTGCAAAAGTCCACTTTACACCTGTAGAGGATGCTTCCATAGCAGCAACGCGAGTACCTTTTTGTACCAACTCGGGGTTCCAGGTCGCCGCTTGTCCCAAGGGAATAGGAAAGACTGTTTTAAATCCATGAATTACGTCACGGGCAACAATAATTGGAATACCTAAACGGCTCTCTTCAACAGCAATTTTTTGCAGTCGGTTAATATTTTGCGGATCAACCTCATTCAGTATCGATCCTATCATCCCTTTACGAATACTTTCATCATGGCCATATCCGCCATTGACCTGGCACATCTGACCTATTTTTTCTTCAAGGGTCATTTCATTTAGAAGTTGCTCTACTTTAGTCTCAACTTCGGAGGAATTATCATGACTGTCATTCACCTGACAGGCCCAGCTGCCAAGCATTATGATTATTATTAAGGATAAATGTTTAACGCTTTTCATTTTGTTTTTATATTAGGTTTTAAGATGTCGAATAACCGAATTGCGATCTTAAACTTCATTTATTGGATTGTATCCTAAAAAAATTTTAGTCCAATTCATAAACACGCACATAATCAACTTCCATGGATTGTGGGAAAATACTGTTATCAATACCTTGAGCACCTCCCCAGGTTCCGCCTACGGCGACATTCAGTATAAAGAAGTGAGGTTTATTAAATGGCCAGTTGTCATCATTCTTTGAAGCAGGAGCATAAGTATGCACAATATTATCAGGAGAGTCCACATAAAAAGTAAGAGATTCTTCAGTCCATAAAAGCCCGTAAATATGAAAGGCCTCTTCTGCAGTAGTTAAAGACATGCTGCTACCACTTCCATTGCCACCAGAACCTGCTGAAGTATGCACTGTTGAGTGAACAATATCAGGCTGATAACCGACGTACTCCATAATATCAATTTCGCCACAAGCGGGCCATCCAACCTGGCTTAAGTTAGAACCAAGCATCCATATCGCCGGCCAAACACCGGTTCCTGATGGTAGTTTTGCACGAATTTCGATACGTCCGTAGGTAAATTCATGCTTATTCATTGTAACCATACGGGTTGAAGTATATGAGCCCCGTTCTTTATTGTCATTAACTTTTTCAGCGGTAATAATCAGCTTTCCATCAGCGATTTCAACATTATCGCCGTTGGTGTAGTATTGCAATTCGTCATTGCCCCAGCCCCAGTCTCCGGTTCCGACCTCAAAAGTCCAGTTTGCCGGATTAACTGATGAACTGTTGAATTCATCCGACCAAATAAGACCTTCAGGATTGACATAATCCGGATCATCTTCTTCAATCGTTAAAGTCTTTGTCAAGGTTTTTGTATCGGCGGTACTATTCAATGGCCCCCAAACAGTTAAGGAAACTTCATATTCTCCCTTTTGAGGATAATAAACTGTTTGTTCAAGATCTTTATCTGTAATTTTACCGGTCGACTGGCCATTACCGAAATCCCATTCAACGTATAAATAGTCACCCGATGACAAATTGGTAAGAATAATATTATTGGGATTTTCTGAATCAACTTCTATTGAAAAATCAACATTATAACTTTCCGGGCTGTTTCCATCTTCGCTGCATGAAACAAACGCAGGGATTATTATTGCAATAATCCATATTTTAACGCCTAACAGAAACCTATCCATCTCAAAAAAAATTAGTTGTGTGTGAAAGTCAAAAGTGGGATAAAAAAGATGGAAAGTGGAGAATTCACTCCACTTTCCAAAAAAATTAGTTTTTAATTACTTGCAGATTTCAGCCCTTCAACATGAGGACCTTCAAGATCATCAAAATAAAATTCGTGAACACCTTCCCCAACCCCGGGGTTACACATGATTCGAATCACGTTGTAAAAACCCTGATTGAAATTAGGATCGGTTGTAACATCGGAAGTGAATTGATCACCAGTCCAATCAAAACCGGCACCTACACCGGCAAAATCGAATTCGGCAACCTCCCAGGTATCATCTGCCTGAATGGTATAGATAAGATCATATGTACCTGTCTGCCAAGCATTATCTCCCTTGTCAGTATTCTCCAGTTTCATCAGAATCTCTTGTCCTGCTTTTCCACGAACCATTATTCTGAAAACAGAAGAATTGGTTAGATTAAAGCGATATCCGGCAGGTAATTCCATATAGGCATTTGCCCATTGCTGGTTTTCCTTGCGATAGTGGAATACCTTCACTCCTTTATTAGGATAGATTCGTTCAGGGTTGTCAACTACAGTTACCTCACAGTCCTGCCCCAATACCGGTGCCATTTGCACTTCACTGTTGTCAACATACATTACCATTTGATCTAACAAGAATGGCTCATACTCAGAATGGTAGTTTTCAACCGTTATGGATTGATTATCCACTACTTCTTCATTAGATGCCAGGACGGTAATGGTTACCGGATAGGTTCCTTTGCGCATGTATACATGAGAAAGAGTTGCATTGTAATCCTCGGTTGTTAAAACATCTGATCCATCACCAAAATCTACAGTATAGCCATTAACACTGATACCATCAGGAATATTCACATTGTCCAGATTTACAGACCACTCATTTTCTTCCTCGGTTTCAGCGATAACAGTTTGATACGTTACAACTGGCTTCTCGTAACCTTTAAGTATCAACTTATTGTACCAACGATTGCCGTCTCCTCCAATAGTACTCATACTAATTGAGGTTTCGGTGATTTCATCGATCCGATATTCATAGCTTCCACCATAGTCAAAGCCAAAAAATGACGGCTTGGTAGAAGTTAACTGCAAATAGTTGACACCATCTTTTTCAACTACAGACCAAGTAGCAGCAGATGGAGTATAATTAACACGGTAATCAGTACCATCGACAGGGACGGGATTTGTATATTCAGCCACTGCATCTCCATCAACCCGGAAATCCTTCACATACGAATCACCATTATTTTTATATTCGAAAACAAATTCTACCATTTTGAATGTGAATTCATCGTCATAAGCACCTGAATTTGTTTTTTGTAATGGCTGTGCAGCCCACCATTCGGTACCAACGCCATCCGGAGGTCCGATACCAAAGTGACCAGCAGCCAAACTATCAACGACCCATGTTTTACCCTCTGCAGCGTCTGCTCCGCCTGTTAGCATATTAAGTACAGGGCTGTCCAAAAAGTCATAATCGGTCTCGGTTTGCTCAACTTCCTGGACCTTTGAGTTAGACTCACCATTATTGGCAGTAATTGTTAGCGTTAAATCGTACACTCCCGGCACAGGATAGTAAGCCTCAACACTATTACCCTTGAGTACAGTTCCATTTCCAAGATTCCACTCAATAGATGCTACACCTGAAACCGGTGTGTTGTTTTGCAAATTGAAATGGAAAGCATCATCACCCGGTGTAACGGTGAAATCCATTTGCTCATCAGTTGGAGCACCTTCAAGCCCCAAACTGGATTTATCAAATTCTTCCGGTTCGCAACCCAATAGCAGAAAAGCTGCCATAAACATTGCGATTCCTGATTTTATTATATTGCTCATAATCATCTGTTTTTACAAATTAATTATACCCATCGTTTTGTTCTAACTTAAACTCGCCTTCAGTTTTGTCAATCTCAGATTGAGGAATCGGCAAATACTTCATATAGTCTTCCCAGGTACGGGATGAAGAATACTCAGGAATATCTTCGTTCAGCAAATTGGTATCTCCCCAACGTACAATATCCCAAAAACGCATGCCTTCTCCCACAAACTCACGGCGACGCTCAAGTTTGATGTTATCCACATCAGCAGTAATAGTTTCCAGTCCTGCCCTTTCTCTGATAAGATCTAAAGCGTCCTGGGCTGTCATTGCTCCGGCAGCTACACCATGTACTACTTCTAATTCGGCAATATTCAGTAAAACTTCAGCATAACGGAAAATACGCACATTGTTTTCAAAGTTCAGATCCGGATTAAAAGGCGCATCATTGTAATCCTCGCGGGCAGCATATTTAGCCATAAAATAACCTGTATCCTGAAAACGCTCAGTGTAAGTTCCTTTGGCAAACTTATTAACTGAAGCTGCCAGACGCTCGTCACCTTCCTCAAAAACAGAAACTAAATCAGTACGTACAGGACCAAATCCCCAACCACCTTCGTAAGGAATGGTGTCCAGTTCACTTTCAGGTACTCCGTTCTCTAATTGCTGATCAATCTGTAGCTGATCAAATCCGGTGAGTTCATTAGGTGAAATAAATCGGGGCAAATTGGTACCAAAACCAGTCCATGCAGCTCCCCAGTCTTTACCATCAGCCTGATGATTGGCCTCAAAAATAGAACCGGGTCCAAACTCTCCCTCGCGGGACCAAATTCTGGCATAATCAGGTAAGCTATAGCCACCTTCACTAACGATGGTTTGCATATCAGCCATTACCTCAGCATATTTATCGGTATCTTTCTGATACATAACAACTCTGGCTTTCAGCATCAATGCTGCTGCACGGGTTGCACGTCCATCATTGGCAGAATTTGTATTCATCGGCAAAGCACCTGCTGCTGTTGCAATTTCGAGGTCCTCTAAGATTTCAGCATAAATCTCATCAGCTGTATATTGAGGTGCCATATATGGTTCTTCCAGATCTTCCTCGAAATAAGGAATATTACCCCAGAATTTCCACAACCAATGTACATAGTAAGCACGAAGAAAATGTGCCTCTGCCTTAAGTTGGTTCAGTTTATTTTCAGGCACATCAACTGCATTCTCACAAGAAATTATAGCGTTGTTGGCACGGCTAAGTCCGCTGTAGTAAATATTCCATAAACCAATTGGAATATCAACAGAGGTAGGCTCAAACTGAGACAATTTGTACAAAACTGCCTGGTCACCGGCATCTCCTCCACCCTTAAAAATATCATCTGAACGCAAGTCCGAAAGAAGCGGAACACTATTGTATTGATAATCAGCATAACTATCAAATAAGAGTATTTGATAAGTCGCTCCAAGGTTGGCCAAAATGGCTCCTTCAGTTGCAGGTCCTCCTGTTTCCTGAGAAGCAGTAGGCTGAACTGTCAGAAAATCGTCGCTGCAAGCAGTAAAACCGACCAATGCAGCTAAGACTAATGATTTAATATATCTCTTCATAATAGAAATCTTTTTTTTCGGTTTAGAATGTAATATTAGCACCAACAGAAATAGTTCTGGCCTGTGGATAGATACCACGGTCGATACCAATAGTAGTAAAACCACCAGATGCGATTTCAGGGTCAAAACCGTCATAATCAGTAATGGTCAGCAGGTTCTCAGCTGCCACATAAACTCTGAATCGCTGAATGTAATTGTTTAAAACAGACTTAGGAATGGTATATCCCAACTGCAGTGTTTTTAAACGGATGTAAGATCCGTCTTTTACGTAAAGATCAGATGACACCCAGTTATCTCCAAAACCATCAACAGAAACGCGCGGAATCTCATTGGAGGTTCCTTCACCATGCCAACGATCCAGAATCCATGCAGGACGGTTCATACGTGAAATATCACTACGCTGTGAAAAGTCAAACATATCATTTCCAAGACTTCCCTGGAAGAATGCAGACAGGTCAAATCCTCTCCACTCTGCTCCCAGATTGAAACCAAAGGTCCAGTCAGGAATACCTTTACCAATTTTGGTCCGGTCATCAGGATCAATATCACCATCATTGTCAGTATCTACAAAGCGAACATCACCAGGCACTGCTGACTCGCCATAGGCCGCATTGTATTCAGCTGCCTGTGCCTCATTTTGAATGATTCCATTGGTTTTGTATCCATAAAAATATGGGAATACTTCACCGTTTTCACCTTTCACAAAATCACCTACTCCTGCTGTTGAGTTGCTTTCATAAACAATTTCACCCGATTCGTTACCTATATTGATCAGTTTATTTTTCAGGTAAGATGCATTGGCTGAAATATTATACTTAAGATCGCCAACACTATTTTTGTAGCTGATTTCAAATTCCAAACCAGTGTTTTCCATATCACCGGCATTAGCAATAGGCGCACCTTTACCATTGTAGCTTGGAATAGGTTGATCCATCAACATACCATTGGTTTCTTTTTTATAGTAATCAAAACCAAAAGTTAATGCACTGTTAAGGAAACGGGCATCAAAACCAATATCAATTTGCTCTGACTCTTCCCAAATAACCTCAGGATTGGCAATACGTGAAGGACTACTACCATATTGCAGGTATTCATCATCATCACCGGATCCAAAGTAGTAATTTTGGTTACCGTCCATCAAACTGGTATAAGCAAAGGCACCAATATTCTCGTTACCATTCTGTCCCCAACTGGCACGTATCTTCAGATAATTGAACCAATCGGGACGGCCATCCATAAATCCTTCTCGCGTCACATTCCAACCTACCGATACAGAAGGGAATGTAGCCCATTTGTTTTCTGGTCCGAAATTGGATGATCCATCGTAACGTACAGTAGCCTGAATCAGATATTTCTCATCAAAGTTGTAATCTACACGACCAAAATAGGAGGCCAGCGTTTTGGCACTTACTCCATCAGTACCACCTGCAACTCGTTCATCATCACGATTGGCAGTTGCATAATCAATTACAGCTTTTGAAGGATCTTCTTCCAATAAGTCAAAGTCATCACCATACAAATGACGAGATGTATATTCACTTGCAGACTGACCTGCCAAAATGGTAAAGTTGTGTCTGTCTGCAATAGAATTGGTATAAGTTAAAGTATTTTCAACCTGCCATTTAAAACCGCGGTGCATATTAGAATATACAGTGCTCCGGTCAAAATCTTTACCTTGTGTAGAAAGGAAGTAAGGATAACGATAACCATCACCACCCCAGAAAGCTAAGTCAACGCCATAACTTGATCTGAATTTCAAACCGTTGTATACATCTAACTCACCCCAGAAATTGGCTACAATTTTATCAGAATTGTCTTCACTTCCTGTAGGTTCATTTAACATCCCAACCGGGTTAGCAATTTCCTGAAAACCACTTGGAGGAAGCGAGAAAACACGGCCATCTTCATCAGTTACAGCCTCAGGGTGAGCAGCCAAATCGGCGTCAGGATTTTCAGAATAGACCGGAACGGTTGGATCAAAAGCCAATGCACTCCCTAAAATGGATCCATACTCAGAATTGGTCTCAACTCCGGAAGACACAACACGCGAATAACCTACAGACATTCCAACCTTTAAACTACTCAGATAGTCACGATCGTAATCAAATGCAGTATAGGTGTTATTGGTTCTTACACTGTAACGTTCAAAGTTTGAACGTCCATAGTTTCCACCAACAATTCCTTCCTGGTTAAAATAGCCAAAAGACAAAAAATAAGAAACTTTTTCCGTTCCTCCATTAAGACTTACCTGATGATTCTGAACAGGAGCATCGTAGTTAAAAGTCTGATCCTGCCAGTCAGTTCCTGCTCCGGCACTCGCAATTTCCTCAGGAGTATAAATGGGATTGCGGCCATCGTTTAATTCCATTTCGTTCATGATAACCATGTACTCCTCAGCATTAAGAACAGAACGTTTTTTCCAGGGATTTTGCCAACCATAAGAAAAGTCATAATTAATGGTTGCATCACCTTCTTTTCCCGTTTTGGTAGTAACCAAAACCACTCCATTGGCCGCGCGGGCTCCGTAAATTGCAGCAGATGCGGCATCTTTTAAAATCTCTACTGATTCGATATCGGCAGGGTTCAGATAATTGATACCACCATCTACAGCCATACCGTCTACAATGTAAAGTGGATCACTGTTGTTAATGGTTCCAATTCCACGAATCCTGACTTTTGAGTCAGAACCTGGCTGGCCGGAACTCTGAGTGATCTGAACACCTGAAACTTTTCCTTTCAACACATCCTCTATGCGTGAAGGTTTAGTTTTTTCAAGGTCTTCAGCTGACACACTACTAATTGCAGCTGTCACAACACTTTTTTTCTGAACACCATAACCCACAACAACGACTTCGTCAAGATCGGTTACCTGTTCAACCATCTGAACATCGATATTGGATTGGTCAGCAACTACTTCTACAGGTTCCATACCAATAAACGTAAAAACTATAGTTGCACCTTCGGGAAGGGTCAACTGGTAATTTCCGTCAACATCAGTAATGACACCATTGGTTGTACCTTGTTGGACGACACTCACTCCCGGTATGGGGGCGCCGTCTGATTGTGACGTCACCTTACCTGTAACGGTGACATCCTGTGCAAACAACATTGTTGTCCACATCATTAAAATTAAAATTCCTATTGTTTTTCTCATAACAAAACTGAATTTGGAAATTTTTAGTAAAACATGTTGCAAACATACCCCCAAGTGTTAATCATTCCTAATATTTCACCCCATAAAAAACTCACTTTTACACATTTTTTAACTCATTAAAAACTCATTGTTTTTTTATTTATATATTGATTTTCAAATTTTTAAACAAACACCAAACAGCACATTATTTTTAAAAAACACACTCACATCAGAGAAAACCTAAATTTTAACCTTCGTTAACTTTTTTACTTTGTAATACGGCCAACAAATAAGTTCAACATCAAATGAAGGTGAACAAAGGGTGAAAATTTAAACGCTGGAGGAGTTTGCACGGAAAACTAAAAATGGAATTAAAACCATAAAAACAGGATAGGTTTAAGTAATTAACAGGCAGAACTATCAAATCCAGGGTAAGATAAAAGCCATAAATTAGAGCATAAAACTTGCACTTAAGTGCTTGTTGAGATGGTTTACAGTTTTAATAGCGAATAGAATATGCGTTTTTCAGCGCTCCTTAGGTAAAGAACTTGATTACACTTGAAACTTTTTCGTAATTTCAAATAAAAAATTTGCATGGCCCTTCGATTAATACAAACAATTGTCCCGGTCGATCGTAAACACCAGCTCCAAAGCATTATAAGAGGCGAGTCCTTCATAGAAAGCTGGGACCAGACAATGGGGAAAAACCGATACAAATTGTCGCTTATTTTGCCGGTTCAGGAAAGCGAACATCTTATTTCCCGCCTTGAGCAACGATTTTCTGATACTGCCACTTTTCGGATCATCATATATCCTGTAGAAGCAACCATTCCCATCCCTAATGAGCCGGAGGCCAATACCAACCGCGGCACTGCCATGGAAAAGCAGGAAAAAGAAGGCAAAGGTCGAATAAGCAGGGATGAATTGTATAATGATTTAGTGGATTCTACCCGTTTGTCATGGGTATTTGTTGTTTTGATGATCGCCTCAACCATTGTTTCTACTACCGGGATTCTAAGAAATAGTGAAGCCATAATAATAGGATCTATGGTAATTGCCCCTCTTTTGGGGCCAAATGTGGCACTTTCGCTGGCCACCACCCTCGCTGATTTTAATTTAGCCAAAAATGCATTGCGGGTTACTTTTGCAGGAATTCTTATTTCTCTGTTTCTGTCAGTTCTTACAGGAATGATACTTAATATTGATCCGGCAAGTCCCCAGATTGCTTCAAGAATACAACCCAATATGGGCGACATCGGCTTATCACTTGCATCGGGAGTAGCTGGTGCTTTGGCTTTTACAACAGGAGTAGCATCAGCTTTAGTAGGTGTAATGGTAGCAGTGGCTTTATTGCCGCCATTAGTCACCTTTGGTCTTTTGGCGGGTACCGGAGAATGGGAAATAGCGACAGGAGCCTTACTTTTATTATTTATTAATATCATCTGCATCAATCTGTCGGGAGTTGTCACTTTTGTCATTCAAGGTATTAAGCCTTCAAAAGGAGAAGAAGAAAACAAAGCCAGAAGTGCCTCCCTCGCCTCCATCCTTATTTGGAGCATATTACTTATTCTTCTCATGGTGTCGCTGTATTACAGTCACATAAATTTTGACTTTTTGTGAAAATTGGAATAATATTATAAGAACATTATCTGTTTAATTACCTTTAAATATGAGATAACGCTGTAATTCATAATTTTTTTAACCATAAATCAACAATAATGGAAGAAATAAAAAACTGGGTCAGCAATCCTGACCAAATTCTGGATTTGGTAATTAAGTATGGCGGCCAGCTGTTACTTGCCATTATCACCCTGATTATTGGCCTGTGGATAATAGGTAAAATAATCAAAGGTCTGAAAAAATTATTTGAAGCGCGTGATTTTGATGCCAGCCTCCAATCATTTCTGACGAGTCTGACAAGTATCCTGCTGAAAATAATGCTTGTAATAAGTGTGGTTACCATGTTGGGCGTGGAAATGACCTCTTTCATTGCCATTCTTGCAGCAGCAGGGCTGGCAGTTGGTATGGCCCTGAGCGGAACCCTCCAAAACTTTGCGGGAGGTGTAATGATTCTTATTTTCCGGCCATTTAAGGTTGGGGATTACATCACCAGCGAGGGACATTCGGGAACTGTAAAAGAGATTCAGATATTTCATACCATACTCAATACGCCGGACAAAAAGACCATCATATTACCCAATGGCCCGGTGTCAAACGGAAGTACCATCAATTACTCAACGGAGCCCCTTCGCCGTGTAGATTTTACGTTTGGAATCGGGTACAACGACGACATCGATAAAGCCAAACAGGTTATTCGGGAAGTCATTGATAAGGATGAACGAATTTTAAAAGATCCGGAGCCTTTCATCGCAGTCAGTAATTTAGGCGATAGCTCGGTAGATCTGGTAACGCGTGTTTGGGCCAATGCAGGAGATTACTGGGGAATTTTCTTCGATATGCAGGAAACTGTTAAGAAGGAATTTGATCGTCAGGGAATTTCTATCCCATTCCCACAACGCGATGTTCATTTGTATCAGAAATAAAATACATTTCAAAAAAACCTTGGATATTGTAGGTTCACAAGATCATGTGAACCTACAATTATTTAAAATATTCATTTACCAAACTTAATTTTCATGATTCCACAAAAAATCAGATGCGTAATCATAGCGCTTTTCGTGCCATTTATCTCATTTTCCCAATCCGAACCTGACACCACCAAACACTGGAAAGCTGGTGGTAATACAGCTCTTACCTTCTCACAGGTATCATTAACCAACTGGTCGGCCGGGGGAAAAAACTCAGTTTCAGGAACATTTAAGTTCAATACTTTCCTAAATTACAAAAGAGGTAAAAATGCATGGGAAAACACGCTTGATGTAGGATATGGCCTGACTCAGCAAGGTGAAGAAAATATTGTTAAAACGGACGATAGAATCCAATTCGTCTCCAAATATGGTCACCAGGCCTCAAAAAAGTGGTACTACACGGCTCTTACCGATTTTAAGACCCAGATAGATTTGGGCTATAAGAACCCTCCTGACAATGAGATAATGACCTCAAAATTCATGTCTCCGGCTTATTTACTGCTTTCATTGGGTATGGATTACAAGCCGAACGACAATTTTTCTCTTTACCTATCTCCTCTCACCAGCAAAATGACCTTTGTGAATGATGAGGGATTATCCAATCAAGGGGCCTATGGCGTGGAACCAGGTGAAAACATGAGATCGGAATTCGGTGCCTCCCTTAAAAGTATCTTTAAGAAAGAGAACGTTATTGAAAATGTGGACTTTAAAACCCGCCTCGATCTTTTTTCCAACCTGGGAAGTAATCCTGAAAATGTAGATATTGAATGGGAAACCCAATTTGATTTTAAAGTCAACAGCTTTCTTTCAGCTAATCTGGGCACCACCCTGTTATACGACGACGACATCAAATATGTGGATTCTCAGGGTGTTGAACATGGAGCAAGGATTCAGTTTAAGCAGCTTTTTGGGTTTGGAATTAATTATAAGTTCTAGAAAACTTATTTTTAAACGCAAAGGTGCAATGACGCAAAGACAAAAAAGGAGATTTATTATGGACCAGTGTCAAGTCAAGCATAGTCTGACGGCCCAAGCTTTGCTCTTTCTAACTTGTGCTTCTTAAAAAAAAGACTCACGTAGCTACGGCTATGCTTACTTTTTTGTTGATTTGCACAAGGTAAAAAATAGCGGCAGCTTACCCGACATTCTACACTTGGCTTGACCCTAGTGTCAAGTCAAGCATAGTCTGACGGCCCAAGCTTTGCTCTTTCTAACTTGTGCTTCTCAAAAAAAAGACTCACGTAGCTACGGCTATGCTTACTTTTTTGTTGATTTGCACAAGGTGAAAAATAGCGGCGACTTACCCGACATTCTACACCTGGCTTGACACTGTTTTTTTTTATCGCTTTCAGATTTTTTCAGTCATTGATAAAAAAACCATTTCATAAAATTTTCCCATTTTTGAAGTCCGGTTGACAGCAAAATCAACCGGACTTTTTTGATAGCTAAAACATGATAAACCGGATATTTCCACCCGAATGGGCTCCTCAGGATGCAGTGATCCTGGCGTGGCCTCATGATAATACCGATTGGGCACCCATACTTCAGGAAGCCCGGGACTGCTTTAAAGAGATAATCGAAGCCATTGCCCGTTTCGAAGACGTCATTGTATTGCTTAATGATGAAAAAGAGAGCTTCCCGATAAACGAGTTCGCAAAGAAAGAAAACATTCATCCGGTTGTTTGTCCAACCAATGATACATGGGCCCGGGATTTCGGCCCCCTGTTTATAAAAGAAGGGGATCAGCATATCGGGCTCGACTTTAGGTTCAATGGATGGGGTTTGAAATTTCCAGCAGATCAGGACAACCTAATTACCTCACGTCTTTTTGCGAGCGGAATTTTCTCTGAAAACACCTCCCGTGAGAATAAACTCAACTTTGTTCTTGAAGGTGGGAGTCTAGAATCGGACGGAAATGGGACTCTTCTTACCACATCAGAGTGCCTGATGTCAACAAACAGAAATGGCGCCTCATCCCGAGACGAGGTAGAAAAAGAATTAAAACGCTCATTTGGAGCTCAAAGAGTTTTATGGATCGACCATGGCTACCTGGCTGGAGATGATACTGACAGCCACATAGACACTCTTGCCCGTTTTTGCGATTCTGAAACCATTGCTTATGTTAAGTGCAAAGACATTGATGATGATCACTTCCAGGCATTGAAAAAAATGGAAGAACAACTTCAACAGCTCAAAACCCGGGAGGGTAATCCCTACAACCTTGTTCCACTCCCAATGGCTGATCCGGTTTTTGATGATGACTACCAACTGCCGGCCACATATGCCAACTTTCTAATCACCAATGGGGCGGTTCTTGTTCCCTGTTATAATAGCCCCAAAGACCTGGAAGTAAAAAAGATATTAGAACCGGTCTTTCCCGGCAGACAAATTATCGGGATTAATTGCCGGGCTTTAATTAAACAACATGGTTCGCTGCACTGCGTAACTATGCAAATTCCCGGGGGGGTGATAAATAAAGATATTATAAATGGGTAAACTCATTATTGCTATTAAATAAACCTTCATGTTACGTACCTACGGCACGTCTTTCTATTTTGCTATGATTTTCTACCGATATATAGTCCCTGGCGGGACATCCCAGACGCATATTAAATATATTTCGATCCCAATGAGTAGTCAATAAAACAATGATATCAAAGGTTCCTTTACTCTTATTTTGGTCTCAATATGAACCTGTAAGGAGAAGCAATGTCAATTATGTATCAGTTAGAAATCTGAATAGGATATATCTAATTTTTTAATTCATTTTCCTCCTGTCCCATTTGGGACAAAATACCGGTAGAACATTATTCCGGATGTTAAAAGCGCGTCGTCAGGTACACCACAAATCCTTTATCAGAAATCTAATTGTTTTTTATCTTTAACCTGAATAAAAAATGAAAACCATGCTAAAAACAGGAATCATACAACAAAGCAATACAGCCAATAATGCAGACAACACTCAACGTCTGGTGAATAACATCAGAGAAGTCGCCGCCAAAGGTGCAGAGCTTATTGTATTGCAGGAATTGCATAACAGCCTTTATTTCTGTCAGACTGAGGAGACTGATGTTTTTGACCTGGCCGAGTCCATTCCCGGACCATCCACTGATAAGTTTGGCAACCTGGCCAAAGAGCTGGGAGTGGTTATTGTCACTTCACTTTTTGAGAAACGTGCTCCGGGACTGTATCACAATACAGCGGTGGTTTTGGACAAAGACGGCAGTATAGCCGGAAAGTACCGAAAGATGCATATCCCGGATGATCCCGCTTACTACGAAAAGTTTTATTTCACCCCGGGAGATATGGGATTTGAGCCCATAAACACAAGCGTGGGCAGACTTGGCGTATTGGTTTGCTGGGATCAGTGGTACCCCGAAGGTGCAAGGCTGATGGCCATGAAGGGGGCCGAATTACTAATCTATCCCACCGCCATTGGCTGGGAATCGACCGACACTACAGAAGAGAAAGCCAGACAAAAGGATGCCTGGGTTGTTTCGCAGCGCGCCCATGCAGTAGCAAACGGGCTGCCTGTGATATCGGTCAACCGCGTAGGACATGAGCCGGATCCATCAAATGCGACCGGCGGCATTCAATTCTGGGGCAACAGTTTTGTGGCCGGACCTCAAGGAGAAATCCTTATTGAAGCACCTACAGACATGGAAGCAAATCTCATCGCCGACATTGATCTCAAACGATCTGAGGACGTTCGTCGCATCTGGCCGTTTTTCAGAGACCGTCGCATTGATGCCTACAGCGGGATTACCAAGCGGTTTTTGGATGAATAAACAGTGTTCACCCAACATTGAGCTGGCAAAAGAGCCTCTGCCTTTTCTTCTTTAGGCTGGTCGGAAAAGGTCCTGCATCGCGGATATGTTAAGTTCTGAGACCAGAATAATCCCTGCATCGGCGGGCGCAAGATTTGAACCGCCGGTTTGACGGATTCACAGCTGCAGGAAACATTTCTACCGCCGGTTGGGCTCCCGCACCGATGGAGACATCCAATCTGCCGTAGAAAAGGGTCTCCCACGGATGCGGGAAAGATTTCTACCACAGATTTGTTGTAAAACCCGGTACGGGAAGGTTTTCTGAGGTAGAAAAAGCGCTTTCCTCCACGCAGGGCCTGTTCTGTATTCCGGAAAATCGCGATCAAATTCAGAAACGATCTATATTTCGAATGGTAAGACGTCCCTAAGCACAATACCTTCAGGAGAAACCTCAGCCTGAACAGGAAATACCTCTACGCCTGCATTTACCGCTTTCTTTAAAGTCTCAGAATAACCCGGATCTATTTCCGTGGCGGGAGCAAAAACCTCCACATCCATACGCTGAATAATATAAAGCATTACCGCCCTGTATCCCTCTCCTTTAAGTCTGATCAAGGTTTCCAGGTGTTTGCGTCCCCGAGTGGTAACTGCATCCGGGAACAGAGCATAACGCCCCTCTTTCAGGGTTACATTTTTCACCTCAATAAAGCAAGTCTCTTCATCGTTCTGCGCCATTACATCCAGCCGGCTGTCATGGATTTTCTTTTCGGGAACAACCCTGGTATACCCTGTAAGTCCCGGAATTTCGTCATTGCGAACCGCTTCCACCGCAAGTTGATTGGGACGCCCGGTATGAATGCCAACCCAGCCCCCGTTGATGAGAATCATTTCCCAGGTAAACCGGGTCTTGCGTTTGGGATCGTTTACAGGAGAAAGAAATACCTCTGCCCCCTCCTCTATACAGCTTTTCATAGAGCCACTATTGGTGCAATGTGCCACCACTTCGGCGCCATCATCAAGCTTCACATCGGTCAAAAATCGTTTGTATCTTTTTATAAGGCGCCCATGCACCAATTTTTGATTAAAAAACATTAAAAGAATATTTTAAGTTGATTTTTTAGACAAAATTTTAATTCTTTGCACCCCGAGGATAATTAGGCCCCTTATAGGGGAATGAAACCTGTGATTCAGTAAAAAGGTTCACAAAAACAGAGTCTAACAAAAAAATCATAGAAAAATGGAATGCAGATCCAATTGTGGTGCCTGTTGCATAATCCCTTCAATTTCATCTCCCATCCCAGGCATGCCCGAAGGTAAACCTGCCGGCGTGCCATGCATTCACCTAACCAACGATTTCCGATGTGGCATATTTCACTCCCCTGATCGTCCGGCTATCTGCGGTGGTTTCCAGGCCGAAAAACTGGTGTGTGGAGACAACCGGGAAGATGCCCTGCGGACACTGGCGGATTTGCAGGGAATTGAGGTCAGTGGTCAGTAATCAGTAGTCAGTAGTCAGTGGTCTGTGGTCAGTAGTCTGTGATCAGCTGCCTTATTTTCCCTTAATCAGATTTTTAGATGTAAGATCTATAGATTTAAGATATTACTAATCATTGCACCATTCAACCATCCTACCTTTCAACCACCCTCACCATACTCCTGGCCCCCTGCTCCATGCCTCAAATCTTCATAATATAATCCACCAGGTTATCTCCCTGTTCCAATCCCAGTTTTTTGCGCAATTTGTATCGGTTATTCTCAACGGCACGCGGGGTAATATTCATCAGTGAGGCAATCTCTTTCGACGACATATTCATGCGTAAATAGGCAGCAAGGCGCATTTCTCTCGCTGATAAATCTTTGTGCTGATCCGTCAGGCGTTTTAAAAACTCTTCATGAACCTGCTCCAGGTGAGTTTCAAATATTTCCCAGTGTGCGTCATTATCAATATCACGATCTATCTGACGAATAACAGTTCCAACCTTCTTTTCAACAACTTTAGGATCATCAGCCTTTCTTACTTTCTGCAGTTCTTCCTTCACTTTTATCAGAAACTCGTTTTTGTGAATGATATGCATGGTAGAGTTCGCCAGCTCTTTTTCTTTATGTTTCATATTGTTACGCAACTTTTCGTTACGCAATCGGATCATCTCCTTTTCATTTTCAAGAGCCTCACGTTTTAATACCTCTTCCTTTTCCCGGTATTTTTCACGTTCACGGATCTTTTCGCGTTGCCTGCTTTTCTCTGCAATACGATGCGTTATCCATAAGACAAGGGCAAACAGGAGCAGAGCTAATAAAAAGTAACTAACCTTTGCCAGGGTTGTCCGGTGCCACGGAGGCAAAACTTCAAAACTAACTTCGGCTGTTTTGGTTTGAACGCCGTGCACATTTCTGGCTCGCACTTTAAAGGTGTATTCTCCTTCGGGTAACCGTGTAAACTGCCGGTTTTGTATGGGGCCCCACGAAGACCACCCTGAATCAAACCCCTCCAGCAGAGTAGAATATTCAACTTCGCCGCTGCCAAACCAGGTCGCAGAGTAAAAAACCTCAAAGGCATTTGCTTTATACTTAAATACAGGTGTAAAGTCCTGATCAGGATCTTCACTGCTGCGAAAGAACAAAAGACCCGGCTTATTTTGACTTCGAAAGCCCCGTATATGAACATCAAAAGGTTGATAATAATTGACATCATTGGTCACAGAATATTGGCCAAAGCCATCTTCAATACCAAAAAAAGCGGTTTCTTCGTTGAGGACAAATACCGACTCAAAACCATTAACAAGTTTATGCTTTAGGGGAACTAAAGGATTATCAATTTTTTTAAATGTGCCATCTTCCTGATACCTGAGAACTCCGACTCCATCGTCGGTAAAAAACCAAATATTGTCATATTGGTCCTGATGCAAATGAGTCGGGTAATTACCATTGAGGAAAAAGTATTCAAGAGTATCTCGCACAAAAGTGTTACGGTTATCACCCTCGAGGGTATAGATACCTTCTGGTGAAGTAAACACAAGACGATCATCGATTTTGGATAAAGAAAATCCTGAAAAATCATCCAGGCCCCAAAATTCCTCATTTCTCTGAATATTTTCAATACCCGAATAGGAACTGTTAAACCGAAGTTTCATTAAGCCAATCAATCCATGTGCCACCCATAAATCGCCGTTTTTATCCCATTCCATAAACCGTGATGATTCAGAAAATTCATCCACCATTTTCTCAAAGTTCCATTGTCCGTCCTGCCCACGTTTTAGCAAAAGAAGCCCTGAATAGGTTCCAACCAGCATAGCATCCTCAGATCCGGGAATTTTCCGAAACAACCAGGCACCTCTGATTGTAGAAGGTGTAATGAGTCTGGCAACCTGATTTTCAACATGGAAAACCCCAAGGTTATGGCCTAAAAGCATCTCCCCTGTTTGTTCATCCTGATAAATGGACCAGACCTGCCCGTTAGATCCTTTAATCATTTTAAAATCATCCCGGTTTTTTGTAGGACTTGAGAAGTCTTCCTCAGAAATAGTATATAAGGCCTGATTGGTTCCAAAATAAAACTGGTCATCCATCCTGGTCATTTGATAACCGGTTCCGATATCAAAATATCCCTCAATGAAACTGACGGCCGAATTGTAGTTAACCCGCGCTATTCCATTATCCAGGGCTGCCCAGATATTTCTTTGCTGATCCACAAAAATATCCAGCACCGTATTGTTGTTTAGCCCCTTGTCCTTATTGGCAACCATCTTGATATCTCCATTAGAATCAATAATCACCACGCCCGACTGAATAGTTCCAAGGGCCAGATCATCACCAATAGTAGTTCCGCAAAAGATGTTGGCATCTTGTAAGAAACTGTTTGCACTCACGTCCCATTTTTCGATGCCATTCATATCCCATAAATACAAACCATAGTCCATGGTTCCTATTACCATTTTCTCATTCGAGATGGAAAGTATTGCCCCAATGGTTTTATCTATAAATACATCCCCCCCTGGAACCTTGTAAAGTGCATCATTGCGAAGCTCCATGAGTCCCTCTACATCATCCTGTACCAACACCATCCCATTGACAATAAAAGCCTCTGAAATACGGGATACAGGCTCAATTACCTTTACTGATTCTTCGGGCGTATAGATACAGAGTGCATTGTGACTCTGAAAGATGTATCTGTCATTAAGTTTGAAAATATTCCAGTATTCGCCATAATCTGCCACCTCAAACTGTTCCCTCAGAGAGAAATAATAGAAGTTGCCTGTTGAGTCTGTCTTATAATATCCAAATTCATCAGTAGCGCCAATAAAAATGCGCTCATTTTCGGCATACACAGAACGAACCAGATCGTTTTCCAAACTTGGGTGCATTGGAAAAGACCGCCACCGGGAACCATCATATTCAATAACACCGTTGTTGTTGGCAAAATAAAGCAGACCATTTTCTGCCTGAGAAACATTCCAATTCTGGGTTGCTCCGCCATACTGGCGTCTGTTGAAATATTCAATTTCGGAGATACCATATTCAACAGGATTAGCTTTAACCGCTAAAATTCCTAAAATCCCAAAAAGAAAAAGCAAAAAATATCGGTTCATAGTTTTCAGGGTTATAATATGCGCATTTCAGTTCTTCGATTCTTCGCTCGTCCTTCTGCTGTATCATTACTTTCTATTGGCTGACTGAAACCATAACCTTTATACTCCAGGCGGGTTTCGTCAATACCTTCTTTAACAAGATAATTATAGACTGCTCTGGCCCGGTTTTCAGATAATGTCAGGTTGTATTCTTCGGTTCCCACATTATCGGTGTGTCCTTCAAGCATAATCCGTACATCCGGATTATTGGCAAGAAAATCAACCACTTCATCCAATTCCACTTTAGACTCAGGCTTTAATTCATAAGAGTCTGTTTCGAAGAAAACATTTTCGAGACGCACCGTGGCACCTTCTTTAATAGGCTTAAGTCCAATGTCCAGATAATAAGGCTTATCAACCGGATGATCCCCCTTCAGATTAAAGTTTCCTGAGTAAAACAAATACCCCGGATGATCAGCTTTGAAGGCATATTCTCCACCAACAGGCAAAGAAACAAGAAACTGGCCAGAGAAGCTGTTTCCATAGGACTTGATAATTGTTTCACCGGTTTGCAGACTTTTCAACTGAAAATCGGCTGGTAACACCTCTCCGG
Source organism: Marinilabilia rubra (assembly GCF_003121985.1). GTDB lineage: Bacteria > Bacteroidota > Bacteroidia > Bacteroidales > Marinilabiliaceae > Marinilabilia > Marinilabilia rubra. The sequence goes on from NZ_QEWP01000004.1 coordinate 253,249, forward strand.
TTTCCACATCATATACTTTCCCTTTTACATAAAGTACAGGGTTGGGCCTTAATTCCTCAGGAAGGCTGAAGCTGTAAATATCTTTGGCGCCTGTATCAGCAACTCTTCCATCGGATGAAAAATAGGCTTCATCTCCTCTTGCAGTAACTATCAGCCCTATTTCGTCTTTAGAAGTATTGATCGGATATCCCATATTTTCAGGAGAAGTCCAGGTTCCCTGATCATCTTTCCGGCTCATAAACAAATCCATTCCTCCCATGCCCTGGTGACCATTGGATGAGAAGTAAAGTGTTTGTCCGTCGTGGTGAAGAAAAGGAGAATTCTCATCACCTCTGGTATTGATGGTATCTCCAAGGTTCTTCAGATTGCCAAAATATGGTGTTCCATCTTCTTTAATACCCTGTATGGTAGCCTGCCAGATGTCCTTGCCTCCTGCACCTTTGCCACGGTTGCTAATAAAATAAAGCGTTTGTCCGTCAGCAGCAAAATGGGGCTGGCTTTCCCAGAAAGGGCTATTCACAGGAGCACCGATATTTACAGGTGCACTCCATCCCTGATTGGTTTTACGGGAAAAATAGATGTCACAGCTCCCTTTGGAATCGGATCGTCCACAACCGGTATAAAACATCCAGTTACCATCGGCCGACAGGGTTTGTGCACCTTCGTTGCTCCGGGTATTCAGATGCCCCAGCAACACATGACGTTCCTGCCATTGTCCGTTGCTGTCAGCCTGCGACACATAAAAATCTTCCTGATAGAAAACCGAGGATTTTGGCAGTTCTTCTCCTTTTTGGCGGTACAATTGCATATCGCGTGGCATAAGGACGGTGATTACCATGGTTTGCTCATCTGCAGTAATGCTTGGCCAGTATTCATCAAATTCACTGTTTACACCTTCTCCGGCACTTTTAAGATCTATTTCATACGGATTGGCCTTTGCTTCTTTCACAAATGCCACCCTGTTTATCATCGCTTCAGCCCTTTTGCGACCCTCCTCATTTTTCGATAACTCTTTATATCTCTTAAAATGCTCAATGGAAAGATCATATTTTTCGGCATTATACGCGGCAATTCCAATGTTGTAATAGGTTGGTAAATAGAAAGTGGAGTCCACCTTAAGGGCTTTTTGCAATATATCCAGCTCTTTGATCCATTGCTGCTGACTGTGATACAAGTCTCCAAGCAACAGCATGGGTTCCATAAACCGGGCCTCTTTATCCAATGCTTTAAACAATAATTCCTTGGCCTCATCAAGGTTGCCTGCCGCATAATGGCTCCGGCCCTCCTGGTAAAACTTAATGGCCCTTTTATTGTCGACACTATAACGTGATTGTGCTTCGGAAATAAGGGATATCCCTGATAAAAGTATAAAAAGAAGCAGCATTTTTCTCATGAAACCGTTTTTTTGTATTTGGTTCTCAAAATCTGTAAGTATAGAATAAATAGTTAGTTAGTATTTTACAACGATTGAACCGTTTCTTTAGTTGCGGTTTTTAGCAGCAAATTCCATTTTGTTGCCACTTTCTATGATTTCACGTGTAGCATGCATCAACGCACTGGGATCATCTTTATAGTCACATGTTTTCACTGGAGCATGAATAACCAGAGCAGCTCTTCCGGGCACAATATTGAGGAACCCACGGCGCTTGATTCTCCATGAGTTAACAATGGTAAGAGGCAATATGGGTAATTCAAGTTCGAGGGCCAGTTTAAACGCCCCCCGCTTAAAAGGCAGCATTTTAGAGGTAGCACTTCTGGTGCCTTCCGGAAACATAACTACAGATGAGCCGTCGGCCAGTTTGCGTTGGGCTTCTTCAAGCGAATGAGCTGCTGAAACGGCTGATGTGCGGTCGATAAATATATGCCCCACTTTTTCGCTGGCATACCCAATAAATGGAATTCTGCGCAATTCCTTTTTCATGACCCACTTAAAATCGATACCCAGATGGGCATATAAAAGAAAAATATCAAACCCGGTCTGATGATTGGCTACCACCACATACGATTGTCCCTTTACAACATTCTCTCTTCCGTGTACCTTCACAAATACCGGAGTAAGCCAACAGGTGATTTTGGCCCACATGCTGCCCCAGAAACTCCCGGCTCGGGGAGAGACAATGATAGCAAACAAAGCCGCCAGGATAGCACAAACAATGGAATTAACCAGCATTAAGGGCAGATAAACAGGCCATTTATATAGTTGGTAAAGCCAATACCATGAAGGAGTAGAGTTTTTTTCAGACATTCAACTATTTAATAGATCGTTAGATTTTTTGATTCCTGCCTGACGGCAGTCAGGAAAGATGTAAGATTGTTCATATAATCTTGATATACTAAATTTTTGCAATTAAATCCTTTGGATCACAAATAACTTGCTTGAAGTTTACTGCAAAACATCAACAGACATATTCTATAGGTCACAAAATTAACATCACAGAACAAAAATAATATAATTAACTACATTTCACGAATGAACAGACCACTATTAGGACCGTATTTTCCTGCTCTTTGGTCCAGTTTCGAGGGTCGTGTCATTCTGAACGGAGTGAAGAATCTCCCTACTCCTTCTCCACTACCCCTCGTTTGCAACAAGAAGGTCTCTTAAACTCGCCTGTGACAAGGAACACATATCTTACGAACATTCCACCTCTCACGATAAAAAGCATCCCCAGAGAAAACAGTCGTCAAAGACGACGGTTAAAAAAGCCCCGCGTTGCAAACGAGGGGCAGAATCAACACAAAAGGTAGAATCTCCTCAATCAAACCAAATAAAAACCCCGATACTTTTCCATAATTAAAAGAAAAACACTACTTTTGCAGCCGTTTCGTGTAATCTCTTACTGAACATGAGGAGTCAGATAATATTGCACGCTAAGTTAAATCTTCAAAAGCACAGACAATGGATTTGATGAAAGTTGCTGAAGAGGCCTTTAAGTCCGGGATTGAAATGCCCGAATTCAGCGCAGGTGACACAATCTCGGTTCACTACAAAATTAAAGAGGGAAACAAAGAACGTGTTCAGGTTTTCCGTGGTACAGTGATCCAGATTAAAGGCAGCGGAAAGAACAAGCGTTTTACCGTTCGTAAAATTTCCAACAACGTTGGTATCGAGCGTATTTTCCCAATCGACTCACCGTTTATTGAGAAAATCGACGTGAACCGCAAAGGTAAGGTTCGTCGCAAAAGAATTTACTACTTGCGTGAGCTTACTGGAAAGAAAGCCAGAATCAAAGAGAAAAGAGTTTAATTCCTTCAGGGGAATTACCAGAAAACAAAAAAGCTGTCTGAATTTCAGGCAGCTTTTTTTATATGCATTATTTGGGCTGCTGAAAAATCACTACCTCATTTTTTTATTTCTAAGTAATTTGTCCTTTTTGGCATTGCCCCAAAACGGAACGAAAAAGGTCTAGTCCGTTTAAACCTATCCGCCCGCATCAGGCTCAATTTCCGGCTATCCCGCAAAGGCCTTTAAGTCGCCCATTAGGCCTTCTCGCCAACCGCCGGCCCGGAAAACGGACGAACCCGCGCGCAATTTAAATACTGAGATGCTTAGCTTTTTTAAATCAATCTTTCAGACCATAAATTCCTAAAATATTATAAAAAGTTCTCAAACAAAAACTTTTTCGGATTTTAAATAAACAATCTCCCACCTTCCCCCTTCAAAAACATCAAAACACACTGGTATTAAAAGATATAATCAATTTTCAGCAGTTCTGTTTAAACTTCTTTAGCCCCGATGCTTCCTAATTTAATAAGACTTATTCTCTGCTTTTTGACGCTGAAGCAATTGGCTTCACAAATAACAAAGGCTGTAGCTTAAAATGGCGATTTTATTAAATTCCACCAATGCCTGCCTGGCAGTAAGCAGGACAGACAGGGGGGCAGATTTAAATAACCCCGGGCACACCTGCCAGGGGTGAATATATGGATATGATTAGTTTTGAATGAGGCCAACATCTCATAACCCACTACAATATCCGGAATAGTTGGCCTCTTATCAGGAACGTACAAGAAACATCGAACACTTGAAAAGCCCCCCTCATACAGAAGAACCTCCCTGTCGCTGAAAGCGGCGAATCCGAATAACCCTCCCGAATTTGTCGGGACAGGCTCTGGCGAAAGTCCCGGGGATTGGATGGACTATCTCCCCCTAAGATCCCTGATAAGGGGTCAACATCCTCCAGCTCTTTTGCAGGTCGAGCTCTTTGCATCTTGATCCCTGTCAGTTAACTTAATCAATCAGGAAAAAGGTATCATCGATCTTAATTCAACTCTCTTCGATCAACCTACGGTATTCATCCAGGAAGCTCTCGCTTTCCGAATTAGTTGGCCCCTTTCAGGGACCCAGTGCCGGGAGCATGTTTAACCCCGGGACAGTTGCCCCGGGGTTATTTAAGTTCGCCCCCTGCCTCCCGGCAGGCAAGCTTATCAGGGACTTGATGGATTAGCCCTATTTGTGTCATTCACAAGGTACGTAATCTATAGAAAGAACCTAATTGTTAATATCATCGCAAAACTAAACTACAGCCATAACAAACAATAAAAACCTCACATTTTTCTTAAATCTAATATTTATAAATCTAACGATCTTCTACTCCATTCCACAATTTCATCAAAGAAATTGAACGTCCTGGAATTTCTGTTCTGAAGGCCTCAATAGCTCCACGATCGGCGACCGTTACATAAACAGTTTTGCCATCTTCTCCCCCAAAGGCCACATTGGTAGGTTTGTCACCTTTCAAAACAACTTCACGTATCAGGTCTCCTTCCGGTGATAAAACAGCAACAGTTCCCTTGCTCATTCGTGTAACATACAGGTTGCCTTCAATATCACAGCGCATGCCATCCATGCCATAATCTTCGAACTTTTTCAGCAACCGCTTATTGGCAACGGTACCATCCTCATTAATGTCATACACCCAAACATTTCGCTGATTGGATTCATTGACATACAGATGTTTTTCATCGGGAGAGACCTCTACCCCATTGGTAGTTCCCATCCCTGATTCCAGCAAGGTAAAATTCCCATCCTTATCAATCATCCAAAGATTGCCTGTACTATTCTCCCAATCAGGGTCGCTGGCATAAATAACACCTTCTGAAGTAATGGCCAGATCGTTGGGTTGGTTCATTTGGTCGTTGTGAGCAAAAACACTGATGGTTTTTTCCGGAATATTGATTTGAAGAATATTGTGGTTGGTATAGTCAGCCACCAAAAGCGTATTATTCTTCCAAAAACGGATACCATTCCCCACGCTTCCTTCTGGTAAATTAACAAACAACTCATGAGTGCCATCGGGCTTAACCAGGCCGATGGTTCCTTTTTGACCGTAATTTACCGCATACAAAACACCATCGGTATCCACAGCAGGGCCTTCAGCCCAGGTCATAAATACCGAGTCGGGAGTCACATCATAGCTTTCATAGAAAGGCTTTTGGGCACTTAAACCGGATAAGTTTCCGATTAAAAAGCCGACCATTATAAACACTAAATTTTTCATAGGAAACGTTTTACGAATGATAAGATTTCAAGATTTAAGATTTTTAGATAAAAGTAGCCCAGCCGCGCGGAAGCCGGAAGCTGGAGGCTGGAAGTTAGAAGTTAGAAGCTGGAAACTTTCGAAGTTAAGAAATTTTGATTCTTTTTGCGGCATATTTAAAAAACTAAGAAAATTATAAAAAACACGTTTTAAATGGTTTATGACTTTACTTAGATAAAAGACTTTTGATATACGTGTATAGTTTCTCAAAGTACAATGACAGGACCTCTAACAACTTTTGGCTTCCTTCATTTCATCCAAACCAATTAATAAATATCATATCTAAAGAAAACGCCTCATACAGTATTGGCTTTCTTAAATCTCACATCTAACAATCTAATACTAAAATCATTTATCTTCTTTCAATACCTCAATACCATAAGTCTGCTGAAAGCGCCCGACCAGTGCATCAAACTTAGATTCACGGACAGATAGTGTCAAACGGCAATCGGCTTCAAACAGCTGGTCTTTCACCCCCAGCCCTTCCTCATCTACAACACGCATCACGGGATTCATCATATCATAAGCAAACCGGATAGAAAAAGATTTATCGATGGTACATTCCAAAATTTCAGCCTTACTTAACGCATCAGCGGTAGCAGCTTTATAGGCCTGAATCAAACCACCGGTCCCCAGTTTTACGCCACCAAAGTAACGAACCACTACCACAAGCACATTGGTCACTTCATGGGAATGAATTTGTCCCAAAATGGGTTTTCCGGCGGTGCCCGATGGTTCTCCGTCATCGTTCATCCTGAAATTCATACCATCAATCCCCAGTTCCCAGGCAAAGCAATGGTGACGGGCATCGTGATACTTCTTTTTTATAGCTTCAACATGTTCATTGATTTCATCTTCATTTTGAACCGGCCAGGCAAACGCTAAAAATTTACTGCCTTTTTCTTTAAAAAGACCTTCAACGGGATATTTAATGGTTTTATAGGAGTCTGTTTGCATTGAATATTTAGATAATGAGATAACCTTGTTCAAAAGTAACAAAATCCACCAAGTTAATCAACCAGGATGCGACCAATAAAAACCCCGGCCGGAGTATTAACTCATGGCCGGGGCAACTGATTATTCCGAAAAATTATAATTACCTGGTTACCACATCCACTACTTCTTCATCTAATAAAACGGTTTTATAAAAGCCAAGTGCTTCTTCAATGTATTTGTTTTTCATTTCGGGTGAAGACGTTGGAATTCTGGGGTAAAACAGATGCCCTGCTACTTCAATTCCGCAAAAGCCAAACACTTCCTGCCCGTGAATTTGACGGAAAGCCTTTAAAATCCCCTTATTTTCATAATCTTCCACTGAGTTTCCCATAGAGGTATGTAGAAACACCTTTTTGTCTTTCAGCAATCCCTCTGGCCCGTTCTCTGTGATTTTGAAAGCAAATCCCTGAGTCAAAACACGGTCAAAATAGCCTTTCAAAACTGCAGGAAAACTCCCCCACCACAAAGGATACACCAATGAGATAAAATCTGACTCCCCCAGAAGTTTTTGTTCTTTGGCAATATCTTCAGGAATACGTCCCTCTTTAATCTGAGCTAAATCTTCGGATGTGAGTACCGGATCAAAATCCAGATCGTACAAATTCCGCACTACCACATCCACGTCATTGTGTTCGCTGTCTTTTGACAGAGCATCCACCAATGCGTTGCTGAAACTATCTTTTGATGGATGTGCGCTTATAATTAAATGTTGCATAAACAATCTTCTTTTTTATTCTTAAACACATTACAAAAGTAAAAGTTTAGTTTTAATTAGAATAATTCTAAATAATAAAGTTTCTCAAAAAATGTTGCAGCCACGGAAAAAGAAAGCTCCTGCTTAAACAGCATTTATCTTCAAATATTATTGTGGATTTTGCTATTTTTGTTGGTTTTGAGAACTTCAAAAGAACAAAAATAAGATATGCATTCATTCATTGTCGTATTTACGAATCGCCTGAATATAGGCCTCGCAGCCATTCCATACCATGCTGTTTTTCACCAAAACAGCCCCATTGAATTATTGGAGCACGTTACCCTTGAGCATTTTAAGGAAAATCCTGACATCTATTCTGAGGACCAAAAAGACATTATTAAGCTATTGCATTCTATATCAGACAAGGAATTGTTCAAAAAATTCAGTCGGGAAAGCAATCTCAGAGAATTTAAAAACAATATCCCCCCTGATCTCCTAAATGATCGAATCAGGCCCTACATCGAAAAAGTGATGTACAACCTCGTTCTATTAATTGCCAATTCCAAAGTGCCTGTTTATTTTAAACACACCGGTTACAGTAATCTTTATCCTTCGGATGAACTAAAAATTCCGTCCTCTCCCTGCAAACCAATATTCAGTGTAAATATTGAAGAAAATGAGATGACATACAGCCTGAAATTCAAGCAGGGAGCGGATCTTTTTACTTTTCACAACAAGGAGCCCGAAATTATTTGCCATGATCCCGCAGTCATCAAAACCGGACAAAAACTCTATTATTTCCTTAGTTTCGACAGCGGGAAGCTCAAGCCGTTTAAGGACAAGGAGTACATTCACCTGCGCAGCGAAAAGGCTATAGACACTTACATGGAGAAGTTTATTGCCACTATAGTGGAGCGATTTGAGGTGCAGGGCAGCGGATTTACCATTGAGAATATTGACGACCGGCCTACCACCTCCCTTCATCTGGAAAAAGATCTTGCTCTCAGACCAGTCTTAAGGTTTAAGTTTACTTACGGACACCGAACAGTATCGCCCAACCGCAAAACGAGTGTTTTTGTAGACCTAATAAAAGAAAACGGACATTATACATTCCGCCGCTTCCCCCGGGATTTTGAAACTGAAAAACTGGTTTTCAATTTATTGGAAGAAAGCGGCCTGACCTTGATGGATGGTATGTCATTTGCACACCCCCATGACATAGAATCCGGAACTGTATCTGGCCCGGATAACCTTATAGAATGGATCAGAGATCACAAAAGACTATTAGATGAGTACAAGATCCGCCCCGTTCTGCATAATGACGATGACACTCAATTCAACCTATCTCCTGCAAAAATAATAATTGAGACTTCAGATGAAGACATGGATTGGTTTGACATAAATAGTGTCATTGAAATTCCGCCCCATAAAATCCCATTCGCCAGGTTCAGAAGGAATATTCTCAATGGCGATCGCAGGTTCAAACTTCCCGATGGTGCTATTTTTATAATTCCCCGGTCATGGTTTACCAGGTTTACCGATTTATTCAATTTTGGGAAAACTGTGGAAGATGAAATAAAGCTACCCAAAACATATTACCACCTTCTTGACGAAATCCAGGAAGATAAATCACGGGCCAAATCGGAGCTACCGGATATAAAGGAGTTTGAGAAAACCCCGCTGCCCGAGGGTTTGAATGCCACATTACGCCCCTACCAGATTGAGGGGTTCCACTGGATGCAGTTCCTAAAAGAAAACCGGTTTGGGGGAATACTGGCTGATGACATGGGACTGGGAAAAACGCTGCAAACCATCACTCTTTTACTGAAGGCCTATTCCTCCGGGAATTCGCATGAAGACAAAGGCCCGGAAGGACAACTTTCAATTTTTGATTCCAATATTGATGGTTTCAACAAAAGTGGCCTGGCCCCGGCGCTGATTGTCATGCCCACTTCCCTGATACACAACTGGGATAATGAGATTAAAAAGTTTGCACCGTCCCTGAAAACATATATTTACACAGGGACGAACAGAGCAAAATCCAAAGATCTCTGGAAAATTCTCCGCCATTACCATGTGGTCATTACCACCTACGGTATTTTACGCAATGATGTGGAATATTTTACACAAATGCAGTGGGAATACCTCATTTTGGATGAAAGTCAGAATATCAAAAACCCGGCTTCCAAGGGCTATGAGGCCGTAAGTCAGATAAATGCCGCTCATCACCTGGCCCTTACCGGTACCCCCATCGAAAATTCCCTTACAGATTTGTGGGCACAAATGAATTTTGTTAACAGAGGTATTCTCAAGTCGCTCAATTTCTTCAAGAAATATTACGAAACACCTATTTCCAAAAACAAGAATGAGGAGAAATCAGAGCATCTGCAAAAGATCATAAACCCCTTTCTGCTGAGGCGCACCAAAGAAATGGTAGCCAAAGACCTTCCTCCTGTCATGGAACAGGTAATCTATTGCGACATGTCACCTGAGCAAAAAGAGATCTACGATCAGGAAAAGTCGGGCATTCGCAACAATCTGTTAGACTCCATACAGGATATGCGCAAAAATGAACAGGCGATTCTTGCATTGCAGGCTCTTACAAGACTTCGACAGCTTGCCAACCACCCGGCGATGCTTGATCCGGAATTTAAAGGTACTTCCGGCAAGTTCGACCAAATGATGGAATCTTTGGAAAGCATTATCTCAGAGCACCACCATGTCCTGGTATTCAGCTCGTTTGTCAAAGACCTGGAACTAATGGAGGCCGAATTACAAAAGAGAAAAATAGCATATGCTAAACTGATTGGTTCCACTCAAAACAGAGATAAAGTGATAGATCGCTTTAACAAAGATGACAGCGTAAAAGTCTTCCTTATCTCACTGAAAGCGGGTGGTGTCGGGCTCAACCTCACCAAAGCAGATTATGTATTCATGCTCAATCCCTGGTGGAATCCGGCTGCCGAAGCACAGGCCATTAACCGTGCACACCGCATCGGACAGACTCGTAACGTATTTGTTTACAGATTTATCTCCACCGAGACAATTGAAGAAAAAATAGCTCTTTTGCAGGATCGTAAAAACAAACTGGCAGAAGCATTCGTTAACACAACAAACCCTCTGAGCCAGATGAGCACAGAGGAAATAAGAGAATTATTCAGCTAATCCGCCAATAAGGCACCATTTTTGAGTAAGAAAAATCAGTAGATCGTTAGATTTTTAGATACCTGCCTGACGGCAGTCAGGAAAGATGTAAGATAATTCGTACAATCCTGATATTCTGAATCTCAACAAACAATTTTTAATATAAACAGTTAATTTGCAGTGCATTGCAAACATTTAACGGAGTATTGAATAATATTACAATCATAAAATTTTTGAACATGAAGCGATTACTTGTATTCATGGTAGCCATAGCTGCCTCTTTTTCCATGCTTGCTCAGGAAAATGACAAAAACATTAATAAAGAGACCAGAAACATCAAGGAATTTGATAAAATAAAGGTCACGCGTGGCATCAATGTTACACTGATAAAGGGTGAGGAACCCAAAGCCGAAATAAACATTGTCAATGCCCCTGCTTCTGATGTTATTATCGAAAATGATCAGAATGAGTTGGAAGTAAAAATGAGAACGCGCATTTATGACGATGTTTCCGTTCAGGTTTATGTAACTTACACCAAAGATGTTCGTGAAATAACTCTTGGTTCGGGTGGTTCGATTGACAATGAAGGTGTCATGACCGGCAAAATTCTGGTTCTGGATTCGGGACTGGACAGTGTCATTGACCTGAATGTGGATATGGAAGACATTGAAGCTTCCGTTTCTGCTGCAAGAATTACCATGGAAGGGTATGTTAAATCGCTTGAGGTGAAAGCCAGCACCGGAGGCAAATTTCAGGGCCAAAATCTTGAAGCGAAAAAAGCATATGTGACTGCCAATACCGGAGGAATTGTCACTGTAAAAGCCTCAGAACTTTTAAATGCAAAAGCAGCAACTGGTGGTACTGTAGAGTATCTGGGAGAACCTCAAAAACTGGATGTCAAAGAAACTTTTGGCGGAAACGTGGAGAAGATTTAAAGGAAAAGGAAGGTATTTGGCGCAAGATATTAAGTGCGGGGAGCCAAGTGCATAGAGCATGGAACTGAAAGCAATTTGCTCAGCATGTGAGCATGCACACTATTGCCAGTTATTTCCAAAAAAATTATAACACTAAACTATATAAGCAGGCTTCCCCATCAATAAAAATATATTACCGAACTGATCACTGACTACCGACCACTAATTTCAGATTACTAATCACCGAAAACAGAATACAAAAAAACCGGACAGCCTTTTAAGGAATGTCCGGTTTTTTTACTTATAGGAGGAATTTTTACATCCTGTTTTTAGCTGCTTGCAGCGTGTTTATCAGCAAGGATGCACGAGTCATAGGCCCAACACCACCCGGAACAGGAGTTATGAAACTACATTTGGGTGAAACTTCATCAAAAACGACATCACCGGTAAGTTTAAATCCTGACTTAGTTTTATCAGAAGGCAAGCGAGTAGTTCCCACATCAATCACCACGGCACCTTCTTTCACCATGTCTGCTTTCACAAATCCGGGGCTACCGAGAGCAGCAATCAGAATATCAGCCTGCTGACAAATCTCTTTCAGATTTTGAGTACGGCTGTGACAAACAGTAACAGTGGCATTACCGGGCTCTCCTTTCAATGAAAGCAAGATACTCATCGGACGGCCCACAATATTGCTACGTCCCAAAACCACCACATGCTTTCCGGAAGTTTCAATTTTGTGCCTTTTGATCAACTCAATAATTCCCTGAGGGGTTGCAGACACAAATGCCGGAAGCCCCATTGCCATTTGTCCTACATTCTGCGGATGAAAGCCATCCACATCTTTTTTAGGATCAATTGCCAGTGTTATTTTTTCTTCAGAAACATGGTTTGGAAGTGGCAACTGTACAATAAAACCGTCTACTGAATCATCATTGTTAAGATCGGTCACACACTTCAGCAACTCCTCTTCAGTAACATCATCTTCGTAACGGATCAGTGAAGACTTGAACCCCACCTCTTCACAATCCTTTATTTTATAGGCTACATAACTTTCACTCCCACCATCGTGTCCTACCAGAACCGCCACCAAATGGGGTTCACGAATGCCATCAGCCTTCATTTTTTTAACATCCTCAGCAATCTCTTCTTTAATGCTGCGGGCAGTTGCTTTTCCGTCGAGTAGTTGCATAGATTTTTGGTTTTAAAGCAAAAAGGAGAAGTCGTATCGCACGGCTTCTCCTTTCTAATATTTTTTATTTTCCCATCGGGAAATTGCTCATCATTTTCGAGAGGTTTTTGCCTTGCGTCATCATTCGCATGGCCTTACGGGTGTCCTCAAACTGCTTCATCAGGCGGTTGACATCCTGAATGGATGTTCCACTACCTGCGGCAATTCGTTTACGCCGGCTGCCATTAATTAAACCGGGCTGTTGACGCTCCTCCGGAGTCATGGAAGAAATAATGGCTTCAACACCTTTAAAGGCATCATCATCAATATCAACGTTCTTAAGCATCTTGCCCATTCCGGGAATCATGCCTGCCAGATCTTTCAGATTACCCATCTTCTTAATCTGCTTGATCTGCCCAACAAAATCATCGAAGTTAAATTGATTCTTGGCAATCTTTTTCTGAAGCTTTTGGGCTTCATCAGCATCGTACTGTTCCTGGGCTTTTTCAACAAGTGAAACGATGTCACCCATTCCCAGGATACGGTCTGCCATACGTGAAGGGTGGAATACATCCAGTGCATCCATCTTCTCACCCATACCCACAAACTTGATGGGCTTATCCACAACACTGCGGATAGAAATGGCAGCACCACCACGGGTATCACCATCCAACTTGGTAAGCACAACACCGTCATAATCCAGTCGCTGGTTAAATTCTTTAGCTGTATTAACCGCATCCTGACCGGTCATGGCATCCACTACAAACAAAGTTTCGTGTGGCTTAACGGCTTTCTTGATAGCGGAAATCTCATTCATCATTTCCTCATCAATTGCCAAACGCCCCGCAGTATCAATTATGACTAAATCATGACCTTTAGACTTGGCCTCTTTGATTCCATCCTGAGCCAGTTTCACCGGATTGGTATTGCCCTCTTCAGTGTAAACAGGTACTCCGATTTGCTCTCCCAGCACCTGAAGCTGGTTAATCGCCGCCGGTCGGTAAACGTCACCTGCAACCAATAATGGACTCTTACCTCGCTTACTTTTAATGAAATTGGCCAGCTTACCGGTAAAAGTGGTTTTACCGGATCCCTGCAAGCCGGAAATGAGAATAACTGCCGGATTACCATTCAACTCAATATCGGTAGATGAACCGCCCATCAGCTCGGCCAGCTCGTCATGCACGATTTTTACCATCATTTGCTGAGGCTTAACAGCTGTCAACACATCCTGGCCCAGTGCTTTTTCTTTTACTTGTTCGGTAAAATTCTTGGCCGTTTTGAAGTTAACGTCCGCATCGAGCAAGGCACGACGAATATCTTTAAGGGTCTCAGCAACGTTTATTTCCGTGATTGACCCCTGACCTTTTAGTATCTTAAACGACCGTTCCAGTCTTTCCGATAGATTCTCAAACATCCTTCTTCAGGTTTTAATTTTGCTGCAAAAATATAAAATTATCCGGGAAATAAGAACAATATTTTGCTTAAGACAAAAGGTTTTGGGTTCAAGGTATAGTGTTTTGTTTTTTGCGTTGCGGGTGCAGAGGTAAGAGTAATAGCACTAACTACTGAAATCTTTTTACTTTCAACCGACTACTGATCACTGACCACTGTCCCCATACACAATTTTTTCCATCACGTAATTTGTTCTAGCCGCTGTTTCTCCCGTACTCACACACTTTTCTTCATTTTTTATGGATTTTACTACGTTATGAATAAGGTTATATTGAATGTTTTCAGGATTGATGTAAGGAAATTCCAGAAAATCACGCTCTTTAAACAAGAGAATGGGCTCATGGCCATATGTACTGAATTCAATGCGTCCTTTTGTTCCAATAATTTCAATAACATCTCGTGTTGAAGAGTGATCGGTAATAAAGCTCCATGTTCCACTCCCAAGAACACCATTCCCAAATTCCATCTGGGCCACTACAGTGTCCTCAGCCTTGTACAAGCCACCAAGATTTTTAGAAGTACCCGATACTTTCTTCACCGGGCCAAACAAAAAATCCAAAAAATCAAGCTGATGAGAAGCCAGATCGTAAAAAACACCACCTCCCGCGATCTCAGGATCTACGCGCCACGCCTGGTTCTCCTGATCAGCTTCGGCAGGCGTAGGCGGTCTGAGGAGCATAATGTTCACCATCAATGGCCTTCCTATTGTTCCGTCCTCAAGGAGTGTTTTTACCTTCCTGAAGCCGGGTAAAGTACGCCGGTAATAAGCTACAAACAACGGAACTCCGGTTTCTTTACTGACAAGATTCATTTCCCGGCACTGCTCATAAGTTGCGGCCATAGGCTTTTCTACATAAACAGGCTTACCCGCTTTCATTGCCTTTATGGCGTATATCGCATGACTTGAAGGTGGAGTTGCAACGTATACCGCATTAACCTCATCATCATTAATCAATTCATCGGCATCGCTATACCATTTGGGAACTTTGTGACGGTGTGCATAGTCTTCTGCCAATTTGTCATCCCGACGCATAACAGCCACTAATTCTGAATCTTCAATCTTATTGAATGCCGGACCACTTTTAAACTCTGTGACGTTTCCACACCCTATTATTCCCCATTTTATTGTATTATCCATATTCCAGATTGAGAATGTTATATTGTTAGTATTTAAAAATCATAATCACCTGCCTAAATAGTGCCCGTCTATAAAGTCAGCTTTTAAACTAAGTAGTCATGTGTCTTGTCAGAAAGTTCCAGTTGCAATCCCGAGGCTAAGGGAGCAAGCATAACGACGCAAAAGGTACTTTATGGACCGACACTAAATAAAACCGTGGTCATAAACTATTACCCTATAATCGCCAAAATAAACATATCTTTAATTTCAAACCTTGCTATCTTTTGTGAATCGTATTTTTCCTATCAAAGAAAGATAAAGAAGGTTTTGTTCATATAGAGTTGAGAAAATAAATGAAACGGAAAACAATATTTTCTTTAATAAGTTTATTTGTCAAAAAGCAGAAGATTATATATTTGCGACATGCTTTCCAAAATTATCGATAAAACATTGAATCCTGGAGCAAGCGCCTCCCGCCCTGCAAAGCGTTACGATTACGATATAATCGGCGATGTACACGGATATGCAAATGAATTGGAGATTTTGCTCAAGCAAATGGATTACCGTGAAATAAATGGTGTTTATCTTCATGACGACCGAAAAGCTGTCTTTGTAGGAGATTTTACGTGCCGGGGGCCCGAAACACGTCGAGCCATTAACATCGTGCGTAATATGGTTGAACATGAAACAGGGTATGCTATTTTGGGCAATCATGAGCTCAATGCCATCGCTAATTTCACCAAAAGCAAAGAGTGGAAGAAACCATTCAAGCAAGCCACCGGCTCGAGCAAAAAAGTAATGGACCGCATCAGAGAGGAATACATTTACGATAAGGCTCAACTGAAAACCGACATCAAATGGTTACGTCAATTACCTTTCTCGCTTGACTTTGGAAAGTTCCGTGTAGTCCATGCTTACTGGTCAGACGAGCACCTGAATTTGCTCAAAGAAAGCAGAAAAAGAGGGAAGCTTACCAAGAGGGTCCTTTCTAAAATGTTCGCACCAGACACCAAACTGGCCATGGCTATGCGGCAGACTACGAGAGGTATTGAACTCAATCTGCCTCATGATCTGCTGATCAAAGATCACAGAAATATCCGCCGTACTAATTTCCGCATGAAGTGGTGGGATTCACCTAAAGAAAAGACTTTTGAACAGGTTAGCTACGGCAATAAGTTCACTCTTCCACATTATACCATCCCCCGGGAGGTACTGCCGGTTTTTGATGTTTATCCCACAAAAGCCCCGGTCGTTTTTATGGGGCATTACTGTGTGGAACAGAAGAATATGATACCTGCTGCCAATGTTTGCTGTGTGGATAACTGTGCTGCAAACGGCGGTTACCTGGCAGCTTACAGGTGGAATGGAGAGTTACCGTTGAAACTTACCAATTTTGTTTTTCAGAAAAAGCTGGTAAGTTCTGAGGGAAGGTAGGATGACGAAATGGTGAAAGGGGCCAAGGGTGAGAGTGGGGAATTGTTTCGACCTTTATTAATCTCATTTAGTTCATCAATCAACTGACCACCGATTACTGTTTTCTTATGGCCTCCCTTCAGGCTCCCGTTTATTTCCTGCTCTTCGCGCAATGCAACTTGCTCAATGCCCTAATTTCTCTGCTCACCTCCGGCCTATATCACCTGCAAACTCAATGGAAAACTGACCACTGACTACTGACCACTGATTACTATTCATGACTCCTCAAGCACCAATTTAAAATCCTCACTCCAGGCAAGACGGCCTTTTTTGTCTGTGCCATCATCAGCTTTAAATCCTTTAAGCACATTTGTTTTGCCATTGAAAATCAGCCCCTCGGCTTGCTTATCGGTAATCTTTTTGCCCATAAAACTGAAAGGAATCAAAACACGACACCCTTCCCGATAGCGGTTGCACCCCCAGGCATTTTTACCTTTAATAATAATGCCATGGCCGCATTGAGGACATTTCCACTCAGGTGTTTCGTCTTTTTCAAGACGAAGCTGATAATTTTCGTCCAAAGAAAGCTTACCATTTACCTTTTCTCCATCTTTTTCAAATCCTTTTATCAAGGGGGTTTTTCCTTTTTTCAGAAGGGCTTCAATTTGTTTATCTGTCAGTTTTTTATCATGGAATATAAAAGGAATAAGTGTCTTACAGCCCTCCTTGAATCGTGAGCATCCCCAATTCTTTTTACCTTTTACCATCACCCCCTCGCCACAACGGGGACAGGCAATTTTGCTACCGGCAGAAACCGAAGCAGTTTCTTTTTGCTTGTTTTGGGCTTTTTCTTTGGCGGCAGCCGCTTTTTTCTGTTCCTCTGTAACCTCTATTTTACGTGCAGAATTATCCCTTTTCACAACCTGCACTACATCGTTGACCATTACCTTCATTTCTTCCATAAACGCATGCACATCATATTCACCATGCTCTATATCACGCAACTTTTTCTCCCACATACCGGTTAGTTCCACCGACTTGAGCAAATCATTTTTCACACTGTCGATTAATTGGATTCCCGTAATAGTGGGTGTCAGACTCTTCCTGTTTTTGGTAATGTACCGTCTTTTGAATAGCGTTTCAATAATGGCTGCCCGTGTTGATGGTCGGCCTATACCGTTTTCTTTCATCAGGTCACGCAATTCATCATCATCAACCTGTTTCCCGGCAGTTTCCATAGCTCTTAGCAGCGAAGCCTCCGTAAAGGGTTTCGGTGGCTGGGTTTCCTTTTCCTGAAGATCAGGCTTATGAGGGCCGCTTTCGCCCTTCTCGAAATCGGGCAGCACATTGTCTTCACCCGTTTTTTTGGCGGCCGAATCTCTTTTGTAAACTTCACGCCACCCGGGATCAACAATCTGTTTGCCGGACGTTTTAAACTTCACACTGTCCACTTTGCCTTCTACGGTGGTGGTTGAAATAGTACTGTCGGCCCAGAAAGCGGCAATAAATCGCCTGGCCACCGTATCGAAAACCAGTTTCTCGTTACGGCTGAGGTTAGAAGGAATTTGACCGGTAGGAATAATGGCATGGTGATCAGTCACCTTTTTATCATTAAACACCTTCTTCGATTTCCTGATTTTCTTATCAAGAAGTGGTGCTGTTAAAGATTCATAAGGTTTGAGTCCTCTGAGGATCCCAGGTACTTTGGGATAAATATCATTACTCAAAAAGGTAGTATCCACACGTGGGTAAGTTGTGGCTTTCTTTTCATATAGCCCCTGGATCAGTTTCAGGGTTTCATCAGCTGAAAAGCCAAAACGCTTATTACACTCCACCTGCAAAGCCGTAAGATCAAACAAGCGGGGTGGTGCCTCTTTACCTTTCTTACGGTTAAAATCGGTTATTTCAAAGTTTTTGTCTTTGATAATTTCCAGGGCTTCCAAAGCTTCTTCTTTTTTGAAGAACTTTCCGCTGGTGGCTGAAAACACCACATCTTTATAAGTGGTTTTTAGTTCCCAAAAAGTTTGGGGAACAAAATTCTCAATTTCTTTGTATCGCTCCACAATCAGTGCCAACGTTGGTGTTTGCACCCGACCAATGGACAATACCTGTCCCTGCTGACCATATTTTAAGGTGTAAAGCCGGGTTGCATTGATTCCCAGCAGCCAGTCACCAATGGCCCGCATGCTTCCGGCGGCATAGAGACTGTCAAACTCTTTGGCATCGTACAATTTGGCAAACCCCTCTTTCAAGGCATCCTCAGTCAGGGATGAAACCCATAATCGTTTAACCGGACATTTACAACCCGCCTTCTGAAGTACCCAGCGTTGTATCACCTCTCCTTCCTGTCCGGCATCACCACAGTTTATTACCTCATCAGCTTTTTCCACCAGGTTGCTAATTGTTCTGAATTGCTTTACCACACCCTGATTACTTAATAACTTAATCCCGAATTTCGCCGGAACCATAGGCAACGAATGAAGCCGCCAGCGCTTCCAGTCGGGCGTATAATCATGGGGCTCTTTCAATGTGCAGAGGTGACCAAAAGTCCAGGTAACCTGAAAATTATTTCCCTCATAAAATCCGTCACGCTGGTTTTTGGCTCCCAAAACACGCGCAATTTCCCTGGCTACACTGGGTTTCTCGGCAATACATACCTTCATAAAGCAGATGATTGTGGTGAAGTAGCGCGAAGATAGTGAAAATGATTTTTAAAATTTAACATTGCAGAATAGAACCTTTTTCTCCCCTTTGCAACAAGAGCTCTATTACCTTTCGACAAAGATGAGAAGTAAACGTCCCCCTCTTTACTTTCGGAAAATTTTGTCGTGGCTAACGGCAGCGAATTTACCACTTGTGGAAAACAAAAAGAAGTTGAAACGCATGCTTCAGAAGTAAAAATACCCTGACCTCATTTTTTTACATTTAAAGACGATCCTTAAAACATCTATTTTTACCGATAAACTCCCAAAACAGGAGGTTTTAGTCCGATTACAGATAATTTGTTTATTAATTTTCCCTATTCTTTAATCGGTTAGCGTGCTCTGAAAAATTATTTTTAAACATATTTAATAAAAGACAAGAGCCGGAATGGTTTGTCTCTATTGGTCTGCGCCGGAATTAGCTCTATTTTTGCCGGCTCTGAAACCAAGTATAACCAATTATTACCATTCCTTACAAATGAAGCAACTCTTCGACCTATTCAACTTTTCGCAAAAAATCAATTACAAAACCGAGATACTTTCCGGGCTTACCGTGGCCCTGGCCCTTGTTCCGGAGGCTGTGGCATTTGCCATGATTGCAGGCTTATCTCCTCTTACGGGACTCTATGCAGCTTTCGTAATGGGGTTGGCCACCTCCATATTCGGAGGCCGTCCGGGCATGATATCGGGAGCCACAGGAGCAGTAGCAGTAGTGATCGTCGCACTGGCCCAAAGCCACGGAGTAGAATATGTTTTCGCAACTGTTGTTCTGGCGGGACTCCTGCAAATGGCAGCGGGGTTTCTTAAGCTTGGAAAACTCATCCGTTTGGTACCTCATCCTGTTATTTTTGGATTTGTAAATGGTCTGGCCATCATTATTTTCATGTCACAGCTGGCGCAATTTAAGACCGCTGACGGAGAGTGGCTCTCAGGTAGTCCTTTGTACACAATTCTGGGGCTGGTTCTGCTTACCATGCTGATCATTTGGGGACTACCCAAAATAACCAAAGCCATTCCCGCATCACTGGCAGCCATCTTAGTGGTATTTGGCATTGTAGCCTATTTCGGAATTGACACAAAAACGGTAGGTGACCTGGCATCCATTCAGGGAGGCTTCCCTCCCTTTCACATTCCCGACATCCCCTTCAATCTGGAGACCCTGGAGGTCATCTTCCCATATGCCGCCATTGTTGCAGGCGTTGGACTCATCGAAAGTTTGCTGACTCTGGACATTGTTGACGAAATCACAGAAACACGAGGCAACGGGAACAAAGAAGCCGTTGCCCAGGGAGCTGCCAACATGCTTTCGGGAGTATTTTCGGGCATGGGGGGATGTGCCATGATCGGTCAAAGTCTTATAAACACATCCAACGGAGCACGGGCCCGTTTATCAGGGATTGTGGCAGCTATCATGTTGCTGGTATTTGTAATGTTTGGCTCCGGGCTGATTGAAAAAGTGCCCATGGCTGCCCTTACCGGACTAATGATTATGGTTTCAATAGGAACCTTTGAATGGGCAAGTCTGCGCACATTTGACAAAATGCCCAAATCAGATATTTTTGTGATGGTCACGGTAACGCTCGTAACCGTATTCCTCCACAACCTGGCGCTGGCAGTAATTATTGGTGTCATTATCTCAGCGCTTGTATTTGCCTGGGACAATGCCAAACGCATCCGGGCCCGTAAAAGTATTGATGAAGAAGGCGTGAAGCACTATGAAATTTACGGGCCTCTGTTCTTTGGATCGGTAACGGCATTTAACGACAAGTTTGATGTGATGAACGATCCCAAAGAAGTGATCATAGATTTTGCCGAAAGCCGCGTTGTAGACATGTCGGCCATTGAGGCCCTTAACCGGATTACTGAACGTTACCTGAAAGTGGGCAAAAAAGTACACCTAAAGCACCTGAGCCCCGATTGCCGGAAGCTACTCAAGAATGCAGAAAACATCATTGATGTAAATGTAATGGAAGATCCTACCTACAAAGTTATGGTGAACAAGCTATAGAATTAGGATATTGCGCGAGTGACGCGGAAATGCATAAAAAAAGAGACGCAATGATTTGTGTCTCTTTTTTTATTACTGACATTTAAAGTCACTTCTCGTTCTGCGGCAGCTCGGCAGCTATAGTTCTCAACGGCCTTTTCCTGCTACTCAGCATACATCTCCTCACGCAGGGCAGCAATATTCTCGTCGGTAATATAGTCGTCATAGTCCATCATTTTGTCGATGGTTCCCTTGGGCGTAATTTCAATGACACGGTTACAGATCGAGTGGATGAATTCGTGGTCATGCGAACTCATCAGAATATTTCCTTTGAAATTGGTAAGTGTATTATTGAATGCCTGAATGGTCTCCAAATCGAGATGGTTGGTAGGATTATCAAGCAACATGACATTGGCATTGCGTAACATCATGCGTGAAATCATACAACGCATCTTCTCTCCTCCTGAAAGCACATTTACTTTTTTGTGGATATCCTCACCGGAGAAAAGCATTTTACCAAGATACCCTCTCAGAAAATCTTCCTTGGTATCGTCGGAATACAGCGCCAGCCAATCAATCAGAGAATAATTCCCCTGGAAAAACTCGCTGTTCTCCATTGGCAAATAAGCAGTGGTAATGGTTACTCCCCATTTGAAAGAGCCTGAATCGGGCTTCATACGCTCGTTAAGTATTTCAAACAGAGCAGTGGTCACCTGTGAACTTCTGGACAGAAAAACAATTTTATCGTCCTTCTCTACTGTAAAATTCACATCATTGAGCAGTGGTGTTCCGTCTTCTGCTTTTTTACTAAGTCCGGATACATTAAGAATACTGTTACCCGTTTCACGATCAGGCGTAAAAATAATACCTGGATAGCGACGGGTTGAGGGTTGAATTTCCTCCACATTAAGCTTTTCCAGCATTTTGCGACGACTGGTAGCCTGTTTCGACTTGGCAACGTTGGCACTAAACCGCTGAATAAACTCCTGAAGTTCCTTTTTCTTTTCCTCTGCCTTTTTGTTTTGATTAGACTGCTGACGTAAAGCCAACTGACTACTCTGATACCAAAAAGTATAGTTACCGGCAAATAGCTGTACCTTACCAAAATCGATATCTACGATATGGGTACACACTGAATCGAGAAAGTGACGGTCGTGAGAAACCACTAAAAGGGTACTGTCGAAATTGGCAAGATAATTCTCAAGCCAGCGAACGGTTTCCAAATCCAGATCGTTGGTAGGCTCATCAAGCAACAGGTTATCGGGTTTACCAAACAAAGCCTGTGCAAGCAGTACCTTCACCTTCTCCTTACCGTTCAACTCATCCATTCGCTTGTAGTGCAAAGCTTCTTTAATTCCCAATCCGCTTAAAAGCATGGCTGCATCACTCTCGGCATTCCAGCCATCCATTTCGGCAAATTGCTCTTCCAGCTCAGATGCCCGCATTCCGTCTTCCTCAGAGAAATCAGGCTTGGCATAAATGGCATTCTTTTCATTGTTGATTTTCCACAACTTCTCATGCCCCATCAGCACGGTTTCCAATACCTGATGCTCGTCAAAGGCGTGGTGATCCTGACGCAGCACCGACAAACGCTCGCCGGGCCCCATCTCGACATGTCCGCGGGTAGAGTCAAGTTCACCGCTGATAAGTCTGAGAAAAGTGGATTTTCCGGCACCATTGGCACCTATAATTCCGTAACAGTTGCCAGGTGTGAATTTCACATTAACGTCCTGAAAAAGTGTTTTTTTGCCAAACTGAATGGCGAGATTAGAAACTGTAATCATTGAATAATTTTAATCGATAGATGATGTAACAAATCATTTGTTGGACTTTGCCTTTTATTAGCTTCGCAGTTCTTCCCTACTGATGGCCGGCAAAGCTTCTCCGGGAGGCCGGTCAAAAATTCATACAGACCTCCCATTTTGGGCTGCAAAGGTAATAATAAATAACAGGGAAGATGTTTAACCAGTGTTAAATCCATACTCTGACAATACTTCTCTTTTTACGGAATGGGTGGCCTCAGCACCTGGGGCTTTCGTGCTACCGGCGGCCTTACTTATTACCTTAAAGAGAGTGGCTTTGGCTCTTCTTTAAGTCTGGGATACTCTCATGCCATTGGGTACTGATAATTTGGAAGTACCCCTCGAATTTTCTGGTTATTATGGTGGTTATGGCAGTGGTTATGGCGGATACGCCTTCCAACCTCTTGAAGCTAATGAAGACGTTACCCTTGAACTTTACTCTTATAATACTATCAATTTGATGTATTCTTATAATTTAAGAGTTGGCACCAAGTCCAAGTTTGTTTTTAGTGGAGGATACTCTGTACCCTTGCAGGATGATGTATACAGGGTGAAATCGGGCCATATTTTAACTGATAAATCCAAAACCTTTATCAATTGGATGGCTCCCGGCGGATTTATTATCGGAGTAAAGTTTATGCTGGGGGTATAAAGCCTGGTTCTGATATTGAGCGGGTAATAAGATGCTGGTTTCAAAAATAAAAAACGGAGTGAATTTGAGGTTCACTCCGTTTTTCTTTTGGTATAATATCAATCTGAAATGAGATGACACAAACTCAAGAAGCTGAGTTTTCTAACCTTCTATCTTCTAATCTCTAACATCCAGCCCCCAGCTTCTGCCTCCTGCCTCTCAACGAACATACTAATTCCTTACAACAGCCCCCGATGCTTCAGCATAGGCGTAATATCGGGCTCACTGCCACGGAAATCAACGAACATCTTATTAAAATCTTCGGAATTACCACGTGAAAGAATCATCTCACGGAAACGCTGACCATTTTCACGAGTCAGTCCACCATTCTCCTCAAACCATGCAAACGCATCGTTGTCGAGCATTTCGGCCCACAGATAAGCATAGTAGCTGGCTGCGTAGCCATGTCCCCACAAGTGCAGGAAGTAGCTGGAACGGTAACGTGGTGGAATCTGATCCAGGTTCAGGTTGATGTTCTCAAGGGCTTGTTTTTCAAAAGCATCCACATCCTCAATTTTCTGATCGGGAGTGATGGTGTGCCACTGCATGTCCAGTCCGGCGGCAGCCAGAACCTCTGCCAAAGCATATCCCTGATTAAATTTAGAGGCTTTCACCACTTTGTCTTTCAACTCCTGAGGCATGGGCTCCCCGGTTTCGTAGTGTTTAGCATAGTTGTTAAACACCTCAGGATACAATGCCCAGTGCTCGTTAATTTGTGAAGGTAACTCCACAAAGTCGCGGGCCACATTGGTGCCGGCCAGACTGGGATAAGTCTGATCTGACAATAAACCGTGCAGAGCATGGCCAAACTCATGGAACATAGTCGTCACATCGTCATAGCTGATTAATGCAGGCTCTCCTTCTGCCGGTTTGGTGAAATTACATACGTTGTATATCACAGGCTTATTGTTCAGCAGTTTTGACTGACCCACAATTTCACTCATCCAGGCACCTCCCGATTTGTTGTCCCGCTTAAAGAAGTCAGTATAGAACAGTCCAATGGCGCTGCCATCTTCGTTAAACAGTTCAAAAACGCGCATATCGTCACTGTAAACCGGGATGTCTTTACGCTCTTTAAACTCTATACCATATAGCTTAGTGGCTGTATAGAAAATACCATCTTCCAACACACGGTTCAGCTCAAAATATGGCTTAATTTCGCTTTCATCAAGGTCGTATTTGGCTTTTCTTACCATCTCGGAATAGTAGTTCCAATCCCAGGGCTGCAACTTAAAATCACCGCCTTTTTCGTTAATGACCTCTTGTATATCTTCAGCCTCTTTTTTAGCTTTTGCAACAGTAGCAGGCACCAAATCAGCCATGAACTGGTTCGCAGCTGCAGGGGTTTTGGCCATCTGATCCTTCAAATTCCATTCAGCATAGTTATTGAAACCCAGTAATTGGGCCTGCTCAGCACGAATCATAGCCATGCGCTTAATGATGTCGCGGGTATCGTTATCATCTCCTTGCTGAGCGCGCATCAGAGATTTTTCGAATAGTTCGCGGCGCGTTTCGCGGTTATCCAGTGCCGGCAACATTGGTTGCTGTGTGGTATTTTGCAAAGGCAATACATATACCGTTTTGCCGTCTGCCTCCCGCTTCAAAGATTCAATTTCCGACTCAGACAAACCTTCCAGTTTGGATTTATCGTCCACTTTAAGCGCGCCCTGTTTGGCTGCAGCTAAAAGGTGATTGGCATACTGAGCACTGAGAAGCGCTTCTTCCTCGTTGAGTTGGCGCATTAGCTCCTTGGCATCGGCAGATAAATTGGCACCTGCCAACTCAAATTTTTCGTAGTAATACTCTACCAAACGACGCGATTCAGCATCCAGATCCAACTCATCCAACTGATTGTAAATGGTCTTAACCCTTTCGAAAAGTTGATCGTTTAGGTAAATGGCATTACTCAATCCTGCCATTTTTGGAGCCATCTCCTCCTCTACCGCCTGTAGGGTAGGATTTGTGTTAGCGCCGGTCAACATACCAAATACACCGTAAACGCGATCCAAAGTCCGGCCGCTTTTCTCCAGCGCCACAAAAGTGTTTTCAAAAGTGGGCGCTTCGCTGCTGTTGGATATGGCTTCTATTTCGGCCAGTTTCTCTTCAATTCCGGCTTCCAGCGCGGGTTTAAAATGACTGTCTTCAATCGCCCCAAAATCAGGCGCTCCGTAAGGTAACTTACTCTCTTTCATTAATGGATTGTTTTCCAGAGACTCATCCTCCTGATGAGCACTCTTGCCATTGCCGCAGGCCGACATGAGCGTTGCCAAAGCAATAGCGGTGATAAAATGCAACTTCATTTTTGTTTGATTAGATTTTAGGATAAACGCTTACTTAAAACGCAAAAACGCGATGATGCCCAGATTATCCAAAGAATGATAACCATTAACATCAGCACGACGAAAGTAGGAATTTTTTTTGAGTCAGATGAAGCCCCGAGAAACAGCCTTGTAATTTGCGGCATTGACGGTATGAATTAATTTATTGCCAAAATCCTTTTTTCACAAGTCCTTGTCCAAAGAGGCAGATGAAAGCTGATTACTCTTTTTTGTTAGCCTTTCTGATATGACTGAATTTCATAAAAGCAACAAAAACAGTTCCCCCGATTATATTTCCAATGGTGGCCCACAATTGCACATTGAAATAGTCGGTGACGGTGACTTCCGGACTGACCAGCAAAGTGGTGAATACTTCGATAGACCCAACAATACTGTGGTGCAGCCCCCCGATACCAATAACGGAAGTAACCAGAGCAATCAGAACAATGCGACTGATCGTTTCCTGCGATGAAACCACCAGCCAGGACAGCAGCCCCATCAGCCAGCCGGCCAATATACCACTCCCCCCAATTATGTACCAGGGATGGTCTATCAGATGATTCGAAAGAGCAACCAGCGAATCAATGTCCACCGCCCCTATCTCTACCGGTACAACAGCCATTATGGAGCCAAAAACATAGCCACCTATAAGATTTCCAAAGTATATAATGGCCCATAGAACAATAAGATTTCGAAATGTTGCATGACCTGTTAACACCGGCATTGTGGCCACTGTAGTGTGCTCTGTAAAAAGTTCGGAGCGACCGAGAATTACAAAAATAAACCCGAGAGGATAGGATATCGCAATGAGCAAATCTAAAAAGGAGTCATTGACGACACCATAAAGTTTGGTGTGAATAGTGGCCATCAGGAATACCGAAAACCCTATTTCCAAACCGGCTGTAATGGCAGACATAAACAATTCTTTTCTGGAGCGTTTATGCTCATGCAAAGCCTTATTTAACTGCTCATCCATGAGCTCCCGGATGTCTTTTGGTTTATTTAAAGCTTCCTTCAGGTCTCTGATTCGATTCTCCATTCAATTTATTTTGTTTTAAAAGGATTATAGAAACTAAGGGTTTTGCCGGATAATTGTTTAACTCGCTACCTCACGACTCCCTCCACATGATTGTAGAAATTAACCCTGTTTTGCTTTCAGGTCATTTTCCTTATATCGAATAGTAACTTTCCAACTACAAAAACACGATATTTACCTGACAATCAACAACTATATTTATTGGGTTTTCACTTTATCAATATTTTCAACCGGCAGCCAATCGTCCATATTACCGTAATCCGACCTGTCAATTTTAAAAGATTCAAGCCCGGTAAAATCCCTCACTGCAATTAAAACCAAATAGCGTTTGCCCGAAAACCTTTTCTCCAGGCCTTTATTCAGCAATAATTTCTCCTGGTTCTTTTCAACCAGGTCTGCGGATTGTTCTTTTGTCAGCTTATCAGAATTAAAAACCGAATCCACCACAGCTTTTCCTTTTACAAGTCCGTCTCCCTTATTTTCAACAAAATACAAAACGTCACCCTTATCCACCCTGCCATACGGCAATTTCCGCCCCATGGCTCCACGGATAATCATTGTTTTTTGTCCGCTTTTCAGGTTTTCCAATTCCTTTGCTTTAAAATCGAGATAAACTACATGGTCCATTTTTTCTGTTTTTTTAAATCGCCACTAAAAATAAGAAAAAAGCCTGGTTACGCCATTCCTGATGAGTTATGTGTGAAAATAAACCATCAGAAAATGACATGCGGCAGCAATTAACACGAAGAAATGAAAAGTTGCATGGTTATAGGGCAACTTCTCTAAGCGGTATAGTACAGCTCCGACCATGTAAAACACACCTCCGGCTGCCAGCCAGATTAGTCCCCAAACCGACATCTGCTCTATCAAGGGCTGAATGGCTATTACAATTATTAACCCCATACCCACATACCCTATTGTGGATAGGGTTTTGAAGCGTCCGGTGAAGAATAGTTTCAATACAATGCCCATTACAGCCACTGTCCATACTACTGCAAAAACAACCCATCCCCAGATGCCCTGCAAAACCAATAAGGTTATGGGCGTGTAGGTGCCGGCAATGGAGATATATATGGCTGAATGATCGAAAACTTTCAGTCTGCGTCTGGCATCTTCATTTCGGGAGGCATGGTAAAAAGTCGAGGCTGCAAAAACAGTCATCTGACCTAAACCATAGACCAGATAGGCAAAGACGTAAAGAGATTGTTGCTGATCGATGGCCTTGTTCATCAGCATTATCAACGCCGGAATGCTGAGTAATAGTCCGGCAGCATGGCTCCGGATGTTGAGTCTTTCCTCTCTGGGAGTATATTGGTTAATTTTGATGTTTTTCAATGAATAATTGTTTTGTCAATTTCGGATGGTGCCGGGTGGGCTGTCTTTGAGCAATATCGGCCCTAAAATTTAAAAATAAGAAATGGACACATTACTCTTATTTCTCCGGATAATTTTTTTTTTTTGGAACGTAATTATTTGCAAACTCCCTGAGGTCGTTTCTGCTATCCTCGCGGAATCACCCATCTGGTTCACTACTACCCTGCCGACGAGCTTTTAACAGACAGTATTTACACCTGTTGTCAGTCATCATCTAATTTCAAAGTCCTTTGTCTTATCCCTGAAATTTCGGCTTGCGATACCGTTTCACATTCCTTTAAATGTTGCGGTTTCTCTCAGCGTACACGTTTAGTATAAGAATAGTAGCCGACAGCGTAGCACTTTCCTGTCAATTTACAAGAAAGTTGAAGCGGGCTACAACCCTTGTATTTTCTACTGTATCGGCTATTATGTATATACATTGTTGTGCTTTCGTTTTTTTTCCTTTTAAAGGATAAGCTCGCCTAATTTTAAATTAAACCCATCCTTGTGGTTTTAAAGTTTCAACATCCCTTTTTTGATTTATAACTTAACGATCCGTACCAACTAAAATACTTACATTACTTCCTGGTAAATTAACAGTTAAAGAATTTCTATTTTGTGTAATGGAATGATTTCCCAACAATTGAGAATACTTCGTATTAAACTTTAAAGGTAATTGAATGGTCTTTTGAGTGTTACTGTTATTAAAAACAGTTATAACTTCATTGGATTCATCAAATCGACTATAGGCTAAAGTGTTAGTTTCGTCATCAACAACGATGAATTCTATATCACCATTTGCCAATACTTTATTGGTTTTTCTAATCTGGATAAGGGTTCTGTAATATTCAAATAACGCATCATCAAATTCCACCTTATCAGGGGTTCTATTATAACCTCTTGGGTCTGCGGTTTCAGACTCAAAATCATAGTCTTTCCAAATCAATGGCTTTCGCGTATCTCCCATATCTGCTCCCCACATTCCCATTTCATCACCTGCCCAAATGTGCGGTGCTCCAATATAGGTGTATTGATGTGCTAAAAGCAGTTTTTGTCTGGTTCTTGTATTAGCATCTGGTTTGTGGATTTTATAATCCTCGTTAACAGAAGGTTCTGCAAAGTGTTTATACTTAAAAGCATTATTAAACAAGGAAGTTGAAAGCCGAGGTGAATCATGGCTTGCTGCCAAATTCATCATAGCATACATATTTTGAGTTCTTAAATTAGCATTAAAACTGTTTAAACTATCCACAAATTGAGATGGTAAAATCTCCTCAGGTGCTTTTCCAAAAAAGTATCTGGCCGCTCTATACCAACGATAGTTCATAACGGCATCAAAGATATCTCCTTCTAGGACAGGTTTGGGATCTAATAATTTATCAGGATATTGTTCCCACCAAATTTCACCCAACAAGTACGCGTTTGGATTTACAGCCCTAACTTCTTTTCTAAAATCTCGCCAAAACCCAAGTGGCATCTCCGCAGCTACATCTAGGCGGTAGCCATCAATGCCATCCGAGGGGTCGCCATCTCCATTTGGGTCCAGCCATTTTTTAGCTACATTAAAAATATGATTCTTAGCTTCTTCTTCGTAAATATTTCCATCAAAATATTCAACGGCCTTAGCGTGTGAGTGGTATTCGGTTTCTTTAATTTCAGGCATACTTTTTACTCCAAACCAACCACGATAATCAAATTCGTTTTCTGGTGTGTTGGGATCATCAAATTGATTGACCCAATACCAATCCTTGAATTTGGACTTTGATTGGTTTTTTAAAATATCTTGCCATGCCCAAAACGCTGTTCCTGTGTGATTCCAAGAATAGTCTAGTATAACCTTAATTCCTCTTTGGTGAAATAGGTCTATTAAATCAACAAACATTTTGTCTGCTCCTGTCATTTTCCAAGTTGATGGGTCGCTCGGTTTTTCTTGAGACATTATCTTTAGGTCTTCTACAGGTGTTGGGCCAAAATTTGCATCAATATGCCGCCAGACAGAAGCATCATACTTGTGATTAGAAGGACTTTGGTTTAAAGGATTGAAATAAACTGCTGTTATACCTAAAGAATCTAAGTAATCTATTTTATCCATAACACCCTGCAAGTCACCACCATAACGTCTTAATAGTGACAATTGACCAAATGATGTAATCGTATTTCCTGCTAAATCTTTTTTCCCTATGGCATTTTTAAAATAGGAATCGGGCTTATACCAATCTTGTGTCCAAGGTGTTATCTCCCAACCTTCAGGAATAAATCCAGGATAAGCTCCTTTTAAATTTTCTGGAACAGGGTCGTTGGAAGGATCTCCATTTCTGAACCTTTCAGCAAAAATTTGATACCAAATAGCTTCTTTGGCCCATTCAGGTGGATTAGAAAATTCAGTTGTTATAACCTTTTTATTTAGCTCTTTTTGCTCTGTTTTACAACTAAAAGCTAATGTGATTAATACCAGTAATAGAAGTTTATTTTTCATTTAATTAGACTTTTTTGGAAAAGTTACTCGTCTTAAGACGGTTTTACCCATAGGAACTAGAGTTGCTTCAATCATAGTTTGTTTATTAGCATCATAGAAATTTCCTTGAAGTTTTTCAGAATCAGATGTGGTAAATTCAGAATTCTCCGTAAGCACTAAATTTTTGTACGTTTGAGCTTCCGGGTAACAGTAATAGTCTTTGAAATTGGGTTTATTATAATACTTGATGGCTTTTTCAGTATGCGGAATTTCTAAGGCATACACCAATGGTCCTTTTTGTATAAAAACCTCATTATTTCCAGCCGTTTTTGTCTGAATAGGATTATTGAAAGTTACCAAAAAACTATCTTCCGGTTGCCATTCTTTAGTGATGACATAAAAATCGCCCTCCAATTTCACCTCATCAATATTCGAAAATTCTAAAGATTCACTCCATTGAGGTTTTCTCAATTTTAATGTAAATACAGCAGGTTGTGTTGTTTTTATTTTAAAAGTGATGGTATTTGTCCATGGATAATTGGTTTCTTGAGCAATAGATACTTGAGTAGAATTGATTTCTGTCGTCAATTCAGAAGGGCCATACATTAAAATGGCAATGCCATCCTCAGACCTCATATACATTTGATTCAGGAAATAGGTTAAATTTCTACCATAGTTTGGCACACAGCATACCGCTGGTTCTGAGTGCGTTGGTGAATATTTATAGCGTGGTTCCGGCTTAGTTTCTCCGTGGTTATGGTGTTGACCGTCTAAGACATAACAATTGTCAAACTTGCTGTAAGTAATGGCTGTACCATCTTCATTTCTAAAGCCCAACATCCCATTATAGGTGAGTTTTTCTGCAGCATCTGCAAATTGAATTTGTCCCGTTTTCTGAATAAGACTGCCATAAGAGTTTCGTAATTCTAGCATTGTGCAGTATTCGGTAGCCGTTTTATCAGGGTCAGCAGATAATTCTAAAATCCACTCATCGCCATGACCTGCTCCGCTAGGTAAAATACACGGCTCTAGTTTATGTAACATATTATGGTAAGCGGTTTTTAATTCGGGGTAACCCGTATTGTAGTAAGCATTGACCATTGAACGAATGTGCTCATAAGTATGCACCCCATGACCTTGAAACATAGCCTCTTTTTCAGTGAGAAATGGATAGCGCAAATCGTTAAACGAGCGATTGATTGAAAATGTTGAAAAGGCTTTGTACAAATAAGTGGCATACGCTTGATACTTTATTTTCCCTGTAATTCGAAATAATGTTTCGCAAACATCGGTAAGCATCAATCCGTGCGTAACACCGCCAAACTCATCTTTTAAATCGAAGGGATTTTTACCTTCCTCGCCATAATTTTTCATGGTTAACTCCATGGCGCGTTCAACAGCGTTTAAAACCTCTTGTTTATGCGTAAATTCGTAATAGGCCAACATGGTTCTAAATGCTGTGGTCTGTGCCCAAAGTTCTCCATTTGAGCCTTCGTGCTGATATCGCAAATTGGGTTTGTAGATACCGATATAACCATCTTCATCTTGCGATGCCAAGAGATTATTAATAATTGCATGTGTTTGCTGAATTGCAATATCATTATCGGTTAAAAAGGCATGACGCACAAATCCGTCCCACCAGTTACCAATAGTTTCTGCATTCCACCACATAATAGATTTTTCCCATGCTTCACCAGTAAGAACCAAGTCTCCCATTTCGGGAATATCTTCCATACCACCACGGCGCGCGGTGTTGTATAAATCGTCTGCTTTAATTCCAGGATACAAATCCGCCAAAGCACCTACAATGCCTTTATTGAGGTCGTTTTGCATCATGTCTAAAATCCATCCTTTTGGTTTTACGCTTCCTACCTCAAATAGCTGAAATGCAACATTTAAAGATTGAACTTCATTGTTGAAAAATTGTAGTTTATCACTATCATCTACAATCGTGGAAGCAACCTGGTTTACATTTTTTGAAAAGTTCTCGCCTTGAGAGTTTTCTTTAGAATTAGTACAAGAAAACATCATAACTAATGCAATAAACAATATTATTATCTTCTTCATGTTGAGCCCTTTTTTTATATGATTTATATTTGCAAAATTAATGGATGTCTCAAGATTAATGTTTTCGGTTTTTAACCAATACTTTGCATATCTAAACAAACATCAGGTAAATTTTATTTATATTTCCTATAAAAGAGTTAATGAAGCCAACTTTAGAGCAAATCGACGCTGAGAAATCTCAGCAATCTTTTAAATATTTCAGACTGGTATCCAAAGCATTTAAACCTTACTGGCATTATCATCCAGAATTAGAATTAACATTGATATACCAAGGTAGGGGCTTACGATTTATTGGTGATTCCATATTACCGTTTGGTGAGTTGGATCTGGTTTTGGTTGGAAAAAATCTGCCTCACCATTGGGTTAGTCAGGCAACTGAAAATGACCAAATAGCGTATGTCATTCAGTTCTCTGATGAACTTTTTAAAATGTTCAGGGAATGTGATTGTTTACAAGTGCTTTATAAAAGAGCCAAAAGAGGCATTCTATTTAAAAACCCAAATGATCAACTCATAAAGGATATTCACACATTTGAAAATCTTAGTGAACTAGAAAGGATTAGCGCCCTAATTAAAGTACTAGGAACTCTAGAGGCTCATCAGGATTATAGCCTTTTAACATCTGAGCAGTATCAAGTAAGGCAAGAAAAAACTTCAGGACAGTTTAAATTCTCACAAATTAACAACTACATACTTGAAAATCTAGATAATAAGCTTACGGTAAATAAAGTTGCTGAAGTTGCTCATATGGTACCACAGTCTTTCTGCCGTTGGTTTAAGAAACACGCTGGGTATTCATTTATAACCTTTGTAAATATTGCAAGAATTGAGAACGCTTGTCAGCTTTTACTTACTAAAAATCTATCGATACAAACTATTGCATTCTCTTCTGGATTTGAAAGTATCAGTCACTTCAACCGTACATTTAGGAGAATAAAAGGCTTGAGTCCAAGCGATTATTTAAAGTCAAATTTGAAATCACATTAGTATCCGTAAAATGAAGCACAAAGTCCCGGCTATATGCGCCTGGGCGTGGTTTCAGACCAGCTGTGGATTTATCAGCTTGAACGCATGGCTTACGGTAAAGCGAAGCTTTCAATATGTTGTGGATGCCACGACTGGCGTATAATAGCTTTGTTGTGCAAATGTTGCTTTTTAGGCTTCTATTATATTTTTTCTTGTATTCATTAGGCTTGCATCACGGAAATGTCTATTTACTTCATTAATCAATTTGTAAGGACGGTTAAACGCCTCTTGAGATAATTTGAAGTAGTCTGAAAGTTTTCTTATTGTATCCTTTGAAAGTCCTTTGTGATAATTAAGAATCTTGGAGATTGTTCCTTTTGATAAATCGAGAATTCCTGTTAAGTCTTTTGCTTTTAAATCATGTTCATTCATTAAAGTTTTTAATAATTCAATCGGGTCAGAATCCTTAAATGTGTTATGTTCATTGTCCCATTTTTCAATTAAGAGAGTAAGCAATTCAAGCTCATCTCTTGTTGCGTTATTTTCATTAAGAATCAATTCTTCTAAGATGTCGCAGTACTTTTTGTATTGTTCTACATCTTTTATTACTGTGTATTTTAATGTTTCCATCTTTTATCCTTTTCAAATACAATTAATAAACATCAATCTCGTACTGTTTCCCTGCGTTGCATAGCTTTGTATACTCTGCGTGGGTGCCAATCCACTTGATAAACAGATGAACTTTCGAACTTCCAAAGTGGTATTTACAAATCAATCTGAAATTATTTCCACCGATATTAAATACCACTCTGTCCGAGCCTTTGCCAAGAATATCTGCACTATTAAAAGTTGAAATAATCTCTTTTGGTTCGTTCCAATCAACACGTTTTATAATTGACAACCAAATCTCAAAAGACACCCGGCCTCTGGCATTTTTTAAGACATAATCTTCAATCGACTGTTTTTTAATCAAATGTATTTTCATATAATTATTAGCAAACATACGAAAAAGTTTCATACAGGGAAACTGTTATCGATGTTTATTTTGAGCTGAGGGTTTTTTTGCAATTTTGCACAACGTCCCCATAACAGCATTGTATTTATATCTATTATGGAGACATTAATAAAAACATCTCTATTCCCTTCTCACACATTCTTTCCCAATATACCCATTCGCATTTGAAAACTTATTATGTTTTGCGGAAAAGTGAAAAGAATCACAGGAAAGGCATGGGACAAAAGAGATTACTAACACCCCCTCCCTCCTAAACCAAATCCGAGATTTATAGCCACCATCTTGTATCTCTACCCCAACTGGCCAAACCTCATCGAGATGGGCAGGTACACCTGCTGCAGTTGCCCAAATTCATTTGTCAGCCCCGCATATACCTGCTGCATGTGTCCAAAACTTGTTGAAAATGGGAAGCAACCCTGCAGCGGCTTTCCTAACTTTATCGATGTCATCGGGTACCCCTGCAGCAGGTTTCCAAACCTCGAAGAAAACTTGCTGTACCCCTGCAGCGTCTTGTCATTTTTTGTTGGAAACGTCCTGTACCCCTGCAGCACATTTCCAAATTTTGTTGAAATGGCCGGGTACCCCTGCAGCAACATTCCAAATTTCGTTGAAAGCATCCTGCACCCCTACGGCATGATTTCAAAACTTATCGAGATCGTGCTGTACCCCTGCAGCAAGATTTCGAAGTTTGTCGGAAACGTGCTGCAGGGGTGCAGCATCCTATTAATAAGACATTTAACAAATCAAACCTCAAATACAATGCTCATGTAAAACAAATGCAAAAGTTTACTTTGTTTCAGGTTTTAAATCTCGCAAAACCTTAGTGTCAAGTCAAGCATAGTCTGACGACCCATTATCCTCTCAAGTCCAGGTTGGTGAACTTATCAGTGATTTCATAATCATAATCCGGGTATTCATAAATAGGTATCCGCTGCTCGGTCTCACCTATTGAATAGCCCCAAATGCTTTCATAATCTGAAGTATCCTCCCCAATATCTTCAAGCTGGCGCAGATATTCACTAATGGATTTAGATTCAATAATAATCACCTTATCCATTTCTTTCATCGCAGGACTATGGTTTCTGGTGTGATCCAGCTCAAATTCCAGAATTCTTCGACCGTAGCGTGTAATTCCAATGGTACGAAATGTAAGACTCTTGCCCACTCCCGGCAGGTTAAGCACATTTCTGTCGGTACCCAGGAATGGCAGGCCACTCTCTTTCATCAATTCCGACATCTCTTTGATAATTGAATCGGCATTGTTTGGAAAATCTTTAATGGTTGAATAATACTTTTCAGGAATTTTGCCTATCACCTTTTCTTCCATCTGTTCCTGAACGGCTCTTTCGTTGGTGGCAAAATTGAAGTTATTCTCCATATACCCCTTTACACTGAAGGTATAATAATTGATAACGCCTATTTCGTTCAACACCTTACGGAGCTTTGCGGAATGGCCTCTTCGCGATGCCGCTGCAGTAAATACAAGCTGATTCGTAACAGTCCAGCCGGCAGAATTAAGAAGTTTAATCGCCTCACGTGCTTCAGGCGTTACCTCCATGGGAGATTCAAAGTGGGTTTGAATAAAAAATTGTCTGATGCCTGTTTTGGATGCTTTCTTTTTAAAGTCCCCCAGTATTCTTACCAGTTCGGGCGTAATCCGTTGTGGCAGATATACCGGCAGGCGAGTCCCCAGTCTGACACGTACAATCTGTGCATATCTTTCACCATCGGGCTTCTGCTTATTGGCCGCGATTTTATTCTCAGCCATTTGGTAAACTTTTTCCAGAACTTTTTCCAGAGACTTATCAGAACTCATCAAAGCGTCACCCCCGGTGATTAAAATATCGCGTAGCTGAGCATCTTTCTCAAAGTAATCCAGCAATTCAACCAGTTTTTCGTCCCAGCTTTGTCCGGGCTTTAGCTTATCTAAATTAAAATTCAGATTGCCTCTCTGGAAGTCATACATCCGCTGACAGGATGCACACAAACCACCACATGCCCGCCCCATGGTATCGGGGATTAAAATGGCCACTTCGGGGTAGCGCCGGTGAATGTTATGATCGTTTGGCAAATACCACCCTGCTGCATTGGGCTCTCCTGGTTTTACTTTGTCTTCCTTTTCCCAGGCCACAATGTTTCCGTATTCATTTACAAGTTGCTGACTGTAAACTACGTAATGCCTGATAGCCAGGTCGGCACCAACAGCAAAATAAGGCACTCGCACATGCAATAAGGAAAGATAGTAAGGATTTACAAAGAAGGGAATGCCTTTGGACTCTGCTTCATACAGCACCTTCATGGTATCCGGGTCGAGGGAGTTATCGAGCAGTTCATTCAACAAATCCGGCGACCGCACAGCAAACCTCAAATGAAACAACCGGTCATTCCACCAGTCAAGTGCTTTCAGATATTTTTGCTCTTGCGACAACTCATCAGGAAAAAAG
Source organism: Marinilabilia rubra (assembly GCF_003121985.1). GTDB lineage: Bacteria > Bacteroidota > Bacteroidia > Bacteroidales > Marinilabiliaceae > Marinilabilia > Marinilabilia rubra. The sequence continues at coordinate 290,531 of NZ_QEWP01000004.1, forward strand.
AACTTAGAATCCTTTATTTCTCCCTTATCAATTTTATCGATGATGATCTTTAAAATACGTTCCCGGTTTTCTTCTCTCAGTTTAACGATTCTGGGATCAAGCCCCGAACACCATCTATCCATCCATGCTTCTACTTTTTCCCTCGTTGGGGTGTTTCTTTCATACTCACCGGTAAACTGTCTGAAAAGCATCAGCATATCTTTAAAGAAATAGGGCTTCGCCCCTCCGGTACCATAGGTTACTGCCAGCCAGATAAGCTGAACAGGATTGCTGATGGCCTTCTCTCCCCTGAGGTTCAGATCATCAAATTCGCGCCCTGCATTGTCGATGTAATCCAGAATGCGAATGGCTGCAAAATCATTCCAGGTCAGTTTCTCAAATGCATCCCTCCCATGCGCTTCCTTTTTGTAAAAGTCATAGGCAGCCTGATTTTTTTTAATGGCCTCCAGCACCCAGTTTCTCACACCAATCAATGCCTCGGTTTCATTTCTGGCATTTCGCATTATTTCTTCGAGCATGGGATTTTCTTTGAGCAACTGCCTGAGGAGCATGTGGGATTTTACGCTTATTGCAATGCGGTCTAGTTTATGAGTAGTTGATGCCATAACTTAGATTTTAAGGGTTGAACGTATTAGATTTTTAGATATTGGCTTTAAGATAACTCATCCAAAGCTGATAATCTCCGCTTAAAGAACATCTATGCGAAAAACAATTTTCTAATATCAGATCACTGGTTTTATAGCTTCCTCCTGTTCGTTAAACAGGAAGTGTATAAGAGAATACGTAGTTTAAACCCAAAAAGATTCCCCTTGCCCGGTGAAGTTGACTGCTTTTCAAAGCAAAATGATTGCCCCCTGCAGGTCTTTAGTCTGGTTGGTTCCCTAAGAGGGATGGGCTGGTACCTCATCGTCATTATAGATGGTCCTTTACGGACTTGTTTGGCTCCGATTACACCCCATCAATTGCCCTGGAAGAGGAAAATACACCAAACATAGGGTAAAGCCCTATAACCAGCATCAACCCAAGACCAGAGTCCTGAATGGGCGTTATAATAATTCCCCATGTCAACCAAAAGTAAATCGGCAGAACCGGGCGGAGAGCGAAGGGATTTGGGCTATTTATCTCCGTAATGTCCCCAAAGACTTAAAACATGAACGGTTATAATTTCTTCTTCAATGGAGTAAACCAGGCGGTGTTTATGATTAATTCTGCGTGCATATTTTCCTGCAAGACCATATTTTAAAAGCTCCACTCGTCCTGTTCCTTCAGCTGGATTTTCCTTGATTTCATTTAGAAGTTTAGCAATCTTTTTTAGCACGGCTTTATCCCCTGCCTTCTTGTGTTTTTCAATGTCTGCTAAGGCTACTTTCGTAAACTCTAAAACATAACTCATAAGCCAAGCAGATCATTTATTTCCCTGGAACTTGAAATTCTTTTCACTTCACCATTTCTCGCTTGTTCAGCACTTAGTTTTATCTTCCTAATCATTTCAGCACTAAAGTAAACATCATCTTCATTTATAGGTGTTAAAGCATAAGACTTATCCTTTCCCCGTTGAACGATAACTTGTTCTCCCTTATCAACTTTTTCAAAGTATAACTTTTGATTTTGTCGAAATTCTCTGCTGCTTATTATTAACATACCTTTTAGTTTTACGCGTACCAATATGGTACAAATTTAATGAATTCTTCTTTCATTTTCCATTATCAAGTGGAATAAAATGATAAACCCCTTGCAGGTCTTTAGGCTGGTTGGTTCCCTCAAAGGGACGGGCTGGTAACTCATTGTTATTATTTCAGGGACTTGTTTTGCTTCGATTACACCCCATCAATTGCCCTGAAAGGGGAAAATACACCAAACATAGGGTGAAGCCCTACGACCAGCATCAACCCAAGACCAGAGCCCTGAATGGGCGTTATAATATATACCAAACCCTAAACCTGAGACCTAAATCAGTTTATAATAAGCCGATTCCATTAGCAAAAAGAACGCCTGACCTTCGGTAGCTCTGCCCGGACTATTAAAATGTGGAGCTCCGCAAACACCCGTTACAAATCCCGCCTCATTTACTTTATCATGAACAGCTTTACGCAAAATATTTGCGGAATCAAGATAAAAAGAGGGTAACCATCCCGATGCCACTCCCCTGTAAATAGAATAGGCCAGCATTTGAGACAAATTGGTTTCCACAAAAGAGGTTTCATCATCTATAACATTATGAAACAGCCCATCTGAACGAAGGTGGTTCAAACATCCGTTGATATTTTCAGTGTTGTATTCTATCAAAGTATCTCTTTCTTCACTTTTTGATTCTGGCAAATCGTCAATAACCCGGGCAATTCCGGCCATTGCCCATCCATTGCCTACGCCCCAGAATTTTGAGTTGATAAATTCCTTTTTTGAAGCATCCCAGCGATGTGAGTATAGTTGAGCATCACCATTCCACAGGGCTTTTCGCATACCTTTTATTTGTCTGATACTCTCGTCTACTTCACCGGCAACACACAAATAAGGTGGCGACATATACATGGAGTCAATCCAAATTTCTTTCTTATCAACCAGATGGCTAATGATTCCGTCTTCTGTTCTCGGGGCTTTGGTAAGAAGGTAATTAAGCATTTTTTTGTGGGCATTCCACAGGTCCTGTTCTCCTGTTTTCTCAGCCATCCGCATAACCATCTCTCCCGATGCTGCAGGATCTGTTGCTCCACCATCAGAATACAATACTGAAAGCCGTCCTTCTTTTGTTTGCCGCAAAACTGCTTCTTTGGCCATTAAATAAAGCAGATCGAAGTCACCCAACTCCAAAATGGCCTGACCGGCAACACCTTGTTCCCACGAAGCACGTTGCATGCACAACATGGCATTTTTCACTTTTGTCACCAAACCGTTTTCGGATTTTAATCCTTCTTCCTTTAGGGAATTTACGGCCCATACGCCCGGGCCTGTCAGAAGAAGTGAACCTGCTGTTATTGACTTTACAAAGTCCCGTCGTTTTAATCCTTTAATTTTTCTCATGGTCCTGGTATAAAACTGGTTGGTACATACTGCTAATTTACTGAATCTGACAGAACAGACATAGTATGTGTCGCATAAAAATGATTTCGCCCATGCAGGACATTTGGCTAGTTGTTTCAATTAAGGCAATGGGATGTTATCCATTATTTTTAGATTGAGCTATTGCAATCCAGGATTGCTTTTATTCCTATGAATGGGTACTAAATACTACAATGAGGAAAATTTTACAAACATGATTTGTTCTTTTGTCAATTACAATAAATAACATCAATAAAAGTGAGGGTCAAAAATATTTGATTAGATTTCTCCATGCCTCTGAGCCTAATAAAAAGGCAGCAAAGAGAGAAACCAAACTCTTTGACCCGCCAGATGAACTGTTTACATTCTCATGATTTTTTGCATTTCCCGGTAATCAATATGGGATTATCTCCTTCTGATATTTTGTCGTTCAGCTGTTGCAGTTTACTTTTTTGGGCCTCGTCAATATCACTATCTTCAATATTTTTTTCCAGTATGTCTTTAAAGTATGTTGCCTGATAGTTAATTAACAATTGTTCAGCACTTTGAAAATTAAAAGAGGAACCAAACTCCAACCCCAATTCATCATACAGAAGAGAACTTATCTTAAAAATATCATGATTATCCTGGTCGTAAAGATATTTCTCATCAAGAGTCGTTCGTAAGATTGCTGACTTCTCGGATACCTCAGATTCATACACACTTTTACTTAAGAAAATTTCATTCCCAATTTGCCCCATCAAACCTACATGATACCCCTTTGTCTTATTACCTGTCTTTACCGGGTCTTCAAGCTGCATAGCCAGCAAAGTTTTTTTATCGCGTCCGTTAATTTTAAAAATTGTATCCCCCTCAAAAGGTTGATAAAAAATAGAATTATCATTTGACCTTTTAAAAACGGAGCTACTACCGGCCCATACTCCCGGATGAGTTAAAGGCTTCTTTTTTTCACCTTCAGTGATACGTCCGCTGGTTGAGACGTAAAAGTAGAGATTTTCGTAATTGGCATACCCACCACGTAAAACGGCCAGAAGTGTGTCATTAACTGTGACAATACCGGACATGCCACCTTTATCTTCAATTGGAATATTCTTTTCAAATTGTGCCTCAGCCAGGTTGTACCGACTTATATAATTCCCCCCCACGTCGTGAAAATGTAAAAACTTCTCATCCTCATCTACATCCCAGGCATCAATATAGTTAAATTCATTGGGCCCTTTGCCTTTCTGAGAAATTATACTGATAAACTTACCCGTACCTGAGAAAAGTAAAATTTTTTCTCTTTCAAAGGCAATTATATATTTTTCGCCTACATGGCCGTGAAAATAACTAATTAGACATTGCTCATTGGTCTCCAATGGAACAATTTTTATGTCAGAAATAAGATTCTCCAGTACAAGCGCTGTGTCCTTGAAATTGTTATTTTCGTTTATGATAAGTGCTTCATCTGAGACTTTTGGTTGATCCTTGCAACTAAATAGCAAAATCAGAATGGTAAGTGAAATGATGGAAAAAACGGTGGTTTTCATAAATTGAGTTTTTGATTAAATAATTTCTGTATAATGTTTACTCATTTAAAGTATTACTTAGTATGTCATTTTGGTGATCCACAAAAACCTCACAAACCAGGCACATTATTCATTTCCCGATATCTTTAATTCTTTTTGCACCTATGTCATTTATATAGCCCTGCAGATAATTATGTTTTATTTATTGTTTTACAAATATTGCATAAACTTAATAATTTCTAAGATTACTCCCCTTTTTTTTGTCCTTTTTTTATATCACCCCTCTTACTTAATTACAATTCATTACATCAAATTTAAGACACTTTCTCAGATCTGCATTGATTAGATCTGATGAACACAAACGGTCTTCAGGATGCTGAACAATTATTGAACGCAATGGATGGTTATGAATAAAACCATTTGCCCGTTTTGATGTTTTCCCTTAAAAAAAATTGAAAATATTAATTGTAGGGCAAGGTCTCGCCGGTACGATACTGGCCTTTAAACTCCTTCGAAAGGGTTACTCCATCAAAGTTGTTGATGATAACAATCAGCAAAAGGCTTCACTGAAAGCAGGTGGAATGATTAATCCGGTTGTTTTCAGAAGATTGACCAAATCATGGATGATCGATGAATTGTATCCCGAATTTCTGCAAACCACTCATGAATTAGAAAAGTTTTTAGGTCAACAATTCTTCTACCCAACCCCGATACAAAGGATTTTAGGTGCCGGGGAAGATCTATTTTGGCGCAAGAAATTTATAGAGAACCAACTTGAGAAGTATATCGATCCTCAGGTATCTTACCATCCCATTTCGCCCTACATAAAAACCCCCAATGGATATGGAACGGTGCATAAAGGGGGCTGGTATGATATACAATCTTTAATTTCAGGTTTCAGGCAATATCTGAAAACCAATGGATTGCTCCTTCAGAAAAAGATTGATATCAACAAAGATCTAAAGACAGAAGGCAACGAAGTCCGCTTCAATAATAAGTCCTATCAAAAAGCCATTCTGTGCCAGGGAAGTTTTACCGATGATCAACAGTTATTTAACCAGGTAAAATATAAACATACCAAAGGTGAAATACTAACCATCAAATGTCCGGTTTACAGCCACAAAGAAATCATTACAAAGAATCTCTTTATCCTGCCCACCAATAATCAAACCTATAAAACAGGGTCAACTTATGCCTGGGATTACGCCGATACAAATACCACTTGCCAGGCGAAAAATGAAATCATAAAGAAACTTGAAAAGATTAGTCACTTTCCCTATTCCATTATTAATCAGGAAGCCGGCATCCGGCCTACCACACATGACAGGCGACCGGTAATTGGATTTCTCAACAACCAGCCCACCATTGGGATTTTGAACGGGCTTGGCTCTAAAGGCTTGCTCTTGGCCCCCTGGTCAGCCAACCAGTTGATACAAAAAATGGAAAACACCAACTTTCAGATCCACCCTGAGGTTGATGTAGAAAGATATTACAAAAGGGAATAGGTGTTCCGGAATTTGGATAGAAGTGAGGAATTAGGGCAACTTCAAGCGTATTAATCTTCAATGGTCGTTGAAACGACGAAGGCTCTGCTGTTCTGTCTACAAAGATACTTCACCAGGCGGGGTAAAAATACTTTTCAGAGCAAGAGTCACTTAAGGACTTGTTCTTTTTTCGGAACGTTTCAGCTTGAAGGTACAAGCGGTTCCTTGTCCCAGCTCGCTTTCTACAAAAAACTTACCACCGTTTATTTCAACAAACTCACGACATAAAATCAATCCCAGCCCGGTTCCTTTCTCCCCGGCAGTGCCCGTGGATTTAATTTTGGCATCAATTTTAAATAGTTTACTCAAATTCTCTTCTGAAATTCCAACTCCCGTATCTTTTACTTTTACACACACCCAATCTTTTTGAGCCGCAGAATGGATACAAATAGCATCCCCTTGTGAACAATATTTTATCGCATTATTTACAAGATTACGAAGGATCGTATGCACCATTTCCCTGTCGGCAAACACTTTAATCAACTCATTTTCGGATGTTTCAGTCAAATCTATTCCTTTTACTTTTGCCAAAGGCTTATAAATAAGAACAACTTCGTGAATCATGAGGGTAAGGTCAAAAATCACTGGTTCAAACTTAATTCGATTGCTTTGCGCCCGGCTCCATGTAAGCAAATTTTCCAGCAAATGAAAGATCCCTTTTACGGAATCATCAATTTTCTCTATCCCTTGTTCTTTTTCATCTTCATCCAGCATGGAATAATGATTATGCATAACTTCCGTAATGGACATCAGGCTTGCGAAAGGATTTTTCAGGTCATGTGCAATGATGGAAAAGAATTTATCCTTAGTGGCATTAAGTTCACGAAGCTCTTTCTCAGATTGCGCCAACTTAGCATTGGCTTCGGTTATTTGGACATTCCGGGTGCGCAGTAGCTTATTGGTCTTTGCTTTAAGCAAATACCGGTAAATAAAAAAAGCAATAGATATGATTAAAATAAACTCCAATAAATAAAACCACCAGCGCTGCCAGAATGGAGGCTCAATAATCAGAGTAAGTGGTTTTGAAGGCATGCTCCAGGTGTTTTTGTCCAAGCTCGCCCGGGCCTGGAATGAATAATTCCCGGGCTTCATATTGGCGTATGTCACATAATTTCGGTTTCCTGAATCATGCCACTTATCATCAAGATTTTCCATCCTGTAAGAATAATACATCCTTTGCGCATTGATGTTACCGGGAACAACAAATTCGAATGAAAAGAACCGGTATTGGTAGCTTAAGATAAGTGTATCTAAATATGAAACACTCTTATTTACAAGAAAATAATCGTTTTCTTTTGAATCATTCCCGGCCCGCTGCTCCTGATAGTTATCTGCCACCCTTACTTCTTTTCCCAGAATTTCCATACCTGTGAGTAACACCTTTTTCGGTATAACAATTTTTGGCAATTGCTCCGGATCAATAACATTTAGTCCGTAAACCCCGCCGAAATAGAGCTTGCCACTCTTCCCTCTGTGAAATGCTCCTCCGTTAAACTCGTTGCTTTGCAAGCCATCGGTTACATCATAAGATACGGCACTATGGGAATAAGGATTGAAACAACAAATTCCTGCATTGGTGCTTAACCATAAATTGCCCGTCTGATCGGGTACAACACTATAAATAACTTCATTGGGCAATCCTTCTGCAAGTCCAAATCGGGTAAATAACTGCTTATGGGGATCAAAACGATTGAGCCCGTTGTTTGTTCCTATCCAAAACAATCCGGTTTTTGGGTCCTCATAGATATCAAAAACGATATCATCGGAAAGGCTCCTGGAGTTCTCAGGATCGGATCTATAGGATTTAAATAGTCCGGTTTGGTAATTCATTACATTTAATCCGCCGCCATATGTCCCAATCCACAGGTTATCGTCTGAATCCTGAATTATGGAAGCATAGATAAAATTATGCGACAGTGTAGCCGGATCATCCGGACTATGCAAATAACGTTGAAAAATCTCTTTTTCAGGATCAAACCTGTTTAACCCATTCCGGGTTCCTACCCATAATACACCATATCGATCCTCAAAAATTTCGCGTACTGAATTATCACTGATCGATTGGGCATCACCATTCTTATTCTGATAATGGACAAAGCCTTGTTTTTCGGGCAGAAAAAGATTCAACCCGCCTCCATCGGTACCAATCCATATTCTGCCTTGTGAATCCTCAAAAATATCCCTGACAGAAGAGACAGCCAATGAATTGGGTTTTCCTGCCTGGTGGTCATAGAAAATATATTCCTCACCGGAAGGGATATAACGGGTAATTCCCTTGTTATCGGATCCAAGCCAGATTTCTCCACCCTGGGTTTCGAAGATAGTCCAGATGAAATTACTGGAAATGCTTTTATCATCTCCCGGTCTGTGCCTGTAAAGGCTGAATTTATTGGCCCTGGGATCGTAAATACTAATGCCTGCACCAAAGGTCCCCACCCATATAAGGCCGGAATTATCCTCGTAAATGCAGTTGACCGAATTTTCACTCAGACTGAACCGATTGACGGGATCGTTTTTAAGATGCCTGATTAATCTCCCCCCGGCATCTAATTGATAAACACCATCACCATGTGTTCCATACCAGATATTGCCATTCTTCCCCTGAATAAAGGGTTTGGACTGGTGTATGGATAAACTATGTGTTACATCCACGGTCCGGACCACGGAAGAAAGTTCATTTAAGTGCGTATTAAAGCGAAATAAACCCGTGTCTGTGCTCACCCATATACTGGAATTAATAGAAGAATGATACAGATCTTCAACCTGGTTAAAAGAAAAATTGAATTCAATTTTTCTCCAACGATTTGGCTGATTACTATTGGCATAACCACTCAATTCAAAAAGGCCAATATCTGAACCAACCCATATTTTTTTCTTATTCCCAACAATTGAATACACTGCTAATTCCTTCACAAGAGAAATCACAGGGCCATGTTCATTTAGTTTTGAGGAAGCCTTAGGCGTATAAACATATAATCCTCTGTCAGTTCCAATCCATATGTTTGACCGGTAATCTTCAAAAAGAGCATATACTCGGGAAGCAAGCTGGTCACCTCTTTTCACATATACACTTTGAGATACCAAAGAAACCGGATTAATCTTTACTAATCCACGCATGGTGCCTGCCCAAACTGCCTCCTGCGAATCGACCAACATTGAAGTTATTGTATCATTGGTAAGATGTTGTCCTTCCTGATTGGATGAGTGGTAAGTGAGAAAACTCTCCTTGTGCGGATCAAATAGAGATAAACCTCCGCGGCTTCCAAACCACAGGCGCCCCTTATTGTCTTCTTCAATAAATTCTATCCACTTATGAGCAATGCTGTTCTGCTCATCCACCTCGGGTCTGAAAATTCTGAAATTATTTCCGTCATACCGGTTTAATCCATCTTCCGTACCAAACCACATATATCCTAAACGGTCCTGATATATGGTATAAACGGAAGAAAGTGAAAGCCCGTCGTTAATGGTTAAACGTCTGAACCGGACATCTGAATGCTGCGAAAAAACACTTGCAGAGCAGGCAATCAGTAGAATTGAGATTATATTACAAATCCGGCGTTTCATGCTTTAATTTCAATGAGAACAACATCAATTCATTTAAGAAATTGGACTGATGCCCGCATGGCCGGCAGGCATTAAAACCTCATGATTAAGTGTATACATGTTTATTTCCGTAAATGCCGGGACAAGTTGTGCCAATCCTTGTCATGCCTGTTTCATTTAATATAAAGTTGCCCCTGTTAAAGTTTGATAAGAATACCTCAATCTTAACCTGCAATTGTTTAACCGATAATTAGTGTCGGTCCATAAAGTACCATTTGCGTCGTTACGCTTGCTCCCAAAATACTCATTTACCCAAGTAAACTCCGCTTTTGGGGGCTTCGCAAGCCCCCGAAGAAAAATCGGGGCGGGCATTGCAATTGGCACATTCTGATCAGACACATGACTAAAAACATACTTTACCTCCCTTATAGACAGACTCTAATTAATTCCCGAAAACCAATTAAACCTGGTGAATAAACATTTAAAAAATGAATCCAGACCGTGCTTTCAAAACTTTTTGAAGACACCCATATTTTCGCCTCAATGATTCGCGTTAATCTTGTTTCAAACTTCTCTACCCATCCCCATGTAATATGCAAGATAAAACTTAATCTACCGGTTGGTGAAATATTTTTTCAGAATTCCTAGTTTCAGCATCTGGTTTTTGCCCTCATTCATTCCACCGTGTCACCATCACCCCCTTTCTGCCTCTTCCTTAAAGATGAAAGCTATGATGAAAAACTCACCTCCCCTACAAACCTTAAATGATTCAAAAAAAATCTATTTCGGACAACTTTGTCTTGTTTTTATCATTTATTGTTCTTTACTTTGTATTCATAGATTAAAAGGAATAAAAATATGGGACAAAACGATCAGAACATTGCTCAGGGTTATACTTACGTCGGAAATGTATCGGATCACCAGTGCGGCTGTGGTGGAAACTGTGGCTGCAAAAGTGGTGATACTCCTGAATGCAGTTGCGGCGGTGAGTGTGACTGCAAGTAAGGCCATTTACATTAAAGATGCGTAACTGGCTCAACCGCTTTTTTCTTTGGGTTTTTGAAGGAAGTGAAGTTGCCTGAAGAGAAACCCCGGCAGGAAATGTTCTGCCGGGGTTTGCTTTTTGGCCTCCTAAATCCCCCAAGGGGGACTTATTCTGCCATACCATCCTAAATCAGACTTTTCAGTCGTATTTCAATACTCCGTAGGCTTTTTCAATAAATTGGTAATTAACTTTTTACAATTGTGCTATCATTTAGCACTATGCCTATCCAACCATTCCACCTTCCTACCATCTCACCATTCTTCCATTTCACCCTCTATTCATACTCTTCCACAATCCCTCCGGTAATTCTTACCAGACTGGTATGCGTGTCAATAAGGTTCAGAACAGAGCGATAGTAATTGATGGAAGTCTGCAAGTAGCTCAATTGCACATCTCGATAATTGAATGAGTTGATGGCTCCGGCCCTGAACTTTTCTTCAGAGAGTTGCATATTTACGCGGGCCGTTTCCCGGTTTTCACGGCCCACTTCAACCAATTCGCGGCGAACACGGTACTGATCAAATAAATTGAACAATTGGTTTTTCAAACGGTGCTTCATTTCCTCAAGATTGGTTTGGCCAATGGCCTCTTCCATTCTTGCAATCTGAACATTCCGATTGATGCGGTCTCCGTCAAAAAGGGTAAAACTGAGCGAGAAATTCACAAAATACGAGAAGTAACCATCCGAAAAACCGGGTGCGTCTGAAGCGGAATTAAGTGATTCGGGCATCATGTTATGGCCTGCACCTGCATTTGCATTAAGAGATGGAAAACGCGAGCGTTGTTGAAGAACGCGCTGTTGCTCGAGCAAAGCCAGATTCATATACTGATTTTGTATGCTTTGGTTGCTGCTTTCTATCTTGCTCAGCAACTCATCCAGGTTGTAATCTCTGGCTTCAAACGAAAGCTTGCCCGATAACTCCAATGCTTCCCCTTCATCCTTACCTATAAGGTATTTCAATTCACGAAGAGTACTCAAAACGTTCACCTCCTGCTCGAGATAAGCTGTTTTATCCGTCAAATAAGCTGTACGTGCCTGAAGAGCTTCGTAACTGGTGGCTGCACCAAGATCCACGCGATCCTCCATGTATTGTAACCGGTCTTCTGAAAGTTGCATAACCTCCTGAAGAAGGGTCAATTGCTCTTCGGCAAAAAGGGCCCGATAATAAGCCATCACCACCGCCTGAATGGTGTTTTCAACAAGTAACGCCAGATTTCCACCGGATAGTTCCTCCATAGTTTCGAGACGATCCTTGCGGATATGAGCAGAAAAACCGTTGAAAAGCATCCAGTTTAACCGTACACCATTCTGAAGGCTTCCGGTTTGATTGTCGTTGTCATAACGGTCATTGAAATTATTGCTCAGACTGCTCTCCCAGCTTAAAGTCGGAAACATTCCGGCATTTCCAAGGGTGTTGTTCAGCTCTGCTATTTCAAGGTCGGCTTCACTGATGCGGATATCGTAATTGTTTTCAAGGGCTTCAACAATGAGTTGATCCAGAGAGTAGTTACCATCATCGTTTTGTCCCATTACGGGCCATATTGAAACAACAGTAAATATCAGATATGTAATGATTTGTTTCATTTTAAAACAACTTCTTAGATATTTTCCAACGTAAAAGGAGAGGCGAATTCTTTGCCATTTATCAGGCAAAGAATCCACCTTAATAATCTCATTAATCAATATTGCGCCTTTTCGAAACATTTACCGTTTCTACTTCTTCCCTGGATGGGCGCTTTCCGGTCCACAGCCATCTCAGCAATACCCTGGCATCGTTAAGAGCCAATATAATAACCGGGAAGAATATCAGAATAAAGGCTGTTCCGAATAATATACCATAAGCCAATGCCATGGCCATGGGAATCAGGAATTGCGCCTGCATACTCTTTTCCAGAATGATGGGATACAGCCCGAGAGTGGTGGTCAATGTGGTGAGCACAATAGGCCGGAATCTGGCTAAACCGGACTGGAAGGCGGCCTCTTTTACTGTATACCCCTCCTTTATAAAGGAATTGTATTTTTGCAGGAAGACCACAGCATCATTGACAATAACCCCAGATAAGGCGACCATTCCCCACAGACTAAGAATAGACAAGGGAATATTGTGTATTCCATGTCCCCATGCGGAGCCAATCCATCCCAGAGGAATCATCATCAAAATAATGGCGCCCTGTCCGAATGACCGAAAGTGCAGCATGATTAAAACAATGATCAGTCCGAATGCCGGAATAAAATATTTTGAGATTTCATTCTGAGACTCTGAGGCAAATTTCTGCTGCCCCTGGTAAACATAACTAACGCCCGGATATTTGGCCTGTATCTGAGGCATAATGTCGTTGCTGATTTCCTCCAAAATAGGCGGTACAGGTTCGTACGGATCTACCAAATCGGCATCGATGCGCATCTCGCGTTTTCCATTGTAACGCTGAATGGCCACCGGTCCGCGCTCCAGGTGATAATCGGCCAGTTCTTCCAGAGGATATTCCCCCTGAGGTGTTTTGATCTTCATTTTTTCCAGTTGCCCAATTTGCTCACGATCTCCCGGCGGGTAGCGTACCCAAACCCGGATCTCGTCTTTACCCTGTTGCAGGCGCTGCGCCTGGGCACCGAAAAAGGCATTACGTACCTGGTTCATAATGGTGAACATGTCCAACCCAAGATAATAAGCTTTGGGTTTCAGCTTTAAACGCACTTCCTGAGCACCGGGAGCTTCATTGTCAACAACATCAGTCAACTCAGGTATATTCTCAAGCTCTTCCAACAAAAATTCACGGGCATGTTTTAGTTCTTCAAGGTGTTCGCCCATCAAACTGATAGAAACGGGCTGTCCCCAACGGTTCCTTCCGGCTACCGAAAATTTATCAGCTGCAGGTACCTCTCCTATCTTTTGGCGCACCCGGTTGGCAATCTGAAATGAAGATATCTCACTGCCTTCAAGGTTTCTTAAGTTAACGGCAATATGTCCGGCATGCGAACCATTTTCATCACCGTCAAAGGAACTGCCCATCACAAGGTAAGTGTAATTCACATAATTAGCGGTATCATTATACTCCTCCACTATCTCATCATTGACTTCCCATACAGCTTTTTCAAACTCCTGAAGAAATTCACGTGTCTGCTTTTCACCTTCTCCCGGAGTAAAGGCAACATTTACATTGAAACTATCGGGTGGAATGTTGGGAAAGAAAGTGGTGGAGATAAAACCACCCCCCATAAGCCCGGCGGTAATAAGTATTAAAGCCAGAGGTACCGACAAAGCTACTATTCTGTGACGAAGTACAAATCTGAGAAAACGGCCATATATCCGGTCTCGCATAAAAGAGATAAAATTCTCCAGCTTATCGCGAAAACGGTTTCCGAAATTCACAGCTTCGGAGCGTCGTTGCAGTATATGAGGTGACCCTACGTGAGCCGGCAAGACCAGTGCTGCTTCTATCAGCGAAAATGCCAGACTGAATACTACCACAAAGGCCATTTCGCCCATCATCTCCATATTCCCTTGTATCAACATCAGCGGAACAAAAGCAATGATAGTAGTAGTAACCGAAGTCATTACCGCCGGCAAAACTTCAAGCGTTCCGTCGATGGCCGCCCGACGCGGGGATTTCCCCTTCTCAAAGTGAGAAAAGATATTCTCGGCTACCACAATACCGTCGTCAACGAGTATTCCAATCACCAGTATCATTCCAAATAAGGAAATCATATTGATGGTGACCCCGTAAAGACTGGCAAGTACAAACATCCCCAAAAATGAAGAAGGGATACCCCAGGCCACCCAGAGTGAGAGCCGGAAACTTAAAAAGAAAGCAAGTATAATAATTACCAAAGCCAGGCCAAGCCCCCCGTTTTTATAAAGAAGATGAAGTCTGGAATTCAAAAGATCCAGAAAATCAAAGGTGACGGTCATCTGGGCATCCGTATGCTTACTGTTAAATTCATCTACATAATCATTTACATAGTCCGATATGGCCTCCAGGTCTTCTGTTATCAGTTTGTTGACAGAGATAAACAACGAGCGCTCACCATTAAGCCAGGCACCGCTGGGGGTTTCGGAGAATTGCAAAAACACACGCCCCAAATCACTAATGCGTATTAGTTTACCATTAGGATCAGCAGTCACCACATAATTGGCTATTTCATCAGGATCCACAGTTCGTGACCGGGCCCTGATAATCAGGTATTGTTCTTCACTTCGCAATTGTCCGCCTGATACATCACGGTTATTGCGAGAGATTGCATTACTGATATCCGAGTGTGTCAACCCGTAACGCAAAAGCATTTCTTCCTGAATTTCAACTGCAATTTCTAACGCCGGATATCCACCTATATTGATCTGACTCATCAGGCCGCTTTGCAAAAAGTCATCTTCCACTCTCTGCGCCAGCGTTTTCAGCCTGACAAGATCGGCAGATCCGGCCAGGCCCAACCTTATAGCCGGCGTAGTAGAGCGTTGTTTAAAAACAATGGGGCGCTCGGCATCTACCGGCATACTCGAAATACCATCCACGGCATTCTTCACCTCCTGGAGAACTTCATCAATGTCGTATTCTCCGGTAGTTTCAATACTTACACGGGCAAAATTTTCCCTGGAAGTGGAATTAATCTCCTTTATCCCGACCAGTCCGCGAATGGCCTGTTCTATGCGGACGGTGATTCCCTCTTCCATCTCCTTGGGGCTGGCACCGGGATAAGTAACCGTTACATAAATATTGCGGGTTTCCCTTTCCGGGAAAAACGATTTTTTCAGTTCAAGAAACCCATATAATCCTGATATGACAATCACAACGATAAAGAGATTGGCATAAAATGGATAATGGACAAATTTTTCAACTAGTCTACGCATAACTCTTTATCGCAATTTTTTATAATTGGGGTTTCCGGTAACATTCAGCAAAGGTTCAACAACCAGTTCGTCACCGGTATCAAGTCCTCTGAAATAAACGGTTTCCGGATTTCTCTTGACAATATTTATGGTTTTATCAACCAGTCTCTTCTCTTCAAGAGTGTAAACATGATTCCGGGTGAAAACGGCATTTCGGGGCATCTCCATCACACCTTCCAGAACATCTCCGTACAAACGGGCGGTCAGGTACATTCCATCATAAAGACCTTTAACTCCCGGAACAGAAATAAACACACTTACTGCCTGAGAGGATGGATTTACAACCGAACCGATCCGGCTGATTTTGCCCTTCCAGGTTTGATCAATGTTTTCTGCAGAAACCGAAACAGAATCTCCAACCTCGAGCATTTTCACTTCTTCCATAACAACCGGCACCTCCAGTTCGTATAGATCGGTGCGCACAATAGTCGCTAGTTGGGTTCCCATATTCACAACCACTCCGGGGTCTCTGGCAACAGAATTAAATGCCCCCGGGAATGGCGCCCTGATTTGGTATTTTTCCAAACGGGCTTCATCTCCAAGGATGGTATAATAACTACTCAGGATATTCCGGGAAGCCAGAAATATCCTTTCTTTGGAAGAAGCAGGTTCCGGCAATTCAGGCATCGGTTCATTGATATTTATTTTATCAAAGAAAGTTTGCCAACTCTCAAAAGAATCGGGATAGTCCATTTTTATATCCGGAAGAATGGCAGCGAGTGTTTGCAGAAAACTACTTTTTCGTGCTTTAACACTTAAAGGAAATTCGGGATTGTCAACTTTGGCAATAACTTGCCCTCTGCTAAAAGTTTGCCCGTTGCGAAAGGGAACTGCTCCTTCTTTAAGCCTGCCCGATACTTCAGCACTCACTACCACTTCGTTAAAAGCATGCAAACGCCCGGACGAAGTAATGACAGCCTGAAGGTCTTTATAAGCCACGGTTTCGGCCTTCACATAAATATCAGGCTGTGGTTTGACGTTCTTTTGGGGTTCTTCTTTAAGGGAGAACAAAAAAAACATAATTGCTGCTCCAAGAACCAATATCCCAACGGCAGCAAGCACGATCAATAGTTTTCTATTCATTCTGATAAAATTTTCTTATTAAAGCTCCCAAAAATATTGGAAGTAATGAGGATTCTGAAATATATTTTTTTGAACAACAATTAAAATGCTATAAGAAAGCTGCATACGTTAGAA
This sequence comes from Marinilabilia rubra, assembly GCF_003121985.1. Lineage (GTDB taxonomy): Bacteria > Bacteroidota > Bacteroidia > Bacteroidales > Marinilabiliaceae > Marinilabilia > Marinilabilia rubra. The sequence goes on from NZ_QEWP01000004.1 coordinate 307,290, forward strand.
AATGAAGGAAAGGAAGAAAGTCATTGTCTAACCATACGGTTTTCATTGACCATTCAGTTAAAAAATGGTTTAATCACTTCTGATCATGAAATTTCAACCGGCAATCTATTCAAGTTGATTATTTCATAAATAACCACCTCACTTCCAATTAACAACATTAAAGCAAACATGTGTAAAAGCGAAAATCATTATTTGTTAGTCTTAAAATTACTTTCTTTAACCCCGAAAATATGGACATTGTTCAGTTGTAAAAGTAGTGGTTTAGTTTTTAGTGAAAGTCATTAGTTCAATAGATCGTTAGACTTTTACATACCTGCCTGACGGCAGTCAGGTAAGATTTAAGATAGATCATATAACACTGATAATCCGGGCTTTAAGATGAAAAATTATCCATCCACAAGAGTTTGAATTTCAGACTTTTATAAAAGTTTAACGGAGTATTGTAGTTGTTAGTTGTGGAACATAAGACAGAAAAAACAATCGACTGCCAAGGTTATCTTCCAATATTTTGAGGAAGAACTACCAAACAAATAAGAATATGGATTATACGACAATAAATACTTCAAACACATGGATTATATAACATCTCACCTCGGCGAACTGGCAGGAGTAGTAACTGCAATTTGCTGGACAGCCACCAGTATGGCTTTTGAATCGGCCGGCAAAAAAGTTGGATCGCTTTCTGTCAATCTCATTCGCCTGGTGATGGCTTTAGTATTGCTTGGTTTGTTTACCACTATTACCCGTGGTCATTTTCTGCCAACAGGGGCGAGCACCCATGCCTGGTTTTGGCTGAGCCTGTCCGGATTGGTGGGATTTGTTATTGGAGACCTGCTTTTATTTCAGGCTTTTGTTGTAATAGGTGCCAGAGTTTCCATGCTAATTATGTCGCTGACCCCTCCTCTCACTGCTCTTTTCGGACTAATGATTCTGGGAGAAACCATGTCGCTCATTAACATATTCGGGATGCTTTTAACCATTGTGGGTATTGCACTGGTAATTTTAGGCAGACCGGTTAAAGGAAAAAAATTCTCGTTCAATTTTCCTCTTTCCGGACTTCTTCTGGCTTTTGGAGGAGCAGCCGGTCAGGCACTCGGACTGGTTTTAAGCAAACTGGGAATGGGTGACCTGGATGCCTTTATGTCTACTCAAATTCGCGTCATTGCAGGTATTGTGGGCTTTTCACTGGTGTTTTTTGCAATGCGTCGCTGGGGAAATATTTGGAAAGCTCTAAAAAACGGATCTGCCATGGGACGAATCTCCATTGGTGCCTTTTTTGGTCCGTTTCTCGGTGTTTCTTTCAGCCTACTGGCAGTTAAGTATACAACCACAGGAATTGCCTCCACCTTGATGGCGTTGACCCCGGTAATGATTATTGCGCCAGCCCACTTCATTTTTAAGGAAAAGATTACCACCAAAGAAATTATTGGAGCATTTATAGCTGTAATGGGTGTTGTGGTGTTTTTTGTGTTTTAACCCAGCAACAACAAAACAATCCCCACCATAATTCCGGCCAGATAAATGGCTTTTCGCTTAACATTTTGTTCGCCAAACATTAGTGCCCCAAACACAAAAGGAACAATGACACTTGCGCGTCGCAGAGCAGATACCACTGAAATTAGAGATTCAGGCTCGCTGAGAGCATAGAAATAGAGAAAATCGGCAACCACTAAAAACAAACCAATCAGCGGAATACTCCAGCGCCAGTAAAACCTGTCACGGGCTGCGCGTTTTCGTCTCACAAACCATAAAATGGGCAAAAGCAATATTACCTGGTAAAATGAAAACCAAGCCTGAACAGCTACTCTGTCAATCTGCCTTAGTATGTGTTTATCGTAGAGTCCGCTCACCGCTCCGGCCAGAGTGCCGATAATGACAAACCACATCCATTTGTTGTTGCGAAATGAGAGTCCTTCAAGCTTTCCTACCGTTGAAAAGCGGAAAAAGAAGAACAAAGTTAGTAGCAGCCCCAGCCATCGCAGACCGCTCAATTGCTCACCAAAAATAATGATGGCCCCTATTAAAGTCCAGAGAGGACCTGTAGCACGTATGGGCGCTACAATAGTTAGCGGAAGATGCTTCAGTGCAAAATAATTAAAAACCCAGGAAGTCAAAACTATAGAGGTCTTCAAAAGAACCATCCAATGCTCCCGGGGGGTAAGACGCGGAACATATACCATGTCTCCTGCCTGAAGAACTCCCTGTTCAGATAAAATCAAAAGGGGAATAAATATCAGCGTACTTGTAAGTGCCCCGAAAAAGAGCACGGGCCATACGGCGTTCTCTCGCAAGGAGACTTTTTTAAGAATGTCGTAAAATCCAAGAAAAAAAGCAGAGCCCAGTGTTAATATCAGCCACATAGTTTAGTCTTCAGTATTTAATGATCAGTGGTCAGTGGTAAATTCCATAATGCCTTCGCATGCTTTCATTCAGTCATTCTCTCATTCAATCATTCTCTCATTATTTTCTGCCTGCAAAGGTAAAAAATATCTCTATCCTCTGATTTTCGTTATTGGTCGGAGATATTCCGCCACTCGTCATGATTAACTTTGGGAATAAAAAAAGGAGTCGTTATTTTGCAGACCTGTTTAACAAAAATCATTTTCGCTCCCGGCTTATGAGGACAAGGATTATTTTATTTTTTTTAGTTGGTCTGCTATTTACAGCCCACTCTCAAAACGATGTAACCATCAGTGGTTATGTAAAAGACAAGGATACCGGTGAAACACTCATTGGCGCAACACTTTATATACAAGAGTTGCAAGCCGGTAGCGTTACCAATGCTTACGGTTTTTATTCCATGACCGTCCCCGAAGGAAAATACACCATTCAATATTCCTACATCGGGTATCAGAATCAGGTAATTGAAGTAGATCTGACCGGAAAACAAACCATAAACATAGACTTAGCTCCCAAAAGCATTGAACTGAACGCTGTGGAAATAAAAGGCCGGGCCCGTGATCATAATATAAAAAGCACGCAAATGGGCATGGTTCAGATGGATTCTAAAACCCTCAAAAATCTGCCTGTTCTCTTTGGTGAATCAGACCTTATGAAATCCATACAGATGATGCCCGGAGTTCAAAGTCCGGTGGAAGGCAGCAGCGGATTCAGCGTACGTGGAGGTGCCATGGACCAGAATCTTATATTGCTGGATGAAGCTACCGTTTACAACCCCAGTCACCTGATGGGCTTTTTCTCGGTTTTTAACGCTGATGCCATTAAAGATGTCACTCTTTACAAAGGCGATATTCCGGCCTCAGCAGGTGGGCGACTGAGCTCCCTTTTGGATGTAAGAATGAGGGACGGCAACAAAAAGGAATTTCAGGCAGAAGGGGGACTGGGGTTAATTTCCAGTCGGCTGACACTTGAGGCGCCTATCAAAAAAGACAAAGGGTCGTTTATTATTTCAGGAAGAAGAACCTATGCCGATATGTTTCTGAGGCTCTCCTCCGACTCTTCAATCAATCAGAACAAACTCTATTTTTATGATCTGAACGCTAAAGCCAATTATGAAATCAACAGCAATAACCGCGTGTTTCTTTCGGGATATTTTGGCAAAGATGCCTACGGGTATGCAGATGATTTTGGCATGAACTGGGGAAATGCAACACTCACCGCCCGGTGGAATCACTTGTTTAGCGAGAAACTTTTCTCAAACCTCACCTTGCTGTATTCCAAATACAATTATCAGGTAGAAATCAATCAGGGCACCCCGGATTATGACTGGACCTCGTATCTTGAAAACCTGAGTGCCAAATATGACTTTACATGGTACTTTTCGCCTTCTACAACAATTCGATTTGGGGGGCAGGCTATAAGGCACTTTATTCAGCCGGGTCGATTTGAAGTCTCCAATCAGGCAAGCGATTACAAAGTATCTGATAACAAGGCCATGGAGTATGCGACCTATGTGCTTGCCGAGCGAAAAATCGGAGACAAATTAAAAATTGATGCAGGATTGCGATTCTCTGCGTTCCAAAACATTGGAAAAGCGACTGTTTACAGGATTGATGACAACTTTGAGGTGACCGATACCGTAAATTACGGGAAAAATAATATTTACAACACCCATACCGGGCTTGAGCCAAGATTAAGCGCAAGATATCTGGTTGACGAAAAAAATTCATTAAAAGCATCTTACAGCCACACATACCAATATATCCAACTGGCTTCGAATTCTACAAGCGGAACCCCCCTGGATGTCTGGTTTCCGGCTTCAGAGTATATTCAGCCGCAGGTTTGCGACCAGCTTTCCGTTGGATGGTTCCGAAATTTTGACAACAATAGTTATGAAGCCTCAGTTGAGACCTTTTACAAATGGATGGACCACCAAATTGATTTTGAGGCCAATTCTAATTTAATGCTCAATGACCAGCTCGAAAAAGAGGTAAGGTTTGGTAAAGCTCATTCTTATGGATTGGAATTTCTTCTTAGAAAAAATGAAGGCAAACTCAATGGATGGATTGGTTATACCTGGTCACGTGCCTGGCGTAACTTTCCGGATATCAACAACGGAAAAGAATACAGAGCCAATTATGACATCCCTCACAACCTGAATATCGTTCTGAATTATCAGCTGTCGAAAAGAGTTGGGATCTCATCTGCCTGGGTGTATAAAACAGGAGCTCCTATCACCTACCCCTCCATGCGGTTCAGGCACGGTGAAAGCAGTCTGCCAATTTATACCGATAAAAACAACGCCAGAATGCCCGACTACCACAGACTGGATTTATCAGTAATAATAAAGGGAAAAGACAAACCCGAAAGAAAATGGGAAGGAGAATGGCACATTGGTCTTTACAATGCTTACAACCGCGCCAATGCCTATTCGGTTCAGTTTGAAGAAGACCCTGACACACCCAATAAAATCAATGCCTATAAAATGGTGATGTTTCGAATAGTTCCGTCTGTTACTTACAATTTTAAATTCTAAAAACCATGACCTTACGCAAAATATTATCTCTATCCACCCTGATTGCTATCATCGCTGGCACAAGCTGCGAGCGGGTTCAGTTCGATCCCGATATTGATGAACTTAACGAAAGACTGCCTGTTGTAGATGCAGTTCTGGGTAATCATCCCGATTACAAAACCATCACATTAACACGCACTGCCCCCTATATGGATGGCACCGAGGTTGAAAAAATTGAAAATGCACTGGTAAAGGTGAATGGCCCCTCCAAAAGTTATATTTTTGATCACCAGAAGGATGGCATCTATCAGGCACCTGAAAATTTTGCACCGGTTACAGGCGGCACGTACAATCTTTCAATCGAACTGGAAGGGCAGGTTTATGAAGCTACATCCACTATGAATCCCCCTGTTAATATTGATACATTATTAGTGGACTATGATCGCTGGGAAGATCCCCAAGACCATATTTATGAGGTAACAGGACGGGTTAAAGACAACGAATCGGAAGGAGAACATTTTATCTTTAAATATGCTGTCAATGAATTTCTTTACGACTCCACAAGTGTATGGTCGCACTATACCGACCAATTAACCAACAATACCTGGCTGGACGATGCCATTATTTTCATGAACATTGAAGCACAGCCGGGAGATACCCTGGATGTTTTTGGTCTGTCTATTAGTGAAGTTTACTATGATTTCATTCAGGCAGCTGAGAAAAACCGGATAGGCCACAATCCTTTCAGTCCCCCAAGCGGCATCCCCATAACAGGCAACATCAGCAATGGAGCTTTGGGAATATTTCAGGTTTCAGCCATAGTACAGGAAAGGCTATTCATTCCGGAAGAGGATGAGAATAGAGAATAGAGACTGGAGGTTAGAGGTTAGATGATAGAGGCTGGATAATAGAGCATGGAATGTGGTTTCCCTCTTTTTGCCAGCCATTGCCTCTTGTTCTGACTGCCACTAAAAAAAGAGCTGCCCGGTCTATTTCGGACAGCTTTTTGCATGTTGTAATTATTTAATTAAAGATCAATCTTATCAATACGTCTTTGGTGTCTTCCCCCTTCAAATCCGGTTTCCAGAAAAGCGTCAATTATTTCGTAAACCTGATCGGTTTCCAAAAAACGGGCCGGCATAGCGCAAATATTGGCATCATTGTGTAAACGCCCCATGCGCGAGATCTCTGCATTCCAACAATAGGCTGCTCTCACACCGTTGTGGCGATTAAGAGTAATACTAATACCGTTACCACTGCCACAAAAAGCAATGGCCCGCTCTAATTCGCCATCTGAAATGGCATGTCCCAAAGGATGGGCATAATCAGTATAATCTGTACTTTCGGGCGAGTCGGTACCAAAATCTTTTACCCCGTAACCTTTAGCTTCCAAATACGCTTTGGCTGTTTCCTTCATTTCGTAACCGGCATGATCTGAAGCAATTCCAATAATTGTCTTTCCCATTTTTTAATAAAACCAATTGGTGCACAAAAAAAAACGCAGATCCCTGAAATAGGAATCTGCGCAAAAGTACAACAAAAATGTAGCTTTTTTACCTTAAAAACGGATAATAGCTCCACTTTTTAAATAAACATATCCTGGATATCACAGAAAAACAAAAATGGTAATTAAAGATCACACAAAAAACTAAAAACCAAATTTATAGATGCAGGTATGCTTATATTTTTCTCCCGGACGCAAAACAGCGTTGGGATAATTGTCGTGATTTGGCGAGTTGGGGAAAATCTGTGTTTCCAGGGCCACTCCGCAATATTTATCAATAGGAGCTCCACCCTTTCCTTTCTCCGACCCGTCGAAATGATTTCCGGTATAAACCTGAAGTCCCGGTTGATCGGTATAAACTTCCAGAGATCTTCCCGACACAGGATCTTTAACCACAGCTGCTTTGATTACATCTTTGCCACCATTTTTAACAACAAAATTGTGATCTAATCCATCAACCATTTTAATTTGCTCAAAAGAACTGGTCACCGCTTCGCTAATAGGCTTTTCGTTGGTAAAGTCCATAGGCGTTCCCTTTACATCTGCAATCTCACCGTTACAGGTTTCTACCTCAGGATCGATTGGTGTAAACTGCTCGGCATTGAGCGTTAAAAGATGGTTGGTAACCTTATTGTTAAGATCTCCCGACAAATTGAAATACGGGTGACTGGTTAGATTAATAACTGTTGGTTTTGTCGTTTCAGCTTCGTATTCAATTTTAAATTCGTTGCTGTCGTTCAAACTGTAAATTACCGTTACTTTACATTCACCCGGATATTTCTGATCTCCGTCGGGACTTATCAGACTTAAACGAAAAGCACTGGTACAGCCCTCCTTTTGGGTTTCTTCAACATCCCAAATCCGCTGATTAAAACCGTCGTTTCCACCGTGGAGATGGTTTGGACCATTATTAACATCAAGTTGAAGCTCTTGCCCGTCAAGGATCAGGTGACCTTTGACAATGCGGTTGGCATAGCGACCGCAAAGAGCACCATAGTACAAGTCTCCCTTCAAAGATTCCCCGACAGTGTCATAACCAACTAATACATCATCAATATCTCCTTTGGCCGAAGGCACTTTCAATGAAACCAGGCGCCCTCCGTGAGCTGTAAAAGAAACTTCTACGCCATTACTGTTTTTCAGTGTAAATGTATCTGAAGCTTTGTTTGGCATTTCAAAAAAGTTTTAAATATAAGCCGGACCCTGATGTACAATGACAAAAGAGTCCGGGAAAAAAATTATCTGATTTTTGAACCTTTGGTAGCAAAGAATACCAGGTACAGGTAGTAGACGAACAAACAACTGATGGCAAACACCACAGATCCGGTAAGAGCCTGGATAGCTCCCATCATCGGAGTTAATATAGCAGCACCGATAACGGCTGAAGAAATAACCCCCGAAGCAACTCCTGCATGAGGTCCTAGATCTTCCAGTGCCAGGTTGTAAATAGTTGGCCACATAATAGAGTGGGCCAATCCGGTACCCAAAAGCAACCACATTGCTAATGGCGCATTACTGGAACCTACTGCAAACGAAGAGGCTACTAATACGATTCCACCAACTGAACAAAGTGTCAAAATCTGACGAGCAGTGTATTTCTGAAGAATAAAGATACCCAACAATCTTCCTACCATCAGACCACCCCAATAGTATTTAAGCATATCGGTGCGTTGCGCAGATGAAAAATCAAGCCCTAACTGTTTAGTGTAATCAGCAAAAAAACTTGGAATTCCAATTTCAATACCCATGTAAAAGAAAATAGCCAGTGATCCCAACCAAACATGAGTGTATTTAAAAGCACTTGACTTGTATTCTTTGGGAACTTCGGCATCATCATGCTCATCACCTTTGATCTGTGGCAGCTTCAGGAAAAACATGACCACAAAAATAACCACGGCAATTCCGCCAATAATCATAAATGGTTCCTGAACCTGAGTTGGAGCCATCTCTGAAGCATCTGCACCATCAGAGATAATAAGCATAGACACAAACATAGGTGCAATTACGGTAGCAACAGAATTCAGGAAGTTGGTCAATGTCAGACGGCTTGCTGCAGTTTTAGCAGGCCCCAAAGCATTAACATATGGATTGGCAGCAACCTGAAGAAAGACAATACCAATGGCAAATACAGCTACCCCAAACAAGAAAGGAATGTATCCCAGTGCAACCAGAGGAATACACAAGACAATTCCAAGTGCTAATAGTCCAACACCAGTTGTAACACCATTTTTATACCCAATGCGGTGGATCATGAGCCCCACAGGAACAGATAGTGCATAGGCACCAAAAAAGAAAGTATTGGGCAACTGTTTCAAAATCTGACCATTTGGCCGATTGTCAAGCCCAAATGCTTCTTTCAGAAAATCAATCATTGAATTATTCATGGTCGTCATAAAACCTATGAGGAAAAACAACGCTGCCATGATAATCAGCGGAAATAAATATTTATTCTTAGCCATAATACTTAAAAGTTATCTATTGATTAAACATCCAATTTTATTGCACCTTCAGCCCTGATGAACAATTTGTGGCATTTGCCTTTTCCATATACATGCTCAAGAGTTTCCACATATTTATCAACCAGGTCTTCAGGAACAAATGCCTGAATGGTACCACCAAATCCGCCACCATGAACACGCCAGGCGCCCTTACCTTTCAACACCAACTCACTCAAAGCCAGGGCCAATGAAACAACCTGCTCGTCCTTATGAGTAACATCAAAAATATTCTGATTGTACATATAAGAGCTGTAACCAGAAGCTACGACCATTTCGAGGAACGATTGGAAATCATTATCCTCAAGCGCCTTTACCTGTTCAACGACACGTTGATTATCACCCTGGAAGTGGATGGCACGCAAAATAGCACGATCACCGGTTTTTTCTCTGATGGCCGGTATTTTTTCAATGATCTGGTCTAAAGAAACCTGTCTCAATACATCGGCACCAAGTTCGGATGCTACCGCCTTCATTTCAGTAGGCAGGGAAGCATACTCAGCCTGTGAAGCTGCATCGTGGTGACCACCGCCTACATCGGTAATAACCAATGAGTATCCGGTAGAAACGAAGTCAAAATCAATCGCCTTAACAATGGGCTTTGAAGGATCTTCGAAATCAATAGTAATAAGACCACCTACCGAACATGCAGTCTGATCCATCAAACCACAAGGTTTTCCGAAAAAGTTATTTTCAGACCACTGTCCGATAATTGCATTCTCCACAGCATCCATTTTGCCGTCGTTAAATATATTGCTGATGATGGCGCCCACCAGAACCTCAAAAGAAGCTGAAGAACTCAACCCTGATCCTTTGGGCACACGACCTTCAACGCAGGCATCAAAACCACCCACTTCGTAGCCGTTTTCTTTCATTTTAGCAGCAATACCTTTTACCAACGCCGATGAAGTGTAAAACTCCTTTTCATCAGGTTTCATGTCAGTCAGATCCACCTGAAACTCGGGATAACCAACTGATTTGATGCGAATGGTATTGGTCCCGTTGGGAGCTGCAACTGCTATATTGTCAAGGTTTACCGCACCGGCAAGTACACGTCCGTGGTTGTGGTCGGTATGGTTACCTCCCACCTCGGTGCGCCCGGGAGAAGAGAACAAATCCACATCGTCGTTTCCAAAAGTGGATTTAAAGTCATTCATTAAACTTACATAGCGATCAAACTGCTCTTTAAGCACGCTTTTCTCACTACCATAAAGTTTATTAAACATTGGGTTGTCACCATTATTCAACCTCTCAATAAGTGATTCAATTTTTGCCATGGTTATTCCTGTTTAAATTTAATCGTTTAACTTATAATGAGTATCAGGTAAATTTCTAAGTCTGTCGGCACTTTGCTCGGCCGTGATGTCCCGTTGCGGATTGGCCATCATTTCGTAGCCAACCATAAACTTCTTAACCGTAGCAGAACGAAGCAAAGGCGGATAAAAGTGCATATGTAAATGCCATTCCGGATGTTCCTGCCCATCGGTTGGTGCCTGATGCAATCCGGCCGAATAAGGGAAAGATGTTTCGAAAAGGTTATCATACATGACTGTCAGCTTTTTATAACAATCAGCAAAAGCCATTTTTTCATCTTCGGTAAGTTGTGAAATATCTGAAGCAGCTCTCTTGCTAAGAATCATAGCTTCAAAAGGCCATGTAGCCCAAAAAGGAATCAAAGCTACAAAATGATCATTTTCAACCAGAATTCGTTCTTTAAGTTCCAACTCACGGGTCAGGTAATCGCTGAGTAAAGTCCGGCCATGCTTATCAAAATAGGCCTTTTGCTTTTCCTGTTCTTTGGCGGGCTCGGTAGGAACCGCATTTTGAGACCATATTTGACCATGAGGGTGAGGGTTGCTGCAACCCATGATGTCACCCTTATTTTCAAAGATCTGAACATAATTCACAAAATCCAGGCGCCCCAGTTCCTTGTACTCATTTTGCCAAACATCAATCACATTTTTGATGTTTTCAGTTTTCATTTCCGGAATCGTCAGATCGTGGCGGGGGGAAAAACAAATAACCTTACAAAGTCCCTGTTCGCTTTTGGCATAAAACAGTTCCCCATCAGAAAATTCGCCACCGGGTACATCCGGAATAAGGGCACTAAAGTCATTTTTAAACACATAAGTGCTTTCGTAATTGGGATTACTCACACCTCCCGCCCTTTCATTTCCGGGACACAAATAACACTTTGGATCGTATTCAGGTCTTTTCTCCTGATTATCCTTTTCAACTTTTCCCTGCCATGGACGTTTGGTGCGATGTGGAGACACCAAAATCCATTCTCCGGTTAGCGGATTATACCTGCGATGAGAATGCTCCGTAAAATCAAACTTTTCCATCAATCAAATAATTTATAAACTAATATTTACTTTTAAAATCCTTTCATTACTCTTCTCGGGCTCTGACACAAATTTGTATAAATAGGCCCCCTTCTTCGATTCTGTTGTATTCTTTTTATTGAGGCGCTCTAATAATTTAAGCGACAAAACTTTTTTTCTGAAATTACCGGGGTCAAGTTCCTTTTGAAAAATGGCCTCATAAAGACTTCGTAACTGCATCAGAGTGAACTGTTCAGTGAGCAGTTCCCTGCCAACCAAATGATAACTGGCTCTCAGTTGAAGCTTTTTCATAGCGTTTTCAACCATTTCAGAATGGTCAAAAATCAGCTCCGGCAAATCATTGACAGGAAACCACTTTGCCCCTTTTCTATTCACTTTTTCTTTGTTCTGCTGAAAAATGGGTATCAACGCGTAGAATACTATTGAAATAACGCGCCCTCCGGGATCACGATCGACGGATGAAAAAGCCTGCACCTGATCCATAAAGATGTCGGTTAAGCCGGTGGTTTTATCCAAAACCCTGGCTGCCGCATTTTCCAATGATTCATCCTCTCCGCAAAATCCTCCCAACAAAGACCAACCTCCCTTCTCCGGTTCAATTTCACGTTGAAACAACAGCAGTTTCAGCTCATAATCTTCATAACCAAATATCACACAATCGACTGAAACATAATTCCTGGGACTTCCTTTATATATATCAGTAAGGGTCATTCTTTAAATATTTAAAAGTAACTCTAACGCTTATTACAGTCTGCTAATGTAAAAAGTAATTTTAACTTTTAAAATATTTTTAATCACTTTTTTTTTGCACTATTTCACATTTTATCCAAAAAGATTTTATCCGGGACCATCAATAGTACGTTAAACAAAGCTTAAACGCCCAGACGCAAGGACGCAAAGATCTTATTTTGAGAAATTCTCGCACTGCACCGCCAACCAAATAAACAATTTACTACCGGATACTTGTAAAAACTCAAGATTGTAGTTTAAAAGAGCAATTTTTCCAATGTCCCCGAATGAAACTTTATGGATTAGCATTTTATGCATCATGCAGGTATTTAGAGGAAAAACCTAATTGTTAATATCATCGCAAATATAAACTCGAGCCAAACTCAACGGAGTATTTCGACTATAATACAGTTCAAAAAAAGTTGCCAATTCCCCGGAGTCATGGAATACATATTTTTTATCATTGATGTCCGGTTAAAAAGGATGCGTAAAAAAAAAGGCAGAAAATGAGATTGCCCCATTTCTGCCTATTGCGTTATTCAGGCCCGGTTAATTCTATTCTGTAAAAGAAACAAATTCGAAATTTGTACCATACTCCGACTGAAAAGCACCGCCCAAACCATAATTTCTGACAATAATTGTAACGGGCACTTTATCCCCTGACATAATTCTTTTCAATTTTTCCTGGTCCAGCGCCTTTTTAATTGCATCCTCATTCTGAAATTTCACATAATTCATCATTTTTAAGGGATATCCCGCTACTTCAAGTTCACGATTCAATTTTTCCCCCTCATTGGCTTCAAAAGTAATCTCGTCCCACATTTCATCGAGATAAAGATTACCGCTGGTCTGAAATTGTCCCTCAAAACCAATCACAAAATGATCGCCGGGAACAAGCTCATATTCCGAGATGGTTAGTCCTTCAACCGCCTGACCTTTTTTAAGTTCCTCCATTCTTAACAACCCCGTTCCTGTGCTTTGATCGACCTCACCGTCCTGATAACCGGCAGGTTTCTCAACATACAAATAATACTCGCCTTCGGCTTGTTCTATGCCATACCCCATAGCAAATAATTCATCAACGAAAGCCCGAAAATCATCATTGGTTTTGTAATAAATAAAATTCCGGATGTCATTCTTATAAAACAATCCGTTCTCAGGTGGTTGTGCTTTAACCAGTTTACCGATTATTTCCCATAACTGACGCTCTTTCTTCCCCTTTTGCGCCCGGAGCTTTTCCAGTGTCAGTCTCTCCGGCATTGTTTCCGTGGGCTCCACAGGTTGCTTTCCATCAATGGACAATACGTCAACAACTTTTGCAGAAATAAGATCGCGGGAATTGGTATTTACTTCAAGACCGGTAGCCCTTACTTTAATATGATGATTACCGGACAGGACTTTCCCATCGGGAGTATCTATGAACATGGCTTCCGAAAAATACCGGCCTATTTCTTTGGGATTTCTGAAATAGAGAACCTTTTCTACCCCCGGATCAATAATATTATCTGCAACTTTAATTTTTTGATCCAGCAAATCTGCCGACACTCCATAATCTCCAAGGGATGAATTATGGACTACCCCTTCCAAAACAATCGTGTCACGGAACAAAAGGGCAAATCCATCTTGACTGTTTCGAACCTCCGAGATGGTCAGCGAGTTAAACTTTTGCCCTGGTTTGAGTTGAGAAGCTTCCTGCACAGCTTCGCCTGAAGAACAAGCCATTAAAACGACAAGTGGTGCACCTATTGCAACATTAAAAAAACGTTTCATCATTGCTTTAATTTTTGGATAATTAATCAGAATCGTCTGATTGGTTGCAGCGGGCACTTATTTTTGAAACCAAAAAAGTATGAGTTAGTTTGACTAATAATCTATGGACTTAATTTTTAGGCTGTGACGTAAAGAAAAATCATCACCAACATTTGCGCGGAATATAAAATTCTCCACACCCGGAAGAATCATGAATTATCAGGTTAAGAAAAGCCATGTCAGACACTTTCATCAAGCAAATTCCAGGAAATCCATCCATTCTTTTTCCTGAACAACTTCCGCTTTCCGGCCGCGTTCAAGAAAAGCCATTAACTCATCAAAAGGGTTGGCCAACAGTTTATCCCGGGAATGGCCAAACTCTCTGAGTTTAAAAAGATCCTGTAAACCGGCTTGAGAAAATAATTCTTTCAAATGAGGATATTCCTTCTCTTTCAGTCCCATAAAAGTACTGTACCTGTCAATTCTCCAGTATGAAACATCGTATTTTCCCAGTCCTGTTAACTCTTTTAACTTATCTCCTTCAGGAGTAGAACTATGAGTTAAAAACAAAAACGACCGGATTAAAAGCTTTTCATCCAATATTGTTGCAGCAAAATAACCCACCTTAATATCAAAAACCTCAAAAGGAATTAACAGGTAATCTTTATAAGACTGGATCCCTTTAAGTTTAATTGTATTCCAAAAAATCCAATAATTCAGAAGAATATCATTAAAATAATCAAGTCTTTCCTTTATACGATGAAGGGCATGTGACTGAATAAAAACTTCAATTTCCTGCTTTTCTCCCTTGTAATGATCCTTTACCTGGTCTCTGCTGATGTTCACCCACTCTAATTGCCCTCCCAAACTTCCATAGCCCAAACGATAGGCAGGACGATATATTCCCCCTAGTGTAAAACCATACTCTCTTGCAGGATAAGCTGAAACCGACAAATAGAAAACCAGTTTTGGGGCCCCGTTTTCTACAATATCGCAATTAAATTCAAATGAGTAGTATTTTTTCGAAGGATTGCTGGAAAATGCCATTAAATTAAAACAACACTCCAACCAAAAATTACAATAATCTTTATAGATCAACTCTTCAATTTCTTTGATCACCTTTTCCAGGGCAGGATCCTTTTCTGATTTCTTAGATTGGGAAATTCCTTCCCATCTGAACAAACTACATAATTTACCAATTTGCATTAAAGTAAGTCTTGCACCTCCCACAGGAAATTTTCTACGACGGTAATATCTCTTTAATATTCGTCCCAGGGTCCTCACCTCAATGGGCTGAATAAAATCATTGCCTCTGACAGGGTTTTTCATACATATGCCCGTTTCGTACATTAAACGCAGGTTTTCACGGGACAGATTGAAATGCTCTTCAGGGAGCTTCAACAAATCCATTGCTTCCAACAATTCAGAAACAAAAACTTTGAAGGAGCCATTGGAAGATGAATTTAAATTTTTCTTTTTATTAGTTTTTCTTTTTCCGGACTTACTCATGATTGGTTAGGTTTAAAGTTAGAAGTCAAAAAAACTTTTAAACTGTTACCTCAAATGTATTAAATAATTTATTAACCTTTAAATAATGCAGAAATTATTACAAAACAAATAAGAGATCATTTTTGAACCATACCCTCCTCCTGCCGAAAAAAACAAAACATTAGCACCCCGTTAAAACCTCGAAGCATAAATATTTGTTATCATTGACAAGAACAAAATCATTCTCCAATCTTTGATAAATTCATACAAAATGAAGCAATACATTTTACTCCCGGTCCTTCTTATTGCAGGTGCTTTTATGATTAACACATCTGCCCAGAGCACAGCAAAAGGAACAGTTTATGAAGACCTTAATGGTAATCAGAAAAAAGAAAGAGAAGAAAAGGGCATTGCCGGGGTTTCCATATCCAATGGCAAAGAGGTGGTTCTGACAAATACACAGGGCCGTTATGAATTACCCGTTGATAAAGATAACATCATTTTCGTTATAAAACCCTCGGGCTATAATTTACCCCTAAACGAGAATAATCTTCCTCAATTTTTTCATTATCACAAACCACAGGGGTCACCCGAATTAAAATACGACGGGGTGGCCCCCACCGGAAAACTCCCCAAATCAATAGATTTCGGACTTATCCCCTCCGCACCGGTTAATAATTTTACCATGCTTACTTTTGGCGATCCCCAACCATACACCAAACAACAAGTGGATTATTTTTACCGGGGCATTGTAAAAGAGGTTGAAGGCATACAAAACGTAGCCTTTGGACTAAGTCTGGGAGATCTTGTAGGCGATCATCTGGAACTATTTAACCCATATATTGATGCCATAAAAGAGGTAGGCATCCCCTGGTTCAATGTTATGGGAAACCACGACATGAATTTTGATGTAAAGGCAGATTCACTCTCAGATGAAACCTACGAAAAGCACTTTGGTCCTGCTAATTACTCCTTCAATCACGGGAAAGTTCATTTCATTATTCTTGACAATATACTTTACCCCGATCCTCGTGATGGACGTGGTTACTGGGGTGGATTTCGGAAGGATCAATTGGAATTTGTTAAAAATGATCTGAAATATGTTCCCAAAGATCATCTGGTTGTTTTAGCATTTCATATTCCTCTGAGCGAAGGAATGTTTGGAGATTCTTTTAACGATGAAGACCGTGAGAAGCTATTTAACCTTCTGGAGGAATATCCACACACCTTGTCACTCTCGGCTCATACCCACACACAAAATCAGGATTTCTTTGACAAGAAACAGGGATGGCAACAGGAACAACCACACCACGAATACAATGTAGGAACCACTTCGGGCGACTGGTACAGTGGTAAACTCAATGAAGAGGGCGTTCCTGTCTCAACCATGCGTGACGGAACGCCCAGAGGCTATGCTTATATCACTTTCAATGGAGCCGATTACAAAATAAAATATAAAGTTGCCGATCAACCGGTGGATTATCAGATGGAAATATTTGCACCAAAGGTCGTTGCTCATAATGAGCGCACTTCTGTCAGAATTGTGACCAACTTCTTTATGGGAAGCGAAAATGATTCATTATTTGTCCGCATTGACAAGGGAGAATGGAGAAAAATGCGATACATCAATACCTATGATCCCTCCTACCTGCATCTATTGCATGAATGGGATTATGCAGATGAGTTAATGCCGGGGCGTCGTCCCAGTAATCCAAGCGAAAGTACACATTTATGGATGGCTCCCATCAAAACCAATCTTGATCCCGGCATGCATACAATTGAAGTAAAAGCCCACGATCAGTTTGGACAAATTCACACCGGTACAAAGACTTACAGAATTGCCACCCGTTGATCCACAGATTAAAAAAAATCAGAAACGGGTATTAACCACATTAGAGAAACTTGATCCAAAGCGATAGGCCACACCCACAGTTGTATAAACCTGATAACTGGTGGCCTGGGCTCTGGATTGAAGCAATATCTCTTCCAGGGAGGCTTCCTCTGCGGGAATGGTTAATAAGTCATTTACCAAATCAAGGTTGCCTCCAAAACTGAGAGACAATCCTTTTACCAGACGAAGATTGAAACGCGAAAAGAACTCCAGTCTATTGGCATCAAAGTCATGAAAATAGTGAGATCCCTCTAACCCTGCTCTTACTGATCCCCAGGGCTGCTCAAAATTAAAAGAAAGATCCAAAGACTGTTGTAGTAAGGTTTCGTCGTCTTCTCCGAAAATGGTGGTTTCCATATAGTAATTTCGGGCCATTCCCATACGGTAAACTAATGTAATGGCACGTTCTGTGGCCTCACTGTAAGGGAAAAAACTATACTCTATCCCGGGACTGGTTTCAAAATTAAAGTCCATATTGTGAAAGGTACTTGAGAGCATGTTCACAAACAAACCGGCAGACCAATGTTCTCCGAGACTATGTATCATAAACCCATGAAAGCCATGTCGATAATTTTCATTCTCCACTGTTTCATCATCGTTTTCAAAAGAGCTGGTATTGATGTTAAAATACGGGCGGATACGAATTTTCCATTTATCAGAAATTTTATCAGCATAAAAGCCCCATCGTGAATTAAATCTTGATTTGGTGGACTCCTCGTAATAATTGGCGCCACCATATATTTCAAACACCCAATTCCGCCACGGATCCTCCATCTCTGTTGCAGGAGCTGTTGCAAAATCTTCGCTTATGTTGACAGTTATCTGATCATTCAGGCTGGTATTGGCAATGTATGGGGCCAATCCCAGTTTGATTCTCTCAAGCAATCCGCGTCGGGTTTGATCCTCCGAATTGGTACCTGGAGCCCAAAAGGTTATTTCATTATTCATTCCCTCAAAATCCTGACGTCCAATAAATGAAATAACATAATTGCTTCCGGCCGAACCGCTATGATGCCTTGTAATTTTGACGTGCACCTGAGATAACTGCCGGTCGCGGACATAATTAACTATACCGATGGATTCCCGAATAAACCGGTTATGATAAGGAAAATCAAGAAAAACGGTTATCAAATCATCTCTTTTCAAACAGGGTTTTTCATTTCCTCCGGCCTTTAAAGGATTAGTTAAAAAAATACTGAATAATATAGCAACCAGAAAAATGCGTTCTAAAGTATTCATGAGATAAGTGGATTTTTTTATTTCCTGTGTATATAAGAAACCTCTCTCAACACCAGTTCCCATTCCGGAGTTGCAACCTAACCTTCAAGACTTTATGACTTAAGCCTCCGAATCAATGAAATGAATAGGGCCCCTGAATATTCATCTTTGGTGAGAAATTTTCTTCCAGTACAATAGACCGCTAGAATGAGCCATGGTTTAAGCAGTACGCCTTACTTTTATAAGAAAACCACATCAAATTTTTTCTCCACATTTGTTGCAGTATCGGGCGTCATCAGGATTGGGATTTCCACATTTTAAGCAACCGGTACTCTCCTTACGGTTTTTGCTCATTTCAGAAGTGACGATACCTGTGGGAACAGCAATGATGGCATAACCGATGATCATAACAACAGATGAGATAAACTTCCCAAGAGAGGTTTGAGGGACTAAATCGCCATACCCTACTGTAGTAATGGTAATAATGGCCCAGTAAATACTTTCGGGAATACTGTCAAACCCGTCTCCCCTTCCTTCTACCACATACATAAGGGTACCCAGCAATAATACAAGAATCAGAATGGAAGTAAAAAAGATGGTGATTTTATACATACTTGAACGCAGAGCAACCGACAGGGCCTTGGCCTCAGAAGTAAAACGAGCCAGTTTCATAACCCTGAAAACCCGCAGGAACCTCAAAAAACGAATAACAAACAGAAACTGGGCCCCGGGATAAAACAAACTGACATAAAGAGGAATGGCGGCCAAAAAATCAATTACACCCCAAAAACTGAAAATGTAATTTGATGGTTTGGGACTGATATAAATCCGCAATATGTACTCGAAAGTAAATAACAATGTAAAAAACCACTCAACACCTTCAAAAAGGGCCCCATGTCGCTCATTCAACGATTCAACACTTTCCAGAAGAACAGTAAGTATACTAATGAGTATTGCCCACAATAAAGCCTGGTCAAAGAAACGGCCAGCCCGGGTATTGGTATAGAAAACTATGATGTATAATTTCTTTTTGAGACTCATATGATGGATTTTTTCTGAAATTACAAGAAAAATTAGAATCCTACTTATTCAAAAGCAATAACATGCTTTTTATCCCCTTCCTCTTTACCCCATGCTCTATGCCATTGGCCCTTACACCATCCCACCATTTTACCTCAAACCGTGGAGCGGTGACCCAAAGGCCCCCCTATACACCCACCAACCTAAAGCCGGGGAGCGACGATAGAGCGGTAATACAAAACTAAAGAGTGTAACCCATAAATAACCGCGGAGTGGTGACGAATGACAAAATCCCTATACCTTTTCAGGCGCAGCTCCGCAGCTTGGGCAACCATACCGATTTCTTTCATCTACCACTCTTGTGCCCCTCTGCGGCTTAGGGGAGTTGGTAAATTTAAAACAACGCAAGACAACTGCCTCTCCTTATAGGTATGGCGGATTCCGATCCGTCATTTCGTGCGGCGAATCGGCCTCAGCTCTGCCACATTCTTCAGAAAGAATCCGCCATACCTAAGGAGCCCCCTTTGCTGACAGCTGTTTAAAAAATCGCAATTTTGGGCACTCCCCTGTAAATCCTTATATGGTTTATCCACCTATTATCTCTACCCCTCTGCCTCAATCCTATTCTCAAATAACATCCCTCCTTTATACATCCCTTTCAGCACAGGATGAATTTCATGGCCCAGCGGAGTAAGACTGTACTGCACCCGAGGTGGAACTTCCGGAAATACAGTTCTGTTTATCAGTCCATCCTCCTCCAGTTCTTTCAGCTGTTTGGTAAGCATTCGTTCACTGATATCAGGCATCAGCTTTGTTAATTCGTTGTACCGCTTTTTCCCTTGAAAGAGGTGCAAAATAATGGTACCTTTTCTTTTCCCTTTTATGACGTTGATAAATGTATCGATGGGGCAATAACTTTTTTTCATTTTTTTCTCCTTGGTGATGTATTGAAAACGTTCATACCGGAAATAAATGTTCGTTTGCAAACAAATTGTAAGTTGTTGTCTGTTAGAATATTTTCACAGATATTTGTTACAAAAATAACCAAAAGCTATAACAATGACCGACAAACCAGAAACATTTAATGCATTTCGTGTACGTGAGAATGAGGGCAATTTCGAAACATCCATTGAAGAAATGCCTTTCGCACCAATAAATGAAGATGAAATTTTAGTGAGAGTCCACTACAGCTCTCTTAATTACAAGGATGCCCTTTCTGCCACAGGCAACAAAGGGGTCACACGGAAGTTCCCCCATACACCCGGAATAGATGCTGTAGGTATAGTTGAGGCATCGCACAGTGATTCGTTTTCGCACGGAGATGAAGTAATTGTAACCAGCTACGATCTGGGAATGAATACCGATGGCGGATTTGGTGAGTACATCCAGGTTCCGGCGGGATGGGCTGTAAAACTTCCGAAATCTCTTTCGATGAAAGAAGCCATGATTTATGGAACTGCCGGATTGACGGCAGGGATGTCGGTGTTGCGCCTAACAGAATTGGTAAAACCTGAAGAGGGTAAAATAGTTGTTTCCGGTGCAACCGGGGGAGTAGGCTCTCTGAGCGTTGCAATTTTGAGTAAACTGGGCTATAACGTAAGCGCAATCACCGGGAAGGAATCTGAAAAAGATTATCTGTTAAGTCTGGGCGCCAGTGACATTGTTCTGCGCAACGAAATTGAAAACATGGACCAGAAACCATTGTTAAAGCCTGCTTATGCCGGTGCCATTGACACTGTTGGCGGAACCATTCTGGAAAACATCCTCAAAACCACCAAATCTACGGGGGCTGTCACCTGCTGCGGCAATGTAGCATCGCCAAAAATTCAGTTAACGGTATTTCCTTTTATTTTGCGCGGAATTACTTTAATAGGTATCGATTCTCAGAATTACCCGATGAAATATCGAAGCGAGGTATGGAATAAACTGGCCGATGAATGGAAGCCAGCGCATTTATCAGAAACCTTTGAGGAAATAAGGCCTGACCAATTGCAGGAAAAAATAGATTTGATGCTTAAGGGGCAGCTAAAAAGAAGAGTGGTTGTGAAGATGAAGTAAACCGCAGAGCAGAGACACTGTGGAAATCCCAATGCCATGGTTGTACTAGAAATAGCGGAGCGGCGACAGGAAGGATAGCATCCGTGTACTTTTTTCGGTCGCAGCTCCGCAGCTTAGTTTACATATAGAATCAATTTTCTACCGATCTTTCGCCGCTCTGCGGCTTAGGCAGGTTAATGATGGAGGAAAAGCCCCCCGCATAAAGGCATAAAAAAAGCCGGGCCTGCTGAAATTTATCAACAGACCCGGTTTTAATTTATATTGTAATGCATTTTATTTGAGCTTAGCAAAAGCATCCTTTATTCGTTCCATCGCTTTCTTCAGCAAGTCTTCACTTGTGGCATAAGACAAACGAATGCAGTTTTTATTACCAAAAGCTGAACCAGATACAGTTGCCACATGCCCCTCCTCCAGAAGATAGGCACTTACATCTGCAGAGTTTTGAATCATATTACCGTTAAAACTTTTTCCGAAAACATCTGATACATCCGGAAACAGATAAAAAGCTCCCTGAGGTTTATTGATCTTAAGGCCAGGAATATCACCTGCCATATCAAGTACCAGATCGCGGCGCTTTTTAAAAGCTTTAACCATCTCCTTTGTCTCATCCATGGAACCGGTAATAGCTGCAAAGGCAGCCTTTTGAGAAATAATATTGGTTCCGGAAGTATACTGTCCCTGAAGTCTGGCACAAGCTTTGGCAATCCACTCAGGACCTGCAATATACCCAACACGCCAGCCGGTCATTGAGAATCCTTTAGACATTCCATTGACCAATATTACACGGTCTTTTATTTCCGAAAATTCGGCAATGGAGTGATGATCACCTTCATAGATAATGAATTCATATATTTCATCTGAGATGATAAAAACATCAGGGTACTTCTTCAAGACATCAGCTAAATCTTTTAGCTCCTCAAATGAATAAACACTTCCTGTTGGATTGCTGGGGCTATTCAATATAACCATTTTGGTTTTATCGGTAATCACAGCCTCCAACTGATTGCCGGTAATTTTAAAATCCTGGTCAATACCGGCATCCACATAAACAGATTCTCCGCCTGCCAATTGAACCATAGCAGGATAGCTCACCCAATATGGGGTAGGGATGATGACTTCATCGCCCTCATCAATAAGGCTGTAAATAACGTTGGCCAGAGATTGCTTTCCCCCTGTCGAAACCACAACATTGTTAGCGCTATAACCAAGCTTATTCTTGTCCGTTAGCTTACGGGCAATGGCCTCCCTTAATTCGGGAATCCCGGGTACCGGTGGGTATTTTGTGAAATTGTCTTCAATTGCTTGCTGAGCAGCTTTCTTAATATGAGAAGGTGTGGAGAAATCCGGCTCTCCCAGACTCAAGTCAATCACATCCACACCCTTTTCACGTAATTCACGACTGCGTTGAGACATAGCAATAGTCTCTGAAGCCGGTAAGCTGCTTAATCGATTTGATAGTTTATCCATAGTTTTTTGTGTAGGTTTCTGTTTTAATGGTTAATTCTTATCTTTCCTCCTTATCAATTCAAGTATTCCGATATCTGTAGGCTGCTTTTCTCATTCGATCCATAATGGCAATGCCAATACCTTCTTCGGGAACCGGGTCAGCCACAATGAATTCCACATCAGAGGATTCCATATTGTGAAGGGCACTAAAAAGATTTATGGCTGCTTCCTCCATACGTTGATCGACCGATAAATATTCGACCTTACTAAATTTTGAAGCATATTCAGGTTGCCCCCATGCAATCAGTCCGGCATTGGAAAGATCTGTTTCTTTAAGGTCAATCTCTCCTATAAAAAGAGGTTTTTGAGGACTGTAATGTGATTTGATCAAACCCGGTGAATGCAATTTATGTTCCTCATCCGACATTTTTGATTCAGGGATAACTTCTCTAATCTGATCGCTACTTATTGCTCCGGGCCGAAGCATCACAAAACCATCCTCATGAAGCCGGATAACACTCGATTCAATACCAACAGTTGTCTGACCACCGTCAATAATATAAGGTACTTCGGTCAACTGGTTAGCAACATGCCATGCCTTAGTAGGACTAATTCTACCAAATTTATTGGCACTTGGTGCTGCTATTGGAGTTTTAGCTTCTGCAATCAACTGCAAAGCAAGAGGATGATCGGGCATCCGGATGCCAACGGTATTTAATCCGGAGGTTACAATATCCGGCACCCGTTCGTTCTTTTCCACAACAATAGTAAGCGGTCCGGGCCAGAAGTGTTCAGCCAAAAGTCTGATCCTTTCGTCCCATTGCCTGCATAAACTTTTCGTTTGATTCAGATGAGCCACATGAACAATCAGCGGATCAAAAGCAGGCCGTTCCTTGGCTTCAAAAATTTTGGCAACTGCAGATGGATTTAATGCATCCGCTCCCAAGCCATAAACCGTTTCGGTTGGAAAAGCCACCAATTCCCCACTCTGAATCAATTGCGCTGCATGGGTTATATCATTCCCGATCTGCATACTTCCTTAATTATGTTTACCGTTAAATCAGTCTGCAAATATCTCATTTTTTCTCTTCGAATGAAAACCCATTGGGGGCCTTTCCACCAAAAGGGTCAAAACCAAGAAAATCCATGAGGTGATCCGGAAATCAGACTAACCGAAACAATCACCTCATGGATAATTAATTAGAATTTGCTTTTAAGGTCTTCTCACTTACCCTAAAAAAACCCTGAATCATTAAGTTAAAGAGGCGTTGTCCTCTTTAAGCTTTTGTCGTTGTTTTTCCTGAAACTCCACAACTTTCTTCTGAACTTTCTCATTGGAAATACCCAGAATCTTTGCAGCGGCCAGAGCAGCATTGGTCGGACTTAAGATCACCAGTGGTGCCACGCCCGAAGGCATCCGCAAACTAGAGTAAATATCCGCTCCACCAAAAGAGCTGCTCGAAGGAGGACAAGCAATTACCGGACAATGTGTCTGAGCATCGCTGAAGCCACTCAATGCGTTACTCATACCAGCAATGGTAATAAATACCGGATTGTTTTTTTCTTCCTCCTTAATAATGTTGTAGCATTCCAAAGGAACCTTATGAGCTGAAGCAACTTTCAATTCCGATTCGACATCAAAATTCTTCAGACCATCCGAAATCTTTTGGGCCCAATCCAAATCGGCTTTGGAACCCATTATAATTATAACCTTACTCATGATCTTCTATTGTATTAAAGGAATATCCATACTCAAAACTCATTGGTACAATTTCGTTGTACTCTTCCACAGTTGCATCGTTCAAACAAGCTTCAATAATTCTACGGCCGGTTGGATGCAAGTCCGGAGTCAAATATTGCTGAAGTTCTTCTTTGAAGAAACTCTTCAACATTTCAGCACCGGCATCATATCCCTCAACTCCCACTTCAGCCTGATTGTAAACTTTCAGGAACCTTGAAGGAATTTTGGAACTTTCTATGGTCAGATGGTTTAATTCATATCCCAACAGCGGACAACGGGCCTCCTGATACTGATCATCTCTGAAACGAGCAGCTCCACGACGAGTCAGATACTCACGCATCAACAACTGAGGTTTGAATCCAACTTCCCAGGCTCCAATGTTCTGGTTGGGCACCAAAGTAAAGGTAGTTCTTGGGGTATCAGTAATTTGCTTCAACAACAAGTTGGCATGCGTAACCTTGCGTCCTGTAGCAAATGGCCAGTAGGATCCAACTCCTTCACTCTTCATCTTTCCTGTTCCCACAATACTTGGATTGTTAAGTCCGCGAGGAGCAACCAATCGCCACAACCATGCAATCGCCGGAGGCAGGATATGGAACATACCCACAATTCCAATACTAGGATCTTCCTTTGTACAACGGGTAGTTCTCAATCCAAAGCTTCTAATATCTACGGCTACTTCATTTTCTATAGCACCTTCAACACTTTTTCGTGGCAAAATAACCCTTGGATTTGGACACCTAACACCTGGTTCGTCCTCTATATGATTCCAAATCAAAGCTGTAGCACCTGGTTCAGTATCAATATTCAGGAACAACAAAGGCATAGAAGGATTAATGGTTTTCTCTTCCAAAAACGGATCATCGCCGTATTTATTCACACTGTCTGTACGCACAAACCATGCGTTTTCAGCATCTACAATACGAAGTTTTCCGTCTTCCTTCTGAACATCGGGGTGGCAAAATGCCATGTCGTCAGCTACCGGTGTAAAAGAGCAGAATCTTGGAATAGATATATATCTCTTTTCATCTGTAACGGTGTTTCTGCCAATAAGAACACGCCCGTCGTGCTCACGAACAATATGCTGATGCAACTCACTCTTACCACCACCACTGGCTCCTTCGTGCATAAAAGTAGTAAGGTTATCGTAAGGACTAATGGACTGCACTGCCGAACAGTGTGCTGTGACCCAACCTTCTTTTTCTCCCTGAGTCAGAATAACCCCATATAATCCTTTTTTAGCGCTTGGCCCCGGATAAAGATTGTAGGAATACAACTCATGAACATCATCAGTACGGTTGTGCACTACAACCTGTTTTCCATCGAAGTGGGTGTGTCTGAAAACAGGAGCTACAAAGATGGAGGATTTAATTTCATCTCCGGGCTTCAGGTCTTCCAATGCAACATGCTCCTGCAACATTGCCAGTCCTAAAGCAAAGAACCCCGCATTGGCCGGAGCAATGGCAATTCCAAGAGAACCGATTCCGGCCCGTCCTGCAAAATAGAAGAAAACAGCCAGTTCCTGATCTTTCAACCATTCGAAAGTTTCTTCCTGAATACCGGAAAACTCATAACCAAATTTATCCTTAAAGCGGGTTTTGTCGGTGGGTTTATCATCGGCAATCACCATCGTTCCGGGATCCCGCCGTCTCATGTAGGCTTCAGTATAATTGGCAGAGATACCGTTTTTCACTTTCTGAACAACAGCCTCTACATATTCCCCTTTCCCTGGGACATTATATTTTACTTCATATTCTTTTTCTCCATTGGTAGCGGCTTCAACAAGTTCATCAGTGGTATTGAAGAACTTAACACCCTTACAGTTTTCCAATAAGGATTTCACATTTTCAGGAAGCTTAACACCTTTGGCTTCCACTTTTTTAATCAAGTCGCTCATATAAATAGTTTAATTGGTTTCAGTTGAACTTAAATATCATCTTGAAATGAAATAAAATACAAATCTCTCATTTTTTGCTTCCATTTATTTCAATTCAGGAAAATAATCACGTTCTTTTTACGGAATTGAAACAATTTATTCTTTCAAATTGTTTCTCAATCCGGTTGCAATTATAGAAAAAAAATGTCTTTATAGAAATTTATTTAGTATATTTTAACTACAAGCATTTCATTTTCGATCTCAAACCCATCAAAAAACACCTTTAAAACTCTTTTTACCAATATTTTAACTACTTCAAACCGCACTTTCAAAATCCATTAAATTCCTGTTCAATATTTCAGTATTTGTAAACAATTATGAGAATGACTTTCATTTATATAGAAAATTCATTTAAATTTGTGCCATTGAAAGAATGGATTTCTTATGGAAAAATTAGGTCAAAGAATAAAACAGAGAAGAGATGACTTAGGGCTGTCTTTGAGCAGTTTAAGTAAGATGGCAGGTGTAAGCCTTAGTCTTTTGTCACAAATCGAACACGGAAAAACTTTTCCCTCACTACATACATTAAAGAATATTTCAGTTGCTCTTAACTCATCGGTTGGAACTTTAATTGGGGAGCAGGAAAATCTCTCTCACAATCCACTCATGAATTTTAATGAAAGAAAACTAATTAAACAGACCGAAGCCGGAGCAACCCTCTATATGTTGACTCACTACAGTCCGTCACAAAGCATTGAACCTTATATGGTGCGACTTGAAAAGCAGGGAAACTGTAAAGGATTGGTTGAAGGTTCGCGAAGGGCACAGGAATTTTGCCATGTGCTTAGCGGATCAATTGAAATTGATTTAAGAGGGAAGCCATTTATTCTAAAACAGGGCGACAGCATTATTTTCGACTCGTTTGAGCTTAATTCAATTGCCAATCTTCAAAGCGGCATTACTGACTTTTTATGGATTTTTGCGGCGGATAAGCGTTGAAGGAGCTCCGGCATCTATCAACCCAAATGATAGCCCGCAGCGTTTAATTCAGCCATACGATATTGATCATAAAGTTCTTCATTGAGAGGATAGTCCCAACACCCCTGCCGGTGGACTTTGGTGCCGCCAAATCCTGTTTTGAACCGATATAAGCCATACATGGGGTGATCGGGGTCCGGATTTGGAGAAATTCCAAAAAAATCATATTCTCTGCACCCCATCTCGCGACTTCGTTGTATCGCACCCCATTGAAGTGCATGACTAGCCTGCAAGTTGCGCTGATTTGACGAAGAAGCACCATACAGGTAAGTAGCTCTGTTTCCGGATCGCGCCAGAAACATACCGGCCAGCGGCTCTCCGTCTTTTTCTGCCAAAAGCAAATCTACCTCACCGGGAGACCATGTATCATCGGCACGGGTTTTAAAAACCTGTTCAAAAAACGACATATCATTTGAAGCCAGCTTATTGCGGGAGTAAGTTTCATCGTAAAGCCGAAACCATTTTGGCAGCTCGTCCATTCCTGCCTTCCTAACCTTTACTCCTTTGCGCTGAGACAATCTGATATTGTAGCGGGTTTTGGATTTCATATCCATAAGCAAACTCTCCTCATCTCTGTCAAGATCAAGCATAACGGTATGTGCCGGCAACATATCAGAGGGGGATTTTCGCAACCGAAAATGGCGGGTATCAAAGTTCATCCTCATTTCCTGCACATAGGTATCAGGATCACCGAGCCATGTTCCGTCTTCGCTAAAGAAATCATCTTCTCTTGCCCATGGAGACTCCCAATTAAGATCGTAACGCACAAACAAACATTCATCAGGCAAAAAATCTCTTAATTGCTCAGAGATCTCCTCCAGCCAGTTCCCACGACGCTCCTCATCCGGGAGCTGTTCCGGGCCAAAAGGAACATAAGCCATATACCTGCCGCCACCTATTTCCCGTAAGGTAATCAATACATCCCCCTCACGTTCATCACGCTTCAACTGTCGTCCCGTGGAGTGTTCACTCTTCCCGATTGACAAGTCGAAAGCCCGGATACCCCATCCTTGTTTTTTCTTCAAACGAGCCCAAAAGGCTGTTTGCTGAAGGATGTTGGTAGGTATAATTTTCTTTGTTTCTTTTGGCTCTACATCAACGGTCATATACTCTGAACTAGTTGTTGCTTATTATTATAAATAAAAAAATCAGGCTATTCACCTGATTTTGCGTGCAAAGGAAAGAAAAATAATATGGAATTAAAAATTAGTCTTTCCAGAAATCCAAAGTAAAAAGGACAAAAACAGTTGTCAGTTCCAGGCGACCAAGGATCATGAGAAATGAAAGAATATATTTTCCTCCATCAGGAATCATAAAAAAGTTACTGGTGGGTCCTACCTCTCCAAAAGCAGGCCCCACTGCCCCCATTGACGAAATAACTGACGCCATGGCTGTTACGGCATCTACATTTAAAAATATCATTACAACAGTTCCCAGTAAGGCAGTCATAAAATAAAGCACTATGAAACCAAGAATGTTACTGACCTTTTCATCATCAACCACTTCTCCATTCACTCTTAATACAATCACAGAGTTTGGGTGCAACAGCCTACGAAAATTCACGTAAAAACTTTTAAAGGCAACTACCAAACGTATCACCTTGATTCCACCTCCTGTACTCCCCACGCTGGCACCAACAAAGAACAAAAGAAAAATCATAATCCACCCCTGGGTAGGCCAGAGTAAATAATCATCAGTTATGTACCCTGTGGAGGTTACAATGGACACGACCTGGAAGAATGCATTCCGGAAAGCTTCCTCAATACCGATGTCGAGGTTTCTGATTAAAACAACAGCAATGATTACGCCGGTAACAATAATGATAGACAGATAAGTTTTCAATTCATCATTTCCAGTTACTTTTTTAAACTTCCCTTTGATGGTGAAATAATGTAAGGTAAAATTAATACCTGCAAGCATCATAAAAGCCATAATCACATACTGAATGTATGGTGAATACCCGGCTATGCTGTCGTTCTTTGGTGAAAAACCTCCCGTGGCAATGGTTCCGAAGCTATGACACAAGGAATCAAAGAAATTCATGTCCCCCAACATCAAAAAAACCACCTGAATAAAGGTTAGCCCAACGTAAATACCCCAAAGGCGTTTGGCTGTACTGGCTGTTCGCGGAGTTAGTTTTTCATAAGATATGCCGGTTGCTTCGGACTTAAAGAGGTTGTAACCCCCTACCCTGAGCATAGGCAGAATAGCAACCACCAATACGATAATCCCCATACCGCCAATCCAGTGCGTAAGACTACGCCAGTAGAGAACACTCTTTGGGACCGCTTCAATATCATTGAGAATGGATGCCCCGGTTGTTGTTAACCCCGAAACAGATTCAAAAAAAGCATTCTCGTAACCTTGAATCGATTGGGTAAACATATAAGGCAATGCACTGAATGCAGAAATTACAACCCAGGCAAAAGTAACAGTCAGATAACTCTCTCTGAGTCCTAAACTCGGTTTTAAATTGACGGACGACCCAATATAGAGCCCCATCCCACCTAACAGCGTGATGATGCATGAATAGAAATGTCCCCAAAAGGTTGCTTCATTGTATACTGCAACCCAAATAAAGTTGGTACACATAAACAACCCCAGGATAATCAAAACCCGTCCCAGAATATTCAGTACAAATCGAATGTTCATTACCCACTATTTTTTTAGCGCGGCAAATATAATTCTTATGAGCGATTATTGAGCCGATATTTAGTAATATAAAACTAATTCAGATTAAAAACCGCCACAACCGGACGATGATCAGAAATATAGTTTTCGTAGTCATCAAAACATTGGTCGGGACGAAGCGTAATGGCTTCATCAAAATAATCAAACCATTCATCAGTCATCAATATGTGGTCGATGTGACTTGGCCACCCGGGGTAAGACCAAAAATCCTTATTACCGGTAGCAATGGACATATCGGCAAACTTGTAATTCTCCGAATCATCGGTAAAATTGGCAAACACATCTTCTGTTTGTTTCTCTTCAGCCAATTCGTCATTGTAATCTCCCAAAACAATAACAAAGTCATCCGGATGATTGGTATCCAGATATTCTTTCAGAGCCTGTGATGCCTGATAGCGGCGACCAATATCATCGGCATCGCCCATTGCTTTAAGGTGAAGGTTAATGAGTATGGTTTCAAGTCCGCTCTCACGGTGTCTTATCTTTATGACAAAGGGGGCTCTTGGAAAACGCCACCAATCATCTTCAAACCAAACATCTGTAGCTTCTTCAATAAGTTCAACCTCGGTAGCTTTATATAAATAGCCAAGAGAAATATCAGAGGAAGGATCCGGAGTAAAAACATACTCCCACCCGCTCATTTGATTGGCAAGTCCATTCAACACGCTTTCACTGGAGATTTCCTGAACTGCAATCACATCCGCATTAACATGTTCAATAAGCTCAGCTACGTGCATGATGGTATTCTGTTCTTTTGGAAAATTCTCCATATTGAACGTGACAACTTCAAACGCCCTGTTCTGTTCAAAAGAGGTTACACAGCCAAAATCATCACCAGAAACATCATCTCCGTTAGAATCGTCACAACCCGCACCGGCAAAAAGAATTGCGAATAATAAAACCCGGTATTTTAGTAGCATGTTGATATTTTTTTTGGCAAGACTTGCCGATAAAACAATAAAAGTCAAATAGTAAAATCGCCCCAAACTTATTTAATAAAGATGAATCTCTGACAGTAAACAATGAGATTTTTGGAATAAAGATTTAAGATAATTTATATAAATCTGAAAATCAATTAAAACATCATACAAAAGATTTATTAAATATTCATTCTGATACGCCATTCTTTGGGGTAGAGATTATTGAAACGATTTCCCACATTTTTAACGAAACCAAGCGGTATTCTGTTACATGTAACTAAATAAAAACCTAGAGATTTTCCACTTACACCCGTTATGCTCTCTCCCTTGAGGTACCTCAGAGCCGTTTCTTTGGAAAGTTCTATCTCCGGAAATTGGTCACTTCGCACCCAACTCATTGCCAAACATTGGTCCGGAACAAATCCTTTGCGTCCGGTTACCCCAAGCTTTAACCCCGAGTGAAGAACATTTAAGTGCTTCTTCAAAACTGACAGTGTTTTCTGCGATCTTCCGGGAAATGCATTCCAGACCTGAGCATTTTCCTCAAAAAAGAAATTCTCCGAAGCTTTCACCAAACGCTTAACCCCGGAAGGAACAGATATCTTCTTACCTGATGATTTTGGAGGTTTTACAGGTTTTGATTCTTCTGTTTTCTGTAACAATGCAACAAAAAAGCCTTCCCCTTTTACTTTGTGGGGAAAAAATGCCAATCCATTGCCCTCGCCTACCGAAACAGTAGTTATTCCCCAGGCTTCGGGAACTTCCAGCTTCAAAACCCTGGCTCCTTTTTCATTGATCAACCAATTTAGGATTTCCTCATTTTCGGAAGAATTAAAAGTACAGGTAGAATAAACCAACCACCCTTTCTCTTTTAATGCATGCCAGGAGGCTTTGAGAATTCGTTTCTGACGCTCGGAACAAATCCTGGTATTTTCCACCGACCATTCATTTCGGGCAATATCGCCTTTCCGAAACATGCCTTCCCCGGAACAGGGAGCATCCACCACCATGACATCAAAAATGCCTGGTAATTTCCCGAAGTCGCAAGGATCGGATTGAGTAACCACCACATTGGGGGCTCCCCATTTAATAATATTTTCCTGCAAAATTTTGGCTCTGGACCGTATGACCTCATTAGCCACCAACAAGCCATTTTCATTTAAAAATGAAGCTATTAATGTAGATTTTCCGCCTGGCGCACCACACAAGTCTAAAACAGTTAAGTTATTGCCATCCTCTGATTCAATATGTTTTAAAAGATACCATAGAACCATACTACTGGCTTCCTGGGGATAATAGGTTCCGGCATGAAAAAGCGGATCAAGAGTAAAAACAGGCTTGTGATCCAGATAAAATCCATACTCGCACCAGGGAACCGGTTGATTAGTAACGGAATTGTGTCCAGACTTTCGGGGATTAACTCTTACCGATTTCACAGGTGGTTCGTCCAGGCTATTAATAAAAATCTGATACTCATTGTCCGGAAACCTGTTTTTCATTCTTTCCCGAAATTCTAATGGCAATGACTGCTTCATTATTCTTT
Source organism: Marinilabilia rubra (assembly GCF_003121985.1). Classification (GTDB taxonomy): domain Bacteria; phylum Bacteroidota; class Bacteroidia; order Bacteroidales; family Marinilabiliaceae; genus Marinilabilia; species Marinilabilia rubra. Next base: position 339,957 of record NZ_QEWP01000004.1, read on the forward strand.
TGTAGAATTAAAACTTGCCTGCAAAGAAACAAAAAAGCATTTAGTTAAAATCAGGCTAAGTTTGTAATTTTATATAACAGACTAATAAAGTGATCACAATGCGCCAAAAAACTATTTTAGGTCCTCTTGCAATTGCTTTCTTACTTTCTTGCACTGCTAATATGGGAGCAATCAAGCCCGGAAAAGAAAAAACAGAATATGAGGTTTTGATAGTTCAGCAGGCCTGGCATACAGGACTTATTATCAATGTAGATGATATTCCGGAATCTGTCTGGCCGAAAAAAGACCTATATAAAAAAGATAAATACATAGATGTAAGCTGGGGTGACGAGAAGTTCTACCAGGCAAGCGGTCGCCCGATCTCATTAGCCATAAGGGCAATATTATGGCCAACACAAAGCGTATTGAGAGTTTTTCCTTTCAATGTTGAAGCACAATCAGCTTATGGCCGGAATGCCAGAATAAAATCTATCTCCCTCAGAAAAAAAGAGTTTTTTAGTCTTTGCAGATTTGTCTCTGAAAGCTTTATTCGAAACGATAACGGAAAAATTTGCTTCAGTACAGTCAATGAAAACAATCGCTATTATTTTCTTTCAAAAAAGAAATATCATCTTTTCAGAACCTGCAATACCTGGGTGGCCCTTGCGTTAAAAAAATCAGGCCTGAACATTAGAAGTTGCTGCATCCTGAATGCCAATCAACTTTTCAGACAGCTGAATAAAATTGAAAAAGACCAAACCTGCAATAGATCGTTAGATTTTTAGATATTAGTAGCCCAGCCGCGCGGAAGCCGGAAGCTGGAGGCTGGAAGTTAGAAGCTGGAAACTTTCGAATATAAGAAATTTTGATTCTTTTTGCGGCATATTTAAAAAACTAAGAAAATTATAAAAAACACATTTTAAATGGTTTATGATTTTACTTAGATGCAAGATAATTCGTATCGTGCTGAAATTCTGCACATTAACACAAAAAAGATATTCTTATAATCAATTGATTACGAATCTATTATAAAAGTTCAAGGCTGTAGTCTAGTTTTGCGATGATATTAACAATTAGGTTCTTTCTATAAATTACTTACCTTGTGAATGACACAAATAGGGCTAATCCATCAAGTCCCTGATAAGGGGCGAACTTAAATAACCCCGGGGCAACTGTCCCGGGGTTAAACATGCTCCCGGCACTGGGTCCCTGAAAGGGCATAGCCGTCAGGCTTACAAAGCCTAAGTGCTTGATTTTAAGGTTGGTAAACAGGCGCAACTCACCCCTTTCGGGATGATAGTCGAATTTTCTTCATATATTTGCTGTGATTTATTTAACAATAAAAAGGCCGATCTTGATTGGTGAATCTTAAAGCGATCGGCCTTATTTTACACTGTAAA
>NZ_QEWP01000040.1 GCF_003121985.1 Marinilabilia rubra
AAGGAACAGAATGTAGAACCAAAAAATAAAACATTTTCGAGTATCCACATATTAGAAATGATAAACCAAACCTTTGATTTTGTGAATATTCCACTGCATCAATCTGCTTAGCCTGACGGCTATGCCCCAAAGGGGGCAAATCTGGATAACCCAGGGTAAAAACCCGGGGCGAGATGTCCCCAAAACTATCAGGTCCCCGAATGCCTGCCTGCCGGCAGGCAGGGGGGCCAACTTTTAATTTGCTGATATTTTGATGTTTTCAAAAATCTGTCATTCTGAGCTTGTCGAAGAATCTGTTCGTTAGATAAACAGATGTTTCGACCATACTCAACATGACCTTTGGTGTTTTATACTTTTATGACGGCCTCTTTTATTTCTAACTTGTAACGAGAGCATATTTGAAAAAACCCAATCAATCACCTCTCGGATCAGGATTAAGTGGTAAAGGGGCCATTTTTTCGACTTCAACAGATGGTTGTCCAAACTCACTCACAACTTTCCCTTGTATCAGATAAACCACATCTCCCCTGAATGGCCATGCTTTTAAAACAGGAGGAAAATGAACCGTATCAAAAAACTCTCCCCGGGAATCCAAAAAAGTAGCAAAGTGCATAATCTCCTTTTTTACCGTACGAACGTACTTTACGGTAACCAACTGCCCCACCATTCGCACATTTTTCCCCACATTTTGCTCTAAACCTGAAGCATGAACCTCCCCTCGAAAAGAGGTTTTAAGCATATCAAAGAAGGTGCAGCCGACAGGGAACCCCAGCAACTCTATTTCGTCGTAAGCATCCTCCAATGAGGACTGCTCAAACGAGGGAAGATCGTATTGAGGAGAGTCGGTCTGAAACAACACTTTACCCGTATTGGACTTTTTTGATCCCCCCAGCAAGAGATGTCCTTCCCATAACAATTCGGGTTTACTTTTACCGGTAAAGCGAAAGACCCCCAAACGGATCAGGAGGATCAGCTGCTCCCGGGTAATGCCGGTTCGGTTAATAAAATCATCCAGCCCTGAAAAATCCCCGTTACGTCGTCTTTCAGCAATAAAAGTCTTCGCAGTCTTCTGCTCCAAGTCCCTGACATGCACAAATCCCAGGAAGATATCATCGCCGGAAATTGAGGTAGAAAACGCCCCCTTATTCACGCAGGGTAAATTAATTTTTGCCCCCCACCGTCTTGCCTCATTAACATAAACCCATGTGGCGTAAAACCCGCCAAAATTATTAATGACTGCCACCATAAACTCCAAAGGATAATAAGCTTTGAGATAGAGACTCTGAAAACTTTCCACAGCGTAAGAGGCCGAATGTGCCTTTGAAAATGAATAACCGGCAAAGGACTCTATCTGACGCCAGATTTCCGAGGTCAAATGCTCGGGATATTCTCTCTCCCGGCAATTCTGGAAAAACTTATTTACAATAGCCTGGAAAGCTTCTTTGGATCGGTATTTTCCACTCATCGCCCGGCGCAAAACATCTGAATCCGCCAAATCCAGTCCGGCAAAGTGGTGACAAACTTTAATCACATCTTCCTGATAGACCATAACCCCGAAAGTTTCTCCCAATTGTTCTTTCATAACGGGATGGGCATACTCAAAATCATCAGGATTATGAAAGCGCCGGATAAATTCACGCATCATCCCTGAACGGGCTACTCCGGGGCGGATAATGGAACTGGCAGCCACCAGCGTCAGATAGTCCTCACATCTCAGCTTTTTCAGCAATCCCCGCATTGCTGGACTTTCTATATAAAAACAACCGGTGGTCTCTCCTTTTCGCAAAAGATCTTTTACCCGCTCATCTTTCTTAAAATCATTCACCCGGTGCATATCAATCGTCACTCTGTGGTTCTCCTGAACAATTTCAATACACTCCTTAATATGTCCGATACCCCGTTGAGAAAGAATGTCAAACTTTTCAAAACCGATATCCTCTGCTGTGTACATATCCCATTGTGTAGCAGGAAAACCCTTTGGAGGCATATCAAGGGCCGTAAAGTCAGTAATCGGAGTCTCTGAAATCAAGACACCTCCGGCATGAATGGTGCGTAAGTTAGGGAAATCGGCTAACCGTTGGCCCATAGATAATATTTTTCGCTCCAGAGTTCCGGCTTCAAAATCTGCAGAAGGCCTCACCAGCTGGTCTATATCCTCTTTGGGCAACCCGTAAACTTTGCCAAGTTCGCGAATGGCAGCCCGTGCCTGAAAGGTAGACATAGCGCCCAGCAAGGCAGTGTGCTCCTTGCCATAGCGTTCAAAAATATACTTTTGAACCTCTTCCCTTTCGCGCCATGAATAATCAATATCAAAATCGGGAGGCGATGACCTTTTGGGATTCAGGAACCGCTCAAAATAGAGATCGAGTTCTATGGGGTCAACATCGGTAATTTTCAAACAATAGGCCACAACACTATTGGCACCACTCCCCCTGCCTACATGATAAAAACCCCGTGAAAGAGAGTATTGAATAATATCCCACGTAATCAGGAAGTAAGCTGCAAACCCCAGGTCATTAATAATCCCCAACTCCTTCTCAACCCTTTGTCCGGCTTCTGTATTATCTGTTCCATAGCGTTCTTTTAAACCATCAAAAGCCAACCTTGAAAGCAACTGTACATCCTCCTCCTTGTCGCCTGTATAAGTACTTTTGTTTTTTATGCTTTTAAAGTCAAAGTCGAATGAAAGTTGTTCTTTAATTTTTTCAGTAGTTCTGATTATCTCAGGCCAGTCTGCAAAAGCTCCCTTAAGCTTATCAGGAGGCACCATCCAGTCGTAAGAAGAGGCCAAATCATCTTCTGCAACTCTGTCCAGCAAAATATTCCGGTCGATGGCCCTTAAGTGGCGATGAAGATCTAATCCACTGCGATCAGCAAAAGTTACAGGCTGCCATATCACCAAACGATCCTGACAGCTGCGCCATTCTGAAGTCAGAAGTTGTCGTAACTGAAAGTGGCGAACACCGACATATTCATTCTCCTTCAATTCTCCGGGTTGCTTTTTTCCATAAGGCCAAATGGTTAAAGCATTCTCAAATACTGGCGGCACTTCTGGCAAGGGCAACCCCTGTAACCGATAGTAGGTCAAAAAACGATTGAGCTCCCCAAAGCCCTTTAAATTCAGAGCAATTCCGGTGTAAAGCCATTGATTGTCATTCCGGAAATCAATACCTGCAAGGGGTACAACATTCTTTTCCCGACAAACTTTCACAAACTCAAACATGCCGGAAGTATTGTTAATATCGGTCAGAATAAGCGCATCAATCCCTTTAGCAGCCGCTTGTGCGGCTAACTCCTCAGGCGACATAGTGCCGTAGCGAAGGCTGTAATATGATTTAGCTATAAACAATTATCAATGAGCAATTATAAGTGTACGATGTTCAATGTTCTTTGATCTGTACTTGGCAGAAAGACCAATAATCAAACATCCGGTATCAATAAACAATTATTAGTGATCAATAAAAAATTATAGTTTTTAGTTTTCATCTCATTAAAATTGTTTACTCCGTTTGTATTCGATAATTATAGTCCGTTATCCCGATGGTTCGGGATTGCAATGAACATTGAGTCAATCGTTTACACATCTACGATTTTTCGAGTTAACGCTCGGATTATCAATTGGCTATGATTTATCTTAAATCTAAGTAAAATCATAAACCATTTAAAATGTGTTTTTTATAATTTTCTTAGTTTTTTAAATCAATACTCCGTTATCCCGATGGTTCGGAATTGTAAAAAGCTTTAAATCAATTATTTGGAACCAAAGATGCATTTGCTTTAAATTCCAGATTATCAATGCTATATGGTTTACCTTAAATCTTTTATCTAAGTAAAGTCATAAACCATTTAAAACGTGTTTTTTATAATTTTCTTAGTTTTTTAAATATGCCGCAAAAAGAATCAAAATTTCTTAACTTCGAAAGTTTCCAGCTTCTAAC
>NZ_QEWP01000041.1 GCF_003121985.1 Marinilabilia rubra
GGAGCTTCAACCCGCAGTGGCTGCACCACACGCCAGTTGTCCCGGTAGGATACTATTGGAAGAACAATAGGTTTTATCAAGGCCATTGCCTTGTAAAACAATTATATAGAGCGACATCGTGTCGCAACAACGTCCCGGCTATATGCGCCTGGACGTGGCTTTCAGACCAGCTATGGATTTATCAGCTTGAAAGCATGGGAGAGAGTAAAACGAAACCCTCAATATGTTGTGAAAGCCACGGCTGGCGAATATAGCTTTGTTGCCGTTTCGTGTTTTATTATCATCAGTTCGTGTGTTTGGGCTTGGAAGCTTATTGGATGGTTTCGGTTGTGCGTTAGATTGTGTGACCAGCCAATGTGCTTGCATGCGAAGGGGGGGAGCTAATCTGGGATTCTTTCTTTTTGAGTCATTCTTGAGCCAATTATGAGCCAATTGAGCCAATTATGAGCCAATTAATTTGTAAAGAGTTCCAGCGCCAACATCTCCAATCCTTTCCACCATATTGAATTTTTCAACTAATTCAGCTAAGTCTCTTGTAGCCGTTGCCTTGGAGACTTTACACAGTTCCTGATATGTTTTATTTGATATTGTTCCGTTCTCTTTAAGGAATTCAATTGCCGTTAATTGACGTTGATTTAGGTCTTTTGAAATAGGACCTTTTTCCTTAATTGCGTTTTTTTGAAGTGTAATACTTATTCCTCCTGATGTACTTTCAATAATTGGCTCAGGAAGTCCTGCTTTTTTAAATTCATTTAGAATTTTAATTGTTCCACGGCCCCATGCTTCAATTAATCCTCCCTTAAAAAATGTTCCTGCAAGAATTGGATTATGGGGGCGAGAAGAGTGTTTCTTCTTTAAATCTTCGATGGATAAATCATTAGGAAGTGAGCCTTCATTCCAGACTATTAGTTTATCGTCATAAACGCTAATTTGTATTGGTGCCCCCATATAGTCCCGGTGCACTATTGCATTGAGAATCACTTCACGGATTGCTTCGTAAGGGTATTCCCATTTTTCTACACGCTGTAATCCTTGATAAGAAATGGGGGAGACCAGAAATTTTTTGTCAAGAATGTCAAGTGTTTTATCAGCTAATTGATATGCATTTCCTTCCACTACTTCTTGAAAACGAAGGTCGTCATCAGTTTGTCCAAATCGCCCAATTTTTACGTAGGCATTAATGTAGAAACGACAGGGGCTTTTGCCGAAGAGCAATATTGCAGAACGCTTTAATTGGCCGTTTTCAAGAAGTAGAAGATTATCTAAGATGGTTTCAATGTCATTTTCTTCTTCAATGAAAGGCATTCTTTTACTTGAAGTTGCTCCTTTTTTGAATGCTTCAATTGCAGATGTATCGATATCATTAAAATTTGCTCTTGGTTCTATAACATCATCCCAGGTTTTACCAGCCTTTTTTAATAAAAATTCGTTTAGAGCAGTGCCTTTAAGTTCTTGTTTGGTGCTTCCGCTCCGATAATGATATTTTCCCTGATATGAAATAGGCACATCGTAGGGTTTTACATCAATTTCAATATATTTTTTGTCTTCGTACTCCATTAAATCAACATCGCAAATAATTCCCAATTGGTTTTGGATTTTATTGGGAATGTCATCCATTAGCTTTTTGAATTTGTCAACGCCGATGATTTCTCCTTTGTCATTTTTGCCAATTATAATTTTTCCACCTTTAGCATTTGCAAACCCGCAAATCCATTTAAGGTATTCATCCCGCCAACTTTCTTTCCATTCTATGTTTTGATTTTCAGGCATGTATTTTTCAATTTTCTTTTAGCTTTTACAAATATATGTAAACTTGCGGAACGGCAAGAAATTGCTCTTTTGCAAGCTGAAGTTTTGGCCTGTGGCGGTTGGGCTTGCAAATGTGCAATTTGTGCGGTGGCCTAGTGTTTCATTCGTTACATGAACGGCAACGTCCCGGCTATATGCGCCTGGACGTGGCTTTCAGACCAGCTATGGATTTATCAGCTTGAAAGCATGGGAGAGAGTAATACGAAACCCTCAATATGCTGTGGATGCCACGGCTGGCGTATGATAGCTTTGTTGCCGTTTCGTTGTTTCTTTCTTCGTTATGTTTTCTTTTTTTAATCTTTTCTCATGGTGCAATTGGTGCAATTAATGGTGCAATTCATAAAAAGAACCAGCACCTTTTATGCTAGAGGCTTTTAACAATCCTTTATCTACCAAATCTGTTAAATCTCTGCTTGCTGTATTTCGGGAAACTTTAAAAATGGTCTGGTAATCACTATTTGTTATTTTCCCTTTATTCTTGAGATGTTCAATAGCATTTATTTGTCTTTCATTTAAACCTAAAGTTTTCAAATATTCGGGATTCAGATTTTCCTTTCTAAATTCCACCCAAAATCCTGACATATCGTAAAAATAGATTGGTTTTGGGATGCCAAAATTGACGCATTCATTAATCATTTTAATTGTTCCACGGCCCCAAGATTCGATATATCCACTTCTAAAAAGAGCGTTTGCAATGTCTGGATTAAAAGGTTTTGATGGGTGTTTCGTTAACAGCTTTTCAATAGTCCAGTTGTCTGGTAGTTTTCCCTCATTCCAGAAAATGATTTTATCTTGGTAGACGCTAATTTGAATTGGAACACCTTCTGAGTAATCTTTATGTGATACCGAGTTAAGAAGAGCTTCGCGTACTGCGTCTTTTGGATATTCATATTTCTCAACCCGATTTAATCCTTCATAACTGATTGACGAATTGATATATTTGGAGAAGAGCAAATCCATAGTCTTTTCAACTTGCTCAAAAATATTTCCGTGAACTTCATCCTGGAACTTTAAATTTTCATCGGACAAAAAGTATCCAATCTTGATGTATGCTCCGGTTACAAATTTTTCTGGATTTGAGTGAAAAAGAAGTATTGCAGCTCTTTTTATATAGTCATTTTCTTTAAGTTGCAAATTTTCAATTAAATGGTCATTTGTATCTGATAGAACATCTTCGTCAATTCGTTGTGCTTTTACCGCTTTTTTGCGAAAAAAATCAAATGTTTCTGATTTTAAGTCTTGGGTAGAGATGTTGGGAACTGGTACTCCATCCCAGCGTTTTCCCTTTTTTTGAAGCATAAATTTGTCAAGTGCAGCTCCTTTTAATTCTTGTTTGGTGCTGCCACTTCGATAATGATATTGTCCTTTGTAATTGACTGGATATGGATAAGCTTCTACGTTAATTTCAATATAATTACCATCTGGGGTTTCATGTAAGTTAACATCTACGAGAATTCCTAATATATCTCTTACTTTATTGGGAATATCCTCAAGTAGCTTTTTAGGATTTTTTACTCCAACAATATTGCCGTTGTCATCTTTTCCGATTACTATTTTTCCGCCGTCTGCATTTGCAAAACCACAAATCCATTTTAAATATTCATCTCTCCAAGATTCTTTCCATTCGATATTTTGGTTCTCCGGCATATTAATTCTTTTGTTTTTAGCTTTTCAAATATAGCTAAAATGAATGTTCTTGGGGTATGTTCTCCTTACAATGAACGGCAACGTCCCGGCTATATGCGCCTGGGCGTGGTTTCAGACCAGCTATGGATTTATCAGCTTGAACGCATGGTTTTGGGAAATACAAAACCGTCAATATGCTATGGATGCCACGACTGGCGTATATAGCTCCGTTGAACTAAACCCGTTTTCAACGGGAGCTTACCATCATAAAACTAAGAAATCTTCCTAAATAAACCGATTTTTCGGCCTCAAACAATTAAAAACAATTTAGTTATGAGTCGAAAATCGTATTTAGA
>NZ_QEWP01000042.1 GCF_003121985.1 Marinilabilia rubra
AAAAAAATCCCGGTCTGAAATTAATCAGACCGGGATTTCTACTTAAAGATCGGCGGCGACCTACTCTCCCACTTTTACGTAGTACCATCGGCGCTAACAGGCTTAACTTCTCTGTTCGGAATGGGAAGAGGTGGGACCCTGTTGCTAAAACCACCTAAATGAGGGCCTCCCCTAACCCCTCCCAAGGAGGGGGATTTGAAGGCAATATCTTTGACATATTGGAAAAGATCCAAAAAGCTTTTGGAGTACACTTTTGTAGTAATGCTTCAGTGTGGAAGTAATCTTCCCCAACTTAAAAGTTTTGGGTAATTAGTACTGCTCGGCTACATACGTCACCGTATTTACACCTGCAGCCTATCAACGTCGTAATCTGCAACGCCCCTTATATGGAGATCTTATCTTGAGACAGGCTTCGTGCTTAGATGCTTTCAGCACTTATCCCTTCCAGACTTAGCTACTCAGCGATGCTCCTGGCGGAACAACTGATGCACCAGTGGTCTGTCCATCGCGGTCCTCTCGTACTAACGACAGGGTCTCTCAAATCTCCTACGCCCACAACAGATAGGGACCGAACTGTCTCACGACGTTCTGAACCCAGCTCGCGTGCCACTTTAATGGGCGAACAGCCCAACCCTTGGGACCTTCTCCAGCCCCAGGATGTGACGAGCCGACATCGAGGTGCCAAACCGCCGCGTCGATATGAGCTCTTGGCGGCGATCAGCCTGTTATCCCCGGAGTACCTTTTATCCTTTGAGCGATGGCCCTTCCATTCGGAACCACCGGATCACTATGCCCTGCTTTCGCACCTGATCGACTTGTAGGTCTCACAGTCAAGCTCCCTTGTACCATTATACTCTGCAGACGGTTACCAATCGTCTTGAGGGAACCTTTGGAAGCCTCCGTTACTCTTTTGGAGGCGACCACCCCAGTCAAACTACCCACCAAACAATGTCTCTCACACTGTGAGATTAGATTCCAAGCAAGCAAAGGGTCGTATTTCAAGGGCGACTCCACGATACCTGGCGATACCGCTTCATTGTCTCCGACCTATCCTACACATCACTTACCCAAAATCAATGTTAAGTTGCAGTAAAGGTTCACGGGGTCTTTCCGTCCCGTTGCGGGTAACCGGCATCTTCACCGGTACTACAATTTCACCGAGCTCGCGGCTGAGACAGTGCCCAGATCGTTGCACCATTCGTGCAGGTCGGAACTTACCCGACAAGGAATTTCGCTACCTTAGGACCGTTATAGTTACGGCCGCCGTTTACCGGGGCTTCAATTCAATGCTTCGCCGAAACTAACATCTCCTCTTAACCTTCCGGCACCGGGCAGGTGTCAGGCCTTATACATCATCTTACGATTTAGCAAAGCCATGTGTTTTTGGTAAACAGTCGCCTGGGCCATTTCTCTGCGCCCCACGCACACCCGAAAGTGTGAACGGGGGTCCTTTCTCCCGAAGTTACAGGACTAATTTGCCTAGTTCCTTGGCCGCGGATCACTCGAGCGCCTTAGTATACTCAACCCAACTACGTGTGTCCGTTTACGGTACGGGCAGCTATACTCGCTTTTCTTGGAAGTCGATGCTTATCTTCGCTTCGGCCGTAGCCTAGGCTCAGGGTGCTATTCCGTCAGCACTCAGATACCTCTCAACCCCGTCACTTTTAGTGTATAGCTGGTGCAGGAATGTTGACCTGCTTGCCATCGGCTTCCCCTTTCGGGTTATCCTTAGGACCCGACTGACCCTGATCCGATTAGCGTTGATCAGGAAACCTTAGTCTTTCGGCGTGGAGGTCTCTCACCTCCATTATCGTTACTTATGCCTACATTTGCTTTTCCAATTCCTCCACAATACCTCACAGTACTGCTTCGGCGGACTTGGAATGCTCCCCTACCAGTGATAATAAATTATCAATCCACGTCTTCGGTAGCATGCTTGATGCCCGATTATTATCCATGCACGGTCGCTCGACTAGTGAGCTGTTACGCACTCTTTAAATGAATGGCTGCTTCCAAGCCAACATCCTAGCTGTCTGTGCAACCATACCGCGTTTTCTTCAACTTAGCATACATTTGGGGACCTTAGACGGTGGTCTGGGTTCTTTCCCTCTCGGACACGGACCTTAGCACCCATGCCCTCACTCCTATGAATCATTTAGCACCATTCGGAGTTTGTCAGGAGTTGATAGGCGATGAAACCCTCGCGTCCTATCAGTAGCTCTACCTGTGCTAAACTTTCATAAGGCTGCACCTAAATGCATTTCGGGGAGTACGAGCTATTTCCAGGTTTGATTGGCCTTTCACCCCTACCCACAGTTCATCCAAAAACTTTTCAACGTTTACTGGTTCGGTCCTCCATCCCGTGTTACCGGGACTTCAACCTGACCATGGGTAGATCACCTGGTTTCGCGTCTATCCATACCGACTATAGCGCCCTGTTCAGACTCGCTTTCGCTTCGGTTGCATCCCTTTAAGGACTTAACCTTGCCGGTAAGGTATAACTCGTAGGCTCATTATGCAAAAGGCACGCCGTTACCCCACGAAAGGGCTTCGACTGCTTGTAGGCGCACGGTTTCAGGTACTTTTTCACTCCCCTGCCAGGGGTGCTTTTCACCTTTCCCTCACGGTACTTGTTCACTATCGGTCTCTCAGGAGTATTTAGCCTTACCGGATGGTCCCGGCTGATTCAGACAGGATTTCTCGTGTCCCGTCCTACTCAGGATACTGATAAGATTGTTAATCTTTACGTGTACGGGATTGTCACCCTCTTTGATGCAACTTTCCAGATGCTTCCACTTCAAATTAATAACCTACAGCTCAGTCCTACAACCCCATCTTTGCCGAAACAATGATGGTTTAGGCTTTTCCCCGTTCGCTCGCCGCTACTTGGGGAATCACTTTTGTTTTCTCTTCCTCCGGGTACTTAGATGTTTCAGTTCCCCGGGTTTGCTTCCTCGAAAGGATACTATGCCTTCAGCATAGTGGGTTGCCCCATTCGGATATTCACGGATCATTAGTTATTTGCACTTCCCCGTGACTTTTCGCAGCTTATCACGTCCTTCTTCGCCTCTGAGAGCCTAGGCATCCGCCATGCGCCCTTTTCTACTTTCTTAGTTGGTGTTTTTACCATTGCTGGTAAAAACGTACACTAAAGCACTACTATTTTTTTAGTGTGCTCGTTTTGCTTTTTGAGTCTTATGTTTTCCAATATGTCAATGAACTTTT
>NZ_QEWP01000043.1 GCF_003121985.1 Marinilabilia rubra
GTAAGCCATCGGTCTGCCACGTATTGCATCCTCCGGCCGGCAGCCGTTACTTTGTTGTCAAAAAATGAGGATGACACTGACAACTTTTAAGCAACTCTACCAAGAATACCAGGAATCGGGCCTGAAGATAAAGGACTTTTGCGCCAACCAGTGCTTAGCTCCTTCAACTTTTTACTACTGGCGGAACAAATTAGAAGAGGCATCACAACATCAGCCGGTGGACTTTGTCCCACTGGCATTTGGCTCTAACAAACCAGCTGCCAACAACCAAGCGATTAAATATCCCGTAAAGAGCCTGGGCATCTCAGAGAATAATGCTCCCATTGAACTGGTGTTTCCCAACGGCACCAAGATGGTTTTAAGAGACAACATCGACATGCAATTACTAAAAAGGATTGTTCACCTATTTGACTGAGGCCGATGTTCCATTTACACGATAAGTTAAAATACTTCCTTTATCCGGCACCGGTCGATATGCGCAAAAGCTTCTACACCCTCAGCGGTATTGTAACCTCAGTAATGAAGCGTAATGTTCAGGACGGCGAAGTCTTCATTTTTGTCAATCGCAGGCTGACCACCATGAAGATCCTTCACCTGGAGCATGGCGGACTGGTGATATATCACAAGAAGCTTGAGAGTGGTGTTTTTAAATTGCCAGGCTTTGACGAAAGTCTTACATCCCATGCTATAAGTTGGCACGATCTGATGATGATTGTCAGGAATGTGAAACCCAAAAAACGGCTATTGAAAAGACGACAAAAAGAAGCATCTTTTCAGGATTTTTAGATGTCAATAATTGGCTGCAAGCCTTGGTTTTGCTATCTTTAAGCTCATAATCAGACAGTGATAAATGAGCGATTCTGCAACCGATAAAGACAAGTTAATCCAAGCGCTTCTTCAGGAACGTGATGAGCTTTTTCAGGAGAACTATCGGTTGCGAAAAATCGACAATGGAGCCTTGGATACTCTGGAGGCAAAAGCTCAGGAATTAGAAGCTGTCCTGGCTAAAAAAGAGCAGCAAATCAAAAAACTTACCGATCAGCTTGCCTGGTTTCGCCATAAGTTTTTCGGCAGTTCCAGCGAAAAGCATATTGCAGCTGACCCCGACCAGAGAAAGATTGACTGGGAAGGGCTGGAAGTACTCCCGGAAGAAAAGGTAGCCATTGAAGATGCGGAAAAAGAACTCATCGAATATGAGCGCCGTAAGCCTGCTAAAGACAAAAAGAAAGCAGTGCGTCAACCGCTGCCCGAGCACCTTAGAAGAGAGGTAGAAATCATTGAGCCAGAAGGCAAACAGGCCCATTGGGTGCGTATTGGCGAAGAAGTCACCGAGATTCTTGAATACAAACCAGGAGAGGCTTATGTGCGTCAGGTAAGGCGTATCAAATATGCCGAGAAGCAAACTACGGAAGAAAACAATAGCGATAATGAGCAAGTAGAAGAAACATCAGCTATCCGCATTGCTCCAATGCCACTTCTGCCTTTACCTCGCAGCAATGCCGGTCCCTCGTTGCTGGCAGAGCTCATAATGAACAAATATTTTTACCACCTTCCTTTTCATCGTCAGATCTCCATACTAAAAATGGAAGGGATAAGATTACCTGCATCAACTGTTAATGGATGGTTTCAGGGAAGCAGCGATCTACTTCGGGCACTTTACGCCAGACTAAAAGAGATCGTTCTGAAATCTGATTATATCCAGGTTGATGAAAGCACCATTCCGGTGATCAACAATAAAAAGCACAAAGCCCAAAAAGCTTATCTGTGGATGGTACGATCCGTAATGGACAATCTGGTTTTCTTTCACTACGATAAAGGCTCCCGGGCACAAAAGGTGGTGGTCGATTTATTAAAGAATTACCAGGGAGCTGTTCAAACCGATGGATATCAGGCATACTCAATCTATGAGCAAAAGAAAGGTGTTTTGCTCCTGGGTTGCTGGGCACATGCGCGTCGGAAATTCTCCGAAAGTCTTGCGGAAGACAAAACAGGGGCGGAATACGCATTGGCACAAATTGCCAAAATCTATCAGGTAGAGCAAATGGCCACAGAACAGGAGATGGATTATGGGCAAAGGGCAGAACTTCGAAAACGGCTGGCCTATCCAATCATGCGTGCTTTTGAAAAATGGATTGAAAGCTATTATCCGAAAGCTCTACAAGGTGGGAAAATGAGTAAAGCCCTGGCTTATACCTATAATCTTTTTTTACGCCTGTCGCGCTATCATCTTGATGGTCGCTACATGCTTGACAACAACCTGGCCGAAAATGCCATCAGGCCTCTGGCCGTGGGCAGAAAAGGATATCTGTTTTGTGGAAATCATGACGCGGCAGAGAATGCTGCCATTATGTACTCCTTGCTTGGATGCTGCAAAGCCAGTGATGTGAACCCCCGTGAGTGGTTAACCGATGTGTTTTCCAGGATTGCCTTGTACAACAGTAATTACGATTTAGATCTGGCCGATCTTTTGCCACACAATTGGAAAAAATCCAATGATTGCCAGAATTTCCCGGAAAGCTCCAACTGATTCCAATAAATTCTAAGAGATTCCAGTAGAACTTGGAAAAATCTAATTCCCAGACCGGCACCCCCGGGCTGGGAAAAATTCTTACTTTTACATTACGTGGGAGGCCGAAGGCTTAC
>NZ_QEWP01000044.1 GCF_003121985.1 Marinilabilia rubra
AACACTTAGCCTCCGATCAAGCGTTGCTTGCACACGCTTGATATTGGAGGCTATTGTTGAACTAAACAATCTTCAGGATGCCTCACAATAAAAAACTATATAACAATGATTTAACTATAGTGTTTTCAATCGGTTTCCGGGAAGGTATTTAATGATGTTTTGACTCCAGTTATCTCGTTCTTTGACATATATTTTTGCAATTAACCACATCTCTGATGCTATTTTGAGTCTGCCGTATCTGTTTTAGCCTTGCCTCTTTAGGATTTTGCGGGCCACAGTGACAAGTCAGCGCATACCTTTCCCATTTGCACTACAGAAGTGCATTCATTATTGGGACACTAAGCATATTTAAGCGCACCGATTTTCTGGTGGTGCCCGTTCTTTTGGAAAGCTCTCCAGCAGCAAGAGTTCTCCGCCACACTCGCGACACTGCAGAACCGAACGCTTTCCAAAGCGCAACGCCAGCACCTCGCTCCGGGACAACCCAGGCCTCGTTACATGAGCCGCCAGCAATTGTTCTCTGATTTTTTCAATTGCTTCTCGCTTATTGCGATTACTCAAAAAACCCAGGTAGCGAATGCGTCGAAAGTGAGGCGGTACAATATGCTCCAGGTAACGTTCCAGAAATTCCACGCCCGTAAGCGTTATTGTTTCCTTTCGGTAGCCTGCTTTGCGGTTAAGCCAGCTAAAGGTTACATGGGTACTGGTCCCTTTCAGGATACGGTGATTAGAAATGGCCACCCGGTGGCTATACCTTCCCAGGTATTCAATCACGCTTTCCGGACTGCCAAAAGCCTGCTTGGCATAGACCACCCAGGGCTCCTTTATCAGGTCACGGGGAACATGTTTTTTTATTTTACCTTCCCTTTTCAGGCGGCGAAGCTTGCTGACAAACCGGGCGCTAAAGACATTGGAGAGTTGCTTTACATCGAACAAAAAGTTACCATCTTGTTTGGTGCTTTTCCACTTTCCTTGCTTATCTATGCCCCCGGCCGGAACAATCATGTGGACATGCGGGTGAAAGCCCAGTTGCTGATCCCAGGTATGCAAAACAGCAATGGCTCCCGGCTTTGCTCCCAGTAGTTTTGGATCTTGAGCAAAAACACTGATGGTTTCCCACGATTTCTCAAACAGAAGGTTATACATCACTTTCCGGTTGAAGCGAAACAACTCCAACAGATCATGTGGCACGGTAAATACCACATGGTAATATTTAACCGGAAGCAGCTCCTGTTTACGATCTTCAATCCACAACTCCTTATCGATGCCCTGACAACGAGGACAATGTCGATTCCTGCAGCTGTGAAGCACGTAGTGCACACTGCCACAATCACCACATGCCAGAGCCGAACCGCCCAGTTTAGATGTCCGACACGCTGATAGTGCACTAAGAACCTTTAACTGATGCCCGGTTAAACCTCTTTTATGTATCAGGGAAGGAAGAAACTGCTCTATAATGCTTTTCAAATCAGCATTACTTGTTTTTCCTACCATTATCATAAAGTTTTTCCATAGGACTAAATCCTCTCTGGGGAACTGACTTGGCGATATGCAAATACATCAGGGTTGTACGTAATTCGGCATGTCCCATTTGGTGTTGGATACTCAGGATATCCAGTCCCATTTCCAATAAGTGGGTAGCATAGCTGTGTCGTAAAGTGTGAATACAAACCTTTTTAGAAATTTCAGTTTTTTTTATGGCTGATCGAAATGCGTGACGTATGCCACTTCTGCTGATCTTTTCGCCTCGTATCTTGCCATTAAACAGCCATTCTCTGGGGTGTGATGTCTCCAAATAGGATTTCAACCCTTTTAAAACCAGTCCTGAAACAGGCACATAACGGTCTTTCTTAAATTTACTCTCACGAATATGAATCTGATGCCGGTCAAAATCAACATCGCTAATCTTCAGGTTTATGGCTTCACTGATACGCAGACCACAGTCATAAATAAGGGCGAAAAGCACACGGTGTTTCAATAGTTTTGAGGCTTTCATTATTCGTTTGATCTCCTGCTGTGAGAACACTTCCGGAAGCGCTCTGCTCTGTGCTATGGTCGGCAGACTCAGGTACAAGTCCTCATTTTTAAACATGCTGAACATAGAGCGAAGACCATACACCAGATGTTTAAAAGAACTCATGCTGGGCGGTTCATTTTGACGCAGATAAAATAAATACTCCTCCAGTTGATCCTGAGACAGATCTAATGGAGAAAGCCCGTAATGTAATACCAGTTTGGAAATTTGCATCAGGTAATTGCGCGTACAGGAGTCCGATTTTCCGGAGATGGTATACTTACGCAAAAACTGTGTACTCACTGTTTTGAACTCAGGTACTGCTTCGCAGGCCTGCTCTAAATACGATTTTCGACTCATAACTAAATTGTTTTTAATTGTTTGAGGCCGAAAAATCGGTTTATTTAGGAAGATTTCTTAGTTTTATGATGGTAAGCTCCCGTTGAAAACGGGTTTAGTTCAAC
>NZ_QEWP01000045.1 GCF_003121985.1 Marinilabilia rubra
TCCCAGGCTCTTTCACCACGGCCAATATTGGTCTCACCGATCATGATCCAGGGGTTGTTATGGCAGAAGATTCCGGCATTTTCCTTATAACCGGCCGGATAGGTGGAAATCTCTCCATACTCCACCACATATTTGGTGAAGGCGGGATTGTTCAACACGATTCCATATTCACAGTCCAGGCGTTCTTTTACCGAATCCAGCGCTTTCTCCACCATACCTTCCTCCTTGCCGATTTCGGCCATACTGCACCAGCCCTGAGATTCAATGAATATCTTACCTTCTTCATTTTCGTTGCTGCCCACTTTGTTGCCAAAGAAATCGTAAGCCCTGAGGTACCAATCACCATCCCAACCATGCGTCTTGATGGCTTCCACCATGTTGTTCACATGCGTTTGGGCTTCATCGGCTTCCTTTTCAATTCCTATCTGCCGGCAAAGCTTGATGTATTCCCGACCGTAAACCACAAACAAGCCGGCAATCATCAGTGATTCGGCAGTTCCGCCCGATTTGTTTTCGGTGGTCTGGAATGACTCATTGGGGTCTTTGGAGAAACAGTTCAGGTTCAGACAGTCGTTCCAGTCAGCACGACCGATCAATGGCAGGCCATGAGGCCCCAGGTTATTAGCCACATGATAGAAGGAAAGCTTAAGGTGCTCAAAATGACTTTTCGCCACCGACATATCGTTGTCGAACGGTACCTTCTCATCCAGGATTCCAAAATCTCCGGTCTCTTTGATATAATCTGTTGTGGATAGGATCAGCCACAACGGGTCATCGTTGAAGTTACCGCCAATGGCATTGTTCCCGCGCTTGGTAAGTGGCTGGTATTGGTGGTAGGCCCCTCCGTTCTGAAACTGCGTGGAAGCAATATCGATGATGCGTTCGCGGGCCCTTTCGGGAATTTGGTGCACAAAACCAATCAGATCCTGGTTAGAATCTCTGAAGCCCATGCCGCGGCCAATGCCCACTTCGAAGAAGGAAGCTGAACGCGACATATTAAAAGTGACCATACACTGGTACTGGTTCCAGATGTTGACCATTCGGTCCAGTTTCTCATCGCCACTGTCGAGAACAAAGTTCCCCAGAAGGTCATCCCAGTATTCGCGGAGCTCTTCAAATGCCTTGTTGACTTTTTCAGCTGTATTAAATTGTTCTATAACAGCTTTCGCCGGTTTTTTATTGATGATGTTTTTGGCTTCCCACTTTTCTTCTTCCTTGTTTTCGATGTAGCCGAGCAGGAATACAAGCTCCTTACTCTCACCGGGAGCCAGTTCTATTTCCAGGTAGTGCGAAGCAATGGGTGACCAGCCGTGTGCGTGTGAGTTGGCAGCTTTGCCATCCAGTACGGCCTTCGGTCCCGAAAACTCGTTGTACAGTCCCACGAAGCTTTCGCGATCAGTATCATAGCCCTGAACCGGGGCATTTACATGGTAAAAGGCGTAGTGGTTCCGGCGCTCTTTGTATTCGGTTTTATGATAGATGGTGGAGTCTTCTATCTCCACCTCTCCGGTGTTCAGATTACGCTGAAGGTTATTCTGATCGTCCTCGGCATTCCACAGGCACCATTCCATAAAAGAGAAAAGTTTAAATTGTTTTTTCTCATTGGTATGGTTGGTCAGTTTCACCTTTTGGACTTCACACCACGATTTCAGCGGAACAAAAAACAGGGTCCCGGCTTCCAGTCCGTTTTTCTCGCCGGTAATGCGTGTATAGCTCATTCCGTGGCGGCACTCATACTTATCCAGCGGGGTTTTGACGGGTTTCCACCCGGGTGACCAAATCGTTCCGCCATCGTTGATGTAAAAGTAGCGTCCGCCATTGTCCATGGGCACATTGTTATAGCGGTATCTTGTCAGCCTGCGGAACTTGGCATCTTTGTAAAAAGAGTACCCGCCGGCCGTATTGGAAACCAGCGAGAAAAAATCCTCATTGCCCAGGTAATTGATCCAGGGGAATGGGGTTTCGGGGGTCGTGATTACATATTCGCGATTCGCATCATCAAAAAATCCAAACTTCATGGTGTTTATGTGTTTTTAATTGAATATCTAAACATTTACCCAATCCGACTTACGAGGGGCTTTGCCCCTTTAACCCCAATCCCTTTTTTGTCTTGACACAAAAAAGGAATCAAAAAAAGTCAAGGCTGTGACCGTTTCACTCAAAAAAACAGCGTTTGATGGCTAAAATCTTTAAACTCTCCCGATTTAAGTTTTGTAAGGCTTTTGTTGTCCCAAAAGCCAACAAGAACTAATCTCGGTATCAAACAGCAAAGATTTCTTAACGCCATCTTCACTTGTTTTTTGGCTCACCGGTCAAGGCCGTCTTTTGCTGAGGGCCTGCTTTCTATTAGGTATAAGAGCAGAAATTCAATTTGTTTTATATTAGTATTTCTCAATTTATTATCCCAGTTCTCTGGCCCGGCGATCGTTTAGTTCGGTGGTGATTTCATCCAGTTTATCCTGATC
>NZ_QEWP01000046.1 GCF_003121985.1 Marinilabilia rubra
TTGCGACACGATGTCGCTCTATATAATTGTTTTACAAGGCAATGGCCTTGATAAAACCTATTGTTCTTCCAATAGTATCCTACCGGGACAACTGGCGTGTGGTGCAGCCACTGCGGGTTGAAGCTCCCGGGATAAGTGTACCAATCACCCGGATTTCGTATCCCATGGGCGTGGCAGGAAACCGCAAGGCAGACTGTCATCGGGGTCTTAGACCGATTAAGGGCATGGATGCGTGGGCAAGGCCAAAATACATAAACATTCCGAAACTGTCGTAAAGGCGTAAGAGCGAAAACTAAGACTGATACGCTCCCTACCAAAATGGTAAACTGACAAGTTATGAGCGTTTAACGCAGCTCATACGAAGATGTTGTTCAGCCGGCAGACAGGATGGGCCTAAACCCACAGATGCTTGTTATTAGAGCGGAACGTGGAAGCCCGGCGCTCTCTCCCACCTGTTTCGGGTAAACAAACGGGATAAAACCATAACCGTAAGGCATTGGGAAACGTCGGACAGAGAGGTTGAATAAAGCGAAGGCCGGTTTGTAACGAGTCGGATAGTGATTGAGCCAAGGCAATATTATCACGGGGCGAAAGCCCGCTGACCTTCAACTGGTGCTTTATGGCAAGAAGCTTTTCAGAACCTGTTAATGAAAGAAAGCAAATGAACGAGGATGCAAATTCATCGTGTGCACTTCCACACCATACGGATAACTGGGCGACCATACAATGGCGCAAAGTCATCCAGTCGGTGAACAGGCTGCAAAGACGCATTGCCAAGGCTGTTAAAGAGAAACGTTGGGGTAAAGCAAAAGCCCTGATACATCTCCTCTCGAAATCATTCTTTGCTAAATTGCTGGCAGTTCTCAGGGTTACCAAAAACAAAGGCGGTAAAACCCCGGGGGTAGATAATCTGGTTTGGCAAGCGCCTGACCAAAAGCTACAAGCTGCCAATTCTCTTGTTGTTAGAGGGTATCGCCCTAAGCCATTGCGCAGAGTTTACATTCTTAAAAAGGACGGGAAGAAAAGACCACTCAGCATTCCCACCATGCACGACAGAGCGATGCAAGCGCTTTTCAAAATCGCTCTCGACCCGTTAGCCGAAACCTTGGCCGACCGTAACTCATACGGTTTTAGAAACAGGCGTTCGTGCAACGATGCGATTGCTCAATGCTTCCTGGCTCTTTGCAGAAAAAACTCAGCACAGTGGATATTCGAGGCAGATATTAAAGCGTGTTTCGATAACATCCGCCACGATTGGATTCTAAAGTATATTCCAAGCAACAAGACCATTCTTCGAAAATGGCTTAAGGCAGGATATATCGAGAAAAAACGCTTGTTCCCTACTGAGAAAGGTACTCCTCAGGGAGGAATCATTTCTCCCCTGATCATGAACATGGTACTTGACGGATTAGAAAAATTAATCGACAGACAATATCCCAGACGGAAAGGTCACAAAGTCAACTTCATCCGATATGCAGATGATTTTGTTATTACAGCGGCCAACAAAGAAGTTATTACCGGGGAAATCATCCCTTTGGTCGAAAACTTCATGCTGGAAAGAGGGCTTCAGCTCTCCCCCGAGAAATCCAAAATTACGCACATCAATAATGGGTTTGACTTTCTCTCCCAGAATGTCCGGAAATTCAACGGAAAACTGGTCATCAGACCGTCTAAACAGTCTGTCCAATCTTTCAAGGACAAAATCAGCAAAATGATCAGGCAATATCGCGGAATTCCCGCACATGCCCTGATACGTATTCTCAATCCAGTTATACGGGGTTGGTCGAACTATCACAAAGGCATTTGCGCCAAAAGGACTTTCGCCAAAGTAGGGTCGTTTATTTGGGAACAGCTTAAACGATGGACAAAATACCAACACGCAAACAAAAACCGTTGGTGGATTTTCCATCGTTACTTCCGAGACTTGCATTTTTCCGACAAGTGCATAACCAAAAACGGAACGGCCGTTCACCGGCTGTATCGAATCGGTTATGTGCCTATACGATACCATGCAAAAATCAAGGGAGACGCCAACCCATGCCTGCAAGAATATGACAAATACTTCTCTGACAGAGCAAAAAGAAGACAAGCATTAGCCAAAGAATGCAGACAAATTACTACTTTTATTGTCAACGACAACAAAAGTAGTAATAACAGCCGGGTCTTCCCTCACCGGGCAGGCTTTAAAAGTGCCTGAGCCGTGTGCCGGGAAACTGGCACGCACGGTTCTTAGGGGGCGTAAGCTACCCGGTT
>NZ_QEWP01000047.1 GCF_003121985.1 Marinilabilia rubra
TGTGTGTGCCCTGCATGAGCAGCAGCGCACCCACACTGGAAGTTCTTGAAAAAGATTAAAAATACAAATCTTTTTCAAGGAACCATAAAGTGCGGGGTGATTTTATCCAGAGGGTGTAAGTCCCTTATGCGCGAGGGTGACGCCTCGAAGCATTAGCAAGTGGCAAGCTGGTCTACCGTGAGGTAGGCAGTGAAGGAAGCCAACCGGCAAAAGTCTGTACTGACGGACAGGTATTACAGGACTAGCATATCCTGTAAGGCGTATATGAGGCATAACAGTTCGGGTAAGCAAGCACATCATTGTAAAGCCCAAAGAACACCCAAAGGACAGTTATGTAGATGCGACAGGAATAGACTAAAGGATAAAGCTCTTACCAGGGGATAGCTCCACGTCCACGAGCTGGACATGTGGAGCAGTCAGCAGAAGTCATAGTAGGTGAGGATGCTACCGATTCACGGTATTAACCGGAAGGAATATTGCGGCGTACGAGCGAACTGTATTAGCCGGGTTTCCCGACACAAGAAGTGAACACCGAAGGACGGAACTTTAAATCGTTACAAATTTGCCCGGGAGGTCTAAGTTAAAAGCTTATCAGCCCGTCGAAAGCGTAACCGGAAACAGAAAAGAAGAAATGGAAGAAGCACTGATTGAGAAAATCCTGCAACCCGCCAATTTATCAATGGCCTGCAGGGAAGTAGTTCGTAACAAAGGAGCCGGGGGAGTAGATGGCATGAAAGTAAGTGAATTGGAAGCTTACCTACATGAACATCGCTCAACCCTGACAGAACAAGTTCGCACTAGAAACTACCATGCACAACCGATTCGAGGCAAGGAAATCCCCAAAGGAAGTGGAAAAATGCGCCTACTCGGGATACCAACAGCCATAGACCGGATGCTGCAACAGGCTGTTTTGCGTGTGATTATGCCCCGTTACGAACAAGCGTTTTCGACCTATAGCTATGGATTCCGCCCTCTGCGGAATACCCAGCAAG
Organism: Marinilabilia rubra; assembly: GCF_003121985.1. GTDB lineage: Bacteria > Bacteroidota > Bacteroidia > Bacteroidales > Marinilabiliaceae > Marinilabilia > Marinilabilia rubra. The sequence goes on from NZ_QEWP01000047.1 coordinate 993, forward strand.
CCGTAAGTAAATCGCTTCACTACATCAATTCCGGCTATCAACATATAGTTGAGATTGACCTTAAACAGTTCTTCGACATGGTAGACCATGTGCTGCTGTTGCAATTGCTTTATCGAAAGATAAAATGTAAAACCACGATGTGCCTGATTCGGCGTTGGCTGAGAGCTCCTCTTGAAAAAGACGGGAAACTCATAAAACGTCGAATAGGCGTGCCACAAGGAAGCCCGATAAGTCCGCTATTGTCCAATATCATGTTACATGAACTGGACACAGAGATGGAGCGTTTAGGGCTTCGCTTTGTCCGCTATGCAGATGATTTCAGCATCTATTGCAAAACAAAATCGGAAGCAAAACGAGCAGGCAACCAGGTGTACATTTATCTACGTGACAAGTTGAAACTTCCCATTAACCGGGATAAAAGTGGCATACGGCGACCAATTCATTTCCAGATTCTGGGTTATGGCTTTGTCGCCATTTATCAAAAAGGAGTCAAAGGCAAATACCAGTTGGTTGTAAACCGTAAAAGATGGAAGTCTTTAAAAGCAAAACTGAAGGAGGTAACTCGTAAAACCACGCCAATGAGCTTTGATGAACGCATAAAGAAACTGCATGAAATCCAGCGAGGCTGGCTAAATGCATTCAAATATGCCAACATCAAGGGGAAATTGACAGAACTGGACGGCTGGTTGCGCAACCGACTAAGGTACTGTATCTGGCACCACTGGAAAAAGCTTGAACGGAAACGGAAGAACCTGATCCGCTTAGGAGTTCCACCACGAGATGCCTATGCATGGAGCCGCAGCAGGATGGGAGGTTGGGCTATTGCCCAGAGCCCGATATTGGGAACCACCATCACCAAAGCGCGTCTAATAAAGCGGGGATACATTCCTTTAGCTACAATGTTTAAAACGATTTCCAAAAATACGGAAATGAATCAACTGTTTCCCATGGTTTAAGGAACCGCCGTATACGAGACCCGTACGTACGGTGGTGTGAGAGGCTCTCCGCTAGGCTAATGGCCTAGCGGCAGTCTACTCGATT